>NZ_NUVD01000015.1 GCF_002564555.1 Bacillus cereus | reverse complement strand
CAGGTATGGGTGGTTTCCCTAGAATAGATATACCAGTTATCCATAACCTTAATTTCTAATACTTTATATTCGAATGTGGATGATAATAGATAAGATTAACCCTTGAATTACCTGTTAAAGTCATCTTATCTATTGCCATCTATTAACTTGTACCAACTTTCTTACATAACATCATTTATTCATAGCAAACCAATAGTGACTAGAGCTATATCTTTTATTGATGTACATTTTAGTTAATTTAAAATAATTATTAACTTAGGAGGATTTTAATTTTAGTAAGGGGGGATCATAAAGGAGTTAAGAGCTAGAGGTGTACATAACAGCGCAGATAAGGTTGAACAGCAATACCAATATATAACTCTAGCTAAATAGCAAAAACCCTAGCAGGGGAGCTAGGGCAGGGGATGGGGTATTAAGAATTGTTGATTCTATTAATGACGAATGACTTCTTCGAATGACCTTAGTCTAACACAGGAACTCGTGTATATGTGTTACGGAATTATGAACAATGGACAAGCTTTCGATTGTCGGAATATTCGGGAATCTATCATCATAACAACAATGTTAATCCATGAAAGTGGTGAATTTCTCGAAAGTGAGCCTTTAATTCTGCCAGCTCATCAGGCAAGGAGAGGCGGAGGGAAAGAATTTAATGCTCAAGGAGCAGGTTCAGCAATCACATATGCACGTCGTTATAGTTTATCAGCCATGTTAGGAATCGCATCAGAAAGCGATGACGATGGGAATGGTGCCAGTCAGAAAGGCAATAACAGACAAGGGCAAAATAAACAACAGAATAACAATAACGGTAAAGCATCTGAAAAGCAGTTAAAAATGATACACGCAAAAATAGCGCACATTTCAGCTTTAACAAAGACGGAAAAACAGACTATTGAAGATACATTGAAAGGCAACATTGGAACTGACAATTTAGAGGATGTTGTAGGAAGTTTCGATTACAAAGCAAAGAGCACAGCAGAGCAATTCCTAGCGAAGCCTAGCGTCATAACGACATACGCAGTGGATTTTTATAAGAATCAAAGACAAAGAATCGATTGGTTTGAAGCTAACAATCGTAATGAAGCGGAAGCTGTAGCGAAAGGAAAACATGGCTATAAAATACAAATCGTGAAAATTTACGTTTCTGACAGATCACTTAAAGAAATTATGGCGCTAGATTAGGAGTGGGAAAAATGTCTTTAAATCGTTGGTTAACTGGTGAGGAACGTGCAAGAGCAGTAGCTAGGAGGAAACATGAGCGAGCAAGACAGGTTAATAGAACGATTGATAGGCATGTATTTAAATTACCTGATGGCCGTGATTTATACGAAGGGTCATGCGAGGAACTAAGACTGTTATTGAAAGGAGATGAAGAAAGTAATGGCCGTAACAAGTTGCAATTACACGTACTGGGAAGATGCAATTAAGGAGTTTTACAGAAAGCAAGAAGCAGAAAGAGGTAATAAATTTAAAAGTCAAACTTGAGTTAAAAGCAGAAAAAGAAGGATTAACGTATGAAGGTTTAATAAGAAAAACATTGTTTGATTTAGTTAATGAATAGGCAAGTGATTTATAACAAAAGCGTTATTTTAAAATTAAAGAGCGCCCAAGGGAGCGCTCTTCGATCAAGACAATATTGAAAAATGCTCAGTAATATATGTAATCTTTTTAGCTTTGTAAGATTAATCAAAAGTTTTTCGACTTGTTTTTGGATGGTATTACATTTTGTTCTATTTTTTCGTAAATATTAAGTAATTGTTTGATGAATGTAATTTTCGGTGTTAACCAATATGAAAATAGTGCTGAAATAATTCCTATCAAAGCTCCTGTTATGACATCGAAAGGATAATGAACTCCTACCCAAATACGAGAAATAGCTACGCAGAATGCAAGTACAAGCCATAACCATCTAGCCTTTTTACGAACAAGCCAGAATGAAAAACAAATTGAAAAAAATAGAATCGTATGGTCGCTAGGAAATGAATTATCTACTGCATGATCGACAAGGTTATTAACATTAGGTAATACTGCAAATGGTTGATAATTCAAATGCAAATTCCCTGCTAATTTTCCAATTATTTCAGCAGTTACGAAAGCAACTATTGCTTGAATAATCATCATTTTGTTTTTTCTAGATTGAGTAAACCAATAAGCCATAATAATTAAACCTAAAAAATACACCATATATTCCGCCAAAAATACCATAGTTGAGTTTAGGGATGAATATTGCTTCCCTAAATCATTGATAGCTCGAAAAGCATCAATATTTAATTGAGAAAAAGACATTTTTAAATCGCTCCTTATTGTGTGTCCATAACTTTATTATGTGAAAAAGTTTTTAACTGAGGCTTAACGGTTTCTTAATTAATTCTTAGTTATTTCTTAACAATTCTTGTTTGTGTATAAGGAAAATTATAGTAAAGAGGTTATAGTGAAAAAATTGATTTTAGTGACATTAGTATTACAAAACTGTAAGGATTAGCTCATTAAAGATTTTTAATAAAATAGTTATTTGAATAAAAACTGAAACCGACATTTGAAATATTAATTGTATCTTGATATGTGTACGTAACTTCTGCAGAGCTGGGCATATCGATAAATATAGGGGTATGTACCAATTGTAATTTCGAGGACTATTCGTCTGAACAGCTTCGTACCCGTCACGGTCGGAAATTAAGATCCAACTGTGACGGATATCTGACTTATATTATTGAGGAAACAGGCCGGAAGGATGCTACGGTATTGTTGTAGGGTTCCAGACGGACCTGCGCGCTTACCCCAGCATTTGCGAGTGCAGTCACCGCATTCAAGATAGCAGTTCTGCTACCAGATATGAAGGCTGTGCTATAGTTCACGAATAGGGGATGAATGGGATGTTGATTGAGAACTTCTTGATGATAAATTGTTTTCATCGTGATGTTTTGGGGATGAACGGGGTGTTGATTTGGAATTACTTGATGATAAATTGTTTTCATCGTGACGTTCGCTGTCAGCGTGAAGCCTTCTGTAGTGATGCCAGTCAGCGAAGTCCCATTAAATGAAGTGAGTTTGACTGTAAGCATGTTACGCTTTTTTATATTTATTCCTCCTTTATTATTAGACTCAATTTATTTTATGCTTGTCCAGCAATTTAGTGTAGACACTTGCATCATAATAAGTTGAAAGATTTATGAGATTATATTTTAACAAGGCGTGGGGATTAAAAGCAGGAAGCTGAACAAAAACGCTATTTGAATAAAGGCTAGTGAACCAGTTTTTAACACTCACTGAAATTAAGAATCATAACATACTTTGTAATAATTTATATGGAAGTGAGTTGAATAATAATGTTTTATTCATATTTTGATATCCGAGCTAGAATGCGTCCGTACGGTACGGCGGGTATTACGTATAGCGGAGCACAAAGCACAATTCACGCTGTTCAACAAGCGTTACAAGCACAGCAGCAAATGCAGCAAGGTATACAACCATACTATTCATCTATGGAATATTATTACCCAATGCATCAGATTACGCCATACGGTATTTCTTTTTCAACAGTTCCATATGGAACTGTATACAATTTATAAAAATTTCAATTTGTATGTATTTGAAACACAAAAAGAGCACTTCATAAAAGTGCTCTCGTGACGAGATCATTTTTTTAAAAGAAAGGAATCACCATATGATATGAAGCTTTTCTGAAATGCGCTTGGGTGATTAATTTGTATTCATAAAAAAGAGCAGCTAGCAAAAGCTAACTGCTCATCTCCAAGGGGGAACAAGGAGAAAATCTAATGTCATATACATTATTGGCAGAATATTCGGTTTTATTCAAGAGAGAGAGAAAGAAATGAGAGAAGTTGAAATTAAGTTTCGTGGCAAGCCGATTGAAGATTATGGTGATACAAAATGGTTTTACGGTAATGCAGTTATAAATTACGAAGATAAACTAGCTTATATCGAAGCGGTAGGTCAAGGGTTCGTTCTGGTTGAATGGGAAACAGTTGGTCAATTTACAGGATTCACAGATTCATATAGTAATGAAAGTTATGAAGGCGATATCGTAGAGTATGGTGGGTGGTTTTACATCATTAAATGGGACGAAGAGGAAACAGGGTTTTATATGCATGATAAAAACAATTATGACGATGATCATTTAAGAATGATTGATATAAGTGTTGGTGAAATTATGGATAATATCTATGATAATCAAAACTTAATAAAATAATCCTTTGAATAAAAATGGGACAAGGAAACCGCGGTATGGCTTTCGAGAAGCTTATCAATCTATCGAATGAAAAATGTATCAACGCGAGGGAGTGGCGCTTATAAACAAGCGTCCGACTCCTGTGAAGGTATTAAAAATGGTTTATGGCCGTGTGAAAGAAGGTTATTACGTTGCAATGATCATATATTCAGAGTAAATAAAAGCATCCATAACGGGTGCTTTTTTCTTTGTTATATAGAAATTATATATTAAACCAGTGAACATTCTAATAAGACAAGCATATGATGAATCGTGGGGCGAGTTATCATATGAGGTGAAACTTGGAGCGCCATACTTATTTGTTGAAGGGTACCTAATGATGGGTACTCTTTTTATTTTGCACTTTTTAATAAGGACAAGCATATATTGGAGTATGGGGTAGCCCCACTTCATATATTTGAGCACCTGCAATCGTAAGGTGCTCTTTATTTTGTACAAAATGGACATTTGAATAGGAGGATGAATGCTGGAATTAACATTAGAAGGATTAGAACAGTGTTTTAATGAAGCGGCAAGTGAAGGCGCGGAATATGTGGCAGTTCAAATTGAGATGGATGGATTTCCAAGTGATGAAATTATTATTAATGACAACGATAATATCACCTCTAAATTAGCGTATTATAAGAAAACTTATAATGAGGAATTAGAACATAGATATGCTCCAGGTATTCGAATTGTAGGTTTCGCACATGGATATTCATTTTTAAACATTGAACATAAGTTAGGATTACTTGAGAAGAACAATGACTAAACCAATAGCAATTATCGTAGGCGCTGCCGTAATCTAGGTGGCGTCTTGTTTGTTGTTAAGGGATGAAATAGACTTGCAATTTGAAGATTAAATAATAATATTATTACTTTAAAATGCAGAAATTAGACTAGTAAACAAGCTGTTTTTGTTTTTTAGCATAGAATATGATGAATCCTAGAGTTAAGAGGAGGTAATTATATTATGGGATGTAATTGTAATTTCAGACGTTCCCGAGATTGTGATAGATTTTGGGATGATTTAATGTTCTGCAGACGCAGACATAGAGATTGTGATGACCGTTGTTGTAGACGTGACCGCGACTGTGATTGTGATGAATGTCGTCGTAGACGTAATCATGATCGTGACTGTGATTGTGATAAGCGTAAGGATTGGTAAAGTCCTTTGAATGAGTGCGTTTCTTCACAGCACTCTTTTTTTGTTTATGGGTTTTCTAAATTTATACTTATTAAATACGAAGAATGTAGTTGCAATTTGATTTAAGAACTAACAAAACAAACGAACACAACGAACGAAAATAAATGTCTTACTTACCTGTCTAAAAGTTGATACTTTTAGACGGTATCAGGGGGATGATTTTATGGAATTGGTGGGATATGCACGAGTTAGTACAAGAGAGCAAGAGCTAGGATTGCAAATTGAAAAGCTAGAAACATATGGTTGTACAAAAATATTCACTGAAAAGCAGAGCGGAGCGAAAAGTGATCGAGAAGAATTAAAGAAAGCATTAGAATATTTGCGTTCAGGTGATAAATTGGTTGTATACAAGATAGACCGATTAGCACGTTCTACTTTTGATTTGCAAAGGATTGTAAAAGAATTAAAGGAACGAGATATATCAGTTGTATTTATAAAAGAGCAAATTGATTTTTCTACACCTTCAGGAAAACTTATATTTACAATGCTGGGTGCCATTGCTGAATTTGAAAGAGACTTAATCAATGAGCGTACAGCAGAAGGAAGAGAAAGAGCGATAGCACAAGGGAAATATATGGGACGTAAAGGTCAAGATGAAAAACAAGTGAAACAAGCTATGAACTTATTTTTTAATAGGAAAGAAAATGGCCTGAGTGTAAATGATATTTCCAAAATGACTGGAGTTCCGCGTTCTACTATTTATGCAAAAGCAAAAGAATTTAAGTAGCGAATCCGCTGCTTTTTTATTTTGCATAGAAAAAGGAACCATAGTAGGCTCCCTAATTTGATTCAGAAGTTGTGTAGTTTTTCTTGATAATATCTTTTATGTTGATAATTAAGGATATAAGGAATCCAGCAGCTAGGATAGCGTTTAACCAGTAATATGTATTCCCTGATGTGAACTTTTTATAAAAAGAATCGACATTATAATATAATAAGCCTGCTGAAAGGACGGTAGAAATTACTAACGTACCAAAACTTTTCATATTTTTCACTCCGTTTCTAAAGATTAAGATTCTTACAAAAATTATACAGGGAAATTTATAGATTTAAAATATTTTATGAAAGAATTACCATATGGAGGGGTTATGACGAATTTCTTCCTACTAATTTTACTAATAATTAGAATGATTCATGTTTCATCGGAGTTAAAAACACTTTAAATTCAAACAAGTTGAAGCTCCCTGTGTATTCTTATTTATGCTAATTTAAGATGCATAAAGGTATCTATTTTTCGTGTTATATTGCTTTAAAAGGATTTACCTTACTCTTTCTCAAAATCCAATCAAACAACCAGAAATGCCCTTAGAATCGAAATTCATTTTTAAATTTTCAGAATAATCATTACGATTGTTGCGGTAATATTACAAATAGAGTATCCATGCATTCTCATTAAATAAAAATGAGCCTTACTAATATAAAAAATACAAAATTTTCTTTTTGGGGTATTTGCTTTTCTTAGCTTGATAGCGATGTGGTTTCGCCACATCGCTATCAAATTGAAAAATCTGTTTTTCCCAAAAAAGATAAAAATAAATTTCGGTGCTATAAAAGTACAAGATGTCAATTTAGGGGGTACTTTAAAATCTTAGCCGGATGGACATGGAGTATCGCTAGCATTTCGTAATCCACCCATGCTAGGCAAAAAATACAATGAGCTTCCCATATGGGGAGCTCATTTACATAATTATCGTTAGTGGAAGTCATTTTGAAATTCTACATGGGAACTTTTTCTTTGTTCCGACGAATAAGCCACCAAGCCAAAGCGAGAAGTAGTATGAGGAGCGGAATGGCTTGAATAAAGAGAAACCCTTTCCAAAAATCAAGTCTAGTACTGTCTGGAGGATCTGTTGCCATCACTCCTATAAAAAGTGCCAATGGACTTGTAAGTAAATTTATCCCTAAACCGACCATTACGAATGAAAGATTTTTCTCCCTAATTTTTCGTATCCCAGCCATAATAAACATAAATATGGCAGTACCAATTATAAGAAGCAGAACCCCATAATAAAATACCATATACTCCATCATATCCCTCCGTGGCTTTCATTGTACCAATAATATGGGGTGACTTGCTATATATCTATTAAGCTGAAATTTAGTTTGTTCATATAAAGAAAACCGGTTGCATGAGGAGAAGAAAGGATATAAGGAATCCTTTTATGCTTTGTCCTTTTTAAAAAAATCCTTGATCATTTTAGCGTCTTTAATGTTCACTGTCACACCTTCTACTTTATCTTTCTTCTCATCTTTAGCGATTGTAATGTTCTCCTTATTATCAACCCACACAAGAAATTCCTCTTTTGAGTCATCTTTATATGTAACGGTTATAGTAGAATGTGCAGATTGTTTCTTTTTTTGATCTAATGTGATTGTTTTAGGTGTTCCATTTTGAACGGCCGAAGTGATAGATTTTATCATTTCTTCATTGTCTGTTTGAGATTTGGAAGTAGTATTATTTGTTGTTTTAAGTATTTCAATGTCTGTAATATTTGCGGAGTTTAATTGAAAGGTATTTTGTGTATGTTCTTGCTTAACTTGTGAATCCTTATTTGTATTCGAGGTGCTTGTACAACCAATTAAGCTGAAAGATAGAACGGTTAGAGCACATACATAAGTGATTTTTTTCATTTTATCTCCTCCTTTAATTTAATTATAACAATTTTCTGTTAATTTAGGTAGTTATTGTAAGGAGTAATGTGTGATGTTTTACATTTAAAAATAATAGTGGAAAATTACACTGTTATTTCTCTATCAAAATCAAAATAATTTTTTCATATTTTATGTTTAACATTTTGAAAATGGGTGTACTACATATAATATAACAAATAATTCATTTTAGAGGAGGAAGTTAAAGATGGAAACGAAATATAGTAAACCTTTTGTATATTAATTTATTACGGAGAAAGAGGTCATGAATGCAGCGAATGATCTAGTGAAGAAAGGAATAGACCAAAAAGATATTTATGTATTAACACATGAGAAAGAAAGGACAGATAGAATCGCAGACAATGCAGACGTGAATACAATTGGGATAAAAGAGGAAGGACTTGGGACAAGTATTATTAACGTCTTTCAAAAAACGGGAGATCAGTTAAGAAATAAGATGCAAGAGTTAGGGCTTAATGAGGAAGAAGCTAACTTTTATGAAGAAAAGCTGGATGAAGGGAAAATCTTGTTATTCGTTAAGGATTTAGAAAGAGTCGGTGAATGGTTACAAGAAAGAAGATGCACGTATTCTATTTAAATTCATACTATTTAAATCTAAAAATCTATTACGAAAAGGAGATTGGAAATATGAGCGAGAGCGGGCTAAAAGAACAAATTACTGGTAAAGTTGAAAAGAAAAAGGGACAAGTAAAAGAAGGAATTGGTGAAGTTACAGAAGATAGAGAGTTGAAAAATGAAGGGAAGTGGGAAAAGACGAAGGGAACTATAAAAGAAAAAGTCGGAAAAGTGAAACAAAAGATAAGTGATGAATTGGATAACAAAGAATGATACATGTTTATCAAGCTTTGGTTAAACACCAAAGCTTGATAAATCCATTATAAAAATATATAGGAGGTCTAATTGTGGGACTTATTATTACGTGTATTGTAGGTGGACTTATTGGTATGCTAGCTGGAATGATTACAGGAAAAGACTTTCCTTTAGGTATAGTTGGTAATGTTATTGCTGGATTAATCGGATCGTGGGTAGGTAGTGCATTATTTGGTCACTGGGGTCCTGAATGGGGAGGTATTTTTATTCTTCCAGCGTTATTAGGTGCAATCGTCTGTATTTTAATTGTTACATTCTTCTCTAGAATGCTACGGAAAGCGTAAGTATTATAATGAATAGTAATCTTAAGTTTATTATATATAGCTATGAAGTTAATAAACTGATAAATATACATAAAAAAGCATCCAATTAGAATAATTTGGATGCTTTTTTTATGTAATCTGCATAGGAAAGAGTGGGAGATGAAGACCCCCACTGATTAAAGTTTCACTTTATATTAAACCATCGTTACTCTTTTACAATTATTTATCCTTACGACCTGCCTTGGTTCTATATGGGATAAGTCCTCGCTATTACCTATATCCACTACAATTGTATTCGTTAGTATGTTAATAATGGAACCAACTAATTTTGTAGCATGATCGTGTCGATAAGAAAATTGAACGAAATCTCCCTTTTTAAAGTTGTGCTCTTCCATAGATAGATCCCCCTAAAAATAATGTTTATACATTATACATACACAAATTTATAAGGTTTAAACATTTGGTAGTCTTTTTTTAGTGTTAAGCTGAGAAAGGTGTAGAAAATTTATTTATAATTAAAATAAAAAAATATGTTTAAAACTAATTTTTATGGGTAATTAACATAGTAGAAGTTTGAGATAAGGGGGCGGAAATGATGAATTTGGCAATTCATATTTTGCAAAATGATTTAGGTTATACGGTACAACTTAATGGTGAGATTGATGCGTATACGGCATCAGATTTGAAAAATAAGATCATGCCTATTGCAAGTGAGAAAGAGGTTCATATTGTAGTAGATTTTAATAAGGTAGATTATATGGATAGTACTGGTTTAGGCGTTTTTATAGCTTTATTAAAAGCAGTTAAGAAAAATGATGGAAAACTAGAGTTTATTGGTGTATCTAAAAGGTTAAAGAGATTATTTGATATTACAGGGTTAACAGAAATATTAAATTTGAATTCCGATTTTGAAAAAGTAGAAAGAAGGTGACTAGGGATGATGGAGAAATTTGAAACGATAGAAATGAAAATTCCTGCAAAAGCAGAATATGTGGCTATTATTCGCTTAACGATGGCTGGTGTTGCGAATCGAATGGGTTTTGCTTATGACGATATAGAAGATATGAAAATTGCTATTAGTGAAGCATGTACAAACATTGTACAACATGCATATAAAGAAGATGATGGAGAAATTACAATTATCTTTGGTCTATATGAAGATCGATTAGAAATTATGGTTGCGGATAATGGGGTTAGCTTTGATTTTACCGCCTTAAAAAGTAAAGTTGGTCCGTATGATATTAATAAACCAGTAGAGAACTTGCCGGAAAATGGTTTAGGTTTATATTTAATAAATACGTTAATGGATGATATACAAATCATGCATGATGAGGGCATGACAGTTTTAATGACAAAATATATACAAAGAGAGCAGGTGGAGAATGATGGAAATCCAATCTCAACCTACGAATCTTACTAAAGAAGATGTTATTAAATTAATTGCAGAATTTCAACAAAACCAATGTGATGAAGCACAGGAAAGGTTAGTTGATCATTATAAAAATCTCGTTTATTCCATTGCATATCGCTATTCGAAAGGCGGGCCGATGCATGAGGATATTATACAAGTAGGGATGTTAGGGCTCTTAGGCGCAATAAGAAGGTATGATTATTCGATAGGGAATGCTTTTGAGCCGTTTGCAATACCTACGATAGTAGGAGAAATAAAGAAGTATTTACGTGATAAAACTTGGGGGATTCATGTTCCAAGGCGAATTAAAGATTTGGGCGGGAAAATTAAACTTGCGATAGAGGAACTAACAGATCATTTGCAACGTTCACCGAAGATTATAGAGATTGCGGATCATTTAGGACTATCCGAAGAGGAAGTTCTAGAAATTATGGATGCTAAAAATAATTATCGAGTATCTTCCTTAGATGATGTAGTGGAAAATTCATCTGATGGAAGTTCGGTAGCGAGAATTGAATCTGTAGGTGAAGTAGAGCAAGGATATGAACAGACAGAAAGACGTCTCATTTTAGAGGATATTTTTAACGTATTAAATGAGACAGAAAAGAGTGTTATTCATTATATATTTGGAGAAAATCTAAATCAAAAGGATACAGGGGAACGGTTAGGTATTTCACAAATGCACGTTTCTCGTATAAAAAGACAAGCGATAAGTAAATTGAAGCAAGCGGCGTTTTTAGATACATAAAAATTTCAAATAATTATGTTTAAAACATGAGAAAAGGGGTACTTATTAAGTATAGGAGGAGATATGAAAATGTCACACGATGTGAAAGAACTAATCGAAGGATTGAATGAAGATTTAGCAGGAGAATACTCAGCGATTATTATGTATAACCATAATGCAGCTACAGTTTCTGGTATATATAGACAAGTGTTAAAACCTTTCTTTGAATCTGAAATTAGCGATGAACAAGGACATGCCCTATATTTAGCGGAGAAAATTAAGACGTTAGGTGGTACACCTACTACGATCCCTTTACCAGTGAAACAAGTAGAAGATGTTAGAGAAATGTTAGAATACGCTAGACAATCAGAATATGAAACAATTAAGCGTTATGAAACGAGAAAAGAACAGGCAGCGAAATTAAATATGACAGAGTTAGTTGTAAAGTTAGAAGATATGATTGCAGATGAAACAAATCATATGGAAGAATTGGATCGTCTTTTAAATGATAAAGCAATGGTGCTAAATTAAAAGTGGAAATTTATAGAGTGAAAGAACAAACTCTCATTTCTGGGGGTTTGTTCTTTTGCTGTATAAAAAATGTGTTTGAGTAGGAAATTTTCATTTTATAACTGAGTATGTAATACTAGAAAAATAGAAAATGATAATAGATTTACATTTTAAATAAGAAAAGGGGAAATAACTTGTGTCCATTTTAATTGTCGATGATAATCCGGTTAACATCTTTGTAATTGAAAAAATTTTAAAACAAGCCGGATATCAGGATCTTGTAGCGCTTAATTCTGCACAAGAGCTTTTCGAATACATTCATTTTGGAAAAGATTCTTCCAGGCATAATGAAATAGATTTAATTCTATTAGATATCATGATGCCTGAAATTGATGGACTTGAAGTTTGTAGGCGATTACAAAAAGAGGAGAAGTTTAAAGATATTCCTATTATTTTTGTAACAGCTTTAGAAGATGCGAATAAATTAGCTGAGGCTCTTGATATGGGGGCAATGGATTATATTACGAAACCTATAAATAAAGTTGAATTGTTAGCTCGTATGCGTGTAGCATTACGCTTGAAATCGGAATTAAATTGGCATAAAGAACAAGAAGAAAATCTTCGGAATGAACTAGATTTAGCTACACAAGTACAAAGAAACTTATTAAGTAGCCCATTAAGAGAAGAGCATATAAAAATTGAAGCAAGTTACTTACCTTCATTCAAACTAGCTGGAGATATGTATTATTGGTATAAAATCGATGAAAATCGCTACGGTATTATATTATTAGATGTGATGGGACATGGTATATCTGCTTCATTAGTTTGTATGTTTATTTCTTCTGTATTACGTGAAACGATTAAATGTTTAATTGATCCAGAACTCGTCATTAAAGAATTAAATAAATATATGACCCTTTTACATAATGACAATGATAATATTCCATATTATTTTACGGCGATATACTTAGTTGTTAATACAGAAGATAGAACGATTGAATATGTGAATGCAGGACATCCTTCTGGATATGTTTTAGTTGATGAAATAAATGTAGTTGAACTAGATCGCGGGAGTTGTGCGGTAGGGTTTTTTGATGAAATAAAAGTTGAAAAGACAGTTATACCTTTTGAGAAGAACGCTCAAATAGTATTGTTTACAGATGGTGTACTTGAAGCAATTGCAAATGATGAATTTGAGTCTGAAGAGAAATTACGTACTTTTACAGGAAGAAAATGGGGAGATTTAGAAGGAGAGATAGAAGGGTTTTACAAGGAAGAACAGAAACAAGCACAATCAGATGATATGTGTCTAATTATGATACAAACGAATGCGAAATAAAAAGCGTATGAAATNNATTTCATACGCTTTTTATTTTATTTTTTGATAGATTTGTTCTTTAGGATTAAATTGGATATAATGCGGCATTATATTTGAAAAACGAAGAGTTTCTTTATTCCCTAAACATAAAAATCCATTGTGACCTAAACTTTCATAAAATAGTTGCTGTACTTGGTTTTGAAGTTTACTTGTAAAGTAAATCAAAACGTTACGGCAAAGTATAATGTGAAATTCGTTAAAAGATTGATCAGTTACTAAATTATGTTGTGCAAAAATGATGTTTTGTAACAGTGAAGGATTAAAATAAGCAAAACGATTATCTGTTGAATAATAGTTAGAAAATGCTTTTGTACCGCCAGCTTGTAAATAGTTTTTCGTATAAGTTTGCATTTTATTTAACGGAAGAATACCTTGTTTTGCCTTTTCTAACACATTTGTATTCATATCTGTTGCGTAAATAACAGCTTTTTCACTTAATCCTTCTTCGTGAAGTAAGATGGACATTGATAATACTTCTTCACCAGTTGCACATCCAGCATGCCAAATTCTAATTTCAGGATGCTTTTTTAATTCAGGAATAACATGCTCTCTTAGCGCCTTAAAAAAGATAGGGTTACGGAACATCTCAGTTACATTAATCGAGAAATCATTTAATAACTGTTCTAAAACCCCTTCCTCATGAATTACTTTTTCAATTAATTTTGAAATGGTAGGGATATTAGAGAGCTGCATTCGATTACAAATCCGTCTATAAATAGATGTGCGAGCATATTGGCGAAAATCAAATCCTGATAGTTTAAATACCGCTTCCAATAGTAATTCAATTTCTAAGTTCGTAAGCTTATCCGTATCTACTGATGGATCAAAATTATAATACTTATTTTCCACTTAAACTAAACCTCACTTATTTTATTAACCATACACTCATTACCGAATAGAGTTGATGTAAATTTAATGGTTTACTTATATAATCTGAAGCGCCAGCAGATAAACATTTTTCTTTATCATTTGGCATTGCTTTAGCAGTTAATGCGATAATAGGTAGTTCATGTAACCCTAAGTTCATTCGGATATTTTCCATCGTTTCGTAACCGTCCATATTCGGCATCATAATATCCATTAAAATAAGGTCAATATTTGTATTGCTTTTTAGTATTTCTAAACACTCTATGCCGTTTTGTGCAGTAATAATGTTGGCATGTTGTTTTTTTAATGCATTTTGTAATGCAAATATATTTCGATGATCATCATCGACAATTAAAATGGTTTTCTCTTGGAAGACGTTATTTGTTTCTGGAGTAACGATAGTTTCCTCAACAACTTCAGCAGGAATAACGTCTTCTATCGTTGCTGCGACTTCTAAATTGGATACCTGTATATCATGTAATCCATTTGGAAGGTTAGGAATATATACCGTGAAAGTACTGCCTTCTCCTAATGTACTCTCTAACGTAATCCAACCACCTAATAATCTAGCAAACTCTTTACAAATAGATAAACCTAATCCTGTACCACCATATTTTCGAATCGTTGCTCCATCTGCCTGTTGAAAGGCTTCGAAAATAAGTTGATGCTGTTCTTTAGCGATACCAATACCAGTATCTTTTACTGAAATTGTAATCCAATCTTTACTGATAGACTGCATATCATGACTCAAATTGGTTGTTTCTATCGAATCGAAATGTAAAGAAACGGATCCTTTTTCCGTGAATTTAAATGCATTGGATAATAAGTTTTTAATAATTTGTTCAATCCGTTTTGCATCTGTATAAAATAAATCAGGAATCGTATTACTTTGTTCAATAGTAAATTCGACATTTTTTTGTGCAGCTATATGTAAGAAGTTTTGCTGCATATTTGCTGCCATGTCACTTATGTTCGTTGCTTCAAAAATGACGTCTAGTTTTCCGGCTTCTACTTTAGATAAATCTAGTATGTCATTAATTAAAGTAAGTAAATCCTTCCCTGATGAATGAATGACGGTTGCTAATTCAATTTCATCGTCGGATAAATGGTTATCATGATTTTCTCTTAACATTTCAGATAATAGTAAAATACTATTTAATGGTGTGCGTAATTCATGTGACATATTTGCTAGAAATTCTGATTTGTATTTTGAACTACGTAACAACTCGCTTGCTTTTTCTTCTAATTCTGATTTAGCAATTTGTAAGTCAGTTGTCTTCTGCTCGGCCTCTTCAGTTCTAGACTCTAATTGTTCATTCGTTGTTCGTAATTCTTCGGCTTGCATTTGTAGTTCTTCAGCTTGCGTTTGCAATTCTTCTGATTGAACTTGCAACTCTTCCGTCATTGCTTGTGATTCATGTAAAAGAGTTTGAACTCGCATACGTCCCATAATACTATGGATTGTTAGACCTAGGTTATCAATGGTTTGTTGAATTAAATCTTGATGTAAGTCTGAAATCTCAGTTACACTTACTAACTCAATTACTGCGATAACGTCATCTTCAAATAGGATAGGGATGACTAGTAGGTTTTGAGGACGTATTTCTAATAAGCCGCTAGTGACATAACGAAATTCTTCTGGTATTTCTCGAAGAATAAAGCTTTGTTTTTCTAAAGCACATTGTCCAATTAAACCTTCGCCCATTTTAATGGATTGTTTTCCAATATCAGAACCTTGATCGGCGAAAGAAGCTTTCTTTACATAGTAGACAGTTTCTTCAACTTCTTCACGTACATAGAATGCACCGCAAGAGATTTGCGTTTTTTGTATCATTCCACTAAGAATTTTGTTACCCAACATCTCAATAGAAGGTACACCTTGATACATTAAAATTAATTCGGCAAGCTCGGTTTGTAACCACTCTCTTTTAGATATTTCGTCTAGTAGATGGTTCGTTGTATGAGCAAGCTCTTTTATTTCATCATGGGTGTTTACATGAATTCTTTCCGTAATTTTTTCTTTGGAAGAAATGGATGTAATAGCTTGAATTACATTTTTAATCGTTTTTGTAATGGAATTCGAAATATAGAGTGAAATGATAATAGAAATACAAGAAAGTAAGAACAATAAACTGTATAACCAAATCTCTAATTTATTATTTTCAGTATCTAATTGTGCAGCTCTTTTTTTCGTTAGTTGCTCCTCAGTGCTACGGAAGTTAGTTAGCTGTGATTGCAATGATTGAATTTGAGTCGTGTCGATTGCTTGTATGCTATTACTATTATTATTTGTAATGATTGGGTGAATCTCTTTATTAATCCAACTGTTAATGTTTTCATTAATCTGTTTTAATTTTTCTTGCTGAGATGGATTATCCTCTAATAGAGAAAAAAGATCATGATAATGTTTTTCGTAATCTTTTTCGGCAGAGTTAAGGGATTGCACGTAATTTGGGTTATTAGAAATGATAAACCCTTTCGCTTTATTTTCAATTGATAGCAATTCTTTCTCGACTTGATTCGTTAAATTGAGAACTTTAAAATCATGATCAATAATAAAATTACGAGATTTTTGTAAATTGGAAATTTCATTATTTAACATAAGGAAAGAAATAAGTACAAACAAAATGATAACTAAATAACCAGCCATAATTTTATAGCGAATACTAAATTTTGTTTTCGATTTCATTAAAAATTCCTACCTTCAAGAGTATTAAAAGTTTTCTATTTTAAAGAATGAAAAATGTAATATATATTATATCAGTTTTCATAAGGTCAAACTAGAAATCCCCCTATTGTATTAGGGGGTTCGTTTTTAATAGAGGGAATCATTTTGAAGTATAAATACATATATGAAAAGCATCGGCCGAGGGAATAGAGGGATAGCAAACTTTTTAAGAAGGAAAGAGTGTTCTTAAAGCTCTTTTTGCATCTATTCCTTCAAAAATAAATAATACAAGATCTTTCTTTTTTACAGTAAGGAAAAAGGATACTAGAGTGCTTAAGTTTTTAATCGACGTTAGTGTTCCATGTTTACTTATAAACAAATTTGTTTGAAACGTTGTCATTAAAGCGTAAAAATGATGAATCTGAGTTATTGTAGGTGTTTCATTATAAAAAATAGTAGTAGAGTGAATGGCATTCATCGAAATATTCCTTTCCATATAGTAAGCATAACAATATAAACATACCCGTTTTAAACAATGTTAAACGTATAAAAAAGAAAAAATATAATTAAAGTTTTTAGGTTTAGGAAGAGTTAGGAAGGGTATGCATATACTACAAAGAGATTGATTGAAGATGGATTGTAAGATTTCTATTTTTAGTAGATTGGTCTATAAAATATATTTTTACTTTAAATAAAAAGGAGTCTGGTATACATGAATGAAATGATAATTGATATTACATTTGATTTAATTTACTTGTTAAGTAGTTCGCTTGTAATACTGTTACTATTAGCTTTTTTTGTAAATGGTTATGTTAATAAAAAGATTAGTGTATACAGAAATGAAGAAGAATAAAGATGCATTATATAAAAATAAAAGAGCATATATGTATATAAAACTTTAGGAGGTTAATAGTTATGGATGTAGATAGAAAAATAGTAGGTGTTTTTAGAACAATCGATGATGCAGCATTCGTTATTAATGAATTAAAAGATAAAGGATACTCGGCGGATAACATTTCAGCTATTGCGAAGGATAAAAAGGAAATTGAACATCTGGAAGAAAAATCGGGTGAAAAAGTGAATAATGAAACTGCACATAAAGCGGATATCTTTTCAGCAACAGGGCTTGTAGCAGGAGGAGTCGCAGGAGGACTTGGTGGTTTATTAACGGGCCTTGGTATCCTTGCCATTTCTGGAATGGGTCCAATCGTAGCAGCAGGTCCAATTGCAGCAGCTATTGGAGGAGCCGGTATTGGCGGAGGAGCTGGAAGTTTAATAGGAGCATTTATTGGATTAGGAATTCCAGAAGAACATGCTAAAAAGTATGAAGAATATATTTACGATGGAAATATATTAATTTTAGTAGATGCAAAATTAGATAATAAGTTAGAAATATATAAGGTATTCGATAAGCATAACGCTTATAACTCTAATTTCTTTAAATAATATTTACTCCACATATCAATTATGAAAAATGTAGACATAGTGAATATCGCTTTTGATCTTACAACTTTGGCGCGGCCGAGGAGTCGTATGACTATAAGAGAGGAAGGGCTTATAGTAAAAGATCAAGTTCTATTATGTTATTTAAAAGGGAAGAGGTGTCTTTTAGTGATTGTAAAAATATTAAAGGATAGTAGTAATAGTTTCCTTTGTACGATTCAAAATAAAAATGGAGATAAGTATGTGAAAAAATGGTTTAGTAAACATGAAAATAATGAAGAATTAGGGCGACCAACCTTTAAAGAAGTAGAAAAGGATTGGAAAGAAAATAGAGAATCGTTTGCTTATCCTAATATTAAAGCGCTTTATTAAATATTATGCGCGTTTTATTTTTATCCTCCTCAAATTAATTTCAAGGATTGGTTAATAAAATGAATTGCCATTCTTACAAAATTGTCATATTCTTGTAAGGTAATTCAATAGATTAGTTACTTTTTCCATGTCATAATAAAGACATAAGAAAGCGAATGAAAAACAACAACTTATTAGGAGAGTGTCAGTCATGATTGTAACAACAACTTCTGGAATTCAAGGTAAAGAGATTATTGAGTATATTGATATTGTAAATGGTGAAGCTATTATGGGTGCAAACATTGTCCGCGATTTATTCGCTTCAGTTCGTGATGTTGTCGGTGGTCGTGCTGGTTCTTATGAAAGCAAGTTAAAAGAAGCTCGTGATATTGCGATGGATGAAATGAAAGAACTTGCAAAACAAAAAGGTGCGAACGCTATCGTTGGTATTGACGTAGATTATGAAGTTGTTCGTGATGGAATGTTAATGGTTGCTGTAAGTGGTACAGCTGTACGTATATAATTAAATGAAGAATCTCCTCGAAGCTTATGCTTTGAGGGGATTTTTTTAATAACTACTCAAAAACACTTTCCCTTTTGCTTTTTCAGCAGATTGAACAACATCAACCGCGGTTTTCACACCTGTTAAGTCATACGTAGAATGTACCCTCATAAAACGTAATTGTTTATTTTCTACTAAGCGGATTAAGTGACGAAACGTTTCTTGCCATTTGTGTGGTGACACGTCTTTATTCCAATGCCGTAAATGAAATATGTTAGCATGCACCTTAGCTTTTGTGACAATCTCTGCCCAGTTTACTTGTACGCCTGATAGAAGACCGATAGTTAAAAAGTGTCCATTTGGGCGTACGCAAAATGCTAATTCATTTCCGTCGGCCCCTCCAATAGAATCGATCGCAGCATCTGCCCCGGTCCCCTTTGTTAACTCCATAACTGTTTCGTGAAGCGGAGCAGTGGAAGTATCTATTACATAATCGGCACCAAGCTGAAGTAATTCTTCTATATGTTTACTATTTCTTGTCACTGCAATTAATCGGAAGTTTAAAATTTGCGATAACTGAGCAAATAGATGTCCAATAGCGGATCCGCACGCATTCACTAATAAAACGTCATCCCGTTTTAAGTTTAGCGTTTCTGTACACGTAACCCACGCTGTAAGGGGATTAATATACATTTGTGCCGCTGTGAAATCATCAATGGAATCTGGAATAGGGACTACAAAATCAGCCGATGTTGTCACATATTCTTGCCAAGTACCATCTCCGCGTAAAGGTAAAACACGTTTGCCGATCAAGTCTCTAGAAACGCTCACGCCTACATCTTCTACAATACCAACACCTTCATAACCAGGTATGTTAGGTAAAGGGATTCTATGTGCGTACGCTCCGGTTATTGGAATTAAGTCAGAGGGATTAATCGGTCTGACTCGCATACGAACGAGAACTTCATTATCTTTTAATGGTTCTATATTTTTATATTCAACTTGCAATACATCTTTTGGATTGCCAAACTCATGGAATTGAATGTGTTTTCCGCGCAAAATAATTGATCCCCCTTAGTGTGATTGGGTTTATTATAGCACTTTGGTTGGATTGTTTATTTTGTTACATGTATAAAAGGGAATAGAAATATTAAAGAAGGAATAAACATGCATAAGTAGCTCAATAAAAACTACAGTTAAAGGCATCCGAAAGAGTGCTTTTATTTTGTTTTTACCAATATGATTTAACAATTATACATAAATGGGGGAGTCAGCATGAACAAAAAGATAATCGGAGGGATTTTAGGTGTTATCGTAATTATCATAGCCCTTGTGAGCATGAATGTATTACAAAAAAACGCTAAAGAAGCAGAAGAAAAGAAGAAACGTGAAGCTCGTTATGTTCAAGCGGCAGCGGAATTTTATAATAATAGCGAACTAATGGGATTTGTTGCTCAGATGGTTTTGCCGGAGTATTCGGATACTTGGTCTAAAGCTATTGATAACCGTCGAGATTTTAATATAGCGGTAAATGCTAAGAAAAAATCATATGATTCAATGATTTCTCAAGCTTCTGTAATATATAGTGGTATGGAAGGTCAATTAAAAACTGTTTCTGAAGCTGCAAAAGAAAATCCAGATAAGTATAAAGAACTTTATGATGAATACAAAAAAATGTATGGGACTATTACTTCTTTAAAGGAACAAACTGAATCACCTAGTGGAACTTTGGTGACATTTAACCAAAATGCAAGTATGTTATTCCAAGAATACAAGAAATATAAAGGGAATATAGATGTGGCTATATCTGAGGATATAAAAAATGAAGTTGAGAAGATAAAAGAAAGAAGCAAAAAATAATTAAACTATATATGACTTGAAACAATAATATGGAAGAGCATGTCATTCGCTTAGGATATAATTAGTACAAATGATAGGGACTTGTTCAAGTAGAAGAAGCCACTTTAAAAGTAGCTTCTTCTATTTTCTATTAAGCCGAAGCCTTCTTCATTCTCTCAAGTAAACTAGACAACACATGTGTACGATATGATTCTAGTTTTTTACCTTCATAAGTACGAATACCTAATTTTTTAAGTTCTTTTACATACCAACCTTTGCTTCCGAAATACATGTGATCGCTCCCCTTCAACTTTGTTTTTATTTGTTCTGATTGTACTTGGAGGTACAGGTAATATAATGAAGGAAATGAATTTCGCGCGAAAATGGTTAACTTTGTTGCAAAAGACATATATACTAAAGATAGTATACAACGAGGTGGGCAAGACGTGATTATAGAGAAGCACGAAATTCAAATTGACCAAATTACGAGCGGTAAAGTGAATATCTTTACTTTCTATAGAAATAGAAAGCAAATTGATGATCATTTTTTACGATTGCAAGAACCGTCGCTTACAGCAAACTACTTCTTCCATTTTCATTTTGATGCAGAGAGCTTGCATCTACTGCAGAAAGAGTTTCCGAGCGTATATCCGTACGACGGCAGTGAAACGATTCACGACTGGACGGAAAAGATGAAAGCGGAATTGCAACATCAGATCCAAACAGGTAAATGGAATAAACGCGTACGTATCGGTAATCGCATTCTAGATGTGGCGTTTACGTGGTGTGACGAAGATATAGTAGAGTGAAAAAGAAGCGGATGACGCTTCTTTTTTTAGCGCTGGAATAAAACGAGCTTACCTGCAGAAGATGTGCAGCGATGTGTTTTTTCGTACAATCCTTTTTCTTGTAAAATAGATTCACCTTTTGCTTTCGCTTCTTTTTCAGTTGCCGCCTCGAATGATTCGTCTAATGCTTTCGAACCATCTTTTTCAAAGACTGTTAGAACGTATACTCCCATGACAATTCCCTCCAATGATTAAAATCAGAATCTTATAACTATTTTGGCATAAATCACTAGAATATGCAAAGAAATATATGACATTGCGTGGTAAAATAAAACTTTAATAACAGGAGAGTTTTTTATATTATTATTAATTGTTAATATTGATAAAATGAAACTTTTGAAATATAGAAAGGATCGTTATTTGTGAAACAAGTGAAGTTTATACATGCGGCTGATTTGCATTTGGATAGTCCGTTTAAAGGAATGGAAATGAATGTGGCGCAGTCTGTTTGGGAGAGAATGAAGCAAAGTACGTTTGAATCATTTGAGCGTATTGTTGATAAAGCGATTCAAGAGCGTGTTGATTTCGTATTACTAGCCGGGGATTTGTATGATGCGGAGACGAGAAGTTTGAGGGCGCAAGTGTTTGTGCGTGAGCAAATGAAGAGACTTTCGCAGTACGATATTCCCGTTTTTATTATTCACGGTAACCACGATCATTTAGGGGGAAGCTGGGCAGCGATTGAGTTTCCGGAAAATGTTCATGTGTTTACAGAGCCTTATGTAGAAGAGAAATCATTTTATAAAAATGGTGAGCTATTAGCTTCTATTTACGGGTTCAGTTATTTGCAGCAAGCGGTAACGGATAATATGACAGCGCAGTATACGAAAATGAGTGATGCGCCTTTTCATATTGGCATGCTTCACGGAAGTGTGGAAGGAGATGCAGAGCATAATCGTTATGCGCCGTTCCAAATTCGTGAGCTGAAAGAAAAGCAGTTTGATTATTGGGCTCTTGGCCATATACATAAACGTGAAATTTTATCAGAAGAGCCTTACATTATTTATCCAGGGAACATACAAGGGCGTCATCGTAAGGAAACGGGAGAAAAGGGTGCGTACCTTATTGAACTCACGAAACAGGGATCGCAATGTTCATTTTTCCATACTGCGGATGTTGTATGGGATGAGATAGAAGTGAGTATTGATGGACTTGAAACGGTTGATGAACTTATGACGGCAGTGTCAACTGCGATGAATGAGTGCCGAAGAGAAGAGGAAGGGACACTTTTAACTGCCGTATTTACAGGACAGGGACCACTTTCTCCTTATTTACGTGATGAGAAACGCGCGGAAGAGATTTTTCATATTTTAGCAGCTGGCGAAGAGCGAAAAGATTTCGTATATGTGATGAAGTGGAAAAATGAGACGGTTTCTTTTGCGGAAATTGAACGTTTGAAAGAAGAAAATCATTTCGTTGGTAGTGTGCTGAAGGAGTTAGAAGCGTTCACCAATATGGACGGAGTGTTGCGCACGATTTGGACATCTCCTATAGCGCGTAATAGTATTGAATCTTTTACAGAAGAAGAGAAGAGAGAGATTCAAAAGGAAGCGGAAAATATTATTTTAGAACAATTATTCCAGCAAGAGAGGGATAAGAAATGAGAATTGAAAAACTCCATATTTATGGGTACGGAAAGTTAGAAAATGTGGAAATGGATCTTTCATTGCTGACGGTGTTGTATGGTGAAAATGAAGCGGGAAAATCGACAATTCGCTCGTTTATGAAAAGTCTTTTGTTCGGTTTTCCAACGAGAGGACAGCGCCGTTATGAGCCGAAAGAAGGCGGAAAGTATGGCGGAGCGGTAACTGTACAAACAGAGAAGTACGGCCGTTTGAAAATTGAGCGTTTGCCGAAAACAGCAGCTGGTGAGGTGACCGTTTATTTTGAAGATGGGAAGACTGGCGGCGAAGAGATTTTAAACGATATATTAAGCGGTATGAATGAAAATTTATTTGACTCTGTTTTTTCATTTGATATGCATGGCCTTCAAAATATTCATCAGCTTGGCGAAGCGGATATCGGTAATTATTTATTTTCAGCAAGTGCAGTTGGTAGTGATGCGTTATTGCAGCTTGATAAAAAGTTAGAAAAAGAAATGGATCAGCGCTTTAAGCCGAGTGGTCGTAAGCCAGAAATTAACGTGTCCTTGCAAGAGATGAAGAAGCTTGAAGAGAAGATGAAAGAGTGGCAAGGGAAAATTGGCACGTATGAAAAACAGGTCGAGCAGTTAAAAGAAAGTGAAGAGAAATTGGCGTCTGTTCGCGCGGAGAAAGAGAGTGCGGAAAGACGAAAGCAAGATTATGAAATATTAGCAGCACTTGAACCGCTCGTTATTGAAAAGCATGCACATGAGAAAGTGTTAGAAAACGAAAACGGGCAATTTCCTGTAAACGGGACGGCGCGTTATGAGGCGATTAAGGCAAAAATGGAGCCGCTTCAGTTGCAAGTTGATTCGCTTCATAAAAAAATAGAGACGGTACAATCGGAAATTGAATCGATTCAAATAGATGAAGAGTTTTTACGAAAAGAAAGTTACGTAGAAGAACTTCGTATGCAGCATTTGTCGTATGAAAATGCGCGCCAAGAAATGCGTGATATGACGGGAAGTATTGCGAATATAAAAGAAGAAATCGCAGAGCTAGAGCAACAAATTGGTGCTGCTTTTGAAAAAGAAACGGTTCTTTCGTTTGATATGAGTTTGGCGACGAAAGAGCTAATTACGCAAACGGTGCAAAAGGCGCGCGAGTTAGAAACGCAAAAAGCACAGCTCGATGATCATTTCAAAGTAGCGCAAGAGCAATTAGAAGAACAAGAAGAAAATATAAGACAGATCAAGAAACAAATGTTAGCGGATGAAGAGCGAACTGCGTTAGGCGAGAAAGAAAAGTCGTTCCAAGATGCGGCGTTTATCGGTATGGGCGCAGAGAGAATGAAGCGTAAGTATGAGGAAAAAGCAGGAGCAGCGGTGCAAAAGAAAAAGCAATGGCAAAGAGTTTGTCTTCTGTTACTTCTTATTAACACACTTGTTTTATTCACGAGCTTATTTATAGATAACCGAGAGCTCTTATTTATGAGTGTGATTATTTTTGTAGGGATTGTCCTTTCGCTTGTTTTATATAAAGATCCGTCAAGCGGATTACAAGAAGAGCTCCTTACCCTTCAGCAAAGTGCTGGCGGGAAACAAGGTGAAGAAGCGATGTCCGTTCGTTATCAGTTAGAAAAAGATGAAGAGATTCGTAAGCTATTTGAGCGTGAGTCTTATAAGTTACAGCAAATGGAACGAGCGTATGATAAAGTCGTTTCATCGTATGAGGAATGGGAGAGAGAAACATTCCGCGCCAGCGAACAAGTAGACGCATATAAAACGCGCTATATGTTCCCTGAATTTTATACGTATGCGCACATATTGCCAGCGTTTGAGCGTATTGAAAAAATGCAGCAATTATATCGTGAATTAGAGAAGAAAAGCACGCGGAAATCATCATTATATGAAATGATTTCGCACTTTGAACATAAACTAGAAACAGTTATCGGTAGCGCGGAGTATAGTAAACTGCATGAAGCGCAAAGTCGTATGCAAAATGAGAAAGAAAAGCGCCAAACTTGTAAGCAGCTGAAAGAGAAGATAGCTGAATGGCAAGAAGAATATGAGTTCATGCAAGAGCAACTGAAACAACTGTTAGTAGAACGAGATAGTTTATGGCATATTGCAGAGGCTACAGATGAAGAGATGTTTTTAGAAGCAGGTAAACTGGCAGAAAAACGTGAAGATGCGGATAAGCAAGTGGGGCGTTTATTACCACAAATTGATTTGTTAGAACAGCGTTTAACGAGTTTATCATTAGCTGAACATTATGAAGCTGGTGGTTATGAGGAAAAATTAAAGCAAGAAATTGCAATCGTGCAAAACTGTCTTACAAAAGAAAAAGAACTGACGGAGCGTATTGCGAAACATCGTATAGAAATTGCGAATTTAGAAGAAGGCAGTACGTACGGTGATTTACTACACGAATGGGAAATGAAAAAAGCGCAAGTGCGTGAACAAGTGAAAAAGTGGGCTGCGTACGCGGCCGCAAAGACAGTGTTAACGAAAACGAAGCAATATTATCATGAAGTACATTTGCCGCGTATTTTACAAAAATCAGAAGAGTATTTTGTCTATTTAACAGGCGGAAGATATAGTAAAATCTTTTCACCGTCAGAGGCGGAACCTTTCATTGTTGAACGTAACGATGGCATGCGTTTTTACAGTCATGAACTAAGCCAAGCGACAGCAGAGCAGTTATATTTATCGCTGAGATTTGCGTTAGCGAAAACATTTGAACATGATTATCCATTTATTATTGATGATAGTTTCGTGCACTTTGATGCGGTACGGACGAATCGAACGATTGAACTTATCAAAGAAATTGCGAAAGATAGACAAGTAATCTTCTTTACATGTCATGCGCATTTACTATCGTTCTTCACAGAAAAACAGATTATAAAATTAACGCATATGCGTAAAGAAAATGAGTTGTAATATGCTATACTAAAAGTAACTGATTTGGTGGAGGAATTCGAATGAAAAAGAAAATTGCAGAATATGAAGTTGGTGAACAAGTCGATGTTTTCTTGTTAATTAAAACAGCGACAAAAGGTCTCGCAAGTAATGGAAAGCCGTTTTTAACAGTAATCTTACAAGATCCAAGTGGAGATATTGAAGCGAAGCTATGGGATGTATCACCAGAAGTTGAGAAACAATATGTGGCAGAAACGATCGTTAAAGTAGCTGGAGATATCCTAAATTACAAAGGCCGTATTCAATTACGCGTGAAACAAATCCGTGTTGCGAATGAAAATGAAGTAACGGACATCTCGGACTTCGTAGAAAAAGCACCAGTGAAAAAAGAAGATATGGTTGAAAAAATTACGCAATACATATTTGAAATGAGAAACCCAAACATCCAGCGTCTAACAAGACATTTATTAAATAAGCATCAAAACGAGTTTTTAGAATATCCAGCAGCGACGAAGAATCATCACGAGTTCGTATCTGGACTAGCTTATCACGTTGTATCGATGCTAGATTTAGCGAAAGCAATTGCTACGCTATACCCATCGTTAGATAAAGATTTACTATATGCAGGCGTGATTTTACATGACCTTGGTAAAGTATTCGAACTATCTGGCCCAATTTCTACAACGTATACGTTAGAAGGAAATTTACTTGGCCACATTTCGATTATGGTGAACGAAATTGGGAAAGCAGCAGATGAACTGCAAATCGATGCAGAAGAAGTATTAATTCTTCAACACATCGTTCTTTCTCACCACGGAAAAGCAGAATGGGGTAGCCCAAAACCTCCATTAGTAAAAGAAGCAGAAATTCTGCATTACATCGACAACTTAGATGCAAAAATGAACATGATGGACCGCGCATTAGGACGCACAAAACCAGGCGAATACACAGAACGTGTCTTTGCCCTTGATAACCGTTCGTTCTATAAGCCGACGTTCCATAATTAATAGTGTGAATAAAGTGGCCTCATTAAGTGTTAATAAGCTTAGTGAGGCTGTTTTTGTAGGAAGTAAATAATACGATACAAAAAAATATCTCGAATTTGAGATAAATCACTTGATTTTTAATCACTTGAGATGTAAAGTGATAGTAACGAAAGCGATTGAGTCATATGAAAAACATACACTCAGTTGCTTTCGATTTACAAAACAAAGTAACTTATTCAGTAAAAACTAAGATGAATTTACAAAACAAAGTAACTTATTCAGTAAAAACTAAGATGAATTTACAAAAAATATAATGAGAATAAATTGAAAAGCTTAAAAACATATTATTTGTGGGAAATGTTATTTTTTAGTTATCACTTGACTAGTAAAATGAAGCGGAGGAATGAACGATGTATGAAATTAAAGGGCATCATCACATTTCAATGGTTACGAAAAATGCAAATGAAAATAATCACTTTTATAAAAATGTGCTTGGTTTACGTCGTGTGAAAATGACGGTAAACCAAGATGATCCGTCAATGTATCACTTATTTTATGGAGATAAAACAGGAAGTCCAGGTACGGAGCTATCGTTTTTTGAAATTCCTTTAGTAGGAAAAACATATCGCGGTACGAATGCGATTACTCGAATTGGGTTACTTGTTCCTTCAGAGGATAGCTTGCATTACTGGAAAGCGCGATTTGAGAAATTTGATGTGAAACATAGTGAAATGACAACATATGCAAATCGTCCTGCTTTGCAATTTGAGGATGCTGAAGGTCTTCGCTTAGTACTACTCGTTTCAAACGGAGAAAAAGTGGAGCACTGGGAAACTTGGGAGAAATCAGAAGTTCCTGCAAAGCATCAAATCCAAGGAATGGGTTCTGTGGAAATGACGGTTCGTAGACTTGATAAAATGGCGAGTACACTTACAGAGATGTTTGGTTATACAGAGGTTAGCCGAAATGAAGAGGAAGCAATTTTTCAGTCCATTAAAGGAGAGGCTTTTGGAGAAATCGTTGTGAAATATTTAGATGGTCCTACTGAAAAGCCGGGCCGCGGTAGCATTCACCACCTAGCAATTCGTGTGAAAAACGATATAGAGCTTGCTCATTGGGAAGAACAAGTGAAACAAAGAGGTTTCCATTCTTCAGGAATCATTGACCGTTTTTACTTTAAAAGCTTATATTTCCGTGAATCAAACGGAATCCTTTTTGAAATCGCGACAGATGGACCAGGATTTACAGTTGATGGAGATGTAGAACATTTAGGAGAAAAACTTGATTTACCACCGTTCCTAGAAGAGCAGCGAGCAGAAATTGAAGCGAATTTAGCACCTATTGAAGAGAAGTAATAGAAGAGAAAAGAAAAGATAAAATTTAAAACTATTGGAGGAATATAAAATGAACCAATTAAAAGGAATACACCACGTCACAGCGATTACAAGTAGCGCAGAAAAGAACTATGAATTTTTCACTTACGTGTTAGGAATGCGTCTCGTTAAAAAAACGGTAAACCAAGATGATATTCAAACGTACCATTTATTCTTTGCAGATGATAAAGGTAGTGCCGGAACAGATATGACTTTCTTTGACTTCCCGGGCGTTCCAAAAGGTGTACACGGTACAAATGAAATTTCAAAAACTTCATTCCGCGTTCCAAGTGATGCAGCATTAGCATATTGGGTGAAACGTTTTGATCGTCTGGAAGTGGAACATACAGGAATTAAAGAGCAATTTGGTAAGAAGACTCTTTCTTTCGTTGATTTTGATGATCAACACTATCAATTGATTTCAGATGAATTGGATAAAGGGATCGAATCAGGTACACCGTGGCAAAACGGTCCAGTTCCATTAGAATACGCAATTACTGGTTTAGGACCTGTATTTATCCGTATCGCGAACTTTAGTTTCTTCAAAGAAGTGTTAGAGAAAGTTCTATTATTTAAAGAGATTGTGCAAGAAGGAGAATTCTATTTATTTGAAGTGAACGAAGGTGGAAACGGTGCTTCAGTCATTGTAGAACATAATACGGTTCTTCCTGAAGCACAACAAGGTTTTGGTACAGTGCACCATGCTGCATTCCGCGTAGAGGATCGCGCTGTATTAGAAGAATGGATTGAGAGAATCGGTAGCGTTGGACTTCCTTCATCTGGATATGTAAACCGTCACTTCTTTGAGTCATTATACGCACGAGTTGCACCGCAAATTTTATTCGAGTTTGCGACAGATGGCCCTGGTTTTATGGGAGATGAGCCATATGAAACACTTGGAGAGAAGTTATCTTTACCTCCATTCCTAGAGCCAAAGCGTGAAGACATTGAAAAATTAGTTCGCCCAATTGATACAGTGAGAAGTACGAAGGAATTTATTAAAGAGTAAAAATAGAGATAATAAGTAGAAGAGCAAGTAGTTTTAGCGAATAGCTAGAATTGCTTGCTTTTTTCATGGATCAGCAAAAACAGCTGATCCATGAAAAAAGCTTACTGTTGAAGCTTACCATTTATATCCCTTTTCTTGAAAAGCAGTTTATAAATAAACTTTATAACTAACTCTAAAAGATAAATCACTATACCACAGCATAGCATTACTAATAGAATTTCTATAAATTTAGTTAATGAAGAACTAAAAAATCTTTCTATCATTTCATTAAGTAAAATCATGAAAGCAAAAGATAAAAAACTTACTAATATACTAAAAATAATTATTTTTATAATGTCCATTTCTTGTTTAATTTTCATATAAGAAAAAATAAAACAACACCCTAAAAGAATCGGTAATAATCCTAGTTCTATTACATTACTTAAATAAATAAAAATACTCTCAGCTAAAATGAAGTATAAAATTTTTTTGAAAACCAATTTTATCCCCTCCTTTAATTAGTATTATACCGTTTTTGAAATTCAGTATTTATAATTTTTAGAAAATAAAAGTTGGATATGTCTAAAGGAGGAATATTTTATGAAGAAAATCAAGGATAAAAGGAAAAAGTAATCAAATTTGTTTTGATTACTTTTTTCGGAATTATAATAAAGGGGAAATTAGACGCATTAGGGATTCTAGTATTCGTTTTTGAATGCTACGTTTTTGAAATGATTTCCATCGGATTTCAGAAGAATGGTTAAAGTCCTCTTCAAAATCACGTTTAATAGTAAGAACTGTCTTAGATTCATAAAGTACGCTAATGATTTCATAATTTAGTTCAAAGCTACGGACATCCATATTTGCTGTGCCAATTGTTGCAATTTCATCATCTACAAGTACAATTTTAGCATGCACAAAACCATCTTTATAGCTGTAAATTGAAGCACCGGCTTTTAGAAGTGGTGTGAAGTATGATTGAGATGCGAGATCACTAATGAGTCTATCTCTCTTACCTGGGTATAGAATACGGACATCTATTCCAGCTATTGCACTTAAACGTAGTAATGTTAATGTTTCTTGGTCCGGAATGAAATAGGGTGTTGCGATCCAAATTGATTTCTTAGCAGAAGCTATAACAGCAAGTAAAGTATTACGAATGTTTGTATCATCTGAACTTGGTCCACTTGCTACAATTTGAACAGCCCCTTCTGCATGAGAATTTTCTTTACCTGGAAAGTATTTTGCATTCATAAATTGATTCCAAGAATGAGTGTTTAAACCATTAGTGGCATAGAGCCAATCCTCAAGGAATATTGCTTGTAATTTGTACAATGCTTTTCCTTCTATCCTTAAGTGGCTGTCACGCCAAATGGGGAATTTTTTAGAACGACCAAAATACTCATCGCCAACGTTGAGCCCACCTGTAAAGCCGATTTCTCCATCTACAATGACAATTTTACGGTGGTTACGATAATTTACTGTTTCAAGTGGCCATGACGAAAAAATAGGATCAAATGCCACAACCTCAATTCCTACATCTTTCATAGGTTGTAAGAAACGATTTCGTAATGAATTGCTTCCGATTCCATCATAGAGAAAGCGTACAGTTACACCAGATTTTGCTTTCTCAATTAATGCATCGCGAATTTTTGTACCAATTTCATCTGCTCGATAAATAAAGTATTGAATGTGTATATGATGTGTAGCATTTTCAATAGCTTGTATAATGCTTGTAAATGTTTGATCACCATTTGTTAAGAGTTTTGTTGTGGTATTATTGGCAACAGGACCGCCACCGAATTTTTGTACAACCTGTGTTAAATAAGTAGAGCGCTCACTTAATGAGGAAGTGAATGATAAATCTAGGTGTTTTCCTTCTAAAATCTCACGGAATAATTTTCTTTGCTCTTCTGAACGATGTAGATGCTTCTTTCTTCTCCAACGACTTCGGCCAAAAAGAGAGTACAACAGTACACCAACAACAGGAAGAAGTGCTAATACTAAAAACCACGCTAAAGTACTTTGTGGGGAACGGTTTTCGATAAAAATAATGAAGGCAATGCCTACTATTGTGATAAACCATAGTACGTCGACAAAGTTGTATAGTGAGGTAATGGATGTATTCAGCAGAAAGAGAATGATAGAGACAAGTGTAAATATACATAATAATTGAACTTTAGGGTTTTTCATCTTTATAAAATTCACCTATTCTTTCTTAAATATAGGGTTCGTATATGGAAGCTGTAACCTAGCTTTTCTATTAAGGAGAATCACAAGTTGCTACTCTAGTTCGTGATATCATTTATATAAAATATAGTGGATTAATAAATTGTGAGGTTTCTAAGGCCCGTTTCCTCAGATGTTCTCTAATGTATTATCCGATAAATGGGATTTTGTGATATTTCATTTCCTTTTTAATGATGCTGAATAAAGGCGAGCTCATGATAGCCAAAGAGATACAAGGGGAATTCCTTGTATCTCTTTGGCTATAGATCTACTCTCTCTACACTGACTCAGTAGATAAAGAACCTTTTTGTTTATCTTTCCCTTTGAATACAGCTAGTATCATAATGATAAGAGATACAAGTCCAAGAAGCCCCATCGTCTGAACATATGAATCTACCCTGTACCCTCCAAAGAAGAAGCTGCTACGAAATGCTTCTACACTGTACTTAAAAGGAGTCCAAGAATACAACCAATGTTTTGTCACATCCGGAAGAAATTCGTGTGCCAGCGATAAGACTGGCATAGAAAAGAAGAAGACTACCATTAATATTGGTACCCCGACACGCCCAATCCAGTTGAGTACTGCACTTTGCAGAAGGAAGAACATGAAACCAAAGAAAAGTAACAATAAGAAAATTTCTCCTTCGTTCGGTATATATACATCGAGTATAGTATGAGCAATGAAAAGGGTTAAACTTGCAATTACTGTCATGAAAACAGAACCTGCAAGGACCTGTGATAAGACTGATTTTCCTGTAACGCGTCCGTTTGTAAACTTTTGGACAGCTATAAATAAGACTAAAGAACTGATAAGAGTAGTAATCCATAAGATTTGCGTCAGCATAATAGGGATATTTCCATTACCTGTGTGTGCTTGAACTGGATGAATCAACTCCGTTTTAATAATAAATGGGTTGGCTAATAACTTTGCCTGTTCAGTTGTTAGTGTCATATTGCTTTGTGAAATCTGATTAAATAAGGTGTTACGGATATTTTCGTTTATCGCTCCAATGAACTTATCAATCATTTGGCTCGAAACCGTTGCGGCAGTATAGTTCATTCCTTGATTCACCAAGACTTGTACCTCAGGTTGTTCCCCCTTAGGTGTGGTCAGCGATACAAGTTGCTGGGACATTTCTGGTGGAAACATAATGGCAGCATAATACTTCTTATCCTTCATCCCTTGCAATACATCTTCTTGTGTTTGTAAGAACGTCCATTTAACTTGGCTTTGCTTATTTTGTAGAATTTGCTTTTTTATTTCATCTCCTAAATTTACACTTCCTTGTCCTGGTAAGTTCACACCTGTATCCTGTATTACTATAGCGATTGGCAAGTTTTTAGGTACAGGGTTAACAGTTGATCCCATAAAAGCAAAACTAGCGATGGTAACAGCAACCATAATGCCTAACAAGCCACCTAGAACCATCTTTTGTTTGAAAAATTGCCTTATTGTAAGCATTTAAAATTATTCCTCCTAGTATTTATTTAACAAAATGATAGATAACAAACAATGTGTAGTTTATAATAAATGCATGTTGTTTACAGTGTAATTATATCGTTTTTATTAAACAATTCAATTTACAATTAAGGCGGGAATGTACGATAAAAAACAAAAGAATGAAATCTGTTGTTTATAATGGCAATAACGAACAGGGAGGTATAAGGTGTTGAAAAAAGCGGATCTGCGGATTATTCGGACAAAGAAATTTATATATGATGCTTTTATTAAACTGATAGCGGAAAAGGGATACGATGCTATTACCATTCAAGACATCACTGATGAGGCACTTATTAATCGGGCGACATTTTACTCACATTACAGGGATAAACAAGATTTGTTAACAAAGCTTAGTGAAAATGTACTAGGAGAATTGACAAGTAAGATGGTTCTATATACTCATGTGCAGGGACAGCAAATAGATTTTTCGGAATTTGAGGGAATTTTACAATCCATATTTGAGTGTATATTAAAGCATGCAGACTTTTATAAAAGCATGCTTGGACCTCATGGCATTCATGATTTTAACCTGAAAATGCAGCAGACTATTATGGATAATCTCGAACAGAATTTCATTGAGCTTAAAATTGAAGATCACGACTTAGATATTCCAAAGGATATGGTATTCCATTTCATCACTTCCTGCGTTGTTGGGATGGCAATTTGGTGGCTTCAAAATGATATGAAATATTCACCGAAATATACTGCAAAACAATTAGTGAAGCTTATGACGAAAGGCCCCTTGTATGCAGTTGGTTTTACTTTGTTTAATGAGGGCTAGAAGGAGCAACTGTACTGGGAAGTGCAAAGTGGTTTCTAATAAATATAGTAAAGAAGAAACACGAAGTTTTTTACTTCTGTGTTTCTTCAAATTTTCGCTAACGGATTGCTGGAGTTAAAACTGGCTACAAGTTTAGACATAAGTCTTGCATCCCTACATCTGGACGATATAATTTTTGTGCATGAATGGCTTTGAACCTTAGTATCATTTGAAAGTCTAGTAAATGATAAGAAGAAAAAGCCACTTTACTTTGTACCTAGTTACAGCGACGCTTGTACTAGGTCTATCCTATTGAATGAAATAATTGACTTGCTTTTTATTTGTAACTATAATGGTTACAAAATAACCATCAGTAATAGAAATGAGTCGTATTTTTTTAATATAACTGTAACTAATATGATTACAGTTAAAAAGAAAACATAAAACAACCAAAAAATGTAAAAACTTTAAATAGCAACAAGAGAAAGGAGACGTAAATTTGAAACGGTTTAAATTTTATATGATTAGCGGTATTGTGCTCGTTTTGCTTATAGTATGTAACTTCGTCGATAAGCCAATTGCGAAGGTCGAGGAAGTGAAAGATACTGTTATGATGAAGCTGAATACGAAAGAGAGTATGGCGCAGATTGATGGACAGACGATTTATTTTAAACAAATTGGCGCAGGGAAGCCGCCTTTACTTATGCTGCACGGGTTTGGTGGTTCTTCTGATGGGTTTAGTGATATTTATCCGGAACTTGCACGAGACCATACGATTATTGCGGTTGATATTTTAGGGTTTGGGCGTTCTTCTAAGCCGATTGATTTTGAGTATTCGTTTCCTGCACAAGTGAATTTATATTATAAGTTAATGAAGAAGCTCGGATACGATCAGTTTGCGGTGCTCGGTCATTCTATGGGCGGAGAGATGTCCCTAAATTTAGCGTATTTATATCCGGAGGCAGTGACGCATCTTATTTTAGCGGACTCTACAGGAATTGAGTCTTTCCAGCAAAAAGAAAGTTATGCAGTGCCGCCGCTATCAACAGATTTACAAACGGTAACAGAGATTACGGATTATAATAAAGATGCAGTGAAAAATAGTCGCGATGATAAAGAGCATTATGATCAGCTTACGAAAATGAGAGAACGCCGCATTGCGATGGAAGCAGATAAAATTAAGGTGCCGACTTTAATTTTATGGGGCCGACATGATAAGAGTGTTTCTTGGGAAACTGGCGAACTGTATCACCAGTTATTTGCAAATAGTACGTTTCATATTATTGAAAAAGGATACCACGCACCGTTTCGTCAGGAACCAATCGAGTTTATGGAATATGTACAAGCGTTTTTCGCGAAGCATCCACAGTAAAAATTTAAGCATAAATCCACTCCTTTCCTCATACAGTGAAACTAATAAGGCTTGTCTAAGGAAAGGAATGAACGAAAGTGGAAATTTTACCATGGTGGATTTATCTTGTAATCGTTGGGATTGTATTGAGTGGCTACATGGTTTTATATACTTCGAAAAAAGAGCAAGAGATGGATAATGAGTTTATTGAAAAAGAAGGCGAAGTTTACATGAAACGCTTAGAAGAAGAACGCGAGAAACGTAATCAGAGTAGTGATAAGGATTCGGTACTGCTTTAATAGAAATTTTGAAAGGCTACCACCTAGTAGAACTTTACATCTAGGTTGGTAGTCTTTTTTTCTTTTGAGGGGAGGAAGTACATGTCCATCAAGTTAAGTTTATAGAAGTTTAATTTTACATATATACGAGATTCATCATGAACTTTTATTGATGGTATTTATATACAATGTGTTGAATAGACAATGAAAAAAGGCTTTTTTATTTTTCCCCAGAATGAACAGTAATATATAATCTAATGTCTTTACATGTAGCAAGGAGGCAGTCGAATTTGAATAGGGGAATTTGGTTTATATTTACTTTTTTAGCTATTTTAGTATCTAGTTATGTTGTTGTCCAATATTTTATTATGGATGGGTTTCAAACAGGACTTGTAAAAATGAAGCTTATGTATATATCTAAACTAAGTAGTTTTTGGTATATTATGTTATTTATACATATTACTACTAGCGTAGTAGCATTAGTAATTGGTCCGTTTACATTATCCAAAAAATTTAGAGAAAAGAATATCAACCGCCATCGGATAGTTGGGAGGATCTATATGGTTGGTATATTGTTAGGAGGCGTTTCAGGACTGTACTTAGCTTTTTACGCTACGGGGGGATTGGTAGCAAAGCTTGGCTTCGGCCTGTTATCCGTATTTTGGCTAACATCAGCATATCAAGCGTTAATTAGAATTAAGAATAAAAAAATTCAAGACCATAGGAATTGGATGATCAGAAATTATTCCTTAACCTTTGCGGCAGTTACATTATTTATAAGACAAAGACTTGATAAAGGGCAATACCAGGAAAATGAGGATTTACATTTTTGATGCGAATCTGATGTAATGTTGAGGACAGAATGCTTCAATAATTCAATAGTAGGTGGGTCTTTTTTACGATTCAAATGTAACCATCCAAAGCCCAACTCATACACTATGATGGAGGCTTTTTACTTCATAATCGGATGAAAAAGGAGCGTTACGATGAAAAAACGTACTGTTAATGAAGCGGGAGGGAGTGTACCACAACCAATCCGCAGCGATGGAGCAGGTGCGATTGATTCTGGACCACGTAATGTTATGCGGGATATTCAAAATCCGAATATGCTCGTTCCACCTATAACTGATGCTGGATTAGTTCCTAACTTGAAGTTTTCATTCTCAGATACTTCTATGATTTTAAAACAAGGCGGGTGGTCTCGGGAGATTACGGTTAGGGAACTGCCGGTTTCGACTACAATTGCTGGGGTAAATATGAGTTTAACGGCCGGAGGAATACGTGAACTTCATTGGCATAAAGAGGCAGAGTGGGCGTATATGCTTTTAGGACGGGCACGAATAACGGCAGTTGATCAAGATGGGCGAAATTTCATTGCTGACGTTGGCCCGGGTGATCTTTGGTACTTCCCGCCTGGCATTCCGCATTCCATTCAAGGGCTGGAACATTGTGAATTTCTACTTGTTTTCGATGATGGACATTTTTCTGATCTTTCCACTTTAGCTATTTCCGACTGGTTTGCACATACGCCAAAAGAGGTTCTGTCTGCTAACTTCGGCGTACCAGAAAGTGCTTTTACTTCTATCCCTTCAGATCAAGTTTATATTTATCAAGGAGAGGTGCCAGGCTCGCTTGAAAGTCAGGAAGTTCAGTCACCAAAAGGCGAAGTTCCTTTAACATTTAAACACGAACTATTAAAACAAAAACCGATTAAGACCCCTGGTGGTAGTGTCCGAATTGTAGATTCTACAAATTTTCCTATTTCAAAAACAATTGCAGCAGCACTTGTTGAGATTGAGCCTGGAGGAATGAGAGAACTTCATTGGCATCCGAACAATGACGAGTGGCAATATTATTTGACGGGGCAAGGGAGAATGACTGTGTTTCTTGGAAATGGTATAGCTCGTACATTTGATTATAGAGCTGGGGATGTCGGATATGTACCGTTTGCGACGGGACATTATGTTCAAAATACAGGTGATGAAACATTATGGTTTTTAGAGATGTTCAGAAGCAATCGCTTTGAAGATGTATCGTTAAATCAATGGATGGCACTAACTCCTAAAGAAATAGTGGAGAGTAATGTACATGTTGGCCCGCAATTGATGGATTCTTTGCGCAAGGAAAAGTGGCCTGTTGTGAAGTATCCGGGATTTTCATATAATCCGAAAACGGATGGATAAAGATGGATATGTGCGCTGTTCTTTCTATAGAAGTATAGGAAGGGATAGCGTTTTTGTTTATGTGAGTAAATTGAAAAAAATTTCCCTACACTAGCTGTTCTTTCCACTCAAATTGTGTACTATAAAGAATAGACGGGAAGGGGATATATAGAATGGAATTTCATGAACAAAAGATTTTGCCGGCAGTGAGGCAAATTAAAGATTTGGAAAAGCTATTACATAGTTCGTATGAGTATATTGTTATTTTAGATATTCATGTCGGGCAATTGAAGAGTGTTGTGTCACTTGCGAAGCAGCATAATAAAAAGGTATTTTTACATGTTGATTTGATCCATGGATTACAAAGTGATGGGCATGCGACGGAGTTTTTATGCCAAGAATATAAACCATACGGGTTATTATCGACAAAGGCGAGCGTAATTATGAAGGCGAAGCAAAAGGGTGTTGTCGCAATTCAGCGCATCTTTTTAATTGATTCTAGTGCGATGGAAAAGAGCTGTAATTTGCTAGAAAAAACGAAGCCGAATTATATAGAGGTACTTCCTGGAGCGTTAACGGATGTGATTGCTGAAGTGAAAGAGCGTACTGGTGTGCCGATTTTGGCGGGTGGTTTCATTCGTACTGTCGGTGATGTGGAAAGAGCGTTAAATGCTGGTGCGACAGCGATTACGACATCGAAGAAAGAACTATGGAAACATTACCAAAAAAAGTGACGGAAATGTGAAAAAATTCTGTTGACACCGCTTTCACGAGAGGTTAACATTATAGACAAGTTAATAAACGTGACGGAGAAAAGAAGAGATCCACATTTTATTGTTTCTATATACTTTTATATAGAAGCATGTAAGCTGTGGGTCTTTTTCTTTTGAAAAAAACGAATGGCCATTCATTTTACTTCTATCACATTTGAAAATGTTTAAATTGATTGCGGAGGGATACTATGTCAGCATTTTTAGGAGAGTTAATAGGGACTGCGTTGTTAATCTTACTTGGTGGCGGCGTTTGCGCTGGTGTAAGTTTAAAGAAGTCGTTTGCAAAAGATTCTGGTTGGATTGTTATTACAATGGGCTGGGGCTTAGCGGTAGCGGTAGCAGCGTATGCAGTTGGATCAATTAGTGGGGCACATTTGAATCCAGCTTTAACGATAGGACTTGCTTTTAAGGGAGCGTTCCCGTGGAGTGACGTACCAATGTACATCGCAGCACAAATGATTGGGGCAATTATCGGGGCAGTTCTTGTATATTTACATTACTTACCACACTGGAAAGAAACAGAAGATCCAGGAACAAAGTTAGGTGTATTTGCAACAGGTCCAGCAATTCCGAACACATTTGCAAACCTTTTGAGTGAAATGATTGGAACATTCGTTTTAGTATTTGGTATATTAGCAATTGGAGCAAATAAATTTGCAGATGGTTTAAATCCATTTATCGTAGGTTTCTTAATTGTAAGTATTGGTTTATCATTAGGTGGAACAACAGGATACGCAATTAACCCGGCTCGTGATTTAGGTCCGCGTATTGCGCACTTCTTCCTTCCGATTGCAGGAAAAGGCGGTTCAAACTGGAAGTATGCATGGATTCCAGTAGTAGGTCCGATTTTAGGTGGATCGCTTGCAGGTTTATTCCATCAAGTTGTATTTGAAGGAAAACAAAATGCAGCACTTATTTATGTGATTATTGCAACTGTGATTGTACTAGCAATCTCTTATATGACAAGTAAAAAAAGCGAAAGTAATACAAATAGTAGAAAAGTAGCATAAGGGGGAAACCGATATGAAAAAATATATTCTTTCATTAGACCAAGGAACAACAAGCTCACGTGCAATTCTATTCAATAAAAAAGGTGAAATTGTTCATTCAGCTCAAAAAGAGTTTACACAACATTTTCCAAAGCCAGGTTGGGTAGAGCATAACGCACAAGAGATTTGGGGATCTATTTTAGCAGTTATCGCAACTTGCTTGAGCGAAGCGGATGTAAAACCAGAACAAATCGCTGGTATTGGTATTACGAACCAACGTGAAACAGCGGTTGTATGGGATAAAGAGACTGGCAAACCAATTTATAACGCAATCGTATGGCAATCTCGTCAAACAGTTGAAATTTGTGATGAGTTAAAAGAAAAAGGTTATAGCGAAATGGTTCGCGAAAAAACAGGTCTTTTAATTGATGCATACTTCTCTGGTACGAAAGTAAAATGGATTTTAGATAATGTTGAAGGTGCTAGAGAAAAAGCGGAAAACGGCGAGCTGTTATTCGGAACGATTGATACGTGGCTTGTATGGAAACTATCTGGTGGTAAAGCGCACGTAACAGATTACTCAAACGCATCACGTACATTAATGTTTAACATTCACGACTTACAGTGGGATGATGAGCTTCTAGATATGTTATCAGTACCAAAGAGCATGCTTCCAGAAGTACGTCCATCATCTGAAATATATGGAGAAACAGTTGATTATCACTTCTTCGGCAAAAATGTACCGATTGCAGGTGTAGCTGGTGACCAACAAGCGGCATTATTCGGACAAGCTTGTTTCGGTGAAGGTATGGCGAAGAACACTTACGGAACTGGTTGCTTCATGTTAATGAACACAGGCGAAAAAGCAGTTGCTTCTGAGCATGGCCTATTAACAACAATTGCATGGGGTTTAGATGGTAAAGTAAACTACGCATTAGAAGGAAGTATTTTCGTAGCAGGTTCTGCAATTCAGTGGTTACGCGATGGAATGCGCATGTTTAAAGATGCAAGTGAGAGTGAAGTATACGCATCACGCGTTGAATCAACTGAGGGCGTATATGTTGTACCAGCATTCGTAGGTTTAGGTACACCGTACTGGGATAGTGAAGTACGCGGCGCTATGTTTGGTGTAACACGCGGTACGACGAAAGAGCATTTCATTCGTGCAACGCTAGAATCTTTAGCTTACCAAACGAAAGACGTATTATGCGCGATGGAAGCAGATTCAGGTATTGAACTGAACACATTACGTGTTGATGGTGGTGCAGTTAAGAATAACTTCTTAATGCAGTTCCAAAGCGATATGTTAGACGTTCCTGTAGAGCGTCCGGTAATCAACGAAACGACAGCTTTAGGTGCAGCGTATTTAGCTGGTCTTGCGGTTGGCTATTGGAAAAACCAAGACGAAATTAAAGAACAGTGGCATATGGATAAACGCTTTACACCAGCAATGGAAGCGGAAACAAGCGAAGAGTTATATGCTGGCTGGAAAAAGGCAATTGCAGCAACTAAAGCTTTCAAATAATCATAAACAGTGTTATAATGATGACAAGTTAATAATTCGGTAGGAGATTTGGAGAGACCACAACGCGCTATAGAGGCGAAATCTATAGCGGAGTTTGTGGTCTCTTTTTTCGTTATCAAAGGGAGGAATTACCATGAAATTTTCAAGTAAACAACGTAAAGACGTATTAAACGAAGTAAATAAGCAAGAGTTAGATGTGATCGTAATTGGTGGAGGTATTACTGGTTCTGGTATTGCATTAGATGGGGCAACACGTGGTTTATCAACAATTGTGTTTGAAATGCAGGACTTTGCAGCAGGTACATCAAGTCGTTCAACGAAACTTGTACACGGTGGTCTACGTTATTTAAAACAACTTGAAGTGAAAATGGTAGCAGAGGTGGGGAAAGAGCGTGCAATCGTATATGAGAACGGTCCCCATGTAACAACACCAGAGTGGATGTTACTTCCGTTCCATACAGGCGGTACGTTCGGATCATTCAGTACATCAATTGGTCTTCGTGTATACGACTTCTTAGCAGGCGTAAAACGAAGCGAGCGCAGAAAGATGTTTAACCGTGAAGAAACATTAAACAAAGAGCCTCTTGTGAAAAAAGAAGGATTAAAAGGCGGCGGTTACTACGTAGAATATCGTACAGATGATGCGCGTCTTACAATTGAAGTAATGAAAGAAGCAATTGAGCATGGTGCAAAAGCTGTTAACTACGCAAAAGTAGACAGTTTCTTATATAAAGATGGAAAAGTATGCGGAGTACGTGTAATCGATTTACTAGACGGAGAAGTATACGAAGTTTACGGTAAGAAAATTGTAAACGCAGCTGGCCCTTGGGTAGATACACTTCGTGAAAAAGATAATTCGAAAAAAGGGAAAGTACTTCAGTTATCAAAAGGTGTTCACTTAGTAATTGATCAAAAACGTTTCCCATTAGGCCAAGCAATTTACTTCGATACACCAGACAAACGTATGGTGTTCGCGATTCCGCGCGGCGGGAAAACGTACGTAGGTACAACAGATACGTTCTATGATAAAGACGCAGCTGTACCACACATGACAACAGAAGATCGCACATATATCATTAATGCGATTAACTACATGTTCCCAAGTGTAAAAATTACGGAGAAAGACGTTGAATCAAGCTGGGCTGGTGTACGTCCGTTAATTTATGAAGAAGGTAAAAATGCATCTGAAATTTCTCGTAAAGACGAAATTTGGACTTCTGAATCTGGTTTAATTACAATCGCAGGTGGTAAATTAACAGGATACCGCAAAATGGCTGAAATGGTAGTAGACTACGTAACGAATTTACTACAAAAAGAAGGACATAGCGCATATCCGAAGAGCGACACAAAACATATGCCAATCTCTGGTGGACATGTAAGTGGTTCACACGGATTCCCAGCATTCGTTGCGAAAAAAGCAGACGAAGGTACGAAATCTGGTTTAACGAAAGCACAAGCAGAAGAATTCGCGAAGTTCTACGGTTCTAACGTTGACGTACTATTCGACTTAGCGAAAAAACATAAAAACGAAGCGAAAGAATACAACATGCCGCTTGACGTTCTAATCCCGCTTGTATACGCAATGGATTACGAAATGACAGCAAAACCAGTTGACTTCTTCGTACGCCGCCGAGGCGCTGTATTCTTCAACATTCACTGGGTATACGAGTGGAAAGAAGCAGTAATCAACTACATGGCTGCGAAACTAGGCTGGAGCAAAGAAGAGCAAATGAAATACACAGCTGAACTAGAAAAAGCATTAACAGACGCTGTCATTCCTGTAGATCAACAAGAGCAGGCAGCTGCGTTAGCGTAAGAAAGAAAACCACCTGAAGGGGAGCCTTTAGGTGGTTTTTTTATGGGCTATTCAGATGTTTGTGAATTCATTATATGACGTTTCTAGGGTGGGGCGTTGAATCATAGTAATCCTAATATGGGCAGATGAAAATCAAACAAAATCGTTATTAAAATTAAAAAAGCAGTTAGCTTTTGCTAGCTGCTTCACTCCCTGGAGAGTGCCCGTTATATAATTTAGATAAAGATACTAGCTATTAAAAATACAGCTCCTATCAAAATTAAAGAATCAAATAAAATCAAGAACTGGCTTCTCTGCGGCTTTCGAAATTCCTTAATTAAGCTAAAAACCGCACTCATTCCGAAACAGATGTATAACAAAATCATTATTGTTTCTGACACAATTAACACTCCTAATATATTGATAATTTAATTATACAACGAAAAACAGATGCATGTAAGTTTTTGACAAAATCCTTATTTAGAGTGATTTTATAAATAGAATTTAATAAAAAAATCCCTGTCCTTAATAAGGACAGGGAAATGGTATAACAGCTTTCAGGAAGCTTATATTTAATATACTAAAAGAGTAAAAAAATGTATTTATGTAAAATTTGGTAATTGGTGTTGGTGAAATGAAAACAAAATCGTTATTGGAGAGAAAGGAAGAATAATGTGATATTCCACGAGGTAAATTCGATATAATTGCGGAAGCGATGGCAAATGAACCACAATTTACAGATAATCTACTTAATTTTACGAATGATCACTTTGAAACATTTGCAGACAACTACTGGGACGGATTTTAAAACAAAGATGCTAATTTAGTAGGAAGAGGAGGAGATGAAGCGAAGAGCTAGACTATGATGACGTGTATAAAACTTGAAATAAAGGTTTAACAAAACGGTATGGACATTACCATCCGTATTTTTTTATGTATTTATAAAACTTTTCCATAGAGTGCGTCGTCTAATATATGGGAAGGAGGAAATGATGTGGATGAATTAACAGTAGAGATGTTTGAAATAGAAGATAAGGAGGACCTTATCGATGAAATAATGAACAAGTATGGACAAGAGGTCTTACAACTTGTGTATTCATATGTGAATAATAAAGAGATTGCGGAGGATTTAACGCAAGATATATTTGTTAAATGCTATAAGTCTCTTCATACATATAAAGGAAAATCGAATGTGAAAACGTGGTTGTGGAGAATCGCGATTAATCATTGTAAGGATTATATAAAAAGTTGGTACAACAAAAAGGTAATCGTTACAGAGGATGAATTTACGTATATCGGGAGTCAAAAAGAAAGTGTTGAACAAACTGTTATTCAAAATGCAGAGGATAATAGGCTTGCTTCTGCAGTAATGAGTTTGCCGATAAAATATCGAGAAGTCATTTATCTATTTTATTATGAAGAGTTATCAATTAAAGAGATTGCGATTGTAATAGAAGTGAAGGAAAATACGATAAAAACGAGGATGAAAAAAGCGAAGGAGCTTTTGAAGAAAGGATTGGAGGAATAATCAAATGGAAGATCGATTAAAAGGCCTGCGAAAATCAATGGAGAATACAACGTTTAAACATTTGCGTTTTTCTGATCAGCACCGGAAGCAGGTACGCGAAAAAATCAATGCATCAAAAGAAAAGGAAGAAGATATCTCTTTAGCGGTGCTGCAACTTCTTATGAATGAAAAAACAGGGTACGAACTGGCGCAACTATTACGAGGGAGAGGAATTCAAAAATTCGAAGGGAATGAAGGTTTTTTATACACCTTATTACATCGATTAGAACAGAACCGTTTTATCCAATCTAGCTGGGATCATTCAGGAGCGAAATATTATCAATTAAGTGATAAAGGAAGAAAAATGTTACGCAAAGCGGAGAAAGATTCTACAAAAGCACGATTTATATTAAAAGGCTTAGTACAGGAGTGAGAAAAAATTGAACAAAAAAGGGGAGCGTTTTGTAAGCGAAGTTACCAATCATATTAAATCAAAAGAAGCAAAGAGCTTTGTGGCAACTGAACTAGATTTTCACATGAAACAGGCGAAGAATATGTGGATGGAAAAAGGGTTAAGTGAGGAAGTTGCTGAAGATAAAGCTGTTGAACAAATGGGAAGTCCGGTCAAACTTGGGCAAGAACTTAACAAACTTCATAAGCCAAAGGTTGATTGGTTTTTGCTTATTTTATTAGTGGCTGCTATGGGGTTAGGTTTTTTACCGATAATTGCTCTTGGGCATACGAATGATTTACTAATGAACAAAGTAATTTTTGTTATTCTCGGCATTGTAACAGCTGTTGGTATGATGCTACTTGATTATCGGAAGTTAGAGAAAATGGGAGGGCTGTTTTATACAATCGGAGTACTCATTCTGTTAATGATAAAGTATTTTTCAAATGATTCAATGAATGGAGAAGCGTTAATCAAAATTGGTCCTATTGCCATTGGATGTTTAATGGCAGTACCATTCTTTCTATTAGCCTGGGCTTCTTTTTTCAATAACGGTAGGTTAAAGATTAGGCATCTTCTGATTTTATATTTATTTTCTTTGTATTTATTTTTAACTGTATCGGTTCTTTCGCCAATTTTTATCTATATCACGATGGTATTCGTTATGCTTTGGTGGAGTAAGTTAGGGAAGAAAACGGCATTGATTATTACAAGTGTACCAATTTGTTTATTTGTTATCAGAGTGTTCTATTCCTGGTCCTCGGTAAAAGAATACCGAATGGCTAGAATTTTAGGGTACATAAATCCAGAACAAGATGCAGGTGGCGCAGGGTTTATTTACATTCGTTTAAAAGAGATAATGTCGTCGGCAGATTGGTTTGGTACATATGGAAATATAAAGTCTATCCCTGCTGCCCATACTGATTTTGTATTCGCGAGTTTGACTTACTATTATGGATATGTACTTGCGCTGCTTCTTGTCTTGATTCTTTCTCTTTTTGCAGTGAGAATAATGACCATATCGTATAAAATAAATGATGGTTATGGTAAATTGCTACTCGTTGGTGGAGTAACTCTTTTTGTAGTCCAGTTTATTTATAACGTTGGCATGATTCTAGGCTTATTGCCGATTGCTTCTATATCATTACCTTTTATTAGCTACGGATTGATACCAACTCTATTTCATGCATTTATAATGGGGATTGTGCTGAGTGTATATCGACGTAAAGATATGTCGTTTAGAATGAGAAAAACACCTTGATACTTATATAAGCTGTATATAAAAAAATCATTATTATGATTAAGTACAAACGTAAATAGATAGTAGAAGAGGGGTATGATAAATAACCCTCTTTTCGTGTTTAAATAAGTGCACTCGCTTTAATAGAAGTACATAATTCAGAACGAGAAAGTGTTTCGATTAATTGTTGTAAATAGGAGTATTCTTCCGCATCTTTTTCGGAAGTGTTAGGATCCAATAAAGGTGAAGAGAGAAGTACATCAAGCGTAAGTATGCCTGCATCATGAGAGATGATGTTATAACCTGCAAATACCGGTCGTTTTAAGTCTTTTACTTTTTGAATCATCTGATGGAATTTCGTAACACTTATATTGATATGGGCTAATGGAAAGCATTTTTGGTTAGGATTCTCGATGGTTTTTCTAATTTTATAGTCATATACGTAATAGTACTTTTCTTGTTCTTCTAGTTCTTGTAACTTTCTCGTTAATAAGTGGTATTTGTCTGTAAGTCCAGTTGTGAGTGTATCGTTTTCTTCGCCAACTAATAAAGTGAATGGTCTTGGTGATGAAATTGAAATGGTGCGGACGTTTAGGTTAGTAAAAGTGGGATTAGATTGTAAAATAGTATGTAATTTTTGGTCAGGAAACACGCCATCATAAATGGCGATGAAATAATGATTCATCTTTTCACTCCTTAACTTTTTCTAAAATGATATATTCTATTTTTTAGTTGTAAGTCCTGCATAAAAAAGAAACACCTTGATTTATATCAAGGTGTAATAAGTTCAAAACTCTCCAAATCAGCCCCGGTTACAAAAGGACTAACCTCGCCAACGCTATACATATGCAACTCATGCATTGCACGCGTACAAGCAGTGTAAAACAGTCTACGAACGCTCTCATCGCTGTACACATCTTTAGAAACATCGTAAATAATAACAGCGTCAAATTCGATACCCTTCGCTAAATAAGCAGGGATCACGACAATGCCTTGCTCATACTCGGCTGAGTTACTTTTCACAAGTTTAATATTCTCGATATGGCTAAGTGCCTCGTATGCAGCGGCGCTTTCAGCTGCGGATTTACATATAATTGCGATCGTATTGTGCTGTTGTTTTTGTAGTTCTGCGACTTTGGCACTGATCTGGTCATGCAGTTCATTGTAATCAGAAACGCTAGTCAATGTAGGTTTCTCACCGTCACGTTCAAATGCGTTGATTTTCTTTCCTTCTGGTACGAGATTTCGTGTGAATTCAATAATCGGTTTTGTTGAGCGATAGCTACGAGTTAAGTTAATGCCGTTTGTTTCGTCTGGACCGTATAAATTCGTAAGTGTATTGAAATCAACTGTTTCACTTGCATGAGCGAATATCGCTTGGTTGAAGTCTCCGAGTACCGTCATTTTTGCGGCAGGGAAGAGACGTTTTAAAAACTCGAATTGAAACGGAGAGTAATCTTGCGCTTCGTCGACGAGTACGTGTTTAATCAATCTGTTCGTTTGGAAGCCTTCAATTAACTCTTTTAAAAGTAAAAATGGAGTCGCATCCTCGTAATATAGCTTTCCTTCCTCTAACATGTTTACGGTTAGTGAACAAATGTCGTCCCATTCTTTCGGTTTTTCTCCAGTAACCCATGATGCATCTGTGAAGAGTTGTTTATATATTCCTGTGAAATTGATGAAACGCAATGTTTGAACGCCTTTACGAAGCGGCTTCAATTTTTTGCGGACAATCATTCGTCCGAGTACTTTCGTTTCTTGCTCATAATCATTAAAGGAATTGTCGTCAAACTCGCCTTTTTTCTGCAAGTATTTATAAGCTTTTTGATATTCATCTTTACTAAGTAGTTCAATTTCTTCTTCTACCCAAGGCTTTTTCAGTTCTGTTTTTTCAAGTTCATCTATTTGTTTATTTAGCCAATCTGTTAACTTCTCAATTCGGCTATGGAAGCGGAGGGAGGAGTCGGTATTGTAAAATTGTTCTGTAATTTGTTTAGCAGAGACAATTGGTTTTCCTCTAAATTTCATTCCTCTAAATAACATGCCTGAAGATTCAAGAGATTGTCTGTACGCTCTAATCATCTCAAAAAATTGAGTAGATGCTTTAAAGCGAATGCTCGCATTTCTCGTTTTATAGGCAGGACTATTCGTTTCAGTTAGCATATATTCTAATTGCTCGTAAGGATCTTCCACATCAAATGACTTACTCAGTCTATGGTTTAAATATTCCTGGAATGTCACTTGTTGCATATTCTCTTCACCTAGTTCTGGTAATACGTTAGAAACGTAGCTATTGAACATGGAGTTAGGGGAGAAGAGAATAATTTGGTCTGCTTTTAACCATTCGCGATATTTATATAGTAAATAGGCGATTCGTTGCAGAGCAGCCGACGTTTTACCACTACCAGCAGCTCCTTGCACGATAAGTAGTCGTCCTTCATCGTGCCTTATAATTTCATTTTGCTCACGCTGGATAGTCGCAACGATGCTTTGCATATGTTTGTTTGTACCTTTTCCGAGCGCTTGTTGTAGGATTTCGTCTCCAATTGTAAGGCTCGTGTCGAACATAGAATCAATCACGCCGCCTTGAATAATATATTGTAATTTTTTTTCTACCGTTCCGTTAATGACACCACCTGGCGTATTATATTTAGCTGGCCCTGGTGGATAGTCATAGTAGACACTTGAAATAGGTGCACGCCAATCGTATATGAGAAAGTTTTCGCCGCTTGCATCGGTAAGGGTAGCGACACCGATATAAATTTGCTCTGCGGCAGGATCGCCTTCTTCTGTAAAATCAATGCGTCCGAAGTAAGGTGCTTTATGCATACGTTTTAGTGCAGCAAGTCGATTGAAAGTGTGCTTATGTGTAATTTGTGTTACAGCGAGTGACTGAGCTTGTTGTCTTAAATTGATAACCGTTTCAAGATAATCATCAAAAGTATCAGTATTAACTTTCACATCATCCCAGAAATGTTTACGGATGTTGATTACTTCTGCTCGGCGTCTGCCAGTTTCATTTTCCAACTTATCAATTTGTTCTGTAATCGTTTCGATTACGGTATCCAATCGTTTTTGCTCTAAATCAAGTTTTTTATTCATATACGTAAGCACTCCTTTAAAAGTGAAAAATAGAGGTTGACTGAAAATAGATTTTGTTGTACAATTAAGATACGGATAAATACGTTATTTATATCTTGATAAATGTGTTTCTGTACTAATTTAACATAGTTTTTGAATTTAATCAATAATGATGAGATAAACCTTGGTTCCGTGCTGCGCGAATCGAGGTTTTTTTGTGTTGAATGGAATAAGGGCGAGGGGTATATCACTTTATCGATAAACAAAAATGAAATGATGCTGTAATCAGTGGGGAAGACACTACTAAATAATAGCTGTATCTTTGAAATAAAGTTTGATTAAAAGTATGCTACAATCCAGTGTTTTATAACAAATAGAAAGCAGCTATTTTGAAAAATAGATTGATAATTTTTTTTCATTTCCGTACACCTTTTTAGCATATATTCTTGCCAAACTGTGTGAAATTATCCTACGCGTTAGTTCAGTAGGGCGTATGCTATGAAATAGGTCTTTACGTTAACTATTTTTTAATGTAGATGTTCGTTCCCGTTGCAATATTTATATAACGATCTAAAGAGGGGAGAGTCTTGCTGCTGCTACCTAAAATAACTTAATTAATGCAAAATAAAAAAGCTTGGGGTATCCCAAGCTTTTTTCACTTCATTATTTCTTTTCTTCTTTTTTAGCGTCAGCTTTTGGCTCTTCGAAAAGATCTTTTAAATCTTTATCGTCAACTTTTACGTCAGCTTTTTTGATTTCTTTCATCATAAGATCGTTCATAAATTGTGCATCTTGCTTTTTCTTCTGAACTAATTCTTTTTTGATGTCAGCTTTTGATTGATCGAATGATTTTTCTGGTTCTTTAATGTCTGTTACTTTAATGATGTGGTAACCGAATTGTGATTTTACAGGTTCGCTTACTTCATCTTTTTTCATTTTATAAGCAGCATCTTCGAATTCTTTAACCATTTGACCTGGTCCGAAGAATCCTAGGTCTCCGCCTTTTTCTTTTGAACCAGTATCTTCAGAGTATTGTTTTGCTAACTCTTCGAAAGATTTACCTTGTCCAAGTTCTTCTTTAACCTTTTTCGCAGTCTCTTCATCTTTTACAAGAATGTGGCTTGCTTTAATTTGAGGCTTGTAGTTGTCTTTTAGTTCTTTATCAGTGATTGTTTTCTCGATAGCTTTTTCTTGAGCTAATTCAGCGCGAACACTATTTTTTAACGTTTCTTCTTTAATACCTTGTTGTTTTAATAGTGTATCGAATTGATCACCGACTTGCTTTTTCATTTCATCGTACTTTTTGTCTACTTCTTTGTCATCAACTTTGTAGTTTTTAATAAGTACTTTTTCCATAACCATGTTATTTAGTACTTGTTTACCAGCTGTTTGCTTCATTTGAGTGTAGAACTCGTCTTTTGTAATGTCACCAGCTTTAGATGTAACAATTTTGTCTGATGATGATGATGTTCCACATGCTGATAAGGCGAATACACTTGTTGCGGCTAAGGCAAGCATAGCTTTCTTCATTCAATAAACACTCCTACTATTATGTATTTTTAATTTATCCTACACCAATGAATTTTGGTTCATAAGAGCCCGATTAAGTCTCACTGATACTTTTGCTTTTGATATTGGTAAAGCGCGCTTAACAGGGCTTACCGAGGCTGAGGATAAAGTTAAGATGCGTGTCATTTATTTCATAGTATAAGCAATATGTACAAAATTTAATATATCATATTTCGACTCGTTTTCCTATTGATAAAGAAATTTTAACCAGTTCGTGTCAGATTTTGAAAGTGTGCCATATTGGGCGAATGTCGCATATACAGAATAGAGGAGGGGGATGGGGATGAATTCTCAACTTATTTTATTACTTGTACTGTTTATTTTATTGGTTATAGTAGGTATAATTTGCTTATAGAGGAAAAAAGTGAGGAAGGGGCTTTCCTTCCTCACTTTCCATGAAATATAATTTCTATATAACTAGAAATTAATAAAATTGTTATACATACATTAATAACCCGAAAGACACCAGGTTGGCGGCTCGCAGATATTTGTTTTCGTTCGCACAGTGTATGTGTCATGAAATTCGTGTAAAATATAACAAGAAGTGCGAATGCGACAAAAACAACGGTTATAAGAGTCATGAGGCGAGACCTCCTTTTGGCTAAAATACATATATATATTGTATCACACGATATTTTGTTCGTGTTACAAAATTCAGAAATAGAAGACTTTGTGTTAGAAAGTGAGGGAGAAAATGGACGTTGTAAGAAGATTAGAACAAGCTGAATATTACGTAGACCTACTATTTAAAATGATTGATGAAGAAAAGTGTCCATTTTATTCTTTGATCATAAAGAAAAAAGCCCGTAAAAAAGATATTGAATGTATACTGAAACTTTGTGAAAACCTGAACGAACAATACGTAGCAGAGAAAGCAGAAGGCCTTTTATTGTTCGATGCGCTGTTAGATCAATTTGAAAAAGCGCTTCCACATCAGCTCGAAGTACACGAAACTGCGGAAGCGCTAGCAAAACAAGGTTTATTTAAGCCACTTATGAATGAATTCTTAAGCATGATTGCGAAAAAATAAATAGATTATTTCTTAACTAACTTCTGATCGGATTCCGTAAAGTTCTCCTCAATACTTTCTAACGATTTCTCAAAAATATCGATGAAGTCTTGTCCGTAAATATTACGCAAGATTGCAATCAGCTCGATATTTTCTGGGAACTTCCCATAAAAATTACGAAGTGCAAGAGCCCCATTAAACACAGAATTATTTTCAGGGTCATACTCCTCCATTAAGCGAAGTAGCAATTCTTCCCCTTTGTCTGTAATTTCAATGTACGTATTTCGTTTATCATCTTCTTTTTTCGAGAATACAAGATAGCCGCGTTCTTCTAGCTTTTTAGAGAAGTTAAACGCCGTTGATACGTGCATAACTCCAAATTTAGCAATCTCAGAAATAGAAGCCCCTTTTAAATGATAAGCGATTGATAAAATGTGATGCTCATTAATGTTCAAATCGTAAGGTTTAATCCACTGTTGCCAATCTTTCTCTACACATTTCCATAATGCTTTTGATAATTGAGCAATGCGTTGGCTGAAAATCATCGCTTCTTTTACCGAGTAATCTTTTTCTCCACTTTTCATTTACTCACCCACTTTAACATTCTTTTTCATTACTATCTATTATGCCAGTAAAATAAAAATTAATAAAGTCTTTTTGTGAGAATTGTGAAAATTTTTTGGAAAAACGATATTCTATACAAATCATGCATAACGATGGAAGCGGTTTATGAGTCTTGAATACATGTGTTGTCCATACGTGTTAGGTGATAACATATATTGTAAATGCATAAAAACACGGCATATCTAAGTGATATGCCGTGTTAAGGTCAATTTATCTAAAAAATATTTGTTATATGCAAAAAACTAAGCAGGAATCTGTTTACGCTTTTTCTGGAACAGCTTCTTGTAGTTTCTCGATTGATTTTTGAATGTCCAAAATTTCTTTCTCGATATGGCGCTTGTTTTGAGAAATATCTTGCTTCCAGTTAGAAAGCGTGTCTTGCATATCGTCTTTTAATTCTTGAAACACTTCTTTACCTTCTGAAGCAGTTTCAACGATTTGACGTTTTAATAATTGTGTATCAGCTGTAATATCAGCTAAAGTCTTTTTCATATCATTTCCTTTTTCTTTCAGCTTACCGCGCATGTCTTTACCAGAAGAAGGAGTTGAGAAAAGAACAGCTAGTCCAGCAACTGCTCCGCCGCAAATGACACCTGTAATAAAGGATTTAGCTTTTGACATAAAAGGAGACCTCCTTATTTTTTGTTCGTATTCATGATGTGAAAAAATATGCATATCTTTAAGACAAGGGAAAGAAAAACGTGCTATATACATTCCCCGGCATCTTGAGTGGAGAAACAAGCCGTGCAATATTTAATCACTTTAGGAAATTGGCTTGTTATGTATTACTTCTTATTATAGTGTCACTATTTCACACTATTTGCAATTGTGCTTGCGATATTTTGTAAGCTTTCCATTGTGTATTCATTTTGGTGTGATTTCCAAACAGCACCGAAACCATCGTTTTCACCGTAGCGTGGAATTAAATGAAGGTGGAAGTGGAACACAGTTTGTCCAGCTTTTTCACCGTTATTGTTAAGTAGGTTAAAGCCAACTGGATTAAACTCTGCTTTGATTGCATTTGCGATTTTCGGAACGACAGCAAAGATGTGAGATGCAATTTCTGGCGTTAACGCAAAAATGTCTTGTTTGTGTACTTTTGGAATGACAAGTGTATGTCCTTTTGTCACTTGACTAATATCTAAAAATGCAAGTACATGTTCATCTTCGTATACTTTTGAGCAAGGGATTTGCCCGTCAATAATTTTACAAAAAATACAATTATCTGCTGTATGATTCATCGATCTCATCCTTTCAAATAGCCTTAGCCGTATTTTACCATAATTACATACGAGAACAAACACGAAAAACAGGAAGCTGACTCAGCTTCCTGTTTTCTGAAGAGGGATTGAAAAAGCATTTTCGTAATTTACGTTTCGCAGACACCTCATTTATTTAAGAAATGCATGGTAAATCGGCTAAAGTTTCTGCCGTAGACACCCCATTTTCAAGTGAAATGAATTGCAATCTTTTTTTAAGGAAATTGTTTATTTTTTAAAACAGTATATGCTCTTTCGGAGACACCCCGTTTCGAAAATGAAACAAATAATCTGGTTATGTGTAAATTTCTTTGTCCAACATGGACACCCCATTTCATGATGGCTTCACTATGTTGTTGTACTCATCAATTGGTGGTTGCTTTTTCAATGTGTTCCTTCCTCACTAATTATGATGTCCGCTTTCGTAAAAATATATGCCAAGAAATTAAAATTTTTTTTGGAGACATCGATACTATGTAGTGCACCATGATTTTTGGTAAGATGAATATAGAATGAATATAAATGAAGAAAGTGGTGTCGTATGAGCGAGTTATTACGTGTAGAAAATGTTACAGGAGGATATACGAAACGACCTGTATTAAAAGATGTTTCGTTCTCTGTTAATAAAGGCGAACTTGTCGGCTTAATCGGTTTAAATGGAGCTGGTAAAAGTACGACGATTAAACATATTATCGGTTTAATGGAACCGAAAAAAGGAACTGTCACAATTAATGGAAAAACAATTCGTGATGATATGACAGCGTACCGTTCTAGCTTCTCATTCATTCCAGAAACACCGGTATTATATGATGAGTTAACGCTAGAAGAGCATTTGAAGTTAACAGCGATGGCGTACGGTGTCGATGAAAAACAATATGAAGAACGTGTGGGACAACTATTACAAGAGTTTCGCATGAAAAATCGTTTGAAATGGTTCCCGTCTCATTTCTCAAAAGGGATGAAACAAAAAGTAATGATTATGAGCGCATTTTTAGTTGAGCCATCTCTTTACATAGTAGACGAACCGTTCGTTGGACTGGATCCGTTAGCGATTCAATCCCTTCTTCAAATGATGGACCAAATGAAAAAGAGCGGTGCAGGCATTTTAATGAGTACACACATTTTAGCGACAGCAGAGCGTTATTGTGATTCGTTCATTATTTTACATCAAGGTGAAGTAAGAGCGAAAGGAACGTTATCTGAACTGCAGTCCGAGTTTAATATGCCTGGTGCGACGCTAGATGACATTTACATTGCGTTAACGAAGGAAGAAGATTATGAATAGCACAGCATTATGGAAAGAACGATTTCGTCACTTTCTAAAAGAAGTTCGTACATATAGTAAATACGTATTTAATGATCATTTGAAATTTATTTTCGTGTTCATCATCGGTGCAGGAGCGTATTATTACCAGCAATGGTTACAAACGTTAACACCTTCGTTTCCAACTGCGCTTGTGATGGCAGTATTAATAGGAATCGTTTTAACAGCCGGATCCATTCAAACGTTATTAAAAGAAGCAGACCTTGTTTACTTGCTGCCAGTTGAAGAAAAGCTAAAGCCTTACTTCACAAAGGCATTTTTCTTCACGTTTATGATTCAGTTATACATAATCGCAATGGTAGCAGCTGCACTTGCTCCGTTATATTTCCAGCAAATGAAGCAAACAGGAGCGGCTTACATATGGATTGTAATCGCGCTTGTCATTGTAAAAGCATGGAATTTATTTGTAACGTGGGAAAAGTCATTTTTAACAGATCGAAATATACAAAGGGCTGATGGGTTTATTCGTTTTATTTTAAACGGTCTATTTGTATATTTCCTTGTAGAACGTACTTCCGTTCTTTTTACCTGTGTAATCGTTCTGCTTATGGTGTTATACCTTGCGATCATGTATCAAATGGTGAAGGGAAAGCCGCTGAACTGGGAGTATTTAATTTCTGAAGAAGGTAAAAAAATGATGCTGCTATATCGCATTGCGAATATGTTTGTTGACGTGCCAGCATTAAAAGAGAAAGTATCCCGTAGAAAATGGCTTGATTTCATCCTTTCGATGATTGGTGAAAAACGTACATATTTATACTTATATACGAGAACGTTCTTAAGATCTGGCAACTATTTCGGCTTATATGTGCGTTTACTCGTTCTTGGGGGAGTCATTCTTTATTTTATCCCATTTGTATATGGACGTTTTATCGTAAGTCTTATTTTCTTATACTTAATCGGTTATCAGCTATTACCCCTATGGAAACATTACCGCATGAAAATTTGGCTTGATTTGTATCCAGTAGAGGAAGACGAGAAGAAGGAAGATTTTCTTGCTTTATTAAATGCGATTCTTATTATCGGTAGCATTGTATTTACAATTTTATTTGCACTTGCGACGAAAGATTTCATAATGACCGGTATTTTATTTGTCGTAAGCATATTATTTAGTATCGGCTTCGTTTATCAATACAGTGCAAAGCGCATTGAGCGTTTAAACTGAAGGGAATGGACCTATGATTACGTATGAAGAAAAGGTTATAAAAGAATTGGAGCAGTGGAAAGCTACATTCATGAAAGATTCTTCTATGATGACACGGTTCTCAAAAAAAATGCAGACGAAAGTACAACAGCTTATTCCGGCGAAAGTACAAAAAGTATTAACAGAAACGATTCGGATGATGGTGCAAACGATTAGCGCCGGATCAAACTTTATAAAGCCGAAATTAAAAGAAACGACTTGGTCACTGCAAAGACGTGACGATGAAGTTCGTAAAAAAATGGACGAATATAAAAAAGTAGCAGCGGCAGAAGGAGCAGGGACAGGAGCTGGTGGGATTCTCCTCGGTCTTGCTGACTTTCCGCTTCTACTCAGCATTAAAATTAAATTTTTATTCGATGCAGCAACATTGTACGGATTTGATACGAGTAACAAAGAAGAACGCCTCTTTATTCTTCACGTTTTCCAGCTCGCTTTTTCCAGTGATGATCACCGAAAAGAAGTATGGAAAGCAATTGAAACGTGGGATACAGAAGAAGAAAATCATATGGACTGGGAAAAGTTCCAAACAGAGTACCGAGACTATATCGATTTAGCGAAGATGCTTCAGCTCGTCCCGATCATCGGTGCCCCGGTCGGAGCATACGCGAACTATCAATTATTGCAACGACTTGGCGAAGTGACGATGAATTGTTATCGTATGAGATTACTGAATAGAAACTGATTTGCGTTACAACAAAAGAAAGCATCCTAAATGTGTAATTTGGGATGCTTTTTTTATATTTATGGCGTACGGAAAGTATGCAAGTATTCATAACTTATGCAGCAACGGATATTTTCCCGTGGGGAATTTATCCGTTTTTTTTTGCTTTGTAACATGAGAAAATAATGATTTTCCCATAGGGTAACAAAATGGAACAAAAATTGCATAGATAAGTTGCAAAGGTGAAGGGGGTTGAAAAGTGAAAGATGACATTCAGTTGAAGCGTTCGTTGACTTTTTTTCCACTTGTATTGCTAGGTCTGGCTTATATGGCACCATTAACGGTATTTACTACGTTTGGCGTAGTGGAATCTTTATCAAAAGGAGTGATACCAACAGCCTATATACTTGCCCTATGTGCGATGTTATTTACAGCATATAGTTATGGACAAATGACAAAAGCGTATCCAATTTCGGGATCAGCTTATACGTATACGCAAAAGTCATTAAGTCCAGGATTAGGTTTCATGGTTGGTTGGGTAATTTTAATGGATTATTTGTTTATCCCCATGATTAACTTCCTCATTATTTCACTCTATTTATCGGAATATCTTCCTTCTATTCCTTCTAGTATATGGATTATTGCGATGATTATAATTGTGACAGTAATTAATGTTGTAGGAACAAAAGTAACGATTACAATGAATATGATTTTTTTAGGATTCCAATATATCGTATTGATGGTTTTTTGCGCTCTATGTATTCATTCACTTCTTAATGGAACAGGAGAGGGAACATTGTTTTCATTAAAACCGTTTATGAATCCAGATTCTTCAATAATTGCAGCATTTTCAGGGGCATCTGTACTTTGTTTATCCTATTTAGGGTTTGATGCTTTAACAACTTTTGCAGAGGAGACAATTCAACCAAAAAAGACCATTCCAAAAGCGATTTTCTTTGTCATTTGCTTTTCCGGTATTTGCTATATTATCGTTTCATATCTAGCACATTTAATACATCCAGATTATTTGGCATATAAAAGTTTAGATACGGCAGCTGCTGAAATCGCTAGAATGATTGGAGGGAATTTATTTAATGCTTTGTTTCTTGCAGGAATGATTGTAACTGCATTTACATCCGCGTTAGCCTCTCATGCTAGTGTTTCGCGTATTTTATATGCAATGGGGAGGGATTCTGTACTACCAAAATCATTTTTCGCCTATATACATCCGCGTTTTCAAACGCCTATCAAAAATATTATTTTAGTGAGTATGTTTGCTTTGATGGCACTATTTACTGATCTTGTTACAATTACATCTTTTATTAACTTCGGTGCATTGATCGCCTTTACATTTGTGAATATTTCCGTCATTGCACATTATTTTATTAAGGGGGGGCAAAGGTCATTAAAATCTGCGATTCTCTATTTATTAATACCGCTAATTGGTGCATGTATAACAATTAAATTGTGGAGTGATTTGGACAAGATGTCTCTCATACTGGGAGGAATATGGACCATTATAGGTATTGTATACCTTCTATATATAACAAAATTATTCCGTGTTCAGCCACCACAGATGAATTTTGATGAATCGCCAAAAGAAGATGGACAAGAAGTATCTATTTAGGGGGAGAATTATGAGAAAAAAAGCGGATATGATTTTAAGTAGTCAGGCTGTATTTACGGGTATAGGAGAAACACCTATCTCGGCATCAATTATTGTTAAGGATGATAAGATTATTGCTCTTGTTCCGAAAGAAGAGATTCATGGCTATGTAGATGCTGACACAATTGTACATGATTTTGGAAATCAGCTTATTATGCCTGGATTTCATGATTTCCATATTCATTTAATGTTAGGAAGTTTAGTAAATGAGGGAGTACAGTTAATTCATGCGCGTTCAGCTAGAGAAGTTGGAAAGCTTGTAAAGGAATTTGCTGAACGAAATACCGAGATAAATTGTGTGATTGGAAGCAGTTGGGAACAGAATTTGTGGGAAATTCATGAAGAGCCACATCGGATGATATTGGATGAGTATGTTGCAGATCGTCCGGTGTTTTTATACCATGCTGAGTTTCATAGTGTTTGGCTAAATAGTAAAGCACTCGAAATGGCAGGGATTAATAAAGAAACTAAGAGTCCACCATACGGAGAAATTGTCAGGGATCAAAATGGTGAGCTAACAGGAGTCTTAAAGGAAAATGCAGTGGGGTTAGCAACTAGTGTATTGCAGTTTAACTCTAAACGAAATAGGATATTGCTTCAGAATTTTTTAATAGAAGCTGCGAAATATGGAGTAACCTCTGTGCATGATTTATTGAGGATACCAGAAATGGGCGTGGAAGAAGCTGAGTTATATGATGAATTTGAAAAAATAGGAAAGTTAACAACGAGAATTCATTTTGTTGCTCCGCTAAATGGAGATTTAAACTTAGCAAGATCCTTAAAGGAAAAATACAAATCTAGTATGGTTCAATTTTGTGGGTTTAAACAATTTATTGATGGAGTAACAACTAGTTATACGGCATATTTACTTGAACCATATAATGAAGAAACGACAAGAGGGCATACTACATATCCACCAGAAATCATAAAAAAATGGACAGTAGCGGCTGATAAGGAGGGCTTTCGCGTAAGGTTTCATGCAATAGGAGATGGAGCTGTACGTTTAGCATTAGATGTTTTTGAAGAAGCTGAAATACAGAATGGAAAAAGAGATGCAAGGCACGCAATTGAGCATGTCGAAATGATTCATCCAAATGATATTGAGCGGTTTCAAAAACTAGGGGTGATGGCGTCTATTCAGCCTGAACATATTAATCTTACAAGTCGAGAAGTATATAGAAGGTTAATTGGATCAGAAAGAATGCAATACAATTACTTGATGAAAACATTAATGGATGCAGGAACAATGCTTGTATTTGGCAGCGATTATCCTGTTGTTACAATAAACCCGTTACCAGAAATTTACCGAGCTGTAACAAGGCTAGATGATGAAGGTGTGAAATGGAATTCGCAAGAGAAAATATCATTAGCGGAAGCGTTACGAGCATACACGTATACTCCTTCGTATGCCTCATTTCGCGAAAAGGAATTAGGCACAATAGAAGAAGGAAAGTTAGCTGACATAGTTGTGCTAGATCGGAATTTGTTTACTGCACCGGTGGAAGAAATTAAAGATGCTAAGGTTATTTTTACAATGGTAAATGGAAATATAGTTTTTCGGAATGAAAAAGAAAGCGTTAAGAATTAAAGAAGTTCTAAACAAATAAAAAGACTCTCAAATTTGAGAGTCTTTTTTTCTATTTCTATTCATATTTTTTTATTATATTACCAATAATATACAGATAAGGCAGATTTGGTTATAAAGCTATTTGAGCTTACTTTACTGTATTTAGGGGTGCAAATATGAAAGTATCAATATTTATCACTTGTGTGGCAGATGTTTTTTATCCAGAAGTAGGAAAAGATGTTGTGGAAATTCTTGAAGATTTAGGGTGTGAAGTTGATTTTCCAAAAACTCAAACTTGCTGCGGACAACCTGCTTATAATAGCGGGTACGTGAAAGAAACAAAAACAGCTGCAAAACATATGATTGAAGCCTTTGCTGGTTCAGAGTATGTTGTGGCACCATCGGGGTCTTGCGCTATGATGGTCCATGAGTTTTCCGGTTTATTTTCTGAAAGTGAAGCGGAGTGGAAGAAAAAAGCGACTGAACTTGCAAATAAAACATATGAATTCACACAATTTCTCGTTGAAGTATTAGGGAAAGAAGATTTAGGTGCGGAGCTTCATAAAAAAGCAACGGTTCATACATCTTGTCATATGAGCCGATTAATGGGGATTAAGGAACCGCCGCAAAAATTATTAAAATGTGTAAAGGGACTGGAAGTTGTTTCACTGCCGCATAATTATGATTGCTGTGGATTTGGAGGGACATTCTCAGTGAAAATGCCGGAAATTTCTGAGCAAATGGTTGAGGAAAAGGTAAAGCATATTATGGAAACCGGTGCGGAAGTGTTAATTGGGATGGATTGTAGCTGCTTAATGAATATAAAAGGACGTTTAACACGTAATGGTTATCCGATTGATGTAAAACATATTGCTCAAGTATTAAATGAAGATCGAAAATAGGAGGGGGATATAGAGATGGGAATGAAAATTGGGAACGATCCCTTTCATAAGCGTACTGAAACAGGCATTGGGGATCAATTTATGCGAAAGGCTGTCAGGAAAGCGCAAGATGGTCTGAGAGTCAAGAAATTAAAAGCTACTGAGAGTCTTGGGAATTGGGAAGAATGGCGAGCTTTAGGAGAAGAAATTCGAAAGCATACATTAGAAAACCTTGATTATTATTTATATGAGCTGAGTGAAAATATTGAGAAAAACGGTGGTTTTGTTTATTTTGCAAAGACTGCCGAAGATGCAAGGGAATATGTAAAAGGGATTGTAAAAAAGAAAAATGCGAAAAAAATTGTGAAATCCAAATCGATGGTAACGGAAGAGATTAGTTTAAATGAAGCGATTGAAGAAGCCGGAGCGGAAGTGTTAGAAACAGATCTTGCGGAATTTATTCTACAAGTGAACGACCATGATCCTCCGTCACATATTGTTGTTCCGTGTCTTCACAAAGATAAAGAACACATTTGTGAAATATTTAAAACAAAGTTAAATTACACTGGAACATCTGATCCTACGGAAATGGCGAGGTTTGTAAGAGCATATTTACGTGATGATTTTTTTGCAGCAGATATAGGGGTGACTGGATGTAACTTTGCTGTTGCAGAGTCTGGTTCCATTTCTATCGTAGCAAACGAAGGAAATGCAAGACTTACGACGACACTTCCGAAAACGTTAATTACAGTTATGGGGATGGAACGTATCGTTCCGACATGGGAAGAGCTTGATGTTTTAGTAACACTTTTATGCCGAAGTTCTGTAGGACAAAAGTTAACAAGTTATATTACAGGGTTAACTGAGCCAGGCGGGACGGATGGACCTGAGGAATTTCATTTAGTCATTGTTGATAATGGCCGTTCTGATATTGTAGGAACAGAATTCCAAAGTGTCCTTCAGTGCATTCGTTGCGCGGCATGCATTAACGTGTGCCCTGTATACAGGCATATTGGTGGACATGCATATGGCTCTATTTATCCAGGACCAATTGGAGCTGTGTTGACACCGCTTTTAGGGGGATATGATGAATATAAGGATTTACCTTATGCATCTAGCCTTTGTGGTGCTTGTACAGAAGCGTGTCCAGTGAAAATCCCGTTACATGACTTATTAATTAAGCATCGTAGCCGCATTGTACAAGAAAAATACTCACCCGTAGCTTGGAACGTAGCTATGAAAGGCTTTGAAAAAGTAGTGAATAGTTCTAAATTATTTTCTTTCGCAGCGAAGAGTGCTCCGTATGCATTAAAGCCTCTTGCAAAAGGAGATAAGATCGAGCGCGGCATTGGGCCGTTAAAAGATTGGACGGATGCGAGAGATTTTCCAGTTCCGAAAAAACAACCGTTTCGAGAGTGGTTTAAAAAACACGAAAAGGAGAATAATGATGGCCATCCAAAATCGTGAGGAATTTTTATTCCAATTATCAGAAAAGCTTGGCAGGAAACGTCCAGAAGCAGTGGAAAAACCGAAATGGTCTGTTTCCCCGCAGTGGAATGTGTTTGACGGACTTTCGCAAGACGAACTTGTATTACAGTTAATAGAGCACTGCGAAGTGATTCATACAGAAGTAAAGCGAACAACGAAGGAAAATCTTGTTGAAACATTGGGGTCTTTTATAACAGATTGGAATATCAAATCTGCGATGTATGCGAATGATGAGCGCTTTAATGAGTATGGTCTTACTCCGCTTTTCAAAAATGAAGGTACAACACATTTTCGGGCATGGGGATTAGATCATAAAGATGAGGACATAGCGTTTGCGAAAGCTGCTGACCTTGGCATTACATTCAGTGATATGACTTTGGCAGAATCGGGAACCGTTGTGCTATTTAATGATGGGTTAAAAGGAAGACATGTTAGCCTTCTTCCGGAGTCATATATTGCAATTGTTCCTAAAAGTACGATCGTACCAAGATTAACCCAAGCTACAAAACTTATTCATAATCAAAATGAAGCGGGAGAAAACCTGCCGGCTTGTGTGAATTTCGTTTCTGGTCCGTCAAATAGCGCGGATATTGAAATGAACCTTGTCGTAGGTGTACATGGGCCAATTAGAACAGCGTATATTATTGTGGATGATCAATAATGAAATACAGATGAAACACACATTATGTATAAGAATACTGAAAATAGAAAGCGCTGGTTGTTATATAACTAGAGCTTTCTATTTTGTGTGTCCGGCTAAGTTGGGAACTACTTGAATGTGTCTGTTCCTAGAAGCCAAGTCCGCTATAACTAGCTCCAACTATAATCAATACGATAAAGAGTACAATGATGAATGGAAATCCGCTCTTACCAGCTTGTCCATCTTCACCGCCACCAGTGCCGCCGCTACCACCTTTACCACTAAATCCCATATAAATGTCCCCCTTATTGTTATACGTTGTTTTTACTTTATACTTTTCTAAATTCATCAAGAATCTCCTGTTAAAAATTTGATTCACTTGCAAATCATTCCGTTTCATTTTACAATTTATTTACCGACCGGTAAGTAAAAAAGAGTGAGGTACAGTATGACAAAGAATTTACAAACATCGCACCACATTGTAGAAGCTTCATTTAAACTAATGGCAGAGCATGGCATTGAGAAGATGAGTCTTTCCATGATTGCGAAAGAAGTTGGAATATCAAAGCCAGCTATTTATTATCATTTTTCATCTAAAGAAGCTCTAGTAGATTTTTTATTTGAAGAGATTTTTTCTGGGTATCATTTCATGAGTTATTTTGATAAAGAACAATATACGAAAGAAAACTTTGCAGAAAAGTTAATCGCAGATGGTTTACATATGTTATCGGAGTATGAAGGGCAAGAAGGAATACTGCGCGTTATAAATGAATTTATCGTAACTGCGGCGCGAAATGAAAAGTATCAGAAACGTTTATTTGAAATACAAGAAAATTTCTTAAATGGTTTCCACGATTTATTGAAGAAAGGTGTGGAACTTGGCGTTGTGTCACAACATGCAACAGAAGAAAATGCCCACACGTTAGCGCTCGTTATTGATAATATGAGCAACTATATGCTGATGGGATTCCAGTTAAAGTATAAAGAAATTTGGATTCAAAATGTGAAAAACGTCATGAAGGAGGAGTAAACGTGAAAATGCAAAAAAACTGGTGGCTCGGGTTTCTTGGATTCGTTGGGATTTATAAAATTCCAGGAATGGTTGAAGCTTTTCAGGCGGATGGAAGTTGGCTGAAGTTAATCGGTCTTGTTTGGCTACTTTGGTTCGGATATTTTATTCCTGAGAAGAGGGATAAAGAAGAATGAATATGAATTTTCTGTAAAGTTATGTAAAATATAACTTGAGAGAATTCATATATTAGATTACTAGATTTGGAGTGGTTACATGGATCCATTGAAAAATGAAATTCACCCTGACATGGTCAAGGTATGGAAAGTTCGGGCTGTTATTGAAGAAGGGATCGGTATTCTCGTCATTTTAGCTTACCTTTTCTTCATGATAAAGTTTGATTGGTGGGCGTGGATTTTGTATGTGATGATTGGGCTAACAGTTGCGTTCGCACCATTTTCGTACTTCTTATTCCCGAAACTACGTCAGCGTTATTACAGCTACCAACTAAATGAAGAAGAGCTTGAAATTCAACACGGTCTTTTCGTCGTAAAACGTGTATTAGTACCGATGATTCGTGTACAGCACGTAACGATTGAACAAGGGCCAATTATGAGAAAGTATGGATTAGCAGAACTGCACATTTCAACAGCAGCAACTTCTCATAGTATTCCAGGGTTAACGATGTATGAAGCAGAAATGTTAAAAACGAGAATCGCAGAATTAGCGAAAGTGAGTGATGAGGATGTATAAGAGGCAGCATCCCATCACGATGTTATTAGAATTAAAAATAACAGATTTTGTGCCATTAATTATTTTCATGTTTAGCTTGAATGGGAAATTCCCGTTTTGGTATTTAATTCCCGCAGGATTTGGCTTACTCACTATCTTTTCAGCATTTGAAAAATGGTATTACACAACATACTGGGTTGAAAATAACGTATTACATGTGAAACAAGGGCTCTTTGTGAAAAAGGAGAGCTACTTAAATAAAGAACGTGTCCAAACGATTCATACAAGTTCTAACGTGTTATATCAAATGCTCGGTTTAAAGAAAATTCAAATCGAAACAGCTGGCGGAGGCGATGATGCAGAAGTTAGCCTAGCTGGTATTACGGAAAGTGAAGCGAAGGAGCTTATTTCCTTACTAAATGAGCCGACTCCAGAAGTGAAAGCAGAAGAAGCGTTAGACGAAGTAGCAGAACATGCAGTAGAAAAAGAAATTATTACAGAGGAAAAACAAGCGACAGAATACAAGTTAACTTGGAAAGAAATTTTATTAGCGTCTATTACATCTGGTCAATTTGGATTATTATTCTCTTTAATCTTTTTCGTTTATAACCAAGTGGACGAGTACATTCCGAAAGGGATCAAAAATAGAGTAGAGGCTTATGTAATGGACCATGATATATATGGCTGGATTTACATGGTAGCTATTTTACTAGTCGTTTCTTGGATTATATCGACAATTGGATATGCGTTAAAACATGGGGATTTTACAGTCAATCGAAAAAATGATGAAGTCCGCATTTCGCAAGGGTTACTTGAGAAAAAAGAACTCGTACTAAAGTTACACCGTATTCAAGGTATTACGATAAAAGAAAGTATTTTACGCCAACCGTTCGGTTATTGTGCTGTGCAAGTAGAAGTCATTCAAAGTAAGGGAATGGGCGAAGAGAAAGACAAAGTTACACTGCATCCGATTATTCGTAAAGATCGTGTGCAACAGTTACTCGCTCATTTACAATTACCATATGAACTAAATACAAACATTACCGCATTACCAAAAGCAGCCTTGCGCCGTTATTTAATTGATAGTTTCATCTTCTTCGCCATGCTAGCAATTCCGCTTACGGGAATAAGCATATACTTTGAAAAGTATTTCATCATGTGGGCATTACTACCGCTCGCGATCCTCATCTTTACACTTGGATACGCAACATTTAAAACAAATGGTTACAGTGTAAATGGAGAGCAAATTACACTTGTACATCGTAGCGTCGGAAAATATACAGGACTTGTCAGAAGAAGACACGTCCAATCAATTGAAAAAACACAATCATATTTCCAGCGCCGTGCAAATTTATGTACCTATAAGTTTTCTAGTGCGTCATCGGAGTATAAATTAGAGCATACGAGAGTAGAAGATGCGGAGAGAATGCAGGATTGGTATAAGAAGAGGATAAGTGAGAATTAGATAGAATGGCTCGTTTTTTGCGGAAGACGAGCTTTTTTTCATGTGCAAATAATGAATAATATAGGTAAAGAAAAAAGTGAGGTGAATGAGAGTGAGCAAATTTTTAATTCCGTATTCATTTTCTATATTAAGTTTCTTTATTTCAGCAACGGCACTTGATTTATATGATAGGATGGGAAAAAATGATGAGATGACTTCGCCGAACATACTGGGAAAGGTAATTCAATCTACTTCGCAAATGGGAGTCCTTACATTGTATTTCGGAGTACCTATTATTTTAGGTGGGTGTCTTCTGGGGGAGTTATTATTTAGATTTATCATTTTACGATTTAAATTGAGCTATATTATATCTTTGCTATTATATCTTTTTTTAGCTTTTAGTATTGTTTTTATCTTTTTGTCTGTAATGGTAGGAGTTCCAGCTGCATATGAAGAAATTCGTACTCTTGAAATGATATATTTCATAGGGATAACTATGATTTGCGCTGTTACATTCTTTGTGGGCCGGAATATATGGGAGGAAAAATAAGTTGGTAATGGAGTGACAAAATGAAACACACTTGTCCATGCTGCGGATATAAAGTGAAACTTTAGAAGAAGAACCACCAGGTACCTATGAGATTTGTAGCATATGTTTTTGGGAAGATGATCAGGTTCAGCTTAACGATCCTGATTTTGAAGGCGGGGCAAATGAAGTTTCTCTAAGACAAGCGCAGAAAAATTTCATTACGTTCGGTGCTTGCGAGGAATGTTGTGTTGGCTTAGTTAGAAAACCGACTAGCGAAGATATAAAAGATACTAGTTGGAAGCAAATTTGTTAAGTAGTTTATAAATAAAAATGTTATTACTCAATTCAACAGGAGTAATAACATTTTTTTATGTAGTGATGAAAGAATTAACGCCGTCTTATATAGAGCAAACAAAGCAATCGCTTTTTGGGGTGATTTGTAAGTAACCTCTAAAAGCCTGAATAAAGTATTACTTTAATAGCTAAAATTTTTTCAGATGTATTTTAAATATGGCCTTTACACTCTAAAAAACAATTTGAGGGAATAATGCTGATAAGTATCCAATATATTTAAGTGCTATACTGCATAAAAATATACAATTGAAGTTACTTACAAGAGAAATAGTTGTAAAAAGCAAGTACAAGGAGTATATGTGACTGTATAAGTAATTGAATAATAAATTCATAAAAAAATATATATGGATATAGAAAATGTGTAATGGAAATGGCATAATATAGTAGTTAATTAGACATGGGGAGGGGAATTGTTTATGAAAAAAGTAATTATAGGAAGTTTATTATTATTAGCCCTTACTGGTTGTGGGAAGGATCAAGTTCAAGAAGATTTATTAACGTATATGAATAAAGACATAAAACCTCTTGCTTCTTTGGAGGGAAAAGCGATAAAGGATTATGAAAGTGTAACTGGAAGTAATTACAAGGACGACGAAACTCTACATGAGGAACTTCAAGATGTAATTATTCCAGAGTATAAGGAATTTGTAGAGAAGCTAGAGGCTATAAAAGTGGATAATAGTGAGATTTCAAAGATTCATGAAGGATATATTAAGGCAGCTAACGAACAGCAATCAGGGTTTGTTACTATACTAGATGCTATAGAGAAACAAGATACAGGACTCATTGCTCAAGCTAATGATAAATTAGCAAAAGGAAGAGAAGGTATGCGGAAATATCAGCAGGATCTTAACAACTTGGCTAAGGAGCATAATGTAAAGATCGGTGAATAAAGTGAAACTTTAATCAGTGGAATTTTAACAGCAACAAAACAGAGATAATGAAAGTAAAAAGGTATCCTTCTTATTTGAGGATGCCTTTTTTAGTATAAAAAAAAGGCATCTAGCAAAAGTACTAGATGCAAATAAAAACACAAGGGAAGACAAAATTCTTCCCGTTTCCCGTAAGTAATTATATCAAAAAAATTATAAAAAACTAGCTTTATTTTTTATATAATTGATGTGTGAAGCTATGAAAGTATAAGATTACACTGTTTTCGTAGTGTTTTATTGGAAAAGGAGTTATATAAATGATTAATTTTAAACCAGAAAATTTCAACCAACTATTAAAAGTGACGCTCATAAGTGCGAATAAGTCATATGATGCAATTAAAGATTATGAGTTTACGGGAGAAGAGGTAGCATTCCGTGTAGACTTTGAGCATATTGATGTTGCTCTTATGATTGTAGATATGTTAGGAAGGTCGGCAGCAAGATTTACTATTTTACCATTTGCTGATCCGGATACGAATGAGATAGATTACATTCAGTTTCAAGTGTATTCCATTCATGAAGGGAATTTCAAAGAAGTTCTCGATACAATGTAGAAAACTATAAAGTGAAACTTTAATCAGCCCTCACCAATCGGGCGTTAACGGGCAGCCCGACTCCCACCTAACTTCTTTGCTCCAGCTGAATTTTGAGGTGGGAGTTTTACTGCCCGCAAATAGCGGGATAATTTTACAAAACTGTATAAACCAACTAATATGTAATTAATAAATTCATATAATTGGAGTGATGAGATGCAGCCGTTAGAAAGGGAGATTCATGCTAATATGCTGAAAGTGTGGAGGATTCATGCTTTAATTGGGGCGGCGGTTATAGTAGTAGTCGTAATTGCGTATTTCTTTTTTATGATTAACTTTAACTGGTGGGGCTGGTTGTTCGGATTGTTAGTAACAGGCGCTATTACATTTATCCCGCTTGATTATTTTGTGTTTCCGAATTTACGTCAACGCTATTATAGTTACAGATTAAATGAAGAAGAGATTGAGATTCAAAAGGGAATGTTCGTTGTAAAACGAGTGCTTATTCCAATGATTCGTGTACAGCACGTGACGATCGAACAAGGGCCGATTATGAGAAAGTATAATTTAGCAGAGTTACATATTTCAACAGCGGCAACTTCTCATAGTATTCCAGGTTTAACGAAAGAAGAAGCGGAACAGTTGAAAAGACAAATTGGAGAACTTGCGAAGGTGAGTGATGAGGATGTATAAGAGGCAACATCCGATCACAATATTATTAGGCATTCGAATTGCAGGTTTATTACCTTTTATTTTTCTTGTTCTATTTCGTTCAGACGAGAATGAACCGTGGTATTTATTTTATTTTGTTTTATTGTTCCTTTTAACTATTATGGCCATTTTCTCAGCTGTAAAATGGTATTTTAAAGTGTACTGGGTTGAGAATAATATTTTACATATAAAGCATGGTGTGTTCGTTAAGAAAGAAAGTTACTTAAATAAAGACCGTGTGCAAAACATTAGTACGTCTTCTAACGTCATTTATCAACTACTTGGGCTTACGAAATTGAATATAGAAGTAGCGGGCGGCGGTAGTGAGCCAGAAGTGATGTTGGCTGGTATTAAAGAAGACGAAGTGAAAGAATTAATGGTTTTATTACATAAAGAAAGAAGTATTGTGAGTGAAGAAGCGCCCGCGGAAGAAGAAAGTAAGACGATTTATCAGTTAACAACGAAAGAAATTTTATTCGCATCCATTACATCTGGTAGATTCGGATTAGTATTTTCTGGACTGCTTTTTATTTACGCAGAGTTTAATGAATTTCTTCCAAAATGGCTCATTAATAAAGTGGAAGCGTATGTGATGGATAACGGTGTATATGAATTAATTGTTATGGCCGTGATTTTAATGGCAATTTCGTGGGTCGTTTCTACGGCCGGCTATGCGTTAAAATACGCGAATTTTAAAATCGAGCGAAAAGGAAATGAAATTCGCATCGTGCAAGGGTTATTTGAAAAGAAAGAGTTTGTGTTAAAACTGCACCGTATTCAAGCAATTACTGTGAAAGAAGGAATTCTTCGCCAGCCTTTCGGTTATTGCTCTGTCGAAGTGGAAGTCATTCAAAGTATAGAATCAGCCGGCAATGAAGTGATGTTACACCCTTTTATGAAGAAAAAAGATGTACAGCAGTTACTTACCTATTTGCAGTTGCCATATGAAATGGAAGAGGAAATCGTTCATTTACCGAAAGCGGCACTACGCCGTTACGTCATCATGGGCTGGATTACAAGTGCGGTGCTCGCTGTGCCAATTGTCGGTGCGAGTATATATTTTAAACAACATACCGCGTTGTTCACTCTGATACCGCTATGTATCGTATTTACAATACTTGCATACGCTCGTTACACAAGCAGCGGTTACGTGATGAGAGAAAATCAATTAACGATGGTGTACCGAGGTCTTGCGAAATATACAGGAATGATGCGAAGAAGACACGTCCAAGCAGTAGGATATAATCAATCGTATTTTCAAAGAAAAGATGAACTATGTACAACTCCCGTAGCGGTAGCTGGGCATGGTTATGAAGTGAGGCATATGCGTAAACAAGACGCACTTCGTATATATAATTGGTACAAAGAAAAAGGAAACACCAGCGTGTAGTGGTGTTTCCTTTTTTGTCGTGCGGTCGATATCATTTCACGCACCAAATGTTGCGAATTTCTAAACTAACACATCAAAAGTAGTCACAAAAGATGGGCGAGAGAAAATACTCTTTTGCGCTTCTGCATGTGGATGCGCCGGAGCTTGTCCTTCTGCTTGTGCAGGACGTTTTTTATGAGCGTTTTCGAATGAACGTGATTCTGTCCAGTCTTTAAAGTTTTGCTCAGTCTCCCACATCGTTAAGATGACATATGTATCGTTACTTAATGGGCGAAGAACGCGGATCGCTTGGAAGCCAGGTTCATTTTCGATTAGGCCTGCTCGGTTTTTAAAGCGGTTTTCAAATACTGGGCGACCTTCGTCTGTTACAGAAATGTTGTTACAAACAATATAGCCAGGTTGTCCTTTAAATTCACCAACCGCGTCTAGTACGTCATACTGAAGTGAGCCTTCTACAGATTCTTCTGTATTTTCTTTATAAAACATATTTTTCTCATCATTTTTTGCAGTGAAATGTGCTTGTTCTAGAGGTGTTTCGTATGAAATAATAGCCTTCATTTTAATGCCCCCTTAATAGTTTGTTTCTATTATATCAACTCTTTAGAAAAACTTCGAAGATTATATACATAAAGATAATTCTTTTTCAAATAATAAATGTACCATCATTTGGAAAGAAGGCCGATGTATGAAGAAAGTAAAGTGGACTTTAGTAGGCGGCGTCGCAACGTTTGTAGTAGCGATTGTACTCTACAAACTTATTGTGTTAGCTGGTGGCTATATGATGGATGAAAAGCAGCTTGTTTTCCACTCTTCATCACGTATCGTTGACCAGAAAGGGAAAGAAATTACGAAATTATATGTAGAAAATAGAGAACTCGTACCAGTCGAGCAAATTCCGAAGTATGTGCAGCAAGCGTTTGTTGCGGTGGAAGATTCTCGTTTTTATGAGCATCAAGGAATTGATTACCCATCTATATTGCGGGCGCTCTATAAAGATACGTTAGCTGGTGAAAAGGTAGAGGGCGGTAGTACCATTACGCAGCAACTTGTTAAAAATGTCTTTTTGACTCGTGAAAAAACATTTACGCGCAAATTGAAGGAAGTCGCAATTTCCCTTCAATTAGAGCAAAAATATACGAAGCAGCAAATTCTTGAAATGTATATGAATCATATTTATTTTGGCCATGGGGCTTATGGTATTCAAGCGGCAGCAAAGTTGTATTTTAATAAAAATGTAGAGGATTTAACAGTAGAAGAAGGAGCAATGCTTGCAGGCCTTCCGAAATCACCAAATGGATATTCGCCGTACTTATCACCAAATAAGAGTAAGGAGCGCCGCGATCTCGTATTGTCACTTATGCATAAACAAGGCTATTTGAATGCAGAAGAAAGTGTACGATATCAAGGAAAGACAATTGCTCTATATAAAAACCTAGATGAGAATGAGCTCGCATATATGCCGTATATTGATATGGTCATAGATGAAGCAGCTCGTTTATACGGGTTGTCTCATCAAGAAGTACTGCGCGGAGGGTATACATTTGTCGTACCGATGGATGAAAAGATTCAAAAGGTAGCGTATAACCAGTTTCAAGATGCGAGAAATTTCCCTGGTAAAGAAGAAGGGGCACAAGGTGCATTTTTATTAATGGATAATCGTACAGGCGGGATTAAAGCGGCGATTGGCGGAAGAAAGTATGTGCCGAGGGGGTTTAATCGTGTCTTTGCAAAAAGGCAGCCCGGTTCTGTTTTAAAACCACTAATCGTCTATGCACCAGCATTAGAAACGAAAAAGTATAATCCGTATTCTTTATTAACGAATGAGAGAAGTTCTTTCGAAGGATATGAACCTCGAAATTACAATCATGAGTATACGAAAGAAATGACGATGTACGATGCAATTTTAGAATCAGCAAACGTACCGGCAGTTTCCTTATTAAATGAGTTAGGGGTAGAAGAAGGAAAGCAATATTTAGAGAAAGGAAATGTTCATATTGGAGACGCTGGTTTAAGTACAGCACTTGGCGGATTGAAAAACGGTGTTTCACCATTCGATCTTGTGAAAATGTATCGTGCATTTTTAGCAAATGGCGATATTATTGAGCCGCACGTTATTGATAAAGTGTTAAATAGACACGGCGCAGTCATTGGAGAATCGCCAAAAGTAGAAACAAAAATCTTCTCGAAACAAACGGCATGGTATATGACGAAAATGTTAGAAGGAGTCGTGAAAGAAGGGACGGCGAAAGCAGGTATATATAACGGGGCATTAGCTGGGAAAACAGGTACAACTTCCTTACCAAATGACGATAATGGATCGAGAGATATGTGGTTTGTGGGCTATACGCCAAATTTAGTAGGCGCAGTTTGGATTGGTTATGACCGCACAGATAAAGAACATCAGTTGCAAGGAGAAAGTGCGTCAGCAACGAAATTGTTTAAGAAAATTTTAACGAAGGCAAATGTAGAACAGAAAGAGAAGTTTTTGAAGCCAGAAGGTGTGGAAACAATCGGTGCTCCGATTCGATTGCGCAAGATTGAAGATGTAAAAATGAAACTATCGTTTAGTCCTTTCGGTTTATTTAAAGCAAAATTAAGCTGGACACCACTTCCAGATGAAAGAATTATGTATCGAATTTATAGAGTAGAAAATGGAATTCATACGCATGTAAGCACTGTAACGGGTGCTGGAGAATATGAGGAAAAGTTTGTTAATATATTTTCAAAACCGAGCTTTTACGTTGTACCATATAACACACAAACGAATCGCGAAGGAGAAAAGTCAAAAGTAGCTAAACCATAGTTTTTCTCTGTGCTATAATAAGAATGTTGTGAAAATAGTAAGCGGTTTTACATATGTTTGTGTCAATTTCATGAACAACGTACATAATATTATGCATTTTGTTTTTACAAGCTGTATAGTAAAAAAAGATAAATATCGAACGTATTCGAAGCATTGGTAAGGAAGGGAGCAAGGGTCTTGGTAAGAACTATAAATGAGACATTTTTAAAAGCATGTAGGGGGGAACGTACAGAGTATGTACCAGCATGGTATATGCGTCAAGCAGGTCGTTCGCAGCCGGAATATAGAAAGATAAAAGAAAAGTATTCTTTATTTGAAATTACACACAATCCAGAGTTATGTGCTTACGTTACAAAGTTACCAGTTGATCAATATAACGTAGACGCAGCAATTCTTTATAAAGATATTATGTCACCACTACCTGCAATTGGTGTGGATGTAGAAATTAAATCAGGTATTGGCCCAGTAATTGATAATCCAATCCGTTCTTTACAAGACGTAGAAAAACTAGGAGAAATCAATCCAGAAGATGATGTACCTTACATTCTAGATACGATTCGTTTATTAACGACAGAGATGTTAGATGTACCGTTAATCGGTTTTTCAGGAGCTCCATTTACGTTAGCGAGCTATATGATTGAAGGCGGTCCATCTCGTAACTACCATAATACGAAAGCGTTCATGTATGCAGAACCAAAAGCTTGGTTCGCTTTAATGGATAAGCTTGCAGATATGGTTATCACATATTTAAAAGCGCAAATTAATGCAGGGGCAAAAGCAGTTCAAATTTTCGATTCTTGGGTTGGAACAGTAAATGTAGCAGATTACCGCGTATTTATTAAACCAGCGATGGAGCGTATTTTCGCGGAAGTTCGCACGATGGGTGTTCCAATGATTATGCACGGCGTTGGTGCTGCACACTTAGTGAATGAATGGCACGACTTACCGCTTGATGTAGTCGGTTTAGATTGGCGTTTACCGATCGAAGAAGCACGCGCACGCGGCATTCATAAGGCGGTACAAGGAAATATGGACCCTTCATTCTTATTAGCACCATGGTCTGTAATTGAAGAACATGTAAAAGCTATTTTAGATCAAGGGATGAAAGAGCCAGGTTATATCTTTAACTTAGGTCACGGCGTATTCCCAGAAGTAAATCCAGATACATTAAAACAATTAACTACATTTATTCATGAGTACTCTAAAGAACAGTTAGCGAAGTAAAGGAGATTGGCTGTATGAAAAAGAAAATTGGTTTGCTTGTAATGGCATACGGAACGCCATATAAAGAAGAAGATATTGAACGTTACTATACACATATTCGCAGAGGAAGAAAGCCAAGTCCTGAAATGCTAGAAGATTTAACCGAGCGTTACCGTGCAATTGGTGGCATTTCTCCTTTAGCTACTATTACGTTAGAGCAAGCTAAGAAGTTAGAACAGCGTCTAAATGAAGTGCAAGATGAAGTAGAGTATCATATGTATCTTGGCTTAAAACATATTGAACCGTTTATTGAAGATGCGGTGAAAGATATGCATAACGACGGCATACAAGATGCCATTGCACTTGTTCTTGCGCCTCACTATTCTACATTTAGCGTGAAATCATACGTTGGACGAGCACAAGAAGAAGCTGAGAAACTTGGAAACTTAACAATTCATGGCATCGATAGCTGGTATAAAGAACCGAAATTCATCCAGTACTGGGTTGATGCAGTGAAAGGTATATATAACGGTATGTCAGAAGCAGAACGTGAAAAAGCAGTGCTAATCGTGTCTGCACATAGCTTACCAGAAAAAATTATCGCAATGGGCGATCCATATCCAGATCAATTAAATGAAACAGCTGATTATATTGCACGCGGCGCTGAAGTAGCAAACTATGCAGTTGGGTGGCAAAGTGCTGGAAACACACCAGATCCTTGGATTGGTCCGGATGTACAAGATTTAACGAGAGAATTAAATGAAAAATACGGATACAGTTCATTCGTATACGCACCAGTTGGATTTGTTGCGGAACATTTAGAAGTTTTATATGACAATGACTTTGAGTGTAAAGTTGTAACGGATGAAATTGGCGCGAAATATTACCGTCCAGAAATGCCAAATGCATCGGACGCATTTATTGATTGTTTAACAGATGTTGTATTAAAGAAAAAAGAATCTGTATTGTAAGAAGAAAGGGGGAACCTTCTTGAGGAAAAAAGTTGTGATCGTCGGCGGTGGCATCACTGGATTAACAGCAATGTATAAACTACAAAAAAATATTCGTGAAAAAAACTTGCCGATCGATACATTACTTATAGAAGCATCGGGTAAACTTGGCGGGAAAATTCAAACCGTTCGAAAAGATGAATTTACAATTGAACGCGGACCGGATTCTTTCTTAGCAAGAAAAGAAAGTGCAGCTGAATTAGTGAGAGAATTAGGCCTTGGTGATGAAATTGTAGAGAATACGACCGGTAAATCATTCGTCCTCGTCAACAATCGGTTACATAAAATGCCGAGCGGATCAATGATGGGAATTCCAACGCAAATTACGCCGTTTCTATTTTCCGGATTGTTCTCCCCAATTGGTAAATTAAGAGCTGGCTTTGATCTGTTAATGCCTAGATCAAAACCAGTATCTGACCAATCACTCGGGCAGTTTTTCAGACACCGCCTCGGAAACGAAGTAGTTGAAAACTTAATAGAACCATTACTATCGGGTGTGTATGCTGGGGATATTGATGAAATGAGTCTTATGTCTACATTCCCGCAGTTATATCAAATGGAGCAAAAACATCGTAGTATTTCACTTGGTATGCGTACGCTCGCTCCGAAAGAAGAGAAGGCTGCACCGAAAAAGGGAATCTTCCAAACGGTGAAAACCGGTTTAGAATCTATAGTAGAATCTCTTGAAGTGAAGATTCATGAAGGTACGGTAATGAAGGGAACACGTATTGAAAAAATCGCGAAGCTTGGTGATGGTTATACGATTACACTTAGTAACGGAAAAGAAATCGAAGCAGACGCGATTGTAGTTGCGACGCCGCATAAAGTATTGCCATCTATGTTTGCGCAGTACAAGCAGTTCCGTTTCTTCCGTAACATTCCTTCTACATCAGTTGCAAACGTGGCACTTGCTTTTCCGAAATCAGCCATTCAGCGTGATATTGATGGAACGGGATTTGTCGTATCAAGAAATAGCGATTATACGATTACAGCATGTACGTGGACACATAAAAAATGGCCGCATACAACGCCAGAAGGAAAGACGCTTCTTCGCTGTTACGTTGGACGCCCTGGTGATGAAGCGATTGTAGAACAAACCGATGAGGAAATTGTACAGCTCGTCTTAGAGGACTTACAAAAGACGATGGACATTACAATGGATCCAGATTTCACAATTGTGAGTCGCTGGAAAGAAGCGATGCCTCAATATACAGTAGGCCATAACGAACGAATGAAGAAACTCACAACATTTATGGAGAAAGAGTTGCCAGGTGTATACTTGGCAGGTAGTTCTTACGCTGGTTCTGGTCTTCCGGACTGTATTGATCAAGGTGAGAAAGCCGCAAAGCGTATACTATCTCATTTGGAGAAAGTAATAGAGACTGAATTAATCGCACAATAAAGCGAAACTTTAATAAGTGGGATTTTGTTCATCCCCACTGGTCGTTCATGCGGGATAAAATATAATAAACGAAACGCCTNNAGGCGTTTCGTTTATTATATGAAATACTTGTTAACCAATAAACATATATAAGTTATTTGGCTTTATCACCGCATCTCCCGCATAAATAACCCACTCTGTTAAGTTGTCAAAATCTAAATGATAAGAATTCCCTTCATGCATCTCTTCTATAAAATACGGTTCATTAATGAGTATTCCTTGAATGAGATCTTCTGTAATGTCTTGCATTTCAAACCACATATGTTCACTTTTTCCTTCTTCGTAACAGACTCCAAACTTAGCGAGGAAACGGAAATCTTCATTTGATTGTTCAATTTGAAAAATGTTGCTGAAATACCCGAAAGTATTCTTCGCATTGTAAGCCATACGATCGGTTTCGCTATTTGTTTTATAGAACATGAGCCCTGTAGCTTCCTCGTGTTCTTTGAAAAAGCTTTCGATATACTCTCCGGAAGTATTATATTGGAACAGAAGAACAGATGGAGATTGATGGTATTCATCTCGGGCATCCATCCCGCCTAAGAATACGTTTTGTGCATCTATAGGCTGTAGCTTCACTTCTTCATCCTCAATTGAAGATAATTGCTCCATACTCGTTTTATGTCCAATATAAGATAATCCTTTTTCCCATGGAACAGCTACTGTATGTATGGAACCTTGCTGACTATGCGCGATAACGATAGGCTCATTCATTGGGACTTGACCATTCTCAACGGCATTATTAGCAAATGTTTGAAAAAGATCGCCAATGCCGTAGTAGGAAGAAATACGATTTGGAATAATTAATTCGATTTCTGTTACGCCTGCTCTTAAAAGGCCATGTGTATGAAACCAATATTGTATAGGTTCGCCTTCTTTATCGTCTTCATAAACAGAATGAATAACGTATAAGTCAGGAATGTCAGGTAACAATTCATTTTCAACGTGATATTCAATATAGTTTCTAGATATCACTTTCATTGCTGCACTCGAATCGATTACAAATAACAAGTCTGGGGCGAGGTTCCATAAAAATTGTAACTGCTGGAAAAAGCAGCTCAGTACATCGCCTACAAATAGCGTACGAGTGAAAATTTCAGTGCCGAAAGCCGCATCTTCAAAATTACGGTCTACTATTGTGGAATCTTGTCTATTGTACATTTTATATGATTCTGGATCATCCGTTTCATCAATATGCAGTTCATACGGTATGACTTTTTCATCCATATGTAACTCAACAATAAGGCTTGTCTCATCACTATAAACAATTTTCAACTCATCAACTTTAGTAGAGATAGTTTCTAGCCGCTGTTTTAGCTGATCAATTGTAATTCTAGTTGGTATAACAGCAATCATATCTGAAAAATGACGTTCTAATGTTCCATTCATAGCTGCACGGTATGTTTCTGTTTGTACTTCCATCCAATCAACTCCCATTTAAATGAATACATTTTACATGTCGATTAAATTTCTATATTTTCTGTTTTCTCTCTCTAATATTATAGAGCGCATTCGTAGAAGCTGTAAAATTATTATTTTGTATTATAGTTTGAAAACGAGTAAATTAGATTAATTTTTTGTAAAATTTGTCGGAATAACGTTCTATATAACGAATCGTTTGATATGATAGACATGTTGAGAAAATATGAAATAGGGAGAGGAAATGGCTGTGAAGAAATTATTAAGTGTCTTTTTATCACTATCACTATTGCTATTGCTTTCATTTACTGGAACTTTAGCGCAGGCGGAAGAAACTACTTCTATGTCAGTAGAAAAAGCAATTCAAGTATTTAAGCAGCAAGGGAAAACGAAGGGGATAGTGGAAGGATATATTGTTGGATATACGCAAGGCCCTTCTAAATACACGAAGGATCCGGCTAAGTTTGACGACACAAATGTGGCAATTGCTGATTCGCCAAACGAAACGAATCCAGATAAAATTATGCCTGTTCAGTTGCCAAAAGGCGATGTGAGATCAGCAGTAAACGTGAAAGATCACCCTGAAAATATCGGAAAGAAAGTACAGCTAACAGGGACGCTTGAATTATATTTTAGTAGTCCAGGTTTAAAATCCGTAACAGCTCATAAGTTCCAAGGAGAAGAACAAAACCGTGTTAGCGATGTAGTGGCGTCACCAGGCGGCGGGGAAGTTGCGAAAGGAACAGCGGTAACATTAACAACGAACACAGAAGGAGCAACAATCTACTATACGTTAGATGGGTCTAATCCTACAAATAAAAGCGTTCGTTATAATGAACAAATTATAGTGAATGAAAATAGTGTAGTGAAAGCAATTGCTGAAAAAGAAGGGCTTACTTCTTCAGCGGTAGCGACATTTTCATTTATTATCGTAAACAATGAACCAGTTCGTATTCATGATATTCAAGGGAAATCACACATTTCTCCTTATAAAGGGAAGAAAGTAAACAATGTAGAAGGCGTTGTAACAGCGCTCGATAAAAATGGTTTTTATATAGAAGATAATAAACCGGATAATGACCTAGCTACGTCAGAAGGGATTTACGTATACAAAAAAGATGCGAATGTAGCGGTAGGAGATCTTATTCAAGTTGACGGAGAAGTAGAAGAATATGTTGGACCTGGATACGCAGAACGGTTTGAAACAGACTTAACAACGACTGAAATTAAGGCGAGCCGTGTTGCTGTAATCGTAATAGATCAACCTTTACCAGCACCGATTGTACTTGGGGAAAACGGTGTGAAAATCCCTGATCAAATTATCGATAATGATGCATTCGGTTTATTTGATCCAAATGAAGATGCAATCGACTTTTATGAAAGTGTAGAAGGTATGCGCATTACGATGCCGACGCCAAAAATTATTGCACCTCAGAAAAACGGGAATTTATATGTAACAGTAAAAAATGGTGGGGATAAAGTCGTAACGAAATATGGCACACCTCTTTTAGATGAAAATCAATTAAACCCAGAGCGTCTTTCTGTAAAAGTACCTCGTGATTATGTAGCAAAAGTAGGAGATACTTTCACTGGAGATATAACAGGGGTAGTAGGATATGATTACGGTTCATACCGCATTTCGCCAGTAACGGAATTACCAACTGTAGCAGACGGTGGATTTAAGCAAGTAGGGGCAAATATTCAGCCGCGTCTTGATAAGTTAACGGTTGCTACATATAATATTGAAAACTTCTCAGCGAACAAAAAAGAAACAACAGATGAAAAAGTAAAAGCGTTAGCGTATTCTATTAAATACAATTTAAAAATGCCAGATATTATCGGTGTAGAGGAAATGCAAGATAATAACGGATCGATTAATGACGGCACAACAGATGCTTCTTTAAGCGCAAAACGTATCATTGATGCAGTGGTAGAAATTCGCGGACCGAAGTATGAGTATGTAGAAATTGCTCCAAACAACAATCAAGACGGAGGAGCACCAGGAGCTAATATTCGCGTTGGTTTCTTCTATAACCCATCACGCGTGAAATTAGCGACAGTACCGAAGTTACTTGATAAAAACGTTGTCCGCATTGGAGACGAAAATCCATTATTTGAAAGTACACGTAAACCGCTTGCGGCAGAATTTACGTTCCAAGGACAAAACGTTGTTGTCGTTGCAAATCACTTAAACTCAAAAATAGGAGATGCAACGCCATTTGGAAAAGTACAACCACTCGTATTAAAAAGTGAAGAGAAACGAGTTCAATTAGCACAAGAAGTGAATCATTTCGTACAAGGTATTCAGAAAAAGAATACAAATGCACCAGTTGTTGTGTTAGGGGATATGAACGATTTCGAGTTCGCTAAACCACTGGAAGAACTAGAAGGAACAATCTTGAAAAATATGTTAAACACAGTGCCGAAAGAGAATCGTTACACGTACATTCATGAAGGAAATGCACAAGTGTTAGATCATATTTTAGTAACAAACAATATCGCACCGCACACAATTGTAGATCCAGTACACTTAAACTCAAACATTATGAAAGAGCACGGACGTGTAAGTGACCACGACCCAGTACTTGCTCAAATTGATTTGAAGAAGGCTTCTTAAAGTAGGGGAACGCTTAGGTAACTAAGCGTTCTTTTTTGTTTTTGCATCGTCATATAATTATAAAGAGGAAATTCCTTTTTTTATAATATGACGATAAAATTAATTGAATATTCTAACTCAATGAAAGGGAGGTGTAGACATATGGTAGCCCAACTAAATGGGAAATTAATGAATCAATTAGCAATTTTTTTGAGCATTTGTATAATAATTAAGTTTGTAGCGGATGTAACAGGTCTTACGCAACCGCTAGGTATTTATTATTTAGGCACGTTAAGCACAAACATCGCTTATACAGCATTCGGTCTAGCCATAATTTTTACTATATTGGGCATTAAAAAGGAATTAAGTAAATATGCCATTATTTCAGTATGTTCGGCGATAGGGATTCAAATCTTATATGCAGTAGTTTTTGTGGTTTTATGGATGTTGGCAGGGACACCGTAAAAAGGGGTTGCTACATAATCTGTGTAATACCACATTTCATTTTTTGAGAACTAATAAAAAAACTAATTCCTTATCTAATAAAGGAATTAGTTTTTTCTCGTGAAACCACTCAATTTGAAATTTCATGAAACGCTTTTCTACACCGATCTCTTCTTTGCAATCTTCTTCTATATATTTTTTTATCGCGCTTTACTCCTTGTATATACATGAATAAGCTAACGAGGAAGAAGAATGTACATTGCACTGTTAAAATATACGGTGACATGCCATGTAACGGTTGCTTTGGGTCATATAAATGAAAAGGTGCTCCGCCTATTGTAGGGAATATTGTATTTAGCAGGACATAAGGAATAGAGGTAACTGCAAATGGAAATAGAATCGCCATATAGTCCTTTTGGGACCATGCAGATGCAGCAAGTCCTAAAAGAGCCATTAAACCTGCAAATAAAAAATTAATTCCGATATATACAACAATGTAAGTGAGGGGAGAGTCGTAATATACGTTTGCGAACATCCCATTGTCATTTACAATGCCTGAACCCGTTGTTGGTGCTCCGTTTGGAATGGTTAATTTGCAAAATAATAACGATAAAATGAATGGAAACGTATAAAGAAGTCCTCCGCAAAAAAATGTAACGATATATTTCGTTACTGAATAAGGAAATAAGGAAATTTCTTTACTGACAAACGGTTTAAAACCATCGGACTTATCCGAGTTGTAACTTGTACTAAAGGGGAGACTCGCAATAACTGGCATCAATAATAAATAAACATCCATTTCATTATTTCGAAATCCAATCCATTGAAAAGCTGTTGTTACAAACGCATCCGTGCCGTCTCCAACATAACGAATTACATAATAATAATGATAAATAGAAATAAGAGCCAATCCACTAAAGAGAATAATTAAAGAAACACGATTACAAAAAGCTTGCTTTATATTTAAACGAAGCGCACGCATCATGACTGAAAAAGCCTCCACTATTTTGATAAACTTGTCTATTTTCTATATTACTATTAATTGTAAAGATTTTCTTGTTTTTTTATTTGATTATTTGAAAAAGCGGAATTTTGTTGTTGGTAAGTAAGGTTTATCTGTAAGAGGGTAAAATCTATTTTCTAAAATATGGTTGATAATTAAGTGTTACATTCGTAACAGAAGGATTCCATTACAAAGTATATTGGGTGAAATAAAGAAATTATTATGAGTATATTCTAGCTTCCCATAGTAGTATTCTTTTTGGTACACTATGGACAGTATGATATACATTGACTGGAATTTTTTTAAACTGGGAATAACTAAAAAAGAGAACTTGTATAGAATGTAAGCGTGTGGTAATATCAAAGGTGTACTAATTGACCGTATCATCCAATTGGTCATTTTTGGAGGTGACGATGTGGCGATAGATCGAAAGCGTTCTATTATTGAAGCTGCAACAAAGTCTTTTTCAGCGTTCGGTTATAAAGCAACAACGATGGATCAAGTAGCGAAGTTAGCGAATGTAGGAAAAGGAACGATTTATACTTTTTTCAAAAATAAAGAAGAACTGTTTGGCGAAATTATTTCTAATTTAATTACAGAAATGAAGCAAGTTGCAAAAGATGCAATTCGTTCAGATATTTCATTTTTTGAAAATGTACATAGAGCATTATATAGCATCTTAGAATTTAGAAAAGAGCATCAGCTCATGATTAAATTAATTCAAGAAGAGCGCGATATGGGAACGAAAGAAGTACAAGAAGTGATGCAACAAGTTGATGTGGAAATCGTTTCTGTTATTCAATCGTATTTAGAAACTGCGATTGAAAAAGGTGAAATTAGCAAATGTGATCCAGAAATTACAGCATTTATTATGCTTCGCTTATACGTATCGCTTATTTTTGATTGGGAAAAAAATCATGAACCGCTAGAAAAAGAGAAAATTGCAGAATTATTCGAATTTTACTTATTAAAAGGATTGTCAAATTAAGATAATCCTTTTAATTTTAATTTAGGAGGGATAATAGAAGTATTAACTTCATATTGAAGAACAATTGCATAGTATAAATTCGGGGATAAGGCATATGTATGAACAAGTATAGCCTTTTTATTTGGGTAAAAATGACCAAAGTGTGATTTTGGTCATTTTATAAAAGGGGAAACATTATGAGAGGGTATAAGTTATTTCTTAAAGAGTTTGCTGAGATTATAAAAAGTAAAAAATATTAATTCCAATTGAAGTATAAATAAAAAGCACCTAAATGGTGCTTTTTTATTTATTTAGTTTTACTAGGAGTTTATCCGCCATACTTTAGCTGTAGTTCTTTATTGTTCTTCAGTACATTTTCGAACTGTTCTTCATATCCCTTTGGAAATAAGACGCCTAATCCATACGAATGTGTAAATTCTAGATGAGGGTATTGTGCTTTTAAAGTATTCCATAATACATGAACACCAAACCCATTTTCGAAAACGGATATATCATGAAATAAAATAATACCGTTCTTTTTAAGTTTTGGTAACCATGTAGCATAATCGTGTGAGACAGCCTCAAATGTATGAAACCCATCGATATGTAATAAATCGATGCTTTCATCTTCAAATTGATCTAAAGCATCATCAAATTTAGAACGAATCGTTTTTCCGATTCCTGGATAACACGTGTTCAGCACATGTGTTACGGTTTCAAAGACATGTTCTCCATAGTAACCACCGTGTGGGTCCCCTTGCCAAGTATCGATTGCAGTACATTGTGTTGAAAGCTGTTCGTCTTTTACGGCCTGACAAAAGCTATAGAAAGATGAACCAAAATATGTTCCGAGTTCTACTATTTTTTTAGGTTTGAAAAATGTGACGAGATCATATGCAAATTTATTGTGCCCAGCCCATGGCGAAGAAGTCCTAACAGATGGAGCAACTTGGTCCACTTCAAATATAGGATCATAATAAATCCAGCGCATTCATATTCCTCCTTGAATTTTAATTCATTCCTTTCAATATATGTGAAAGATAATCGGATAGAACATGTCGATTTTATGTGAAAATCCCTTTCGATTCACCTTAGAAGAGAAGGGAATCGTAAAAAAGGATTACAAATATTTGAATAGAATCATATATAAAGAGGAGGGGCTATGAGAAGAAATTTTAACTATTATTTCATACTGTATCCATGCATCTATTTCCTAGTTTTCACAATATCACCTATTCTGTTTCGTAAAGAAGAATATACAAGTGTAAACGATACTTTAGCATTTCTTGCATTCTACTATTTTCTTATAAGCATAGGTTATGCTCTGGATCTTTTCAGTGAAAAAGACAAGGAAAAGGATAAATAATAAGGAGGAGAAAAATGACCGCTTAAAAACGATTCCAGGTCAAAAGAAGAAAAAACTAGTATTGTTAGAGCATTTAGTTAGCAAATTAAATGCAGAGAATCAATATACGGAAAAAGAAATGAATACATTCATCAAACAATATCATGAGGATTTTTGTACGATTAGACGTGAATTTATTGTATATGGGTTTATGGACAGAGAGGATAATATGTACTACATAAACGAGAGAGAAGTTTGGACGAAATGGGAGGAGTTAAAATAATGGATCAGCGGGGGATGCCCACTGATTATGAATCCGTGCTAGTTGCACAGTTTCTTTGTAGTAAGTCTATGAACTCTTCAACATTTGAACTTGTAATGTATCCAAGCGTTATATATTCATCTTCATAGTAAAATATTATTTTTTTGTCAAAGATTCTTCGCTTCGTTTCTATAGATAAAATTTTTTTATACTCAAATTCGGCAATGAATGTGTTTTTATATTGGCTAAAAAAGAGAAGTCTTCTATTAGTAGCAAGTAGAGTGCCTGGATATGGCACTTTATGTGTATTTATATAGTCAGTAAGTGAACATTTTAAAGTAGATAAAATCTTTTCATCTTTATGTAATAGTTGTTTGGCAGCTGTTAAAATTGGATTCATTGTATACACTCCTTTTATTTAGATGTACAAATATTTTATCAAAAGTGAAAAGATTCTCAATATGTAATGTTGCATATTGAGAGTTTTGGTTTAATGACTCCAGTATTATTTTTGAAGAAAAGGTACGAGGTGATTCAGTGATACGAGTAGCAAAAGAGGTTGATGCGGAATCCATTATGGAGATTAGAAAAGAAATTATATTATCGGAAAGTACTACAAAGTTCTTCATAGTATCTCCAAATAAAGTACCAAATGATATTGATGCAGAAAGAGAAAAGATACGGAAAAGCAATGAAAAAGGTAATCTTTACATCGTTTATGAAGTAGATGGTGAGGTAGTTGGCTTTTTACTTTTCACTCGATATGAATTAGAACGCTTACGACATGCAGGTACAATGGGAATGGGGATTAGAGAGGTGTACTGTAATCAAGGCATTGGTACGAAGCTAATTAAATTTCTTATTAGTTGGGCTAAAGGACAGAAAGGTTTAGAGAAAATTTGCTTAGGCGTAGTTTCTATTAATGACCGGGCGATTAAGGTGTATAAGCGTATGGGATTTGTGGAAGAAGGGAGGCAAAGAAAGCAAATTAAATATGAAGATGGATCATATGGAGATGACGTATTGATGGGGTTTTATATTGAATAAAAAAAGAGGAGTCTGCCATTAGTAGCAAGATAACATGCTTGAATACGGGATTTTATGAGTAATCGTATAGTCAGTGAACATTTTAATGAAAAGACTGCCAATATTGACAGTCTCTTTTTAGTGGAAATGTTAACACTTAGCAAATCTTAAGTTCCAGTCGATCTTTCTGACGAAGATGATGAGCAAAATGCATAGAAATAAGCTGGAACCATTCGGCTGCATTTAAGTAACCAAGCCCAGGATGTTCGACTTTACAATCACTTGGAATAGAAGTAAGTGTTGCTTCAGTATTTTTTACAATTGTAATTAATTCTAGAAATTGTTTCTGCACGTCTTCTTTGTTAGAAGGGTTTTCAGGTGTATACCCCGGATGACCTGGCACTTTGATTTGTATGTCTGGGAAAGCCCCCAGTACATATACTTTTTCACCCATATCCGTTTTCTTGTTAGTTACTGATGGTGTTTCAGTTTTACATTTCGCGATTGCATCTAACTGCATATATGTAGAGGCAATTAAATGATTATACATTTGACCGAGGGACCATTCCTCACTAGAAGGCTTCATTCTAAATTGTTCTATAGAGTACTTTTCTAATTCCTCTATGTAATACGTTGCTAACTCCTCAAATTTCTTCATATTGCTAACTCCTTTTTATGAAAATGTATTTGTTAATACCTATAATAAAAGAGGGCTACTGACAACATTATGTCAGTAATAAAATGAAAAAATTAAAGTTTTAACATTTTTTTTGCTTCATCGCGGATTTTTTCAGAAAGAACTTTTGGCTCAAGTACTTGCACTTGGCTCCCCCAGCTCAATACCCATTGAAATACTTCGTCTATGTTTCTTGATTTCAAAAAGACGTGAAAACCACTATCTCTATACTCATATGAATCTATAAAAAAATATCGTGATTCAATAATTTTATGTGCAATATGAGATGGAAACAATAAATGGATTGTAACAGTACGATTGCTTTCAGGCTTATAGTTTTGTAAAGAAAAGTCTTTCGGTTTTGTAAAGAATTCTTGTTCTTGCTGTAACGTATCCATACGATCTAAACGAAAATTACGTATTTGTTTTCGAAGTAAACAATGGGCAACGATGTACCAAATTCCTGAAATATTGACTAAACCGTAAGGATGGACGGTCCGCTTTATTTTTGTAGTTTCTCTTGGTTTACGATAAGAAAAAGAGATAGCCTGTTCTTTTTGAATAGATTCTTGCAACAGGAGAAGTTGATTTTCTAGTTTTTCTTGTTCAGGTTGCTGATGTGAAAATATAGGAGAAAGGAAACGGAAAGTTCCACGTAATTCCCGGGCTTTCTTTTTTTGATCGGCAGGAAGGACAATTTCAAGTTTTTCTTTTGCCGATTGCGCATGTACAGAAAAAGAAGAAGTGAAAGTTTTCTCGATATAATCACCGCCTAGTAAAAGAGTAACAGCCTCTTCAGGCGTAAGTTGAATGGGGGGCAAGAAATAACCATCCATTAATGAATAACCGTGGCCAGGCATTGAAAAAATAGGAACACCCGATTCATTAAGTGCATCCATATCTCGATAAATAGTTCTTATACTTGTTTCGAATTTTTCAGCTAAGCTTTGTGCTGTAACAGTTTGTCTTCTTTGTAATTCAATTAATATAGCTAACAAACGATCTGTCCGATTCATGAAATGTCACCCTCTATTTTTATAAATATGCCTACTGTAAACTTCTAAAAGTAATATAATTTCCCCTCCTATTAACAGACTTTCCCCTATGTATAATATTAATATAGTAAAATCATAACAACCTATATTGCAGTTTCCAATAATATACTATATAATCAGGATAAGAAAACGTTTTCATGCAAAGGGGGAGAATTTCGTGTCGACTATCGAGGACGTGGCGAAATTAGCGGGGTTATCAAGGACAACGGTTTCTAGGGTGATTAATAATCATCCATATGTTTCAGATGAGAAGAAAAAAAGGGTTCAATTAGCAATGAAGCATTTAGGCTTCGTTCCTAATTCTGCGGCGAGAAGGCTTCGTAAACAAAAAACGGAAACAATTGCGGTGCTAGTTCCAAGGATTACAAATCCTTTCTTCAGTCGATTTATTGAAGCAATCGAGATTGCTGCTTCTGAACATAAATATAAACTGATTATTTGTCAAACAAGATATTTACCGGAAAAAGAGATGGAGTATTTACAATTATTATCTACGAAACAAGTAGACGGGATTATTCTATGTTCATTAGAAAATCCATGGGAAGAGGTAGAGCCATACTTACAACACGGTCCAATCGTGTTATGTAATGAATATATTGAGGAAGCAAATGTTCCAACGGTGAAGTTTGATCATGCGCAAGGGGCATACATAGCTGCCAAGCATGTGTTAGAACAAGGATATCGTAATCTTATTTTTTGCCGTGGTAACGAAACCAAAGTTGTTAGCCAACAGCGCAAGATGGGCTTTTTACGTGCTATTACTGAAAAGAGTAGAGAAGTGGAAGCAATCGATTTTCTTGAAAACGCTTTCTCTTGGGATGATGGCAAGAGAATATTCCATGAAGTATTAAAGGACAAAAAAAATCCTACCGCGATTTTGGCAGGAGGCGACGAGGTAGCAGCTGGAATTATTTCAGAGGCGAAACGCCATGACTGGAGTATCCCAGATGATCTCGCTGTTATCGGTTTTGATAATCAAATTTTATCACAAATTACAGAGCCGGGTATTACGACAATTGAACAGCCAATCGATGAGATGGCCCGAAAAGTTGTCGACTTAATGATGGATAAAATCCATACGAAAAATTATCGAAAAAAAGAATTGTATGAGTTTGAACTGGAGCTCTTGGTGAAAGGTTCAACGATGAAGGATACGATGTTATTAGCCTAGTAGACTATGTCTGTTAGGTTTTTTTATGTTCACAAACTACTATTCTTCGTGAACGCAATCATCACATTTGTTATGGTATGCTTCGTGCTGCTCATCAATTTCTTTCCCGCAATTCGCACAAGTTTTCGTCGGTAAATTTCTGAAAAACTCCATTGGTTGATCGATCATGTCAATCCCTCCATTTCCATTTCTTACTATCATTGTATTAGTACAAAAAATAAAAGTCAACAACTGTTTTATAACAAATTGAAAATTAATGAAAAAGTTTAGGAAATGGATTATAGTTAACAATGTAGGATGTACGTAAAAACTGCATTTCTACTCGGCTTTAGAAAGGAAGGATACATATGAAAATGACTGTTGTCGGCTTTTGGGGCGGCTTTCCAGAAGCGGGAGAAGCAACGTCGGGGTATTTGTTTGAACACGATGGTTTTCGTTTACTTGTCGACTGTGGTAGTGGTGTACTAGCACAGCTTCAAAAATATATAACACCAGCTGATATAGATGCAGTTGTACTGTCACACTATCATCACGATCATGTTGCAGACATTGGGGTATTGCAATATGCGAGATTAATTACAAGTGCGACAAAGGGACAACTACCGGAGTTACCGATATACGGTCATACGTTTGATGAGAATGGATTCCATTCTTTAACGCATGAACCGCATACGAAAGGAATCGCGTACAATCCAGAAGAAACACTTCAAGTTGGACCGTTTTCCATTTCATTCTTAAAAACTGTTCATCCTGTTACATGCTTTGCGATGCGTATTACAGCTGGCGATGATGTTGTAGTATACAGTGCGGATTCCAGTTATATTCCTGAATTTATTCCGTTCACAAAAGATGCTGATCTTTTCATTTGTGAGTGTAATATGTATGCACATCAAGAGGCTGCAAAAGCAGGGCATATGAATAGTACAGAAGTAGCAAGTATTGCGAAAACTGCGAATGTAAAAGAACTTTTATTAACGCACTTGCCGCATACAGGCAACACATCTGATTTAGTAACAGAAGCAAAACAAATTTTCAGTGGCCATATTACGCTAGCACATAGTGGCTACGTATGGAACTCATGAGGTGATATGATGTTATTTATTGATAATAAAGGGATTACCGATCCTAGAATAAATTTAGCAATTGAAGAATATTGTGTGAAGAATTTAGATATTAACGAAACATATTTACTGTTCTACATTAATGAGCCTTCGATTATCATTGGTAAAAACCAAAACACAGTAGAAGAAATTAATGCAGATTACGTAAAAGAAAAAGGTATTCATGTCGTTCGTCGTCTATCAGGCGGAGGCGCAGTATATCACGATTTAGGAAACTTAAACTTCAGCTTTATTACGAAAGATGATGGAGACAGTTTCAGCAACTTCAAAAAATTCACAGAGCCTGTAACGAAAGCGCTTGGTAAATTAGGCGTAAATGCAGAACTAAGTGGTCGTAACGACATTTTAGCTGAAGGTAGAAAAATTTCAGGTAACGCGCAGTTCTCAACGAAAGGTCGTATGTTCAGTCACGGTACGTTACTGTTTGACTCTGAAATCGATCACGTTGTATCAGCACTGAAAGTAAAAATGGATAAGATTCAATCAAAAGGAATTAAATCAATCCGTAGCCGCGTTGCGAATATTACAGAGTTCCTAAACGAAAAAATGACGACAGAAGAGTTTAGACAACTTCTTCTAGAAACAATTTTCGAAGGGGAAACAGAAATTCCAACGTACGAATTAACAGAAGAGGATTGGAAAGAAATCCATAAACTTTCTGAAGAGCGCTACCGCAATTGGGACTGGAACTACGGAAAATCACCGAAGTTCAACTTACAACATTCACACCGCTTCCCAGTTGGACAAGTTGACGTTCGTCTAGAAGTGAAAAAAGGAACAGTAACAGAATGCAAAATTTACGGTGACTTCTTCGGCTCATTAGATGTTCATGACATTGAAGAGCGTTTAACTGGCGTACAGTTTGATAAAGATGCATTCACTGTAGCTTTAGAAGGTGTAGATATCGCACGTTACTTCGGTAATATTACAACAGAAGATTTCTTACATTTATTCTTCTAAAAGTGAGGGGGCTGTCATAACTGGCAGCCTCTTTCTTTTTGCGTAGATTGTCTTGTCGGTAAGTCAATATAATTTCACTTACCCTAAAATCACAGGACATTTGCCCCTTGTAAAGGAATATATATATTCAAAAGGAGGCGGATCGAGATGAAAAGAGTAATGTACGTTGTATTATTGCTCGGCCTAATCATCGGAATGACAGCTTGTAACGATGAAACGTCCTCAAGTCGCACACTGTTATCTATTGGAAAGCCAGCGACAGATAATGTTATATATTTTACGCATACAGATAACAGACGAAAGATACAGGAAATACAAGACATGTTTCAAAATAAGAAGTGGAAAAGAAATGAAACATTCAGCACTGTTAATAAGACACCAGATGTCGTCTTTTCAATAGATGAAGACAATACAGGGTTACCGACATTATATGTTACAGTTTATTTTCATGAAAATGGAGCGGATGCAATCAATCTGTATGGGGAGCATACGAGCTTGAATAAAGAGGAACTAGCAAAACTTATAGAAAAGATGAATGCATATTATCCTAAAATGATTTTAGGGCTAGTTTCATAATTTGCTGGTAAGTGGAATCCCCTTATTTTTCCAAAGCAAACCAAGAGGAGGTGATCTGTGTATATGCAGTTAATAGAATATCACTTGCCACTTTAATTTTCTTTTAATATAATTAATTTAGAATTTTTAAATATTCTAAATTTTATAAAGGTGGGGTTTGTGTGAATCTCGTTCAATCTTTGGCTGAAACGGCAAAAAAGAAGGGGGATAAACCGGCTTATGTATTTATGGATCAGTCGGTCTCGTATGACCAATTAAACAAAATGGTCACGAGGTTTTCTAGCAATTTAGCAAAAATGGGCATTGGAAAAGGGGACAATGTCGCATTAGTTGTTGGGAATTCACCACATTTTTTGGTCGGTTTATACGGAACAATGAAAGCTGGAGCTACTGTCATTCCAGTTAATCCAATTTATACAGCAGACGAAATACATTACATTTTACAAAATGGAGATGTAAAAACAATCATCGTACTCGACGTCCTTCTACCTGTTATACAATCTCTTACAACAAGACTTCCTTCACTTGAAAATATCATCATATGCGAAACCTCATCAGATTTTAATCATATAGAAACTGAAAAAATGAAAACGTTTACTAGTTTTATAGGAACTGGAGATACAACTTACGAAGGTCCTGAACTAGATGAAGAAGATGTAGCGGTTATCTTGTACACTTCAGGTACAACGGGAAAACCGAAAGGCGCTATGCTGACACATAAAAATTTATATAGTAATGCGAGCGACGTAGCGTCGTATTTACGATATACGGCTGATGACCGCGTCGTTGCGGCCTTGCCGATGTTCCACGTATTCTGTTTAACAGTTGCGGTAAATGCACCGATTGTGAACGGGGCGACAATTTTAATGTTACCGAAGTTTAGTCCAAAAGAAGTATTCCGTATTTGTCGTACGTATGAACCAACGATTTTTGCTGGTGTACCGACGATGTACAATTACTTATATTTATTTGAAGAAGCGAGCGCAGAAGATGTGAAGACACTTCGCCTTTGTATTTCAGGTGGTGCATCAATGCCTGTTGCGCTTCTGAAAAACTTTGAAAAACGTTTTGACGTAATTGTTTCAGAAGGATACGGTTTATCAGAAGCATCACCAGTTACTTGTTTCAATCCGTTAGATCGTCCGCGTAAACCAGGATCAATTGGCACAAATATTTGGCATGTAGAAAATAAAATTGTGAATGAACTTGGGGAAGAATTACCTGTTGGTGCAGTTGGGGAACTAATTGTGCGCGGGCCTAACGTTATGAAGGGTTACTATAATGCGCCAGAAGATACAGCTGCGACATTAAAAGATGGCTGGCTGTATACAGGTGACTTAGCGAAAATGGATGAAGAAGGTTACTTCTATATCGTTGATCGCAAAAAAGATATCGTTCTAGTTGGTGGTTATAACGTATATCCTCGTGAAGTAGAAGAAGTATTATACACGCACGAATCAGTAGCGGAAGTTGTCGTAATCGGCGTACCAGACGAAAACTTAGGAGAAGCAGTACGAGCTTACGTCGTTCTAAAGCAAACGAACGTAACAGAAGAAGAACTCATGCATTACTGCACGTTACATTTAGCGAAATATAAAGTACCAATGAGTATTGAATTTTTAGCAGAATTGCCGAAGAATACAACGGGTAAGTTACTGCGAAGAGCATTGAAAGAAAAAGCGATGCAAGTGTAAAAATAGAGGCAACCACCGTTATGAAGGTGGTTGCCTTCGTATTTTTTAGCATTGGTTAAGCTATGATGCCATATATTTAAACCGTAATATGACCAGTAGGGAGGAGATATACGTGGAGCAAAAGGAATTACGTTTGCGGCGAGTGCAATATCTGATTTGTGACATTATGGATGAAATGAATGCTGAAAATGAGAAGAAGAACTTAGAAACATTGCAGCAAGTAATCGACCAGCTCTCAGGAGCAATTGGGGATTTAGTAGATCCATCAGGTACGTATTCTATTGATTATTTAGAGAGGAAAGTTCATACGGCGCACTATTTATTATTTCAAAATGATCGTAAAGCATATTTGTGTAACAAATAAACATTCAGCGTATAACGGGATGTTTATTATTTTTAACACTTATTGATAATAGTTATCAATCAAGAAGTGAGTGGAACGTATTTCAGTCAATCAATGGATTTGCTAATAATAAAGCCCGAAATAAAAGCCTTGCTACATGCTTGTAGTAAGGCTCTTTACAGTTGTTTTATTCGGAAAAGTTATTCATTAGAAGTGTTATCAATCGCTTGAATAGCAAGTTCCAACGATGTAATCCTTCTTTCTAAAAGAGTTCTTTGAGGACTACCAGCCTTTGACTTAACATAAGCCTTTTCAATTGATGGAAGCAAACCAGTAAGAACAGTGCGAGCCTCTGCTAAATCGTCCTGGTTGTAAGGATGAGGCTTTTGATTCCAAACACTTTCTAGCATTGCTAAGCCGATGCAAACTGCCTTGAGGCGTTTTTTTACTAACGTAGTATTTGAGCCTTTCTGAGTCATTTGTGACAAGGCACTCTCGAGTTTACGGATTGTTGACTGTAAGGATTTTATGGATTCCTCTTTATGTACATCTGATATGTTTTCCATATTAGTACTATCCTTTCTTCACTTTTAAATGGTGTTGTTTACTACTTGATCAAATCGTTAAGTACAGCATGTTACTTGCAATATTTTAACATAAATAGATTACTTTCTTTGAAGAGGCATCTTAAAGAGCTAGCAGCCTTTTCCATTGAATATTTAGATATAGTACCAGGTGAGAGAAATGATTTATTTATGGCTGTTATAGATAAGGTAGAATGAAAAAGGAAGAGCTAACATAAGCTTTTTTTATATGTTATAAAGTATTAGGATATTCTTTAGAAGTACTCTATATGGCTCAGTTCACGATGATATTCATTAGAAATAAGGTCTTTATAAAACAGTATGCATCTAATTTTCAAGTGGTAGTATTTTTTGCGTAACAGTAATCAGCCATACGAGCCAGAAGGAGAAGCCATGGACATGTACATTGAAATGCACAAACCTGCAACGGAAAAGAACGAATATTTTCTAGTGCTGGATGAACATGATAATTTTGAAAATGATAAAATCTTGAATTTGTTATCAACAATTAATAGATATATAGTTGATGTGGATACAAGCATGGAACGATTTATGGAAACGATGATGTCGAAATTTCATTTATATCTTTTCGTGAATTGTGAAGGGGTTCAAGAAGAATTAACAAAGTTGCAAAATTATATTTGGGAAAAAGAATTAAAAGAGTTAAACTGGAAAAAGTCGACCGTAAAGAGCACAATTTTAATAAATCAGTATGATCCTGCAACTGATATTTTTGATGTGATTTCTCCTGTATGTATGAATGGGAGTCTTATGTTCCTTTTTTCTGAAAAGGAAGTAAGCGAAGAAGAGTTAGAACAAATAATAAAATATATAAAATTTAATCGTACAAGAGTATATTTTAATAAAGAAACAATTGAACTAGCAGGGAAAATGGGGTATATAGTAGGGCATTTTGAAGATGAATATTATGTAGTATCTATACGTTCGGAAAAGCAAGTATTTGTTTGTTATGCGGAAGAACGTGTTATGGAGTAGAATAAAAATGATCAAACATGAAATATAAAATGCACCCGTTAATTTGGGTGCATTTCAGACTGTAGACAAACTATTTTTGGAGAGTTCAGTTGCTAAAAAATAGTTTGTCTCTTGCTTTATAGCAAATTTATCCAACAACATTTATAGGTAGTGCTTTCTATGCTACAATTTACTATAAGAGGGGAAGGAAGGTGTCTTATGAAAATATCCGTTTATGTTGCAAGTGCATTTAGCAAGGATCATAAAGGCGGAAATAAAGCAGGAGTGGTATTTATGGAGAATACATTGACCACTACTCAAAAAATGGCAATAGCCAAACAACTGGGCTATGCAGAAACCGCATTTATATCAGAATCTGAAATTGCTGATTATAAATTTGAGTATTTTACACCAAAAGAAGAAGTTGATCTATGTGGTCATGCCACAATTGGCTCTTTCGCGATACTGATGCATTTAAATAAACTTTTCAGGAATCGCTATACGATTGAAACGAACAGCGGTGTTCTTACTATTACCATAAAAGATGACATCATATTCATGGAACAAAACAAACCGATATTCTATGATGTTGTATCTCCAAACGAGTTCATCGACTGTTTTGACATTAAAGCTATAGACAATAAATACCCAATTCAAATTGTCTCCACGGGCTTAAAAGATATTTTAATTCCTATAAAAAGCGAAACAGGATTACATACACTGCAACCTAATTTTGAAAAAATTAAAGAAATCAGCAAGTATTATAATGTTGTCGGGATGCATCTATATACTTTTAATGACGATCGAATTATATGCAGAAATTTTGCTCCACTATACGACATCAATGAAGAAGCAGCGACTGGAACTTCAAACGGTGCATTAGCTTGCTATCTTTATGAACAGCACTACTTGCAAAAAGAAGTCTATGTATTTGAACAAGGTTATTCTTTACACTCGCCTTCCGAAATATTAGTTAAATTAGCAACCAATAGCAAGAATAAAATAGAAAAAGTTTATGTTGGCGGCAAAGGCTATTACTGTGAAACTAAGTGTTTAAATGTAGAAAATATTGAGTGAAAATAAAAAAACACCGAATAAAAAGGTTGAGAAAAATNNATTTTTCTCAACCTTTTTATATATTCCTCCTCATCAACTCCCCCACTTGCGTCGCAACATACTCAACATCACTATCAATTTCATCCAACACATACGATTCCAAAATGCTGCGATGACGGAGCGCCGCATTAAAGCAGTTGGTTCAGTCGTTGGTGCAAATATTGGCCGTTTAAATCGTGAAGCTAATCCAATTGGCAAACAACGTACTGCTGAAGCACGTGGAGCAGAGGCGATGATTACAAATTGGATTCCTAAAAATCAGGAGGAATTAGAGGCAGCAGGTATGACGGATATAGATATTGTAGAAGCGGTTGAGTATTATACAACGCCGCGAGGTCAAAGTGTGAACTCGCCAAATAAGTTAAACTTTACGAGTATGGGATTGGGATCGGTAATCGGTTTTGATGCGTTCCATTTAGCAGATACATTATTAACGCAGCCGTTGCAAATTATTGTCGGCAGTAAGCAAGGTGTATTCGGTTCTTATAAAGATGGTCATGAACTTTATAAGAAAGCCGCTTCAGAGAAAAAAGACTTACTTGTTGTGGAAGGTGCGAGTCACTACGATTTATATGACCAACCAGAACCAGTAAAAATTGCAGTTGAAAAATTAACAAGTTTCTATAACGAAAATCTGTAAAAGTAATTTTGTTTTGAATTGCACTTCTAATTGTTAGGTTTGCATCTAGCAGTTAGAGGTTTTTATTGTGAAGATTGAGGTGCTTAATATTTACGTTAAACGTGCATAACAAGTTATAATAGAAGAAATTATTAAGGAGGCTGGCAGTGAAGAATCTTCGTTATCTCAATATATTTACCATACTAATTATATACACACTACTCATGTTTTACATTGGCTGGAACGGCTGGGTTTGGCTTAGTACCGTATTTGGCTGGGAGTCTTGGGGATATTACGCTTTTGTAGTTGGTTTTATTTCATATGCGTACATTCTCGTGCAAGTATTTAAGTTCCTTCCATTTCTACGAACGATTGGTTCCGTTTGGTTTGCGGTAATACAATATGCGCTTATGCTGTTGCCGCTTGCAGATATTACGGTCTTCCTTTTACAGTTTTCAGTGGAGAAAGAAACCGCAATTATTTGGACAGGGGCGGCCGTATTACTTGCATTTATCTTTATTTTTGCGTATGGCGTATTTAATGCGTATAGCCCGGTAGTAAGAACATACGAAGTGCACATACCGAAAAAAGTAGAAGGGCGTAAAAGTTTACGCATCGCGATGGCTTCAGATATGCATTTCGGTAAACTGTCTGGTGTTTCGCATTTGAAAAGACTTGTTCGTCATGTGAATGAAATGGAGCCTGATATTATTTTGTTACCAGGTGATATTATTGATGACCACCCAGGAGTGTTCATTCAAAAAAACATGGGGCCAATTATGAAACAAATGAAAGCTCCATTAGGCGTATATGGTGTGTTAGGAAACCACGAATATTATGGCAGAGCTGTTCCAGAATTTTTACAAGAGATGGATAAGATTGATATTCGTATTCTTTTAGATGAAGTAATCACAATTGAAGATCATTTTTATCTCGTTGGAAGAAGAGATAAAACAGAGCGAGATCGCCAAAGCTTTGAGAAACTTATGAGTACAGTAGATAAATCGATGCCAGTTATCGCAATGGATCACCAGCCGTTTGAATTGAAACAAGCAGCGGATACTGGTGTAGATTTATTATTATCCGGTCACACGCACCGTGGCCAAATGGCGCCGAATCATATTGTGACGAGAAGAATGTATGAATTAGACTGGGGATATGTACAAAAAGGTGCATTCCACGCCATTGTTTCTTCTGGTTTCGGATTTTGGGGACCGCCGCTTAGACTTGGGAGTAGGTCAGAGATCTTGCAGGTGGAGGTTACGTTTGAATAGGGTTATGGAATAGAGAGCTGATGGCTCTCTATTTTTTCGATAACAATACATATTTCGGTTGGTGTTAACTGTATAAAAGAGGTACGATTAGAAGACTCTGCTTTAAATAAAGGGGGAATTGAAGTGGTTATATCAGATGTACTATACGGGGAATTTGAAGTGGACCAAGTGTTAGAAGAATTAATGTTAAGTAAGCCAGTGCAAAGATTGAAAGGCATTCATCAAAACGGAGCGAGTTACTTAATGAACGAGAACTGGAATGTAACGCGCTTTGATCATTCAGTTGGTGTTATGTTGTTAATTAAAAAACTTGGTGGTTCAGTGGAAGAACAAATTGCAGGTTTACTGCATGACGTATCGCATACTGCTTTTTCTCATGTAATTGATTATGTTTTTGATAACGAAAATGAAAGTTATCATGAAGAAATATTTAGCTCTGTTGTGAAAAGCTCAGAAATTCCAGCGATTCTTGCGAAGTATGGTTATAACTATGAAGATATTTTGTTAGATGATTCGCAGTGGACGTTACTGGAAAGGTCCGCACCAGAATTATGTGCAGACCGAGTGGATTATACGTTACGAGATATGTATACATACGGATATATTTCTTTCGAAGAGGTGCAAAGCTTTTTAGCGGATGTCATCGAAGCAGATGGGAAAATGGTTCTGCAAACGATCGAAGTGGCAGAATGGTTTACAGAAACGTATTACAAAGAGGTAATCGATTTCTTTATGAAGCCAATGAATATTTACGGAAATGATATGTTAGCCAAAACGTTAAAGTTGGCTCTTCATAAAAAGGTTATTCATGCAGATGATTTTCTTCTTGAAGACGAGGAATTAATTTCGAAATTACAGTTATGTAACGATCCAGAAGTGGAAGCTTTATTAGGAAAAGTTCATCCAAATGTAGAAGTAAAAGAAGATAGAAACGATTATGATTTGTATCAGAAAAATAAAGTACGCCTTATTGATCCGCCGTTACTTCGCGCCGGGGCAGTTGTTCCATCATCTGTTGTGTCAGAAAGAATAAAGCAGATGAGTGAAATTGCTTATGAAAAAGCGGTGAGAGGGACGTATGTGAAAGTGATTTCGGATTAAAAAAGAAGTAGCGCATCGTTTCTAATGCGCTACTTCTTTTTATTAATAATCAAACCAATTCCAAACCTCAATATCCCCAAGAGTCGCATAACGTACGTGCGGGGAGTTTTGTAGTTTTAATAATTCTTTTGACGGCCCAGTAATGACAATGCCGTATACTTTTACGCCATTATCTTTTACATAATCATAACGCTTATCTAAGTTTAGCTCTTTTTCATGAGTCCGAGTAGTTTTACTTACAGTTTCTTTATGTTCAGAAAGAATGCGCATCATTTCGATTACTTCATCTTCTTTTGTCTTTGGTCGTTTTACTTCATTATCAGGGAGATTTATATGCTCTCGAAATCCGATAACCTCTCCGCCATGTAGGAGGAAATCTTCTTCATTTATTCTTTCTTGTCCTGTGTCTAAAGCGTACCATACAGGGGTTGGCGGCATTTCTTGTGCTTCAAATACGCTATATAGAATTGATTCTATTTCTTGTAAAGTGTAAGCTTTATCGAAAGATATCGCTACTTCTGCAACAGTTCCATCGTCTACCTTCCCAAGAGTACCCCATACCTTTTTTGATACTTCCTTTAAATGGTCCTCTTGCTTTATTTTCGGATGAACAAAGGAAAGTTTTTTTGAATAGGGTTTATTTTCCCAGGATGGATTTGAGACAGTTACAGATGATAAGAAACTACGCGTTGTTACTGTACCGATTGGAATTTCTTTTTTGCCGACCGTTTTATATAAATCTATTTCATTTTCTGTACGGAAAAAAGGTTTAATCTTTGTGCTGCCTCCAGTGGAACGACTATTTGGCATTGTTGCTTCTAGTGCGAGTGATGGAATCTCATCTACTTCGACTAACTTTTTCATATTATAGAAGTAAAAAGAAGATGAAAAATGACCGACAAAATAGATTGCGATACAAACAGCAAGAACAAAACTAACGGTTTGCCAACGCTGTTTCCATTTTATTTTCCAAAACGGGACATTAAGATTTTGTGGTGGTAGTTTTTTCTTGATCGGCTCACTCTTCGTAAGCAATTCATCCAAATACACTTCACATTCCTCACAAGTTTCTATATGACTTTCTAATTCTTCTTGTTCATCACGTGTGAGTGTTCCTTTTTCGTATTTTTCCCATAGTTTATTAAATGCTGCACAACCCATCTATATCACTCCTCTACGTTTCTCGCTTCTTTCCGTCCGCGGTGTAATTCAATTTTCACTTTTGCTAATGAGAGACCGGTCATTTCTGCTATTTCCTTATAGGAGAATCCGTAGTAATCTCGTAGTAGTAATACATTTCGTCTTTGGAGCGGAAGAGAAGATAAACTCTCTAACCAACTAGCAATCTCATGTTTTACGAAATATTCATGTTCTGTACTGGGCACGTTTGGTAAATGGAATTCTTCCACTGTAGTTGTTTTATATTTCTTTTCTTTACGATACCAATCAATAAAGGCGTTGTAGGCAATCGTAAATAACCACGGCCTAATTTCTTCGCCTTTGTAATAATCAATATGGACGAGCATGCGATAAAAGGTTTCCTGCATGAGATCTTCCGCACAGTGAGAATCTCCGGTTAGGGAGAGAAGATAGCGAAATAAATCATGGATATGATCTGAATAAATGTCTTCTAATGATTGTTTGCGTTTCACTAATTTCCCTCCCTTCATACATAACAACGAAATACATATAAAAAAGTTACAATTTTTTATGAAATTATAGTAAAAAACGTCAAGAATTGGTTTGCGTTCTCTTTTATCATAATATATATAAGGCGGGTGAACAGAGATGGAAAGCTATGAAACACAAATTCAAAGGTCAATTGATTATATTGAGGAAGATGTAATGGAAAAACAAACGCTGCGTAATTTAGCGCGAATTGCAGGTTTTTCTGAGTCGCATTTTCATCGTGTATTTCAGGCGTTAGTAGGTGATACAGTAATGGAGTATGTTCGAAAGAGGAGGTTAGCCCGGGCAGCTTATCAACTTTCTCATACGGATGAAAAAGTTATTGATATCGCGTTTGAGCATGGCTTTCAATCTCACGAAACGTTCACGAGAGCCTTTAAAAAATTATTTCAAATGACACCAAGTGAATATCGAAAACAAGAAATAGAAACACCGATGTATTACAGCGTGAATGTAAAGCAAAGAAAATTAAATCCGTATTTAGGAGGCATACAAATGGAATATCGTATTGTAAATAAACCAGAATTTTTAGTGGCGGGTTATGAACTGAAGACGACAAGTAAAGAAGGGAAAAACCATCAAGACATTCCAGTATTTTGGCAAGAATATTTACAAAAAGATCTTGGAACAACGATTCCGAATCGTAAAGATACGAGTCAATGGGTAGAGCTTGGATTATGTACAGATTTTAATTTAGAAACAGGGGACTTCACTTATATTATTGGAATGGAAGTTACAGACTTTGAAAATGTACCGAATGAGGTTGCAAAGCGTACTTTCCCGGCAGCGACATACGCTGTATTTACAACGCCGAAAGTTCCTCATGAAGAAATGGTATCGTCTATTCATCAAACGTGGAATGCAGTATTCTCAGAATGGTTCCCGCATTCAGGGTATGAACATTGCGGCGTTACAGAGTTCGAATTATACGATGAGCGTTGTCACGAAGATAAGAGTGAGTTTGCTCAAGTAGAGCTTTGGATACCGGTGAAGAAGAAATAATAGAAAAAGAGACCGTCCTACAAGATTTTAGGGCGGTCTTTCTTATTAATAGTGTGCCAGCGTCGTATTTTATAGTTAGGTCGATATACTGCGAGTTGCGGTTAATATAATTTCATGTACCATCGCAATTTCCCCACATAAAAAAATCACTCCAAAATGAATTGCATTCGTACATTTTGGAGTGATTTGACGTTTACAACGGAAACACAAGAATAATCGTCGTTCCTTTTCCAAGTTCACTATCAACAGAGATTTTCCCGTTATGAGCATGAACGAGCTGCTTTGTAATGGCGAGACCGAGTCCAGTACCGATGTTGCTTTCTTCTGTATTTGTTCCTCGGTAATATCGTTCAAATAAAAGGCCTTTCGTTTTTTCATCCATTCCTTTGCCATCATCTGAAATAGAGAGTGTAAAGGAATTAGCGTTTTGTGAAAGTTTTACGATTACATTTGTCGTTTCATTATTATGTTTTACAGCGTTTGCGAGTAAGTTTTCGATAATGCGCTGGAACCATTTTTCTTCAATAAAATATTGGATTTTGTTTGAACTTGGTACAAATTCAATGTTTTGATTTTGTAGCGTCGGGTTATTAATAAATTGTAATAATACTTTTTGGACGAACTGATTAATTTCAACATTTACGTGTTGCGCAGGAAGAGTATCATTTTTTAATTGATACGTTAAGCTTAAGTCATCAATTAATGTAGTCATATATATAGATTTTTCTTTCATCACATAGCCAAATTGTTGAATATCTTGATCAGTCCAATTATATTGTTTCGATTCTAGTAGTAATGCATAGCCGTATATAGAGCTAAGCGGTGTTTTTAAATCATGGGTCAGGCCGGTAATCCACTCTTCACGTGTTTGTTGCAGTACTTTTCTCATTGCATCGTTCTTTTTCAAAGTAATAGAAAGGTGCTCTAGTGAGTTTGTAACATCTTTAAATATGCGGAACGACCATTTTTCTTTACCGGATTGCCGGAACCGAACAGGTTTGCCTTTTTTACTAACAGGTTCTTCATATGTTCCTCCAGCTATGTTTTTAAGCCAGCGCATCGTGTGTAATAAAGGCTTTCCAAACTTATTTCCATACCAAATTGAAAGAATCACTAAATAAACAAACACAATAAGGAGGATTAAACTGCATCCGATTAGAAGTTTCTGAGTAAATATATCATCTAATTCATCATCTGGATAATAATGAGCGTTTGGAGCGGATACAACGACGAGATGACCGCTATTTGAATCGTAAAAACTAGATATATTTTCTTTGTAATTCCACGGTTCTTTTTCATTAAGAGCCGTTTGTATAGCCGAAAATGTTTTTTTCTTCTCAGTTGGATAGGAAAAAACTTCTTCGCCACTGTTATTAAACATTTGCAGTGTTGCTTTTTCTTTAGAAAGTAATTGTTTTTCTTGTTCAGTTAAAGCAAATTCATTTAATGATAAAGAAGGATGTTCTTGTTGTATCGTTTTTAGTAATGCATTACTTTTTAGTTTGGCACCGTAAATAACGAGAGCCGGTTTCTTTTCTAATTCAATTTCCCAATAGTTAAATTTATAAAGATTGTTGCTACCATTTTGTAAATATGTAAGCAAGGATGTCTTTGTGTAAGAGGTCGGAACATCGCTAGGTGTATTAAAGCTGTAAAGAACCTTTCCATCTTCATCTACAATTTGAAGCCAATCACTCTTTTTTGTTATTAAATCTTTTACCTCAGATTTTAAAGTAATGTTATTGTCTTCAGAAGAAATATATTGGGAGATTGTAAAGGTATCATAATCAGAAATATTAGGTTCATATAGAGTACTATTAAGAAGAAAAATTAAATAAGAAAAAGAAGCAACTACTGCGATAAGTAACGTAACTAAGACAAAAACGTGTTGTAGGATAAACTGGATTATAAGTCTCTTATTAAAATTCATATTTTCAACCTACTTTGTAACGAACTTATAGCCAAGTCCACGAACTGTTTTTATGTATTCTGGCTTACTTGGGTCTTGTTCGATTTTTTCACGTAGTTTTCGAATGTGAACCATAACGGTATTGTCATCTCCATTATAGGCAGGCGCTCCCCAAACTTTTTCATATATTTCTTCTTTCGAAAATACGTAATTCGGATTCTCGCAAAAGAAGAGTAGTAGTTGAAAGAGTTGGGCGGAACATTCGACAACGTGTCCATTTACTGTAAGTTCTGCGGAATGTTGATCAATTTCAAATCTTTCAAATGAAATGGAGTGTGCTTTAGATTCGTGTGATACTCCTTGCTTTATATGTCTTCGAAGTTGCGCTTTCATACGAGCTACTACTTCTAGTGGATTGAATGGCTTCGTAATATAATCATCTGCGCCGTATGAAAAACCAGATATTTTATCTAAATCAGATGTTTTTGCTGTTAGGAAGAAGATAGGGCAATCTGTTTTTTGGCGAATAATCGGACAAATATCGAAACCAGATTGTCCAGGAAGCATTACATCTAAAATAATTAAATCGTAATCATTTTGATCGATGAGAGATAAAGCTAATTCAGCTGATGTTGCAGTTGTAATATGAGAAAACCCTTCTTTCTCAAGAATGGTAGTGAGTAGTTGTAAAATTGCTGTTTCATCATCAACGAGTAATATATTTGCTTGATACATAGAATCCCTCCTAATTTCCTCGAATATCATATCATTTTTTTTGTAACATATGGAATTTTTAAGGGAAATTTAAGGTTTTCTTTCACAAAAAATTAAGAATCAAATGATATGATAAAAGTAACATAGGGGAGGGGAAGAGTGTGAATCCGTTTCAAATGATGCGAGCTAGATATTTTTTAATTGTATTTGCACTATTAATTGTAGTAGCGAGAAGTAGTGAAAAGTTGCTAGAAAGTACATTTCATATACAAAATTCTTCTTTTATAAATATACTTATATTTTACATCCTTCCAGTCGCATGGATTTTTTATGAGTATAGAAAGCACCGTGTTTCATTTTCAGTATTTGTGAATAAAAGTGAAACCTTTAGCCTGGTGCAAGTTTTATACATTACGATTATATTGTGCATGTTCAGTTACGGGTATCTTATTTTGTACATGTACAGCTTTGCATGGATTACACCAGATTTTATTATGAATGCACTACGTGAACCGATTGTAGATAGTACCGGGGGATATGTATATCAGTTTATTATGGTTGTATTTATCGCACCAATTATTGGTGAATTTGTTTTTCGCGGATTTTTACTGCAGCGCTTTGCTGCAAAATGGGGAACGAGTATAGCGATGATTATAGTATCACTTTTATTTGCAATGTTACACGTCGATTTTCTCGGTGCCGCCTTATTTAGCATCGTATTATCAATTGTATATATTCGTACGAAAAGCCTACTCATGCCAATTGCAATCCATATGTTAAACAATGCATTTGTAATCAGTGCGTCTTTTCTAGTCAGTAGAGAAAACATCATGAGTTTTGCAGATTTCTCAAACTATACGACGTTTTTTCCAGGACTTATGATTTTTATAATAGGATTAAACTTAGTACTCATCTTTTTATTTGTTAATCGCAAATATTGGAGTAAAGAAGTGCCAGTTATATATGCAGAGCAGACAAAGAGCTTTTCAGATGTAGTGGGGGATAAATGAATGAAGAAGACGTTTGAAAGGAATGAATAAAATTATATGAATGAAACAATATCATCACATAAATTTTTTTATTTGATTTTATTTAGCATAGTGTTAATCACAACAGTAAATGTTATTCTTCGCTGGGAGGAAGCTTACTTTTTTATGTATTTAGCGCTCCATTTATTAGGGGTTTTATGTATAAGTGGTGGAATAGTTGCGGAAAAAAAGAGTAAAGAAAGTGTTAACTATATGTGTGTGACCGGTCTTATTTTATTATTAGCTGTACAAGGTATTATGAAATATAGTTCTTTTTCTTTACAAGATTTTAATTTGTTAGTGGATGTACTACCTTAAGGAGGCTCTTTGTTTTATCTAAAAGAGTACTTGTTTTAGTAGGTTTGCAGGTATGTTTCTAACCGAATAGAGTGTATAAAGGTAGGTGAAACTCTTCTTGTGTAGAAGAGTTTTTTTATGTAATTAGCTTGTTCTAATTTAGCATGTACGAACTTACAATAATAATAGACAGGCAGCATAGAGGAGGGAATAGCGTGAGGAAAGTTATTGGATGGTCGCTTTTTTTGTACGTTGGATTTGCGTTACTTATATATTGGTATTTATTTGGATGGAATCATGAACTCATTCCGGACATGTATAAAGGAACGAGTGCAGATCCAGCGACTTTTATGAATGCGAGGGAGCTTGTGCTAAGCCAAGATTATTCGCGCGTGAAAAATTTACTGTACTTTTTGGCGACGCCTCTTGAATGGATTATTTTATTATTTGTACTCGTGCTTGGTGTTTCAAGAAAGTTTGAGAAATGGTCGAAGGAAACGACGAAAATAAGTGTTTTACAAGTTGCGATTTATTTCTTTTATTTATCATTACTTACAACAGTTCTTGCCTTACCGATGCAATGGATCGGTCGTAAAGTGTCCGTTGATTACGGTATTTCAACGCAAAGTACACAGAGCTGGATAAAAGATCATGTCATTGATTTTTGGGTGAATTATGCGACTATGTTGCTTATTGTTACGGTTTTGTTATGGCTCATCCGTAAATTCCCGAAGAGATGGTGGCTAGCAGGATGGGCACTCTCTGTTCCGTTTACGATTTTCTTAACGTTTGTGCAACCTGTTATTATTGATCCGCTTTACAACGACTTCTCAACGCTGAAAAATAAAGAGTTAGAAACGAAAATTTTAGCGATGGCAGACAAAGCTGATATTCCTGCTAAACACGTATATGAAGTAAATATGTCGGAAAAAACGAATTCGTTAAATGCATATGTAACAGGAGTTGGCCTTAACTCGCGTATTGTAATGTGGGATACAACGCTTAAGCAATTAAAAGATAAAGAGATTTTATTTATAATGGCCCATGAAATGGGACATTACGTTATGAAACATATATATTGGGGCGTTGCGAGTTATATCTTGTTATCGTTTATAGGTATGTATGTAATCAGTCGGATTTTAAATATGTGTATTCGAAAATGGGGAGATACACTGCAAATTTCAAAAATGGCATGTTTCTCAATTTTACCTTTATTTTTCTTAATTTCCTCTGTACTATCTTTTGCATCACAACCAGCAACAAATTACGTTTCACGTATAGAAGAACGAGCGGCAGATCAATATGCTTTAGATATGACGAAGGACGGGAAATCAGGCGTGAAAACTTTTCAATATTTATCAAAAACAAGCTTAAGCCAAGTGAATCCACCTGCGTTAGTGAAATTTTTCTTATACACTCACCCACCAATTTTTGAAAGAATTCATACGTTTGAACAATATGAAAAAGAGAAGAAGCAGTAGTGTACTGCTTCTTTTTATTGTGCGTATTCGAGTTTTGGAAAATTATAGTGTATAATATATAGAATATTCAGTGAAATGTTCAGGAGGTTAATATTTTGTTTCATTCAAAATCAATGCCGGCTATCAAAATGATTCTTTCGATGTCTATTTTCGGATCGATTGGATTCTTTTCTGTCCAAACAGGTTTACCGTCTTTTGAATTAGTATTTGTTCGTTGTATTTGTGCCACAATATTTTTAACCTTATGTTGGTTCGTAACAGGACAATATAAAAGTGAAAAATGGAATAAAAAAGAGATTGTGCAAATATTAGCGTGCGGTGTATTTCTTGTTTTTAACTGGGTATTTCTATTTAAAGCATTTGAAGTTATGTCAATTACAATTGCGATTTCTGTCTATCATCTCGCTCCAATTATCGTATTAATGATTGGGAGTATTGTATTTAAAGAGAGGTTAACAGTATTTGCAGTTATGTCGATCGTCATTTGTTTCATCGGCACAGTTTTAGTAGCTGGAGTAGATGGAAGTGTGTCGCTTGAGAAACTCATGTCATCTGGAATGGTATGGGCACTTCTTGCGGCTGTATTTTATGCTTTTACCACGTTACTAGGAAAAGGAATCAAGCATACGAGTGCATATGCGATGACATTTGTCCAAACGTTTTTAGGCATATTTTTATTGTTACCATTTGTAGATTTCGGCCAGTTTCAAGGTTTAACACAGACGAACTGGATGATGATAACAGCAACAGGACTTATACATACTGGGTTTGTCTATTACTTATTTTTTGACAGTTTAAGAGATTTACCGACGAGACTCATTTCTGTATTAGTATTTTTGGATCCGGGTGTTGCGATACTATTAGATACAGTCTTTACTGGATTTAGACCGACTAGTATGCAAGTCGCAGGGATTGTCCTTATTTTTGTAGGAATGGCACTGACTTTTCGTAAGGGAAGAGAAAAGGAGTTATCGGTGAAGAGGAGTGTTACCTCTGAAATGTAAAGTTGTGTTCGATATAATTTCATTTTTAATTTTGGAAGATACTACAAAAAGGTCATTGTTATACAACAGTGGCCTTTTTTTCGTTTGAAATAAAGCGTGAAATAAGGGCATTTTCAAAAAAACGAAATGAATTTTCAAAAAAAACTTCCTTTTCTGAAGATTTGTTATATAATATAAAACATAAAATTAAATCTGTTATAAAACAGTTTAAAAGGGGATGCTAATATGTCGACGCAAACTTCACGGGTTACACTCGTCGGAGAAATATCACCAGCGTACAACGAAATATTGACACCTGAGGCGCTTAGTTTTCTAAAGGAATTGCATGAGAATTTTAATGAGCGCCGCATAGAACTTTTACAAAAACGTGTAGAGAAGCAAAAGAAAATTGATGCAGGCGATTTTCCGAAGTTTTTGGATGAAACAAAACACATACGTGAAGGTGATTGGACAATCGCCAAGCTTCCGAAAGATTTAGAGGATCGTCGTGTAGAGATTACTGGACCCGTAGATAGAAAGATGGTCATTAATGCTTTAAATTCAGGAGCGCATCTTTTTATGGCGGATTTTGAAGATTCTAATTCACCAACTTGGGAAAATGCGATTGAAGGCCAACTGAACTTACGAGATGCAGTGAAGGGAACGATTTCATATAAAAATGATAACGGAAAAGAATATAGATTAAATGATAAAACAGCAGTACTCATTGTGCGTCCAAGAGGATGGCATTTAGAAGAAAAACATATGCAAGTTGACGGAAAGAATATGTCCGGCAGCTTAGTGGATTTTGGTTTGTATTTTTTCCATAATGCGAAGGCGCTTTTAGAAAAAGGAAGTGGTCCATACTTTTACTTACCGAAAATGGAAAGTCATTTAGAAGCGAGATTATGGAATGATGTATTCGTATTTGCTCAAACATACATCGGTATTCCAAACGGAACAATTAAAGCAACTGTGCTACTGGAAACGATTCATGCTTCGTTTGAAATGGATGAAATTTTGTATGAGCTAAAAGATCATTCTGCTGGTTTAAACTGCGGAAGATGGGATTATATTTTTAGCTTCTTAAAGAGTTTTCGTAGCCATAATGAATTTCTACTTCCAGATAGAGCGCAAGTCACGATGACGGCGCCGTTTATGCGCGCGTATTCTTTGAAAGTCATTCAAACGTGTCATCGTCGTAATGCACCAGCAATTGGGGGGATGGCAGCACAAATTCCGATTAAAAATAATCCAGAAGCAAATGAAGCTGCTTTTGAAAAAGTGCGTGCTGATAAGGAGCGCGAGGCTTTAGACGGTCATGATGGGACTTGGGTTGCCCACCCGGGCCTTGTACCGGTCGCGATGGAAGTATTTAATCACATTATGAAAACACCGAATCAAATTTTTAGAAAACGTGAAGAAGTACGTGTAAAAGAAAAAGATTTATTAGAAGTGCCAGTGGGAACGATTACAGAAGAGGGACTTCGCCTGAATATTAGCGTAGGTATTCAATATATTGCATCTTGGCTAAGCGGACGGGGAGCAGCGCCAATTTATAACTTAATGGAAGATGCGGCAACAGCGGAAATCTCAAGAGCACAAGTATGGCAATGGATTCGTCATGAAGGTGGAAAGTTAAAGGATGGCCGCAATATTACATTTGAATTAATGGAAGAATGGAAAGAAGAAGAATTAGCGAAAATAGAAAGCGAGATTGGTAAGGAAGCCTTTAAGAAAGGGAGATTCCAAGAGGCGACAACATTGTTTACAAATCTCGTTCGGAACGATGAGTTCGTACCGTTTTTAACATTACCGGGTTATGAAATTTTATAAAGTGAAAAGGGGATGGAACATATGAAAAACGAAAGAATTGATACATTACAAGAGAGCTGGGAATTAGATACGCGATGGAAAGGAATAACGCGTCCGTATTCGGCAGAAGATGTAATTCGCCTACGCGGATCAATTGATATTGAACATACATTAGCGCGCCGAGGAGCTGAGAAGCTTTGGAAGTCGCTTCATACGGAAGATTATATTAACGCACTTGGCGCATTAACAGGAAACCAAGCGATGCAACAAGTGAAAGCTGGGTTAAAAGCAATTTATTTAAGCGGTTGGCAAGTAGCGGCAGATGCAAATCTTTCTGGGCATATGTATCCAGACCAAAGCTTATATCCAGCAAACAGCGTACCGGCTGTAGTAAAACGAATTAACCAAACGCTTCAACGTGCTGACCAAATTCAGCATATGGAAGGAAGCAGTGATACAGATTACTTCGTACCGATTGTAGCAGATGCAGAAGCTGGATTTGGCGGACAATTAAACGTATTCGAACTTATGAAAGGTATGATTGAAGCAGGTGCATCAGGTGTGCACTTTGAAGATCAATTATCTTCAGAGAAAAAATGCGGCCATTTAGGCGGAAAAGTATTACTACCGACGCAAACAGCGGTACGTAATTTAATTTCTGCACGCCTTGCTGCGGATGTAATGGGGGTACCGACAATTATCGTCGCAAGAACAGATGCGGATGCAGCAGATTTAATTACGAGCGATATTGATCCTGTTGATAAAGCGTTTATTACAGGAGAAAGAACACCAGAAGGATTTTACCGCACGAAAGCAGGACTTGATCAAGCAATTGCGCGTGGTTTAGCGTATGCACCGTATGCGGACCTCGTTTGGTGTGAAACATCTGAACCGAATTTAGAAGATGCGAAGCGCTTTGCAGATGCAATTCATAAAAAATATCCAGGGAAATTACTCGCTTACAACTGTTCACCTTCATTTAACTGGAAACAAAAATTAGATGAAAAAACGATTGCGACGTTCCAAAAAGAAATCGCATCTTACGGTTATAAGTTCCAATTCGTAACGCTTGCTGGGTTCCACTCATTAAACTACGGTATGTTTGAATTAGCACGCGACTATAAAGAGCGCGGCATGGCAGCGTACTCTGAACTACAACAAGCTGAATTCGCAGCCGAAAAACATGGTTACTCTGCAACGCGTCATCAACGCGAAGTAGGAACAGGTTACTTTGATGAAGTAGCACAAGTTATTACAGGCGGTACTTCATCAACGACAGCTTTAAAAGGATCTACAGAAGAAGAACAGTTTACGAAGTAAAAGAAAGTGGCACCCAGTCAAACTGTTTGACTAGGTGCCCTTTTATTTGGTGAACGGTGCGATAGGAAATGAAATTATATTAGCGATAATATTAAATCCACTCTTTCCCATGCTCACGAATAAACTCCATATCTTTTTCGTAATGATCCAAATGGCCTTCATCTATCATTCTTTGGAAATTCATGTCGCCTTCTTTGGCTTTTCTCTTCATATATGTACATAACCCTTTTAAGCGCAGTAATACCATTTCTAAGTAATCCTCGTCCATGCCTTTACCGTAGGATTGAGCAAACAATCTCACTCTTTCTTTCATACGCCCAGCATGTCGCGACGAGTCATAATGAACTGCCTCACCTGATTCTGTATAATATACTCTACTTAAAGGCACACAAGTATAAAGCGTATAAGCGATATCCCACAGCCTTGGACCAGGAGCAGCAACATCAAAATCAATAATGCCTACTGGCTTTTCATCATTAAAAATAATGTTATATATAGCAAAATCATTGTGGCATAAAACCTCAATGTTATTTGGAGTGTGATCCATCGGCTTCCAATCATCTAATAACGGAAAGTCACTTACAGCATCATGGTACAGACGGAGCATCTTTGCAATTTCTTTTAACACATCATTAGACCACATATATTCTTTTAAAGGGTAATTGCCAGCTTCTCCTTCTATAAATGATAAAATCTCCCTACCTTTTTCATCTATGCCCAAAAACTTTGGTGCATGATGAAACCCTTTGTTTTCTAAGTGTTGTAATAGCTTATGAACCTTTGCGCTACCGGGCTTTAACTCTCGCCGAACAGTATTTTCAGAACGATATACGTTCGAGACGTTTCCACCTGTTAGCTTTTCCTCGTTAGCGTAGTTTGACATGTGAAAATTCCCCCTATAATTAAAAAATCCAATTCCAAATAGTGAATAGACCAACAATGGCAGAAAAGAGAAGGGAAGCAAGGAATAGTAGACAACCAAGAGTAACTAACTTATCTTGCCATGTTTCTTTATACTCATAAACCAATTCTTCTGTTACTTTTTTCTGTACTGGAGATAAAGCCTGATCTTTATCTAACCTCTTTATATTGCTGGAATCCCCTTTGAATTTTAAAGCACGTGCAATATGATAAGGATTATTTCCCATTGATTTTTCAAATAATAAACATGATTCATGCATAATATCTGTTTTATACTCCTCTAGATACCAATAACGACCAGCCATTTCTGGATATTGTAATTTATAATAAATGTCTCCGAGTTGTTTTCGAAGATGCAATTCATTTGGGTATGTAAAGATGAGACCATGCAATCTGTCTCTTGCCTTTCCAAGATTATGCTTTTCAATATCTTCTTCAATTCTCTTTAATGTTTTTTTAGGAATTTTGGTTGTCATGAATGCCTCCTTATTTGGAATAGAGATGATTTTATTTTATAAGAAATACTAAAAATTAGAAATTCTATTTTCGAAAAAGATTGTACATTTTATTTTAATGTGCTATGATGATGTCAGTTGAATAGTTAAATTAAGCAATCCATATGTTATCAAGTGCCGAAAACGAACGAGAAAAAGTATGTGAGAATTAGTTTATGTTTCGAATTTGATAATGTGTGGATTCTTTTTTTATACAGGAAGACTAAAATAATTTGTATTTTCTTAGGAGGAAATAATCATGGCAGTAACAGGACAAGTAAAATGGTTTAACAACGAAAAAGGCTTCGGTTTCATCGAAGTTCCAGGCGAAAACGATGTATTCGTACATTTCTCTGCAATCGAAACTGAAGGTTTCAAATCTTTAGAAGAAGGTCAAAAAGTTAGCTTCGAAATCGAAGAAGGCAACCGTGGACCTCAAGCTAAAAACGTAATCAAACTATAATTTATAGTTGATGATGGAAAAAAGGATGGCTGCTGCCATCCTTTTTTTATTGTTCTTTTTCCGCTTTTTTCTTCTCACGTTTCTTACATTCTGGACATTTCGAATTACGAAAAGGCTTGACGAATAGTAATAGAATGAAGAATAAACCGAATATAATACTAGCTGAGTTTTTTACTTTTACGAGCACAATGTTGCTGTTTTTCAGTTGAATGGTTGGTCGCATCTCTTTTTCTTCCATGAGGAACCTCCATATATTGGATTTTTATTTTAATTATAGCAGAGTTAATTGTTGTAATGGTGTGGAAAGAGAAAGTGATTGTTAATATTTGTAGATAGTATAGATGCTTTTTTTACAACTATAAATATTATTATCTGTATATTAGTATTTTTATATTTGGAAGTTGTTTGATAAATGATAAAAGATTGTAAAAAAGCGTAATCTGCAAACCATTTCCTTTTCATAGGTGCTAAAATTATATATGCAGCTGCTAATATAAATGAAAAATAAAAAGGAGATAATAGAGTATGGAGAGTAAAGTGGAACGCTATGTCGAAAATTATGTTGTAACTAAAAATACAATGGCCTTACTTCCTGTTATTCTAAGTGAAAAGAAAATTGTTACGCGAGTTGTTGAAATGGAAGATTCTTTTTTCGTATTTCAAAAACCTCTAGATATTATAGAGAGAAGTTGTCGTAAGCACGGTTCTAGTTTCTTTGGCAGAAAAGAAGGAACGAAAGAGTTAACGCATATTACACATAAAGCACCGATTGCGATTAGTCCGACAGATCAACTTTATTTTTTCCCTACCTATTCGTATTCTAGAAAAGAGTGCGTTTGGTTGTCTCATTTTCATATTGAAAGTAACAAAGAATTAAAAGATGGAAATCTTATTATTAGATTTATAAATGGCTTTGCTGTGAAATTAGAAATATCAAAAACTAGTTTCGAAAATCAGCAAAATCGTACAGCAAAATTGCGGACAGAATATGAAGATCGTAGGAAAAAACAAGGAAATCCTTGTTTTAAAGAGATAGATCAAAGGGATGAATCCACATTAAGACCAGCTTATGAGAAAGTGTATTTTGTTAGAGAAGAGGATGTATGAGGGGAAAAGGATGAGGAGACTCATCCTTTTTTTATTTCATTATATATACCGTTTACACTGTAAGATTTATAAATAAAACGAGAGAAATGTACAAACTTTTTGTTCTCGAAGGGCTCAAGATAATATAGAATTACAATATAATGGTAATTCTTCTATATACTTAATATAGTGTGAACATACATCATATTTTTTCCATACTGTATAAAAAGGAGATGGTATGTTGAAAAGGACCATGTTATTTTGGGCACAATATATTCTTGCTTTACCTATATTTTTTATTACATTTATGTTTACTAGTTTCACTGGTAGCCAGTTAATGATAGGTGCGGATAAACAACATTTTGTTTTTACACCTCAAAATGCGACAGATTATAGTCAAATTAACGAAATTGATAAATTGCTATTTGCTTTTTCAATTCAACCGTTTATCACCATAGTATTTTTTCTGTCGATCGTGTATGTGCTGACACTTATTGTTTTTCAAATTATTGAATGTAAGAAGCAAAGAACGATATTACATAGCCTGCAATATATGATTCTTATACCAATTTTTCTTTACTTGTGGTTAGGAACGATGGAATTTTCCGCAGTTAATTTAACGTGGATAGATAATTGGAGAGATTACCTTATCTTCACTCCTGCAACTATAACGAATGAAGAAGATATATATATGATTGATAAATTCCTATACAAATTTCGAATGTTACCTATTCAGAGTACAGTATTAATACTATCTTTCTTATATATGTTAATACTTATCGTGATTGACAGTGTACGCTTGCTAAAAAGTTTGCTTGTAAGAACTAGCAAATAGAAAAGGATAAGTGATCAGTCGCTACGTATTGCCATATAGGTAGAAATAACCTTACATGCAGTAAGGTTATTCTTATGAAAAAGACTAAGTATTACTTTTTATAATAACCATTGAGTGATAATCTGGGCACGTTGTCTAAAATAACTTCATATCCTGTCGAATATTGATAGATTATCATAGCTAAATAATGAAGGAATTCTAACGGAAGATATGGAAATTTAATAATTACGTCTCCATATGTCGTATCTACGATTTCCTCTTTCCTATAAGCAATGATAAAGTAGAGGTAGTAATTAGAGTAAAGGGGTAAAGTGTAGAATGGATTTTCAGTCAATCAAAGATTATTTTTCACCAGAAAATATGGATCATATTGTTGAAAGTTATAAGGCTTTTGGACCGCTTCTTGGCATTGGTTTACCGATGATAGAAGCGCTCATTCCAGCGTTGCCACTTATTGTGTTTGTGTTGGCGAATGCTGTTGCATTTGGCTTTTGGTATGGATTTATTTATTCGTGGCTTGGATCAGTAATAGGTGCGTTACTCGTATTTTTCATCATTCGCAGCTTTGGACGAAGTCGCTTCTTTTCTTTTGTAAATAAACATGAGAGAGTGCGAAAGGCAATGGGATGGATTGAAAGAAAGGGATTCGCACCAATTTTTGTCATATTTTGTTTTCCGTTCACACCATCAGCGCTTATAAACGTTGTAGCTGGTTTATCTCGTATTAGCGTAAAACAGTTTGGATTAGCATTAGCATTTGGCAAGCTGGTGATGATTTTTATTTTAACGTATATCGGTCATGATTTAATATCATTTATTCATAATCCGGTGAAATCGGTAATTGTAGGGATTGGTATTTTTGTTTTATGGTATGTCGGTAAGAAAATCGAAGTAAAGTTAGAACTACATTAAGAATAGTCTTCTTTGTAAAAGAAAGCTTCATTATTAAACGATAAGGGGAGAAGCGAATGAAGAAAACTTTGAAAAAAGAAGGCCTAGAGTGGATAAGAACAATTTTAATTGGTGTACTATTAGCTGTATTTTTTCGAACGTTTTTCTTTTCAACGTATGTTGTAGAGGGGAAGTCAATGATGCCTACATTACAAGATGGCAATATGCTCGTTGTAAATAAGGTGAGTTATCAAGTAGGGGACTTGAACAGATTTGATGTTGTTGTGTTTCATGCGAATGAAAAAGAGGACTATGTAAAGCGAATTATCGGTTTACCTGGAGACCATATTGAATATAAGCATGATAAGTTATATATAAACGGTCAATTTATTGATGAGCCTTATTTAGAGAAGTATAAGAAAGAGATAAATGGAAGGCAACTAACTGGCGATTTTAAACTAGAAGAGTTAACGAAAGAAAAGTCTGTACCACCTGGATATATCTTTGTAATAGGTGATAATCGACTTGGTAGCTGGGATAGTAGACACTTCGGCTTTGTGAAAGCTGATACAGTTGTCGGTAAAGTTGATTTACGATATTGGCCAATTCAAGAGGTACAAACGAATTTTTCAAAAGGTTGATATAATGAAGTAGAAGTATAGAAAAGACAAACAACGCCGTTTGTCTTTTTTCGTGTCCTATAATACAATTATAGTAGCAAACTAACGTTCGTTATGTAAGTGAAAGGTGGGGTTACATGTCACTTCGATTTGTGATTGGTAGAGCGGGAAGTGGAAAAAGTACACTTTGTTTACACGAAGTACAGGAAGAGTTAAAACAGCGCCCGAGAGGGGAAACAATATTATATCTTGTGCCAGAACAGATGACATTCCAGACGCAGCAGGCGTTAATTGGAAGTGAGGATGTAAGAGGTTCTATTCGGGCACAAGTTTTTAGTTTTTCACGATTAGCGTGGAAGGTGTTGCAAGAAGTTGGCGGAGCGAGTCGTCTTCATATTGATGAAGCGGGCGTACATATGTTACTTCGTAAAATTGTAGAGTCTCGTAAAGATGGTCTATCAGTGTTCCAAAAAGCAGCGGAGCAAAATGGTTTCTTTGAACATCTTGGCAGTATGATTGCGGAGTTTAAACGTTACAATGTGACGCCATCAAACGTATATGAAATGTGGCAACAATTAGACGCGCATAGTAGCAGTGCAGAGCAAAAGCTGCTAGCAAATAAAGTATATGATTTACAGCTATTATATGATGATTTTGAACGTACTTTAATCGGGAAATATTTAGATTCAGAAGACTACCTGCAATTACTAGTGGAAAAGCTTCCGCAGTCTGAATATGTAAATGGTGCTGAAATTTATATAGATGGGTTTCATTCATTTTCTCCGCAAGAGCTTGAAATTTTAAGAAAGTTAATGATTTGCGGAGCGAGAGTCACAATTGCGTTAACGATAGATGAAAAAACGTTAGCACAGCCAGTAAATGAACTGGATCTATTTTATGAAACGACGTTAACGTATGAAAAAATAAAACAAGTAGCGCGTGAAGAGAAAATAGAAATTGAAAAAACGATTCCACTTATGGAACAGCCTCGTTTTCATTCTCCGGCATTAGCTCATTTAGAAGCTCATTATGAAGCGCGTCCGAATGAGAAATTTAGCGGTGAAGCGAGTGTAACAATTAGTACAGCCGCGAATTTACGAGCTGAAGTAGAAGGTGTTGCGCGTGAAATCCGTAGACTGGTAGCGGATGAAAAGTATCGTTACCGCGATATTGCAGTCCTTCTTCGTAATGGAGAAAGTTATTACGATGTGATGCGAACGTTATTTACGGATTATAATATTCCGCACTTTATCGATGAAAAGCGCGCGATGTCACATCATCCGTTAGTAGAATGTATTCGTTCTGCCTTAGAAATTATTAGCGGGAACTGGCGTTATGACGCGGTGTTTCGCTGCGTGAAAACAGAGCTTTTATATCCATTAGACGTAAGAAAAGAAGCGATGCGCGAAGAGATGGATGAGTTTGAAAATTACTGTTTAGCGTACGGTGTACAAGGGAAGAGATGGACTTCTGAGGATCCATGGATGTATCGCCGCTATCGTTCACTTGACGATACGAACGGAATGATAACAGACAGTGAACGTGAAATGGAAGAGAAAATAAATCGACTACGTGACGTTGTAAGAACGCCTGTTATTCGTATGCAAAAAAGGTTAAAGCGTGCGGGAACTGTGATACAAATGTGCGAAGCCGTTTACTTATTTTTAGAAGAACTGGACGTTCCGAAGAAGTTAGAAGAATTACGTATACGTGCAGAAGAGAGCGGAGATTTCTTATTCGCGACAGACCATGAGCAAGTTTGGGAAGAAGTAATGAGCCTTCTTGATACGTTTGTAGAGATGCTTGGTGAAGAGAAAATGTCACTTTCTATGTTTACAGACGTTATGTCGACAGGTCTTGAGGCGCTTCAATTCGCTAACATTCCGCCGTCATTAGATCAAGTATTAGTTGCGAATATTGATCACTCCAGGTTATCAAACGTGAAAGCAACATTCATTATCGGCGTAAATGAAGGCGTCATTCCAGCAGCACCGATGGATGAAGGAATGCTTTCTGATGAGGAAAGAGAAGTTCTTGGCGCGGCAGGAATTGAATTAGCACCAACAACGAGACAAACGTTATTAGAAGAACAGTTCGTTATGTACCAAATGGTAACGAGAGCGACTGAGAAATTATATATTTCTTGCCCGCTTGCAGATGAAGAAGGAAAGACGTTATTAGCGTCTAGCTTTATTAAGAAAATAAAAAGAATGTTCCCTGATGTAAAAGACTCGTTCATTACGAATGACGTAAACGACTTATCACGTTCGGAACAAATTTCATACGTAGCAACGCCAGAAGTAACGTTATCTTACGTGATGCAGCAATTACAAACGTGGAAGCGATACGGATTTGAAGGGAATTTAGACTTTTGGTGGGACGTATATAACTTCTATGTAACTTCAGATGAGTGGAAACAAAAAAGTAGCCGCGTGCTATCGAGTCTGTTTTACCGAAATCGCGCGCAAAAGCTAAGTACAGATGTAAGTAGAGATTTATACGGAGATACAATTAAGGGAAGCGTCTCTCGTATGGAACTATTTAACCGCTGTGCGTACGCTCATTTTGCGCAGCACGGTTTATCTCTGAGAGAGCGTGATATTTTCAAACTTGATGCGCCAGATATCGGTGAGTTATTCCATGCGGCACTAAAGAAAATTGCGGACAAGTTATTACGTGAAAACCGCACTTGGGCGGATTTATCAATAAAAGAGTGTGAGCATCTTTCTGTTTTAGTAATAGAAGAAATTGCGCCGTTATTACAAAGGCAAATTTTATTAAGTTCAAACCGTCATTTCTATTTAAAACAAAAACTACAACAAATCATTTTCCGTACGTCAATCATTCTTCGTGAGCATGCGAAGTCGAGTGGCTTCGTACCAGTTGACCTAGAAGTGCCGTTCGGTATGGGCGGTACAGGATCACTTCCACCAATGGAATTTGCGTTACCAAATGGTGTGAAGATGGAAGTTGTCGGCCGTATTGACCGTGTGGATAAGGCGGAAGATGAGAATGGTACGTTCCTGCGTATTATTGATTATAAATCAAGTTCAAAAGCGCTAGACTTAACGGAAGTGTATTACGGCTTAGCACTTCAAATGTTAACGTATTTAGATGTTGTTACTTCAAATGCACAAACGTGGATGAAAAAAGGCGGGACAGCATCACCAGCTGGTGTATTGTACTTCCATATTCATAACCCAATTGTTGAGATGAAAGGCGACGCATCTGAAGCAGAAATTGAAAAAGAAATTTTAAAGAAATTTAAAATGAAAGGGCTCGTATTGGGAGATGCTGACGTTGTTCGTTTAATGGATAACAAACTTACAACAGGAAGCTCTGATATTATTTCTGCTGGCCTGAAAAAAGACGGTAGATTTAGTGCGCGTTCTAGCATTGCAAGTGAGCAAGAGTTTAACGTACTGCAAAAATATGTACACCATACGTTTGAAAATATCGGGAAAGACATTACAGAAGGTGTTATTGATATTGCTCCTTATAAAATGGGGAATAAAGCGGCATGTACGTTCTGTAACTTCAAATCAGTTTGTCAGTTTGATGAGTCACTTGAAGATAATCAGTTCCGATCGTTAAAAGATATGAAAGATAGCGAAGCGATGGAGAAAATTAGAGAGGAGGTTGGCGGAGAATGATAGAAAATTGGCCTAAAAAACCAGAAGGTAGTCAATGGACAGATGACCAGTGGAAAGCCGTTGTAGCGAACGGACGAGATATTTTAGTTGCGGCTGCAGCTGGATCAGGAAAAACAGCAGTATTAGTTGAACGTATTATTAAAAAGATTATTAACGAAGAAAATCCAGTCGATGTCGACCGCCTGCTCGTTGTAACATTTACGAATGCAGCGGCGCAAGAGATGAAAAACAGAATTGGAGAAGCGTTAGAAAAAGTATTAATTGATGGGCCAGGTTCACAGCATATAAGAAAGCAGCTTAGCTTATTAAATAAAGCTTCCATTTCTACAATTCACTCATTTTGTTTACAAGTTATTAGAGGATATTATTACATGCTGGATGTCGATCCTCGTTTCCGCATTGCGAACCAAACAGAAAATGAGTTATTAAAAGAAGAAGTGCTAGATGACATATTAGAAGAAGAGTATGGCATCGAAGATAATACGATATTCTTTGAACTCGTTGACCGCTATACGAGCGACCGTAGTGACGATGACTTACAGCGAATGATTTTAGCACTTCATACAGAATCAAGAGCGCATCCAAATCCGGAGAAATGGCTTGATAAATTAGTAGAAGCATACGACGTAGAAGGAAAGACGATTGAAGATTTAGTGTACGCTTCTTATTTATTAGAAGATGTGAAATTCCAGCTTGAAACGGCGGAAACGCATATTCGGAAAGCGACGGAACTCGCAATGCTTCCTGACGGTCCAGCGCCTCGCGTTGAAACCCTGCAAGCGGATGTAGCTTTACTTGGAACGTTATCAGCAGCAGCTCGTGAGTCGTGGACAAGCGTGTATGAAGCGATGCAAAATGTATCGTGGCAAACGTTAAAGCGCATTAAGAAAAGTGATTACAATGAAGATGTTGTAAAACAAGTAGACTCTCTTCGTAATAAAGCGAAAGATGAAGTGAAGAAATTACAAGAAGAGCTATTTAGCCGCAGACCAGAAAGTTTCTTACGAGATTTTCAAGATATGCATCCTGTATTAGAAAAACTCGTTCAGCTCGTAAAAGTATTTACAGAGCGCTTCCAAGCGATGAAGCGCGATAAAGGAATGGTCGATTTCACAGATTTAGAGCATTTTTGCTTACAAATTTTAAGCGAGCAAAGTGGAGACGGTGAAATGAAGCCGTCAGCAGTAGCACTTCAATATCGTAATAAATTTGCTGAAGTACTAGTCGATGAATATCAAGATACGAACTTCGTACAAGAATCAATTATTAAATTCGTAACGAAAGATTCTGAGAGCGAAGGAAACTTATTCATGGTTGGTGACGTGAAGCAGTCAATCTATCGTTTCCGACTAGCAGAACCAGGCTTGTTCCTAGGAAAGTATAAACGCTTCACGCAAGAAGGATCGGGCGGCGGAATGAAGATCGATTTAGCGAAAAACTTCCGTAGTCGTCATGAAGTGTTAGCAGGTACGAACTTTATCTTCAAACAAATTATGGGCGAAGAAGTTGGGGAAATCGACTATGATGCTGACGCTGAATTAAAGCTAGGTGCTAGCTATCCAGAAGGTGAAGATGTAGCGGCAGAACTACTATGCATTCAGCAAACGGAAGAAGAAGTGTTAGACGGTGAAGAAGGTACAGAAGTCGAAAAAGCACAGCTTGAAGCTCGTCTTATAGCGCAGCGGATTAAAGCGATGGTTGATTCGGGATATACAGTCTATGATCGTAAAACTGATGAAATGCGACAAGTGCAATATCGTGATTTCGTTATTTTACTTCGCTCTATGCCATGGGCGCCGCAAATTATGGAAGAGTTAAAACTACAAGGAATTCCGGTATACGCGGACCTTGCGACTGGTTATTTTGAAGCGACAGAAGTAAATATTATGATGAACGTGTTCCGCGTGATTGATAATCCGATGCAAGATATCCCGCTTGCAGCAGTACTTCGTTCACCGATTGTTGGATTAAATGATGAAGAACTTGCGACGCTTCGTGCTCACGGAAAGAAAGGCTCGTTTTATGAGGTGATGAGCTCATTCTTAAAAGGAGCACCGCTTGAAGAAGAGCAAGAACTACATGATAAATTAGAGTGGTTTTATAACTTACTGCAAGGATGGCGTGAATTTGCGCGTCAACAATCACTTTCTGATTTAATTTGGAAAGTGTACGGTGAGACAGGGTATTACGACTTCGTTGGCGGTTTACCGGCTGGAAAGCAAAGGCAGGCAAACCTGCGTGTACTATATGACCGCGCACGACAATATGAAGCAACATCATTTAGAGGACTATTCCGCTTCTTACGTTTTATTGAACGTATTTTAGAACGCGGTGATGATATGGGTACGGCAAGAGCTTTAGGTGAACAAGAAGACGTCGTTCGCATTATGACGATTCACAAAAGTAAAGGACTTGAGTTCCCAGTCGTATTTGTAGCTGGACTTGGTCGTCGTTTTAACACACAAGATTTAATGAAACGCTTCTTACTCCATAAAGATTTCGGTTTCGGTTCGCAATTTATCGATCCGCGTAAACGAATTAAATATACGACATTATCGCAACTAGCGATTAAGCGTAAAATGAAGATGGAATTAATCGCGGAAGAAATGCGCGTATTATACGTAGCGTTAACGCGTGCGAAAGAGAAGTTAATTTTAATCGGAACAGTTAAGGATGCAAATAAGGAAATGGAAAAATGGCTTGATGCGAGGGAGCATAGTGAATGGTTATTACCAGATCACATTCGTGCCGGGGCGTCTTGTTATTTAGACTGGATTGCCCCTTCATTATATAGACATCGTGATAGTGAAATGCTACTTGAATTAGGGCAAGGAAGTATTCCAGGTGAAATTTATGGGTATGACACTAGCTGGAAAGTAGAAGTTGTTGACGGCAACACGTTACTTGCGCCGGAACCAGTTCAAGAAGAGAAGCAAGAATTGTTAGAAGCACTTCGTGAGAAAAAGGCTGTTCCGTTAGAGAGTGAACGAAAAGAAGAAGTGTACGACAGATTAATGTGGAAGTACGGATATGAGGAAGCAACATCCCACCGTGCGAAGCAATCTGTTACAGAAATAAAGAGAAATTATCAATCAGAAGACGGTAGTGATAACGCCTTTATTAAAAAACTACGTGCCCCAATTAGAACACGTCCGCGTTTCATGGAGAAAAAAGGATTAACGTACGCAGAGCGCGGAACAGCAGTTCATGCCGTTATGCAGCATGTAGATTTGAAGAAACCGATTAAGGCCGAAACGCTACAAGAACAAATCGCAGGAATGGTAAATAAGGAATTATTAACATTCGAGCAGGCGGAAGAAATAGCGATTGAAAAAGTAATTTCATTCTTTGACAGTGACTTAGGTAAAAGAGTATTGGCAGCGAAAAGTGTAGAGCGCGAAGTACCATTTACGATGATGCTTTCAGCAGAAGAAGCATATCAAGATTGGCAAGGTAAGAGCGGGGAATCGATTCTTGTCCAAGGGGTTATCGACTGCATGATTGAAGAAGATGATGGTATTACGTTAATCGACTTCAAAACAGATACGATTGAAGGAAAGTTCCCAGGCGGATTCGAACAAGCGAAACCGATTTTAGAAGATCGATATAAAGTGCAGCTTTCGTTATATGCAAAGGCGCTAGAGAAAAGCTTGCAACATCCTGTGAAAGAGAAATGTTTATACTTCTTTGATGGGAATCACGTTGTAAATATTGAGGAGTAGACAACAGAAAGGGGCTATAAAAAAATGGCAACGTTAAGAACTTGTGAACAGGGACACGAGTACTATAAAAGTAGCGATTGTCCAACTTGCCCGACCTGTGAGAAAGAGAGAAAGCCAAAAGAAGGCTTTCTCTCTCTTCTTTCAGCGCCAGCAAGAAGGGCATTAGAACATCATGGCATTCATACTGTAGAAGAACTCTCAAAATATAGTGAAAAAGAAATTTTAAAACTGCATGGTATGGGGCCTGTGTCTATGCCGAAGCTTAGAAAGGCTTTGGAAGAGAGCGGATTATCGTTTAAATAATAATAGTATTCAAAGAAAAGACATGAGTGTAGAATCTATTCATGAAAAATTACATGTATTGCGCAATGAAAAAAGAGGTGTCACCTAGTATGACACCTCTTTTTTTACGCCGTTCCAATCTGATCTTGGTCTGCCACATCAGAATCAAACGTATTTGTTGCACTAACGCCGCTAAAGGTATTCACGACGAATCCAACATTGGAAGCGCCAGATCCGTTATAAGCTTTCGTATTTTCTTTCGGAGACACGTTATAAAAATCCCCTAAATTGAAAGAGCCGTTACTGTTTTGAACGACGAGATTTCCAACAACCGAAGGCATACCATCCACCTACTTTACTAAGTTTTTTAATTACTATATGAATTATTTAGAGGAAGGTTCATCAGTAATAAATTGGCGGATTTGTAGCGTACGAGAATTATTAAAAACATAGTCAACATTGCCGATTTGGAAGCATGCGGAATTTAAAAGTGTTCGCAAGTGAACATCATTTACTTCAATAAAAGGGCACTCATTTACAATATTCATTCTTACATCTGTTGTTCGTTTTGGAATTGTAATGTGTTCATCTGTAAAGATCTCAAACGCATCAAAACGACCTTCCCCTTTTATATAACAAGGGATTTCTCGATGAACGATAATCGCTCTATTTTTTAATTCTATTTGATTAGCATCCCCGGCCTGGAAGACGGCTGCAACCCCCATAGAAATGATAGAAACATTTTGTACAATTGAAGTATGACGGAGCATAATTTTTCCTCTCCTCAACCTGGAGTCGGAGGGACATCTGTTACTAATGGTACAAATGGCCCTTCAGTAACGGATTCAAATGGTGTATCAAGAATAGAAGAAAGGATGAGAAGGTTTGCATCTCCAATTAAAAATAATGCGGAAGAAGAAACCCCGTTCATTTTAATCTGCCCTACTTTTAACTCACGGTTTACAACATTTAAGTTCATACATACTTACTCCTTTCGGAAATTGCCCGGTATGTGTTGAATAAAGGAAAGGAACGCTTTATCGATATCTTGTTTCATTGCTTGAATAATGATATCTCGTAAATAATCGGGATCTGTGGAAATACCCTCATACGATTGAACTTGTGATAAATAATACGGAAGTCTATGTTCCATCTGTTTTTTTATGTCATCCACCATCATTTGACGATACATTTCATCAAGTGGTGTTCTCTCTTCTTGTTCAAAATGGAGAATTCGATTATAGGCTTCTTCATCTAAATAGCGATGCATTTCTTGAAGGATACCTTGATAAAAGTCTGGATTTATTTCTGTTTCAGGATTTACTTTTAATGTTTCTGTATCCACTTGGAAATCTTCAATTTGCTGCCCCTTTGTTGAAAATGGATTCAAGCCAATATTTAAAGTACCGTTTAAATTTTCTACTTTTAATTGATCGAATTTATATTCCACTTTTCCTATAGAAGAGGAGGGACGACTTTTTAACTCATTAAGCTCTTCTTGTAGTAGGCGAACTTGATCTTCAAGATTTAGAATAGTTTGTTGCTGTATTTGGAGAGCTTGCTGAAGTTGGTGTAGGTAAGTGTATATATCTTGATTCATTTTGTGAAACCTCCTTTTCAATAGGGAGGGTATATTCTTGCTATATATTTATGATAATGTTGGTCTAAGAAGAACTAGTTGAAGGCTTGATGGAAATAATTTGTCCTTTCGCCTGTAATGGACGAAGGGGCTCTGTAAATCCACCGGAATTCGAAAATTTGGATAGAGCTTTAATACTTCCGGCTGTGCCAATTTGGAAGACAGAAGAAGTTGTGATGCTATCAATCCTAATACTGTTGATGATGATACTTTGGTTTACATAAAAATTCAATGCAATCGCCTCCTTTAAGTTGAGCCAATTATCGCTTGATCAATGAAATCTGAATCATTGACAGTCGTTGAACTTTGATAATTGTAGACAGAAACATTATCTCCAACATTAAAAGAGCCGGCCCCAGCGAAAGCACGGGAGTAACTAATAGGTCTAATCGCAAATACATCTCCAATATGAAAAATACCACTTGATCCAATATTGACGATACGAATATGTCCGACCATAGCTGGCATACAAAACACCCTTCATTTTTAAAATTTTCTTTTCTACTATTGTATGGGCGTTTTCAATAAAATGTGTACTTTTTTGAAATAAAAGAATCGCACACATTATTGCGTGTGTGTGTTGAGCGTTTGAGCAGGTTGGAAATCCGTATGTATATGCCAAATCACATTTAAGAGCCTGTCCAATTCTTGGCTACAATGTACTGTTTTTTGCGAAGTCATTCCGTAGCGTTCAGCAAAATAGATCATTTTTTCGCGTTTTTTTTCGATAGCTTGCTCAAACATTGAAATCGGCTCCATCTCTACATGAAATTTTTAGTATATATTTAGTACATATTATACAAAAATTCCATAAAAAAGGAACACCTTCGCTAAAAAAAGTATAATTTCTACATTTTATGTCAAATGGTGAGTGAGTAACGAATAGAATAAGAGAAGAATATTGTAAAAATTAGCGTACATGAGAAGGTTTTTTTCTTACGGATGCGAATACAATTAAAGGGTATGAGTTTTAGGATGGAGAGTGGAAATATTGCGTTTTGTAACGGCGAAGAAAGAAGAAAAGGTATTTGTAGGTATTGTGGATGAAGAAGAAGAAAAGGTATTGCATTTAAGAGAAGCACAAAGGCAAAAAGGGGAAAAGGTTACACTCCCTATTACAATGTTAGAGTGTATTGAAAGAGGGACCGAATGTCTTGAGAAAATATGTGAAATTGTAAATTGGGCAAAGGAAAATGAATGTACAGCGTATTATCCGTTAACAGAGGTGAAAATATTAGCACCGATTCCAAGGCCAAGAAAGAATATTCTGTGCGTTGGAAAAAACTATCGTGAACATGCAGTGGAAATGGGCGGAGTAGAGTCTATTCCAGAAAATATAATGATCTTTACGAAAGCACCAACAACAGTTATTGGCACGAATGAGCAAATTAATGGTCACCCTCACGCAACGGATGAACTAGACTATGAAGGAGAACTAGCTATCATTATTGGCAAGAGAGGGAAGCAAATAAAAAAAGAAAAAGCTCTTGAACATGTTTTTGGATATACAATTATAAATGATGTAACCGCTCGCGATATTCAAAGGAAGCATAAACAGTTTTTCCTTGGAAAGAGCTTCGATACGTTTTGTCCGATGGGACCGTATTTGATTCATAAATCGGTGGTTAGAGCACCGAATGAGTTACACATTGAAACAGTAGTAAATGGAGAAGTAAGGCAAACTTCAAACACAAATAAAATGATTTTTTCAATAGAAGAAATCATTTCAACAATAAGTAAAGGGATGACATTAGAACCAGGTGATATTATAGCAACAGGAACGCCGGCTGGTGTCGGAAAAGGTTTTACACCACCGAAGTTTTTGCATGCTGGTGATGAAGTTGTTGTTACAGTAGAAGGAATTGGTACTTTGAGAAATGTAGTGAAATGAAGAAAAGAGCTATCTTGTATAAAGATAGCTCTTTTTTTAAGGCCATGGATTATTGAAAAAATCTAAAAAAGCGAAAATATATAATCCGATGAGTGCTAATGTACAAATTCCAATTAGCATAACAGCAAGAGAGCTTCTTTCACGGCCAAAACCGATAACTGTAAGGAAAACGGCAGTCCAAAACGAGGCTTTAAGTAGTGTAAATGTATAAGAAGTTGAATAATGACTAAGTAACGTTGTGGATAATAGGAAGCCGATGAATGTAATGGAAATAAAAATAGTAGCTAAATAGTTAATGTGTTTCCCATATTTTAACAGCATATAGTTATCCCCTCTCTATAAAGACTGAATATTCAGTTTCATTTTAACGTAAATGATTGGAAAAGGAAAGAGGTTGTCCCAACATGTAGGACAACCTCTCTATCATTAAGATAATACAGCTTTAATTTTTTGGAATGCCCACTCTAAATCTTCTTCAGAGATTACTAGAGGTGGTGCGATACGAATTACATTTTCGTGTGTTTCTTTACATAATAGACCAGCCGCTTTTAGTTGTTCACAGTAAGGACGAGCTGGCTCGTTTAATTCGATACCGATGAATAAACCTTTACCGCGAACTTCAGTGATCATTGGGTTATCAATTTCTTTTAATTGCCCAACTAATTTTTCTCCTAATTGAAGAGAGCGTTCTGTTAATTTTTCTTCTTCTAACACTTCAAGAGCTGCGATAGAAACAGCACATGCAAGTGGGTTACCACCGAATGTAGAACCGTGAGAACCTGGCTCAAATACGCCTAAAATGTCGCGGTTTGCTGCAACGCAAGAGATTGGGAATACGCCGCCGCCAAGTGCTTTACCAAGTATGTACATGTCAGGAGTTACATCGTCCCAATCACAAGCAAATACTTTACCAGTACGGCCTAAGCCTGTTTGGATTTCATCTGCTACGAATAAAACGTTTTCTTTTTTACATACTTCAAGAGCTTCTTTTAAGTAACCAGCTGGTGGGATGTTAATTCCTGCTTCACCTTGAATTGGCTCTAAAATGAATGCTGCTGTGTTTGGCGTAATTGCAGCTTTTAATGCTTCTAAATCACCGTAAGGAATTACAACGATGCCAGGAAGCATTGGACCGAATCCACGCTTGTACTCTTCGTTGGAAGACATAGAAACAGAACCCATTGTACGTCCGTGGAAGTTATCTTCACAAACGATGATTTCAGCACGGTTTGTTTCTACTTTCTTCACATCATAAGCCCAGCGACGAACTGTTTTAATTGCAGTTTCAACAGCTTCAGCACCTGTATTCATTGGAAGTACCATTTCTTTATTTGTTAGTTTCGCAACTTTTTCGTACCAAGGACCTAATTGATCACTATGGAAAGCACGAGAAGTTAACGTAACACGATTCGCTTGGTCAATTAAAGCGTTAATAATTTTTGGATGGCGATGACCTTGGTTTACTGCAGAATATGCACTTAGTAAGTCCATATAGCGGTTTCCTTCAGGATCTTCTACCCAAACACCTTCTGCTTTAGAAATAACGATTGGAAGTGGATGATAGTTATTTGCCCCGTATGTGTCTGTTAGTTCGATGATATCCTTAGTTTGAATCATGATTGTTCCCCCTTTTGTTATTACAAGAAGTTTGTAAATACTCTAAATATTATAGCATTTAAATGTAAAAAAGCGAAACATTTCCTGAAAATAAATGAACATGTTATCATATAAAGTGAAAAAGTGTGAAAAGAGGAGGTAAGGGATACGATGGTACATATGCATATTACAGCATGGGCGTTAGGTTTAATTTTATTCTTTGTGGCGTATTCACTTTATTCGGCAGGAAGAAAAGGTAAAGGTGTACATATGGGGCTTCGCCTAATGTATATCATCATTATTGTGACAGGATTCATGTTGTACATGAGTATTGTGAAAACAGCAACAGGTAGCATGCACATGTGGTACGGCATGAAAATGTTAGCAGGTATTTTAGTGATCGGCGGCATGGAAATGGTTCTTGTAAAAATGAGCAAAAACAAACCAACAGGGGCGGTTTGGGGCTTATTTATTGTTGCGCTAGTAGCAGTATTTTATCTTGGACTGAAATTACCGATTGGTTGGAAAGTATTTTAATTACAAATAAAACCACCTTATACTCTCAAATATTTGGGAGATAAGGTGGTTTTTATTTTATCCCGTAAACACCCGATTGGTGCGGGCTAATAATCAGTGGGATGCCCCCACTGATTAAAGTTTCACTTTATGTCGCATCGATATGCAACTCTTCTCCATTTACTTTCGTAAAACGGAACATATTTTTATTTGAAGTAGAGTGACGAACAAAATGGTGTTGCAGTGTACAAATCATCTCTTCATTATCGAATAAAAGAATATTTACACCTTCGCATGCTTCTTCTTTTGGTAAGAAGGATAAATAATTATGACAATACATGCAATCATATAAAGAGTAATGAAGGGATTGTAATGCCTCTGTTAATAATGCAAAGACAGAATCAGGTAACTCCTCAAGCCATTCATTATAACTAAGAAGTAATTTTTTACGAATTCGTACCATTTCCCCATTTTGCAGAGGGTGTTGTTCATTTGCGATTTGCAATATGTTTTGTTCATAAAAACGGGCCGGTAACCAGTTGTTGTTATATAAAACTTCAAAACCATCTTCAGCAATATCTTCTAATAAAAATGCTTCATCATTTTCATCATCAAAGAATACCCATTCATTGTTTATATATTCTACATTACCGACTGTATGAGCGCGGGGCTGGTTATATAAAATATGTTTACGTTGTACCATACATGATTTCTCCTTTATTGAAAGTAGTTATTCTTGTTATAGACAGTTCGCGCATTCTTTATAACTAGACACATCTAGACATAGGCGGGCATACAATAAAACACGTTTTACTGAGTGAAAATACTTTTTTTATGCGGATAGTAAGGTATCGGCAAGTTTGTCATTTTCTTGATCCGCATTCCTAGGGCGGAGAGTACTGCTCGTTTAGGAAAAGAAATAAGATGGAAGGATGATTTATATGTGCGGGATTACAGGATGGGTGGATTATAAACGCTCATTAGAAGGAGAAAGAGACGTCGTTACGAAGATGGCTGAGACGTTAGCGAAGCGTGGTCCGGATGATAATAAAGTTTGGATTAAAGGAAATGTCGCATTTGGGCATAAACGGTTAATCGTTGTGGACCCTGAGGGTGGTAAACAACCGATGACTTGTTTAAAGGATGAAACAAACTATGCCATTTGCTACAACGGCGAACTGTATAACACAGAAGACATTCGAAAGGAATTATTAAGAAGAGGATATACGTTCAAAGGTCATTCCGATACAGAAGTACTATTGGCCTCTTATATCGAATGGAAAGAAGAATGTGTTGATCATTTAAACGGTATATATGCGTTTGCAGTATGGGATGAGAAAAATGAACGAGTCTTTATTGCCAGAGATCGATTAGGTGTGAAGCCACTATTTTATAAATATGATAGCGGGCGATTATTATTTGGTTCAGAGTTAAAAGCGATACTGGCGCATCCAGATGTGAAGGCGGAAGTAACGCTAGAAGGACTATCAGAAATATTCGGCCTCGGACCATCTAGAACGCCTGGGCACGGTATTTATGCTGGTATAAAAGAATTACGTCCAGGTCATGCAATGACGTTCTCAAAAGACGGTTTATGCATATGGAGATATTGGAATGTGGAAAGTAAAAAACATGAAGATTCATTCGAAGAAACAGTAGAGAAAACTCGTTTTTTATTACAAGATGCGATTACGAGACAATTAGTTTCTGACGTACCACTATGCACGTTTTTATCAGGCGGTGTGGATTCAAGCGCTATAACAGCAATTGCTGCGAAAGAGTATGAAAGGTCAGGAAAAGGTCAATTACACACGTATTCTATTGATTACGAAGATAATGACAAATACTTTAAAGCAAATGCATTCCAGCCAAATTCGGATGCACCATTTATTAACTTAATGACTGAGACATTTGAAACAATCCATCACCGCTGCATTATTTCGAATGAACTGCTAGCAGAGTATTTAACAGAATCGGTGCTCGTTCGTGATTTGCCGGGTATGGCGGATATCGATTCTTCATTGTTATGGTTTTGCCGCGAAATTAAACAAGATTTTGTTGTTGGTTTATCTGGGGAATGTGCAGATGAAATATTTGGGGGGTATCCGTGGTTTTATAGAGAAGATGATTTACAATCAAGTGCATTCCCATGGATGCGCTCTACAGAGGCGCGTGAACAACTTCTAAAGAAAGAATGGAGAAGTAAATTAAATTTACAACAATATGTACAGCAACGCTATGAAGAATCCATTCAAGAAGTTCCTATTTTGGAAGGAGAAAGTCCGCTAGAAGCGAAAAGACGACAATTATTTTATTTAAACATGGTATGGTTTATGACAACATTATTAGACAGAAAAGACCGTATGAGTATGGGGGCAAGCTTAGAAGTGCGCGTTCCATTTGCAGATCATCGCCTTGTCGAATATGCGTGGAATATTCCTTGGGAAATGAAAATGTATGAAAACCGCGAAAAAGGTCTATTACGCAAAGCGTTAGAAGGGATACTTCCAAATGACATTTTATATAGAAAGAAGAGCCCGTATCCGAAAACGCATAATCCGCACTATACAAAGGCGGTAACAGTATGGCTTCAAGATTTATTAACGGATAAAGGATCAATTTTGCATGAACTGTTCGATAAAGAACAGTTGAGTGGATTGATTCAGTCAGGCGGCAGTGCATTTCAAACGCCGTGGTTCGGTCAATTAATGACTGGGCCGCAACTTTTGGCACATTTAGCACAAATTCATGTGTGGTTTAAAGAGTATGGAGTGAATATTAAAGAATAGGGGAAGAGCGGCTTGCATATATGTGAGTCGCTTTTTTCTTAAATAAATTACCATATAAAATTCAAAATCATATTATAAATAATATTTAATTAGAATTATTATTTTGACGTACTTATTATTAGTTGTTATAATTGGAAACGAATGTTCTTGAAAAAGATTCTCATTTATAAAAAATAGGCTTACTCGTAATGGTGTATGGAACACTGGAAAAAATTATCGTAGCGGCTGCAATGATTCAAAACTATACAATTGGTTGGCAAAGTGCGGGAAATATGCCTGATTCGTGGATTGGGCCAGATGTGCAAGACTTAACGAAAGATTTATATGAAGAGTACGGCTATGAATCTTTCATATATTGATCAGTTGGTTTTGTCGCAGAGTATGTAGAAGTTGTATATGCTGATGATCATGAATGTAAAGTTGTAATGGATGGATTAAATGCGGCATATTTTAGACCAAATATGCTGAATGCACAATCAGTGTTTATTGATTGTTTAGCTGGAATTATTTCTAAAAAATGATGGAGATAGTTGACAAAGATTTTGTTTTGAATAATAATTAGTTTATAATAATTTTAAATAAATAATAATTACTGTGAAGGAAAGAGGAGGATCCCCCATATGAATCCAAATAATCGCTTAACAACAAACCAAGGTGCTCCAGTTGGAGACAATCAAAATTCTCGTACAGCTGGTCGCCGTGGACCGGTATTGTTAGAAGACTATCATTTAGTAGAAAAACTTGCACACTTTGATCGTGAACGTATTCCAGAGCGCGTTGTGCATGCACGTGGTGCAGGTGCTCACGGTGTATTCGTAACGAAAAACAGCATGAAGCAATATACGAAAGCAGCATTTTTACAAAATGAAGGAACTGAAACGCCTGTATTTGTTCGTTTCTCAACGGTTATTCATGGTCAAGGTTCTCCGGAAACAGCGCGTGACCCACGTGGTTTCGCTGTTAAATTTTATACAGAAGAAGGAAACTATGATATCGTAGGTAATCATTTACCAGTTTTCTTCATTCGTGATGCAATTAAATTCCCAGACATGGTGCATTCTTTAAAACCGGCACCTGATACAAATGTTCAAACACCAGATCGTTACTGGGATTTCATGACGTTAACTCCAGAATCTACACATATGATGACATGGGTATTTTCTGATTACGGTACACCAGCAAATTATCGTGAAATGGAAGGTTTCGGTGTCCATTCATTCAAATGGATTAATGCAGAAGGTAAAATTGTTTACATTAAATACCACTGGAAACCACAGCAAGGTGTACGCAATTTAAGTGCGAAAGAAGTGCAAGAAGTACAAGGGAAAGACTTCAACCATGCAACTCGTGACTTGTTTGATGCGATTGAAAAAGGAAACTATCCGAAATGGGATTTACACGTACAAGTCATGCAGTTAGATGAAACGGATTCTTTAGACTTTGATCCATTAGATCCAACGAAAGTATGGCCAGAAGATCGTTTCCCATTAATTGAAGTGGGGACAATGACGTTAAATCGTAATCCGAAAAACTTCTTTGCAGAAGTAGAGCAAGCGGCGTTTACGCCAAGTGCAACTGTGAATGGTATTGAACCATCTGAAGATAAATTATTACAAGGTCGTTTATTCTCTTATCCAGATACACAGCGTTATCGCCTTGGTGCAAACTACTTACAAATTCCTGTAAACTGTCCGTATGCAGCTGTTCGTAACCAACAACGTGATGGTGCGATGCAAATGAATCAAAACCCATCTACAGTAAACTATGAACCGAGCCGTCATACAGAAAACCCAGTTGAGGATCCAACGTACCGCGATTCAACTATGAAAGTAGAAGGCTATGTATCTCGTGAAAAAATTGAGAAACCAAATGACTTCAAGCAAGCAGGTGAGCGTTACCGTTCATTCTCTAAAGAAGAGCAAGACAACTTAATTGCAAACTTAACAAACGACTTAAAAGACGTAAATGAACGTACGAAATTATTAGCTGTTTGTAACTTCTTCCGTGCAGATCAAGAGTACGGTATGCGTTTAGCGCAGGCATTAAATGTTGATATTTCGCAATATGTAGGAAATGCTCCGAAATAAATAGGAAAAGATGACCGGCTTTCGGTCGTCTTTTTTATTTTACTTGTAGCGTTAGGGGGATTCTTCGCTTTTGTCATGTCGAAACGTTGATATATTTGCAAATATACTATGTGGGGTATGCGGTCGAGTGCGAAAAAAAGAGATGCAATCTAATATGAATAGATTGCATCTCTTTTTTTAATTCACTCGTTCCGTATATTCATAAGCCTTCTCTCCATGCATCGAAATATCAAGCCCCATTTGTTCTTCATGCTCATCGACCCGAACAGGGAGGAAGAAGTTAATCGTTTTAATAATGGCGTATGTCATTATGATTGTGAATGCATACGTTGCTCCGATTGCGACAAGTTGTTTAAATAGTAAAGCTGCGTTTCCGTAAAACAAACCGTTAGCACCATCGCCGTTTACAGTGGTAGTCGCGAAAAGTCCAGTTGCAATACCGCCCCAAGTTCCTCCGATGCCGTGACATCCAAAGGCATCAAGAGTATCGTCGTATCCGAATTTCGTTTTTAAGAAGAAGACAGCACTGAAACATAATATACCGCCAATTGCTCCGATAAGAAGAGCGGAGAAAGGGGTAACGAATCCACAAGCTGGTGTAATTGCGACTAACCCGGAAACAACACCGCAAGCAGCTCCCATCGCAGTCGGTTTTGATTGGAAGAACCATTCAGATAGCATCCAAGTTAGAGCAGAGGCAGCAGCGGCTATATTTGTATTAATAAATGCAGTTAAAGCTACGTCGTTTAAGGATAATGCGCTCCCGACGTTAAAACCGAACCAGCCGAACCAAAGTAGACCAGCGCCTAACATCGTAAATGGTAAATGATGAGGAGAGGTACCGCTTATATTTTTTCGTTTTCCAAGGAAAATAGCTAATACAAGACCAGCAACACCAGAAGTGATATGAACGACGTTACCACCAGCGAAATCTAGCGCGCCGAGTTCTCTTAGCCATCCGCCAACGCCCCATACCCAATGAGCGACGGGATTGTAAACGATTGTTGTCCATAGAAGGATAAAAATAAGAAAGGCAGAAAATCGCATTCTTTCAGCGAATGCACCTGAAATTAGAGCGGGAGTTAAAATGGCAAACATGAGTTGAAACATCATGAATAAATTGTGAGGAATAGTAGATGAGTAGTCTGGATTTGGTGCGTAGGTAACTCCGTTTAAGCCGAACCAATCAAGTGTACCGATAAGTCCGTGCCAATCTGGTCCGAATGACAAAGAATAACCGATAACAATCCACTGAATTGAGACGATAGCCATTGCGCTATAGCTATGCATTGTTGTGCTCAGTACATTTTTACTGCGAACCATGCCTCCGTAAAAAAGTGCCAATCCTGGTGTCATCAGCATGACCATTACTGTCGTTACAAACATAAAAACCGTATCTCCCATATTCATTCTTTTCCCTCCTGTGATGTTAGAAAAAATAACATTGTTTTGTTATGTTTCATATCATATTCGAAATAAAATGAAAAATCAACTAAAAATTCAGAAAACTTTATACTTCATGTTAGATTTCCTGACATGAAGTATTTTCGGAGGAATGAAATCAACGTATGCGATTCGTTCTGATAATTGGTATAATATTCTTATAATTAAAAAATATGGGGGATGCATGTGGGGAAAATACGGACTAGGGACCTATTCATTTGTTTTTGTTTAGCTGTCATTTTATTTGTACCAATACATACTTTTGCGGAAGAAAAAAGGGAATGGCGAGACGAAGTTATTTATTCCATTATGATCGATCGCTTCAATAACGGAGAACCAGAAAATGACAAACAATTAGACGTTGGTAATTTAGAAGGATATCAAGGCGGAGATATACGAGGAATTATAAAAAGACTGGATTACATAAAAGAAATGGGCTTTACCACTGTTATGCTTTCTCCACTTTTCGAAAGTGAAAAGTATGATGGATTAGACGTTCGAAACTTTCAAAAAGTAAATGAACATTTTGGAACAGAAAATGATGTGAAAGAACTTGTAAAAGAAGCTCACAAAAAAGGAATGAAAGTTGTATTTCAATTCCCGTTCGGAGAAGACGAACAACAAGTAATCGACTCGATGAAATGGTGGATAAAAGAAGTCGATTTAGATGGAAGTTACGTTATACATAGTGAAAAAAAGCCACGTACTTTTTGGGATGACGTACAAAAAGATATGCAGGGGATAAAGAAAGATTTTCGTATTATGACAAAGGAAGATAATGAATACAACGAAAAAATAATAGAGTCGTTTTCAAAAGCGGATATATCGGTGAAATCGTTATATGATGTGAGTAAAAAAGAAGGGGAGTTCGCTACGTTTTTAGATAATCAAGATACAACAAGATTTGCACGTATCGCAAAAGAGAATATGTATTACCCGCCGTCTCGTTTAAAGCTAGCGCTCACTTACTTATTCACATCCCCGGGGATACCGAATTTTTATTACGGAACTGAAATCGCTTTAGATGGAGGAGATGTTCCAGATAATAGACGATTAATGGATTTTAAATCAGATGAAAAGTTTATGCAGCACATAACAAAACTCGGTGAACTTAGACAAACGAGACCATCTTTGCGACGTGGTACGTTTGAGCTTTTATATGATAAAAACGGAATGAGTATACTAAAACGAAAGTATAAAGATGAAGTAACGTTAGTAGCGATTAATAATACGAAAGAAACACAAAAAGTTTCCTTACCAGTAAGTGTAATTGGTGAAAAACAAGAGTTAAGAGGATTGTTAGAAGACGAAATTATAAGAGAAGAAAACGGAAAGTTTTATCTCGTTTTAAAACGTGAAGAATCGAATGTATATAAAGTTAGCGAAGAAACAGGTGTGAATTGGTTATTTATCTCCTTAATAGTCGGTGTGAACGTATTATTTATTGCGTTTTTAATTGCGGTTAAAAGGAAACGGAAATGAGTAACTCTTTCTTTTAGGAGTTTGTTTACAGTTCCAGATGAGGTGAAATATTTGCGGAAAAAGAAGTGGTTCGCTCTATGTTTATGTATTCTGATTGTATTCGTAAGTGTGCATTTTTGGGACAATGGTGATGATGGGAAATTTGTTCAGTGGGGCGATAGTGTTCATACTGTTGATACAGCGGTTCTCGAGAGAAATAATATTAAATACAAAATCGAAAACGATAAAGTATATATTCCGGAAAAATCATTTGATAAAGCAATATTTTGTTGCTCTTAATAAGTAGAAAAACTCCTCTAATGAGAGGAGTTTTCTTTTTATCGGTAGTTAATGAACTGTACGTCGATTGGTAAGTCAGCGCTACGAACGGCTGCAATAACTGCTTGTAAGTCATCACGGCTTTTCGCTGTTACACGTACTTGATCATCTTGTACTTGTGTTTTTACTTTTAATTTCATTTCTTTAATGATGTTGTTAATTTTTTTTGCGTTATCTTTATCGATACCTTGTTGAAGAGTTGCACGTTGGCGAACAGTGTTGCCAGTCGCAGCTTCCACTTTTCCGTAATCTAAGTTCTTAATTGGAACGTTACGTTTTACAAGTTTTGAAATAAGAACGTCTTTTACTTGGTCTAGTTTGAACTCGTCGTCAGAAGTTAAAACTAGTACTTCTTTTTCTAATTTAATATCACTTTTACTTCCTTTAAAGTCATATCGGTTTTGGATTTCCTTTAATGCGATGTTAATTGCGTTTGTTACTTCAGGTAATTCTACTTTCGAAACGATGTCAAAAGAACTATCTTTTGCCATAGTTAGCACCTCCAAATAAATTTCTAATCTTTTTATGTACTGTACATACTAAAGTATAGCTGAAAACGAGCTTAGACTTAAGTGTTTTCATACTTATATTCATGTAACCTCATTTTATTATAGTGAATTTTGGGCGGTTGGACAAATAAAGGAAAAATCGTGTTATAATTAACTTTTGTTTGGAATGATAAAAAAGATAATTTTATATATATAGAAGGGAATTAAAGAATATGTATTTGCAATTAGGATCGATTGAACAGGTAACTGTTTTACGCGAAACAGAAATCGGATATATGGTTGGAAACGAAGAGGAAGAAATTTTCCTACATAAAAATGAAGTAATTGGAGAAATTGAAGAAGGCGATACGATTGATACGTTCTTATACCTTGATCACCAAAATCGTATTTCAGCAACAATGAAAGATCCAATTATCACAACGCATGATTGGAATTGGGTAAAGGTTGTAGAAGTTATTCCTAGTTTAGGTGTGTTTGTTGATATTGGTGTATCAAAAGATATACTAATTCCAGCCGATGAGTTCCCGATTTATATGCCGGTATGGCCAGAAGTAGGCGACGAATTATATTGCACATTAAAATTAACGAATCGTGATCGTTTAATTGCTCTTCCGGCAAGAGACAGTGATATGCAAGAAATTATCGTAGATGCGACGCCATCTATGCGCAATAAAAACGTAAATGGACGTGTATATCGTTCACTTCAAGTTGGTTCATTCATACTAACTGATGAGCATTTCCGTGCTTTCTTACACCATACAGAAAGAAAAGAACAAGTCCGTATTGGTGAGCGTGTAACGGGTCGTATTATTGACGTAAAAGAAGACGGTACAATTAACATTTCACTTCTTCCTCGTAAAGAAGAAGGAATGGAAGATGACGCTGCAGTAATTTATGAATATATGGAAGAACGAGGCGGAGCAATGCCGTTTTGGGATAAGAGTTACCCAGAAGACATTAAAGAACGTTTCAATATGAGTAAAGCTTCATTTAAGCGTGCGCTTGGTAAGTTGATGAAAGAAGAAAAGGTTTACCAAGAAGAAGGTTGGACGTACTTTAAGAAGTAAATTGAATAAAAAGCACCGCCTTACTTTTTATAAAAATAAGGCGGTGCTTTTTTAGTTCGCTGGCTCAGATACAAGTGTAAATGTATCTTTTAAGTCATTATCATTTATTTTAATATTTGCCTTTTTTAATTCATCTTGTAATAGTTTTTGAGCGAATGCAGGGTCAGCGATACGCTCTTCTTCTAAGTTTTTGCGAATCGTGTCTTTCACTTCATCGTAAGGTTTTAAATCCTTTTTGTCAGTTAATTTAATGATGTGATAGCCGTTCGTTGATTTAACGGGATTACTAATTTGGCCAACTTTTAGTTTGTAGGCAGCTGTTTCAAATTCAGGTGCCATTGTACCTGAGTTGAAGTATCCGAGGTCTCCGCCTTTATCTTTTGATAGTAGATCTTGCGATTCTTGTTTTGCTAATTCTTCAAATGAAGCACCAGCGTCTAATTTGCTCTTTATTTCTTTCGCTTCATTTTCATCGCTTACTAAAATGTGACTCGCTTTAATTTCTGGCTTATAGTGGTCTTTCACGTCTTTTTCCGTAACGCTATTCTTAATTGCTTCATTCATAGCGAGTTTGAACTTAATTTGATTTTTGAAATCATCTTCATCTTTTAAGCGATTGTTGTCTAATACGGTTTTAAAGTGGTCTCCATATTGATTTTTTACTTTTTGGACCTCTTTATCTACATCATCGTCAGATACTTTATATTTTTTCGTGATAACGTCTTGTGCCATCATTTCGTATAGCATGTCTTTTCCGTAACGATCTTTCAACTGCTTTTCGAAGTCGCTCTTCGTAATGGTTGAGTCTGTTGCTGTAGCGACTGTAGCCGAGTCGTTTTTTTGTCCACAAGCAGATAGCATTAATATACTTATTAGTGCAGTAATAATGAAAATATGTTTCCCTCTCATGCTAACACCTCATCCGAATATGTTATCGCTATTGTAGAATATAGAAGTGAACATGAAGTGAATTTTTAATGTTTTTTCCCTGTAAAATGTAAAAAAAGTACATCAACAATTATGTTGATGTACGATGGAATCAAAGGTGATCGGTCTTTTTAGAATAGGCACGCTTACCTTGCTGAATATTTTTTTGTTCTTGTTCATTTTTTTGTGCGCGCTTTGCATTATTATCGCGTGCTTTTTTATCGTTATCACTCGTATGTGGCATATGTATCAACTCCATTTCTAAACGTTGTATGTTTATCATTTCCTTTTTCGTAAAGACTATGTATAGCGGTGCATTTATAAATCATAAAGGTGGACTTGAGATGGATTTGAAGTTAAATTATACCGAACTTATTAAGAAATTAATTGTTGTAATCATCGCAGGCTTATTGAATGCGATTGGAATGAATTTGTTTTTAACACCAGCGAAAGTATATGCGAGTGGCTTCGCCGGATTATCTCAATTATTATCACAAATATTAGGTGATTTTTTATCTATTCATATATCTACAGGAGTATTGTTTAGCTTATTTAATATTCCTGTCGTTATTTTAGCGTGGAAAAAGGTTGGGAAGGCTTTTACGTTTTTTAGTTTTCTATGCGTTATATTTATGACGTTGTTTTTAGAAATTATCCCAGTTCGAGCGGTTTCGGACGATATCATCTTGAATGCGATTTTTGGTGGGGTTATTTCAGCATTTGGAGTAGGAATTGCGTTAAAGTGGGGGGCTTCCACAGGTGGTTTAGATATCATCGCGATGATTTTATCTAGAATAAAAGACAAACCTGTCGGCACATATTTTTTCTTTTTTAATGCAATTATCATTATCGCTGCGGGTTATGTGTATGGATGGGAGAAAGCGTTATATACGTTAGTGACTTTATATGTGTCAACGAGAATTATTGATGCGATTCATACTCGCCATGTGAAAATTACAGCATTAATTGTTACGAAGAATGGGGCAGATGTACGAAAGGCAATTCACTCACGATTAGTGAGAGGGATTACAACGATACCAGCAACAGGTGCTTATACAAATGAAAATAAAGAAATGTTAATGATGGTTATTACTCGGTATGAGTTGTATGAATTAGAGAGGATTATTAAACAGGTAGATCCAGGTGCATTTACAAACGTGCTACAAACAGTTGGGGTGTTCGGATTGTTTCGAAAAGATTAAAGAGGACCAAAGTTGGTCCTCTTTTTTAATGTGAATTCGTAATGTTTTGCAACTGCTCCTGCATTTCGCGTAGCTGAACTTTTTCAGCAGTTGAAGAGTTTGCATAAGCGGATTGCAGAGCATTTTTTGCTGTATATACGAGATCTTGTTGTTCAACGCCGCTTGAACAAGATACGGCATTTGCAACAGCATCTCTAGCTTGTTGGAATAGTAAGTTCCCCATTTAAGCCCCTCCAAAAGAAGAGTTATTTCTCGCTTTTTCTGCCTCAGCTAATGTACCTCTGTACGGGAATCTTGCATCATGCTTCATAATAGAATCGGCTCCTTGTTGGATAAAACGTTTTGATTTGTTCTTTTTACCCATTCGAAAAACCCCCCTTTATTTAGCTGAACACAATCGACGCGGTAATCCGGCGTCTAATTATAGTATGAACATTTGACGAGAAACTATAAGCAGGGAATTTTTAGATTACAACCCAAGAATCTCTTCTAAATATAGAGCGATACCATCTTCTTCATTCGTTAATGTCGTATGATTTGCGAGTGCTTTTAACTCAGGAATGGCATTACCCATTGCGATTCCGTGACCAGCAAATTCAATCATTTCAAAATCGTTATCTTCATCGCCGAAAGCGATAATTCGCTCTTGTGGAATGTTGTAATGGCTTGAAATTTTTTGTAATCCGACAGCTTTATTTAATCCGCTTTTTACAATTTCAATAATTGGCCAAGGTGCGCCCCATTTTCTATGATCGATTACTTCAGCGTGCATATCAGTTAAATGTTGACGAATTGCAGTGGAATGCTCGTCGTGTGCATCAATTAATAAGCAAGTTGGATGATCGTTTAAAATGTTTAATAAGTCTCCTGTGAAAATTTTTGGAGAACCGAATTCAAAAATATGCTTTTTATCTTCATCAATTTCCCGAACGTACACATCATCCATCACTTCAGCGTATATATTTTTCACGCCGAAATCAAAGCAAGCTCGGACAATTTCTTGCGCTGTTGAAAGCTCAAGGGGAGAATGGTGTGTGCCCCAATTTGAATCAAGAGGGTGGTGCACGTAAGCTCCATTAAAGTTTACGATCGGTGTATTCAGATTAAGTTCTTTATAATAATCAAAACTAGCGCGGAATGGACGTCCCGTTGAAATGACGACGATATGCCCTTGTTCCTTTGCTTTTGCAATTGTCTGTTTCGTTCGAGTAGAAATTATTTTGTTGTCTGTTAATAAAGTACCGTCTAAGTCTAATGCGATTAAATGTTGTTTACTCATAATTTCACCTCTTATAATAATTTTTTTGTATCTATCTGTATTTCCGTTTTTAATATGCAGAAATAAGAGGTTAGACTGGGTGAGACCACCATAGATGGAAAGTTCACTATATATCCATCTTACGTCGCAAAGTACTGTGGTGTCTACTATTTCTCGTTGGAAATTAAGAAAAGTCAATGTTTTTTTAGAAAGTTCAAACAATGTTTCTTTCATTATGTACAAATTGTGAAAAGGGTTACATTGCTCGTATGAGGAGGCTTATAATGAACATGTAATCTTCTCGTATATGTTTGACTCTCCTTTGAAACTAGCCTAGAGTAGGTTGGTTTCTTTTTTTTCTACAAATAGGAAAGAAATCCCTGCTTACACTTGTGTCATTCATATATATGTACAAGAACGAGATGTAGTACTTGTTTCCTAAACATGACAGAAAAGCTTTCTTTTAAAATGGATATACTAATGAGGCAAGACGTCATGGAAGGAGAATGAAGATGGGACAAAATCGCAGGTTTCGTTCTGGACAAAAAGCGCCAAATGATGGCATTTACGTAGAAATTGGTGAAACGGGAAGTATGGTGAAAAATCCGCAAATGGTACAATTAACTGCTGGCGAAAAGTTTCCAGAGAACACAAATCATAACCGTCAGTGGACATATAAAAGAAAACCGTAACAGAAGCCGCAATCTTTATTGCGGCTTTTTTGTCGTTATACATAATAATTTCATTTGCCGAGCTATTTTGAGTAGCATAATGAATGCGCCCTTTTTCTTTTTCCAATAATAAGTTTGAAAATACATAAGCAAATTTATTGTATAAAAAAGTCAGTTGGCGTATAATCAAATCAAAGGTCAAAGAAAGTCAAACTTTTGGAGGGCTGTAAAGATGGACTTAAATCAAATGACAACGAAAACACAAGAGGCGATTATGAGTGCCCAATCTTTAGTGGTATCTCATCATCACCAAGAGGTGGATACTGTTCATCTATTGCTTGCATTATTAGAGGAGCAAGATGGCTTAGCAGTACGTATATTTCAAAAAATGAATGTTGATATAGAAGCATTAAAGCAAGGCACCGAAAGCTTAATTAAAAAGAAACCTTCTGTAACGGGAAGCGGAGCAGAAGCTGGGAAATTGTATATAACAAGCACGCTGCAACAATTGCTTGTAAGAGCAGGGAAAGAAGCAGAAAAACTGCAGGATGATTACATTTCAGTAGAACATGTATTGCTTGCTTTTTCTGAAGAAAAAGGCGATATCAATCAATTATTTACAAAATTTCATATTACGAAAGATAATTTATTACAGTCTTTAATGACAGTTCGGGGGAATCAGAGAGTGACTAGTCAAAATCCAGAAGCAACTTATGAAGCATTAGAAAAATATGGCCGCGATTTAGTAGCGGAAGTAAGAGCGGGGAAAATTGATCCTGTAATCGGCCGAGATAGTGAAATTCGCCGCGTGATCCGCATTCTTTCACGTAAAACGAAAAACAATCCAGTTTTAATTGGTGAGCCAGGTGTTGGTAAAACAGCAATCGTTGAAGGGTTAGCACAGCGTATCGTGAAAAAAGATGTACCAGAAGGATTAAAAGATAGAACAATCTTTGCATTAGATATGAGTGCACTTGTAGCCGGAGCAAAATTCCGCGGTGAATTTGAAGAGCGTCTGCAAGCTGTATTAAATGAAATCAAAAAAAGTGAAGGCCGCATTTTATTATTCATTGATGAACTTCATACAATTGTCGGCGCTGGTAAAACAGAAGGTGCGATGGACGCAGGGAATATGTTAAAACCGATGCTTGCTCGTGGTGAACTGCATTGTATCGGGGCGACAACGTTAGATGAATATCGTAAATATATTGAGAAAGACCCAGCGTTAGAAAGACGTTTCCAACAAGTATTAGCAGAAGAACCAACTGTTGAAGATACAATTTCCATTTTACGTGGATTAAAAGAGCGTTTTGAAATTTATCACGGTGTAAATATTCATGACCGCGCGATTGTAGCAGCATCTGTTTTATCAGATCGATATATTTCAGATCGTTTCTTACCGGATAAAGCGATTGACCTTGTTGATGAAGCGTGCGCAACAATTCGTACAGAAATTGATTCTATGCCAACGGAATTAGATGAAGTAACGCGACGCATTATGCAGTTAGAAATTGAAGAAGCCGCTCTTGGGAAAGAGAAGGACTTTGGTAGCCAAGAACGTCTCAAAACATTGCAACGTGAATTATCGGATTTAAAAGAAGTTGCAAGTAGCATGAGAGCAAAATGGGAGAAAGAAAAAGAAGATATTCACAAAGTTCGTGACTTACGTGAACATTTAGAGCGTCTGCGCCGTGAATTAGAAGAAGCAGAAGGAAATTACGATTTAAATAAAGCAGCTGAACTTCGTCACGGGAAAATTCCTGCGATTGAAAAAGAGTTAAAAGAAGCAGAAGAAATGGGCGCACATAATAAACAAGAGAATCGTTTATTACGTGAGGAAGTAAGTGAAGAAGAAATTGCAGATATTGTTTCACGCTGGACTGGTATTCCTGTCGCAAAACTCGTTGAAGGCGAACGTGAGAAATTATTACGCTTAGAGCAAATTTTATCAGAGCGTGTTATCGGTCAAGAAGAAGCAGTAAGCTTAGTATCAGACGCGGTACTTCGTGCTCGCGCTGGTATTAAAGATCCGAATCGTCCAATCGGTTCATTCATTTTCCTAGGTCCTACAGGTGTTGGTAAAACTGAGCTTGCAAAAACGTTAGCACAAACGTTATTTGATAGTGAAGAGCAAATGATTCGTATCGATATGTCTGAGTACATGGAGAAACACGCCGTGTCACGCTTAATTGGTGCACCTCCTGGATATGTAGGATATGAAGAGGGTGGCCAATTAACAGAAGCGGTAAGACGTAAACCGTATTCCGTTATTTTATTAGACGAAATTGAAAAGGCGCATCCAGAAGTATTCAACATTTTATTACAAATGTTAGATGATGGGCGCATTACAGATTCACAAGGCCGTACAGTAGACTTTAAAAACACGGTTATTATTATGACTTCAAATATTGGATCTGCTCACTTATTAGACGGATTAGAAGAAGATGGTTCCATTAAAGAAGAATCAAGAGAACTTGTCATGGGACAATTAAGAGGACATTTCCGACCAGAGTTTTTAAACCGTGTCGATGAAATTATTTTATTCAAACCTCTTACAACGAATGAAATTAAAGGTATTGTTGATAAAATTGTAAAAGAATTACAAGGCCGTTTAGCTGACCGTCACATTACAGTGGAATTAACGAATTCTGCAAAAGAATTCGTTGTAGAAGCTGGCTTTGATCCGATGTACGGAGCTCGTCCATTAAAACGATACGTACAACGTCAAGTTGAGACGAAACTAGCACGAGAATTAATTGCAGGCACGATTACTGATAATAGTCATGTAGTTGTTGATGTTGAGAATAATGAATTAGTTGTTCATGTGAAATGAAAATAAAAAAGAGTTCGGATAAAATCCGGACTCTTTTTAGTGTTGTTCTACTGGCTCGTTTGGAATTGCAGCTGCAATTGCTAATACTAATACCGCAAGAACAACTGAGAAAATAGACGCTTGGTTAAAATCGTATGTACCGCCAGTCATAGAGCCGATTACATAACTCATCATATGTACAAGCGCGAACGACCAAATTAATGCCCAAATGAAACGCATATTTTACACCTCTATTCGTTCAATCTGTCCTTATTGTAACACAATTGAAAAAAGAATATAGAAAAATATTTGTAGATTTTTCAACGCAAATTTGCATTCCGTTCATACATTATAAAAGAGTGGTTTTATACGTTTAGAAAATAAGGCGGGGGAAAAATGAGTATTACGGAACGTTTTTTTTACTTAGAAAAAGAACCATGTGTCATTTATTTACCGGAGAAGCCAAATGGTTTTTCTGTTATGCTTCTCGGTGATTACAACTACTTTATTGAGAATGGTACAAGTTTATGGACACAGCATACGGGAAGATCTTATTTTTTACATGGTCTTATTGAGGAAGGCTACACGGTCTTTTCCTCAAATTTATATGGAAGACATTGGGGGAATGATCAGTCTGTTCGTCTAGCCAAACGTTTATATGATGTTGTTTTGAGAAAAGAGACGTTAAATGCGAAAATGCACATTATGGCAGATGGTATGGGGGCGCTTGTGGCGCTTGAAATGATGAACAAATACCCTGAATGTATACGTTCTGTCATTATGTTAAATCCATGTTTAGATTTGCCAGAATATGTGGGGTTTGAGAAAGAGCATAAGTTTTTTTACAAAAGATTAGTGAAGGAATTAAGTTTGGCGTATGACTCCAAAGAAGAAGAATTAGAATCAAAAATAAATAAGAAATCATTTATGCTTCTTCCATCTTGTGTACCTGTTAAAATTTTCGTATCAACACAAGAAAAAAGAGGAAGAAAACAATTGTTACGTAAATATGAGAAAATGAGGCAATTAAATCAATGCGATACTTCTGTTTTATTTCATCTCCAAGATGTGAAATATAAAATGGTTAGACAAACGACGGATTTCTTTAAAAAATATGAAGAAGAATTGTGAAGCTCCCATATACATAAATGAGGAGCTATTTGTTTCAAGGGGAAAGGGTTGGTGGTATGGAACGCGTGCTGATTATAGGTGCACTTACGTTTGTAGGTTATCACCTTGTGAATAAAATGATTGCAGAAGAAGTAGAAGTGTTTGCTCTTGATTTTGATGAATTCGATAGTATGACAAAAATTAATGAAGAGAAGTTATTGTTAATTGGGCGAAACGCTTTATTTACGTACTATTCAATAAGAGATGAAGATGGATGGAGATCAGTAGAGGAAGAGAATTTTGATACAGTTTATTTTAGCTTGTATGAACCGAATCAGCAAAGTGGTTTTCGGAATGAAAGAGTCATATTACAATATTTAAAGCGGATTATAAAAATGTGTGAAGAACATAAAGTAAAGTTAAATCTAATTTCTTCTATTGAAGTAGGGAGCTCGGACGAATCTGAAAATAAACGTCTATTTTCAAAAGTGGAAGAGGGATTGAAAAAGGGGAAATTACAATATAGTGTATTTCGAGTTCCTACATTATATGGGCCGTGGCAACCATCTTTTATGATGTATCATCAGCTCATTTTATCAGAGTTGGATGAGAAAGAGAGGCATTGTACGAGTGAGGAGCAAGGAAGCGATTTACTTTACGTTGAGGATGTATGTGAATACTTATGGGAAAATGGAACGAATGGGGAGCAACTTGGTATATACAATTTACTTAGTGGTAAACAGTTGTTATGGGCAAAAGGTATGAACCTTTTGCGGGCAGATGATAAAGTGAAGAAAGAAAATAAGGAAGTAAGCGATGAAGCTATTGAGGTTGTTTTGATAAAAAAAAATACCCCGTTAGAATACGGTTTAAATAAGCAATTGGCACATATGAAAAAATATAAAGAGTTATACGAAGGATAGCGAGCGTGTTACACTATTGTATGGATAATTGATTGAAAGCTTTGTATGGAAAGGGAGATAAAACATGAACGAAAAAAGCATGCAATTTTTACAAATCGCAATGAAGCATTTACCCGAAGCAAAGGCAATTTTAGATTCAAATGGAATTGCGCTTGATATGGAGAAAGCACAACCAGTATTAGAGTTATTGATGAAAGTTATGAACGAAGCATATGAGCTTGGGAAAGCAGATAAAGAATAAACCCCTTCTTTTTTGATGGGAGAGAGGCTCGAACCGTGAATAGAAGCGGTCAGGGCCTTTTTTCGTCTCGAGCGGAGTTAAGACCAGAGGAATCAAGTTGTGAAAGGGAAGGTAATGAGGAGGCGCCTTAGTTTGGAAGGAAAGTGGATTAAGGGTAAAACCCTTCTTTTTTGATGGGAGAGAGGCTCGAGCCGTGGGAAGAAGCGGTCAGGACCTTTTTTCGTCTCGAGCGGAGTTAAGACCAGAGGAATCAAGTTGTGAAAGGGAAGGTGATGAGGGGGACGCCTTAGTTTGGAAGGAAAGTGGATTAAGGATAAACCCCTTCTTTTTTGATGGGAGAGAGGCTCGAACCGTGAATAGAAGCGGTTCGGGCCTTTTTATATTTCAAGCGAAGTAAGGGTAAGAATAGGGAAAGGTATGTTTTCATTGCTTTTACTGAAAAATAAAGAGAATAATACGCTAGCTTTATGTTTTAGCTGAAATATATTCTAGACAAAAATACATTTATGTTTTAAAATTAGTACCAAGTCATAATAATTGATATAAAACGGAGGGCTGCGATGTGAACGTGGGCATTTTAGGGATCGGAAGATATGTGCCAGAAAAAGTAGTCACAAATCACGATTTAGAGAAAATCGTAGATACATCTGATGAATGGATTCGTACGAGAACGGGAATTGCAGAAAGACGCATTGCCGATGATACAATAGATACTTCAAATATGGCCGTAGAGGCTTCTAAAAAAGCGCTTGAAGATGCAGGGATTAGCGGAGAGGATATCGATCTTATTTTAGTGGCAACAGTAACGCCAGATCGTGCTTTTCCAGCAGTAGCTTGTGTGATTCAAGAAGCAATTGGAGCGAAACACGCAGCTGCAATGGATTTAAGTGCAGCATGTGCTGGTTTTATGTACGGAATGATTACAGCACAGCAATTTATTCAAACGGGGACTTATAAAAATGTATTAGTAGTTGGTAGTGATAAACTATCTAAAATTGTAGACTGGAATGATCGAAATACAGCAGTACTATTTGGAGATGGAGCAGGCGCTGTCGTAATGGGAGCTGTTTCAGAAGGAAGAGGCGTTCTATCTTTCGAATTGGGAGCAGACGGAAGTGGTGGCAAGCATCTTTATCAAGACGAGTATGTTATGATGAATGGCAGAGAAGTCTTTAAATTTGCTGTTCGTCAACTTGGCGATTCTTGTCTTCGTGTGTTAGATAAAGCTGGTCTTACGAAAGAGGATGTGGATTTCTTAGTGCCACATCAAGCGAACATTCGTATTATGGAATCCGCAAGAGAGAGATTAAATTTACCACAAGAAAAAATGAGTATGACAATTGAAAAGTTTGGTAATACATCAGCTTCTTCAATTCCAATTGCAATGGTAGAGGAATTGCAAAATGGACGTATTCAAGACGGTGATTTAATTATACTTGTTGGTTTCGGCGGCGGATTAACATGGGGAGCAGTCGCTCTTCGTTGGGGTAAATAAGGACTGAGAGAAAAAAAGGAGTGTATTTTGTATGGAAAAAAAGAGGGTCGTAATTACAGGACTAGGAGCTGTTACACCGGTCGGAACAGATGTCGAAACAGCTTGGGAAAATATTAAAAAGGGTGTATCTGGAATCGGGCGACTTACAAGAATTGATCCGGAACTATTTCCAGCAAAAGTAGCAGCAGAAATTAACGACTTTGAAGTCGAGAAATATATTGATAAAAAAGAAGCGCGCCGTATGGACCGCTTTACGCATTATGCAGTAGCAGCAGCGAAAATGGCAGTTGCGGATGCGAAGCTTGAAATTACAGAAGAAAACGGACCTCGAATTGGTGTATGGATTGGTTCTGGTATTGGTGGTATGGAAACATACGAAGAACAATTTAAGATTTTTACGGAGAAAGGTCCGCGCCGCGTTAGTCCATTCTTCGTACCGATGATGATTCCAGATATGGCAGCAGGTCAAGTATCTATTGCGACTGGAGCAAAAGGAATTAACACTTGTTCTGTAACGGCTTGTGCATCTGGTGCAAACTCAATTGGTGATGCATTTAAAGCAATTCAGCGCGGTGATGCTGACGCAATGATTACAGGCGGAGCGGAAGCGCCGTTAACAAGTATGGCATTCGCAGGATTCAGTTCAGCGAAAGCATTAACATTTAATGAAGATCCGGCAACAGCTTGCCGTCCGTTCGATAAAAACCGTAGCGGTTTCGTAATGGGGGAAGGTTCAGGAATTCTAATTCTTGAAGAATTAGAGCACGCATTAGCTCGTGGTGCTCACATTTACGCGGAAATCGCTGGTTATGGTGCAACGGGTGATGCATTCCATATTACAATGCCTGCTCCTGGCGGTGAAGGCGGAGTACGTGCAATGCGTCAAGCTTTAGCAGATGCAGGTCTACAGCCAGAAGATATTGATTACATTAATGCGCATGGTACAAGTACAGATGCGAATGAAAAGTATGAAACGATGGCAATTAAAGAAACGTTCGGTGAGCATGCTTATAAAGTAGCAATTAGCTCAACGAAATCAATGACGGGTCACTTATTAGGAGCAGCTGGTGCTGTAGAAGCGATCTTCTCTATTAAATCAATTACAGACGGAGTAATTCCGCCAACAATAAACTATGAAACGCCAGATCCAGAATGTGATCTAGATTACGTGCCGAATAAAGCGAGACATCAAGAAGTGAAAGCGGTATTAAGTAACTCACTAGGATTCGGTGGTCATAACGCAGTATTAGTATTTAAATCGTATAAATAATAGATGAAATAAGGTGTTTTTTCGTAATAAACTACGAAAAAACACCTTATTTATTTTTACGCCTTTTTCTTCTTTTGCATATACATAAGAAAAAGGAGGGATAAAGATGGGGGTTGTTGAAACAGCCGAGTGGTTACATCTATATTACGGACGGCCAGAAAAACTGTGTGAAAAATTTACGAAGTATATTCCGTTGCCAAAAGAAAGGTTGTATCGCTTTTTAATTTCTAAAGGGATGTATCGCCCGGTCATGCGAGGAGAACAAGAAATTAAAGAGTTAGAGAGAAAGGAAATCTGGAAAGAGTTACGTATGGAGTATGATAAATTAAAGCATTGGTTGAAAGGTCCAGATGTCCCTATCTTTATTTTATTATCAGATTCCTATAATCGAACTGTACAAGAAGAATATAACGGGAAAGCAGGGCTTTCTATGCGCCACGTTATTTTCTTGTTCGTATGTGGGCGGAATTCAGTGGAAGAATTAAAAGCATTATTAGCACATGAATATCACCATATATGCCGGTTACATCAAATTGAGACGAAAGAAACGGAGTATACATTGCTTGATACAATGATCATGGAAGGATTAGCCGAGCAGGCAGTAACGGAAAGGTATACAGAAAAAAATAATGCCCCGTGGACGACGTATCTTTCAAAAGAAGAGGCAATTTATTATTGGAAAAATGTTGTGCACAAAAGAATAAGTATAAAAAGAGGAACGAGAGAGCACGACATTTTATTAAATGGACTTCATTCTTATCCCAAGATGCTTGGCTATGCGCTTGGATTTCATATTGTAAAAGATTGTGTAGCATTGGAGGAAGATACACTATCTTTATTATCTATAGATGCGAAAGAAATCTTGAGTAAAGCAAATACATTTCATGTTTCATGATAAAACAGGAGCTTTCTCCTGTTTTTTTAGATATTTATAGAAGAAAAAAATAATTAGAATATATTTCCTTAAGTGGAATAAAGTTAAGCGAAAATGAACATAATGATTGGTACAAACAGTAGTGAAGTGAGGGGTAGAGAATGTTATATCTACATGATGTATGGGTAAATTGGTTTGAAGGTGAAGAAAATGGGTATAACGTTTGTAATTTTTACGAATGGCGGAAAGATGATACGATTGAGCTATTAGATCAAGTGCCATTATTAAAAGTAGATGCCACATTATATCATTACATCGAGAACGAATTGTTAGAGCTTCCGCAAAAGTTGCTGGAAGACGTACATCATAAGGCATATATTCGTAAAAATCATGAACGTTTGCAGCAAGAGTATTGCTTTGTTGTTACAGATGGAAAAGGAATTATTGCGATTGATACAATTGGTTACAATGTACCAATTCGAAAAAGTAGACTTATACCTCGCCAAGAGCAAATGGTATATGAGATGGTAGAAAGCGTACAAGCAGAAAAGTATGAGTTCCAGGTAGAGGAAACAGAAAAGGAACATCATATTTTATCGCCATCGCCTTTCATTATGAATGGCTTAACTCGTAAAGAAAGACAGCTAAAACAATTATTATTCATGGCGTTAGATCAATTACATACAACGAAAAATACAGCGGAAATTCGCTATTGGTACACTGAATGGGATCCAGCAGCATATGGAATGGTCCAACATATGGAGTTTGAAGATATTTGGGCTAGACTATATGATGAAGCGAAGTCAGGCTGGTCTGAGAAGCATGAACAATTATGTGAGCGCCTTGTAAAAGGACAGCCATTTTTTGAAAAGTTATGGGAAATGGAAAATGAGCAGAAGGTAAATTAAAAAACCGCCAATTGGCGGTTTTTTAATTTGTAGAAATCCAGCTCCTAGCCCTTCGCGTCTAAGAACCTTCCCAACGAGAAGGTAAAAAGCACCTTCTGTGGGATAGAACCTTAGCCGTCAGGGCTAAACAGTCGCCTCTGCTTTATATAAAATCCAGCTCCAGCGGCAAGCTCTTCGTGTCTAAGAACCTTCCGCATAAGAAGACAAAAAGCGTCTTCCATGCGAAAGAACCTTAGCCAGTCAGAGTTGAACGAGCTGCCGCCGCTTTATATGTTACCTACGTTTTCTACTTAATCCCATTGCGTTTTCTACTTTGCGTAGTTGTTTGAATGCAACGCGGTTTGCTTTTTCGGCACCTTTGTCTAGAATCTCGTCTAGTTCTGGTGAGTTGATTAGTTCGTTATATTTGTCTTGGATTGGGCGAATTGCTTCTACAACCACTTGCGCTAGGTCACCTTTGAAGTCGCCGTATCCTTTTCCTTCGTACATTGCTTCGATTTCCTCTACTGTTTTTCCGGAGAATGAAGAGTAGATTGTTAATAAGTTAGAGATTCCAGGTTTGTTTTCTTTATCAAATTTCACGATACCTTCAGAGTCAGTTACAGCACTTTTAATTTTCTTTTCGATTGTTTTTGGCTCATCAAGCATACTGATCATTGATTTTGGATTTGGATCAGATTTACTCATTTTTTTCGTAGGTTCTGTTAATGACATAACGCGAGCTCCTACTTTTGGAATGCGGATTTCAGGAATCGTGAACACTTCACGAAAACGTTTGTTGAAACGCTCTGCTAAATCGCGTGTTAATTCCATATGTTGTTTTTGGTCATCACCAACAGGTACGATTTCTGTGTTGTAAAGTAAAATATCAGCAGCCATTAATGGTGGATACGTAAGTAATCCAGCTGGAACTGAATCTCTACCAGAAGCTTTATCTTTATATTGAGTCATACGTTCTAATTCTCCAACGTACGCAACTGATTGCATAATCCAGCCTAGTTGAGCGTGCGCTGGTACTTCTGATTGTACAAATAAAGTAGCTTTTTCAGGATCAATGCCGCATGCAACATATAGTGCAGCAAGACTACGGATATTTTTGCGAAGCAGCACAGGATCTTGAGGTACTGTAATCGCGTGTTGGTTTACAATACAGAAATAGCAGTCGTGTTCGTTTTGAAGCTCTGTAAATTGTTTCATAGCTCCTAAATAGTTTCCAAGTGTAATTGTTCCACTTGGCTGAATACCAGAAAAGATAACTGACATAAGTAATTCCTCCTAAATTTGAATGCGTGATAGGGAAGAGAAGGCATACAAAAAAGCCCATTCATCCCCAAAAACGATAGGGACGAATGGACCGCGGTACCACCCTAATTATTTCACTACTGTGAAATCTCTCAGATCCATAATAACGTTTGGATATAACGCCAAAGCCTACTACTTTCGGTTCGGTTTGGTGCTCAAAAGCCCATTCCATATTGTACAATTACTTGTTCACACCAGCCACAAGCTCTCTGAAATTGCTTCAATATGTACTCTTCTTTATCATCGCATACATATAAATTTATTTATTGTTAACTGAGCCCTTTTAATATGAAAGAACTAAAGTTTTATAACAAAATGTTTTGCTGATTATTATATCATATGGAATAACGTTTGCAAACTACATCAAAATAGTAAAGCTAATGAGAGTCGAGAACATCCCGAGTATGATACCTGTAATACAAATAGGATATGTCCATTTGAATGAGTATGTTTTATATATACGTTCTTTTTTATTAACAGGTTCCTCTGATTCTTCAATTAAAGAGTCAATTTTTTTATTCGTACCAAACACTTTTTGGAATGCGTAAATTGTTACGTTAAAAAATCCATTTTGAAATATGAATAAAAAACCACCTATAAGAATAAAAAACAATGCGATATAGAATGAGATGTTGACAAAATTCAACAAAAACTGTGATGAAACGAGGAATGCGCCCACACTAGAAGCGATTATCGCTACCAAAAATAGTATACAAGTATGAAAAAAAACTTTATTCAAAATATTCCCCTCCGTCAAAATATTACTAGAATTATTATACTATAAAAGCTATAATAAGTAATATAAATAATTTTTTGAAAATTGCATGCAATTAAAGTTCTAATCTCAAGATGATGGTAGCAATGCTAACGTGTTACTTTACAAAAAATTTAAAATATAAACATTTTATTAAAAATTTTAACAAAAAAACAAAAAACTATATTCACAATCGTCGTATTATATGTATAATGAAAATTGTAGAAACTTGGAGATTATTCTTTCAATTCTACTTTTTAACAAGTGGGGGTACAGAAAGTGCAATTAGGGGAGGCAACACAACATGAAGAAAAAGATACCGTTGTTACTTGCATCAACTTTAAATGCAAGTATGTTGCTTGGCGCGTGTAGCTACGAGAAAGATGACGCGAAAGCAAAAGGAAAAGAGAACGCTACTAGTAGTAGTAACGGAAAACAGATTCTTAATTTAACAGAGCTATCTGAAATTCCGTCAATGGATGCATCATTAGCATCAGATTCTTCATCTTCAACAGCATTAAATAATACGATGGAAGGTTTATATCGTACTGGCAAAGATCAAAAGAGAATGCCAGGAGTTGCTGAAGACGTCCAAAAGCTAGATGATGGGAAGAAATACATATTTAAATTAAGAAAAGATGCGAAATGGTCGAATGGGGAACCTGTAACAACAAAAGACTCTGTGTATTCATGGAAAAGAGCAGTAAATCCAATATGATGAGTTAATTCTAAAAGCTAAAACAGATGCAAAAGATTTACAAGCCCGCTGGGATAACCTTTTAGAAGTAGAGAAAATGTTAGTTAAAGAGGATGCGGTAACCGCTCCGGTCTACCAAAAAGGTTCAGCGTATGTAGTAAAAGATATTATCCCAATTAACTATGGTGGTAAATTAACTTACAAATGGGCATCTGTTGAACAAAAATAATCTTTTTTCCATCGTTTACAAGGGTATACGCCTATGATGGGCATATGCTCTTATTTTAAAAAAATAAAAGTAAGAATATTTCAAACTATCTTATTGCTTTTGAGAAAAACGGGGAGGTGCTTGACTATGGGACGTTATGTATTAAAACGTTTCGTGTACATGGCTTTGACATTATTTTTAATTACTACACTGACTTTCTTCTTGATGAAATTACTTCCGGGTTCTCCGCTGAAAAACCAGGAGAAATTATCACCGGCACAAAAAGAAATCATTCTTGAAAAATATGGTTTAAATGATCCAGTACCAGTTCAATATGCACGTTACTTAGGTAACTTAGCGCAAGGTGATTTAGGGGTATCATTCCAATATGATAACCGCCCAGTAACAGACATGATTGTGGATCGCATTGGACCATCAGCACAACTTGGTTTACAAGCGATTATATTAGGAACATTTATCGGTTTACTTTTAGGAATTGTTGCGGCACTTCGTAATAATACATGGGTCGATTATAGTGCAACAGTTATTTCGGTACTCGGGATGTCGGTACCATCGTTCGTATTCGCCGCATTACTACAATATTTCGTAGGGGTAAAACTTGGTTGGTTCCCAGTAGCGTTCTGGAAAGGACCAGAGTTTACAGTAATGCCTACAATTGCATTATCGATGGGAGTTATCGCAACAATCGCACGTTTCTCTCGTGCAGAATTAATTGAAGTTATGCAGTCTGATTATATTTTAACAGCGAAAGCAAAAGGAATTAGTCAAGGCGTTATCATTGTCAAACACGCACTTCGTAACGCGTTAATTCCAGTTGTAACAATTTTAGGACCAATGGTTGCGGCATTAATTACAGGAACGCTTGTTATCGAGCAAATTTATGCTGTACCAGGACTTGGGGAACAGTTCGTTAAATCTATTACAGTGAATGACTATACAGTTATTATGGGAACTACAATTTTCTATAGTGCGATCTTCATCTTAGTTATTTTCATTGTCGATATTTTATACGGAATTATTGATCCTCGAATTCGTTTAGCGGGAGGGAAAAAATGATGAAAGATGTACAAAAATTATCTCCAGATTTATTTCAACAAGCCAATCAAAATAATGTTGATAATGAAGTCATTGCCCGTCCAAGCTTAACGTTTTGGCAAGATGTACGAAGACGCTTGTTCCAACATAAAGGCGCGATGTTGGGTTTAGTATTATTGAGCATTATTGTACTACTAGCAATTTTTGGACCGATGGTAAGTAAACATTCTTATAAAGAGCAGGATTTAGGTCGTGCGAAAATGCCACCGAAAATTCCAGTGATTGAAAATATTCATTGGTTACCATTTGACGGTACAGATCAATATGGTGTTGACCAATATGCAAAACGTGATATTAAAGAGTACTTCTGGTTTGGTACAGATGATCTTGGCCGTGACTTATGGACAAGAACATGGGAAGGTACACGCGTATCATTATATATCGCTCTTTTAGCAGCAGCAATTGACCTAGTAATTGGGGTTGCATACGGAGGTATTTCAGCATTCTACGGCGGTAGAGTAGATAATATTATGCAACGTATTATGGAGATTATTAATGGTATTCCATACTTAATCATCGTTATTTTAATGGTAATCATTATGGGATCTGGTATTTGGTCAATCACACTCGCAATGGCGATTACAGGTTGGATAGGGATGTCGCGGATTGTTCGTGGACAAATCTTAAAGTTAAAAAACCAAGAGTATGTATTAGCGTCTCGTACATTAGGTGCAACAAATACACAATTAATTGTGAAACACTTAATTCCAAACGTTATGGGACCAATTATCGTAATGACAATGTTTACAATTCCATCAGCGGTGTTTGGTGAGGCATTCTTAAGCTTCATCGGTTTAGGAATTCAGCCACCATTCGCATCACTTGGTTCTCTTGTAAATGATGGATATAAATCAATTCAAACGTATCCACACATGATGTTCATCCCTGCGGTTGTCATCAGTATGTTAATTCTAGCATTCAACTTAATGGCAGATGGATTACGCGATGCGTTAGATCCAAAAATGCGTAAGTAAACGAGGAGGGAGAAGTAAAAATGAAAACATTGTTAGAGGTAAAAGATTTACAAGTCTCCTTTGATACACATGCAGGTGAAGTACAAGCAGTACGCGGAGTTACTTTTGATTTGAAAAAAGGGGAAACATTAGCGATTGTAGGAGAGTCTGGTTCTGGGAAATCAGTTACTTCTAAAGCGCTAATGGGATTAATCCCGAATCCTCCAGGCCGTATTAAAAATGGAGAGATTGTATTTGACGGTCGTGATTTAACGAAATTAACGGAAAAAGAAATGCAGCAAGTTCGTGGTAAAGATATCGCAATGATTTTCCAAGATCCAATGACATCACTAAATCCAACGATGACAATTGGGAATCAAGTTATGGAAGGCCTTATTAAACACCAAGGGATGAGTAAAGCAGATGCACGTAAAGTGGCTGTAGAATTAATCGACCTTGTAGGTATTCCAAATCCAGAAGCGCGTTTAAAACAATATCCACACCAATTCTCAGGTGGTATGAGACAGCGTGTAGTAATTGCGATGGCGTTAGCTTGTAACCCGAAATTATTAATTGCCGATGAGCCGACAACAGCGCTAGACGTTACAATTCAGGCGCAAATTTTAGAGCTTATGAAAGACATTCAGCAAAAGACAGAAGCAGCAATCATTTTCATTACGCATGACTTAGGTGTAGTAGCGAACGTTGCTGACCGCGTAGCAGTTATGTACGCTGGTAAAGTTGTTGAAATTGGAACTGTTGATGAAATTTTCTATAATCCACAACATCCATACACTTGGGGCTTAATCGCATCTATGCCAAGTTTAGATGGAGCAGAAGACGAGCTATATGCAATCCCTGGAACGCCTCCAGACTTATTAAAACCGCCTAAAGGTGATGCTTTTGCACCACGTAACCCACAGGCGCTGAAAATTGATTTTGAAATGGAACCACCTTTATTTAAAGTAAGTGATACACACTATGCGGCAACTTGGTTACTTCATGAGCAAGCTCCAGAAGTAAAACCGCCGGCAGTCGTTGAAAAACGCATTCTTCAAATGAAAGCAGGTGAACAACATGACTAAACAACAAGAGAAATTAATTGAAGTGAAAAATGTAAAGCAGCACTTTGACGTGAGTGGTGGTGTTGTCAAAGCGGTTAATGATATTTCATTTGATATTTACCGCGGAGAAACATTTGGTCTTGTAGGAGAATCGGGTTGTGGTAAATCGACAACTGGAAGAACGATTATTCGTTTATATGATGCAACTGCTGGTGAAGTGTTGTTCGATGGTGAAAATGTACATGGTAAAAAATCACGCGCAGAATTGAAGAAATTCAACCGTAAAATGCAAATGATTTTCCAAGATCCATATGCATCATTAAATCCTCGTATGACAGTAGGGGACATTATTGCAGAAGGTATTGATATTCACGGACTAGCAAAAGGCAAAAAAGAGCGTATGGACCGTGTTCATGAACTGTTAAACACAGTTGGTTTAAATAAAGAACACGCAAACCGTTTCCCGCATGAATTCTCAGGTGGACAACGTCAACGTATCGGTATTGCTCGAGCACTTGCTGTAGAACCTGAATTTATCATTGCCGATGAGCCAATCTCAGCACTTGACGTATCGATCCAGGCGCAAGTTGTAAACTTGCTAAAACAGTTACAAAGAGAAAAAGGCTTAACATATTTATTCATTGCCCATGATTTATCGATGGTAAAATACATTAGTGATCGCATTGGTGTAATGTACCGTGGTCAAATCGTTGAGCTAACAACAAGTGATGAGTTATATGAGAACCCAATTCATCCATATACAAAATCACTATTATCAGCAATTCCGCTTCCAGATCCAGATTATGAGCGCAATCGTAAACGTATTGTATACGACCCATCGCAACATGATTATGGCAACGAAGTGCCAACAATGCGCGAAATTCGCCCAGGACATTTCGTACTATGTTCTGAAGCAGAGTATAAGAAATATAAAGAAATCTATCAATAAGAAAAAGAGNNCTCTTTTTCTTATTGATAGAAGGAGGTAACGGGGGAGAGTTGCTTTAAAATTAGTTTATTTCAATAGTTGTTACTAAATTTAAACCTATAAAAAAGAATTTTCTATAAGTTTATTTCTATTTTGAGACTAGAAAATAAGTGTTTTTTAAGTAGGGAAATCTCATTTTATTATTTTGATTGGTGAAAGAGATGGTACTAATATGTAGGTATACATCATGATGTGTTTTTGAAATGGGACCATTTTCGTATAGCAAACGAAAAGATTTATAGAATTATGAAAGAGAACGAGTATCCATTAAAAATAATGGGGAGGAAGTAATTTGCTGAAAAAAATTATTTCGATGTTCGTCGCTGTTGGGATAGTATTCGTAGTAGGTAGTAGTTTTAATGTGTCGCATGCGTATGTAAAGACAGGGTACAAATTATCAACAAAAAACCAAAGCTTTAAGTGGGGTGACCGCTTATCAGGAAGCAGTGTAATAAAGAGTGGCTGGCAGGATGCTATTTCAACTTGGCAAAATAGTGCAGCTAATGCCAAGTTCTTTTATCGCGGATCTTCGGTGCACACATTAAGTTCTTGGTATGAATCCTCGTCCACATATTATGGAAGAATGATTGTTCAACTAAATAATAAAATTGTTACGAAGTTTTCTGGAGACATTAATGCAGGTAATACAAATATCACGAAATCAAATGTTGCTAAAAGTACGGCTGTTCATGAATTAGGACATGCATTAGGACTCGATCATAATACGGGGGCATCTATTATGAATAGTGATAGAGATCGTACCAAAATGCATGTTCCTCAAAAAGATGATGTGAATGGTGTAAATGCAATTTATAAATGAAATTAAGGAGGGATTTATAATGAATAAAAAATTGAAATTCATTTTGCTGGCAGTCCCTTTCGTAATTTTCTTAGGTATAGGGGGAGATAGTATTGATTTTGGAGAAAGCGAAGATAAAACAATTTTAATAGCTAAAGATTTTCCATCCACAAGTAGATTAGAAGATATGGTTAAGGAAGCCGATGTAGTTGCTATAGGTAATTATGATGGCTTTGATTCAACTTGGAATATGGCGCGTAATCCGCAAGACATTAGTCAAGAAGATCGAGAGAATTATGTAGAGGGGCACTTATACAATTTTAACGTGAAGGAAGTTTTAAAAGGAGACCCCTTACAAGATAGAATGAAAATTAATTATCGGTACGCAGAACAAATTGAAATCGATGATTCGAATAGTAAGGTTGTAAATGAAGACCCTCTTTATATAAAGCCAGAGATTGGAAAGAAATACATGTTATTTTTGAAAAAAGATGAAAATATGAATCATTACTTTGGTGCAATTGAACCGTTTTCCATAATGTTTGATGAAAATGATATAGCATATTTACAGTCAAACTTAGTACATGTAGACGAAGCGAGATTAAGTGTTAAAAAGAAACAAGATAACCAAACATATATTTTAAAAAATCAAGTGGATCATAAAATATCGGATACGATTTCTAATAAGAAGATTGACGAATTGAAGATAGAAATTGAAAAGTATAATTAAATAAAAGCTGTTCCAACAATTTGTTGGAACAGCTTTTTCTATTATTTAAAGAATCTCCAATGTGAATTTCATTTACAAATGAATGCATCTCGATCAAAGGAGTGTTACTGCGCCTGAATGGAAATACTCTCTTTTTGCTCTTCGGGTTTAACAAGCGCATAACGTTCCCACGCTCTACTTCTCCAGCGGAAGAACATAATAATTGCACGTGTCCATTCGTCAATCGCAATTGCTAGCCAAATACCAACTAGCCCCATATCTAAATGAAAGGCGAAAAAGTAACCGAGCGGTAAACTCATTAACACCATAGAGAATGCACCGATTAAAACAGGATATTTTGCATCGCCAGCTGCACGAAGTGAATTAATGATGACGATGTTCATCGTACGTCCCGTTTCAAGTAGTATACTTAGTAAAAGGAGGCTCGCCCCTAGAGAGATAATATGAGGATTATCCGTAAACAGCCCCATTAATTGTGTGCGGAATGTAATAACGAGAGCGACCATACATAAAGTGACGCCAATAGCCCATTTTACACTTTTCCATACTCGTTCATATGCTTCATCTTTTTCACCGCCGCCAACAAGGCGCCCGATAATAATTGCAGTTCCCATACCAATCGCAATTGCAAATAAATAAGTGAACATGGAAATGTTAGTAGCGTATTGTCTAGCAGCTAATGAATCCGTTCCTAAGTATGTTACGTAATATAGGAAGACAATTTGACAAGCTTGATACATGACTTGTTCAAATGCAGATGGAATGCCGATCTTTAAAATTTTCCCAACGTATTCTTTTGATAAGGTGAAGTAATATTGTAATTTCACACGATATTCCATAACGCGGTATAGTAACCAGAAGAACACAATAAGTGCGATCAATCGGCTGACAGCAGAAGAAATTGCTGCTCCTTGTACACCGAGTTCAGGGAAACCGAATTTCCCAAAAATAAGTACGTAGTTTCCGGCGATATGAATAATATTCATTCCAAGTGAAACAAACATCGCTTGCTTTGTAAAACCGTGTACGCGGATAATTGCGGCTAATGAGTTAATAATAGCTTGAAGGAAGATAGCTCCTCCAACGATGGATAAGTAGTTTTGCGCATACGTTAATACATCGCCTTGTAGGTTCATTGCCATCATCATATGTTTTGAAAAGAAAAGAAAACCAGCGCTTATAAAGAGCCCTACCACTAAATTTAAAGTGACGGCTAATGCTGATATTTTAGATGCTTCCATAAAACGTTTGGAACCGAGGTATTGAGATACAACAATAGCTGCGCCGTTCCCGATGACTTCTAGTACCAAAATAGCGATATGAAGATATTGATTCGCTGCACCAACCCCAGATACAGCATCGTCTGATAATGCACTTAACATGAAAGTATCAGCGATCCCCATCAACATAAAAAGAAAAACTTCTAGAAAAATAGGCCATGTTAATAAGAATAAACTTAATTTCTCTGTCGGCCCGTTTTTGGAGTGAATTGCTGTCATGTCCGTCCCCTCTTTACCGATATCTATTTTTAGCAAAGTGTATCGTAACACACATTCATATCCTTTGCACTCATTTTAGCCTACATATTTTCAATATGAATATATCTTCATTTTATGACAAAAAGGGGAGAATAATTATTCATAAGATATTATGGAATATAAAATTAATTTTTCTCTGATAATTTAGAAAAATATAAAAATAATAATTTGTGACACTTTAATCAGTCTAAAAGGTAATATGAAACGTTTACAAAGGTTTATTCTTTAACAGAAAATTTTAATAAAATAGAAATATAAATATACAAAAAATATATTTGTGTGTATAATATGAATTATTAGAACATATATATATTTCTTTCTGTTTGAAAATGAAAGGGCTAACATTTTGGGGAGGGTGGAAGTATGAAAAAAAAGATACCAGTTTTTGTAGCATCAACAGTAGCGATGAGCATGATTTTAGGGGCATGTAGTTATGATAAGGATGAGCCGCAAGCGAACGCAAAAGGGGATAGCGGGAACAGCGGTGCGAAGCAAGTTATTAACTTAATTGAAACACAAGAAATTCCAACGATGGACCCAGCTTTATCAGCTGATGCAGTTTCTTCGAAAGTAATGAACAACACGATGGAAGGACTATACCGTCTTGGAAAAGATGATAAGTTAGTTCCAGGTGTAGCGAAAGAATTCCAAAAGTCAGAGGACGGTAAAAAGTATACATTTAAATTACGTGAAGATGCAAAATGGTCAAATGGTGAACCTGTAACAGCGAAAGATTTCGTATATGGATGGCAAAGAGCGATTAATCCAGATACAGCTGCGAAATCAGCGTACATTATGTATGATATAAAAAATGCAGAAAAAATTAATAAAAGAGAGATGAGTCCAGATCAATTAGGCGTAAAGGCAATTGATGATCATACATTAGAAGTAGAATTGGATAATTCTATTCCATATCTTGTTGATTTAATGGTCTATCCAATCTTCTATCCTGTGAATGAAAAGTTTGTGAAAGAGCAAGGTACGAATTTTGGTTTGGAAGCAAATACAACACTATATAATGGACCATTTACATTAAGTGATTGGCAGCATGAACGTAGCTTCAAGATGACAAAGAGCTCATCATATTGGGACAATAAAGAAGTGAAGCTTGACGAAGTAAACTTTAATATTGTAAAAGATACGTCTACGCCAATTAATTTATATGAAACAAACGCAGTCGATCGAGCGACGTTATTAGCAGAGTTTATCGATAAATATAAAGGAAAACCAGATTTTAAAACGGTAGAAGATACTTCTGTATTCTTCCTTCGCTTAAATCAAAAAGACCCAGCTTTAGCAAATAAAAATATTCGTAAAGCAATTTCTCTTGGTTTTGACCGTAAACCATTCGTTGATACATTATTAAATAACGGTTCTAAACCAGCGACAGGATTAATTCCTGATAACTTCATTAAGGGGCCGGACAATAAAGATTTCCGTGCTGAAAATGGAGATATTGTAACACCAAATGTGAAAGAAGCGAAGAAATATTGGGAAGCTGGTAAAAAAGAGCTTGGTAAAAATGAAATTGAATTAGAGTTATTAAATGAAGACGTTGAATTATCGAAGAAAACTGGTGAATATTTAAAAGGTGAGTTAGAAAAGAATTTACCAGGTTTAACAGTGAAAATTAAACAACAGCCATTCGCGCAAAAATTAAAATTAGAAGATGCGGGTGACTATGTAATGTCATTCTCTGGATGGAGTGCAGACTTCCCAGATCCAGTTACATATCTTGATATGTTCGTAACTGACGGAGCGCAAAACAAAATGAATTATTCTAATCCGAAGTACGATGAGATTATTATGAAAGCGAAGAAAGATGGAAGCGACGTAAATGCTCGCTGGAAGAACTTATTAGAAGCGGAAAAAATGTTACTTGATGACGCTGCGATTGTTCCAGTATATCAACGTGGTAGAGCATACTTACAAAGAGAAACAATTAAAGATATGTACAATCATAAATATGGTGGCGAAGTAAGCTTTAAGTGGGCATCCGTAGAAAAATAAAGAAAGAGGTCGTTCCAAATTTGGGACGGCCTTCTCTTATTGCCACATTTTGTTGTTAAGTCGATATAGTTTCATTTACTATTGCAATCTTAAATAAGAAGATAACTATAGTTAAAAGTTTGACTTTTAATACGTACGTTTCTTATAAATACCCTTTCCGCCAACCTGTTTCCAGCCGGATTGTACATCTAAGCTTTTGTTAACAAATTTCATTTTTTCTTTTCCGCCAAAGAGTTTTTCTCCGATGCTATTTGTAATGACACCTATCAATGCTGTTATTCCAATGATGAGGGCAGCAACAGTGACAAAATCAATAAAATAAGCGATCATTTGCAAATTCCCCCTTTGCCTGTCTCTATGTTTATTGTATGAGATAAAAGGTAAAAAAGAAAGAAATATCAGAAATTTTCCATTTACTTTGGAAATCATGTAGACATGGGTGAGAATGTTTGTTAAAATAAGAACAAATGTTCCTTTTGTTTTTCCTTTGTATAGTCTTACATTTCTTCATTGATTTATCAGGAAAAGGTAAGAAAACGTTCTCTTTTTCATAGGGAAGATTATAAAAAAACAACTGTATATTAGATGAAAAACCTATGAAAAATAAGTGTTAAAAGGATTGAAGGTTGTTGTTAAAGGACAGTTAAAGTGAATGTAATCATGTTACATAGCAATGGAATACGAGGATGAGTTTTCTCAACTAACAGGAAATTTACTGTATATTTCTTGCAAAATCTATTGTATAATGATTATAGAAGTTACTTATTAAAAGTAATTGTTGTTTATTATAAGTTGTTGCTTACATGAAATGTGATTTTTCACTTTGCTATAAGACAAGTTATCGTGAAAAATTGCTGAAGTTAGAAATTTAAACTGTAATTAGTACAGAATTTGTACTCTTTAAGGAGAGTGAGCTTTGTATGGTAACATTATATAGTTCTCCAAGCTGTACGTCTTGTAGAAAGGCGAAATTATGGCTAGAGGAAAATCATATTCCTTATACAGAACGTAATATTTTCTCAGATCCATTAACGATTGAGGAAATTAAAGAGATTTTACGTATGACAGAAAGCGGAACGGATGAGATTATTTCTACTCGTTCAAAAGTTTTCCAAGAATTAAATGTAAACTTAGAGTCTTTACCACTTCAAGATTTATATAAGATGATTCGTGACTATCCAGGTATTTTACGTCGTCCAATTATGATCGATGAAAAGCGCCTTCAAGTAGGTTACAACGAGGATGAAATCCGTCGTTTCTTACCACGTACAGTAAGAACGTTTCAATTACGTGAAGCACAACGTCTTGTAAATTAATTATAATAATATGAAAACCTTCTACTTATTATATAGTAGAAGGTTTTTTTTACTGTTTCACATTTCGTAATCGTATTTGTTGAACGATAACGCCTACACATAAAACCGTGAAAATGAACAAGTAAGGGATACTTGTAGTAAAACTAGGATTATGATGAAAAAAGGTTGCGAGTCTGTCTTCATGTGTAATCATTTTTCCTGCTGTATAGGCGAGAACGGCCGCTCCACAATAAATGAGGAATGGAATGCGTTCCATAAGAATTAAAATAAGTTTGCTACCCCAAATAATAATCGGGATAGAAATGAGTAAACCAATTATTACGAGTAATAATCTTCCGTGTGCTGCTCCTGCAATGGCAATAACATTATCAAACCCCATAACGAGATCTGCGAATACAATTGTACGCACAGCTTGGAATAAAGTAGTTTTCCCTTGAATAGAAGAAAGATCGTTGCTATTATCGGTTAATAAATTTACTGCAATTAACGTAAGTAAAACACCGCCGATAAGTTGTAAGAATGGGATATCGAGTAAATAAACAGCTAGTATCGTAAGAAGAATCCGTAGCACAATCGCTAAAAGAGTACCGATTAAAATGGCTTTGTTCCGTTTTGATTCAGGTAAATTTCGGCTAGCTAGTGCGATGACAATTGCGTTGTCACCACCTAATACAACATCGATACCGACAATCATTAGTACAGATGTTAAAAACTCTAAGTCCATTCGACTGCCTCCATTTATGATGTTTTAATAAGCGAAATATATGTATGTGATGAAGATAGGTTGTCTAGCTTTTAACCTACACTTCGGGGACTAAATAATGTACTTCAATAGAAGTTTCACTTTATTACATTGTACGGGGGAATATAGAAATGTATGTCCAAATTTTTTGTGAGTAAGAAATCGCTATAATGATATATTTATGTAGACGACCGAATGAAGGTAGGCATATAACTATTTTTGTAAAATAAATCGATTTTATTTCCATTCTGGAGAATCTTATCATAAAATGAGAGTACAAGAATCTATTGATTTGTCATATGAGTGGGGAATCCCTTCATAACAATTCTAAGCAGGAAGGGAGAGTTGTATTTTGGAAATTGAAAGAATTAATGATCATACGATGAAATTTTTTATTACGTACGTTGATATAGAGGACAGAGGGTTTAATCGTGAAGAAATTTGGTATGACCGCGAACGAAGTGAAGAGCTCTTTTGGGAGATGATGGACGAAGCTCGTGATCATGACGATTTCTTTATTGATGGCCCGTTATGGATCCAAGTGCAAGCAGTCGATAAAGGGATTGAAGTACTTGTAACGAAAGCGGAGCTGTCAAAGGATGGACAAAAACTGGAGCTACCAATAGGTGTAGACAAAATTATAGACATTCCTCTAGATGAAGGAATCGAATCACTATTCCAGCAAGAATTAGTGGAAGAGGTAGAAGAACAAACAGGAACAAACTTTAATGAAGATGGTACGTTTGGCTTTTTAATTAAGTTTAATGATTTTGAAGATGTTATTTCATTGAGCCACCGTCTTATTTTTGAGGATATAAAAGATGAGCTGTATTCATTTGAGGACCGCTATTATGTATATGTGGAATTCGATGAAGTGCTACATGATGAAGAAGAAATTGATCGTATTTTAAGTATTATTCTAGAATATGGAGAAGAATCTACTTTAACAATTCATCGTGTAGCTGAGTATGGGAAACAAATTGTGAAAGAGCATGCGCTTGAAACAATTCGCAATAATTTTCCTGCTAAAACGTAGGCCGATTTCTATAGTAAGAAATCGGCTTTTTATATGAAGGGTGAGAAAACTTTCTTAGTGAGGAGGTAAAAGATGAAAAATACGTTAAAGCTGATTTTCTTTATCCTACTATTGTTCGCATTATTTGTTTCGTTACGTATGTTTATTGATGTAGCATTTTATTCGGATGTAATTGGGATAAAAGATGTTTCGATTTTAGGTATTATTAGTATTTTATTTACGGTATCTGCATTTTTAATTGGCTGCGTTATTTTTTTAGAAAACCGCCATCCATCTAAAACACTTACATGGCTAATTGTATTAGGCATTTTTCCGGTATTTGGATTCTTCGCTTATTTATTATTTGGACAGAACTTTCGGAGAAAAAGAATGTTCCAAAAGAAGGCATTACTCGATGAACAAGCGTTTTTACAATATAAGGGACATAAAGATTATGAAGAGCGAATTTTGCGTGATCATAAGCATCAGGAATTGTTATTTCGTTTAGCAGATCGATTAGGTGCTTTAAATATTTCATTCCAAACTGAAACGAGAACATTAACAAATGGAGATGAAACGTTTCAATCTATTTTGGACGGATTGAAACGAGCAAAACATCATATTCATATGGAATATTACATTGTACGTGATGATAAGCTAGGAACAGAAATTAAAGATATTTTAATACAAAAATCAAAAGAAGGCGTTGTCGTTCGTTTTTTATATGATGCGGTTGGAAGTTTTAAGTTATCGAAATCGTATATTGAAGAATTAAATGATGCAGGTGTAGAAATGGTTCCGTTCTTTCCTGTGCGCTTTCCGATTTTAAACGATAAAATTAATTATCGAAACCATAGAAAAATTGTGATTATTGATGGAAATGAAGGGTTTGTAGGTGGACTAAATATTGGTGATGAATATTTAGGGAAGGATAAATATTTTGGTTTTTGGCGGGATACGCATTTATATTTACGTGGTGAAGCTGTTCAAAGTTTGCAACTTATTTTCCTTCAAGATTGGTTTTATATGACTGGTGAGGCCGTATTAGCGCCTGAATATTTGCAAGCAACAGCGGTAGAAGGCGAAAATTGGGGTGGCGTGCAACTTGTTGCAGGTGGACCAGATAATAAATGGGAAACGATTAAACATTTGTATTTTGCAATGATCGCTTCTGCTCGGAAATCAATTTGGATTGCGACGCCATATTTCATTCCTGATGATGACATTTTATCTGCATTAAAGGTTGCTGCACTTGCGGGTATTGATGTTCGTTTACTCATGCCGAGTAAACCTGATAAGCGTACTGTCTTTTACGCATCAAGATCTTACTTCCCAGAGCTTTTAGATGCAGGAGTAAAGATATATGAATATGAAAAAGGTTTTCTTCATAGTAAAGTTGTTATTGTCGATTCGGATTTAGCTTCAATTGGGACCGCTAATATGGATATGAGAAGTTTTCATTTGAATTTTGAAGTAAATGCCTTTTTATATGATACAGATAGCATTCGAAAACTCGTTCAAGATTTTAAAGAGGATATAGAAGAATCGAGTGAAATTCATGTCGATCGTTTTCATAAAAGACGTCTTCATAGACGGATTGTGGAATCAACGTATCGATTATTATCACCTTTATTATAAAAAGAGATGTCCGAAATTGGGACATCTCTTTTTTAAAAGGAATTTGTAACATATTGTAGAATATAAGGAGCTGAAAGGGTGTGATTCTGATGTTTATCGCTAAAAGAGAAAACGGAGAAAAAATTCATCTACTCTATAATCGTGATGAAGAGCTTTTACGCCGTATGCGAAAAAAGGAAAGATTCTTTTGCACAGCTTGCGGAAAGGAAGTACAAATGAAATTAGGGAAACAAAAAAGTTGGCATTTTGCTCATAAGAAAGTGGATTCTTGCCTTGCTTTTTATGAAGTAGAATCTATATATCATATGCAAGGGAAAGAAGTGTTATATAGATGGTTGAAACGTCAAAAGTTTCATGTGAATATAGAACATTACCTTCCGGAAATTCAGCAAAGACCAGATATGTTCGTAGAGAGAGCGGGCAGAAAAATTGCGATTGAATATCAATGCGCGAATCTTTCCGTAGAGCAGCTTTCGAAACGAACATACTCATATTGGCAAGCCGGCATACAGGTCATCTGGATCATTGGTGGAAATCAATTAAAAAAGCAATCTGCATATTGGATGAAATTCTCTTCACTTATGGCTTTCTCCTTGCAATCTTATCCTCAGCCACTTCTTATTTTCTTCTGTCCGAAACAAAAATCATTTATGAAATGCGCATTTATCACTTCATTTTCTACAAACACCTCTTTTTCACATATTATATATTTACCAACCGATACGACTACTTTTGAAATGCTCTTTTCTCCCGTTCCTTTTCAAAAAGAAAAATTAGAGCAAGAATGGAAGCAAAGGAAGAACTATTTTCGGCAAAATGCCTTGCCGATTTGGAATTATAATTATAAGCCACTATTACGCCTCTTATATCAATTAAAATGTACCCCAGCGAGCTTCCCTTCTGAAATTGGTGTTCCGCTCCCGTCTTCATTTGCTTTTCAAACAAATCCATTTATATGGCAAGCTTTTCTATATATGAAGTGTATAGGAGAGCTTGCGATAGGAGAGTGTATTTCCTTTCAATATGTGTGTAGCTATGTGAAAAAGTATACGAAAATGCGCTTGCTTCCATACTTTTCACAGCATATATGGAAAGTAGCAGTTACTGAATATATGACTTTTTTATGCTATGCAGGCGTATTGCATAAGGTAGGGACTTATGCGTACCGAAAAATAAGGGATGTAGTTCTGTTAAAAACAGAGGAGGAAGTTATGAAATATGATGAAATTTGCTTAGCTTACGCGCTATCTCTGTTTGAGACAAAGTTCAACATGAGAGATGGAAAAGGGGATATAATAAAGAATGATCGTGAAGGAATTACATAAGAAAAAACGAATTGTACTTAAGTAGAGATATTTAAAGGAGGGCTTAAAGAATGTCTGAACAAAACAAAGCAAAAACATTACCAGATCGCAATGAGATTGAAGAAGCAAATACGTGGCGATTAGAAGATATTTTCCAAACAGATGCAGAATGGGAAAAAGAATTCCAAGCTATTAAAGAGTTATTACCGAAGTTAACTGAATTTAAAGGGAAACTGGCTGACTCCGCGAACAACTTACTTGAGGCACTGCAATATGAAGACGAAATTTCAATGCGATTAGGTAAGCTATATACATATGCCCATATGCGTTACGATCAAGATACAACAAACTCTGTATATCAAGCATTAAATGATCGCGCAACAAATTTATATTCACAAGTATCTAGTAGCACAGCATATATTGTGCCTGAAATCTTATCTATTTCAGAAGATACACTGCAAACATTCTTGAAAGAAGATAGAGATTTAAGTGTATATGAACATGCATTAGAAGAAATTACACGTCAACGTCCGCACGTATTATCAGAAGCGGAAGAAGCTTTACTAGCGGAAGCATCTGAAGTAATGAGTGCATCAAGTAATACATTTGGTATGCTGAATAATGCGGATTTGAAATTCCCGTCTATTAAAGGTGAGGACGGAGAAGAAATAGAAATTACGCATGGTCGTTACATTCAGTTTTTAGAAAGTGATGATCGTCGTGTGCGCGAAGATGCATTCAAAGCTGTATATGAAACGTACGGAAAATATAAGAATACATTTGCAAGTACGTTAAGCGGGGCAGTGAAACGTAATAATTTCAATGCACGCGTTCGTAAATATGATTCTGCTCGTCAAGCTGCATTAAGTAATAATAATATTCCTGAAGCAGTATATGATCAACTTGTCGAATCGGTAAATGATAATTTACACTTACTACATCGCTACATTGATATTCGTAAGCGTGCGTTAGGACTAGATGAGCTTCACATGTACGATTTATATACACCACTTGTACCAGAAGTGAAAATGAACGTGAAGTATGAAGAAGCGCAAGAAATGTTATTAAAGTCTTTAAATGTACTTGGTGATGAGTATGTTGAGATTTTGAAAGAAGCATATGAAAATCGCTGGGTAGATGTGTATGAGAATAAAGGAAAACGAAGCGGAGCATATTCATCTGGTGCATACGGAACAAATCCGTATATTTTAATGAACTGGCATGATAATGTAAATAATTTATTTACACTTGCGCACGAGTTTGGTCATTCGGTGCACAGTTACTATACAAGAAAGACACAACCGCACGTATATGGGGATTATTCAATCTTCGTTGCAGAGGTAGCATCAACTTGTAATGAAGCGCTTCTAAATGATTATTTATTAAAAACGACAGAAGATAAGAAAGAGCGTCTATATTTATTAAATCATTATTTAGAAGGATTCCGTGGTACTGTATTCCGTCAAACGATGTTCGCGGAGTTTGAGCATATTATTCATAAGAAAGTACAAGAAGGACATGCTGTTACGCCAGACATGTTAACGGAAATTTACTACGATTTAAATAAGAAATATTTCGGTGACGCTTTAGTAATCGACGAAGAAATTGGTTTAGAGTGGTCTCGTATTCCGCATTTCTACTACAACTATTACGTATATCAATACGCAACAGGATTTAGTGCGGCAACAGCGCTATCAAAACAAATTTTAGAAGAAGGTCAACCAGCAGTAGAACGTTACATTAACGAATTCTTAAAGGCTGGAAGCTCTGATTATCCAATTGAAGTGCTGAAAAAAGCGGGAGTAGATATGGCATCTCCAGAACCGGTAAAAGAAGCACTACAAGTATTCGAAGAAAAATTAAATGAATTAGAAGCGTTATTATTTGAAGAGAAGTAATGAGAAAAGACGAGGGATTTCATCCTCGTCTTTTTTAATTGAAATAATGTCGAAATTTGTCGATAAAATAAGGTGTTTTTCCTTTCTTTTTCTAAATTAGAAGACAGTTTTACAGTTGTTTTTTGAAGTTAAAACCCTTTAAATCGTTTTTTATGATTGAAATAGGAAAGAGCGATGACGATGATTCCAAATAAAAGAGGTAAGGCAATAATTTTAGGAAAAGCCTGTAGTAGAGAGAGAATGTACAAGAAAAAAGAAGCAAGGACACATAAACAAATGAGTAAAATATAGAATTTTTTTATGAAAAACACCTCCTAAAGAGCTTTTATATAGCCTATTCAAAAATGAAAGCGTTTAGAATGTGACAAAAGTGTGAAATTCGACAAAAGGGGTTGTCATCTGACGTCGAATCTTGTAATATAATAAGCGTGAACGAATTCACATACAAACATATACCCCTTTGTTTGAACGTGAAAATTTCTCCCATCCCCTTTAATATTTTTATAAGCCGTAAAGAAAAAGACCTGGTGTTTACACCAGGTCTTTTTCTTTTGCTATCCATTTCCAATAACGTTTGCACTTTACTTCAATCATTTGTACTTTCCGTTTCAGTTGTAATTTTTTTAGTTCACGCTCGATTTCTTGCTGCGGGCAGTCATATATAAATGCTACTTCTTTTGAAGAGATGAATTGCGTCGCTTCTAGTAACACTTCTAAAGATGGTAACGGTTCTGGCTCAATCTCACATTTTACAAGCTCTTTTAATAGTTGTACGTATACATCATAGGAATAAGTTCCAGCGATTTTAATACCTTCTTCATCTGAGTTTGCATGAAAAAAGACGAGGGAAGGTATTTCTGTAATATGCATTTCATTTGTGAATTTTAGGTCACATTGGAAAGCTTTTTTTGCGCTAGCGGAATGTAGATCTTTTTTAAATTCTTCTACATCAATGTTACTATCTTTCGCACATGAAAGTAATAATTCGCAGTCTGGGTTCAATACATTTTCAAGGAAAATGTATTCTTGGAGTTTTCGCAAAAACTTCGAACCTGCTTTTCGGCCTTGCAACTCCGCTGCCTTAATTGCCATCGAAACTAAATATGGTGTTGATGACGCCTCTTGCATATGTACCTTTCCATCACATGAAAACCCTTGTAAACTTGTTGTCTTTTCCCACACAAATCGAATATTAGCAGGTTTATTCCATTTGTGTGAGGAAGCGTTCGTTCCATCCACTTTTCCTGTTACGATATGACGAATAGAGAAGTATTTTCCGTATTCAAGCCATAATTTAATAATAACGGGCTCAATTTCCCAGCAATCTTTACAAAGCGGATCAATAAATAAATATGCTTCTACAGACTTATGCTCACATGCGGAAGGGGGTGGCATATTTATATGCTTTGCTTCTTGCTTATCCATTACACTTCACCTGTTTCGTTTGGAGTATTAACCATATGCTGAGCAGTTAATGCTAAACGTTCAAAAACAAACTCTCTTATATGACCGTGCACTCCTGTATCATCCATTGCTTGCTCCATACATGATAGCCAAGCCTCTGCTCGTTTTGGAGTAATCTCAAACGGAAGATGGCGTGCTCTTAACATAGGATGACCATGTTCTTCAGTGTACAAATTAGGACCACCTAAATATTGTGTTAAAAATTGTTTTTGCTTCCTAGCGGTTTCTGTTAAATCATCCGGGAAGATGGGAGATAAGTCAGGGTGTTTACTGACATAGGAATAAAATGTATCCACTAATATTGCAATGCATTGTTCACCGCCAATTGCTTCAAATGGTGTCATCGGTTGCTTGCTCATCCTTTATAAACTCCTTTTTCCATGAAATGTATATCTATTGTAGCAATGGAATGTTCGAGAGGGCAAATAAACAGCTTTCGTAACATTCGTTGCGTATTCTACATGTTGCAAATGAATCTTTTGCTTTTCAATAGTAAGATGTATCCACTAGTGAAACGTATTCACTAGTGGAATTTTCACTTTAGCGTGCTTTGTTTTGTTTGGCAAGGAAAAAGCGTTTTACTTTGTTATTTGTATGACGAACTGGGATATTATGTTGCGTTAATAAATTGATAAATGCTGCTTTTCCTGATTCTTCATCTTGCACTTCAAATTCAATTTCATAATCATCGTGATTGTAATAGAAACTATGATCAAAGACAAGTGTTCCGCCTTCAAATAATGTTTCAGACCTTTCTGTTGTTAAACTACCCATATAAGTTAAGGCGGAAACAGGAATTTGTAATTTGTGTAATTGATCTACTACAATCCCTTGAATGATTGTGTTTGTTTCCATCATCATTTTTGCTTCGTCTTCTGTTATGACTTGGTGTGTTTCTAACAAGCCGACTTCCGCAGGTTGTTTCAATGTTAATGTATAAGTTTCTCCTTTATGTCGAATACGAAGTGCAGAACCGGCTTCTTTTAACGAAAAATTGGGTGTTTCAAAGTAGTGGTTCACTTGTTTCGTAAATGCTTCGATAGAAAATGATTTGCATAATGTTTCGAATTCTTCTTCTGTAACCATATTTTTAAATTCAATTTCGATTTCTTGTGTCATTGTATGCACTCCCTTTGAAAAATAATTCTTTACACATTATCGCTTTTTCACAAATTTGGTTCAATGTTTTATTTGTTTGCGTCCATGTTATGATACAATAATACTGTTAAGTAAGACAGGAAGTTGAGATGGAGGAGTTAGGGCATGCAAAATAAAATTCAAGTTAAGAGCGTAGAAACGAGAGAGAATGCTCTTATTTTTTGTGCAGAAAATACTGAAATAAAGGTAAAGGAGTTAAGTACACGTAATCACGTACTTGTAGACTCAGACAATTTATCATTTTTATATATCTTAGAAAACGAATCATCTTTCATTTATGTAAGTATTCCGCACACATGCTGGGAAGCAATGCATGAAGCGATGAATAAGAATATGGCAATGTTCGTTCGCGTGAATGATGTTGAAATGGAATTAGAAAGTTTGAAAGAAGAAGTAGAATATCTAGTTGAAAATATTGAAGGTAATGCAAATTACGGAGAAGAACTAGTAACTGCTGTAGAAAAAGTATTTCTATAAGTAAATGGGTTAATTTTGGTGGTGGTTGAAATGAATCGAAATTGGGAAGAATTTTTAGCACCTTACCACCAAGCGGTGGCAGAGCTAAAAGTGAAACTAAAAGGAATGCGTACGCAGTTTACAATGTTGACGGAGCATTCTCCAATTGAGTTTGTAACTGGACGAGTGAAATCAGTTGCGAGTATTATCGATAAAGCGGAAAAGAGAAATGTACCGTTAGATCGATTGAGAGAAGATATGCAGGATATTGCTGGTCTTAGAATGATGTGTCAATTCGTGGATGAGATTAAACCTGTTGTAGAATATCTTCGAAAACGAAATGACTTTGAAATCGTGGAAGAACGTGATTATGTAACGCAAAAGAAAGATAGCGGCTATCGCTCTTATCACGTTGTCATTAGTTACCCTGTTCAAACGATACAGGGAGAGAAAAAAGTATTAGTTGAAATCCAGATACGAACGCTAGCGATGAACTTTTGGGCAACAATTGAGCATTCTTTAAATTATAAGTATAGTGGACGTTTTCCTGAGGATATTAAAATACGCTTGCAACGTGCAGCGGAAGCAGCGTTTTTATTAGATGAAGAAATGTCTTCTATTCGTCTTGAAATTCAAGAAGCGCAGAAGGCTTTCTCAAGAAAGCAAGAAGCGAAAGATTCCGAATCATAAACTAAAGGGTGTTGGGCGATGAAATTTACAATTATGTCAAAGGGAGATCAATCATCAGATACACTAGCAAGCACGATGAAAGAATACTTGCTAGATTTTGGATTTATTATGGATGAAAAGGAACCCGATATTGTAATTTCTGTTGGGGGAGATGGAACGCTTTTATATGCGTTTCATCGTTATTATAATCGATTGGATGAAACAGCATTTGTTGGTGTACATACAGGGCATTTAGGTTTCTATGCAGATTGGTTACCCACAGAAGTAGAAAAATTAGTAATTGCAATTGCAAAAACACCATTCCAAGTGGTGGAATATCCACTTTTAGAAGTAATTATCCGCTATGTGAATGGGAGTAAAGAGTCACAGTATTTAGCGATGAATGAGGCGACTGTGAAAAGTGCAGAAGGTACATTAGTAACAGAAGTGGAAATACGAGGAGAGTACTTTGAAACATTCCGCGGGGATGGTCTTTGTATCTCTACTCCTTCAGGAAGTACTGCCTATAATAAAGCACTTGGCGGAGCAATTATTCACCCTTCGATTGAAGCAATTCAAATTGCAGAAATGGCATCCATTAACAACCGTGTGTTTCGTACTGTAGGCTCGCCACTCGTATTGCCGAAGCATCATACATGTGTGTTGAAGCCGGCTCCAGGAATGAACTTGCAAATTACGGTGGACCATTTAACGATGGTTCATCAAGATGTGAAATCAATCCAGTATCGCGTTGCAAACGAGAAAGTACGATTTGTTCGTTTCCGCCCGTTCCCATTCTGGAAACGTGTCCGTGACTCGTTTGTTGCAGATAAATAGAAGGGGTTTATATATTTGAACAGATTTACATTGAAATGGGATATAGAGTCAGCTGCAGAAGGAACTTTAGTTAGAGAATTTTTGAAAACAAAAGGGATTTCTAAAGCTGCCTTAACGGATATAAAGTTTCATGGCGGAGCGATTGAAGTAAATGGTCAACATGCAAGCGTTCGTCACCAGTTACAAGCTGGTGAAGAGTTACGTGTCTTTTTTCCGGTGGAGGAAAGAAGTGAAGGGATGATTACCGAAGATATTCCTTTATGCATTGTATATGAAGATGATGCAGTACTTGTCATCAATAAAGAAGCGAATATGTCAACAATTCCGTCTAGAGAACATCCGGTAGGGAGTGTTGCCAATGCGCTTTTATCCCATTATGATAAGCAGAATCTTGCTAGTACGGTGCATATTGTAACAAGGTTAGATCGTGATACTTCAGGGCTCATGCTTATTGCGAAGAATCGTTTTGTGCATCATCTTTTATCGAAACAGCATCAACAAAAAGCTGTGAAACGAACGTATGAAGCAATCGTTCATGGAGAGATGATAGAGCGAGAAGGAACGATTGATGCGCCGATTGGTAGAAAATCTGATAGCATCATTGAACGAACAGTTTGTGAGGATGGACAAAAAGCCGTTACTCACTTTCGAGTGATTGAAAGCTCATCACATAAGACACATGTAGCGCTTGAACTTGAGACAGGAAGAACGCATCAAATTCGTGTGCATATGGCTCATATAGGACATCCGTTACTTGGCGATGACTTATATGGAGGTAGTAGGGATGAAATGAACCGACAAGCACTTCACAGTACATCTTTGACGTTTTATCACCCTATTCTAGAGAAGGAAATGTCTTTCACTACAACGATTCCAAGCGATATGCAAGAGTTATTAAGACATCCTTAAAAAGGGAACAAAATTCTTATTTTATAAAGAATTTTGTTCCCTTTTTTCTTAGCGGAATAATATTAAGATTTGATGATCACCCGTACGCTTAATAACGAAAAAGCCACTTTCTGCTTTTGTAGCAATGCCGTCATCATTTGGACGACAATATTCATGAGTTTGGCAAGTGCCGTCATCACGTACTAACATTTGTCCAATTAATCCGACAGGAAGCCATTCGGCACGGTCTTTTCTTGCTATATATTTGCAAGCTGGATCCCATTCTGTATTTAAAAGTGGTTGTATTTCTTGCGTTTCCGTACGTACATATTGACGTTTTCCAAAGTTATCTGTTTTATAGCGTTTTTGCCAACTTAAAGCACCGCTATTTCCTATAAGAGCAGGAGTTGCACTAGATATTCCTAAAATGAATGAATCGTTTGAAGTAGCAATTCGAATTTTTTCGTCACTACTAAATGTAACGAAATAACCGACATCAATAGGCTTAAGGTCTGCTGCTTCAAACATTTGTGCAAAATCCGTTCCGCTTGCATTATAAGAAGCGCCCTCAATATACATCTCTCCATTATGGGCAAGCCATTTTGCACCAATATTATGGTCGATGTCGTTTGTACCATTTGCAATAAACCAAGAATAAGCTTCTTCTGCAGTGCCGAAGCGTCCCATAATATGGCTACCTGCAAAATGAGCTGTTGATGTATGGTTACCTTCCGCATGAGAAGAGAATCCATTAGCGATAGTTGCAGTTCCTTCTGCATGTGCTGCTTCACCGAAGGCAATCGTCTTTTTGCCTTCTGCATGTGAATAAGAGCCGCTTGCTGTCGTTTCACTTCCTTCACTATGCGAACTATGTCCAGTTGCTTTTGATTTTGATCCTTCTGCATGAGAGAAAGAACCTGTTGCGTGTGTAAGGAGCCCTTCTGCATGTGAAGCCGAGCCCTCTGCATGAGAGTGAAGACCTTCTGCATGTGCATACCGGCTGCCCTTTTTCACTTTCGTATTTTCGAGTGTAGGGGTCTCAATTATAATTGGTTTTGCAGTTTGTATCTCAATTGATGAAGTTAAAGCTTCTTTTATTTTTTTTACTTGATTTATAATCGTGGCTGGAATTTCTGGTTCTATTTCTTTATTTATTGCTAAAGGGATGTTGTCTTCTGTATTTTCCTGTTTTTGCTCAGAATGCAGTACTTGTTCATCGTGATTAGAGAGCTGTTTGTTTTTTTGCTGCATCTTTATTTTTCTATTATTGATTATGCGGCTCATTACAGCATTTTCTAAAGAGACATATTTTGTTCTTACTTTACTTTTTTTTGATGATTCTAGTTCTTCTAATTCTTCTAAAGCTGCAGCTCGAATGCCGCACCAGTTGTTAATTCCGTATACGGGCAGATAGAAAGGGGGAAAATTTCTTTTTTGTTTAGAAGATTTTTTCTTCATTCTGTCACCTCCTGCGACATTATATGTTGGGTAATAAAAAAAAGATGCACTTTATTGCATCTTTTTTATTACTCTACCTAGTATTTATGTGAGATCCGGCTAAAACACACGGTAATCCCTCGTAATTTATGAATTTTACTAAGATAAAGGTAGTTATGAAATTGGGCGGAATTTCTCAGCGGCAAAAGGCAAGGAAGAAGGGACAGAAATGGTCTCCATTTCAGGATAACGTAGTCCGGTTAGCTTACCACCAAATACAGCGCCAGTATCGATATTGACTGTATGATTTACAAAGCGAGGTTCTTTTACTGGTGTATGTCCATATATAATCCAAGCGTTCCCCGTATATTCTTTTGCCCAGTCGCGACGGACAGGTGAGCCATCATCATGTTTTTCTCCTGTAATATCGCCGTATAATACAAATGTTTGTACTTTTTTATCTTTTCTTCCTATGTAATCTTGCCGAATACCAGCGTGACATACGATTAACCTGTTCTCATCGATTACGTGATATAACGGTGAGTGTTCATAAAGAGTGATGAACTTTTCTTTTATGATTTGCTGTTTATGAGAAGGAAGTGCTTCGTATTCGGCAACCGTTGTTTCAAGTCCGTGAGCGATTGTCACATTACGTCCGAGGAAAAATCGGTACAGTTTATTACAGTGATTTCCAGGAGCGTAATAAGCTTCTTTTTTATATATGACAAGTTCCCATACAATTTCGATCATACGTAATGAATGAGGACCGCGGTCTGTAATATCACCAACGAATGCGAGATTACGATTGTCTGGATGAACCGGCAGGCCGCTCGTCCAGTTATAACCTAGTTTCGTCGTTAAATTTTGAAACTCTTGGAAGCAGCCGTGAATATCTCCTATAATGTCATATTTCATATTTAAACCTCCAGCTTATTTTTCATTAGTATATCTAAAAAAGAATAGAGATAAAAATATCGTTTTTTGTACGGTTTATTTAAACATAAAGATTTGCGTCCGTGAGCGAACGTTTAAAATAAATCCAATTGCAATCATATATGTAAGCAACGAACTCCCTCCATAGCTCATAAGGGGTAATGTAATCCCTGTAATAGGAAGTAATCCGATTGTCATCCCGATATTCTGGAATACTTGAAAAGTAAACATCCCGATTGTGCCAGCACAAATGTAACTACCGAAAGGGTCATTACTTTCTAAAGCAATATGAATCATGCGGAAAATGAGTAAGAAAAAAAGTGAAATAATGACACTTGCACCTAAAAATCCGAATTGTTCAGCGACATTAGTGAAAATAAAATCTGTATGCGGTTCTGGAAAATATACTTGTCCATTTTCCCATCCTTTTCCTTGCATTTCTCCTGATCCAGTAGCTAAGAAGGCTTGTCTTAATTGATAGCCTTGCGCGTCATATTGGTAAGGTGCTAGCCAGCCATAGAATCGGTTTAATTGATATTCTTTTAATATATGCTCTTTAAAGAATTCCGTATGAGAAAAATAAATATATGTTAAGGTTGAACCTGCTGTAAAAGCGATGGAAATTAATCCGAAAATAAAGCGCCAACATATACCAGAAACTAAAACCATTGTTGCAAGCATCGCGGAAATTACCATTGCATTTCCTAAATCAGGCTCTTTTACAATGAGTAGTAGTGGTGGTAAACTCGTTGCGAATATTTTTCCGAGTAAGATAAAATCTTCACGAGGTGTTCTAACAAAGTATTTTTCATTATGATCCGCTATAATTCGTCCAATGACGATAATTAAAAATAATTTCATAATTTCTGAAGGCTGAAGATTTCCGATACCTGGAAGCCTGTACCAAGCGGTAGCCCCTTTAATTGTAACGGCACCTGGGACTTGAAGTTCTAGCCCAATAAGTAATATCATTGCAAAGCTATATAAATACCAAGCGATTTTTTGATATCGATCGAAATCGATAATCATAATAAAACCAATAGCGAGAAATCCAATGAAGTACCATTGTATTTGCTTTAGTGCAAAATTTACGTTTTGTAAAAATGGTGGTAAAGAGGCTTGTGCACTTGCAATAGCAAAGCAACTAACAGTCCCAATGGCAAATAAAATGAATAGTAATACGTAGTCTATTTGATATTGAGAATTCGTATCTTTCACTGTATGTAATCCTTTCTATCGCTAGTAAGTATATTGATGACATCAATATAAAAATAATATACAAGCAGACTGTTCATACATTTATTCCACTATTTGTGGGAAGTCATACATAATAGGGAGGAATAGCTCCTCCCTTATGATAAACTATTGTGTATTTAGCTCTTGTATAAGTATATTTAAACAACGGGAAAGGCGTATATGTGCATCTGAAATTCTGTCCAGATATAAGCATATGGTTCCCAAAATCTATCCTACTTAGTAGAGTATCTTCGCTATGCAACCTGTTTATAGCCGGGTGGTTTGCAATTATATCTCCATTATCGTTAATCCAATTCCGATAAAATGTAATAAGTGCGAAATTTTGATCTAAGTCTTGCTGGGAATAGAACATCATTTTTTCAATTTTACTATTATGAAATATATCATCATCCATTAAGAAATTTATGTACTCTCCATTGGCATGTTATACAGCATTATGACTACGTAGAAAGAAGGAATTCCGTGATTGAATTCATAATAGAAAAAGCAGTAAAACTCAAATCAGTTTTACTGCTAAGTAAAAAATTAAGCAATTTTTTCAATAATAATGGACGCACTAGTACCAAGAGCTAATGATAGCCCAATTCCTGTAACAATTACTTCAACTAATGATGGAGTCGTTGCGATTTGTGTAATCGCTTGGATAACGATAGGTGCTCCAAGTGAAATTAAACTTGTGCCAGCACCTGGTACATTGACGCCGTTAACTTGAATTGCGAGGCTACCTAATAAACTTTCTGCTGCAGTATATGCGATAACAGTAATCTTATAGAAGCCAGTTTCGCTAATTACGAAAGTATCATCATCTAATTGAGAAATTGCTGTGCCAAATTGCGGTCCAACAGTATTAAATGGTACAGGGTCATTAATACCGATAGCTATGCTAGTTGTAGCAGAGTTAAATGCATATAATCCTGCTGGAAGGCCTAATCCAGACGGTCCAGTTGGCCCAGTCGCGCCAGTGTCTCCGGTGGGTCCAGTCGCACCAGTATCTCCGGTGGGTCCGATCGCGCCAGTGTCTCCAGTTGATCCGATCGCCCCAGTATCTCCAGTTGGTCCAGTTGCACCAGTGTCTCCAGTTGTTCCAGTCGCACCAGTATCTCCGGTGGGTCCGATCGCGCCAGTGTCTCCAGTTGATCCGGTCACGCCAGTATCTCCGGTGGGTCCAGTTGCACCAGTGTCTCCAGTTGTTCCAGTCACGCCAGTATCTCCGGTGGGCCCGATCGCCCCAGTATCTCCAGTTGGTCCAGTTGCACCAGTGTCTCCAGTTGTTCCAGTCACGCCAGTATCTCCGGTGGGTCCAGTCGCACCAGTATCTCCGGTGGGTCCGATCGCTCCAATATCTCCAGTGGGTCTAGTCGTGCCAGTGTCTCCGGTCGACTGAGTCGGCTCATTCGGTCCAATTGGAAGAGTAAATGGTGGTAATGTCGGTTCTATAAGGTTAGGATCAAACGCACTAGCGGGTAATGGTTCTTCTGGATTTAAGCCATCTGAATAATTGTTATTTGACATAAATTCACCTCCATAAAGCTTTCATTATATAGTAGATGCAAAGTTTTAAGAGAATAACACGGACATTTGAATTATCGAAAAGAAATCTAAAATGACTTGAATAATATAAAAAAGTGGAAAGTTTAGTATTTGTATAACATATGATTGAGTTGGAAGAAGTTGATTTTATTGAATAAGTAAGGCATTACAACTAGTCTATGTATGATAGTCCGAGATGAGGAAAAGACAATGGCCCGATGTTTGGAAGCGGTTGATGAAATCGTAATAGTTGATACGGGTTCTGTGGATCGAATGAAAGGAATAGTAGAGAAATATACTTCTAATATATATGATTTTCATTGGCTAGAAATTTTGCTTTCTCAAAAGTGACGCAAGAATATATATGATGGCTGGATGCAGATGACGTATTATTAGAAGATGCTTAAGAAGAATGGCGATGCAGTATGATATTCCGTGGCGAGAAGATTTGTTTCAAGGATTCCACTTTTATGATCTGTCACAGTCTTTAGAGTTGCAAAGAGCTGGCTATTTAATTGGTATTCTTAATCAAGCGAATTTATGGTGTATTCATTACAACCGAGATGCGTTTGATGCGGATACATATGAGAAGTACAGGAAAGTGCTTATAGAACATTAGATATATTATCTCCATCATAAGGGAGAGATGCAGGGTGAAAGGGATTATTTTAGCAGGTGGTACTGGATCGAGACTCTATCCGATAACGAAAGTAACGAATAAACATTTGCTTCCGGTTGGACGGTATCCGATGATTTACCATGCAGTATATAAGCTGAAACGATGCGAGATTACAGATATTATGATTATTACAGGTAAGGAGCATATGGGTGATGTTGTTAGCTTTTTAGGAAGTGGTCACGAATTTGGTGTGTCTTTTACGTATCGTGTGCAAGATAAGGCTGGTGGAATTGCACAAGCGTTAGGACTTTGTGAGAATTTTGTTGGGAATGATCGTATGGTAGTTATATTAGGGGATAATATTTTTTCAGATGATATTCATCCGTATGTTGAAGAGTTTACAAAGCAAAAAGAAGGTGCGAAAGTGCTATTGCAATCTGTAGAAGATCCTGAAAGATTTGGCGTCGCACATATTCAAAACCGAAAAATAATTGAAATTGAAGAAAAGCCGAAAAAGCCGAAAAGCTCGTATGCTGTTACAGGAATTTATTTGTATGACTCGAAAGTCTTCTCCTATATAAAAGAATTAAAACCTTCCGCACGGGGAGAACTTGAAATTACAGATATAAACAATTGGTATTTAAAACGAGGGGTACTTACTTATAACGAAATGATTGGCTGGTGGACTGATGCGGGAACGCATGCTTCTCTTCAAAGGGCGAATACGTTAGCGCGGGATGTAAACTTTGGGAAACAGTTTAACGGAGAATAGGTGAGAATATGAAAGTTGTAGAAACAAACTTTACCGATGTGAAATTGTTAGAACCGAGGTTGTTTGGAGATGAACGAGGATTTTTTACAGAAAGTTATAATAAGAAGGTGCTAGAAACGTTAGGGATTACGTATTCGTTTGTACAAGACAACGTATCTTATTCAGCACAAGCGGGAACAATTCGGGGACTACACTTTCAAAAAAATCCGAAAGCGCAAACAAAGCTTATTCAAGTTATGCAAGGAGCAATTTATGATGTGATCGTGGACTTGCGAAAAGATTCACCAACGTTTAAACGATGGAAAGGATATATTTTAAGTGCGGATAACCACCGGCAATTATTGGTTCCAAAAGGATTTGCTCATGGGTTTTGTACGCTTGTCCCGCATACTACTGTTATGTATAAAGTAGATGAATATTATAGCGCAGGGCATGACTCAGGGGTGCTGTGGGAAGATAAAGAATTAGCGATTCCATGGCCGGTAACAAACCCTATCTTATCTGATAAGGACCGCATATTACCATTACTTCAGGAATATGAAGATAGTTTTTAAGTAGGAGAGTTGTTTATGAATATATTAGTAACGGGTGGAGCTGGATTTATCGGAAGTAATTTTGTTCATTACATGTTACAAAGCTATGAAACATATAAAATTATTAATTACGATGCGTTAACATATAGTGGGAATTTAAATAATGTAAAGTCTCTTCAAGATCATCCTAATTACTCTTTTGTAAAAGGGAAAATTCAAAATGGAGAGCTGCTGGAGCATGTTATAAAAGAGCGAGACGTGCAAGTGATTGTAAATTTCGCTGCCGAATCACATGTGGATCGAAGTATTGAAAATCCGATCCCTTTTTATGATACAAATGTAATCGGGACAGTCACCTTATTAGAGTTAGTGAAAAAATATCCACATATGAAACTTGTGCAAGTATCAACAGATGAAGTGTACGGTTCTTTAGGGAAAACAGGGAAATTTACAGAGGAAACGCTAGTATCTCCTAATAGTCCATATTCTTCAAGTAAAGCGAGTAGCGACATGATAGCTTTATCTTATTATAAAACGTATCAATTGCCAGTTATTGTGACGCGTTGTTCTAATAATTATGGGCCGTATCAATATCCTGAGAAGCTCATTCCACTTATGGTTACGAATGCAATAGAAGGAAAAAAATTACCGTTATATGGTGATGGATTAAATATAAGGGATTGGCTACATGTAACGGATCATTGTCGTGCAATTGACATTGTCTTGCATAAGGGACGTATCGGAGAAGTATATAATATAGGCGGGAATAATGAAAAAACAAATATAGAAGTTGTAGAACAAATTATGACTCTCCTAGGAAAAACGAAAAAAGATATTGAGTATGTAACAGACCGTTTAGGGCATGATCGTCGTTATGCGATTGATGCAGAGAAAATGAAGAATGAATTTGATTGGAAACCGAAGTATACGTTTGAACAAGGATTACAAGAAACGGTGCAATGGTATGAAAAGAATAAGGAATGGTGGAAACCACTAAAAGAAAAGTAAGGGGCATGAAAATGAAAGAGCGGGTTATCATAACAGGAGCAAATGGTCAATTAGGAAAGCAATTACAAGAAGAGTTAAATCCTGAAGAATATGACGTATATCCATTTGATAAAAAGCTACTAGATGTAACAAATATATCCCGAATTCAGCAAGTGGTACAAGAAATACATCCACATATTATTATTCATTGTGCAGCGTATACGAAAGTAGATCATGCTGAGAAAGAACAGGATCTCGCGTATGGAATAAATGCAATAGGAGCTCGAAATGTAGCGGTTGCTTCGCAATTAGTAGGGGCTAAGTTAGTGTATATTAGTACTGATTATGTATTTCAAGGTGATAGACCGGATGGATATGATGAATTTCATAATCCAGCGCCGATAAATATATACGGGGCTTCAAAGTTTGCTGGGGAGCAGTTCGTCAAAGCGTTACATAATAAATATTTTATTGTTCGTACATCGTGGCTATATGGTAAGTACGGCAATAATTTTGTGAAAACGATGATACGGTTAGGAAAAGAAAGAGAAGAAATAACGGTTGTAGCGGATCAAATTGGCTCTCCTACGTATGTGGCGGATTTAAATATGGTTATAAATAAGCTCATTCATACTTCTTTATACGGTACGTATCACGTATCAAATAGAGGCTCGTGTTCTTGGTTTGAATTTGCTCAAAAAATATTTTCGCATACAAAAAGTAAGGTGAAAGTATTACCTGTTTCAACCGAAGAATTTGGATCGGCGGCTGCAAGGCCGAAATATTCTATCTTTCAACATAACATGCTACGATTGAATGGTTTTTTACAAATGCCTTCTTGGGAAGAAGGATTAGAGCGGTTTTTTATAGAAACAAAAAGTCATTAACAAAATTTATGTTAATGACTTTTTTGTTTGCCTTTAAGCGGTTTTATGGTACTATAATTATAAGTATCAGGTACTAATAACAAGTATAAGTATTTCTGGGAGGATATATCATGGAACTATTACAAGGGAAAACATTTGTTGTTATGGGCGTTGCGAACCAAAGAAGTATTGCGTGGGGAATTGCTCGCTCTTTGCATAATGCAGGTGCAAAATTAATATTCACATATGCAGGAGAACGTTTAGAAAGAAATGTTCGTGAATTGGCGGACACATTAGAAGGACAAGAATCACTTGTATTACCTTGTGATGTAACGAATGATGAAGAACTTACAGCTTGCTTTGAAACAATTAAGCAAGAAGTTGGTACAATTCACGGTGTTGCACACTGTATTGCTTTTGCAAACCGTGACGATTTAAAAGGCGAATTTGTAGATACTTCTCGCGATGGATTTTTACTTGCACAAAACATTAGCGCATTCTCTTTAACAGCTGTAGCAAGAGAAGCGAAGAAAGTAATGACAGAAGGCGGAAATATTTTAACTTTAACATACCTTGGCGGCGAGCGCGTTGTGAAAAACTATAACGTTATGGGTGTTGCAAAGGCTTCATTAGAAGCGAGTGTGAAATATTTAGCGAATGATTTAGGTCAACACGGCATTCGTGTGAACGCTATTTCTGCAGGACCAATTCGTACGTTATCTGCAAAAGGTGTAGGCGATTTCAATTCAATCTTAAGAGAAATCGAGGAGCGTGCTCCACTTCGTCGTACTACAACTCCAGAAGAAGTTGGAGATACAGCAGTATTCCTATTCAGTGATTTAGCACGCGGCGTAACTGGAGAAAACATTCATGTTGATTCAGGATATCACATTTTAGGATAAATATAATATGGAATAAAGTTTGAAAAGGACAGTCTCTACATGTTGAGACTGTCCTTTTTTTATTGTTTTTAGAAAGAACGATTTTTACGAAAGTTCTTGCCGCGTGATGAATATAACTATAATAGTACACGATTTATTCAGCTATGTATGGAAGTGGGAGGGACGAGTGTGAAGAATAAAAATAAAAGTTCAACAGTTGGAAAACCGTTGTTATATATTGCGCAAGTAAATTTAGAACTTACTGCACCGAAAATAAAAAGAATTATTCTTACGAACTTTGAAAATGAGGATCGAAAAGAGCAAAGGAATAGAAATGAAAATATTGTAAGTAGTGCTGTGGAAGAAGTGATAGAACAAGAAATACAAGAAGAGCAGCTAATAGAAGAACAAGCAAAAGAAGAACAGACAGAAGAAGCGGAGCAAGAACAACAAGAGCAGGTGAGAACGGTCCCTTACAATAAGTCATTTAGGGATATGAATACTGAGGAGAAAATTCATTTTTTATTAAACCGCCCTCATTACATTCCGAAAGTAAGGTGCAGAATAAAAACGGCTACAGTTTCATATGTCGGATCGATAATATCGTACCGTAATGGAGTTGTGTTCATTATGCCGCCAAATAGTATGAGAGATATTAGATTATCTATAGAAGATATAAAATCAATTGATATGGCCGGTTTATAAATATGTAAAGGTGGTAGAAAGGTTCTACCACCCCAATAGTTTTTTAGTTTATGTCACTTATTAGATAGAAACGTCGCGTAAGCACTGAATAGCACAGAAGCAGTCTAAATCAACAGTAATACAAGTAGGCGTTGCTTTCAATTTTGAATTCGGTACATTTAAAAATGTGCAAATTGGATTATCACCAGGTGGTACAGGCGAACCATCATGGAATACAACAACTAATACACGTAGCACAGCACAACTATCATCATCTACACTCTCAACGCGGAAAATTGGAGAAGTACAGTTCTTAAGATCTCCTGGTATTGTTGGTGCAAATGCTTCAAAAGGTAATCCAGCTTTTGTGTATAAAATAAAAGGGCGTGTATTTGCTACTGCAGCGCTATTGTGTGCTCCTAAAAATGGGATTTCACAGCCAGATCCACACGTTGTTGTAGAACAATCTTGTAATTCATTGATGAATTTTACAACGTCAACTACACAATGAGAAGAGCCGTGGTTTTTATTTTCGTTACAACTCATTAATGTCACTCCTTATCTTCTTGTTTGTATTTACATTAATAAGATATTGGAGTCGGGGAGATTTGGTCACAATCTCAAGACCTTTTTTTTTAAATAGGCGAAAGAAGATAGGGGAAGGTGGAATCATGCTGTTTACAAGCTGGCTTTTATTTTTTATTTTCGCACTAGCAGCTTTTCGGTTAACTCGCCTCATTGTTTATGATAAAATTACAGCCTTTGTACGAAGACCGTTTATCGATGAATTAGAGATTACGGATCCGGATGGAAGTGTATCAACTTTCACAAAAGTAAAAGGTAACGGATTAAGAAAGTGGATTGGCGAATTATTAAGTTGCTATTGGTGTACAGGTGTATGGGTTAGTGCTTTTTTATTAGTTTTATATAATTGGATTCCTATCGTTGCAGAACCGTTACTTGCCTTATTAGCTATTGCGGGTGCAGCAGCGATTATTGAGACCATTACAGGATATTTTATGGGAGAATAATATATTTTCATAAGAAGAGAAAAAGCGGAGTTTAAAAGAATGAGGTAACGGAAAGAAGGAGCTATTCATATAGTAAATAGACAGAAATGATAGTAGAGGAGATGTTTGCTGTGAGCAATAATCCAAGGCGAAATTCATATGATCTGCAGCAATGGTATAACATACAGCAACAGCACCAAGCACAACAACAGGCATATCAAGAACAATTAGCGCAACAAGGATTTGTGAAGAAAAAGGGATGTAATTGCGGGAAAAAGAAGAATATAATAAAACAATATGAAGAATGAAACACTCATGTTACCGTGAGTGTTTTTTATTATAAATATAAAATGAATTTTCTTAAAAGGGTACGCTACTCCAAAATGTCAGAATAAAAAGGAGTGTCACATAGTCAGAAATTCGACTTATGGGACAACTCTTTTTTACTAGCAAATTTGTATAACTGTTAATGCTGCAGCACGGATGTCTACAGCTCCAAATAATTCAACTGGCACGATTTGAATTAAGTCGCCAGGATTTAAGTTAATAAGAATAACACCACTAGAAATTTCTGCATCACCAGTACCGATAATATTAGCCTGGACTGCCGTTCCTGATCCTGGAATAATGTTATCTGGTGTGCCCAATGTTAAGAAGAATCGAGCAGCATTTGGTGGCGCAGGAACATTTTCAAGACTTACTGTTAATATATAACTAATTTGATAAATACCAGTTTGTTGAATTTGAATACCGTCTCCGGCATTTACTGTATTATTTATTATTGGAACGCTAATATTTGGATTTGGGCTTACGCTAGGTAATAGTAGTGGTGTAAATAATGAAGCAAATTGAGGTGCAGATGCATTGAACGCAAAACCAAAGGCCGGTAGTGGACTAGCTGGTTTCGCCTCATAATCGATTTTAGTTACTTCGCAATTAGAAGAGAACATATTTTTCACTCCTTTATCTGTTGCTACTTTTAGTTAATGAAAAGGACAAGTTACCAATTTCAAGGAATTCACATAATAATACCTTTTAAGCATGGATTGGGTGGNNCCACCCAATCCATGCTTAAAGTAGTATTTAGTTTTATATAGAAACATCGCGCAAGCATTGAATAGCACAGAAGCAACTTAAATCAACAGTAAGACAAGTGGAGGTCGATACTAATCTTGCATTTGGTACAGCTAAAAACGTACAGATTGGATCGTCACCAGGTGGTACAGGAGAACCATCACCTAATAATACAGTTAACACACGCAATACAGCGCAATCATCATCATCTATACTCTCTACACGGAAAATAGGAGATCGGCAGCTAGAAAGGCTTGCATTTGGTGCAAATGCTTCAAAAGGATTTCCGGATTTTGTGTATAAAATAAAAGGGCGTGTATTCGCTACTGCTGCACTATTATGAGCTCCTAGAAATGGGACTTCGCAACCAGATCCACATGTTGTAGTTGCACACTCTTGTAGCTCATGTATAAAACGAACGACATTCGATACACAGTTGAAATCAAAATCATGTTGATTATCTTCATTACAATTGCAGCTCATTATGTTCACTCCTTATCGTGAGTTCTGACATACACTATTACAATATGAGTAGAATATGGTTGATATTACGCTAATTCTCATGATAAAAACAGTGAATTTCTATAGTAGGCATGTACATAGCGTAATATAAAAAGACATCCTTATTTAGTGGATGTCTTTTCGGGTAAGTCTTTTCTTGCAGTATATAAAAAACGAGATATATCTAATTTCTTTCCTCTGAAAAATTGTGGAGAGGAAATGTAAAGTTCTTCTTTCGCACGTGTAATTGCAACATAAAGTAGTCGGCGTTCTTCTTCTAAAGCTTCAGAAGTGTCCGTGACACGATCATTTGCATCTTTTAAAGAAGAAGTGTGCGGCAGTATGCCATCGCTTGCACCAAGTAAAAAGACGCATGGAAACTCAAGACCTTTTGCGTTATGAATGGACATGAGTGAAACGGCATTTTTTTGTGGCATTGTTTTTAATGCTTCCATTTCTTTTTGGCTTTGAATTGCTTCGTCAATAAATTGTAAGTAAGCTGGAATATCGGTGAAACGTGTGGCAGATTCCATTAATTCTTCTAACATTTCTTCTTGTATGTCTTTATGCATCGTAAAGGAAGAACGATCGTTACTTTGTAAGTACTCTAAATACTTTCCTTTACCATGAATAATTTCTTTTAATGCTTTTTTCGGTTCTAATTCTTTTATAAATTTAATAAAATCGATACGCTCATTTACCTTTTTCACTTGAAAAGGTTTTAAGCTTGGATTTAATAATAAGAAATGAAGAAGAGAAGGAAAACGGCCCTCACCATATTTCCACTGTTCACGTTCAATAAATGAAATACAATCATCACGCCCGATATACATCGTTGGCAATATGTTTGAAAGTGATTCTAATCGAAACGGCTCAATGACCAGTCTTAAATGATCTAATACAGGCTTAATTAAAGAATGTTCATAAAATGACTGACTCGCACCGTGCTTAATAAACGGGATTTTATGAATTGTAAGCTGATCAAGTAACGAACGGCTTACAGAATGTGTGCGATACAGTAAACAAAAATCTTTATAGCTTCGCTCGCCGCTATCTACTTTTTCTTGAATGAGTTGCAAAATTTGATTTGCTTCATCAAGAGTCGTAGCTGGTCTTGCATAAAATGGTTGTACACCTTCTTCACGAACAGAATATAGCTCTTTATCAAAACGTTCTTGATTCAGTTTGATAACTTCATTTCCAAGTCCGACGATGAATGGATTGGATCGATAATTCGTATTAAGCGCAATAATCGTTGTATTATCGAATTCTTTTGGAAAAGATAAAATAATTTGATGACTTGCTCCTCGCCAGCCGTATATCGCTTGATCATCATCACCTGCAATAAATAAATTATTTCTTGGCGTGGCTAACAATTTTACAATTTCATATTGTGCATACGATGTATCTTGGAACTCATCTACTTCAATATAGTGGAAACGTTGTTGTAATTGATTGAGCAAGGGAGCGTTATTTTCTAACATATAATACATTTCTAATAAGATATCATCGAAGTCGATATAATTATATCGCTGTTTTACCTCTTCAAAACGTTCGTATACTTCTTTAAATTCTTGTTCGACTGGTGTTGTTGCTTTTACATCTTTCGGACGATTTAATTTGTTTTTCTCAAGTGAAATCATAGCGAGCATCGTTTCAGCATCATAATCGTCTTTCAAGCGTAATTCTTTTAAAATTTTCTTTATCATAATTTGTTTATGTTTTTCATTTGCTAAAATTTGCTGGTTATATCCTTGGCTACGAAGTAATTTTAAAAAGACAGAGTGGAATGTACCAGCAACAACATAGTTGCTTGCTGCATGATTCATACCTGGTAAATTCGCTACACGACTTCGGAGTTCTTCAGCAGCTTTTTGTGTAAATGTAAGTAATAAAATATTTCGCGGATGAACTTGTTTTACATTTACTAAATAACCTACGCGAGTTGTTAAAACAGACGTTTTCCCGCTTCCGGCACCGGCTAGTGTAAGAACAGGACCTTCTGTCGTACGCACGGCTTCTAACTGTTTTTCGTTTAAAAAAATATTTTGCTGTTCGAGAGCACGGAAATACGCTGCATCTGCATCTTCTTCCATAATTAAATGGGTAGATGTTTTTGGAATGTGGTATGTTGCACGCGGAATATCAGCGTGCGTTAATGATTTTTGTGAAAATTTTTCTTGTGTCATATGTTCACCTTCAAAACTATAGCATCAACATTTAACTTTAGCGGAAGAAAAAGAAAATAGCAATGTAAAAAACAGGAGGGGTTACCTCCTGCTTTCAAATTACAATTCTTTTATCATTACGACGTGCGGGATATTCGCTTCCATAAATACATCAGAATGCGTCACATATCCAAGCTTCTTATAGAAATCTTCAGCATGTGTTTGAGCATGAAGTTTTATTTTAGGAAGAGATTCTTCCTTTGCATACGCTTCAAGCGCATCCATCACAATTTTTCCAATGCCTTTTTTACGATGGGAAGCTAGTACACAAATGCGCTCCATTTTTCCTATCCCATCAACGGTACGAAAGCGACCAGCACCGACCGGAATGTCATGATCATATATCACAACATGTGTGGAAGTTTCTTCAAACTCATCATACTCTTCTTCGGCAGAAACACGTTGTTCATTTACAAATACTTGTTTACGTACAGAGAATGCATCTCTTAGTTGTTCGTCTGTTTGTACGATCTGTGCGTGCAAATTAGATGTTCCCCTTTCCAAGGTGGAATGTTTCGTATACAGTCCATGTTCCGTTTTCTAATTGATATAGAAGGTGGAAGCGATCAATTGGTTGTTCATAATAGAAATCTTTCATACGTAATCGACCTAATACATCAGCATGCTCTGCATCTGATAAGCCTTGTCCGATTGTTAAATGTGGTACGAAAGCGTATTCGCGTTCTTGCATGAAGAATTCGCTATGCATTTCTTCATTTAAGAAAGTAAGTTCAGGTGTTTTTTCTACTTTAAAATATAGAACATTATTAACAGGTGCGAATGAACCAACTTTACCAACATGAAGGGTGAAAGGGTTCGTTTTACTTGCGATTGTATGTAATTCTTTTACAATCGGTTCTAATTGTTCATCTTGCGTCTCAAAGGGTGTTTTCAATGTAATATGTGGCGGAACTAATGCGTAGTGCGGATCATAACGCTTACGCAAACCGTTCGCTTTATCTTGAATCATTTTAGATGGAAAAATTACAATGCCTAATTTCATGTTCCAATTCCTCCCTTTGTAAGTCTAGTTAGATTTTGAGATAAATAAATCTCTTTATCTATTATATCAAATTATTCTGAATACTGCTCCCTATTATTTCATTGATAGAATATGAGAGAAAGCTTTCGGTAAATCAGATTGCCAATACTTCCAAGTATGATTCCCTTCAAACTCCTCGTAATGCGTGATGAAATTTCTATCTGTAAGAAGCGTGTTTAGTTCACGGTTTGGCTCTACGAAATCAGATACTTGTCCATCTGTACGTTTTACAGCTGTTTCTTCTGTCCCGATGACGTGATAAAGTTCTAACGCCCCCGGATCTTTGAAATCTTTTGCTAAATTCATCACTGTGTCATCAACGAATGGTGATTGCATTACGACTTTACCGAATGTATGCGGATACATAAGTGCAGTCATAAAGGAAACTGTCCCACCAAGAGAATCCCCAATTAAAACGCGGCCTTTCCCCATTTGATACGTTGGATAATTTTCATCGATATATGGCGCAAGTTCATGAGCAAGGAAACGAATATATGCAGCATTTTTCACTTCATTTGGGAAATATTTTTCTTTGCGATCATGTACGTTTTTATATGGAATACCGACAATAATTGTACGGTCAATTTCTTCAGTTTCACGAAGACGTTCAATTACACGGTGCGCTTTACCGAGCTGAAAATAATCTCTACCATCTTGTGCAATAACAACCGTATGTTTATGGAGAGGTGTGTAATTTACTGGTAAATAAACAAGAAGTGTAAGTTCTTCTTGAAGTGATGTACTAAAAAATGAAATTTCTTCAATTCTCCCTATTGTTTGATTCATGTATATCCCCCTAAATAAAAATTTACTGTAATGATTGTAAGAGCGACGCTTGTAGTGAAGGAAAGAAATAGTCACTAATAGGTGCCTTAATTTCTATTTTACCATAATGGTACGAAGAATCTAAAAAATTAGTATTTAAGTTATGAAAGAAAACGGATATAATGAAGTGGGATTTTTTATAGGTGAGAGGGGAGACAGGGTTTGAAACAAGAAAAATCAATAGCACTACCATTAGCAATTTCCATTATAGCAATTTCATTCGCAGCAGTTTTTGTAAAGATGTCCTCAGCACCATCTTCTATTTTAAGTATGTATCGATTATGGATTATCGTACTTATTATGCTGCCAATCGTTTGGAAAAAACGAGAAGAGTTTAGTAGGATTCAAATAAAGGATTGGGGATTTTTAATTGGATCTGGTTTCTTTTTAGCGCTTCATTTTCTTTTATGGTTTGAATCTTTAAAGCATACGACAGTTGCAAGTTCGACGATTATTTTAGCACTTCAACCGATCGTATCTTTAGTTGGAGGTTTTTTCTTATTTAAAGAAAGAACGACATACTCAGCCATTGCGACAATGGGAATTGCGATACTAGGCGTAATGTGTATTGGATGGGGAGATTTAGGGCTAAGTGAACAAGCAATTTATGGAGACATATTATCCTTTTTAAGTGTGATAGCAGTTGTCGGTTATTTATTTATCGGGCAAACAACAGTAAAGAAAGTATCACACTGGATTTATAGCTTTACAGTCTTTGCATTCGCAGGTATTTTTATGGGAATTTATAATGTCATATTGCAAGTGCCTTTTACAGGTTATTCGAAATGGGACTGGACTGTTTTCCTTTTACTTGCGGTTGTGCCGACAGTGTCACATGTAATTAATAACTGGCTATTAAATTACGTAAATGCAACGACAATTTCAATGAGTATTTTAGGAGAACCTGTTGGGGCATCTGTACTTGCGTTCTTCTTACTTGGAGAAAAATTAAATGCAATGCAAATTATCGGTAGCATTCTCGTATTGTGTGGTGTATCTGTTTTCTTACTGCAGCAACAAAAGCGAACAGCGAAAGATGTGGTAAACGAGCCGGTGTATACGCAGGAATTATGACGAGTTGATAGGAAATAAAATGATATAAGAGATGAAAAGAGAAGTAGTTAGTAGCTTCTCTTTTTTGTTCTATACAAAAATAAAAGAGGAAGGAGAGGAAGTATGAAAGAAATTTTAATGAAGTATATGACAAACCTTACAACATTAACTGAAGAGCAGCAGCAAATGATTCTTGGAGAACTACAAATTGAAGAATATAAAAAAGGAACAGTTCTCCTAAGACAAGGAGATGTTCCGTCTCAATGTTATTTCGTATTAAAAGGCTGCGTAAGACAATATAGTATAGATGAAATGGGGAAAGAGGTTACATCAAACTTTTATACAGAAGAACAAGCAATCGCAAATTTTAACCATCATAAACAAGATAAATCATCTCCACATACGTTAACATGCCTAGAAGATTGTCTCGTTGTAGTAGGCGACCAGTCTAGTGAAAAGAACATGTATAAGAAATATTCAGAGTTAGAAGAAATGACACGCCAAATGATTGAATATAATTTTGGTGAAGTACAAGAAGAACTTACATTATTTATTGCATCGACACCAGAAGAGCGCTACAAATCATTATTACAAAAACGTCCTCATTTAATCGATCGTGTTCCTCAATATCAACTAGCAAGTTATCTAGGGATTACACCAGAATCATTAAGCAGAATTAAGAAACGAATTAAGTAGTGGATTTACCACCTTTCAACAGTAGCCATATTGCAAATCCTAATTCACCTGCAATCATGGGTAATTGGAACACGATTTGTATGATTGAGATGATCGCATCATATTGTGAAAACATTGTATTCATAACGTGAATTACGATATAACCGATAGCGGCGATGAACAATAATATACTAATAAATTTCGGTATATGTTTAGAGAGAAAAGTTACAAATCCTAAAACGAAAAGATGCAAGCCAAAAATGATTAATCCTACAGACCAAATATATTCGAATACCCCGAGAAACAGCATCGTATATGTTTCTGGATTAGCAATTGTAATTTTTGAAAGTAGTAATACCAATATTAGATTGAATACGGCGATTCCAAGTATAGCTGTATACATAAGACGAAGCCAGGCAGCTAGTAATGAGATGCTAGCATGGATAGGTTTTAGAAAGAAATAAAGAGCCCATGCGGCGATAATATCCATAATAAAAATGATAATCCAGCCGAAGATTTCTGCTTTGAAAAGCGAATTTGAAGTTTGGATATTATGGAGTGTCGTACTTGCATCGTCTTGTACAACGAGATTTCCGTGAACAAAACCGTAAGAAAAAAATGCAGCGAACGCCATGATAAGAAGAGCAGTTCCAGCAGTTATGGCAAACTTTCGTTCATTCATCTGTCATCCTCCTATTTCAATATTATTTTCATTTTAATAAGAGAAGGAGAATGATTCATTGACTTAAATCAAGAGGGGGAGTGTAATGGAATTTTCATCAAAAAAAGATGCATGGTTATATCCAATTTTTTTTATTGTTGTAGGCGCCTGTTTTGCACCAATATTTGCAGGGGGAGAATATTTTCTTTTATTTTTCACAATACCGTTAGCGATACTGTTTAGTTGGAGTTGGTTTACAACGAAATATATTGTGGGGGAGGAAACAATTACTATTAGATCAGGTCTCGTTAAAAAACGCATATTTATACGAGATATAAAACGAATTTCGAACACGAAAAATCCAATAGCAGCCCATGCTCTATCATTCGATCGACTTGAAATTGTTTACGGGACATATGAAACAGAGATTATTTCTCCAAAAGATAAACTACAATTCATTTCCTGCGTGAAAAGTAAAAATCCTCAAATTGAAATAAAGTAAGAGAGTGGTCAAAAAACCACTCTCTTACTTTGGATTTGTCATATAAGGTTGTACATGAACGATACATAAATCACGGAATTTTCCTTCAGCGGTAGTCACAATTACTACGGCTCTTCCTGCACTTTTTCCTGTAATCGTTACCGACTCTCCCTTCGGATAGATGGTGATGACATCGGAATTCATATTTGTCCATATAAGCTCTTGATTCGTTGCCTGCATTGGCAAAACGGAAGCTGATAAATCGGCGCTTTGTCCGGTTTTTATTTTAAGCTTATTTTTTTGTATATGAATACCAATTACAGATATAACAGAAGGAGCAATTGAAATTTTGGGTGGATTAGGTTGTATGTTTAAACAAGAAGCAGAAGTATTTGTGATAGGTGAAAATTTTCGTGTTTGTTGTTGCTGCAAAGCTGCTAACATTGTGGAGTCCCCTTTCTGTATAGGTGTCGATACTAATAATATAAAGGAAGAATGTTATAGTAAATTTAACGAAACATAAAGAAATTGTTAAATTCGAATGGAAAATTGTCGAACTTTGATAAAAAGAAAGCTCTGCTGNNCAGCAGAGCTTTCTTTTTATAGATTATGACGATGTTGTTTTTCAAAATCCTCAAATTGTTCTTCAACTTCTTTTGAAGGCTGTGTTAGTAAACTAACAATTACGATTACTAGTAAACTAATAGCGAAACCAGGAATCATTTCATATAAGAACTCTTTTAAGAATTTGAATTGAGTCCAAATAATTACTGTAGCGGCACCTGAAATCATACCAGCAAGTGCGCCCCATTTCGTCATACGTTTCCAATATAAGCTTAATAAAATAGCAGGTCCGAATGAAGAACCGAATCCAGCCCAAGCATATCCAACAAGAGCTAAAATCGTATCATTTTGTTTAAACGCTAATGCGCACCCAACTAATGCGATAACAAGTACAGCCATACGACCGACAAATACAAGCTCTTTATCAGAAGCAGAACGTTTAAAGAATGTACGATATAAATCTTCTGTTATAGCACTAGAAGTAACGAGTAACTGAGATGAGATTGTACTCATAATCGCTGCTAAAATGGCTGCTAATAAAAATCCAGTAATAAGTGGGTGGAATAAAATTTTTCCAAGTTCAAGGAAAATTGTCTCTGGGTTAGATAATGTCAACTCTTGTTGTGAGTAGTAAGCAATACCGATAAGACCAGTAAACATAGCTCCGACAACAGAGAAAATCATCCAGCTCATACCAATACGTCGTGCACTTTTAATTTCTTTGACAGAAGAAATCGCCATAAAGCGTACGATAATATGAGGTTGTCCAACATAACCAAGGCCCCATGCGAATAATGAAATCATTCCTAAAGTAGAGGCACCTTTAAAAATATCTAAACGTGTCGGATCTACAGATCGAATTGTATCAAATGCAGGTCCAAGTCCGTTTGAATTCATAATTGTTACAATTGGAACAAGAATAAGAGCAATTACCATAATGATTCCTTGCACAAAGTCTGTCCAACTTACAGCTAAGAAACCACCAAATAATGTGTAGGCTACAACAACGCCTGCTACAATGAATAATCCAACATGATAGTTTATACCAAATGAATTTTCAAATAATACAGCGCCTGAAACTAATCCTGAAGCTACATAAAAAGTAAAGAAAATCATAATAACAAGTCCAGATACTAAGCGTAACATATGAGATTTGTCGTGGAAGCGATGTTCCAAAAATTCTGGGATAGTAATAGAGTTATTTGCAATTTCAGAGTAGGTACGTAAGCGAGGAGCGACATAGAGCCAGTTTGCGTATGCGCCTAGTGTTAGGCCGATCGCAATCCAACTACTACTTAATCCAACGCTAAACATTGCACCGGGTAGTCCCATTAAAAGCCAACCACTCATATCAGATGCTCCAGCACTTAATGCTGTTACTGCGGGGCCTAGTGTACGCCCGCCAAGCATATAATCTGTTAAGTTGGACGTTCGTTTATAGGCGAAATAGCCGATTACTAACATCCCGAGCATGTAAATAGAGATAGAAGTTAAAGTTAATATCTGCGTACTCATGTAGTTCCCCTTCCTTTTGTCATGTCTTTTGATGTGTTATGCATTTATAATCTATCATGATTATTCTGAAAAATCCATATAAAAATATGAATTTTCAGAAATATAAGCGTTTTTTGGTATCATTTTACTTTTTTAATATATAATATTCAGACAAAAAACCTTAATTTTAATAGAGTATTTATTATATTTACATAAAAACAGGTTGTTTTGTCAATATAATATTGAAAGAAGGAAAAAATAAATTTTTTTAAAAAGTATTGACTTGTGAAAAAAGTTAGGTCTATAATGAGTGCAACTTAAAAAAATGCAAGCGTTGATGAAGAAGAGTACACATGATGAACATGTCAGAGAGCTGATGGTTGGTGCGAATCAGTATGGAATTGATGTGGAATGGGCTTCGGAGCTTCCAAACCGAAACGAAAGAAGTAGGCTTTGGCGACATGATCTCATCGATACAAGAGACACGTATTGTTTTTGATACGGTAAAGTGCGTTACATTCGTAACGAATTAAGGTGGCACCACGGGAGTACCCGTCCTTTTTATAGGATGAGTACTCCCTTTTTGTGTATAAAAAATTAAATAGATTAAATCGTTTAAGTAAGAAGAGTACGTATATTGGAGACGTTTCAGAGAGCCGGGGACAGGTGGGAGCCCGGTGCGGTGCCATATACGGAATGGGCTTACGAGAGGTATGCTGAACAATTATTTCAGTAGGCAACCCGGGTTCCGCCGTTACAAGGATAAGGTATATATTTTGTACCTGAATAAAGCGGGATGCTTTTGCATCCAACATGAGGTGGTACCACGGTAAATTTATCGTCCTCTACATATTTCGATATGTAGGGGACTTTTTTATTTTTCAGAGCGAGGTGAAGGACATGATGACGAAAGAAGAATTTATGAAGCAAAAAGAACAAGGAAAAACATTTTTAGTAATCGCTGAAGAAGAAGGAGATAGCATTACGCCAATTTCTTTATATAGACGTATGAAAGGGAAGAAGAAATTTTTATTAGAAAGCTCACAGCTTCATCAAGATAAAGGGCGTTATTCTTACTTAGGTTGTAATCCGTATGGAGAAGTGAAAAGCGTTGGTATGGAAGTAGAACGAACGATATATGGGCAAACAGAAAAGTTGCAAGGTAACGTACTGCAAGTGTTAGAAGAGGTAATCGCACCAGCTCAAGTAGACAGTCCATTCCCATTTTGCGGAGGAGCAGTTGGCTATATTGGCTATGATGTCATTCGGCAATATGAAAACATTGGAGCAGATTTACACGATCCATTAAATATTCCAGAAGTACACCTTTTACTATATCGTGAGTGTATCGTTTACGATCATTTACGCCAAAAGTTGTCGTTTGTATATGTATGCAAGGAAGATGATTCAGCAGATTATGAAGAGGTATATGAAAGGTTGCAAGTATATAAAGAAGAAGTGTTAAAGAGAGAAGAAGCGGAAGTAGATGAAATACAATCAACATTATCATTCACTTCTTCCATAACGGAAAAAGAGTTTTGTGAGATGGTAGAAACAGCGAAAGAACACATTCGAGCCGGGGGCATATTCCAAGTCGTACTATCGCAGCGTTTGCAAAGCGAGTGTAAAGGTGATCCTTTCGCTTTATACCGGAAACTTCGAATTGCAAACCCATCACCATATATGTTTTATATCGATTTTCAAGATTATGTTGTCCTTGGTTCTTCGCCGGAAAGTTTGTTATCAGTAAGAGACGATAAAGTGATGACGAACCCAATTGCCGGTACGAGACCGAGGGGGAAAACGAAGAAGGAAGATGAGGAAATCGAAAAAGAACTGTTAGGAAATGAGAAAGAGCGAGCAGAGCATATGATGCTTGTGGATCTTGGGCGAAACGATATTGGCAGAGTAAGTGAAATTGGATCAGTTACGATAGACAAATATATGAAAGTAGAAAAATACTCTCACGTTATGCACATTGTATCTGAAGTTTACGGAACATTACGAAAACGAATGAGCGGTTTTGATGCATTAGCGTATTGTTTACCAGCAGGGACAGTTTCAGGCGCTCCGAAAATTAGAGCGATGGAAATTATAAATGAGCTAGAGAATGAAAAAAGAAATGTATACGCCGGTGCAGTTGGATACGTTAGTTTTTCAGGAAATCTTGATATGGCGCTCGCAATTCGAACGATGGTCGTGAAAGATGAGAAAGCGTACGTTCAGGCAGGAGCGGGTATTGTTTACGATTCAGACCCGGTAGCTGAATATGAAGAAACATTAAATAAAGCGAGAGCACTTTTGGAGGTAATGAAATGATTGTACTCATCGATAATTACGATTCATTCACATATAACTTGTATCAACTATTAGGTGAGTATGAAGAAGATATTGTAGTCGTAAGAAATGATCAAATAACAATAGAACAATTAGAAGCGATGAATCCAAAAGGAATTGTGCTTTCACCAGGACCAGGGAAACCAGAAGATGCTGGCATTTGTATCGACGTCATCCGTCATTTTTATAAGAACGTTCCCATATTAGGTATTTGCCTCGGGCATCAGGCAATCATATCCGCATTTGGAGGAGACATTGTAAGAGCAGAACGTATTAAACACGGAAAAACATCACGTGTGAAACATAACGGGACATCGATCTTTTCGTACGTAACGCAGCCATTAACAGCAATGCGCTATCATTCCCTTGTTGCAGCGCAAACGAGTTTGCCAGAGTGTTTTGACATACTAGCGACAGCGATGGACGACGGAGAAATTATGGCAGTTCGTCACAACTATTATCCGCTCTTCGGATTACAGTTTCATCCGGAATCAATCGCAACAGAAGAAGGCGGAAAGTTAATACGTGCCTTTTTAGCAGAAATGAAAGAGGAGGAAAGAGTATGAATAACTATCTTCGTAAATTAGTGGAGGGACAACATTTAACAGAAGAAGAAATGTATAAAGCTGGTCTTCTTTTATTAAGTGAAAACATATTGGAAAGTGAAGTCGCAGCTTTCTTAGTACTGCTGAAAGCAAAAGGCGAAACAGCAGAGGAAATATACGGCCTTGTTCGTGCTCTTCGCGAAAAGGCATTACCGTTTTCAAACCATATAAAAGGCGCGATGGACAATTGCGGAACGGGTGGTGACGGTGCGCAAACATTTAATATTAGTACAACATCGGCATTCGTACTGGCAGGAGCAGGTGTAAAGGTTGCGAAACATGGAAACCGTGCTGTTTCTAGTAAGACTGGAAGCGCTGATTTATTAGAAGAACTCGGTGTAAACATTAGCAGTACGCCAAGTGAAATTGATTATTTGCTAGAGCATGTAGGGATCGCATTTTTATTCGCACCAGCGATGCATCCAGCATTAAGGCGCATTATGAAAATAAGAAAAGAATTAAACGTGCCAACAATCTTTAACTTAATTGGACCGTTAACAAATCCAGTCCATTTAGAAACACAATTTGTCGGTATTTATAAACGAGATATGCTATTACCAGTTGCGCAAGTATTACAGAAGCTAGGGCGGGAACAAGCGCTTGTCGTAAATGGAAGTGGCTTTTTAGATGAAGCGTCATTACAGGGAGAAAATCATGTCGTCGTTTTAAAAAATAATGAAATAGTAGAAATGAGTATTGATCCGGAAAAGTATGGATTTTCAAGAGTCAAAAATGAAGAAATTAGAGGCGGGAATTCAAAAGAAAACGCAAAAATTACGCTCGGAGTATTGAGCGGAGAAAAAAGTGTATACCGCGATACCGTTTTGCTAAATGCAGGGCTTGCTCTTTTCGCAAACGGAAAAGCGGAAACGATTGAAGCTGGGATTAAACTCGCCGAACATAGCATTGACTCTGGAAAAGCATTAGCAAAACTAAACTTATTAATTGCAGCCAGCAATGAAAAATTAGAAAGGGTGAATTAAAGTGGGGACGATTTTAGACAAAATTGTAGAACAGAAGAAAAAAGAAGTTGCGGAGTTATATGAAACGTATACACCATTAAATGAAAGTAGAAAGACACATTCACTCGTAGAAGCGTTGCAGCAGTTCACTGTCATTGCAGAAGTAAAGCGAGCATCACCATCAAAAGGAGATATCAATTTACACGTTGATGTACGAAAACAGGTAAAAACATATGAAGAATGCGGCGCTGGAGCAGTTTCTGTTTTAACAGATGGTCAATTTTTTAAAGGGTCGTTTCACGATTTACAAACGGCAAGAGCAGAAAGTAATATTCCGCTTTTATGTAAAGATTTCATAATCGATAAGATTCAAATTGATAGAGCTTATGAAGCAGGAGCAGATATTATTTTACTAATCGTAGCGGCGTTAACGAAAGAGAAATTAAAAGAGCTGTATAGCTACGTACTAGAAAAAGGATTAGAAGCAATTGTTGAAGTTCATGATGAACAGGAATTAGAAATTGCAACCCGATTAAATCCGCACGTTATCGGTATTAACAATCGTAATTTAAAAACGTTCGAAGTGGATTTAAGCCAAACGGAAAAGCTCGGAAAACGATTAAATGAGGAGAAAATGCTTTGGATTAGTGAAAGTGGTATTCATTCAAAAGAAGATATCATTCGTGTCAAACGAGCTGGAGCAAAAGGTGTATTAGTTGGTGAAGCGCTTATGACATCATCTTCTATCAGTACCTTTTTTGAAGACTGTAAGGTGAGCATATGAAAGTGAAAATTTGCGGGATCACTGATGTTGAAACAGCGAAAAGGGCGTGCGAATACGGAGCAGATGCAATCGGATTTGTTTTTGCAGAAAGTAAACGGAAAATTACTCCAGAGCAAGCGAAAGAAATTATTGATGAGCTTCCAGCACACGTTTTAAAAGTCGGTGTTTTCGTAAATGAATCAGTAGAAGTGATCCAGAAAATTGCAGATGAATGCGGATTAACACATGTGCAACTGCATGGGGACGAAGACAATCATCAAATCGAAAGATTGAATATTCCGTCTATAAAATCACTAGGAGTAACTTCAGAGGAAGATATGAAAAATGCTCAAACATACGAAACAGATTATCTATTATTCGATAGCCCGAAAGAAAAGTTTCACGGAGGAAATGGAAAGACATTCTCATGGGAGTTACTCGCACATATGCCAAAAGAGTTGCGAAAGAAAACGATATTAGCTGGTGGATTAAACATCCTTAATATAGAAGAAGCAATTCGAACTGTTCAGCCTTATATGGTCGATGTGAGCAGCGGAGTAGAGACAGAAGGAAAGAAAGACATAAAGAAAATAAAACAATTTATTATAAAAGCGAAGGAGTGTTCCAAATGAATTACACATATCCAGATGAAAAAGGACATTACGGTATATACGGAGGGAGATACGTTCCAGAAACGTTAATGCAATCCGTATTAGAACTAGAAGAAGCATATAAAGAAGCGATGCAAGATGAAGCATTTCAAAAGGAATTAAATCATTATTTAAAAACGTACGTTGGAAGAGAAACACCACTTTATTTTGCTGAAAATATGACGAAGTATTGCGGCGGGGCAAAGATTTATTTAAAACGTGAAGATTTGAACCATACAGGAGCACATAAAATTAACAATACAATTGGTCAGGCACTTCTTGCGGTAAGAATGGGTAAGAAAAAAGTTGTCGCTGAAACAGGAGCAGGACAACACGGAGTTGCAACAGCAACAGTATGTGCTCTTCTCGGTTTAGAGTGCGTCATCTTCATGGGAGAAGAAGATGTGAGACGTCAAAAATTAAACGTGTTCCGAATGGAATTACTTGGAGCGAAAGTAGAAAGCGTAGCGGCAGGTAGCGGCACATTAAAAGATGCGGTGAACGAGGCGCTTCGTTACTGGGTTTCACACGTACATGATACGCACTACATTATGGGATCTGTTCTTGGACCACATCCATTCCCGCAAATTGTTCGTGATTTCCAAAGTGTAATTGGGAAAGAAACAAAAAAACAATACGAAGCGTTAGAAGGGAAATTACCAGAAGCTGTCGTTGCTTGTATTGGCGGTGGTAGTAACGCGATGGGAATGTTTTACCCGTTCGTACACGATGAAGAAGTAGCTCTTTACGGCGTAGAAGCAGCTGGGAAAGGTGTTCATACAGAAAAACATGCAGCGACTTTAACGAAAGGAAGCGTCGGTGTTTTACACGGATCGATGATGTATCTTCTGCAAAATGAAGAAGGACAAATTCAAGAAGCGCACTCTATTTCAGCAGGACTCGATTACCCTGGTGTTGGACCAGAACATAGTTTATTAAAAGATATTGGGCGCGTTTCGTATCATTCCATTACAGACGATGAAGCGTTAGAAGCATTTCAATTGTTAACGAAAAAAGAAGGGATTATCCCAGCGTTAGAAAGCTCACATGCTGTCGCATACGCTTTAAAACTAGCGCCAAAAATGAAGCAAGACGAAGGACTTGTCATTTGTTTATCCGGCCGTGGTGATAAAGATGTAGAGAGTATAAAACGTTATATGGAAGAGGTGTAAAAAATGGGAGTAGAAAGAATTAAAGCAGCGTTTGAAAATGGGAAAAAGGCATTTATTCCGTACGTAATGGGCGGAGATGGTGGACTTGAAAAGTTAAAAGAAAGAATTCGTTTTCTTGATGAAGCAGGAGCAAGCATCGTTGAAATTGGTATCCCATTTTCAGATCCAGTCGCAGACGGTCCAACGATTCAAAGAGCAGGGAAACGAGCATTAGATAGCGGCGTAACATTAAAAGGCATTTTTCAAGCGTTAGCAGAAGTAAGGAAAGAAGTACAAATTCCATTTGTGCTTATGACATATTTAAATCCAGTACTCGCATTCGGAAAAGAAAAATTTATTGAGAACTGTATCGAAGCAGGTGTAGACGGCATTATCGTTCCAGACTTACCGTATGAAGAACAAGACATGATTGCACCGTTACTTCGAGAGGCAAATATTGCGTTAATTCCACTCGTTACCGTAACGAGTCCTATTGAAAGAATTGAAAAAATTACGCGTGAATCAGAAGGGTTCGTTTACGCAGTTACAGTAGCAGGCGTAACCGGAGTACGTCAAAACTTTAAAGGTGAGATTCATAGTTATTTAGAAAAAGTAAAATCACATGTACACTTACCAGTAGTCGCAGGATTTGGTATTTCAACACGAGAGCAAATAGAAGAAATGATTACAATATGCGACGGTGTTGTTGTTGGAAGTAAAGTTATTGAGCTTTTAGAAAATGAAAAGCAAGAGGAAATATGTGAGTTAATTCATGCAGTAAAACAAAAAGAAGAGGCGTAAGTCTCTTCTTTTTGTTTTGTTTATAAAATGTTAAAATATACAGAAAATACATGCAGTTTAGAGGGTGAGAAGGCATGCTAAGACGTAAACTATTATATCTACTTTTAACTGTGCCACTATACGCTTGGCTCATTAGCATGACGAAAATAGAGTTAATGGCTCTATTTGTAGGATATGTATTCATCTTTTCCAATTTAAATCGGATTCAAGAGCAATCTATTTTAGAAGTATGTATATTTTCGATTAGTATAGAACTATTTAGTATCGTTTCGATTGTATTATTAAATGAAGTATTTCGATGGATTCATTCATTTGAATTGGTGAAAATTGGAAATATTGTATTGCAAGCAATATGTGCTTACATTGTGTTTGTTGTGTTAGGAAAAATAATCGGGCAGCAGACGGTTTTTCAAGATAAAAGAAAATGGGATTGAATCAAAAAAGAGCCGCTTTGGTTCTTTTTTGATTCTGTTGCAAAAACAATTGAAAATCGTTTTATCTGTTATATAATAGTTAAAAATTGTATTTTAAACGAAATGAGATGATAACATGGCCATATTGTTGGCACTTATCCCGATTATGATGATTTTTATTTGTTTATTTTTGTTTAAACAGACGTCATTAAGGGCCTCGTTAATTTCTTATGCCGTTTCTGTTGGAATTGTTTTACTCTCGCCAACATTTCGGCTAGGGATAAGTGAAACTGTGCACGCGACGATTAAAGGTTGGTTAATTTGTTTTATTGTTGGGTACGTTTTATTTTTCGGTATTTTTTTATTTCACCTCATGAACAAAATGGGTTACATCGATCAAGTAGCGCGCTTTCTAGAAGAGGTCACTCATGATCGCTTATTACAAATGCTTCTTATGTGTTTTGGTATTTGTCCACTAATTGAATCAGTAAGTGGATTCGGTATTGGCTTTATGGTCGCAGCACCGATTTTTCTTTCGTTAGGCTATAAACCATTTCAAGCTGTACTGCTCGCGTTTATCGGTTTACTGGCTAGTTCATGGGGCGCGATGGCAACAGGTACAATTATCGGCTCGCAACTTATAAATATGCCGCTCACGACACTTGGTACAAATACAGCGCTATTAAGCATCCCGATTTTTGCATATTTTATCTTTCTTTCTTTATATGTTGTCGGTGGCTTTCAGGCAGTTATAGAAAAGTGGAAGGAAGGAGTAGGGTTCTTTCTATTATTTTCTCTCGGAATCTATCTTTCTAACGCATACGTAAGTGTTGAATTAGCAGGGATATTAAGTTCTATCGTTACGATTACATTTGGCTTTCTTATCATTAAACTAAAAGGAAAAAATGAGCAAACCCTTATAACAGAACATGCTGCGGCAGCGGAGAGAGAAGTATCTATTATAAAAATTATTAGCCCTTATATATTCTTAACAGTTTGTATTTTACTTTCTCGCCTCGTTCCAGCATTACATGATTTACTCAGATCCTATGCAGTTCTCGATTTAAAATCATACTCTTACAAATTAGAGTTACTATATTCACCAGGATTTTGGCTGGCCATGACTTGTTTATTTACAATTATTTTCTTCCGTATTCCATCAAAAATTATTAAACAATCACTCTCACAAACGATAAAACAATGGATTCCTTTCGCTATTACAACGACAATGTTTATTGCCATTTCAGAACTAATGGGCGCATCTGGCATGCATTCATTACTCGCAAAAACAGCTGGTGAAACATTTGGTACGTTTTTTGTTTTCGTTGCTCCGTTCATCGGCGGAATCGGCGGTTTTTTAACAGGTAGTAACGCAGGATCAAATGCGATGTTTATAAAACTACAAATGCAAACAGCGCAAAACGTAGCACTTCCGTGGCAATACGTCACAACGCTTCAAAATACCGCATCATCAGTAGCGACGATTGCTTGCCCATCACGTATTACACTCGGTGCTTATTTATGTAATATCCCGCATCGTGAAAATGAACTATTAAAGAAAACGACATTAATGATTTTTGGTGCGGTGTTACTTGTTGTGGTGGAAGTTATTATTTGGTATGTGTTGATAAAGTGAAAAATCCTCCTAACATAGGAGGATTTTATTTATAGTTGGATAATGTTTTAAATATGAATAGCTTCTACTAAATGAATAGGAGATGAAAGGTATGCCCTTAAAAAACTATGGTGTGTTAAAAGGTACAGTTGTACAATCTAAAATTGGAAAAGGGAAAACACCTCATTATCAAGTTCATTTACAAGGCGAAGCAGGAGTAGACTATCGCATTGCAATTAACGTAAAGTCGCAAAGTTATCCGTCAGAAGTTTTATATTTTGCGAGTAATAATATTCAGTCAGAGGCGATTCATATTTTACCAACATTACCGCTTGGTTTTACAGAAGTGAAAAATAATGAGCCGAAAGTCGCTTTAGATTATGTAAGAGGAAATTTATTTGACTCAAATCAAATGATGCCTTTACCTGCTGAAAAAGCAGGCGTTGATAATGATTTAAATGAAAAAATAGAGCGGTATATAAAACGAGCGATAGAAGAAAAAGCGATTCTTTACGCGTTTGGTGAAAGGTGGGGACCAGAAGGAAATATACCCGATTCTTACTTTCATTTCAAACCAGGCAACGGTATACACGATATTCACATGAATCAAGGAAATGTAGAGAAATGGCAAGGTGATAATGGTATATGGCAAGGTGATAATGGTATATGGCAAGACGGGGGAATACTCATTCACTTTGAGAAGGAAGAAGAATGGATTGGTATCTTCCTTGCATTCCAGTCACAGTCATGGTGTACCGATGAAGAGGGACATGCTCGTATTCCGGTTGAGAATTGTGATTATAAGAGGAATAACTAATGAGAAAAGGGCGTTCACAACGAACGCCCTCTTCTCATCTTATAAAACCCAAAACTAACAAGTGTAGAAATACATGAGAACAGCAACGCCACACTAGAAAATGCAATGAGATACATATTATATTTCATAACCTGTCCAATTAGCAGATTACTGTCGTACTGAAAAAGCCCTGCTATGATGTTGAATAAAGATAATACGATAAACATTACGATGACACCGTCTATTGATCCTTTAATGTCTGGCTTACTTAAAGCAATATGTGCGGAAATGCAAATAGCGATAAATAAAAATAACCAAAATGAAGGATTCAATAAATTACTCATTGTAAACAAGCTTTTTAATAAAAAGAATGTTGATAAAAACATGTTTTGGATCATGTCTAAGTTAATAGAAGTCGATGCAACTGTTGTTTCGAGAGTTGTATTAAATAAAGAATAGGATTCTGGTACGAAATAGCGCATTAAAAGGATTAATGCAGTAATACCAGAAATAATAGGGCCAATTCCAATGAAGAAATTCCCGATTCGTTGATATATGCTTTTTTGATTGTATTGATGTTGTACGTAACCTAAAGCGCCCTGACTTGTATCCGTTGGGAAGAATTGCGTCGCTACAATTTTATGACGGAATAATAAACACATAAGCGCATGCCCAAGTTCATGAATAGGAACACCGATCCATGCAGTTAGAAGGAATCCTCTTCTTCCGAAAGCCCTCGACCAATACATTCTTGTTAGTGATTCTAAATAACCTAATAGTAATCCGATTACAATGATGACCCCAATTAAAGAGAGTAATTGGATCACACTTGTAAGGAGTATTTGAAAAATAGAGTTTACAAATTCCACTGTCTTCATCCAATCTATTAAAAATGTTATTTTCTCTGTTTCATAATAACATTATTTTTCTAGATTGCTAGTCTCTATATTTTCCTTCAAAAGGAGGATTTCATAATCTTTTTCTTGTAGTCATGTTTTATGTACAAAGTCATATATTGAATTTGTAACACCCTATCAGGTATATGCTTAAGGAGGGATGAGAGCATGAAATGTCCGGCTTGTAATATGGAGAATGCAGCAGAGGCAAAGTTTTGCGGGAATTGTGGACATTCGTTAACGGAAGAAGCGGTGGCAAGTGGTGCACAGGAAGAAGGACAGCAACAAGTGCGCGTAGCACAAGTAAAGGAAACGCGTCCGAATGAAACGGTAGAGCAAGCGAAACGATTTGCGAGTGGCTATTTTCAGTTTTTTACACATGCTTTAAAAGCACCGACAGCGATTATGAAAAGTGGCAATATTGAAGTGCGAAATGGAATTGTAAGTCTTGTTCTTATTTGTTTTTTAGGAGCATGTATTTTTTATAGAATGATGAGTACTGCAGCAGCTGTTACGAGAACATTTGCACCAGATATAACTACTCCTACTTTCTTTGGAGAATCTGTAAAAGTCTTTTTCTTTTTATTAATTTTAACGTTATTTGTCGGATTTATTATTTTTGTAAGTGGTAAGATGATGAAATCATCTTTTTCTTTTCTTGAAGCATTCGGCATATGGGGAACGATAGCGACTCCAGTTATTGCTATATTAGTTCTTTCTTTTCTATTTAGTTTCTTACTGATCTTTTTTCTACCAATATTATTAGGGGTGGCTACAACGTATATGTCAATTAGTATCATCGTAGCTATATTAAAACTAGATAGCGGTGGATTAGATCCTGTTTACACTCTTCTTATCGCAAATGTTTTAATCGGAATCGCAACATGGATTGTACTTTGGTCTTACATTAATACGATAATTCAAACTATTACTGGAGGATTTACGGGCTTCTAAGAAAAAGGTGGTTGAATGGATGAGTGTATGTACAAAGTGCGGTACTCAATTTGAAGACGATGTGCAATTTTGTCAAAACTGCGGTAAGAAGAGGGAAAGTCCTGTAATAAAGAAAAAAATGAGCAGTGGTACAACAATTGGTCTTACATTTTTTGCAATATTTATTATAGCGATAGTTGGACTGTATTTGTACGGATCATCGTATTACACGCAGGTGGCACAAGTAGACCGGATGATTACGATTTTACAAGAGCGGGACGGGGAGAAGTTAGCTGAGATCATCACGGCAGATGATCCATCGGTGATTGTAACGAGAGAGAGTTTAATGCCTCTATTTTCGTATATAAAAGAAAATCCATCTTACGTGAATGAATTGAAAGAATATTTGAGGCAAGGTGAAAAACAAGGGGATGGAATAGAAAGAGCAGATTTTTCTTTAACGAAAGATGGGAAGTATTTCTTTATATTTGATCGGTATAAATTGAAAGCGAAGACGTACTATACAACCTTACTTACAAATGAAAAAGGCACATCTTTAAAAATGAACGGAAAAGAAATTGATAAGACAGATGACAAAAAGTTTGAGAAGCAATATGGACCGTTTCTTCCGGGAACTCAAGTATTTCAATCAGAGTTTAAAAATGAATATGTAAAACTATCACGCGAGGAAAAGGTTGTACTTATGAAACAAAGCCAAAATAATGTAACGATAGATTTAACAATGCAAGGGCAATATATTACAGTCCAAACGAATGCACCTGGTGCGACATTGTACGTGAATCAAAAGCCAGTTACAGCGCTGGCTGGAGAAGAAATTACGTGGGGACCGATAGCGACTGATGGAAGTGCGGCGATTTATTTAGAACGAAATGGAGAAAGTGGACGGGAAACGACGAAAGTAGAAACGGTAACGGCACTTTCGACTTATAATCTTCCATTTCAAAAGAAAAGTGCAGAAAAAACAGTTGTTTACAATGTTGCTCCGCCGCCTGTGACTGGGTATGTATATAATGGTTTCATCTTTCCGGATAGTGATATTCGAAAATTAACGAGTTCAGATTTAAGATATTTATCGAAAGAGCAGTTGAAAATTGCTAGAAATGAAATATACGCAAGACATGGACATATGTTTCAAACGAAAGATATGCAAGCGTATTTTTCAAAACAGTCTTGGTACAGAGAAAATCCGTATTTTACAGGAGCATTAACGGATATTGAATCTTATAATGTTGAACTGATCAAATCAAGAGAATAGAATGCGTGAAAAAGGTACAGTGCATAACTGTACCCTTTTTTATGGTTTTTTATCCGAACCAGGATCGCTTGAGAAAAAGATGTGAAAGAGAAATGTGACTTTACTTGCTCCTCCTGATGTACTAGCTAGCACATCGGATAAAGAACTAGACGTTAAAGCAGCTTCAGAATGAGGGGGGACGATTTTTTTAAGAGGATTATCTGATTCTGATGATACAGTAACAGTTATTGTATCATCAGAAAAGTTCACAATTTTAACAGTACCGACTGGGAAGATGGACTTACCAGCGTGTGATACAGAAGCGAAGCGAGTGGCTTTCCAAATAGTTTGAGAGAAAGCGTCATCGTCAGATAACCAAGCGCGAGCACTGTATAAAATGGCATTAACGGTAAATTCCTGTTCAAGCGCGATGGCGGTTTTGGGTTCTTTCGGTTCCTCTGGAAACTGAGCGAGAAGGCCGGCGCACATGTATGTTTCACCTACTTTCAATAGTTGCTGTTATAGCATATTAAACATCTTGTTTATAAGACACGACGCTTACCTATTCATGCATAGTCTTGTGCATGAAATTTGTAGATGAAATTATCTTTCTTTACAATGGAGGTAGGTGTTATTTCTGTAAAATATGGAAATCGTAAAGAGTATGTAAAACAGAAGGAGTGGTAAAGTGAACTATGTCATTATTGGCGGAGATGCAGCTGGTATGAGTGCAGCAATGCAAATTGTTAGAAACGATGAAACTGCAAATGTTGTGACGTTAGAAAAAGGTGAAATCTATTCATACGCTCAGTGCGGTTTGCCTTATGTCATTAGCGGTGCGATTGCTTCAACTGAAAAACTAATCGCGAGGAATGTGAAGACATTTCGAGATAAATATGGAATTGATGCGAAAGTACGTCATGAAGTAACAAAAGTGGATACGGAAAAGAAAATTGTGTATGCAGTACATACGAAGACGAAAGATGTTTTTGAATTTTCGTATGACCGTTTATTAATTGCGACTGGTGTACGTCCTGTAATGCCAGATTGGGAAGGGAAAGATTTACAAGGTGTTCATCTTTTAAAAACAATTCCAGATGCAGAGCGCATATTAAAAACGTTAGAAACGAATAAAGTTGAAGATGTAACCATTATTGGCGGCGGTGCGATCGGACTGGAGATGGCAGAGACATTCGTCGAACTTGGTAAGAAAGTTCGAATGATTGAGAGAAATGATCATATCGGTACGATTTATGATGCGGATATGGCGAAGTATATACATAAAGAAGCAGATAAACATCATATTGAAATTGTAACAAATGAAAATGTAAAAGCGTTTATCGGAAAAGAGCGAGTAGAACAAATTGAAACGGATAAAGGTACATATAAAGCGGATCTTGTTTTAGTATCTGTCGGAGTAAAACCAAATACTGATTTTCTTGAAGGAACCAGTATACGTACAAATTATAAAGGGGCAATCGAAGTAAATGCATATATGCAAACGAATGTGCAAGATGTATATGCCGCGGGTGATTGCGCAACACATTATCATGTTATAAAGGAAATTCATGATCATATCCCGCTCGGAACGACCGCAAATAAACAAGGGCGACTTGCTGGACTCAATATGGTTGATAAACGAAGAGCATTTAAAGGTACGTTAGGTACAGGCATCATTAAATTTATGGACCTTACATTAGCGAGAACAGGATTAAATGAAAAAGAAGCGAGCGGATTAAATATTCCGTATAAAACAGTGAAAATAGATTCAACAAATATCGCAGGCTATTACCCAAGTGCTACACCACTTTACTTGAAATTACTATATCATTCCGATACGAAACAATTATTGGGCGGACAAGTAATGGGAGAAGAAGGCGTAGATAAACGTATTGATGTGATCGCAATGGCGCTTTTCAATAAAATGAGCATTCACGATTTAGAAGATGTCGACTTAAGTTACGCACCACCATATAACAGCGTGTGGGATCCAATTCAGCAAGCGGCAAGGCGAGCGGAATAGCACTTTTTTAAGTGCTATTTTTGTGTAAAGGGAAGTAATCTTTTTTACCGAATAATAAAGTGGGAGAAAGTATATAGCGAGCTAAAAATTGAATTTGACGAACAAAAACAGCTAATTGATGATGAAGAATGCCTCGTTCAAACGTTTAAAATATAATGAAATAGGTGTTCCTAATATATTACTTTGAAATTTAACTTTATTTTGAATATATCGTTCACACTTGAAAACATAGTACTTATCGCTTATATTTTCATATAGTATTTATTTTTTTAATAAAGCGATGAACGAACCAGGGGGCGCAGTATGGCAATTAATATGAAAACAATCGAGGAATGGATTGCTGAATCAAATGCAAGACATGAAGAAGACTTTGGACACGTTGTTGAAGAGATGAAAGAAGTATGTGTCGGACTTGATAATGCGACATTAATTTATACGAAAAATGTATTTTGTTTCGGTAAAAAAGTAGAAGTATTGTTCTTCTTCCAAGACCATGTCGTTATCGGACAAGAGAAAGAAGAATATATCGAAGTTGAAAAATTAAAGTATAGTGATATAACAAATAGTAACTTAAAAACAAATGATCGAAATACAACGTTAGAGTTAAAGTTTGCTAACGGTAAATCTATCAATTTAGATAGTTTAAATGATAACTACGGTACGAAAAATTGGTTGTTTGCAAGACAAATTAAGAGTATCTTTAAATTAATCTAGTAAAAAAGCAGACCTTGAAGGGTCTGCTTTTTTACTTATTTCCGATTACACAAAGGCAACCTCTTTCTTCGTAACATTTCACGCTTGTAAATCCTGTCTTATAAAAGAGGGTTACTAATTCTTCGTTCGTTTTAAATTTCTCCATATGATATTGAATTTTGAAAGTTTCAGCCACTAATAAAAAGGATCCATTCGGTTTTAAGACGCGAAATACTTCTTGTATATCATGTTTAACATCAGGCCAAAAGTAGTGTGTTTGAAAAGCGGTAATGAGATCAAAGAAGTCCGTATGATATGGAATAGAGGAGACACTTGCTTGCTGAATGATTACTTTCTCTGTTTTTATATCTTGCATATTCGCTTTCTTTGAGTTTTCAACAGCTTGATTGGAGTAATCAATCCCATATATTTTCCCAAGTGGGGTTTGTTTTGAAAGAGTATGTATTGCCTTGCCACCACCACAGCCGATATCTAATATGAATGCATCTGTCTTTATATGTACTTTTTGCAATGCCCAATTTATTAATCTCGTATGTGCAGCGTTCATAATACAAAGCATGGAGGAACCGATTGTCCCACGAGGATTTTTCGCTTGCTGAATTAATCGTTGTAAAATGCTCAAGTTAAACTCTCCTTTTATGTAAGAATATATACTCATTTCGCTTTTTATAAATTAAGTCCTTTAAAAAAGCACGCCGTCTACCGGCGTGCTTCTAATTATGCAAAGCCCCTTTTAACCAATTTCGCGCCCGATACGCCCCAACAGGAACTTGAATGAGCGACGTTTCATTTCCGGTATCTATCCCGTACAATTGATCACATGAATTTGTATCAAAACTTAGTAACGGATGCCCGCCCATCCCCATAGCTGTAGCAGCGAAAACAAGTTTATGAACGAGTATACCAGCTTCCATTTGGTGAATGCGGTATCCTCTATAGCCTAATGCACGTGTATAGTAATCTTTCTTGCCGACTACATGTAAGCAAAGCGGTACTTGAAAAAGGTTTACGTTATCCATCGTCATACTAGACTGAAGGGGATAACGAAGGTCTCCATGCCGAATTGGCTTTATGGAATGTGTTCTACTGTTATAAGCGTAAGCACCGTTTTCTATGTCTTTGACGTTATAAAAACATCCATATAATGAAACCCTTGCGTTTTCGTTTATATGATTTCCATCAAGGTCGTTGTAATAAGGGAAGGAGAGGCTCGTTTCTTGTAGTAAAGTAGCGAGCCCCGCTGCATCCCATCTTGTTAAAGTAAAGTCAGCTTCAGGTGAATATCGTTTTTTACAAAGATGGAAAAAATCATACGACAAACGTTCTACATTCGGTAGCTGTACAGCGTGAGTGGTATGTGGATAGTATTCTTCATGAGCGAATGTTTGGAAGTGTTCTGTCGATTCGATCATAGAAGCTGTGTTTATTTTTGCTATCATCGGATATTCACCCATATGCTTTGAGCGAACGAAATGTTCATGTGCTAACGGTGGAATTTGCTGCAGTAAGTCATGAGAAGTAACAGATTTATTTTCACGGTGATCGTCATGAAACCAATCTGTATGCGGTTCTATACTTAAAGGAATAACTGCATACACACTTTCTTCGCCTTCTGATAGTCCAAGTAAATGATTCATGGCACGGTCTAAAAACTGGAAATATACCCCATTTGTGTAACCGAATTGTTTTGCACACTCAAGTAATTGTCCGATGAGAACACCGCTATCTAATCCTTGAAGACGATATGAAAAATTATTGTATTTAAAGAAGTTTTTCCAAAACATAGTAGATACAAATGCAGCGCCAAAACAAGAATGTAAGTTACAGCGATTGCCGAGTGCTTCTGTAAGGTAAGAATCGAAATTTCCTTCGCGAAGTAAGATAAGCCGGTGATGCGCGGCATCGTAATGGTAAATACCGTCTGGATATTGATCAATCTTTAAATATATATACAATTCATTCGGATATAAAGCGCCGCCAGAAGGGATAGACCTTCGGAATAAAATTCTCTCGCTATTTAGCTGACATAATTGGGTTAAACCAAATGAGTACCAAAGGTAATGCCCAATTTCATCCAAAGTAGGTGTAGTAGAAGAGTTCGGCAAAGGTGATGGGATTTCTAAAGAGAGAGGGATGACAGGTAAATTTCGATATAATTTATAAGGGAGCGGCGCGTCTTCCCAGTTTACCTCATGATTCGGCATAATTTCATCAATAGAGAAATGGAGATGATGTAAAAAAGTATCTAGCTGCATGAAATCCCTCCTTTACTATGGAAACGGATGCGGATGTGGATTTAATCTTTCATTCGTTAAAGGTGCGTTCGTATATCCAAGTGTCATTGGTACGGTATATACTCTATCCAGTCCTGTAACCCGAGTGAGACGATGACCGAATGTCATCGGCAGCATACCTGGAATAATGACTTTTACACAATGTAATCCGTTCTTTTCTATAAGCGGAACGGTTTGATCTACAACGATTACTTCGAGTCCAGATTGATGTAATCTGTTTAAAAGTTGATGAAGATCGGATGTCAAATCCATATCAAATGATTGTAATGGATTCATGTCTTGGAACGTTTGCAGGGGAGCATCGTTATGCAAAAGAAAGTGAAGACGTTCTTCCGCCTCTTTCAATCCGTACAACATACTATGGTCTCCCATTTGCCTAACGAGATAAGGATCTTGTAAACAGTTTTCATAGTGCTCTCTTTTTTGATCGAGCTCATCGTCTGTTATTAGTAACATACCGGCTATTTCGTGAATGGCACTTTTTAGAGCGCGGATTGGGTCTAAATGAGCGCCTCCTGCACAAACAACGTTCATTCCGTTTTCACGCGTATTTTTTGCAATTACCCATAAGCTCGGGATACCGTGTTCCATCGTCGCATTAAAAGCGTGTAATTCATACCCGGTAATCGTGTGTAACCGCTGGATCATTAATTGCAATTCCGTATCATTTGCTGAACTCAGATCAAGGCGGGGAAGAGGTAATTCGGCATACCAAGTGAGCAAAAAGGCGTCACGCTCTACAATTTCTAAAATGCCGTGAAAAATTGCTTCTTCTAAACTACCACCAATCGCACATCCATTTGATGTTTCATATACGAAAGCATCTCGATGACCGAGACTATAATAAGCGATTGATTCTGGAACTAAAAGTGGCCGGTTTTGTGATAAAGAATAGCCCCATACCCAGTTTTGCTTATAATCAGGATCAAATGGTTTAAATGGAACACTATCATGATTATAGTGTTCATTTGTATGTACACCGAGTGTAAGAGGATTTAGTGCATGCTCCTCTAAATCATGGAAACTACCATGCACATTTGTCTTTTTTCCGCGAGGTGACATACCGCAATACCGTTCTAAACCTTCTAAAATAGCAGTTGCTTCACTTAGTGCAAATGAATGAGTTCGGCCCGCAACACCTTCATTTCCGAACATTAAGGGCATGTTTATAATGACGTCAGCAAATGGTAATAAAGAATGCTGCATTTTTCCGTTCAAAATACCGACCCGATAATCTAAATAGTCTCTCGTTAAAAATGTGTTTAGTTCATGAATGGAACGGCAGCGATACGTTTCATTACTTGTTTTTAAGCTCGGTTGTAAAGAAAGCTCTGCTGCATCGGCCGTATCATCAGGTAAATTACTACATACAGGACAGAGGGGATCTGGAAGAAAAGAGTGCCGAGTACATTGTAACGTTTGTAAGTTTAGTAAAATAAGTTCACTTGCTAGAGAAGAATGGTTATGAGTTAATATCTTCTCTGTTTCTGCACAAATAAGATGACACATTTGCAGAATGCCATTTTGGGTGGCGCGTACATCACGCCTCGTCACGTTATCTGCTTTTAACGCATATTTCCGCTGTAGTTCCCACATTTCTTGTTGATCAAAGCCAGCTATAAAACGGCGTCCGTCAGAGCAGTGGGAACAGCCAGTTGCAAGTGAATGAATGTAAGGGCCGATAATACCTTCACCAAATGAAGTAAACCCGCGAAACCACGGAATATGATTCGAACGAAAGATAAGCTCAGCATCATGATGAATAGTAGAAGGAGAGCCGTCATGTAATACGAGAGCGATTTGAATGTTTTCAGGGAGTTCTTCCGTAATAGTATGTTGGCGAATGATAGAATATTGTTCGCATAATTGACCATGTACATAGTCTGCAAGTAGGCCATCTCCTATAAGCAGTATATTTTGAGTCATAGACTGTCCTCCTTTGCAATTATTATCCCATACACACCATCTAAGTTTTCTTTCAAAAATGATTCAATAGCTAAGTCAAAAACGAATGGGTAAAAATTATGTTCTGCTAATTGTTGCAAGGCAAGCTGTAATGATTGCACACCTGGACTTGCTTCATCCGCTTGTATTTCTACTCTAAAAGAATCCGTGTCATACAAAATAATAGCTGACTCATTCAAAATATTAGCCCTGTAAGGAGTCTCTTCATTTTGAATGTGGAACAGTGATAGTTGTAGTGCGTTTCGTAACGCTAACGTCATATTGATATTAGATGCGCCATACCATCTATCATTTACACCGACCCAAACGACAGGAAAACTGAGAATCTCTTCACTCATTGCTATTTTAGGTGTTTCATGGATTGTAGAGAGGGCATCGTAATAAAACCTACAATGTTGATCATGAATTTCGGTTACGTCAATTGTTGTAATTTCTTCTAGCATATGTGACTGCCGCTCATACAGTTTATTGTTTAAATGTTGTTGTAGTGCCCGGTATACACCTTCTGTCATCGTTTCTCCGGCGCCGATACCGATATCGTTATGTTCAGGAATAAGGCGGTGAATGATTTCTGCTACATATGTTTCAATTCCTGTTAAACCAGCTTCACGGCGCGCTTCATTATGTGTCAATCCACCGCAAGTCATAAGGGGTAGGAGAGAAGAAGGGCCATCTGATAGTGGAGTAGCTACTTGAACATTGCATTGTGATAAAGGTAATTGATATAAATCTTGTTCATCCCACACATGGAATATACCAGCTTCTTTAGAAGTTAATGAGTCGAAAAAACGGAATAATTCAGTTGAAGTATGTTGGCTGGACCGATGCTCAAGTTGTTCGGAAAGGTTTTCTACTGTATCAATTGTAAAACTTTCATCAGTTGCAAGAGGATGCTTTATAAAAGGGTGCCATGTCCCCTCGAGTGTTTCACAGTTTAATAAAAAAAATTGTGGTTCCTTTTCTCGATAGGAATCATCAGCAACATGTTTAAATAATTCGAAAACGATTACATTTGCTAACATTGCGCCTGTAATTGGTGAGAAAGGTGCTGATGGATTTTCATTTTGTAAAGTAGTTTCATGTAGCCGATGCCAAGCTGATTCCCAGCATTCTTCACGATCAACTGTTACGACAGGGCCAGCTAAACCGAATGTTGATAAACAAATGGCAGGTATGAAGTTCTTTCCTGTTTCTCTACAAATCGTGTGAACTGTTCTTAAGCTTTCAATGTCTCCATTTTGAGAAACGTATAAAATCCAGTCGAAAGGTTCGAATACTTCATGCAGAGGGCGGTCAACTGTAGTATTGATTTCTTGAATCAGTACATTGTCATCAACTTCATATGCACGTTCTATTAACTCATGAATTCGGTTATAATTTGTTTCCATATGATCTGTAACGAGATAATGAAATGTAGGTAATCCGGATTCGAGTAAAGAAGAAACTAAGGAAGTAAGCATATCCCCAGAACCAATTATAAGGACATTTGCCGTGCGGTACGTTTCAAATTTTAAAGCGCCCGAATGAGAATCAGCCTCTAAAAACTCAATTTGTGAAGCGTACCTATCGAGTAAGGCACTGTTTAATTCATGAGGTGCATCTTGACTTACATCACGGACAAAACCATTCTCATATAAAATCTCTCCAATTTCAAACACACGATTTTGATAGGGGAGAGGGAGACCGTCGGTTATTTCTGCTAAAGAATGATTACCGTTAAACATCGGCATTAATTTTTCAATCCAGTTATAAATTCCATCACCGTCCATACGAAATGAACTGGCGTTATTTCGAAAATAGACACCCCCGTTTGAATCGGGAAGGAAGAAAGTATCCTTATTTGCTTTAAGTTTTGCATGAGCTGGAAGGTTATTCATTTTAATCCTCCTTACGTTTTAGGCATACGTTATTAGCTTATGTCACGACATTTGTCCCGTATGAACGCAATACAAAAAGGCTATAGAATAATTTATTCTACAGCCTTTAATAGATTTATAATCTATCAACCTTCTAATAATAATGATTTTGGATCTTCAAGCATGTCTTTAACAGCAACAAGGAAGCTAACTGCTTCTTTACCATCAACAATACGGTGATCGTAAGATAGTGCAAGGTACATCATCGGACGGTTTTCCATACGCTCGTTATCGATTGCAACTGGGCGTACTTGGATTTTATGCATTCCTAGAATACCTACTTGTGGGCTATTTAGGATTGGTGTTGACATTAGAGAACCGAATACACCACCGTTTGTAATTGTAAATGTACCACCTTGTAGTTCTTTTAATGAAAGTTTGTTATCGCGTGCTTTCATACCTAAATTACGAATTTCGCTTTCGATTTCAGCGAAGTTTAATTGGTTAGCATCGCGTACAACTGGAACAACTAATCCATCTGGAGCAGCTACTGCAATACCGATATCATAGAATTTTTTAATGATAAGCTCGTCACCTTGAATTTCAGCATTTAATAATGGGAATTGTTTTAATGCTGCAACAACTGCTTTTGTGAAGAATGACATGAAACCAAGACGTACATCATGTTTTTTCTCGAAAGCATCTTTACGCTCTTTACGTAATTCCATGATTGCACTCATATCAACTTCGTTAAATGTTGTTAACATTGCAGACGTTTGTTGAACTTCTACAAGACGTTTTGCAATTGTTTGACGGCGGCGGGACATTTTCACGCGCTCAACTGGTTTATCGAATTCAGTTTTTGCAACTGTAGCAGGAGCTGGACTCTTTGGAGCAGCTGGTGCTTCTTTTGGTGCTGTAGCATGAGCTTGTACATCATGTGGTCTCACGCGTCCAAGTGGATCTGTGCTACGTACGTCGTTTAAGTCGATTCCTAATTCACGAGCCATTTTTCTAGCAGCTGGTGATGCGATAGGACGGTTTGTATTTGGTAAACCTTGTAGAGTCGTAGTTTGTTCAGCACTTGGAGCTGCAGCTTTCGGTGCTTCAGCTGTTTCTTGTTTTGGTTGCTCAGCAGCTGGAGCAGGTGTACTTACTGCAACTGGTGCGCCATTCACATCTAAAATTGCGATAGTTGCGCCAACTTCAACTGTATCCCCAGGTTCGCCTAGTAATTTCGATACAATACCTGAATCTTCTGCAATGATTTCTACATTGACTTTATCAGTTTCAAGCTCAACAACGCTGCCACCTTTCTCGACTTTGTCGCCCACGTTGATAAGCCATTGTGAAATAGTTCCTTCGGTAATAGATTCTGCAAGCTCAGGTACTTTAATTTCGATCATTTTAAATGTCCTCCCCTTATTTGCCTAACGGTGTGTTTTGTCTTCTTTAATCTTCGGTAATCTCCATTTGTTAGCTCGACTTGGGCAGAATATCTGCCCAAGTCGAGCCGGAAAAATTCATTGTTATTTTCAGTTGCTGTAAACTTCGATTTCTTGTTTATCTTGACGGAAGTTATACTTCACATCTAAAGCATGTGCCACAATTAGTTCTTGCTCAGCTTTGTGAGCGAATGGATCGCCACCAGATGGGCTAGAACGATCTGGGCGTCCAATGTAACCTGTTTTCACTTTATCTCCAGCTAGTTCGAACAGAATTGGAGCCATGTAATGCCATGCGCCCATATTACGAGGCTCTTCTTGAACCCAAATGATTTCTTCTAAGTTTTTAAAGCGTTTAATAATAGATTGAACTTTCTCAGCAGGGAATGGGTACAATTGTTCAATACGAACGACATGAACTTCATCTAAGTTGTACTCATGTTTACCAGACTCAATTTCTGCTGCTAAGTCAATCGCCATTTTACCTGTACTTAAAACAAGACGTTTTACTTTGTTAGGTTTCATGCCAAGGTTTTCTTGTTCTAAAGCAGGTTGGAAACGTCCTTCGCTTAACTGACTAGCAGTTGAAAGCGTAAGTGGGTGACGTAATAAACTCTTCGGCGTCATAAGTACTAATGGTCGAACAGCTTCTGTTCCTAAGATAGATGCTTGACGACGTAAGAGATGGAAGTATTGTGCCGCGCTCGTTAAGTTTGCAACTGTCCAGTTGTTCTCAGCAGCTAACTGTAAGAAACGTTCAGGACGTGCACTAGAATGCTCTGGTCCTTGACCTTCATAACCGTGTGGTAATAGAAGAACTAGACCTGATTTTTGACCCCATTTTGCTCTTCCTGCTGAAACATATTGATCAAATAATGCTTGCGCAGTATTTGAGAAGTCACCATATTGCGCTTCCCACATAACAAGAGTTTCTGGAGCGAATACGTTATAACCATATTCATAACCAACAACTGCAGCTTCAGATAACGGACTGTTATGAACAGAGAATGAAGCGTTTATGTTTGGTAAGCGATGTAATGGTGAATATGTTTCGTTTGTATCCGTATCGTGTAATACGATATGGCGATGCGCGAATGTACCACGCTGTGAATCTTGACCAGTTAAACGAATTGGCGTACCTTCTTGTAAAATAGAAGCGAATGCTAACGACTCAGCAAGTGCCCATTCAATTTTACCGTTCTCTTCAAGAGCATCTTTACGGCGCTCAAGAATTTTCTTCACTTTCGGATATACGTTAAAGCCTTCTGGCCAAGATAATAGACCTTCATTAATTGCACGAAGTGAGTCAATCTCAACACCAGTATCAATTGGCTGTATGCCTCTTGCAACAACATCTGGAACTTTAACGTGAATTGTTGCAGCACTCGTATCAGCAGGTGGCACTTGTGCGTATTCAGCTTTTAGTTCCTCTTGTATAAACTGAGTAATTGTTTCAACCTCATCTGCATTTAAAACGCCAGCAGTTTGCAATTGATCTGCATAAATCGCTCTTACAGTTGGGTGATTTTTAATTTTTTTGTACACTTGTGGTTGCGTAACTGCTGGGTCATCCATTTCGTTATGACCGTAGCGACGGTAACCGATTAAATCGATTAAGAAGTCTTTTTTGAACAATGTACGATATTGGATCGCAAGGTTAGCAGCAGCAAGACAAGCTTCAGGATCATCAGCGTTCACGTGAACAATCGGAATATCAAATCCTTTTGCAAGGTCACTTGAATATTTCGTAGAACGAGAGTCATAGCTATCAGTCGTAAAACCAACTGCATTGTTTGCGATAACGTGAATTGTTCCGCCCGTTTGATATGCATTCAATCTGCTTAAGTTGAGTGTCTCAGATACAATACCTTGACCAGGGAATGCAGCATCACCATGAACTAAAATTACGAATGATTTTGAAGTATCTTGTTCTGGAAGACCAGATTTTTTACGGTTCTCTTGAGCCGCACGTGCGAAACCTTCCACAACAGGATTAACGAACTCAAGATGACTTGGGTTATTTGCTAATGTAACACGAGTACTAACTTCTTCATTCCCAACGACTTGTTCTCTACCTAAATGGTATTTCACGTCGCCAGTCCAGCCAGCATTTGCCTTGACGCCATCTATTTTTGCATGTTTGAATTCAGCAAACATGTGACTATATGGTTTTTCTAGTACGTGTGCAAGTACGCTTAGACGCCCGCGGTGAGCCATACCAATCATGACATCTTCTACGCCGCCCTTGGCACCTTCTAGAACAATTTCATCTAGAACAGGTACAAGCATATCAACGCCCTCGATAGAGAAACGTTTTTGCCCAACGAATGTTTTATGCAAGAATTGCTCGAAACCTTCAACAGCTGTTAAACGTTTTAAAAGAGCAGTTCGTTTTTTATTTGATAATGGTTGACGCAATGAATTTGATTCCACCATTTGATGCAACCACTCGCGTTCTTCACTATCTTGTATATGAGAAAATTCATAAGCTAAAGATTGTGTATAAACGTCTTTTAATCTATGAATTACATCAAGTGCAGTGTGAATACCTTCTGGTGCATCGTGCCATACTGTTTTCGCTGGAATCGCTTTCAAATCAGCATCGCTCAGTTCGTTCATTGCTTTCTCAAGAAGAGATTGTCCATTTGCAGCATCTTCCATCGGATTGATGTGAGCCAACGTATGCCCGAAAGAACGAATCTGCTCAACAAGTTGAACGACTTTAAGAATCTTTTCAATGTTCCCTGTGTTTTGAGGAGAAAAATGTGTTGCTGTGTTGTCCCCTGTTACGACATCATCTTGAAACGAAGGAGCTCCAAAAATTTCAAAAAGCTCTTGTAATTCCGGATCAACAGAACCTGCTCCAGTTACGTAAAGATCATACTGCTCAATAACATAACCAAGATTCGGACCGTGGAACTTGGCCCAAGGGTTTGTCGTTGTATTCTTCCTCGTCATTTGTTTAAACCTCCCAATGCATATAATCCTTTTCCATACAAAAAGGTGCATTTTGCTCTTTTCAATAATTGATGAATCAATAATAAATGTTAAATGTTTTCTTTACTCTTATGTTATTACAATAATTTACATAATACCAAACACTATTACTTATCTGTTTTGTAAAAAAACATTCACAATAACTTATCACCCAAGTTAATCTTTCATGTTATAAAGTAATTTTACAGAAAAATAGGGTGGATATATTTGGTATACCTACATTAATAACTATAATTGTTGCATTTTAATATAAGTATAATAGTTAGAATGTTTCGATAAAAATAAATTAGAATTATGTATATTGAAATAATAAGCGCTTTCATTGATATTATACAACAATATAACGGAATATAGTATAAAAAATAAAAAATTATGAATTTATCGTAAACTTTATTTAGATAGTGTTAAATATTGAAAGGAAAATGAAGGATTTCTACAAAAAAAGTGGCTAAACATAAAAAATGCTTCATAAACCGTTAGTTTCTATAAATATGCCGAAAAATACCGTAAAACCAATAACGCATTTCACAGGGTAAAGCGGAGAATAAAATGTTTTCAAAGGATAAAACAAATATGGAGATATTAAATTTTGATAAAAGTGGGGAAGGGATATAGTAACGGATATATACATTGTTCCATGTTCCATTACAAAATAGACGTACTGAAATGGAAAAGTTTCTTCTATATAAATAGCGCAAAAAATAACCAGGATGAATGTAAAGGAACCTTGACGTAAAGTTTCCTTTACATATATACTCGTTATAAGGAAGGAGGTGGAAATTTCCTTGGAAAACAAAATGGTCGAATACAGAAAGAAATTTGGACTATCTCAAGAAAAATTGGCTGAGAAACTTGGGGTTTCCAGGCAAACTATCATTTCAATTGAAAAAGGGAAATACGATCCATCACTTCCGTTAGCATTTGAAATAGCGAAAACATTTCAGACAACGATAGAAAATGTATTTATCCCGCGTTAACGGGCAGTAAGACTCCCACCTCAAAATGTGGGTGGAGCAAAGAAGCTAGGTGGGAGATCAACTGCCCGTAAACGCCCGATTGGTTCAACTAATAATCAGTGGGGGATGAACAAAACCCCCACTGATTAAAGTTTCACTTTATTTATGAAGGAAAGGAAGAGGGGGAATAGGGATGAATTACTCACAAAAGTACTTTTTAATTATGGGAATTATTTTCTTTATTATGAGCGGAACTATGGTATTAGCAGGTATAATGACGCATTCGGCACCACCGGCTCCAACGTATACATTGCTTGCGATGATGATCATGTGTTTTTGCCTAAGCTATTTACACCCGCAATTTAAGGAAAAAGACGAGCGCATGAAACTCATTCGTTATAAAGGGATATTCTTCAGCTTTTTTGCGTTAACAGCTTATTATCTTCTTTTTTCTATTGGCTTAAACTTAAACGTAATTACACTATCTGCGGTTGAACTATTGAACATACTTATGGCACTTACAATGAGTACAGTCTTCATCTCATTTGTTGTTTTGGCGAAAAGATATTAAGATGTAAGAGAGAAAGGAAGATTAACATATGCAAATGATGTATGCTTTTGGGATAGGGCTTGTTTTATTTTTAGCCGTATTCTTATTTATTCGTAAAGACGTCCAAGGCGGGACATTGACGAAAAGAGGGTTTTATAAACTAATTGGATGTTTAGCCGTTATGTTTATAGCGATTATCGTCATGATCGTTTTAATAAATCAATCACTATAGAATTGAAAATGGAACCTTACTTCGGTAAGGTTTTTCTTTTTGAAAATAAAACAAAAATTACCATAAAAATCATTTACTATATATACCCTATATTATATAATCCAATAAAATAATAGATAAGGAGAATAGTATATGAATAAAAAAACTATCTTCTTTATAGGAATAAGTCTACTACTTATCGCTAGTATCACTTATATAATATGCAACAAACGGGAACAAGTGCCACCTATGTTAGTATGGGAGGGTCAAGAATACTACGTTACGGATGAACCTGCAAAAGCAGAAGAAGTTGGGCAAAGACTTGGCGAAGTAGCAAAGAAAATTGAAACAAGTAAAAAGCCTACTAAAAATAGTGAATCCAATACATTACAAGAGAAAACAGAAGTGTTTGCAACGATTGAGGAAGAAAAAGATGATCGCTCACCACTAATCATAAAGGAACCTTATAGTGAAGAATATAGAATAGTAAGGCCAATGTTAAAGCAAGTATTATAGAATGAAGAAACAATTATAAATTACTTGGATTGTGTTAGATAGTAAGGAACATCCCATACGGTTAATCTGTGCTACGGATACGGATTAAAACACAAAGAGCTTTGTAGAAATGCTACAAGGCTCTTTGTGTTTCTGGAAAGCATAGAAAACAAATCGTATAAATGTTATACTAAAAAATGTTTGTAATGTAAGTTTTATACTATTATATAGGGATGGCTTACTAGAAAAGAAAAGGTAAGAGGAGAATGAACGTGAAAAAGGTAAAGAAATTATTGCTGCTAATGATGGTAGTAGGATTAACAGTCGGTGTTTTAGCAGGATGCGCCAATCCGAAAGATACTGCTAAAGAATTTTTAACAGCGTTACAAAAAGGTGATGTAGAAAAGGCTCGTACATTTGTTGAAAGTGACAAAGAGTTTAGTAAACTAAATGAAAAAACAGATGATGCTGAAGCAAAAGAAATGCTAAGCGCAATTACGAAAAACTTTAAATTTGAAAAGTTAGAAGAAGTATCGAAAAAGGATGACAAAGCAGAAGTTAAAGTAAAAGTTACATCTGCCGATCTATCCGTTGCCGTAACAAAAGCAATGGGAGAAGTTATGCCAATGGCCTTCGCTAGTGCCTTTAGTGAAGATAAAGAGCAATCTGAAAAAGCAATCGAAAAAACAATGACATCAGCTATCGTCAAACACTTATCAGATAAAGAAGCAACAATGGCAACTCGCGAAGTTACATTGAACTTAAAGAAAGACAAAGATGGCGACTATAAAATCGTTGCTGATGACAACCTACAAGAAGTGTTGTTTGCGAATGCGAAGTCTTTGGAGAAGATGTTTGGTGGGAAGTAAGAACGAAGAGACACTTTTTTGAGTGTCCCTTCGTTTTTTATATAAATTAGTAAGTCTATATTGTTTCGTATGAAATGCTAAATATAGTATCAATGAAGATAAGTAGCTTTATAAGCTGTTAGATTGTATTCAGTAGATGGTTTATGAACAGCGTTATAATATCACTAAATTCCTAGAATTTCTCCTGCCGTATTCATCATAAACTCGACGGTTGGCCGATTAAATACATGTTGGTTAACTGCTACTTCAAATAAATCAAACCATTCAGTTTCTGCCACATCTAAAGGTCGTTTGGCTACTAATCTCCAATTTCCTATCTGATTTCGTTGATACCATGCAAAGCGGATTTCTTCACGGTTTCTTTGTTTTGAATAAACCCGTTCTACCGCGTGTAATGAATTGCCATCCTCGATACAACCTTTAGCATAAATATCATAATTTCCATCTTTCTTAATCTCAACCTTGTACACAAACTCAGTCAATGAGGCTAAGTAATTTTTACAAACAGCGTATACATGTTCAATAAATTCTCCAGGAAATACAGTTGTTTGAAGTGCTTTTTTGAATAACTCACACCACTTATCTTCTACAATAGTTAACGGACTTGGTGTAATCCTCCAATTTCCTTTATGAGTAAGGTGGTAATAAGAAAAACGGACTTCAGTTCGATTATTTTTTTCTGTCACCTCGATGCGTTCAATCGCTTTTAAAGAATCACCATCCTTGATAGCAGCTTGATCAAGTAATGTTCGATAATTTGTTACTGCTTTCATTTTGCACCTCCTCATTTTCTTTTATAGTAACATATTTGTATGGGATATTATGGTTTGGATAGATGGTTAGGGTAGGAAGTAATATGGAAGAATGGCCACTACATGAACGAATGTGACCATTGGTGTTTTTAAATATAAAAGCAAACAAATAAAAACCGCATCAAATATTGATTTGACACGGTTTCTATCACTATGATCCCGGAGAAGATTGAACTCACGAGCGAAAAAAACTGGACAATAGAAGGACAGAAGTCGAAGCGATTTTAAAGCTTGTTGATAAGCTAGAAAAAGGTGTTGAGGATAAGAAAGTCGAGTTAATATGATTTACACTCCAATAAAAAATAATTAAACTATATAAATGAATTAATTAGTGATAGACACAAAAAGGAGAATTATCGTGAAAACAAAAAAATGGACAATTTGGGGAATTATCTTTTACATCCATTCAGCAGTATTACTTTTCTTAGGATTTGATAGACTCGGAGGATATCAAAATTCTGAAACATATACCGACTTGAATAAATACGCCTACGTAGGCGGAGATGCGTATAATTATATTATCAATACCAATGTACTTACAGGTTATTTTGTTCTTAGTGCGTCATTTTTTATAGCAGGTACAATGTTAATCGCAACTGGTTCAATTCTAAGAGCTATCAAGGAAAAGTAAGTGGAGAACAAATACTTGAACCGCCAATAACACTATATAATTAAAAATGGACTTCCTTTGAAGTGAACCCCGAAAGCGGGACACCTATTAAAACACCTAAACCACTTGTTTCCTAAATTCTTTAGGGGATAGGTGGTTTGATTTTTCTTAAATTCGCACACAATTGTAGTCCAGATACTTTCACCATTAGTTTTTATGCCATTAGGTTTACAGTTAAAAGAAGCTGAAAAGATTTCTGCTGTGAATTATGATGAAGTTGGCGAAGCTATGGACCGCAATATTTCACAACTATATAAACCATTAGTAAAAGAAAATAGGTAATAGCCGGCAGAGATGCCATCCTATTTTATTTTTATACTTTACATTATTAAATAAACATATTATCGTTTTAAAGTAATGTATAAATAGGAGGCTTTATATGCAGAAGTTTTTAATTTTTGTAGCAGTAGTGTTTGGATTAATTACCCTTAGAGACGCAGCTGCTGATTCAGACGATAAGGTAAACACAGCAAGCAGTATGGGGAAAGAGGAAACAATAGTAGAGGGCAGTACGAAAACTGAAGATACAACAAATTTAGGCATATCGACACAGAATGAAAGCCAATCTTCTAGTAGTAGTAGTGATACAAGTAACGCAGTGAGTACTGAAAGTAGTAGTACAGAAGAAACCCCTGAAGAACGAACGGCATTAGAAAAGTATTATGAGATTATGAATACATATATAGACGCTACAGGAGGGCAAGTCATTAACATAGAACGCCCTGAAAATGATTTTAATAATTTTTTAGTAACAGTAAATGAGTCTTTCTATGGTACTACAGAGGATGTTAAAATGCTGCTACTAAATACCACAAAAGACTTGTTAAGACAAATATTAAGAGACTCGGATATGGCTTCTAGGACAACTGGTTATAGCATTACTATACAAGATGAATATGGTAGAGAAGTGACAACTGGTTATGACAGACCTCAGTAATGGGCGGCAGAAATACTGTTCCTTTTTAGTTAAAAACATTTAATTATTTTTCAAAAAATTATAGTTCAGGTGCTGAATGTACGGAATGTCCGTTATTTAGTTTTTTGTTAAATACAGGTTTTTATGATTTTCAAAGCTGTTTTTACATGTTGAGTCATCTACGGCGAATAGATGACTTTTTTCTTTTGCTTAATATGTTTGTCATTGAAGACCTCGATTTTGATGTCTTCTTTTGTATATGCAAACTTTCGAGTAGGATTTTTTCCTTTCTTCAATAATTTCTTGATATTGAAGGTAATTAAAGAAAATCTTTAACGTATGGAGTTTGGTATTTCTTGTAGTAGGATTGTTCTTACGTTGCTTGTGACAATATAATAGGTAGTTTTTGACTACATTAGGTGTAATATCATTAACGTCAATAAGTTCAAGTTCAGAACAAAAACCTTGAAACTCGTTAAGAGTAAGTAGATAGGAACCAATTGTACGAGAGGATAAATTTTAAAATTTTATAGCGTCTTTGAAATCTTGAATAGCAAATTTAAGTAACAAAAAACCACTTCCTTTCCAGTTTGTAGACTAGAAGAAAGTGGTTCTTCGATTGCATAGCGTGTCTACCAGCAATCACTATATTTTATTACCGTCTGAATTCTTAACAAATCTAGTAATAGCAAGTGTTTATGACCCCGGAGAGGCTCGAACTCACGACCTCCACCCTGTCAAGGTGGCGCTCTCCCTGCTGAGCTACGGGATCTTCAATAATGCTTATGTAATAGCATCTTTAATCATTATGCTAAAGCAATTATATATAATTAACTGAAATTTTACAATATTTTTATAGTAAGTTTTTAAAGAGATAGTGTAATAGAAAGTAGGTTTAGTTATAGTGTTTATACTATTATATATGTTTTTATTTTTTTATAAGTAGAAGAAAATGAAGGACTATGATTTCCGATACCAATCCAAAGGGCCTTCATCACTCAAATTAACTAGAAAAGGGAATAAGAAGTGTAACGGTAAGCTTATCAGTTCTGGCATGGCGTTCAATGTTTTCTTTGATAGATACTGTCTTCCAAAACAATAGGGACAATCTTTTTCAAATGTCACGAGTATTGACCATACATCTTTTATTTTCCACTTCGTTTTACAATATGTACAACGTGCCATGGAATTCCCCCTCAAAGTTTATTGTTTTCTAATATATCTCATTTGGTTACGATAAAATCAAGTGTATTTGATGTGATAAAATGTAAGTTGGTTTGTTGTTTATGCGGATGTATGCAGTAGTTTATGACTAAATGTATGTTGTGTGGCATTTATATAAGAAGAGATTTTTATTTACAATATCCAAATTGGCCAATATATCCTTTTTACAATCTACTTAAAATCATGTATAACAGAAGTACAAGATTATTTTATACATATTCAGGAGTAGAGGGAGAATAATTGTAATGGTGAGAAAAACGTTCAAGATGCGTGTGTCTAGAAATAGAACGATTTCGATTAATGGTTCGATCCTTGATGTGGATGTTACACATGATGAGTTTTTACAAGAATTCGTTGAGTGGGTCGATTCTAAAGGTTGGTCGTTTATGGGGATGACGGATGAGATTACGGTCGAGGAAGCTAGTCAAAAGTTAATAGATTCGTTGATTGATGAGAAGGATAAGAAAGAGTAATTCCTTCTTATTTTTATTGTATATTTATGTTGTTCATCGTAAAAGTATGATATAGTAAAGGATAGCGAATTTTCTACCAATTTAATACAATTTACATATAGAATTGGTAGAGTCATTTTTTTACTGTGAAAGTATAGTTTTGGAAGAGGGAGAGTCATATGGTAAATTTTAAGAAGATTTTGGCTTTTATTACAGTTATTAGTTTGTTTTTTTTGACACCTATGACGTTATATGCTGAGACGAATGTTGGAGTGAATCCGGAGCAGGTAGCACCACCACCTAAGGAAGGGCCGAATGTTTTTAGTCAGTTTGCAGCTACGATTGATGCGAAAACAGGGGATGTGTTGTATGACAAAAATGCACATCATCGTGCGTTTCCGGCTAGTACGACGAAAGTGTTAACGGCAATTTTACTTATGGAGCATACGAAGCCAGAGGATCAATTTACATTTTCGCAATTAGCACTAGATCAGGAGAAGAGTAATTATCAAATTGAGTTTCAACCTGGTGAGACGGTGAATAGAGATACTGCGCTTATGATTTTAATGGTGTTAAGTGCGAATGATGTGTCATATGCGATTGCGGAGCATATTGGCGGAAGTGTTGAGAATTTTGCTAATATGATGAATGAAAAGGCGAGACAATTAGGTGCTACGGAGAGTCATTTTGTAACACCAAATGGATTGCATGATCCGAATCATTATACGACGCCGTATGATATGGCTATGATTACGAGAGGCGTGCAAAAGTATCCTGAAATTTTGCAAGCGATGAATACGAAAAGAACGACAGTTACGACATCTAGGCAGACGGTGTCTATTTTTAATAAATCTACTTATTTTGAAAATCCATATAGTATTGGCGGTAAGACAGGGTTTACGAATGAAGCGCGTAATACGCTCGTTTTATTAAATGAGAAAGATGGAAATCGCATTATAAATGTAGTAATGGCTTCTCAAAGACCTGAAATTTATGAAGATTTAAAGCAGATGGCGGAATATTCTTTTGGGCAATTTACGAAGCAGACTGTACTCGATAAAAACAGTTGGCATCAAAAGACAACGTATTTAAATAAAGATGTTGATTCTGAGCTGGAAAACAGTGCAGAGCTTATGCTTAAGAAAGATGAAGGAAAAAATGTAAAAACGGCTTTTAGGGTGAATCCAGTGAATACAGAATCATTGTACCAAAAAGGAATTCATCGCGGTGAAGTAGTGGGTGCGGTAGATATCATAAAAAATAATCAGACAATTGCGACTGTAAATGTTCTTTCAAAAGAAGACGTTACTTTTGCGATGCCTAAAAAAGATACAACTGTGCCTGAAATAAAGGAATCAAATGTGAAAGTGATAAGTATTGGGATAGGTGCGATTGTATTACTTGGAGTAATCTTATATGTCGTAGTGCGTCATAATAGACAAGGGATGAAATCAGAAGAAAAGTAAATTGCTAGTAGGAAGACTGTGAATAGATTTTGTCACAGTCTTTTTATATGCTTAAAAACAAGTTAACTAATAATTGTAAATTTTCTTATTGAATTTATGTAAAGTTCGTTATATCATTTAATTGTGTTCTTGTTAAAGAACTATAGTGAGCGTTACATACTTCAAATAATATAAAACAACGGAGAGGGAGAGAGACGATGAAATTAATTTGGAAGATAATTAGCAACGCTATCTCATTTGTTTTATTTGCATTGATGGTTTGCTTAGCTTTTGTGGTTATTTCTTCAAAAGCGAGCGGTGGGGATCCGACAGTGATGGGATATCAATTTAAGAGCGTTCTTTCAGGATCGATGGAACCAACGTTTTTAACAGGATCAATCATTGCGATAGAGCCAACGAAAGATGGTTCTAAATATCAAAAAGGTGATGTGATTACCTTTAAAGAGAAAGATGACAAAATTATCACTCACCGTATTATCGGTGTGAAAGATACAAATGGAAAAGTAATGTATGAAACAAAAGGGGATAACAACAACGGCCCAGATTTAGAACCAGTACTTGCGGAGAATGTAATTGGCAAGTACGCAGATATTACGGTTCCTTATGTTGGTTATTTACTGAATTATGCAAACTCTAAGGCGGGAGCAGCATTGCTTCTTATCATTCCAGGAGTCTTTTTACTTGGTTATTCCGCGATTTCTATTTTTGGCGCTATTCGTAGCATCGACGGAGAAAAGAAAGAGAAAAAAGCAGAACAATCCGTCTAGTTTGTTTGGTTATACTTTCCGTTTAGGAAGTTAACAAATATAGATATATTAAGGGGATATGGACATGACTTTAAAGAAAAAATTAGGAATGGGTATCGCATCAGCAGTACTAGGAGCAGCATTAGTTGGTGGAGGAACATTTGCATTTTTCAGTGACAAAGAAGTGTCAAACAATACATTTGCAGCTGGTACTCTTGATTTAGCAGTAAATCCATCAACAGTTGTTAATGTATCGAATTTAAAGCCTGGTGATACAATTGAAAAAGAATTTAAACTAGAAAATAAAGGATCTTTAGATATTAAAAAAGTTTTACTACAAACAGATTATACTGTAGAGGATGTAAAGAAAGATAATAAAGATGATTTCGGTAAACATATTCAAGTAACATTCTTAAAAAATGTAGATAAGCATGAGACGATTGTGAAGAAAACTACATTAGATAAATTGAAGAAGGATACACTTACAGCGGTTGATAACGATTTATCAGCTTGGTTCTGGGATGAAAAAGGTATTTCAGCAGGCAAGTCTGATACGTTCAAAGTGAAATTCGAGTTTGTTGATAATGGAGCAAATCAAAATGAATTCCAAGGTGATAAGTTACAATTAAATTGGACGTTTGATGCACAGCAAACAGCAGGTGAAGAAAGATAATAATAAAAAAGGGCTATCATATGGATAGCTCTTTTTCTATTTTTCTAGTATATGGCTATCAATTTTAATAGTTCTTTACTATAATATAGATAGTGTTCTGTATAAAGAACGAATTGTTCGATGGGAGAGATTAAGATGCTGAAAAGACCGCGTAATTTAACAAAGATGCTTATATTGCCGTGTATGTGCTCTATTACGTTTTATTTAGGATCTCAAGTCATGACGCATACAGAAGCGGCGTTCATTCATGAAACGAAAGTAGAAGCTGCTCTTTCTACAGCGATTATATTTCCAAAAACAGTTAATACGTTAAAAGAGCAAGCTGAGCAACATAAACAGTTTATCGAGCATGAGTATGGAACGATGAAGGGGAAATTGGCAGCGACTTCTATCGAAGAAATTGAACAGGCGATTGTTGTATGGCAACAAGGTCGTGAGAAAATCGCTTCTGAGAAGGAAGCCCTGCAACATGTATATACTGAAATAGAGGGTCCTTACAATCAAATACAGGCAGAATTAAAAGTGAATAAAAGTGAGTCGAGTCAAGAAGTAGCCTTATATGTGAATGAAGGCTTTCGTAGTATAAAAGAGAAGCGCGATTATATTGAGAAAGAAGTTAGTTTGCAAGCTATTGATGAGCAAATTCGTACTTTACAGCAACAATTAAAAAATACAATTGAAGCGGAAGAACAGAAGAAAGTAGAAGAGCANNAAAGTAGAAGAGCAGAAGAAAGTAGAAGAACAGAAAAAAGTAGAAGAGCAGAAGAAGATAGAAGAACAGAAACAGGCGGAAAAAGTGAAAAAGCCAGAACAAGTAGGGGATGAGAAGGCGACTTCAACTAATCAAGAGAAACAATTAAAGAATAATAGTGTAGAGCCAGAGAAAGGATCTGCACAAACTGGCGATGGTCATGAAAAAGAATAATGTATAGGAGTGTGAGGGGACATTTCCCCTCGCACTCGTTGTCTTGCTTACATGTTCTTTGAATATGAAAAGTGTTGTAATGAGTGTTTAAATTTCTGAAAAATCAAAACAATATTGAGAAATAAAAATAATTGAAAATACTGAAAAAATATTGTTGTATTTGGGTAGTTTTGTTCGTTATAATGAACTTAAGGTTTTTAAAAAAGAACAAATATTAGCTTAGCTAATATAGTTTTAGTTACATCTCTTATTTATATAAGAGTTAGCAATGTAAAAACATAAAAAACGGCTAGGGGGAATTGATTGTGAGTCTGAAAAAGAAATTAGGTATGGGAGTTGCATCAGCAGCATTGGGGTTAGCTTTAATTGGTGGAGGAACGTTTGCATTCTTTAGCGATAAAGAAGTATCAAAGAATACATTTGCAGCTGGGACATTAGATCTTACATTAAACCCTAAAACGCTTGTGAATATTAAAGATTTAAAACCAGGGGACACTGTTAAGAAAGAGTTCTTATTACAGAACAATGGAACGTTAGATATTAAAGAAGTTATACTAGGGACAAAGTATGATATAAACGATGCTAAAGGCGATAACGCGGGAGAAGATTTTGCTAAGCACATTAATGTGAAATTCATTTGGAATTGGGATAAAGGAAGTGGGCCTGTCTATGAAACAACATTAGCAGACTTACAAAAAGAAAATCCAGATGTAGTAGCGAAAGAAATCTTTGCTCCTGAGTGGGCAGAAAACGGTGGTTTAGCAGCTGGTAGTGAAGATTACTTATGGGTGGAGTTTGAGTTCGTAGATAATAAAGATGATCAAAATAAATTCCAAGGTGATTCATTAAACTTAGAATGGACATTTAATGCTAAGCAAACAGATGGCGAAGAAAGATAATAAATCAAAAAGCGGGTATCCCCCGCTTTTTTTATAACGAAAAAAGAAGTGCTGGTTGTAAGCACTTCTTTATATATATTATTTTTTATCTTGTTTCCACTTTGTAAATTCAAGAAATTCACGAAACTGTTCTTTTGAGACACCGGAGTTCATTGCGTCTTTAACGAGTTGTGTCCATTCGGAGTCTAGGTGGCTTTCCTTTGCTGTTTCATCATGAAGCAGGGTATCAACTGGAATTTGTAGAACTGCTGCGATTTTTTCAAGAAACTGAATGGAAGGGTTCTTTTGTAAATTTCGTTCTATAGAACTAATGTAAGACTTAGCAACACCAGCTTTTTCGGCAAGTTCTGTTAATGAAATACCTTTTTGTAAACGAAGGCGTTTTATACGTTCTCCAATCATATTTGCGCACCTTTCTATCAATATGTAATCGTCTTATGATGTCATTATTATAACATAAACTTCGTTAAAAAGAACAAGGCTATTGAGCCTGACTCGATGGCTTCATACGTTGGAAAAATTGTTCGATATCTGGTAGGGCGATACCAGCATCTAGAGCTTCAAGTATTAAATCAATCCATTCTTGGTCCAGTGTGTCCGTCTTATCTTTGTACAAGTGTAATTCCTCCCTAATTATCGGTCATAACTGCTGCTACAGAATAAATGATAATAAAACCGAATTTTTATTTTATGTATCGAATTATCAAATATTGTGTAGATCAAACAAAGATAAAATCCCTATTAAACTCCCTCAATGGAAACAATTATAAATTGTTCGATAAAAACTTTCAATATTTTCAGAAAACATTGTTGAATTGTGATATATTCGTATGCTAACTATGAAATTTTTACAAATATATTAAAAAAATTACATAATGTAACTAAATATTGAAAAAATACTGAATTTTTAATAAAATTTAATTTGTAATACATATTTTATATTAGGGGAGGAAATAAGGGATGAACAAGAAGCCATTCAAAGTCTTATCATCAATTGCTTTGACAGCTGTATTAGGTCTTTCATTCGGAGCTGGAAGCCAGTCTGCATATGCTGAAACGCCTGGGAATAAGACAGCTACGAGCCCAGTTGATGATCATTTAATTCCAGAAGAGCGTTTAGCAAATGCGCTAAAAGAACGTGGGGTAATTGATTCGTCAGCTTCAGAGACAGAAACAAAGAAAGCTGTCGAAAAATATGTAGAGAACAAAAAGGGTGAAAATCCTGGGAAAGAAGTAACAAATGGGGACCCACTTACGAAAGATGCATCTGACTTTTTAAAGAAAGTAAAAGATGCAAAAGCAGATACGAAAGAAAAATCAGAGCAACCTGCAACAGGTGCACCAGCAGCGACAGGGCCAGCTAAAGGTGGCCTAAATGGTAAAGTACCAACTTCACCAGCAAAACAAAAAGGATATAACGGTGAAGTTCGTAAAGATAAAGTACTCGTTTTACTTGTAGAGTATGCTGATTTCAAACATAACAATATTGATAAAGAACCTGGTTACATGTATTCCAACGATTTTAATCAAGAACATTATGAAAAAATGTTATTTGGTAACGAGCCGTTTACGTTAGATGACGGAAGTAAAATCGAAACATTTAAACAATACTATGAAGAGCAATCTGGTGGTAGTTACACTGTAGATGGAACAGTTACAAAATGGTTAACAGTTCCTGGTAAAGCAGCTGATTACGGTGCAGATGCTGCAACAGGTCATGATAATAAAGGACCAAAAGGACCACGTGATCTAGTAAAAGATGCATTAAAGGCAGCTGTAGATAGTGGCCTTGATTTATCACAGTTTGATCAATTTGATCAATATGATGTAAATGGTGATGGAAATCAAAATCAACCTGATGGTTTAATCGATCACTTAATGATTATTCATGCGGGTGTTGGACAAGAAGCTGGCGGCGGTAAATTAGGTGATGATGCAATTTGGTCACATCGCTGGACAGTTGGGCCAAAACCATTCGCAATTGAAGGTACACAAGCGAAAGTTCCATATTGGGGCGGAAAGATGGCAGCATTCGACTACACAATTGAGCCAGAAGATGGAGCAGTTGGCGTATTCGCACATGAATATGGACATGATTTAGGTCTTCCAGATGAGTATGATACACAATATAGCGGTCAAGGTGAGCCGGTTGAAGCTTGGTCTATTATGAGTGGCGGAAGCTGGGCTGGTAAAATTGCAGGAACAACACCGACGAGCTTATCACCACAAAATAAAGAGTTTTTCCAAAAGACAATCGGTGGTAACTGGGCAAATATCGTAGAAGTAGATTACGAGAAATTAAATAAAGGTATCGGTCTAGCGACATATTTAGACCAAAGCGTTACGAAATCTGATCGACCAGGTTTGATTCGTGTTAACTTACCGGATAAAGATGTAAAAACGATTGCTCCAGCATTTGGTAAACAGTATTACTACAGCACAAAAGGTGATGATCTACATACAAAGATGGAAACACCGCTGTTCGATTTAACAAATGCAACGAATGCAAAATTTGATTTCAAATCATTGTATGAAATCGAAGCAGAGTACGATTTCCTTGAAGTACATGCTGTAACAGAAGACGGTCAGCAAACGTTACTTGAAAGAATTGGCGAGAAAGCAAATAGTGGAAATGCAGCTACAACAAACGGAAAATGGATTGATAAATCATATGATTTAAGTCAGTTCAAAGGTAAGAAAGTGAAATTAACATTTGATTACATTACTGATGGTGGTTTAGCGTTAAACGGATTCGCTCTTGATAATGCGTCATTAACAGTAGATGGTAAAGTTGCATTCTCTGATGACGCAGAAGGTGCACCACAATTCAAATTAGATGGTTTCGCTGTTTCTAACGGAACAGAGAAGAAAAAACATAACTACTATGTAGAGTGGAGAAACTACGCTGGTTCAGATAACGCGTTGAAATTTGCTCGCGGTCCACAATATAACACTGGTATGGTTGTATGGTATGCGGATTCAGAGTACACAGATAACTGGGTTGGCGTACATCCAGGACATGGTTTCCTTGGCGTAGTTGATTCTCATCCAGAAGCAATTGTAGGAACTTTAAATGGTAAACCTACAGTTAAGAGTAGTACACGATTCCAAATCGCTGATGCGGCGTTCTCATTCGATAAAACGCCAGCTTGGAAAGTTGTATCTCCAACGCGTGGAACGTTTACGTATAATGGCTTAGCAGGTGTACCGAAGTTTGATGATTCTAAAAAGTATATCAATGAGCAAATTCCAGATGCAGGACGTATTTTACCGAAGCTTGGTCTGAAGTTTGAAGTAGTAGGACAAGCTGATGATAACTCTGCAGGTGCTGTTCGTTTATACCGTTAATACAGTAAAAACTACCGAGAGATTTTCTTTCGGTAGTTTTTTGTGAGCAATGAATTTTATATAAAAGAAAAAATTATATATAATGTAACTTTACGAATAGAAATTTGTTACATATGAAGTCCATATAAATAATGAAAGAATTGGATAAAGTGAAACTTTAATCGGTGGGGGAGTTATCTCCACTGATTATTAGCCCGACTCTCGTTTTAACTTCCTTGAATTCGCTGGATTTTGAGGCGAGAGTCTTACTGTTCGTTAATAGCGGAGGGAAAATAGTGAGAGAAGGTGAATGAATGAGTGTTTCTTCTATTGTAAGTAAGCAAAAGGAATATTTTTATAAAGGTCATACGAGAAGCATAGAAACAAGAAAAAATAATTTGAAGAAGCTTTATGATGGAATTCAACGTTTTGAAGAAGAAATATTTCAAGCATTGAAATTAGATTTAAATAAGTCAGTACACGAATCGTTTACAACGGAAATTGGGTATGTATTAAAAGAAATTTCTTTTCAATTGAAACATATTTCATCATGGAGTAAACCGAAGCGTGTTCGAACAGCGCTGACTCATTTTGGATCAAAGGGAAAAGTAGTACCTGAACCGTATGGTGTGACGCTTATTATTGCGCCTTGGAACTATCCGTTTCAGTTAGCAATTGCACCACTTGTCGGAGCGATGGCAGCTGGAAATACAGTTATTTTAAAGCCGTCAGAGTTAACGCCTAACGTTTCAAAAGTTCTTATGAGAATGTTAGATGAGTTATTCCAAGAAGAGCTCGTAGCGGTAGTAGAAGGCGGTATAGAAGAGAGTACGGCGTTGTTAAAGGAACCGTTTGACTATATTTTCTTTACAGGTAGTGTTGGTGTTGGAAAAGTTGTGATGGAAGCAGCGGCGAAAAAATTAACGCCTCTTACGTTAGAGCTTGGCGGGAAAAGCCCATGTATTGTACATAAAGATGCAAAGCTAGATGTAACTGCAAGACGTATTGTTTGGGGGAAGTTTTTGAATGCTGGGCAGACGTGTGTAGCGCCTGATTATATGTATGTTCATTCTTCAGTGAAAGAGCAGTTAATCGAGGCATTGCGACATGAAATCGCAGAGCAATATGGAAAAGATGCTTTGCAAAATGACAATTATGTGCGAATTGTGAGTGAGCGTCATTTTGAACGTTTATGTACATTTTTGAAAGATGGTAAAACCGCAATCGGCGGGAATTATAAAAAAGAAACGTTACATATTGAACCAACAGTGTTAACAAATGTTACATGGCAAAGTAATGTTATGGAAGATGAAATTTTCGGACCGATTTTACCAATTATAGAATATGAAAAAATAGAAGACGTAATTGGAACGATTCAGCAACATCCGAAGCCGTTAGCTTTATATATTTTTTCTGAAGATAAAGAAGTGCAAAAGAAAGTGACAAGTAATATTTCCTATGGCGGAGGTTGTATTAATGATGTTGTCTATCATCTTGCAACACCATATTTACCTTTTGGAGGCGTTGGAAGTAGTGGATTAGGGAGTTATCATGGGGAAGAAAGTTTTCGGACTTTTTCACATTATAAAAGCATTTTAGCCCAATCTACAGCATTCGACATGAAAATTCGTTACTCTTCTACAAAAAGTGCTTTAAAATTTATACGAAAGTTGTTAAAATGATGATGGTGTTTATCAGTAGGCGTAGCCGTATGATAATAGCCCCTTCGCAATGGAAGGGGTTTTTCTGTTCGATATCATGTATCGTGCGAAAATGAATCAAACATACTACATAGAGAATAGAAGTGAACGCTACTAATAACCATTTTTGTTTGGATCGAAACAAAAAATAGTCTATAGAACATAAATATTTATTCATGAATATAAAAATTAAAATTTGAGGTAGATAGGACGGGAAAATGAAAAAGATTATTAAAGTTGAAGCAGTAGAAAAACATTTTGGAAATCAAGTGATTATCCCACCTCTTTCTTTAGACATTAAAGAAGGAGAGTTTTTAACAATTTTAGGGCCGAGTGGTTGCGGAAAAACGACGTTACTTCGTATGATCGCAGGATTTGAAACGCCAACTAAAGGGAATCTTTTATTAGATGATGAAAAGATTAACGATTTGCCGCCATATAAACGTCATATGAACTTAGTGTTCCAACATTATGCACTATTCCCGCATATGAGTGTGGAGAAAAATATTTGTTTCGGTATGAAAATGCAAAAAGTACCAGCAGCAGAGCAGAAAGAACGTGCTGAAGAGGCAATGCGTTTAACGCAGTTACTTGAATTCCGTAATCGTAAACCTTCAAAGCTCTCTGGTGGACAGCAGCAGCGTGTAGCAATTGCAAGAGCAATTGTAAACAACCCGCGCGTATTACTATTAGATGAGCCACTTGGAGCGCTTGACTTTAAGTTACGAAAAGATTTGCAACGTGAATTGAAGAACTTACAACGTAATTTAGGAATTACGTTCATATACGTAACACACGATCAAGAAGAAGCGATGAGTATGAGTGATCGTATTGTCGTTATGAATAAAGGGCATATCGAACAAGTCGGCACGCCGAAAGAAATTTATAATCAGCCAAAAACATTGTTCGTTGCGACGTTCATCGGTGAAAATAATATCGTGAAAAATGGGGAAAACTACGTAGCAGTTCGCCCTGAAAACGTAAAGGTTCGTTCGGTTGAAGAGCCAATTTTAAAAGAATACCATCTTGGACATATTGAAGATGTTGAGTTTGTTGGAAATATGGAAAAGCTGTATGTACGTGATGAGAAAACATCAGAATTATTAATGGCATATCAAACTGCTGAAGAAGCAGCACAGTGGAACATTGGAGATAATGTATATGTAGGCTGGGAGCAAGAGGATGAGGTGACCTTAAATTGAAAAAAGGGAAATTACTCGCATTACCTACAGTCGTATGGCTGTTACTCTTCTTCCTAATTCCACTTCTGTTCGTACTCGCATTTGCCTTCATGCAGCGCGGAGCATACGGGACAGTGGAAATGAAATTTACATTAGATAACATAGCGCGCGTGTTTGATCCATTATATATGGGGACGTTATGGGAAACAGTGAAAATTGCGGTTATTACGACAGTACTCTGTTTAGTAATTGGTTATCCATTTGCCTATACAATTACAATTGTTGATCGTAAATATCGTTCTATCCTTTTATTATTGGCAACGATACCGTTTTGGATTAACTTCCTTGTTCGTTCATACGCATGGATTGTTATTTTACGTTCACAAGGTCTTGTAAACACATTGTTATTGAAACTAGGTATTATTAGTGAACCGTTAAATTTACTATATAATACACCTTCTGTAATACTCGGAATGGTATATTCTTTATTACCATTTATGATTTTACCAGTGTATGCGGCAATTGAGCAGCTGGATAAGCGTAAGCTAGAGGCAGCTTATGATTTAGGGGCAACACCAGCAAAGGCATTTTGGAATGTAACAGTACCAATGACGATGTCAGGGATTGTTACTGGTTCTATTTTAGTATTCGTCTCTTCTATCGGAATGTTTGTTGTATCAGACGTTATGGGTGGATCGAAAGTAGCGTTAATCGGAAACGTAATTCAAAATCAATTCTTAGGCTCGCGTGACTGGCCGTTTGGTTCCGCGTTATCTCTGATTGTTGTTCTATTCTCTGTTCTGTTAATTTACTTATATTATCGTGCAACGAAAGTATATAAATATGATGAGAACGGAGGGGAATAGGCAAAGATGAAGAAGTTTTTAGTTTCTTATTCTTGGTTAATTTTAGTATTCTTGTATTTTCCAATGATGGTTTTAATGGTATATTCCTTCAACGATTCACGCATTAATGCAGAATGGGAAGGCTTTACATTACATTGGTATACAGATTTATTTCAAAAACAAGATGTTATTGATGCGTTTATAAATAGTATAACGATTGCAGTTATAACGACGGTTGTAACGACAATTCTGGGTGTGTTTTTTGCGATTGCCTTACATCGCTATAAATATCGTTTTGAAGGGGCAATTAATGGTCTTGTATACTTACCAATTTTAATTCCCGATATTTTAATGGGATTATCTTTACTAATCTTATTTAGTCAATTAGGTATGGAACTTGGACAAACTACGATTATTATCGCGCATATTACATTTAGTATTTCATTTGTTGTTGTTATTTTAGCAGCCCGTCTTTCTAGCATGGGACGTGATTTAGAAGAGGCTGCAAATGATTTAGGAGCAACGCCTTGGCAAACGTTTCGTTATGTAACGTTTCCAGCAATTGCACCGGGAGTTGTTTCAGCAGCATTATTAACATTTACATTATCAATTGATGATTTTGTAATTAGTTTCTTCGTATCAGGACCAGGATCAACAACATTGCCATTATACATTTACAGTATGGTTAAGCGTGGAGTATCACCTGAAATTAATGCCCTGTCTACAATTTTAATTGTTGTTATCGTAGGATTAATGGTTCTATCAGAAGTCTTCCGTAACAAAGGTGCAGATGGTGAAGAAAACTCTGGAGGACACCTTCCTTTATAATACGAATGATATAAAAAGTACGAGGAGGTAATAAACCGATGAAATTAGTGAAAACATTAGCTGGTGCAGCTATTAGCTTCTGCTTTGTTGCAGTTGTACTTGCGGGCTGTGGTGAGAAGAAAGAAGAATTAAATATTTATAGTTGGGCTGACAACTTTGATGAGCAAGTTTTAAAAGATTTTGAAAAGAAATATAACGTGAAAATCAATTATGATAAATATGCAAGTAACGAAGAAATGCTTGCGAAATTACAAGCTGGTGGCGCGACGTATGATTTAATCCAGCCGTCTGATTACATGGTGAAAACAATGGCGAAGATGGACTTATTAGAGCCTTTAGACAAGAAGAACATCCCGAACATCGAGAACCTTGTTTCTAACTTCAAAACACCTGCGTTCGATCCAGAGAATAAGTATTCTCTAGTATATACTTGGGGTGTAACAGGCATTGCATACAATAAAAAGTATGTGAAAGAAACACCTACAAGCTGGGAAGATTTATGGAACGAGAAATATAAAGGACATGTGACTTTATTAAACGATTCTCGTGAAGTGTTAGGAATGGGTCTTAAAAAGAATGGATTCTCAAATAGCACGAAAGAGGATGCAGAGTTAAAGACAGCGGCAAATGATTTACAGAAGTTACTTCCAAACTTATTAGCATTCGATACAGATAACATTAAACAAAAGTTCATTACAGAAGATGCTTGGATTGGGACTGTATGGTCAGGAGACGCAGCATTTATCGCGAAAGACAATAAAGATGTAGGATACGTTGTACCAAAAGAAGGTGGCACAATTTGGGCTGACACATTAGCAATTCCAAAAGGTGCGAAACATAAAGAACTTGCAGAGAAGTTTATGAACTACTTATTAGATGAAAAAGTAAGTGTGAAAAACTACGAGTCAATTGGTTACAGTAATCCAAATGAAAAAGCTTATCCTCTTCATAGTAAAGAATATCGTGATAATCACATGATCTTCTTAACGAAAGAAGAATTAGATCGTACAGAATGGCTTGTTGATGTAGACGATAAGTTAAAAGACTATGATCGTTACTGGACAGAGTTAAAAACAAAAGGTAAATAAGTAAGGAAATGCGGTTTCTATAGTAGAAATCGCATTTTTTCATAGTAGGAGGAAATCGTTTGAAGAAAAAGTTACATCGATATGAGTTCATCTGCATGATTTTATTACTTGCTTTATTCGGGATTATCGTTTGGAGAGTACAAGCAAGCGGAGTTACAGCGGTGGATACATATGTCCGCGGAATGATAAAAGGATTGCAAACAGAAAGTTCACTTACATTCTTCTCATACTTTACAAAATTAGGATCTGCAATTGGAGTTATAACGACGCTAATTATAAGCTTGCTCGTTTTTTGGAAAAAACGTTATTATGCTGCTATGATTGTGTATCCAATGGCTATATTAACGACACATATTGTTAATAAAGGGATAAAAGAAGTTGTAAAAAGAAGCCGCCCGTCATTAAATGAGGCACTTGACGCACTTGGGTATAGCTTCCCTAGCGGACATGCAATGCTATCTATTATGACATTTGGTTTTCTTGCCTATATTATTGCTGCCAATTGGAAGAGTGTAGCTGGGAAATATGGTATTACGATTTTGATGGGAATATTAATTGTATTGATTGGATTAAGTAGAGTTATTTTAAATGTGCATTATCCAACTGATATTTTAGCAGGTTACTGCGCAGGTGGTATTTTGTTAATTATAGCGATTTATTGCCATCGTTTACTTTCTGAAAGATTAGGGCTTAATAAAGAGAGATAGAAAAATGCCTAAAAAACTGTCGTTATAGTTTTTTAGGCATTTTTTGTTTGTATTCGGATGTGATACATTATAAGTAGATGATTGAACTAAATAAAGTAGGTGAAAATGTGTGAAGACAAATGTACATAAAGTTGATCGGTGGGGGAAGTTAGGCTCTTTTTTATACCAGTTTCGGTATACGGTAATTGTAGCGCTACTATTGCTCGCAGTAGGGCTCGGGATTTTTGCTCCAAAGCTTCCAGGAGTATTAGGTGGTGATGGTTTCCAAACAGAAGGAGATTATCAAAAGACGAAAGAAATTTTAGATAAAGATTTTAAGCAGTCTCAAGATACACTTTTACTCGTTTTTGAGAAGAACAAGGATGCTTCACATGAAGAATTTCAAAAACAAATAGAAGGAATTATAAAAAATATTCAAGAGAAAGAAAAGTATGAGTCTTTCCATCATCCTATAGAAAATAAAGAGATGTTACAAGATGATATCGGTTATGCGACGATTTTATTTTCCGGGAAAACAAATAAAGATCGAATGGAAAAGACATTACAGTTTGCTGATAAAATTGAGAAGGAAAGTAATGCAGTACTAAAAGTAACACCTACAGGGTTTCCAAAAATTAATCAAGAAATTAATGAGAGAACGCAAAATGATTTAAAAGTAGCAGAGATGATTGGTTTACCAATTGCGTTTCTCGTACTATTATTTTCATTTGGTAGTCTAATTGCTTCTGTTTTACCGATTGTAAATGGTGCACTAAGTGTAATTAGCACGATGGGCATATTATATTTCATAGGTAGCGATAAAGAACTATCTATTTTCGTGTTAAATGTTGCACCGATGATTGGACTTGCATTGTCCATTGATTTTGCACTATTATTTGTGAACCGTTTTCGAGAGGAAGTTGCAAAGCGACCGGTAAAAGAAGCGATAGCAATTACATATCAAACAGCCGGACGTGCTATCGTATTTTCGGGATTGTGTGTATTTGTCGGATTGTCCGGTTTGTTTTTCTTTAAGATAGATTATATTCAGTCTGTCGCTATTAGCGGAATGATTGTTGTGATTATGAGTATTGTATTCTCACTCACACTTCTTCCGGCGTTATTATCGTTAATTGGTAAACGAATATTAAAAAAGAATCAAGTAGCACATACGCCGGCAAAGGCTTGGCGTAAATTTGCACAATTTGTAATGAAACATCCAATTGCAATGATTATTGTGGTTACAACATTTATTATGATTTGCTTATTGCCGTTACGTACTGCGAATTTGCAGTTCCCTGGCGTAGAAGCTTTACCTGAAAAGAGTGATACAAGGGTTGCATATGAGAAGTATGAAGAGGCATTTAATAAAACTGTCCAAACACATGCTGATGTTACGTTAGTGGTAGAGACGAAAAAAGATATGAAAGAAAAAGAAAGTTTACAAAAGGTAGAAGAAGTCGTTCAAAAGTTAAAAGACGATAAGAAAGTATATGAAGTAAGAAGTTTATACGACGGGTTAACTGGAATGAAAGCAGATCAAGTTGCTGGAATATTAGAGTCGCCAGAAGCAGCGAAAATAGCTCCTGTATTTGAAGTGTACACGAAAGGGAATAAGACGACGATAGAAGTCTTTTTGAAAACAAAACCACGTACAGAAACTGCGAAACAGTGGGTCCGTGATTTTAAAAAGAATTATAAAGAAACGGATGTTACGTATTATCTAGGCGGGATGACGACGTTCCAACAAGAGTTAGAAGATGAAATTAAAGATAAAGTTGCAATTGGTATGTCTGTTATATTTGGATCGACCTTTGTTATATTATTATTTGCATTTCGTTCTATACTCATTCCAATTAAGGCTATTATTATGAATATACTTAGTTTAAGCGCAACAATTGGAATTGTTGTTTGGTTATTTGAAGGTGGTCATTTTGGTTTAGAAGCGAGTCCTGTTTTATTTGTATTACCAATCTTCATTTTTGGCCTCGTATTCGGGCTTAGCATGGATTATGAAGTATTTCTTATTTCACGTATTCATGAGCTCTATGAAGAAACAGGAGATAATGATCACGCAACGTTAGAGGGGCTCATTTCGACAAGTAGAATCATAACGTCAGCTGCTTTAATTATGATCGTTGTAACTGGTGCGTTCGCATTTACTGATATTTTACCAGTAAGGCAAATGGGGCTTGGTGTAGCATTAGCGATATTTCTTGATGCAACAATTATTCGTCTTATGCTCGTACCAAGCTTAATGAAGTTGTTTGGGGACTGGAACTGGTGGCTGCCGTTTCGAAAAAAACGAGAAAAATCATCGTGAAAAACACTCATCATATTGATGAGTGTTTTTTTATGAATAGCAAAGCCTACATTTTGCAAATAGTATGTGATAAGAACATTACATAATAAGTAGGTGAAGGCAATGTTTCGTTATTTTAAGTTTAAGTTAAATGATACAGTACAGTTTGCTGAGAACGATGGGCATATGTATCGCATTGTCGGTTATCGGTTAGAAAAGGGATTTTATCCAAAAGATGAATGGACTCATATTATTTATGAACTGCTTAGAGACTTTGATGGGTATACGATGGATGCGGAAGAGGAGGAACTTGTAAAGGTCATTCAAGTAGAGGATGAGTATTACAAAATACAAGAAGTGTCAGGCTATCGGTATCCAGTAAAAATGAAGCAAAAACAACAAGTGATGAAATTTGAAAAGATAGACGATTTATTAGATGCGTACAATGACTATAAACGATTGGCGGATTTCTTTAAAGATTTATCGTATGAACAAAAAGCTGAAGAAGTGTTGCGGGAAATGAAAAGACTTAGAGCGTGAGGGGCAGTCTATTATAAGACTGCCCTCTATTTTTGACGGTGCATCAAAGGGTGTTTTCCGTTACAATGAGAGAATCAATAGAAATAAGGTGATAACAGTATGGAAACAAAGAAAAAGGGCGAATGGTGTGAAATCACAGTTCCAGCTAAATGGAATGGTATAAGTATTGAATCAGTATTAAAAGTAGAATGGGAACTGCCGAAAAAGTTATTACATCAGCTTCGCATGGATAAGGGTGTTACTGTTAACGGTGAACAGAGAAGATGGCATGAACTTTTAAAAGAAGGAGATAAGTTACAAGTTCATATGTTTATTGAGGAAGAGTACGGTGTAGAGCCAGAATATGGTGAATTACATGTAGTGTTTGAAGATGATCATGTACTCATCGTAAATAAACCAGAGCAAATGGATACGCATCCTTCTGAAAAAGGTGGAACGGGAACACTTGCAAATCTCGTTGCGTTTCATTTTCAAATGCAAGGTATAGAGACGAAGGTTCGTCATATACATCGCTTAGATAAAGATACGACAGGTGGTGTCGTGTTTGCTAAGCATAGAATTGCTGGTGCGATTATGGATCGTTTATTAATGGAACGAAAAATAAAAAGAACGTATGCAGCGCTTGTTGAAGGAAAAGTAAAAAAGAAGAAAGGTACAATTGATGTGGCTATTGGAAGGGACCGACATCATGCTACGAGACGTCGTGTTTCCCCTAAGGGTGATGAAGCTATCACGTACTATAAAGTAGAAAAGTATTTTAAAAAGCAAAATACAACCTTTGTAACGTTGCAATTAGAAACAGGTAGAACGCATCAAATTCGTGTTCATATGAGCTATAATGGTAATCCACTAGTTGGGGATGTATTATATGGTGGACAAACAAAATATATGTCTAGCCAAGCGTTACACGCAATGAAAATTAATTTCTTGCATCCAATTACGAAAGAAGAGATCGAAGTTGAGGTACCGTTTCCTACAAAATTAAACAATACAATGAAAGAATTTCAAAGAGAAAATGTGTAAAGAGTAAGTTTTAATTTGAGAAAAGTAGATTTTTGCAGGAATTTCTCTAAAAGAAGCGAAGCCGTTAAGAGAAAAGAGAGGTGAGAATCACTTGGTCAAATATAAATATATACTAGGAATATTTTTCGCTTGTCTTTTATTTACTCTATGCCTCTATCCGTATTTACCAGAACGTTTGGCGGTACATTGGAACGTAAATGGTGAGCCGAACGAATTTATGAGTAAACAAGTTGTTGTCGCATTTATTCCTTGCCTTATTATTTTTTTACGTGGATTCGTGTATATTATTTCACATAATATATATAAGTTTAATGAAGGAGAGCATTTCATTATAAGCGGATTTATAAAGACGATTACGTTATTTATGTTGTTTATTCATATGCTTATTCTCCTTATTAACTTTGAAAGTTTTATATCTTTTCAGACAGGACTAACAATCGGGATTAGTATGTTTCTTTTTGTGCTTAGTAAAGAGTTTAAAAGGATAAAGGGTAAAGAAAAAGATCCAATTAAATTACAAAAAATTCGTTTAGTGAGTAGGCGGATTTTTCAAGTGATGGCATGTGGTATACTGTTTTCATTGTTTTTGAACTTGAAGTGGGGATATTATGTATTACTTAGTGTCATAAGCTGTGGATCTATTTTGTTTATGTTCTACATTTTATATTCATACATAATAGAGAGTTACGAAACTTAAAGAGAGTCTTCTCATCATGAGAAGACTCTCTTATTCTATTTATTTTGTAATAAATTGTTGTGTCCAGTAGTTGCCGCTTTCTACATAGCCAACACCGATGTGAGTGAAGCTGTTATTTAAGATGTTTGCACGGTGTCCAGCGCTGTTCATCCAAGCTTGTACTACTTCTTCAGGTGTACGTTGACCTTGAGCGATGTTTTCACCTGCAGATGTATAAGAAATACCGAATTTCTTCATCATGTCAAACGGAGACCCGTATGTAGGGCTATTATGATCAAAGTAGTTATTTTTTTGCATATCTTCAGATTTAATACGTGCTACTTTGCTTAATTCAGTATCGATTTGTAGTGCTGGTAAGCCTTGTTTTGCACGCTCAGCGTTTGTTAATTCAACAACACGTTGCTCGAACTCGCTTAAAGATTTTGCTTCTTCAGCAGGCTTTTGCTCAGCAGGTTTTTGTGTTTCGTTTTGAGCAGTGTTGTTTTCAGCTGGTTTTTGAGCTTCTGGTTTTTGAACTTCTTCAGCAGGCTTTTGTTCAGCAGGTTTTTGTTCAGCAGGCTTTTGAGTTTCTGGCTTAGCTGTTGGTTGCTCAGTTACAACATTTTCAGTAGGTTGTTGATCAGGAATGAAGCAATTTGGTTGGAAGTTTCCTTGTTGCCATTGTGCTAATGACTCAACTCCCATAGATTGTAAGAATGCTTGTAATTCTTGTTGGCTCATTTGCTTCATCATCACTTTTGAATGCTGAATATTTTGAACCTTTATGTTAGATGGTTGTACTGTTGCAGCTTGTGCATCTAAAGAAGTTACTCCTAGAGTAAGAGCTGTTGCAGCAGCTACAGATAATAAAACACGCTTTTTCATGATGTGTGTCCCCCTATATAAAGTTTTAATTTGTTTTCACACGATTTGTTTTTGACAGCCTGTCTGACTGACAAATTCATCGTAGCATACAATTTGCGAGAAAAAGGATGGAAAAAAATTCATAGACTTTAAATTTACCTAATTTATCCTAAGTGGAGAAAAGGGAAGAAATAAGAGAAACGTAGAGTATAAAAGGAATTTTCAGCATTTTTATACTTAGTTTTAAGAGGTTTATTTTGGATAAAGTTACCTAAATAGAAAATGAAGAATCCTATTGTATCAATGGTTTGAGCGTTTTTCTGAGGAATATAATGGATTGATTTTTACAAAACTGTAATGTTTCTGTTGTTCTTTTTTATAATAAAGTAACATATTTTTAATGTTGTAGCGGACAAAAAAGCGGCTATCTCTTTACATAGACGAGGGAGATAGCCGTTTTCTTATTATTACGTATGTTACGAGTTATTACGAGTTGGTTTCAATTGCTTCTAATAATAAATCTACAATGTGAATTCCTCTCATTTTATGAGAAAGACCTTCCCGTTCAATACCTAATTTCATTTGCAATAGACAACCTGGATTTGCAGTAACAATCGTTGCTGCGTCTGTTTCATGTACACGATCCATCTTATAATCTAGAAATTCCATAGATAACTCTGAATGAACAATATTGTAAATACCAGCAGAACCACAACAACGGTCCGCATCTTTCATTTCACGGTATGTTGCCCCTTGAATGGCTTCTAGTAACATACGAGGTTCAGAAGATGTTCGCATAACGTTGCGTAAATGACAGGAGTCTTGATACGTAATAATTTGCGGCGTGAGTCGTAAGTCAGTTCGTTTATGGAAATCTAATTCTACTAGTATAGCAGTAATATCTTTAATTTTAGAAACGAACTGCTTTGCACGTTCAGCCCACTTAGGATCATCTTTTAAAAGATAATCATAGTCTACGAGGTAAGCTCCGCAACCACCTGCATTCGTAATAATATAGTCGATGTTTAAATCTTCGAATGCTTTTATATTTCGTTTTGCTAATTCTTTTGCACCACTCTTCTCACCAGCATGCCCATGTAGTGCCCCGCAGCAACTTTGTGTTTTTGGAATAACGATATCACAACCAGCAAGCTGAAGAAGTTTCATCGTTGCGTTATTTGTTTCTAAAAACATCGTATCCATTAAGCAGCCTGTGAAGAATGCAACTTGTTTCTTCTTTGTATTTTCAGCAGGTAAAAATGTAGGACGATCTTTCATTGCTTTCATTTTAGGGACTTTTGGTAAAACGAGATCCATCGTTGCAAGTGTGTCAGGAAATAGTTTCATAATTCCTGTTTTATGTGTTAGCGTTTGTAAACCAGAACGTTGATAAAATCCGATTAGCCCTGTTAAAGTTCTCATTCGATTTTGATGCGGGAATAGCCCTTCAAAAACGACTTTACGAACAGCTCTCACTGGCATTGAGAATTTTTTATTTTGATTAATAATATCACGAGCTTCCTCTAATAAATGTCCATAATTCACGCCAGATGGACAAACAGGTTCACAAGCACGGCAGCCAAGGCAAACGTTTAATGTATTTTCAACATCTTCATCTGGTTCGATTAATCCATCAACGACAGCTTTCATTAATGCGATACGTCCGCGTGGTGAGTGTGACTCTTTATGTCCAGATTGAATGTAAGTAGGACAAGTAGGTAAACAAAAACCGCATCGCATACAGTTTAGTAGTTCATCTTCACTTAATCGTTCTTTAAATTCCTTTTGAATGTTTTCTTTATTTAATGTGGTCATCGTTCAACCACCACTCTTTTACGTGAGTCGTTCGCAAACATTTTGCCTGGATTCATAATGTTGTTTGGATCGAAAGCTTGCTTTATACCTTGCATAGCTGCAATACCTTCTTTTCCTAATTTTAATTCTAAGTAAGGAGCTTTCATCGCACCAACACCATGTTCACCAGTAATCGTGCCGCCCAGTTCAATTGCTTTCGCAAATATTTCAGCAAAAGCTTGTTCAGCTCGGTGCATTTCTTCTTCATTGCGAGCATCTGTCATACAAGTTGGATGTAAGTTACCATCACCAGCATGTCCAAACGTACAAATAGGAATATTATATTTTTTTGCAATCGCATTAATTGCTTCAACCATCGGAGCGATTTGTGAACGTGGTACGGTCGCGTCTTCTAATATTGTAGTAGGTTTTAATCTTGCAAGTGCTGATAGTGCACTACGGCGAGCAGTACGAAGGGCATCTGCTTCCGCTTCATCTTTTGCAACACGAACATCAACTGCATTCATAGAGCGGCAAACGTTAGCCATGTTTTCAATATCTCGATTGACTACCTCAGGCGGGCCATCTTGTTCGATTAATAAAATCGCCTTTACGTCAGTTGGTAAACCAATTTGTGCAAACTCTTCTACAACTTCAATTGTCGGTTGGTCTAGAAACTCAAGTGTCGCTGGAATGATTTTATTTGCAATAATAGAAGAAACCGCACGGGCAGCTTCATTAATATCTTCATAGAGCGCAAGCATCGTTTTTTTCGTTTCAGGCATAGGAACAAGTTTTAATATTGCTTCCGTTACTACACCAAGTGTTCCTTCAGAACCGATAAATAGACGAGTTAAATCATAACCAGCTACATCTTTCGCTAATTTACCGCCCGTACGGATAATATCACCATTTGGTAAGACAAGTTCAAGTCCCATTACATAATCACGTGTTACGCCATATTTTAACCCGCGTAATCCACCTGAGTTCTCATTAATATTTCCACCGATTGTAGAAATCTTCATCGAGCTTGGATCTGGCGGATAAAATAACTCTTTTTCTTCTACCGCTTTAATAATATCAAGTGTAATGACGCCAGCTTGTACAGTAATTGTTAAATTTTCTTCATCAATTTCTAAAATGTTGTTCATATGGCGGAAAATAAGGACGATACCGCCTTCAAGTGGACATGTTCCTGCGCAAAGATTTGTTCCAGACCCGCGAACATACACAGGGATTTTGTGAGTGTTACATACTTTTAACACTTCAGCTACTTCATTTGTATTACGAGGAGCAATGACTGCATCAGGCATTGCTTGGAAGTTTGGAGTGGCATCATAACTATACGTTAAACGCCCCATATTGGATGTATCTACATTATCTTCGCCAACAATGGATACGAATGAATCAATAATTTGCTTTTCTAACATTGGAAATCCCCCTCAAACTGTTAACGTGTTTCGTCATATTAAAAAACGTTGTAACAGTGCTTTCGTTATAATGATAAAAAAATCGGGGGATTCTTTCTATGTGTAATCATCTAAAGATTAATCTGTTTTATCGTTCTTTTTTGTATGATTATCTAATAAAAGGAGTGCGAAGTATAAAACGTTTAAATCTTTGAATTGTTTTGGATCAAGTCCTGTATGTTCCTCAATCTTTTTTAGCCTGTAATGCAATGTATTAATATGTATATGTAATTGCTCAGCTGTTTGCTTATAAGATTGGTTACAATCAATAAATAAACGTAAAGTGTGCATAAGCTCAGAAGATGATACTAAGTTTTCAATGGTACGCTCTAGAAACTGTTCCCGCGTTTCAGTAGAAATATCTTGTAAGCACATTTCTAAACGTAAATCTTCATTAAATACAATTTTTTTCGTTTCAAGTGATACAGAAAGAGCGCGTAATGCTTGTTCGTATGATATGTTCATATTGCTTGGCGTAACGGTTTGTCCAATCCCGATATATAAGGGAATAGAAAATAAAGTTTCACAGTCATGTTTTAATCGTTTTAAAAATTGGTAAGTTTGCTCTTTGGAGCTCATCGCTGAAAATAAAATAAATCGATCATTTCCCCACCGAACAAATAGATGTTCCTTTGTTAATAGATTGCGAATATGTTGCCAAATCTTACGCTGGAGCATCGTATCATTTTGATCGATAGAGAATAAAATAAGTTGTTTCTTCTTATATAAATCAACGCCAAGCGTTTTTGCACGATCGAGAAAACTTGGAGACCAGTCTGTATTTTGAAGCCAATCAAAGACGAATGCTTCATAAGAACGTTGCTCAAGTTCTAGTTGTTCTAAAAAGTAGTTTTCATGAATTAGTAGTTCGGTCATCTTACGTAATATTTCTCCGTATTGTGAAATGTTTTCAGGTTCTCCTGTAATTCCAATAACACCAATTACTTCGTCATGAAAGAGTAAAGGAAGATTCATCCCGGCTTTTACACCTTCTAGTCGCCTTTCATCTTCTTTTGTAATTATGACGGTTTTCTTTTGTTTCGCACAGCGGAGTGCACCTTCATGAAATTGACCGATTCTTTTTGCATCTGTACTTGCGATAATAACGCCTTGTATATTAATGATAATAATATTTTCTGTAATTAGTCTGCGTACTTCCCGTACAATTTTATTCGCTAAATCAGGAAAAAGCATAATTGGCACACCTCAAATTCTATTTGTTGTACATTATATATGTAAGTTAAATAAGAAAGGAAGATTTCACACTTTCCACACATTTATTTGTTATTTTACAATTATAACGAAATCATCCGAATATGGAGGGAATCTTTTGAGAAAGTATGTTTTTCTTCTCTGTTTTTTATTTCTATTAGTAGGGTGTCAAGGAAGTACATATACACCGATTGCTAAAGATAAAAGTGTTATTATAACAACGAATATAAAAGAAGGTAGTATTAGTTTTATTGATAAAAAAACTAAAAAATTAATCACGACATGGGAATTAAATGAACCGATGGCAGGAATTGCACTACTTCCAAATGGGGAGGACATACTTGTATACGGCAAGCAGCTAGAATACATGTATGTATATTCACTAGTAGAAGGAAGGCAAGTGGAAAAATATAAGACTGGAAAAGGCATTGTAAATGTGGTCGTATCAGAAGATAAAAAGCAATTATTTGCTGCCGATCAAAATGCTCAAAAGGTAAGGTTCTTTACGATAGAAGGGAAAGAGACAGGGAGTGTTTCAACAGGAAAAGGACCGATAACGATGGTAGAGCAACATAATCAGTTATCTGTACTAAACTTTTATGATACGAAACTAACGACAATTGATACAAAGAAAAAAGAGGTTATCCAATCCTTTATGATTCCACCAGCATCAACAGGAGCAACGATTAGTCCGGATGGGAAAGAAATATGGATTGGCGGACATGGTGATGGAAATCAAGTGAATGAGAAAGTTTTAGTGTATTCTTTACAGAGCGGCGAAATGGTACGTTCTTTACACGCTCCGTTTATGCCTGTGAACATAACGAAGGATAATAAGTATGTCTATGCATTAAGTCACGGTTCGAATACGCTTAGAAAGTTTGATGTTAGTACGTATAAAGAGGTAGCTTCTGTAGAAGTAGGATCCAATCCATTTGCATTTTTGAAAAGCGGAGCAGAAGGATACGTAGCAAGTTATGATAGTGATGAAGTGTGCGTTATCGATATGGAGAATTTGAAAATAAAACAAACAATTAAAGTCGGAAAAGGACCGTTTCAACTCATAGAGAGAGAAGGGGAAGGGTAATGAGTAAATATAAAGTGCTAGTTGTAGATGATGAAAGTGATATGAGGCAACTTGTTGGAATGTACTTAGATAACTTTGGATATGAGTGGGGAGAAGCTGAAAATGGAAAAGAAGCACTTCGAAAATTAGAGACGGATCATTATGATTTCGTTGTACTAGATATTATGATGCCAGAGATGGATGGTCTTTCAGTATGTAAAGAGATTCGAAAAACGTCGGATGTACCGATTATATTTTTAACAGCAAAAGGTGAAGAGTGGAATAGGGTGAACGGCTTACGTATGGGAGCAGATGATTATATTGTAAAGCCGTTTAGTCCCGGGGAACTAATTGCTCGTATGGAAGCTGTACTAAGACGTTATACAAAGCAAGAACAGCAAGAGGAGATTCAATTTGGCCCGATTCTTATTAATGAAAAAAGTAGACGAATTGAGACGGATGGACAAGTAGTATCACTTACGGTTAAAGAGTTTGATTTACTATATTTCCTTTGTCAACATAATGGACAAGTCTTTAGCCGGGAGCAATTACTTGAAAAGGTATGGGGATATGATTATGCAGGAAGTACAAGAACAGTAGATACGCATGTGAAAACGATGCGTTTAAAGCTTGGGGAAAGTGGAAACTACATTCAAACCGTTTGGGGTGTAGGCTATAAATTTGAGGTGTAACATATGTTTACGATGGTACAAAAGCTTTGGCTTACAGTAGTATGTGCAGTCTGTGTAACAGTGTCCTTTCTTTATTTCGTATCTTTATACTCGTATGAAAAGTTATACGTTGATAATTTAAAAGATTCATTAGTAATGGAAGGGAAGCGTCTTGCCGCGCAATATGATAAATATGAAGGAGTATCTACTTTTGAAGAGAAAGTAAGGGCATACGATCAAATATCTAGTTCGGATGTTCTGTTCGTGTACAATCCGCGTGATTTAAGCGCATGTTTGCCTTTCGATGTTCACCATCATTCTCTTATAAGTGAAGGGGATAGACAGTCGCTATTAGATGGGAAAACTGTGACAAAGATAGGGTATGAAGAACATTTTGATCGTAATATTATGGGTGTTGTCATTCCTGTTTTAGATAATAAAAAATTAGTTGGTATTGTATACTCTTATATTCCTTTAAAAAGTATAAAAGATTTAATATTTGATATGGGTCTTATTTTAGCGCCGTTAGCACTTGCTATGATTTTAATTACAATATGGATTGGTAGAAAAATTATTATTGCTATTACAAGGCCGCTTTCGCAAATGGAACGAGTTGCAAATCATCTGGCTACAGGAGATTTCTCAGAGCGAATTACAATTTCTTCAGAAGATGAAATTGGACGATTGGGAAAAGCTTTTAATAAAATGGCGAATTCTTTAGAAACAGAAGATGTAAAGCGTAAGGAATTTTTAGCTAATGTTTCGCATGAACTTAGAACACCACTTAGTTATATTAAAGGGTATAGTGAAGCTATTTTAGACGGTGTAGCCAAGGGACCACAGCAGGAAAAAGTAACCCAGCTTATTCATAAAGAAGCAGACCGAATGCAACGTCTCGTTCATGATTTGTTAGATTTAGCGCAATTAGAAGGTGAACATTTTCCTCTAAAGAAGCAACCTATCGTTTTTTCCCAGCTTATTGAAGATGTATTAGATACGTATGAAATTAAGTTTATAGAAAAGAAAATTCGTATTTCAACGAATTTAAATCCTGAAGTTATTGTAATGATTGATGAAGATCGTATGCAACAAGTTCTTCATAACGTGTTAGATAATGCGATACGGTATACGAATGAACACGGGGATATCATAATAACGCTAGAACAGAACGGTGATTATTGTGAATTAAAAATAAAAGACACGGGAATCGGTATTGATACAGAACATTTAGAGAATCTTGGTGAGCGTTTTTACCGAGTTGATAAAGCGAGAAGTCGTCAGCATGGTGGAACAGGTTTAGGACTTGCGATTGTAAGGCAGATTGTTCATATACATGATGGCGAGTGGAAAATAGAAAGTGAAAAGGGTAAAGGGACAACGATTGGTATTAAATTAAAAGTACAAGATGAGGAGAGCATATTCTAATTTTGAGGATATGCTCTTTATATTAAAGATAAAGAGTTCTGCGTAAAGATATGAATTAATATGTAACAAATATCGGAAAATCCAACTATTTTATGAACAAAACATTTGTACTTCTTACTAATTCGTTCTAAAATGGTTATGGATGCTAAGTTCTTATAAAACGTTACAATTGTTGTTTGAAAGATACTGAGGTGATTTAACTGGAGTACAAATCTATTAAACCAAAAAAAATTTACGAAGAAGTATCTGAAGCTATTTTAACAATGATTAAAAATGGTACGTTAAAACCTGGTGACAAGCTACTTCCTGTTCATCAATTAGCAGAGCAGTTTCAAGTTGGTAGATCTGCGGTTCGTGAAGCACTAAGCGCGTTAAGAGCGATGGGCTTAATTGAAATGAAACAAGGAGAAGGTACATATGTAAAGAATTTCGACTCTTCTTCATTAACAAAATCATTAAATAATAGGTTATTAATGAAGAAAGAGGATATTTTGAATTTATTAGAAGTACGGAAGGTGCTTGAAGTGGGGGCAGTTCGAGCAGCGGCGGCAAAACGTACGGATGATAATTTGCAAAATATGAAGCATTGGTTAGATGAAATGGCAAAGAGCATTGGAGATGAAAAGGCTGGCGAAAAAGCAGACTTTCAGTTCCATATGGGAATTGCACAATCTTCGCATAATAACATCTTACTTGAGCTCATGAATCACGTTTCAGAGATGATTGCTGAAACAATTGGTGAATCAAGACGCATTATTTTATATGGTGAACAAACAACATCAGAACGACTTATAGAAGAGCATCAAGTTATATATGATGCGGTGTTAAAGCAAGATGTAGAATTAGCACAGCAAGCAATGCTAGATCATTTAACAAATGTAGAACATATTGTCACAGGTAAAAACGATATAAATTCGTAATTTAATCTTTTAAAATTTTAATTTTCTGATAAAATAGAGAGAGATTAAGTAAACGTTTTCTTTTGAAGAGGGAGAGGGTAGGTCATGGTTGAGCCTACTTCTTCTAGTCTTAGTCATCTGATGACCATATGATTGTTGGCGAAGTTGTAATAAGGGGGAATTATAGTTATGAAAGTTACTTTATTTGTTACTTGTTTAGTCGATATGTTTGAAACAAACGTCGGTAAAGCAACAGTTGAAGTATTGGAGCGTTTAGGTTGTGAAATTGAATTTCCAGAAGCACAAGTTTGTTGTGGTCAGCCTGCTTATAATAGCGGCCATGTAGAAGCAGCAAAAGAAGCGATGAAACATATGATTGAAACTTTCGAAGATGCGGAATATATCGTTACGCCATCTGGTTCTTGTGCGACAATGTTTCACGAGTATCCACATGTTTTTAAAGATGATCCAAAATGGGCTAAACGTGCACAAAAAGTGGCTGATAAAACATATGAATTTACACAATTTATTGTAGATGTTTTAAAAGTTACAGACGTTGGTGCAAGCTTACCTGGGATAGCTACTATTCATAAATCTTGTCATATGACACGTCTGCTTGGAGTAAAAGAAGCACCAGGGATTTTATTATCAAATGTAAAAGGATTAACTGTAAGAGAACTACCAAACGTGCAAAATTGTTGCGGATTTGGGGGAACGTTTTCAGTTAAGATGACACCTATTTCTGAGCAAATGGTAGATGAAAAAGTAGATAGTGTAATGGAAACAGGTGCTGATTATTTAATCGGTGCAGATTGTGGGTGTTTGTTAAACATTGGCGGACGTATTGAGCGTTTAGGAAAAGAAGTAAAAGTGATGCATATTGCTGAGGTACTGAATAGTCGCTCATGAAGGGGGAACATAAGCTATGTCTATGAAAATCAGTGAGAAAAAATTTAATGATCGCGTTGGCGATGGAATTCAAGATTCGTTTATGCGCGGAGCAGTATCTTCTGCACAAACGCGTTTATATACGAATCGCTTAAAAGCAGCGGACGAATTAGGAAACTGGGAAGAGTGGCGTGAACTAGGTGAACAAATTCGTCAACATACGTTAGAAAATCTTGATTATTACTTAATGCAGTTAAGTGAAAATGTATCAAAAAGAGGCGGACATGTTTACTTTGCGAAAACGAAAGAGGAAGCAGCAAAGTACATTCAAGACGTTGCGAAAAAGAAACAAGCAAAAAAAGTAGTGAAATCAAAGTCGATGGTAACAGAAGAAATTAGTATGAACCATGCACTTGAAGAAATTGGCTGTGAAGTGTTAGAAAGTGACTTAGGAGAGTATATCTTGCAAGTAGATAACGATCCACCTTCACATATTATTGCGCCTGCACTTCATAAAAATAGAACGCAAATTCGCGATGTGTTTAAAGAAAAGCTTGGATATGAAAATTCTGATGATCCATATGAAATGACAAAGTTTGTTCGTAAACAACTTCGTGAGAAATTTATGGATGCAGAAATTGGTGTAACAGGTTGTAACTTTGCTGTTGCAAATACGGGTTCTCTTTGTTTAGTAACGAATGAAGGTAATGCCGATCTTGTCATGTCAATTCCGAAAACACAAATTGCAGTAATGGGTATGGAACGTATGGTTCCGACAATGGAAGAATTAGATGTTTTAGTTGGTTTATTATGTCGTAGTGCGGTAGGTCAAAAGTTAACGAGCTATGTAACGGTAGCAGGACCTATTCAAGAAGAGGAAGTTGACGGACCAGAAGAGTTCCATTTAGTTGTTATTGATAATGGCCGCTCTCAAATTCTTGGATCGGAATTCCGTTCAGTATTGCAATGTATTCGTTGTGCTGCTTGTGTTAACGTATGCCCTGTATATCGTCACGTTGGTGGGCATTCATATGGTTCTATTTATTCAGGACCAATTGGTGCGGTATTAACACCACTTCTAGGTGGATATGACGATTACAAAGAGCTTCCTTATGCATCGAGTTTATGTGGAGCTTGTACAGAAGCTTGTCCAGTAAAGATTCCGTTACATGATTTATTATTAAAACATCGCCAAGTCATTGTTGAGCAAGAAGGACGTGCGCCGCTAGCAGAGAAACTAGCGATGAAAATGTTTAGTATGGGCGCATCTTCAGCAGCTTTATATAAAATGGGATCAAAAATGGCTCCAGCAGCAATGAGTCCATTTACATCTGGTAATCGTGTATCAAAAGGTGTTGGGCCACTTAAAAACTGGACGGACATTCGTGAATTCCCAGCTCCAAGTAAAGAACGATTCCGTGATTGGTATAAAGATCATAAGAAAGGCGGCGATAAATAATGGCAGGATTAATTCAAAACCGTGATGCCTTTCTAGACAATATCGCAAAAGAACTTGGGCGAGAGCGTAAGACAGAAGGTGTTGAGCGTCCAGAATGGAAAAGTAATGTGAATATAGAAACGTTAAAAGATTATTCACAAGAAGAATTATTAGAAGTATTTAAAAAGCAATGCACAAACATTCATACAACTGTAGTCGAAACGACAAATGACTGTTTACGTGAAGATATACAAAAAGTAATTATGGAAAACGGCGGCGGACCTATTTTATTATCAGCAGATGAGCGTTTTGATGCATACGGTTTAACATCTTTATTTAAAGAAGAACTTCCAAAGCATGATATTGAAGTAAACGTATGGGATCCAGAAAGAAAAGAAGAAAATATGCATTTAGCTGAAAAAGCGAATATCGGTATTGCATTTAGTGATTATACACTAGCTGAATCCGGTACAATTGTTGTACAAAGTCATAAAGGGCAAGGACGTTCTTTACATTTCTTACCGACTGTATACTTTGCTATTATTCCACGTGAAACACTTGTGCCTCGTATTACGCAAGCAGTTCAGGATATGAACTCACGTGTAGAAAATGGTGAAGCAGTGGCATCTTGTATTAACTTTATTACAGGACCAAGTAACTCGGCTGATATTGAAATGAATCTTGTTGTCGGAGTACACGGACCATTAAAAGCAGTATATTTCATCGTATAAAAAAGGGGAAGCAGGCCGGAAAACGGCCTGCTTTTTTAGTAGAATAAAGGATAATATGAAGTAGAAGTTCTCTCCTTTTTTTGTTATGTTCTTTTGGAAAGGAGAGGAAGGGATGTTCACTTATTTATATGCACTGTTAGTAGGTATGGTGTTTGGTTCATTTTTTATGGTAATCGCAATGAGAGTTCCTATAGGTGAATCTATTATTATACCGCGTTCGCATTGTCATTATTGTAAGTGTGTGCTAAAGCCAAAAGAACTGATTCCAGTCATTTCATTTTGTATACAAAGAGGGCGCTGTACGAATTGTAAGGAGAAAATACCGATTATGTACGTAGTATTTGAATTGATAACAGGGAGTATATTTCTTCTCACCGTATATATGATTGGAATGGAACGAGAGCTTACCATCATTTTATCGCTTTTTTCGCTACTTCTTATTATCTCAGTTACAGATTACATATATATGTTAATTCCGAATCGCATTTTAATTTGGTTTGCTTTGTTGCTTACTATAGAATGTATTTTTGTGCCGTTAGTTACTTGGATAGACAGTATAGTTGGTAGTGGAATTATATTCATTTTGTTATATTGCATGCAAAAGATATATCCAGAGGGTCTTGGCGGAGGAGATGTAAAATTACTTTCGTTACTAGGGTTTATAGTGGGAGTGAAAGGGATTTTTATGATTTTATTATTAGCTTCTTGTTTTAGTCTTTGCTTTTTCGGGGTGGGTATCGTATTAAAACGTATAGAGACAAGAAAGCCCATTCCGTTTGGACCTTTTATTAGTTTTGGAGCAATATGTTATGTATTAGTTGTGTATTCAAAATAGAGGAGAATTAGAAAATGAATGTGTATATGGATGATCAAAGAAGTTGTCCGTTCGGATATGTATTGGCGACTACAGTAGAATCTGCAATACAAATCGTTAGGGATTGTGAGGTGACTATTCTTTCCCTTGATTTTAATATGGGATGGCGGCAAAGCAACGGGCTTGATTTCGTAGATGCTTTTTGTGAAGAGGGATTATACGTTAAGGAAATTCACTTTCATACAAATGATGTCATTGGTATGCATAAGATGAGACAAAGGATAGAAAGAGGGAAAGAACAAGGGGAAATTGAAGCCCATATTATTGTGAAATATGTGGGGAGCTAAAAACTCCAAAGTAAAACTTTGGAGTTTTTAATGTTTCATATGTGCTTGTAAAGGGATAATCTCTTCTTTTTGAGCTGCTGCAATTTCAGTTTCTTCTTCTTTCGCATCAGGTGCTTTCTTTGTTAAGTAATGATAAACCATACCTACAAATACGGACCCGCCAATAATGTTACCAATTGTAACTGGAATTAAGTTATGAATAGCGCCCGCGAAAGTAATTGTATCAGGATGTGGTGATACTAAAGATAAGGCAAACAATGATAAGTTTGCGATGCTATGCTCGTAACCAGATAAGAAGAATGTGAAAACAAGCATCATTATCATCATTATTTTTGCTGTATCACCTTTTACTTGAGATGGTAAGAAGCAAGCAAGACAGACAAGCCAGTTACATAAAATCGCTTTAAAGAATAATTGCATTGTAGGTGTGTTCATTTTTCCTGCAACGACTGTATTCATTAAATGACTGTGATCGATTGCTCCGAAAATGCCAGTTGCGTAAAATAGTAAGGCAAAGAATAAAGCGCCAGCTAAGTTACCTGCATAACAAGCAACCCAGTTGCGAAGTGTATCAGAAATAGTTGTTTCTTTTCTTAAAGTTGCCACTGTAAAGTACATTGTATTGCCAGTAAACAATTCAGCCCCGCCATATATAATAAGTACGAGAGCAATTCCGAAAAACATGGACTCAGCTAAATAGGTTGCTGGTGAATCTGCAATGTGAAAAAAGTTACCTAATTTAAAACATAGTACAATAATAAAACCGATATAAATACCAGCAAGTGCAGCACGAATGAAATATTGCATTGGGTTTTTATCTAGCATTTGTTTTTTGCTCTTAGCCAGTTTTACAACATAATCTAATCCTTGTTCTAGCATGAGTAATACGCTCCTTTAGTACATCATCTATAAATACTCCTTATATGAATAAAGTACATGGAATTGTTCACAGTTTCAATAAGTTTGTTCAATGTTTCACAAAAAGGACATACATAGATAAAGAAAGCGGTTACAAAAGGTAGTATAATGGAATTTTTTCTGAAAATAGAGAGGGAATTGTAAAAAAAGAAAAAGCGCTGTAATTACAGCGCTTTTTCGTCTAAATTCTTTTCTACTTTTACTTCTACCTCTTTCGAGAAGAACCAACCGCAAACTGCGATTCCAACTAATACGCCCCAGAATGTAAGCTTCCATGGAGTAGATTCTGGGAATGAGTGTGGAAGGACACCTAAAGCAGGGTGTGCTAGCGTATAAACTGCTAATTTCACACCAACCCAACCTACAATTAAGAATGCTGCAGTTTCAAGTCCTGGTTTACGTTTTAATATTTGTACGAAAGCAGATGCTGCAAATCGCATAATAACTAATCCGATAAGTCCACCTGTAAAGATAACGATAAATTGACCTGTATCAAGACTACCAATCGTACCTAACCCTGTTTTCGGTAAAGTCATTGCTAATGCAACAGCAGCTAAAATTGAATCAACTGCGAAGGCGATATCAGCAACTTCGACTTTAAATACAGTCCACCAAAAGTTTTCTTGTTTTTTCTCTGTTTCTGTTTCTTCTGTTTCTTCAGGTGCATTCTTTTTAACATACGTTTTAAATAAATGATTCCCCGCGATAAACATAAGATAAATCGCACCAATTGCTTGCACTTGCCATACATCGACTAGGAACGAGATCATAAATAACGATCCGAATCGGAAAACAAATGCCCCCGCTAATCCATAAAATAGTGCTTTCTTTCGTTTTTCTTCTGGTAAATGTTTTACCATAATTGCAAGAACGAGCGCGTTATCAGCCGCTAAAATCCCCTCTAGTGCAATTAGGATGAGTAATACCCAACCATACTCCAATAATAATGATACATCCATGTACATTCTCCTCTCATTTCTCTAAGTACTAAACAAGTGAAGAAATTCCCCATTGTTTAGCTTCCCCATACTCCTGCGCATCAACGGTGGAAGGATTTGGTGAAAACAAAAAAGACCTCTGCCGTTGATAGGCAAAGGTCTTGCTAGACATATGTAATAAAAATGCCAACAAAGCCGGAAGAACTAAGTTCTACGTAATGACGACTTTGTTTCCAAGAAATATTCTTGGACGCTACTCCCCTTTGGAGATATGCTATTGTACTCTCATTATATGGATAATTTATACGGTTGTCAACCTGTTAAAATATCTTCGCTCGGATATTTTATTTTCCGCTTTTTCTTACGTGCAAATGAAAAAGCTAATGTTAGGGGACCCATTTTTCCAAAAAACATCATAAAGATAATAATTGTTTTACCGATAATTGATAAGTGTGGCGTTAAGTTCATGCTGAGTCCAACAGTTCCAAATGCTGAAAATACTTCGAAAGCACTCATTAATAACGGAACTCGCTCAGTAATACTTAAAATTAATATTGAAAGAAAAATAAACGAAATTGAAATAATGGTAATTGTTAATGATTTAACAATGAGCGCATCTTTAATGGATTTTTTGAACACGACAATATCGTCTTGTTCTTGTAAAAATTTAAATACGCCTAAAAACATAATTAAAAAAGTCGTTAACTTAATCCCACCACCAGTTGAAGCACTACCAGCACCGATAAACATAAGAAGCATCATTAATAAAAGAGAGGGTTTTGATAATGCAGAGATATCAACAGTATTAAATCCGGCAGTGCGCGTCGAGATCGCTTGAAAATAAGCAGCCATTCCTTCTTCGAATGGTGTAAAACCTCTCATAGAAAGTGAATTATGGAACTCGAAAATAAAAATAAAAGCCGTAGCAATAATATTGACGATTAGAGTAGAAGAGAGCATAAGTTTTGAGTGTAAAGTAAGTTTTTTGAAATTCTTTTTTCTTTTTATATCTACGATTACTGTAAAACCAATCCCACCTAAAATAATGAGAGAGGAAATAACGAGGTTGACAAGAATGCTATGAGAATGGGACATTAAATTATCGCTCCAAACAGAAAAACCAGCATTGTTAAAGGCAGAGATCGAATGGAAAAAGCTATAATATATCCCTTTAGCAATTCCGTATTTTGGCACCCATTCGAAAGAGAGAAGCAAAGTAGCGATACATTCGACTGTAAAAGAGAATAGAAATAAAGCTTTTGCAAGACGAATGATTCCGCCAACATTTGTTTGGTTTAATGCTTGTTGTAACAAAATTCGGTTTTGAAGACCGATTTTTCTGCCGAGCATAATCGCAATTAAAACAGCAAAGCTCATAATGCCAAGTCCGCCAACTTGTATCAGGGTTAAAATGACACACTGTCCAAATAAAGTAAATACTTTTCCAGTGTCTACAACACCAAGCCCAGTAACGGTACAAGCAGAAACTGTTGTAAATAAGGCATCGAGCCATGAAATAGGCCTTGTTGTAGCAATAGGTAGTTTTAATAAGCATGTGCCGACAATTGATAACACAATAAAAGATAAAGTAAGAACACGGGGAGGACTCATGCTAATGTTAATCCGTTTCATGTCACATATCGTTCCTTTCAGTTTGCTCTTACTAGTATGTGAAAAAGCACTGTTATGTATGTTAAAAATAGAAAGAGGCAGAGAATATCTGCCTCTAAGCCATATGTTATAGTATTATCCACGTAATTGTTGTTGAGCTAAAGCAACAAGACGTTTTGTTACTTCACCGCCAACTGAACCGTTAGAACGAGATGCTGTATTAGAGCCTAAGCTAACACCGAATTCTTGTGCAATTTCATATTTAAATTGTTCAAGCGCTTGTTCTGCACCTGGAACTAGTAATTTGTTTGTTTTTACCATGTTGATACACATCCTTATGAGTAGTCCAGTTTAGCTAAGTACTTATCTAAGCTGGTAACGTTATTTTATGTGGAAATGACGTACTCATACGCGGAAGTAATCGGTGTGATTAGAAGTTCTTGGATAGAAAAAAGAGTAGCAAATTTGCTACTCTTTTTTCAGTATCGTCGCTGTACCTTCCACGACAATATCATCAGATTGGTTATAGATGTTTGTTTGCAATGTAATGATTTTTTTATCATCCCGTTTTTTTATGACTTCTGCCACTACACGAAGTGTATCGCCGATTTTGACAGGAGCGCGGAATGAAACGTTTTGAGATAAATAAATCGTGTTTTTGCCAGGGAGTTTCGTTCCAAGAATGGTAGAAATAAAACTGGAAACGAGCATGCCATGAGCAATACGCTCTTTAAACATTGTCGTTTTTGCAAACGAATCTAAAATATGAATGGGATTTACATCTCCAGTCAATTTTGCAAAATTGATAATGTCCTCATCCGTAATTTGTTTTGTTAATGACGCTTGATCACCGACTTGAATCTCATCATAACGAAGCTCCGGAACAGTTTGTGCTTCTTGAAATAGATTCATTTTGTCCTCCTTCTTTTCCATATCGAAAAATGCCAGCCATCTTGATGTAGTAGGAGGAAGAAAGAGTTTTGTTTGTGCTGCAGTTAGGTGCCACATTTTTCTTACTTGATGGAAGTAAATAGATTTTTTGAGTTTTCCTCGAACTGCTTTGCGAGTTCTAGTTGTTTGGACTTGAACTCTCCCAAAAAAACTTCTAACTGTTTTTGAACCTCTTCACGTTGCGACTGTTGTTGTTCGATAAAGTGTTTTGTTGTTTCTTCAAATTGACCGCTAGTTTGAGTAAGAATAGACAAAGATGTTTTCGTAGGAGAAACAGTAAGTTGGTGCATTTGAGTAGAAAGCTCATTCCATTTTTCCTGCCACTCGTTAATTTGATCATTTAAGGAGTTTCCAGTTAATTGCTTTACGTAATCTGTATATTGGTTATTGAACTGAGAAGTGAACTGTTGCAGTTCTTTTTCTAGTTCATCTACTCCTGATGTTAATTTATGCAAAGCATCTTGTTGTTGTTTTAACGTTTCTAAAGTAAGTTGCTCTAATTGTTTCCCAGCTGAAGAGAAGAGGGAAAGAGATTGAGACCAGTTTTTCCAAAATGCATCGACTAATTCGTATGGCTTAGTTTCCATTGTTTGAACCTCCAAATGTTTTTTTGCATATTGTGAACGCAGATTACTCTGCTGTACCACCAGGTGAAGATGAAGAATCCTTTTCATCCTTTTCTGGAGAAGTAGAAAATGGAAAGAATGCATTGGTGTATAACGTGAAAAACGTCCGCAACATATTTTGATAATGTTCAAAAGAAGTCGCACATGTTGTTAAATATTGCTCTCCATATTCTGTTAAAGAATAAATTCGTTTTGCTGGCCCTCCGTCGCTTGTATCCCAAGTAGAAGAAATAAGGTTTTCTTTTTCTAATTTGCGCAGTGTTCTATACACATTACCTTGGTCAACAGAGGAAAAGCCAATGTCCATTAGCATTTGAATAAGTTTGTAACCATGAAGACTCCAGTCTTTTAGACAGAGAAGTAAGAAAGGAACTAAGAAGTTTTTTGGCATGGAGTTTGGTTGTTTCGCTTGGTTTTTTTCCAAACTTTCTGGGTGTTCTGGTTCATTATGTAGCATGATTGTGCATCACCTCATGAATCAGTTAGATGGAATTTTTTGCTTATAAGTGCAATTTACACCTATCTGTTTTTAATGTCAATACATTTGTTGGAAAATAAAGAAAAATAAAATATAGACTTGAAGTTTTATTCAGAATATTAGAAAATAGTGAATAGGTTGAATTGTTTCAAAAACGAAAAAGGGAGTGTAGGTAAAGTGATTGATCAAAAATTCGATCCACTACAAGCATGGAAAAATGCTTATGAACAAACCGAAACATTTTGGGGAAAAGCGCTCAATGAAACAATTAAAACAGAAGAATATTCTGCTTGGATGGGTAGCGTTCTAGATTTGAATTTGTTTTATCAAAAAGCATTAAATGATACAACAAAGAACTATTTAGAACAAGTAAATGTACCGACAAAAGAGGATATTGCAAGAGTGGCTACACTTGTTATTAACTTGGAAAATAAAGTAGATAACATCGAGGAAGTTCTAGAAGAGAAAATGGATTCACTAGGACAAGCTCCTACATTAAAGCGTGATGTTACGAAAGTAAAACAAGATATGCGCACGTTAGAAACGAAAGTTGATCAAATTTTAGAATTGCTAGAAAAGCAAAATGCGGTACTAGCTAAACTGCAAGTGCCTGTAAAAGAAGAAGTAAAGCCGGCGAATAAGCCAGAAAATAAAAAATGATAAAAGCGTTTGTTTATAACGTGTACAAGAGAGAGGGAGAATCTCTTTTTCATGTATAAACAACGAAACATAATTAATATATGGACTCTATTCGTATGAGTACCAAAATGATTCATAACAATCGTTCACAAATTCATTTAAGGGGGAAAAGAAATGGTTCAATTAAATGGCAAAGTAGCAATCGTAACAGGTGGGGCAAAAGGAATTGGAAAAGCAATTACAGTAGCATTAGCACAAGAGGGCGCAAAAGTAGTTATTAACTATAACAGCAGCAAAGAAGCAGCTGAAAACTTAGTAAATGAATTAGGAAAAGAAGGACATGACGTTTATGCAGTTCAAGCGGATGTTTCTAAAGTAGAAGATGCAAACCGACTTGTAGAAGAAGCTGTGAATCATTTTGGTAAAGTTGATATTCTTGTTAATAACGCTGGTATTACAAGAGATCGTACATTCAAAAAGTTAAATCGTGAAGATTGGGAGCGCGTAATTGACGTGAACTTAAGCAGTGTATTCAATACGACAAGTGCGGTCCTTCCATACATATCGGAAGCTGAAGAAGGAAGAATCATTAGCATTTCTTCTATTATTGGCCAAGCTGGTGGATTTGGGCAAACAAACTACTCAGCAGCAAAAGCAGGGATGCTAGGGTTTACAAAATCATTAGCATTAGAACTTGCAAAAACAAATGTAACTGTAAACGCAATTTGCCCAGGATTTATTGATACTGAAATGGTAGCAGAAGTACCAGAAGAAGTGCGTCAAAAAATCGTTGCGAAAATCCCGAAAAAACGTTTTGGTCAAGCTGATGAAATTGCAAAAGGTGTAGTATACCTATGCCGTGACGGTGCGTATATCACAGGTCAGCAATTAAACATTAACGGCGGATTATACATGTAATGAAGTAAGAAAAAAAGTGCATATCCATAGCAGGAATGCACTTCTTTTTTAGAAAGAAATCGACCGAAAAGGAGATAGGAAAATGACTACATTCGTAACAGAATGGGAAAAGCAATTAGAGCTGTACCCAGAAGAGTACCGAAAAGCATACCGTCGTGTGAAAAGAGCGAGTGAAATTTTATTACGTGAACCAGAACCGCAAGTTGGCTTAACACCGAAAGAGGTTATTTGGACGAAGAATAAAACGAAGCTGTATCGTTATATTCCAAAACAAGAGAAAACACAGAGAGTTCCAATCTTATTAATATATGCTCTTATTAATAAGCCATATATTATGGATTTAACTCCAGGAAATAGTTTAGTGGAATATTTAGTAGATCGTGGTTTTGATGTGTATATGCTTGATTGGGGCACGTTTGGTTTAGAAGATAGTCATTTGAAATTTGATGATTTCGTGTTCGATTATATTGCGAAAGCAGTGAAAAAGGTAATGCGAACTGCAAAATCGGACGAGATTTCTTTACTTGGTTATTGTATGGGTGGAACGTTAACATCTATTTATGCAGCACTTCATCCGCACATGCCAATTCGTAATTTAATCTTCATGACAAGTCCTTTTGATTTTTCTGAAACAGGATTATATGGTCCGTTACTAGATGAAAAATATTTCAATTTAGATAAAGCGGTTGATACATTCGGAAATATTCCGCCAGAAATGATTGATTTCGGAAACAAGATGCTAAAACCAATTACAAACTTTGTTGGTCCATACGTTGCTTTAGTTGATCGTTCAGAAAATGAGCGCTTCGTCGAAAGTTGGAAATTAGTTCAAAAGTGGGTTGGCGATGGTATTCCATTCCCAGGTGAATCATATAGACAGTGGATTCGTGATTTTTATCAAAATAATAAATTGGTTAAGGGTGAACTCGTTATTCGCGGACAAAAGGTAGACCTTGCAAATATTAAGGCGAATGTCTTAAATATTTCCGCCAAACGTGATCATATTGCTCTGCCATGTCAAGTAGAAGCGTTACTTGATCATATTTCTAGCACAGATAAACAATACGTATGTTTACCGACAGGACATATGTCTATCGTTTACGGTGGAACAGCTGTAAAGCAAACATATCCGACGATTGGAAATTGGCTTGAAGAGCGTTCTAATTAAAAATAAAAAAATCCAACTAGCGCACGTTAGTTGGATTTTTTTATGGGGAATTACAAAACATAGAAAGGAGAAATTTACATTGTAGGAGTATAATTATGAAGCTTATAACTGGTAAGTTGTTTTGGAATACAGGAGTTTCTGTACCTTGTTATCCAACGCTAGAAAATGATATGATATGTGATGTGCTCGTAGTTGGAAGTGGAGAAGCAGGCGCTCATATAGCGTATGCGTTAGCGAAAATTGGAATGCGTGTTACGCTCATTGAAAAAAGAGCAATTGCATGTGGTAGTACAGCTGCCAATACAGGTTTATTACAATTTCTTCATGATAAATCGTTGACCTCTCTTATCCATACATTTGGCGAAGAGAAGGGGGCACGAGCATATAGACTTTGTTATGAAGCGCTCAGAACAATGGAGAAAGTTGTGCCAACTCTCGATATTGATCCTCATTTTATTCCGCGAAATAGTTTGTATTATGCAAGTAGAGATGAGGATATTTCATTTTTACAAGAAGAATATAATATGTTACGCCATTATGGATTTCCAGTTGAATACTTTACAGAGTCTGATATTAAGAAACGTTATTCATTTGCAAAACAAGCAGCGTTATATACAAGCGGTGATGCAGAAGTGAACCCATATTTATTAGCGCATAGTCTATTGCATAAAGCGAAACAAATGGGTGCTACTATTTATGAACATACAGAGGCACTACATATTAAACGAATCCAAAATGATTTAATTTGCTATACGAAAACAGGAAATCAAATTGTAGCAAAGAGTATTATTATGGCGACAGGTTATGAAGAAATATTTGGAAAAAAAGAGAAAAATACAACAGTAGAAACGTCTTATGCAGTTGCGACAAATGAGATAGATCATTTTGAAGGCTGGCATGAGCAATCATTAATTTGGGAAACAGCAAGGCCTTATTTGTATTTGCGAACGTATGAAAAACGTATCGTTATAGGTGGATTAGACGAAGCGATGCAAATTCAAACAATCGGTGATACGAAATTATTGCACAAGCGTGATATCCTTATTAACATTGTAAAAGAAATGTTCCCGCAGTATAAAAATATACAGGCAGAGTACTATTGGGCAGCAGCATTTGGTGGCAGTCATGATGGTCTCCCTATTTTAAAAGAAGATAAAAAAATACATAATTTATATTACGCACTGCCATATGGGGGAAATGGAACTGTGTATGGAATGGTATTTGCCAAATTATTTGAGCAGTTGTTTACAAATAAAGAAAGCGAAGATTTTTCTTTATTTAATCGATAGAAAAAAGGTAGCGAAGTGATGGAATGAGAGATATAAAAAAGTTTTTACAAAAATTACGTCCCGTACAACTCATTGTTTTGTTTTATTTATTAGCAGTAGTCGTATCGGTGATATTGCTTAGTTTACCGTTTGTTACGAAGGACGGTGTGAAATGGACGTTTATCGACGCCTTATTTACATCTGTTAGTGCGGTAAGTGTTACGGGATTGTCTGTTGTTACGATTCCAGATACATTTACTACGGCAGGAATTATTGTTCTAGCCCTAATTTTACAATTAGGCGGCTTAGGAATTATGGCGCTTGGTACATTCGTTTGGATCATAACGGGGAAAAAGATTGGTTTGCAGCGAAGAAGATTAATTATGGCAGACCATAATCAAGGGAATTTATCGGGTCTTGTAGAATTGATGCGTTCTATTTTAATTGTAATTATTTCGATAGAGCTCATTGGAGCAATACTGTTGGGGACAAGATTTCTACTTTACTTCCCGACTTGGCAAGAAGCTTATTTTCACGGTTTCTTTGCTGCTGTTAGTGCAACTACGAACGGAGGATTTGATTTAACTGGACAATCACTGATTCCGTACAAAAAGGATTATATTGTTCAAATGATTCATATGTTACTTATTATTTTAGGAGCTATCGGCTTCCCCGTGTTAATGGAAGTGAAGCAATTCCTTAGTAAGAGAAGACAGCAACTATTTCGTTTCTCCTTATTTACGAAATTAACGACAACGACATTTTTTGCACTCGTTGTCGTTGGAACAATTATGATTTTTCTATTAGAACGAAATCATTTTTTAGCAGGAAAGTCATGGCATGAAACGATATTTTATACATTATTCCAATCTGTGACGACGCGAAGCGGTGGACTCGCTACGATGGATATACGTGAATTGTCACAACCGACGCTTTTATTTATGAGTATATTGATGTTTATAGGAGCATCTCCAAGTTCGGTTGGGGGCGGGATCCGTACAACAACATTTGCTGTTAATATATTATCTTTATATACATTTGCTAGGGGCGGGAGAACAGTCCGAGTCTTCAAACGTCAGATACATGAAGAAGATGTACTGAAAGCATCTGTTGTTATGACGATGGGGATTTTATTATGTGCCTCAGCGCTATTTATTTTATCTATTACAGAAAATGTACCACTTATGAGCTTAATAGTAGAAGTTTGTTCTGCTTTTGGGACGACGGGACTATCAACAGGTATTACGCCAGATTTAACAACTGTTGGTAAACTTGTACTCATTGTACTTATGTTTATTGGACGTGTTGGTATTTTAACATTTATATTAGCTAGCGGTGGAAGAGAACAACCACCTCGCTATAAGTATCCAAAAGAAAGAATTATTATTGGATAGTATGGAACCATTCTACCTGAGTTAGGTAGAATGGTTTTTAGTCGTTTATTCCAAATTGAGGATGCATAAAAGTTTCATTTTTGTTATCAGCTTCGTTTTGGAGCAATTCTTGATTCTCTTCTGCAATCCATCCAATATCATTTGTAGGATGAATCCATGCTTCTCCAGCCATAATTGCTGGATCTACTTCATCACTCCAATTGTTAAGCGGACTGTTCTCGGAATCATATTTACTGTCTCCAATTACAACTTCATATTGATTCATAAAAGGTTGTTGCATCTGTTTTCCTGTACCTTTAAAAGAGGGGAAGTTCATTTGATGCGGGAGCGTTTCGTCTAAAATTGGCGATTGGATTTTTTCTTTCTTCTTCAAAATAATCGCTCCTTTTTTAATAATTTGTTCCTATGTAGTATTTCCATCTAGAGTCGCTTATGTACTTGTTAACACTTGCCAGTAATAATTATTTCAGGTTGCTTCAAACTAGAGTAGAAAGTGATTTCTTGAGAGCAGGTGAATGTATTGGTAAAAAGAAAAGTGAAGCAAAATGCGGCAATCAACAATAATAAAACTCCGAAAGAAAGCTTACCAGATGCAGAATTTGCATTAGAGTATGAAGGAGAAAATAGCGCAAAATATGCAAATCGTAATTCGAAAAAAGGTAAACAAAAATGAGGCGTTTTTTACAAACGCCTCATTTTTTTGTGGGATTATAAAGGTTTTTTTAATTATTTGTAAATTTCGTGTTTTCTATTAGCAGAAAAATGTGAAAAAACATAGAAGTAGCAACGTATTACACAAAAACAAACAACAAACAAAAGATTAATGTTGGTTTAATACTGCTTTTACACTAGTTGTTTATATTTGAGTTGTACATAAGATTTGTAAAAGGAGAGAGAGACAGTGAAAAAAACAATCTTTAAAGCTGTAGCAACTGGAATGGTATTTTCGTTATTAATGGGGTGTGGTGCAAAGAAAGAAGAAAGTGCTGGAGCAAAAGTGAAAGATGATAAATTATCTGGATCATTAACTGTTTATACAGCGATTGAAGAAGAGCTTGTACCAATTTATCTTGATTCTTTTAAAAAGAAATATCCCGATGTGAAGTTGAACATTGTACGTGATTCAACAGGAGTTATTACAGCGAAATTACTAGCTGAAGGAAAAAATACACAAGCAGATGTTGTATGGGGAACTGCTGCATCAAGTCTATTAGCTTTAGAGAAAAAAGATATGTTAAAAGAATACTCTCCAAAAGGAGCAGATCGTGTCCTTCCGCAATTTAAAGATGATAAAAAACCTGAAAAATGGGTAGGTAATACAGCATTTATGACGGGAATTGCAGTGAATAAAGAAGAGTTAAAGAAGAAAAATTTACCGATGCCAGAATCATATGAAGATTTAACGAAACCAGAGTATAAAGGAACGCTTGTTATGCCACATCCCGCTTCTTCTGGAACAGGATTTTTAACAGTTTCCGCATGGCTACAAATCATGGGTGAAGAAAAAGGCTGGGATTACATGAAGAAACTTCATGAGAATATGGCATCTTATACGCATTCAGGTTCAAAACCAGCAAAATTAGCAGGAGCAGGTGAATATCCAGTTGGTGTGTCAATGGTTTATAGTGCGTTAAAAGAGAAACAAAAAGGTGCACCGGTTGAAGTTGTACTGCCGAAAGAAGGATTAGGCTGGGAAGTAGAAGCGAACGCACTGATTAAGAAAGATAATGCGAAAAATGATAAATTAGCACAAGCATTTTTAGACTGGGCCATTACAGATGATGTAATGAAGTTATACTTCGAGAAAAATGGATTTGCGACAATTAAAAATGATTATAAACTTCCAGATGGATTCCCGAAAGATGTGACAGAAAAATTATACAAAAAGAATGATTTTAAATGGGCAGCAGAAAATCGTGACAAAATTTTAGAGCGTTGGGAAAAAGAGTTTGGTCAAAAGGCAGAACCGAAAAAGTAAGTGAGTGGGAGAGAGAAAAATGAGCGAATATTTATCAATTCAACACATTCAAAAAAAGTTTGATGCGTTTACAGCGTTAAAAGATATTTCTTTTACAGTGAAAAAAAATGAATTTGTTTGTTTATTAGGCCCAAGTGGTTGTGGGAAAACGACGTTGCTTCGTATTTTAGCTGGGCTAGAAGAACCAATGACAGGCAGTATAGCTGTGAATGGAAAAGATATTACAGCATTGCCGCCTGGAAAAAGGAACTTTGGAATGGTCTTTCAATCGTATGCACTATTTCCAAATTTAACAGCACTTGAAAACATCGAATACGGCTTAAAGACAAAAAAATATGGAAAAGCAGAAGTAAAAGAGAAAGCACTTTCCGCATTAGAACTTGTAGATTTGCTGAATGTAAAAGATAAATATCCTGCTCAAATGTCTGGTGGACAACAGCAGCGAGTGGCACTTGCACGTGCGCTCGCTCTGTCTCCAGATATTTTGTTACTCGATGAGCCGTTATCTGCTTTAGATGCAAAAGTGCGCGGAAAATTGCGTAGGGAAATGCGTGATTTGCAAGAAAAAATAGGAGTAACGACGATTATGGTAACGCATGATCAAGAAGAGGCATTAACGATGGCTGATAAAATTGTTGTAATGAATCATGCGGAAATAATGCAGATTGGAACACCAGAGGAGATTTATCAAAGACCCGCCAATCCGTTTGTGGCAGATTTTATTGGTTCTATTAATTTCTTTTCGAAAAATAACGAAGAACATGCAATTCGTCCTGAACATGTATCAATTGTACAAAAGGATGGTATGAAAACAGTTGTGGAAAGTATGGAATTTCGCGGATCTGTATATCGGACGGAAGTGCGAGTCGTAGAGGAGAAAGCCTACCTTTATAATGAGAAAATTGTAGTGGATATATTGGCCTCGGAAGTAGAAGCAGCAGCTATTAGAAAAGGGAAACCAATTCGAATTTCTTTCTCAGAAAATCATATGTTGTCATATGGAAAGAAGGTCATTGTATAGATGGAGATGTTAGAAAACTATAAGGTAGAAAGTACGAAAAAAAAGATTAAGAGAAGTATAGGGAAAGAGGAATGGATCCAAAGGCTCGTAATTATTGGTATGATTCTTTCTTTTCTTATCATACTTGTATTGCCTCTATTACAACTGTTTACACAAGCCTTTTACGATAAAGATGGAGCTTTCATTGGTGTTGCGAATTTCAGTAAATATTTCACAACACCAACTTTAGTTCAATCATTACAAAATACGATATGGATTTCGGGCGCTACAACAATTATTTCAGTTACACTCGCGTTCGCTTACGCCTATGCGATTGCCCGTACGAATGTTTTTGGGAAACGTGTCTTTCAATACGTAGCGTTATTACCGTTATTCGCACCAACGATGATGCATGGTATAGCACTTACATATTTATTTGGTAATCAAGGATTAGTAACGAAAGGAATGTTTGGTTTATTTGAAGGTATACAACTGCCTTTATATGGACCAGTCGGAATTGTAATGGCTGAGGTTATGTATACATTTCCGCAAGCTTTTCTTATATTATTAATTGCTTTCCAAGGATCCGATTATCGTTTATATGAAGCTTCTAATATGTTAGGAGCAAGTAAAACAAAACAATTTTTTACTGTTACTTTACCTAGTGTAAAGTACGGATTAATTAGTGCAATGTTTGTTGTGTTTACACTTAGTTTCACTGATTTTGGGGCGCCAAAAATTGTTGGTGGACAATATAATGTGCTTGCTACCGACGTATATAAGCAAGTAATTGGACAGCAAAATATGCCGATGGGTGCAACTGTCGGAATGATTTTATTAATCCCAGCTATTTTTGCTTTTGCTGTTGATCGTATTACGCAAAGGAAACAGGCGAATCTCTTATCTTCAAAAGCAGTACCTTACAGAATCATAAATAATAAGAAAAGAGATGTTATTTCGTTTGTATATTGTAGCGTAATAACGCTTATGATCACTCTTTTATTCGTTGCAGTTGGTATTGCTGCAAGTGTAAAAGTATGGCCATATAATATGAGTTTTACATTTGAGCATTTTAATTTTTCGAGCTTAACAGGAGATGGACTTGAAGCATTTAAAAATAGCGTAATTGTCTCAGCAGTTTCAGCGGTGATTGGGGCGATTTTAACATTTGTGTTCGCATATGCAATTGAGAAAATAGACCAGCTACAATTTTTCCGAAAAACTGGTTACTTTTTCTCTATTGTACCTTTAGCGATACCAGGCTTAGTGCTTGGATTAGGATACGTCTTTTTCTTTAGTCAACCAACAATTCAAATTTTTGGACTTTCAGTAACGAATCCGTTTCATTCTTTATATGGAACAATCGCTGTGTTAGTACTAGTAAATATCATTCATTTCTATTCTGTAACATTCGTTACGGCAACGACAGCTTTAAAGAAACTTGATCGAGAGTTTGAACTTGTTTCGCAGTCGATGGGCATTCCGTTTTATAAAACATTCTTTCGAGTAACCGTACCAATGTGTTTACCAGCAATTTTAGAAATGGTTATGTACTATTTCGTAAATTCAATGGTAACTGTCTCAGCGGTTGTATTCTTATATTCAGCTGATTTTAAGCTAGCTGCTGTATCAATTGTAAATATGGATGATGCAGGAAACGTAGCACCAGCAGCTGCAATGAGTGTACTTATTGTTGTTACGAATATTGTAGTGAGAGTCTTATATGAATGGGGAACGAAAGCACTTCGTAACCGAACTTCACAATGGCAAAAAAGCTAAGTAAGAAGGGTGATGGATAGAATGAAAATTGAAGCAGTTATTTTTGATTGGGCAGGTACGACAGTTGATTACGGATGTTTTGCACCACTGGAAGTATTCATAAAAATTTTTCGTAAACGTGGTGTTAAAATTACAGATGAAGAAGCACGTAAACCGATGGGATTATTAAAAATCGATCATGTAAGGGCACTAACAGAAATGCCTCGTATTGCAAATGAGTGGGCGCGTGTTTTTGGACAATTACCGACAGAAGCAGACATTCATGAGATGTATGAAGAATTTGAAGAAATACTCTTTACTATTTTGCCAAGTTATGCTGATCCAATTGATGGGGTGAAAGAAGTGATTGCTTCATTACGTAAAAGAGGCATTAAAATTGGCTCGACAACGGGCTATACGAGAGAAATGATGGATATTGTTGCAAAAGAAGCAGCACTACAAGGGTATAAACCTGATTTTTTTGTGACGCCAGATGATGTTCCAGCAGGCCGTCCATATCCATGGATGTGTTATAAAAATGCGATGGAACTTGGTGTGTATCCGATGAATCGTATGATAAAAGTCGGGGACACAGTGTCAGATATGAAAGAGGGTAGAAATGCTGGGATGTGGACTGTTGGCGTAATTCTTGGTAGTAGTGAGCTTGGTTTAAGCGAGTGGGCAGCTGAAACTATGGATCCGGTAGAACTTCGTGAAAAAATGGAAGTAGTTCGAAAACGTTTCGTTGAAAACGGGGCTCATTTTACGATTGAAACGATGCAGGGACTCGAAAACGTAATTAAACAGATCGAGAAACAAGAATTTATTATTTCATAAAAGGGGCATAGGATCATGAATGAAAATCACTACTTATTATTAACACCAGGACCATTAACGACAACAAAAACGGTAAAAGAAGTTATGCTATACGATTGGTGTACATGGGATGTTGAATATAACACAATGGTGCAAGAGGTAAGAACTAAACTTGTATCGTTAGCAACGAAGGAAGAAGAGAAATATACAACGGTTTTAATGCAAGGAAGCGGTACGTTTTCAGTTGAAGCAGTGATGGGTTCTGTTATTCCTACAGACGGAAAGCTTCTCGTTTGTACAAATGGTGCTTACGGTAAGCGAATTGTGCGAATGGCAGAGATGTTACATATAGATGTGGTGGTCAGTGAAACAGCAGAGTGGGAACCTACTAATATTGTAGAAGTAGAAAGGTTATTGCAAGAAGATAAAGAGATTACTCATATTGCAGTTGTTCATTGTGAAACAACAACAGGTATTATAAATCCAATTGTAGATGTGTGTAAATTAGGAAAGCAGTACGAAAAGGTTACAATTGTTGATGCAATGAGTAGTTTCGGCGGGGTTGAAATAGATAGTGCTGATTTACAAATTGATTTTTTAATTAGTAGTGCGAATAAGTGTATTCAAGGTGTTCCAGGATTCGGATTTGTAATCGCAAAGCGTGATGAATTACTGAAGTGTAAAGGGCAAGCCCGTTCTTTATCTCTTGATTTATATGATCAATGGGAAACGATGGAGAAGCAAAATGGGAAATGGCGTTTTACTTCACCTACACATGTTGTACACGCTTTTTATCAAGCGCTACTTGAACTAGAAAAAGAAGGCGGAGTAAGGGCTCGTTATAATCGATATTATAGCAATCAAAAGTTATTAGTGAATAGAATGGAAGAAATCGGATTTCAGTCACTAGTAGATGAAGAATATCAATCTCCAATTATTACATCTTTCATTTATCCAGAAGAGAACTTTGAGTTTCAACAGTTATATAACGAGTTAAAACGTTATGGATTTGTTATTTACCCAGGGAAAATTTCGAAAGTAGATACGTTCCGCATTGGAAATATCGGTGATGTACATGAGGAAGATATAAATCGTTTAGTTGATAGTATCGCTAAAGGGGTTGTTATAGCGTGAAAGTATTTTGCTTAGGTGGAGCAGGTAAAATTTGTCGGGAAGCAATTTTGGATTTAGTTCAATTTTCATCTTTTGAGACGATTACAGTAGCCGATTTTAACGAAGAAGAGGGGCTTAAAGTAGTAGAATGGCTCAACGATCCTCGTGTTGATTTTGTAAAAGTAGATGTTACGAATCACGAGGATACAGTTGCAAAAATGAAAGGTTATGACATTGTAATGGACGGTACGACGATAAAGCTAAATGGATTGTCTACTCGATGTATTGCGGAAGCAGGTTGTCACGGTGTGAATTTGAATGGATTTGGGGAAGAAAATGATTCGCATTCTATATTTGTTCAAAATGGAAAAACATGTTTGCCGGGGTTTGGCATGACGCCAGGTGTAACGCAAATGATGGCAATGCATGCAGCAAATCAGCTAGATTGTGTAGAGTCTGTTCGGGTAAGTCACGGTTCGTATCGTCCAATTGCTTTTTCTGCATCAATTACAGAAACAACGACATATGAATATGATCCACATTTACCATCTCGTACAGTGTATGAAGATGGTGAGTTTAAGCAAGTACCTCCGTTTGCGCGACCAAGAGAGATTGAATTACCAGCGCCTTACGGTAAAACGACGCAGTATATTATCCCGCATTCGGAAACGATTACGTTAGCAAAGGCGCTAGAAGATAAAGGTGTCAAACTGATAGAGACGAGAGGAACTTGGCCACAGCAAAATATGCAGCTCGTACGTGCTTTATATGATTATGGCATACTACGTAATGATCATATTGAAATAAATGGTGAAGTAATTGGCATTATGGATTGTATTTCGAAGTATCTACTAAAATCGAAAGAAGGGCAAGAGACAGAAGTTTATGGTTATGCACTTCATGTAGAAGTAATAGGCATGAAAAATAATGAGAAGCAAAGACATGTATTATATCATACACACCCGTTATCTGATGGATCTATCGAAGGGTGGGAAAAATTAAGAGCTTATACGAGAAACGTCGGTATTCCATTTGGAATCGCTACAGAGTTAATTGCAAATGGAAATGTAAATAAAGTTGGTGTTGTTACACCTGAGGAAGCTTTCGAAAATCCACAGATTATTTTTGATGAACTAGAAAAGCGCGGTATTCATATTCATGAAGAGATTTTCACTGATCAAGAAAATTATAATTTTGTATAAGCAAGGAAGTTTATGAGATAGATATAAATGGGGTGAAGCTATGTCTGTAGTAGGAGAAGAAAGAAAGCGAACCATTCTTGAAAAGGTAGAGTTTAAAGGGAAAGTAAAAGTTTCAGAATTAGCGAGAGAATTCGCTGTATCAACAGAAACAATTCGTCGATATTTAGAAGAATTAGATCGTGAAAAAAAGCTGAAAAAAGTATATGGTGGAGCTGTTCAACTTCCAGGCGTTGGGATAGAGGCACCTATGTTAGAAAGAGAGATGCTACATATAGAAGAGAAGAAAAGAATTGGTTATAAAGCAGCGACATTTGTAGAAGATGGTGATGTCATTGCAATTGATGATGGAAGTACACCACTTCAAATGGTTCCATATCTTGTTCATCGTAAAAATTTAACGATTGTTACGAGTTCTTTTCCAGTCGCGACACAATTAATTTCTTCTATTAATAAAAAGATGTTTCATGGTGAAGTTTTATTTATTGGTGGGAAAGTATCTCCAAAGCATTCGCGTGTATCAGGATCTATTTCTCAGCAAGTAATTCATCAATTTCATTTTCATAAAGCGTTTGTTTCGATTGATGGGTTATTACCTAGTTTTGGAGTCTCCAGTTTTGAATTAGAAAAAGCAAAACTGTCAGAAGCGATGATGAAATTAGCGGAGAAAACATATATTTTATGTGATCATACAAAGGTAGGAGTAAAAGGAAATTATAGAATCGCAGCATTTTCGCGTATTCAACATGTAATTTGTGATAAAAAAATGCCATATAGTTTTGAAGAGGAAGTTAAGAAACATAATGTTCAGTGGACAGTTTGTTAAATCCGGTGAAAGTATCTAAACTCCCACCTAATTTTAGGTGGGAGTTTTACTGTCTGCAAGTAGTAAAATAAAAGATTTGCATTTATGCAAAAAGTGGACACATTTTCTTATCTTCTTCATATAATTTACCAATACAAAAAAAGTTGGTCGAAGGAAAGAAGGGGGACTATGTCTGAACGGATATATAATAAACTTGTATTGTATGCAAATATTTTGCAGAAAATTGGTGTTATTAATGAGAAAGAAAAAAGTGAAATCCTTCATACGATAGGTAAAAAAGCCCTTTGAACAAAGGTTTTTTATATAATGCAATAGTTAAATGATAAATGAGCAAAATGCGTTATTCTTTCATTAGGAAAATAACGCATTTTTATTGTGAGATTAAGTAGAAAATAGGATGGGCATAGGAATAGCCTATTTTTACAAGGAGCGGTGAAACCATATTGACAAAAAAGCATTCTCATGTGATAATTCAATTAAATTTTTAGAATAATCAAAAAATATTCCTTTTACATAGAAAGGATTTGAACAGTATATGAATATTACGGCGGGGGGGACGAAATGTTATTTTTTCTGAAGAAATGGAATGAATTAAAAGATGTGAAATCTGAATTGGCACTTCGTGATTGGTTTTATGGTACAAAAATTAGTTTATCGTTATGTACATCAAAAGAGCCATTAACATTTTTAGTGAATGTCGAGGGAAGAGATAAAGGGTTATTTTCAGAAGAAGATTTTATTGTCGTAAATTGCATGTGTGAGCCAGTATTTGAAAACGAAGAAAAACCAGCTGCAGAGTCATTCATGCATGCGGATATTTACAAAAAAAGCAGTGCAGAATGTATTTTACAAGTGCAGACTGTAGATAGTCATTTAATATCAGAGCTATATGGAGAAGAAGGAGAAGTAACGTTTGATAAACGTAGCGTGGAACGTGTTTTTGGAAAAGAAGGTATAACAGAAATGACAATTCCAATCGTAGAAGATGAAAAAAAATTCGCTGATTTATTAGAAAATAATGTTCCGAATTTTATTGAAGGTGGAGGAGTAGTACTTGTTCATAATTACGGCATGATCGTGTGGGGGAAAACTCCAGAAGAAGCGAAAAAATGGTTAGAAGGTATAGAGTATTTAATGAATTATCACGTAAAGCTTTTAATGATAAAAGGGACAAAAAGTTCGGTTATATAAAATATAGTCACAGTGGTTACTGTTCCACGAATAAATGAAAGCGTTTTAAAAAATTTCACTCATAAAATATAGATCTCCTTATTATATATAGATTACATGATGACATGTAAGGAGGAACATATTTTGCGAGTTAAATATCATTTTCTGCCAAAGCAGCAGGTGACTTATTGTAAGGTGAATGCTACTGGTGAAACGGCATTGCAAATTATGAATGAAACGGGGTTTCGAGCAATCCCTGTATTAGCAGAAGATGAGAAGAAATTCATGGGGATTATTTATAAAGTAGATTTATTAGAAAAGAAGTGTATTAGCGAATTAGAGCATGTAAGTGCGGGAGATATGCTGGAAAACTCCTCTGCATTTATATTTGAAAAAGACTCTTTTTTCAGAGCTTTTTATGTTATCCGTCGCCTTCCGTTTTTAGCTGTCCTAAATGATTATAATGAATTTGTCGGTATTTTAACACATTCTAATATATTTGATGTTATTGAAGATTCATTCGGTATGCGAACAGGTGGATATATATTAACAATTGCAACACAAGATTGTAAGGGGACGATTAAAGAAATTGGAACATTGCTAAAGGCCTATAATATAGGTGGACTATTTACATTAGATAACGGTGATCAATATATTCGCCGTGTTATTGTAAATATAACAGATGAGTTAAATGAAAAAAGATTAAAGCTATTAATCGAAAAAATAGAGAAAAAAGGTTTTAGGGTGAGTCATGTAGATTATATTTAAATTAAAAAGAAGGTACCTATCTGCTATATGTAGATTGGTACCTTTTTTTAATGTGAGTAATGAATCTTATTTTGAAACAGGAGGTGGAGATAATGCTAAATCAGATAAAAAAATAAAGTCTGCATGCTCGCGAATCTTAGGAATAGAAGTTTCGATTACACGTGATGTAATTTCTCCTGGTGGGCCAACGTGTCCGATAGCTACCATAATGGGTTTTTCTTGGATTTTTTTAATGAGTAATTGGGCTTGTTTTGAAATATGCCCTGCCGTATAAACATCATCAAAAAATAGTTGGTTTTCAATAATAGGCACCCCTAATTCTTTCCCTATTTTCGGGACGACACTATTAGGGTTAGTTTTGCTATCTAAATAAAACAAATTGTGTTTTTTACAAGCTGCAAGTACAAGTCGTACAATTCTTTCGTCAGCTGTTACCTTGGAACCCATATGATTGTTCATTCCAATTGCATGCGGTACTTCTTGGATCGCTTGCTCGAGTCGATTGTTTATTTCTTCATCGCTTAAATCAGTTGTAATTGCTTTTGGTCCAAGCCATTCTTTTTTACCTTTAATGGGCTCCATAGGCATATGTATAATAACTTCATGTCCTTTTTCATGGGCAGCTATTGCATCTTCTTTTGTGGAAGGGAGAAAAGGCATGACTGCAATAGTTAGTGGGATGGGAAGGGATAACATTTTATCAGTCCCTTTCATATTATTGCCGAAATCATCAATGACAATAGCTACTTTATTCGTATGGGCATTTGCTTGAATGGGAAATAAGAAGAAGGGTACGAACACAGTAAAGATGAGTAATACAATCATATATTTACGCATATAAGTATTTCCTTTCTATATTTATCTATTACCATTATGTTTTGCGTTTTTATATAAATTAAACAAAAAATGTCGAAGAAAAGTATATGAAAAATAGAGAGTCCGCATTTTACTTGGTATTTATAAAAAAAGAAGATGAAAAAAATGTCTATTATTGCGAATGTATTTACAAAGATAGAATAATTTGTAATAATTCTCAAAGTGAGGGTAAAGATTTGTAAATTACAGGGAGAAAATGTTAAAATTTCTGATTCTTCAAATTTACATATGATTAAGTAGGTAAAAAGTTAATGGGAAAATGAAGTTGAAAGCATGGAAGTATAATAAGGGGGATATGGATGTTTACTGTAAAAAGGAAGTACACATTAGAAAAGCTTTCACGTGATATTCATATGAAGCGTGAAGAAATGATTCAATTGGGATTAACATGTGGGTTAAATAGTAGGGAGACAATTCAAGTTAGTCAAGAATTGGACAAGCTTATTTTACAGTACCAGTGTTACAAAGAAAAACAAACACCGAAATGGTTTTCAATTATAAAAATACCTATTTTCCAAATCGGGTACCAAGGAAAATCGAATAATTTTTGGCGGATGCTTGTGGCTGGTTTTATGAAATAAGTATAACTATCCTCTTGGAATAAGGATAATTATACTATGTGTAACGGAATTTCGATATGAACTGTCGTTCCTTCGTTTTCTGTACTGTCAATAAAAATATGCCCATTGTACATCTCTACAATTCGTTTACATATGACAAGTCCAAGACCTGTTCCAGTATCTTTATTAGTAAAGAACGGATGAAAGAGGTGTTTTTGAATATGTTTTGGAATTCCTTTTCCAGTATCTGCAATTTGCAATTGTGCGTGTGTTTCATTGTTCGTTACGACAATAGTTAGTGTATCACTAGAAGTCATAGCTTCAATTGCATTTTTTGTAATGTTTAAAACCACTTGTTTCATATGGTCTTTTGAGCAACGGATATGAACAGGATGATCTGGCAAATGTAAATGGAATACAATGTTATGTAGATTCGCCTCAGATTGAATAATCAATGCTACCTCATTAAGAATTGTTCTTACATCATATGTTCGTTCAATGATGGCAGTCGGCTTTCCTAGAATAAGAAATTCGCTTACAATTTCATTAATCCGTTCTATTTCTTGTTCGATTATGGAAAAGTAGAACTGATCCTGTTCATCTTCATATTTCTCTTTTAATAGAGCGACGAGTCCTTTAATTCCAGTAAGAGGATTACGGATTTCGTGTGCTGTACTCGCTGCAAAAGTTCCAACCAATTCAATTTTTTGTAGTTCGTTTTGTTGTCTTTCCAGTTTTGTTTGACGTTTTAATAACATATATTGAGTAAGCAAAAATAAAATAGACATTAAAAATAAAGTAGCTATACACTCTATTGAAACTATTTGATATAAAGTTTGCTTATGAATAGGCAACGGAGAAACAGAGACCTTCCAATTTAGCCTTTGGAGTGGGGTGGTGATCATATTAGAATGCTTATCACTTGTTTCATTGTTATCATCGGTTAGAAAAATTACATCATGCTTATCAGTTACTTCGAAATGGTATTGTGGTTTAATAGCATTTAAAGAAGATGAAATATAGTCAAAGCGTAAACTTGCTAATAATAAGCCTGAGAGCTCTTTCTGTTTATTGAATATTGGAGAAGCGATCATAATAGCTTGATGTCCAAGGACGCGATCTGTAATGACTGATGATACAGTTGTTTTCTTAGTTTGTAGTGCATCTTGAATATATTTGCGGTCTGAAACGTCAATAGGGCTCGATTCGCCTTCGGAAGCGATTGTAATGACACCCTCTGGAGAAGCGTAATATAAACCAGAAAAGCGTGCATCGTTTCCATCTGTATCATGTACAATTTGTTTAATTCCATTTATGTTACCAGTTTCGGTGCCTACGACTTTTGCAAGCATTTCTAAAGCGGAAATCGCTTCACCAAGGTGATGATCTAAATAGTCTCTATATAAAAAGAGAACTGTATGAGCGGATTGTTTGTTTTCCTGTTTCATTTTATATGTATGGTACGAATAAAATGTAGCACCAATCCCTATTGTCGGTAGGATAACAAGCAATATATATAAAATTATGCTTTGGAATTTGACTTTCAAATGTGGTACTCCTTCTTTTTTATTATCATTATATATAAACTATGTTAAAATTGTCATGTTTTTATTCAATAATCATTTGTAATATGTTAGGGGAAAGGAAATGAGTGAGTGAATACTCATTCGGAAATTACATAAAGTAATAAGTTGTTGTTCTTTTTATTGCTGAGAATTTAAGTGAAGGGTTGAAAGTTGTATGACATCAAATAATGAAAGAGAAGATATTTCTCAATCTTTAAAAGTATTTATTGCATTGTCTCGTGTACACCGTTCTGTTATGGATACTACAAATAAATCCATACAAAGTAACGGATTAAATCCAACCGAATTTGCTGTATTAGAACTACTGTATCATAAAGGTGGTCAACCACTTCAGCAAATTGGTGAGCGTATTTTAATAGCTAGTGGCAGCATTACATATGTTGTAGATAAGCTAGAAAAAAAAGGGCTAGTAAAAAGAATCCCGTGCCCGAATGATAGACGTGTTATTTATGCGCAATTAACGGAGTCTGGAGAGAGCTTTATTGCTTCTATTTTTCCAGGGCATGAGCAAGTTATACATCAGTCTTTTGAAATGTTAACGAAGGATGAAAAGGATGAATTACTTGATCTGTTGAAAAAAATTGGAAAGTATGAAAAATAATAATATGTTCCAAAGGAGCTTTGGATAAATAAATCCAAAGCTTTTTTGTTTACATGTAATTATGATAGCAACTGCCGCTTTTTGCGAAAGAATAAAAGGAAATATGCAAGTGAGCATTGAATTATAGTAATGATGCATATAACGGAGAGGAGGCTCGTTCATGTCATTTAAAGACTATGAATATAAACGGCCGAATATTGAAGAATTAAAAGAGAAATTTACTGTTGCTTTAGAGAAGTTTGATAACGCAAAAACTGTAGAAGAACAAAAACAAGTTATCAATTCAATTAACGAAATTCGCAATGATTTTGGTACAATGGGGAACCTTTGTTACATTCGTCATTCTGTTGATACGACAGATGCTTTTTATAAGGAGGAGCAAGATTTCTTTGATGAATACTCTCCAGTTGTACAAGGGTATGGTACAAAATATTATAAGGCGTTAATTCATTCTCCATTCCGTGAAGAATTAGAAGCGTATTATGGGAAGCAATTATTCGCCCTAGCGGAATGTGATTTGAAAACATATTCAGATGATGTTGTGAAAGATTTACAATTAGAGAATAAATTGTCTTCGCAATATACACAGTTATTAGCATCCGCAAAAATTGATTTTGCAGGAGAAGAAAGAACATTATCGCAACTTATTCCATTTATGCAAGGAAAAGAAAGAAGCGAACGTAAAGCAGCAAGTGAAGCATACTACGGGTTTTTAGCTGGAAATGAGGAAGAACTAGATCGTATTTATGATGAGCTTGTTAAAGTGAGAACGCAAATTGCGAAATCTTTAGGTTTCAAAAACTTTGTTGAACTTGGATATGCAAGAATGTATCGTACAGATTATAATGCGGAGATGGTGGCGAATTATCGTCAGCAAGTACTTGATTATATCGTTCCAGTTACAACGGAATTAAGAAAGAGACAACAAGCACGTATCGGTGTAGAGAAGCTAGCATATTATGACGAAAACTTTGAGTTTGCTACAGGTAATCCAACTCCAAAAGGAGATGCGGATTGGATTGTTAATCATGGGAAAACGATGTATAAAGAGTTATCAGCTGAAACGGATGAATTTTTCAATTTCATGTTAGATAATGATTTGTTAGATGTAGTTGCAAAAAAAGGAAAAGCTGGTGGCGGATATTGTACATATATTGAGAATTATAAAGCGCCATTTATTTTCTCAAACTTCAACGGAACATCTGGTGACATTGACGTATTAACGCATGAAGCGGGTCATGCTTTCCAAGTATACGAAAGTCGTAAATTTGAAATTCCAGAATATAATTGGCCAACATATGAAGCGTGCGAAATCCACTCTATGAGTATGGAATTCTTTACATGGCCATGGATGAAGCTATTCTTTGAAGAAGATGCAGATAAATATTACTTCTCTCATTTGAGTTCAGCACTTCTGTTTTTACCATATGGTGTATCTGTTGATGAATATCAACATTATGTATATGAAAATCCTGAAGCATCACCGGAAGAGCGTAAGACAGCATGGCGTAACATAGAGAAGAAATATTTACCGCATCGTGATTATGAGGATAATGATTATTTAGAGCGCGGTGGTTTCTGGCAACGTCAAGGGCATATTTATAGTTCACCTTTCTATTATATTGATTACACGCTTGCTCAAATTTGTGCACTACAATTTTGGAAACGTGCAAGAGATAATAGACAAGAGGCATGGGAAGATTATGTGAACCTTTGTCAACAAGGGGGAAGTAAATCATTCTTGGAATTAGTAGAAGTGGCCAATTTAACATCGCCATTTGCTGAGGGCTGTGTGAAAAGTGTCATTACAGAAATTGAAACATGGTTACATGCGATTGACGACACAAAACTGTAAAAAAGATGCGATTTTTTTCACATGTTTAACATCGACATAATGGGAAAATAATGAGATAATAAAAGAAAATTCAGAATTATTAAGAGGTGTTTCGAATAAGGAGCACCTCTTTTCACCAACAAAAAGGGGGGAAAGAAGTATGCTTCAATCTAATATGGATGTGAGTTTAGAAAGTTTGGTGAACTCATTACAGTCTACCCGAAGCACGCTATTATCAGAAATTGAAATGTTAAATGATACAGAAGTGAATGTAAAACCACGCCGTGATAAATGGAGTATTATTCAGATTTTGCATCACTTGCATTTAGTTGAACAATCTGTCACATCTGCCCTTGTATATGCTTTACAAAAAAAAGAAAGAAAACTGGCTCCATTTAAAGACCTCCAACTTACGCTTGATCGCACACATAAACGAGAAGCTCCTCAACAAATGAAACCAACAGAAACTTTAATAAAAAAACAACAAGGAATTCAATTACTAGAACATTCACGACAAGAACTATTACATGCGCTTCATAGTGTTATAGATGAAAACGAATTATTTGAAAATGGATTAAAGCATCCGATTTTTAATGATTTGAATTTGTATCAGTGGGTTCAATTTCTTGATTTGCATGAACAAAGACATCTTACGCAGTTAAAAGAGGCGAAACATGCAGTTTTACAGCGATAAAGTGGAAGAAGTGGGAAACCGCTTCTTTTTTTGTGCATGCATAGTTTTCTTTCTTACTTTGGAATACTACATGGAGAAAGAAAAGAAGGAGTTGAAAAGTATGTCAAAGAAAAAGAGAGAAGAAGAGCGCGCTTGGAAAGCTCGTAAAGAGAATCAAAAACCACATGGAAAAGTGAAAGCTTTTGCTGAATTGGTTGAAGGAACAGAAAAAACGTGATGAACTTCATCACGTTTTTTGTATGATTGGGAAAGTTAATAAAAATGTTGTACCTGTTCCTTTTTCACTAATAATATCAACCTTTCCATTCATTACTTGAATGACACTGAAGACGACCATCATTCCGAGTCCGGTCCCTTTTTCTTTCGTCGAGTAGAAAGGTGACCCGAGACGTTTTACTTGTTCTTGATCCATACCAACGCCTGTATCTTTTATATATAATTGGATATGTTTATGGTCTGGAACTACTGTAAGAATAAGGTCACCGCCGTTAGGCATTGCCTCAATACAGTTTTTAAAAATATTTAATAAGCATTGGTTCAGCTTTTGCTTTTCACCAGCTATAAAGAAAGAGGTACTTTGTTTGATGTAATGTATACGAACATTTGTCAAATTGGCAAGAGGTGTAATTAAAGATAATGCATGCAGTAATTCTTCCTCTAGCTGTAATGTTTGTTCTTTCTCAATACTCGGCTTTGCAAAAGTTAAGTAGTCGGTAAGGACATGATTTGCTTGTTCGATACCATTGATGGCTATGTCGATATATAATTTTCGCTCTTCTTCAGAACATGTATCCGACTGTAGAAGTTGCAAAAACCCTTTCGTTGAAGTTAAAGGGTTACGAATTTCATGAGAGATGGAAGCGGCCATTTCTCCGATTAAATGAAATTTTTCAGCATTCATAAGTTCATTTTGGAGACGGACCTGTGTTTGTAATATGTGTAGTAAATATAAAATAAGGATCGTACCTATTATTGTGCATAGTTCATACACGATAATATGTGGTATATAATCTGCATCATTCGTAACGCTGTCAAGGAAAAATGGTATCCAACCCAATCCATAAGTGAGACTGTAAAAAATAGCAAGTACTATTTTTATGTGATTGGAGCTTCGATTAAAAACTTTGTATGTTAGTAGTAGAATAATGAATAGGAGAATAGAAGCGATAAAGGATGGGAAAACCCCTACTCCTCCTAATAAGAAGTGATATATGTTTAATACAGCTAAAATAGAACCGCCAGCAATAGGTCCTCCTGTTAATGTGCCGATAATTAATACGATATGTCGCATATCGAATTGAAAACCGTTATTTGTTTTTGCAGCAAAAGTGATACATAATATAGTGGCTAGACAACATAATGCAATAAATATAGCTGAATTTAATTTAGGAGATCGTTTTCCTTTTTGGTTCCAAAATAAGTGATATACAAGCATTGTAACGAGAATAGATAGTATATTTAAAAAGAGGTAAATAATAAAGAGTTTCAGTATGATGCCCCCTCCCCTAATATTAAATCAATCATACTATAAATCGAACGAAATGAAATGCGAAATAGCGGAAAAATCAGAAATTTTTTCTGGTAGTATACAATATGTTACAATAAGCTTTGTCAATGAAAGAAGGAATTCCGTGCACTGCACGGGAGAGGTTCGCGAACTCCCTCTATAAAAAACTATGGAAACAACAATATCTTTAGGTATTGTTTTGTTTTTTTATTGTGACAGTTCAAGAACGTTCTTTCTTCTTATTCGTAGTAGAGAAGGAGAATGAGTGAAATGAAAAAAGAAAAAGCAGTTGTTGTTTTTAGTGGAGGGCAAGATAGTACGACATGTTTATTTTGGGCAATAGAGCAGTTTGCAGAAGTAGAAGCTGTAACGTTTAATTACAATCAACGTCATAAGTTAGAAATTGATTGTGCAGCGGAAATTGCAAAAGAGTTAGGAATTAAACATACGGTACTAGATATGAGTCTATTAAATCAACTTGCTCCAAATGCGTTAACGAGAACGGATATGGAGATTACACATGAAGAAGGTGAATTACCATCGACGTTTGTAGATGGACGAAATTTACTATTCTTATCATTTGCGGCGGTATTAGCAAAACAAGTTGGAGCACGTCATATTGTAACAGGCGTATGTGAAACTGATTTTAGTGGTTATCCAGATTGCCGTGACGTGTTTGTGAAATCGTTAAACGTTACATTAAATTTATCTATGGATTATCCGTTTGTCATTCATACACCACTTATGTGGATTGATAAAGCAGAGACATGGAAATTATCTGATGAACTTGGCGCATTTGAGTTTGTTAGAGAAAAAACATTAACATGTTATAACGGAATTATTGGTGATGGTTGTGGTGAATGTCCAGCATGTCAACTTCGTAAAGCAGGATTAGATACGTACTTACAAGAACGCGAAGGAGCGAACAACTAATGGATAATTTTTTTGGATTTCGCATTGTAGAAAATTTGCAAAAAATGGACAAGGATATTCAGCGTAAACAACTTAAATATCATAATAAAAGAGTAATGGTCAGCAAGGAATTTACATTTGATGCAGCACACCATTTACACTGCTATGAAGGGAAATGTAAAAACTTACATGGTCACACATATAAAGTTGTATTTGGGATTAGTGGATATGTAAATGAAATAGGTCTTGCGATTGACTTTGGAGATATAAAAGAAATTTGGAAAAATGAAATAGAAATTTATTTAGACCATCGTTATTTAAATGAAACGTTACCAGCAATGAATACGACTGCTGAAAATATGGTTGTTTGGATTTATGAAAAGATGGCAGAAGCATTAACGAAAGATAATCGTGTGAACGAATATAAAGGAGCTCGTGTTGAATTTGTTCGTCTATTTGAGACGCCGACTAGTTATGCGGAAGTAAGACGGGAGTGGATGCTCGATGAGTAAAATCCCTGTCTTAGAAATATTTGGTCCGACTATTCAAGGAGAAGGAATGGTTGTAGGACAAAAGACAATGTTTATTCGTACAGCTGGCTGTGATTATAGCTGTGCTTGGTGTGATTCTGCTTTTACGTGGGATGGATCAGCTAAAGATCAAATTAGACAGATGACACCAGAGGACATTTGGAATGAACTTGTAGAGATTGGTGGAGAAAACTTTTCTCATGTTACGATTTCAGGCGGGAATCCGGTATTGCTGAAAAATATCGAGTTTCTTCTTTCCATATTAAAAGAAAATGGGATGCGAACGGCGATAGAGACACAGGGGAGTAAATGGCAAGATTGGTTACTTCAAATTGACGAGGTAACGATTTCGCCAAAACCACCAAGTTCGACTATGAAAACAGATTTTCAAAAGTTAGATGTTGTAATTCAGAAACTAGCAGGAAAAGATATTAGTTTAAAAGTAGTAGTATTCGATGACCATGACTTTGAATATGCAGTGAAAATGCACGAACGTTATCCAGATGTACCATTTTTCTTACAAGTAGGAAATGATGATACGAAGACAGTGGATGATGCAATGCTTATTAAAAAGTTATTAGATAAGTATGAGTGGCTGATTGATAAAGCTGTAAATTGTAAAGAGATGAATGATGCAAAAGTATTGCCTCAGCTTCATGCACTAGTATGGGGAAATAAACGCGGCGTATAATAAGAAAGGATGTTTAAAAATGACAGGAAGATTAGATGAAGATTTAAAAGACGTAACATTACTAGGAAATCAAAATACAAAATATTTATTTGAATATAGCCCAGAAATTTTAGAGGTATTTGATAATAATCATCCAAACCGTGATTATTTTGTGAAATTCAACTGTCCTGAATTTACAAGCTTATGCCCAAAAACAGGACAACCAGATTTTGCAACAATCTATATTAGCTACATTCCAGAGCAAAGAATGGTAGAGAGTAAATCTTTAAAGCTATATTTATTTAGTTTCCGAAATCATGGCGACTTCCACGAAGATTGTATGAACGTTATTATGAATGATTTAATTAAGTTAATGGATCCACGCTACATTGAGGTATGGGGGAAATTCACACCACGCGGTGGTATTTCAATCGATCCATACTGCAACTACGGCCGCCCAGGAACGAAGTATGAACAAATGGCAGACTACCGTATGATGAATCACGATCTATATCCAGAAACAATTGATAATCGTTAATATATAATAGAAAGAAAGGATNNATCCTTTCTTTCTATTATATTATGCATTTTGATTAATGACAGTATAGTTTTTATGACTTACAACTGTAAGAGGTTCCATATCTAGTTCTCTAAAATTCTCCATAATTGTTATATCAACAATAACAGAGTTTTGATTTACTTTTTGAACACGGCCTTGCATGCCACCTTTAAATTCGATGATATCTCCAGTTTCTGCGATCTGCATAAGCAACTCTCCTTGTTACAGTTTTTCCAAAAAGAATAATTTGGGATTTTTTTATTTTCCTTTATTTTGAACTATGTTTCCTGTTTTGTAAATGTTTTCAAAGTAAAAAGTCGAAAAATATTCATTTTTTGTAAGATGATATCCAGATTTAATATGATGGTGGAGAAAAAGTGTTTATATCTTTATATTGGAGTATAATGGAAATGGACGTTGGTCTGTTTAATATGGGGGAAATAGGAGCGGTAAAATTATGTTTGAAATTATGGGGAGTTTTATAGCTTTGTTCTTATTTTTATTTTCTTATATACAGTTGAAGAAAATTCGTCAACATGAAACGAATACATATTTTGATGGAATAGATGCTTCTGTTACACATGGTAGTGGCGGAGATATGTAACAATATATAACTTTTATTTTCAGCATGTTATGATGAATGTAAGAAATAGTACATAATATAGTTCGTAAGTGATGAATGGAGAGTGAAAAGAATGTGGATATCTTTTATTCGTCATGGTCGCTTGAATAGTGCTATAGAACCGATGACAATTACTTCATTTCATGAATGGCTGAAGAGATATGATGTAGATAGTGTGAGTAGGGAATGTAACATACCGATTGAAACAATTGAGGCAGTGGAATCAGCAAATTTAATTGTATCGAGTGATCAAAGACGTGCTGTACAGTCAGCAGCGGAATTAATGAATTCTTTGTCCTTCGTGCAAAATTCTCTTTTTAGGGAAGTAGAAGTACCGTCGAGTTTTTTTGCACCGAAATGGTTTAAATGTAAACCAGAGACGTGGTTTTTTATTGGACGTGCTTTATGGATGGTTGGGTATCATAAAGATGTTGAGTCGTATAAAGAAGCAAGAGAAAGGGCGAAAGAAGCTGCTAATATGTTACATCGTTATGCGATGGTGCACGGGAAAATCGCGATAGTAGGACATAGTTATTTTAATACGATGATTGGTGCGGAACTGAGGGCGATGGGATGGTCTGGACCTCCTATTTTTCATCGGAAGCCGTGGGGATATACAAAGTATACGTTCCATGAGGCGATGAATAGAAGTGTATTAAATACAAAATTAACTTAAAAGCACACGATTTTATATAAAATCGTGTGCTTTTTTTAAGGTATAGAAACCAATGTACGTAATGGTTTTATTAGATGAGCATACGGTTCGCCGACGAGCATCACGGTTTGATCTTCTTTGTAACCTAGTTTTTCATACAGCGAAAAAGCGCGTTTGTTTTCTAAATTAACAAGTAAGGCAATTTTTTCATGACCTTTTTCAGCTGCATGAAGTTCAGCTGCATCGATTAATTTAGAGCCAATGCCACGGCCACTGTACATATTCGAAACTGACAACGTGTCAATATAATACTCATCAAGTTCAGCTTCTTTTTCTAATGTAATGGATTCATCTTCATGTAGTTCTCTTAAGTAGCGTGTGATTGGTGCATCAAGTTGTTCAGCGTCACTACCGTGATAAACAACAATAACCCCAACCACCTTTCCATCTTGTTCCGCCACTAAACAGTTTTCATAGCTCAATCGATTGTTTTCTTTTACGAACCATTTTTCAAGTCCTAGTAATACTTTTGCTTCAACTGTGCTACCAGTGATTTTTTCAGCAATTTCGTGCAGAGCGTTATACAATAAAGGAGCTATTGCCTTTGCATCTGTCTTTGTTGCTTTCCGAATCATAGTATCCCTCCTAGTTCTATTCATACATTGTAACATACTGGTATAGAACTTTGTATGATTGAATGTCGAAATGTTTGATATAGAGAAGTAGCTATGTTAGTATATGATATTTAGTGGACGTATAATAAAGCGATATCGCTTGTGAAATAATGAAAATGAAATTGAGGCATAGCAACGGGATAAAGGGAAACTTTAATCAGTGGTGGCATCCGCTATTGATGATTAGCCTTCACCAATCAGGCATTTACGGGCAGCACGACTCCCATCTAACTTCTTTGCTCCAGCCGAATTTCGAGTGAGAGTCTTACCGCCCGCAAATAGCGGGATAAATTTACAGTTGTTGACTTATAAAAGATACGATAAAATAAAATATTGCATAGAGGTGAAATACATGGATGAACAATTAGCAAATACAATTTTGGATCAGCTGAAAAATGGTGAAATAAAGGAGTATGTTGCAACGAAAGATGTATTTTATACGTTTAGAAAAGTTGTAGTAAGTCGGGAAGATTTTAAACATATTATTGGAAACGCACAACGCGGCGGACAGGTAATTTATACATATTCAGAAACGCCACGTTCATAAATAGAAGATAAAGGAGAGGAGAATTATGGGAGATTTTAAACAAGGCATTTTACCGCATTGGGATTATATGTGGAAAGATAGATCCGGCAATAGATTTATGGGAATGGTTATGTATCCAGAGAAACGAAAATGTTCAACAAAAATGCTTCAGAAAATAAAAATGGCGTATGAGCAGGCAGCAGAAATTAAAGTAACTTTACAAGTTCAGCATACATATCAGTACGTAGAAGGAATGATTGTATACTTTGATGAAGAAGCTCCTGTATGTACAATGCTGGATAAAGATGAGAATCCATACCATATATTTGTAAAAGATATTTTGCGTATTGAGTACTCTGAATAATCTTTTCATAAATAAATTGAAGTTCCATAATAATAATCTTTTTCTATAATAGTTATCTTTTAGTATGTAACGAGAACCGAAAATATATGTATAATATTTAATAAAGTAAAATTGATAAATGTAATCGTTTTTTAGAGCAGATTATCGTTTCATGTCTGTTCTTTTTTGCGTGATGCTGGAGAAATATATTCCTCCAGCATTTGCCGTTTTATGACAAAAAATATTGGTGGCTTTTTTAAAAATAAGGTTAAATTCGTTGACAACTTTTTTAAAAAGCACTTTATTGACATGAGTTTTAGAATGTTGTTTCATAGTCATTGTATTGAAAAAAATCGACTGTCATGTCGAAAAGTAAAAGTTAAAAAAAGAAAGAATTTATACATACATCTTGTGTCTTATTTTGAAACGTAATACAATATATAGAGAAATCAAGAAACGACATACAGAGAATATAGATTGGAGAGGGAGGGTCGGAAATGTTAGTTGCATATGATTCTATGACAGGAAACGTGAAGCGTTTCATTCACAAATTAAATATGCCGGCCGTTCAAATTGATGAAGATCTAGTAATAGATGAAGACTTTATTTTAATTACGTATACAACAGGTTTTGGCAATGTACCAGAACGTGTTTTAGACTTTTTAGAACGCAATAATGACAAATTAAAAGGCGTATCTGCAAGTGGCAATCGTAACTGGGGAGACATGTTCGGTGCAAGTGCAGACAAAATTTCATCCAGATATGAAGTACCTATTGTATCAAAATTCGAGTTATCTGGAACAAATAAAGACGTAGAATATTTCAAGGAAAGGGTGCGGGAGATTGCGACACATTGAACTGAATAACGAAATCACGCAAATGCAGGACGGTTTTTATCAGCTTCATAAAGATAAAGAGGCATTAGAAGTCTTTATGGAAGAAGCTAGAGAGAATACCGTTCATTTTAATAGCGTGGCAGAGCGAATGGAGTATATGAAAGAACAGGATTACTATTACAACGTTCTGGACGAGTATAGCTTGGAGGAAGTAGAAGAGGTATATAACATCGCTTATGGTGAAAACTTCGAGTTCCAATCTTATATGGCAGCATCTAAGTTCTACAAAGATTATGCGCTAAAAACAAATGATCAAAAACAATACTTAGAAAGCTATGAAGATCGTGTAGCAATTGTTTCATTATACTTAGGACGCGGTGATGTTGCGAAGGCAAAACAATTCGCAAGCATGATTGTAAAACAAAACTACCAACCAGCGACACCAACCTTTTTAAATGCGGGAAGAAGCAGAAGAGGAGAAATGGTGTCTTGTTTCTTGTTAGAGATGGATGATAGCTTAAATTCAATCGGCTTTAACATTAATACAGCGATGCAATTATCGAAAATCGGCGGCGGAGTAGCTTTAAACTTATCTAAGCTACGCGCACGTGGTGAGCAAATTAAAGGTATTGATAACGCTGCAAGTGGTGTAGTACCTGTTATGAAATTACTTGAAGATTCGTTTTCATATGCGAATCAACTTGGCCAACGAAAAGGTGCCGGGGCTGTATACTTAAATATTTTCCATTGGGATATTATTGAATTCCTTGATACAAAAAAAATAAATGCCGATGAGAAGAGCCGTATTCAGTCTCTATCAATCGGAATTATCGTTCCAAGTAAGTTCTTTGAGCTTGCTGAGAAAAACGAACCTTTCCATGTTTTCGCGCCTTATACGGTGTTTAAAGAATACGGAAAACATTTAGATGATATTGATATCGATGAAATGTACGATGAATTAATGAGCAATCCGAAAGTGAAGAAGAAGCCGCTAGATATTAGTGCGCGTGATATGCTTATTAAAATTGCTATGATTCAGCTTGAGTCTGGTTATCCATACTTAATGTTTAAATCCAATGCAAATAACCAACATCCACTGAAGGATATTGGAACTGTGAAGATGTCGAACTTGTGTACAGAAATCTTCCAGCTACAAGAAACTTCTGAAATAAATGATTACGGTACAGATGACATTATCCGTCGTGATATTAACTGTAATTTAGGATCGTTAAATATCGTGAATGTAATGGAAAATAAAGAAATTCGTGAAGCCGTTCATGCGGGAATGGAAGCTTTAACAGCTGTTTCTGATATGACGATCATTCCGAATGCACCAACTGTGAAAAAAGCAAATGATGAGCTTCATTCAGTTGGACTTGGCGCAATGAACTTACACGGATATTTATCAAAAAACAAAATCGCATATGAAAGTGCAGAAGCGAAAGAGTTCGCTCGTACATTCTTTATGATGTTAAATTACTACTCTATTGAGAAAAGTATGGAAATAGCTAAAGAAAAAGGCGAAACATTTAAAGACTTCGATAAGTCTGATTATGCGAACGGCACATACTTTGAAAAGTATGAAACGACAGATTACAGCCCAGTAACTGAAAAAGTTCAACAATTATTTGAAGGAATTCATATTCCGACAAAAGAAGATTGGACAAGTTTAAAAGAGCAAGTGCAGAAGAATGGTTTATATAACTCATATCGTCTTGCTATCGCTCCAACACAATCTATCAGTTACGTTCAAAATGCAACTTCAAGCGTAATGCCGATCGTAAGTCAAATCGAATCAAGAACGTATGCGAATGCGACAACATATTATCCAATGCCGTATTTATCAAAAGATACGTTCTGGTACTATAAATCTTCTTACGATATGAATCAGTTTAAACTAATTGATTTAATCGCAGAAATTCAAGAACATATTGACCAAGGAATTAGTACAATTCTTTACGTTAATAGTGATATTTCAACACGTGAATTAGCACGTTACTACATCTATGCACATAAAAAAGGCTTAAAGAGTCTGTATTATACGAGAACACGTAAGTTAAGCGTGGAAGAGTGCGTGGCTTGTACCGTTTAATGGCATATTGCCATACTAAATGAATAACCCAATAGTATGAGCAGGGTTCATAACCCTGCTCATACTTGGTTTGTTCTACTAAACGGTTAGATTTTCATTACTAGATGGAAATTTAACCGTTCAGTAGAACAATAAATGATATAGGGGTGATTCAATGCGCGCTGTTAACTGGAACAAAAAAGAAGATGATTTCAGTTTAATGTTTTGGAAGCAAAACATCGCTCAGTTTTGGACAGAAGAAGAAATCGCGGTATCTTCTGACAAAAATACTTGGGTACAATTATCAAAAGAAGAGCAAATTGCTTATAAGCGTGTATTAGGTGGTTTAACACTTTTAGATACGAAGCAAGGTGGCGAAGGGATGCCTCTTGTACTTGTTCATCTTGAAAATTTACAAGCGAAAAGTGTATTAGCTTTCATGGGCGCTATGGAAGAAGTACATGCGAAGAGTTACAGTCATATTTTCACAACGTTAGCTACTGAAGAAGAAATTGATGATATTTTTGAATGGGTAGATACTCATCCATTACTTGAGAAAAAGGCTGGTATTGTTACTAGTTATTATCGTCGTTTATTAAAGCCTGAAGTAACGAAAAAAGAGTTATACATGGCAATGGTAGCAAGTGTATTCTTAGAAAGTTACTTATTCTATAGTGGCTTCTTCTATCCGCTTTACTTAGCAGGTCAAGGGAAATTGACGGCAAGTGGTGAGATTATTAACCTTATTATCCGTTAACTTATAGCGGCTTTTGGTAGAGATACCAATTGAAAAACCCTTTTAATTGCTGGGACCCCCTATTGTAAATTTATCTGTTTTATTATTGATGAATACATGCATTTAGGTTATTCTCTAACTATCAATAGATGGAAAGGAGAATAGCTGATAGGGCAATCAGCAGCGAAGCCTTTATCTAGCGATAACATGTACGGAATTTACTATTTGAAGATCAATGGGAAGTATTATATCGGTAAAGATGTGCACGTTTCAAATTTAAAACGAATTAGGGAACATATGTGGATGTTAAAGAGTGGTACACATTATAATAGGTATTTACAAGCAGCATACTGTAAATATGAATCCACTTTAGAATATGGAATTCTAGAGGAAATAGAATGTTCATTGGAAGAATTGAGTGAGATTGAGCAACAGTATATTTGGCTGTATAATTCTTATAATAATGGCTATAATTTAACTTTAGGCGGAGAAGGATTGGGTGGAATTAAATTCACTGAAGAACAATTAGAGAAGAAAAGGCTACGTGTTATAGGTGAAAAAAATCCACAATCCAAAATTACAGATGCACAATTTTTTGAGATTGCAGAGCTACTAAAGTGCGGAAAGACAAATCCAGAAATTGCTGAAATGTATAATCTTCATCCTAATTATGTGTCTTTAATTCGACATAAGAAACGTTATAAACATCTTTGGGAAAAAGTGCAAAATTATATGCCGGTTAAATCCGAACACCAACTGAAAACAAGGGGACGTGTTACTCTTGAAATGTTTTTGGATATTGTTCAGATGTTACAAGCCGGTGAATCAAATGCATCCATTGAAAGAAAATATGGGTTATCGAGCGGCACAGGAAGCCGTATCAGACATCGAAAACTGTATAAACAGTGGTGGGTGCGATACGTAGATAAAGGAACGTTCAACGACTATCCCAATGGCGGTGAAATTCCGCAATAGGAGTAGGGCCAAGCGGTGGGTGAGAATCCCTTAAATCGAAATGGAGGGCTGCCTGAGAAGGTAGATGATATAGTCTCTTCTTACAGGAAACTGTAAGCTGTATAAACGGCATAGGAGTAGCGAACTTATGTGAAGGTAAAGGATGAGTCCATTCACGGCGTATTCGTCGGTATTTTAGCACAACAAATCTTCGCAGAACTTTCTGCTGAAGATCAACAAGAGGTGCAAAAAGAAACGCAAGAGTTATTAATGGAACTATATGAAATTGAAATGGCATATACAGAAGAAATTTACACTTCTATCGGTCTTGTAGAAGATGTAAACCGTTTCGTTCGTTACAATGCGAATAAAGGACTTATGAACTTAGGACTTGAGCCGAAGTTTGAAGAAGAGGAAATTAACCCGATCGTTTTAAATGGTTTACGTACTGATACGAAAAACCATGATTTCTTCTCTGTAAAAGGAAATGGTTACGTAAAAGCAACAAATGTTGAAAAGTTAGCTGACGATGACTTCGTATTCAATTTTTAATATAGTGTTATAAAAAAGCTGTCTTTATAGAAAAGACAGCTTTTTTTGCTATAAATAGTTTACATAATGTTATTATTTCATGAAAATGTTTCTATCTTGTAAAAGCCTAATTTGTGAAAAAGTGAAGATAAAAAACACGGATTAAAGTTTTATTTTTAATATTTAACAGTATGAGAGATTGAATAACTTATGTCAAAATGAATAAAAAATTAGAAGAATTAAGGCTTACTTCCACCTATATGCTCTTTTTCGAATTGAATTTTATAATTACAGAAATCTTGGCTCGAAAATTGCATTGATATTTAAAACAAAAGGAGATTGTAATACTTTGTGTGGTATATACAGTAATTTGAAAGCGTTTCCTTTTCGTTGTCAATTTTTAATTGGAAATTAGATAGAGAAAGTAGGGGGAATGATAGGTGGGAAAAGCAGTTAGTTTAAAACGTTCGTTAGGGCTTTGGTCAATTGTTATGCTAGGGGTCGGGTATATGACACCGATGGTTGGGTTTGATACATTTGGAATCGTTTCTGAAAAAACGGATGGACATGTTCCGGGAGCTTATCTGATTGCATTAGCAGGGATGTTGTTTACCGCTGCAAGCTACGGCAAAATGGTAAAGGTTTTTCCTACCGCAGGATCAGCTTATACGTATACACAGAAGACAATTAGTGCAAGGCTTGGATTTCTTGTTGGATGGTCCGCGTTATTGGATTATTTATTTCTACCGATGGTGAACGCACTATTAACGAGAATTTATTTGTCCGCGTTTTTTCCAAGTGTTCCTAATTGGATATGGGTCATTGGTTTTATTCTACTGATTACACTTATAAATATTATTAGCGTAAATGTTACTGCTAACTTCAATACGTTCTTAGTAATATTTCAAGTGCTAGTAATGACTGTGTTTGTTTTTCTAGTTATAAAAGGTTTATTAGCGGGAGAGGGAACAGGAGAAGTTTTTTCCATTCAGCCGTTTTTTCAATCAGATATAGAAATATCACCGTTGGTTGCAGGGGCGACAATTCTTTGTTTTTCATTTTTAGGTTTTGATGCAGTAACTACATTTGCGGAAGAGACACCAAATGCGCAGAAGACAATTCCTCGAGCTATTTTTCTTACTGCTTTAATCGGTGGAGTTTTATTCATTACTACAACGTATTTTACACAATCTTTTTTTCCGGATACATCTGTATTTAAAGATCAAGAATCAGCATCTCCAGAAATTGCGCTATATGTTGGTGGAAAACTATTTCAAGCTTTCTTTTTAGTAGGAACGCTTATGGGGACACTTGCGTCTGGTTTAGCTTCTCATACAAGTGTATCCAGATTATTGTACGTAATGGGTCGAGATAATGTAATTCCGAAGAAAATATTCGGATACATTCATCCTCGTTGGCGAACTCCGGTATATAACATTATTATTGTAGGGGTTATTTCCCTCGCCGCTATATTCATTGATTTAGAAACGGCAGCATCTCTTATTAACTTTGGAGCGCTTATTGCATTTACATTTGTTAATTTATCTGTAATTTCCTACTATGTAATTAAGAAAAAAAGATATAAAACGATAAAAGACTGCTTAAATTTCTTAGTTATGCCTATTTTAGGTGCTGGTACTGTAGCGATACTATGGTTTAACCTCAATATTCATTCACTTATTCTGGGACTTTGCTGGGCTATTATTGGAATTGGGTACCTTCTATATGTTACCAATATGTTCCGTTCAGCTCCTCCGCAAATGCATTTTGAAGAAGCACAGGAAATATAAAAACAAAAGACATCGGATAAATTCCGATGTCTTTTGCTTTTATATTTGGTAATCATGCAGTATTGCATAAGTCATTCAAAGATTCATAAGTAAGGGGATGACACGAGATGATTAACTTAGTATTTTCACTTGGCACGATTATTGCTTTATACAATTAGTAAAAATATAAGCGGGGTGTTATCGTGCCAATTCAATCAGAAAAACATACTAATACAGTTGAGCTTGAGAATCCTTTAGAGGAATTTCAAGCTATATTAAAAGAGGCGCTTCATTTTTTACATTATCCAGACGAAGTGTTTGAATTTCTGAAAAAACCAATGCGTTTTTTAGAAGTAAGTATTCCTGTTCGCATGGATGATGGAACAACAAAGGTATTTCAAGGGTATCGCGCTCAGCATAACGACGCTGCTGGGCCAACAAAAGGTGGTATTAGATTCCATCCAGATGTTACGGCAGAAGAAGTAAAAGCACTTGCTGGCTGGATGAGTTTGAAATGTGGGGTGACAGGACTTCCATATGGAGGCGCAAAGGGCGGGATTATTTGTAATCCACAGGAGATGAGTTTTAGAGAACTTGAGTTACTGAGTCGTGGGTATGTAAGAGCAGTAAGTCAAATTGTAGGACCGACAAAAGATATTCCAGCCCCTGATATGTACACCAATGCGCAAATTATGGCTTGGATGCTAGATGAATATGATCATATTAGGGAGTTTGACTCTCCAGGCTTTATAACCGGGAAGCCATTAATGCTAGGGGGATCACAGGGCCGGGAAACAGCAACTTCTAAAGGTGTATTGTATACACTTCAGTTAGTAAGTGAGTTAAAACAAATTCCTTTGCAAAATATGCGAGTTATTATTCAAGGATTTGGGAATGTTGGAGGGTATTTGGCGAAATATTTATATGATATTGGTGTGAAAGTAGTTGGGGTATCAGATGCTATAGGAGCGATTTATAATCCAGATGGTCTAGATGTTCCTTATTTACTAGAAAACAGAGATTCTTTTGGTGTAGTATCGAATCTCTTTAGTAAAACAATTTCTAATCAGGAGTTGTTAGAAAAAGAATGTGATGTACTTATTCCAGCGGCAATTGGGGGAGTGATTACGAAACAGAATGCAGGAAATCTTGGATGTAAGATTATCATTGAGGCTGCAAATGGTCCAACAACAAAAGAGGCGATAACCATGTTAGAAGAAAAGGGAATTTTGGTTGTTCCAGATATTTTAGCAAACTCTGGTGGTGTTATTGTTTCTTATTTTGAATGGTGTCAAAACAACCAAGGATATTACTGGACAGAGCAATATGTTGATCAATGTTTAAAGGAGAAAATTACTACTAGTTTTTCTAACGTACTTGACACTTCTAAACGCTTTGGAGTAAATATGAAAATTGCTGCGTATATTGAAGGAGTTCACAAGATTGTAGAAGCATCACGCCTAAGAGGTTGGTTGCATTTTTAACCTAAAGGAGGGTTCAAATGAAACTAGATATTTTACTAGAAGAAGTGGAGAGACAACCAATCGGTTATTATTGCATTTTGTCGAATAGTCATCGTTATGATATAGCTGTTACGTATTCACAACAGTTTCTTGGAAAAGCAATGGTTACCTCTATTCAAAATGGGAGAATGATTTTATTAAGTCAAGAAGATATTGGAGAGGAACAATATTGGGCACCAAGGCTAGGAATCGAGGGAGAAGATATAGAAGAGTTTCAAAGTTTTTTCCATATGATTCTTCAGTCACAAAGGTTAGAAGAACAATATTAATAGAATAAAAGAAAGGGATGATTGATTATGTACTATGATATTATTACGAGTCCATGCTATGGAACAATTGAAAAAGTGTCTATTAATAAGGACTCTCGAGTTTATGAATGGGAGCCATTATTTTCTATTAAAGATATGAATGGTAAACTGGAAGTAATTAAGATGGGATGTAGCGGAGAAGTTCAATCTTTAGAAGTAGAGGCAGGAGATAAAGTAATTCCGGGTATGGTATTAGCGTATATTCAAGAAGACCTTTTCGTTAGTGGTAGTGATTAATGATTAATGATAGAACAATGAGGAAGATGGCGACGTTCATCTTCTTTTTTTTGTTAAACGAAGGAAGAAATGTTTTATTTTCAGATTAATTAAAAAAATCTGCATTTAATGATACAATACAAATTAAGTAATTCAAAGGAGGAATAGCAGAATGTTTTCCATTGCTCATAAAAAAATTAGACCTATTGTTTCTCTGTCTATTGATCAATCTGAGAAGGAATGGAATATAGATGTTGAAAATATGAAAGAATCTTTTCTATTTTTAAAAAGAGGAGAGAAATTATTTGCATACGTTCATGTTAAGGATTTGCTGTCAAACAGTAATGGATTAACTTCCAAGCTATTACTTTCAAATGCTGTTTCACTAGATACAATATGTCATCTTAGTAAAGATATTTCTTTAACAGCTCTTTTTCAAATTATTGGAGCGCCGATTGCTATAGTAAAAAATGAAATGGATGAACTAACAGGATATATAAGAAGAGAGGATGTTTTTGCAGAACTATTTAAACAAGAAAATCAGAGTGTTGATATACTGAAAATTATTTTAACGTCTATTCCAATGGGGATTTTTGTAGTGGACCGTGAAAAGAAAATTGTAAACTGTAATGAATCTGGTTTGAAGATGATTAAATCGACTCCTGAAAAAGTTATGAATGTACCAGCAGAAAAGATTTTTAATGAAGAACATATTAATAATGCATTTGCAACAGGAAAAACGATTTTGAATCAATTACAACTCACAAATGAGATGGGTGTATTAGTTGACTATAGTCCTATTCCAAACTTTGATCAAAGTATTGAAGGAATGGTTATTATTGTACAAGATTTGCCGATGGTCGAGGACATGGCGATGGAAATTGAATATATAAAGGATTTAAATAAAGATTTACATGCAATATTGTCTAGTATTTATGATGAAATATTAGTTGTTAATCATAAAGGGGAATTGATGCGTTATAGTGAAACCGTTATCAATGATTTTTGGGGAAGTAATTTGAAAGATCTTTTAGGAAAAAATCTTTTAGACTTAGAAAAGAAAGGATTATTTAGTCCATCTGTCACGCGATTAGTGCTGGAACAACAAAAAAAGGTATCCGTTGTACAAGAAACAAAAAACGGAAGGAAAATATTAGCGGTCGGAAATCCTGTATTTAGTGAAAATGGAGAGCTTCATCGTATTATTATTGCCTCAAGAGATATTACAGAAGCAACGAGATTGAAGACAGAATTACATGAAATAAAGAAAATATCAGAGCAATATAAGAAGGAATTAGATGATTTTAAAAATAAAGATCGCTTTCTTAAGAAGCTTATTTACTGTAGTCCAAAAATGGAGCAGATTATTAACCAAGCTAAAAAAATAGCAGATTTTTCTTCCAATGTTCTTATTTCTGGAGAATCGGGCGTTGGGAAGGAAGTAATTGCCCAAGCGATTCATCAACTTGGAAAACGATCGTCAAAGCCATTTTTAAAATTAAACTGCGGGGCAATTCCAGAAACTTTATTAGAAAGTGAACTATTTGGTTATACGAAAGGTGCCTTTACAGGGGCGGATAAGAACGGAAAAGAAGGATATTTTAAGCGAGCTGATCAAGGTATTTTATTTTTAGATGAAATTGGAGAAATGCCCTTACATTTGCAAGTGAAATTGCTTAGAGTTTTGCAAGAACAAGAAGTAATTCCTATTGGAAGTACAATACCTACGAAAATAAATGTACAAATTATTGCTGCTACAAATAAGAGTCTTGAAAAGATGGTAGAAGCAGGAACGTTCCGTGAAGATTTATTTTATCGCTTAAATGTAATTCCGTTGCAAGTTCCTCCTCTACGAGAACGAATGGAAGATGTTCCTGTACTTGCCTTTCATTTCTTGCAACAGTTAAATGAAAAATATAATAAAAATTATCATTTAACTCCGGATGCACTTAACTTACTAGAGTTTTATTCATGGCCAGGAAATGTACGTGAATTACAAAATATGATTGAACGTTTAGTAGTATCGGCAGACGATCCAGTAATTGAAGCTGAATTTGTTAGTAAGTTTTTAACACCAGGCTATGACTTTAAAAAATCAAAACCAGTTATTACAAGAGTATTACCGTTACAAGAAGCACTACATTCTGTAGAAGAACAACTGATTTTACTTGCAATGAAGCAGTATAAAACAACGACTAAGGCTGCAAAAGCTCTTGGAATCAGCCAATCTTCGGTGAGTCGAAAATATCAAAAAATTATTAGCGAAAAAGGGATAGAGACTGATATAATCTCTTATTCTTAAAAAGGGGAAGGTCGCATAGACTTCTCCTTTTTGCTAGTTTACTGAGTTTTCCGCTATTCGTGGGCATTACGTTCTATTATCTCAAAATTCAGCGAGTTGAAGGTGATAGTGGTACTGATTGATATTCTGTCCTATGCAAAACAGAATAATGTATGCAAAAAAGCATAACTTTTTTTGTGATATATAAGAATATAGTTAGTTTTTACATGATTCCTTTGCATTTTAAATGTTGGCATGAAAATTGCTTATAAATATATAAACGATCAATAAAGGAGGATTCAATATAGTGCTAGATTTAAAAATGTATGTAAACGGTGAATGGAAAGATTCTAGTAATCAAGAGAAAAGAACGATTATTAACCCTGCGAATGGCAAGGGTATAGCATATGCACCTGAGGGAACAATTGAGGATGCAAAATACGCGATAGAAGTGGCAAAAGCGACTTTTGATAGCGGAATTTGGTCAGAAACATCAACTGCTGAAAGAGCGTCTTATTTATTTAAAATAGCAGATGAGATTGATAAAAATATGGAAGAATTGGTGCGTCTGGAAACAATGGATAATGGAAAAACACACCGTGAAGCGGAAGGAGATATTGGAGATGCAGCGGCTTGTTTTCGCTATTACGCGGGATTGATTACAAAGCCGGATGGACAAACATACCATGTAGCCGATCCGATGCAAGCAATGGTTGTAAGAGAACCAGTTGGTGTTTGTGGATTAATTGTTCCATGGAATTATCCGTTACTGATGAGTGTATGGAAAATTGCACCTGCTTTAGCAGCTGGAAACACAATTGTGTTTAAACCTTCTGAAGTGACACCAATCACTGCAACAAAGTTATTCGAAATCTTTGAAAAAGTAGAGTTACCACAAGGTGTAGCCAATATGGTGATGGGAGCAGGTCCAACAGTAGGGAATGAAATTGCAGCAAGTAATAAAGTAGATATGATTTCCTTTACGGGTGGAACAAAAACAGGTAAGCACATTATGAGAACAGCAGCAGATAATATGAAAAAGATTTCGCTAGAACTTGGAGGGAAATCTCCAAATATTATTTTTGCAGATGCTGATTTTGAAACAGCTGTTGACTACGCCCTATTTGGTATTTATGCAGGTAGCGGACAAGTATGTTCAGCCGGATCGAGAATTCTTGTAGAAGAAAGCGTTTATGATAAATTTGTTAATAGTTTTGTAGAGCGAGCACAGCAAATTAACGTTGGGCCTGGTGATAATCCAGAATCAGAAATGGGTCCACTTGTAAGTCAAGAACATATGGAAAAAGTATTACGCTACATTGAAATTGGAAAAGATGAAGGCGCAGACATTGCTTGTGGAGGTAAGCGGATACTGACGGATGGAAAAGGCGACGGTTTCTTTATTGAACCAACGGTCTTTGTCAATGTAAAACCCGATATGCGCATTGTACAGGAAGAAATTTTCGGTCCTGTTGTAGTAATTCAAAAGTTTAAAAATGAACAAGAAGCAATTGAGTTAGCAAATGGAACAGATTATGGCTTAGCTGGAGGAGTCTTTACGGTTGATGGTGCAAAAGCAATGCGTGTGATTCGCAAGCTTCGCGCAGGAATTACGTGGATTAATAGCTATCATCCAACATACAATGAGGCGCCTTGGGGTGGATATAAACAAAGTGGTATAGGTCGTAGCCTAGGAACGTTTGGTTTAGAGGAATTTCAAGAAATTAAGCAGATTAATATAAATCTAGAAGTAGAACCTATTGGTTGGTTTGCAAATAAAAAGAATGTAGGAGTGAAATAGATGGAAACGAATGTGAAAAATAAATTGAATGAGAAAGATGTAAAAGATTCAAGTGTAAATGAGTATATTACGAAAGTACTACAGTTAATTGAAAAAGAAAAGGTTTCTGAAGAAGAGGCGAACTGGATTCAAAAAGAAACAGTAGATGGATTTAGAGAGCATGTGAATCCAGGTTTTCTTGCTTATAGAAAAACAGTAACAAAAGATGGACAATTTGCATCAGTAGAATGGTCAGATGAAGGATCTTGTTTCATGGATATTAATGGTAAAAAATATATTGACTGTTTAGGTGGATTCGGAATTTACAATGTTGGTCACCGTAATCCAAAAGTAGTAAAAGCTGTGACAGATCAATTAAAGCGTCAAGCGTTGCATAGTCAGGATTTACTAGATCCACTTCGAGCAATGCTTGCAAAGATTTTAGCGGATATTACACCTGGTGATTTGAAATACTCCTTCTTTACAAATAGTGGAACAGAAAGCGTAGAGGCAGCGTTAAAACTAGCAAAAATGTATAGTGAACGAACAACTTTCATTTCTACAACTCGTGCTTTCCATGGTAAGAGTCTTGGTGCTTTATCTGGAACGGCAAAAGGAATGTTCCGTAAACCATTTTTACCATTAATTCCGGGTTTCCGTCATGTTCCGTTTGGTGACATTGATATGATGAGAAAAACATTTGAGACATGTGCATTAGTGGGAGAAGATGTTGCAGCAGTTATTTTAGAGCCAATTCAAGGAGAAGGAGGAATAATTTTACCTCCAGAAAATTATTTGAAACAAGTTCGAGAGCTTTGTGATGAATTTGGATCGCTCCTTATTTTTGATGAAGTGCAAACTGGAATGGGACGTACTGGAAAAATGTTTGCAGCAGATTTATATGATGTTGTGCCGGATATTATTTGTCTTGCGAAAGCGTTTGGTGGAGGTGTAATGCCAGCGGGAGCTATCGTTGCGAAAGAGAAAGTATTCCAAAGTTGGTTTGAAAATCCATTTATGCATACAACAACGTTTGGAGGAAATCCTCTTGCATGTGCTGCTGCAATTGCAACAATTCATGTATTATTGGAAGATAAATTACCGGAACGATCTGCGGAAGTTGGGGAGTATTTCTTAAAAGGATTGAAACAAGCAGCAGAAGGACACGAAGATAAAATATTTGAAATTCGTGGTCAAGGTTTAATGATTGGTATTGAATTCCATAAAGACGAGATTGGTTATGAAGTGTCAAAGGCAATGTTTGATCAAGGCATTCTTGTTGCGGGAACATTGATTAACTCAAAAACAATTCGTATTGAACCATCTCTTACAATTAGTTATGAAGAGGTAGATACAGTCATTAATACGTTTAAATCTGTGCTAGCGCAAGTAAAAGTAAAATAATTTTTGTATAAGATTATATATGAATTCAAGCCAGTAAAGCCATCATGTTGCTTCGTTTAATCGGGTTACTGGTTTTGATTCCAAGAAGGTAGTGTAACGAGAGTTACACTACCTTTTTATTTGTAAGTATTTACATATATTCTGTCCTAGTGTACTATTTAACTAGTACACTAGGACAGAAGGAGGGAAGAAATGAAAATAGAGTTTTCTCCAAATACACCAATTTACATTCAAGTAATGGAATACATAAAGAAGGAAATTGTAACGGGGCATTTATTGCCTGGCAATAAAATTCCCTCCGTACGTGAATTAGCGAGTGAATTACAGGTAAATCCAAATACGATTCAGCGCACATTTCAAGAATTAGAACGTGATGGTGTTGTTGTAACACGTAGGGGAATGGGACGATATGTAACAAATGAAGGGGAGAAAATTATGGAGCTACGCAAAGATATGGCGAAAGAATTACTTCACTCTTTTATAGATGGAATGGATAATTTAGGTTTTTCAGAAGACGAAATTCTTACAATCCTTCGTTCTTCATTACATGAGAAAAAGGAGGAGAGTGAATGACGGAGCTGTTAAAAATAGAAAACTTATGGAAGAGATATGGACTAAAAGCAGTGATTCGTGAATTAAATATAGAGATTACAGAAGGGAAAATTGTTGGGCTTGTTGGAGATAACGGAAGCGGGAAAACGACGTTATTGAAAATGATTGCAGGCTTGCAGCATCCTTCTGAAGGTATCATTACAATAGCTGGTAAAAAAGTAGGGTTAGAAACGAAAGAAATCGTTTCATTTATGTCTGATAAGCCTATCTTTGATGATTGGATGACTGTAAAAGATGCTTTATTTTTCTATCGAGATTTTTATAAAGATTTCGATATTCAAAAAGCGGTAGATACCATCGCCGAATTTAAAATACCGTTAGAAGAAAGAATTACAGCATTGTCAAAAGGGATGATTGAGAAGCTGCAAATCATTTTAACGTTTTCTCGAACAGCGAAGTTATACGTATTAGATGAGCCACTGGGCGGGATTGATCTCGTTTCTAGAGAACATGTATTGGAACTTATTCTCAAATTTTACAGGGAAGATTGCACGATGCTTATCTCAACTCATTTAATAGCAGAAATCGAGAATATATTTGACGAAGTGATTTTTTTGAAAGATGGAGAAATGATTTTGTATGAAAATGTAGAAGAGCTGCGATTTCAAAGGGGGAAAGCGGTACATGAGCTATTTAAGGAGGCCTATGAGAAATGAGTCAGCTTTTTCGATACTTGTTTAATTGTAATAAGAAAAAAATAGCAATTATTTACTTTGGCTTTATTACTATTTCATTAATTCTTTTCTTTAATATGAAGGGAATTTCCGGAGTGAGAATTTCAGGTAAGCAGGATATTATCATAATAATATTCTTAATCGTACTTAGTGTATCTGGATTTTCACTTCTGTTAACGGGGATATCATCTTTTCGAAAGATGCTAAAGAGCTCGATGATTCGCTACACGGCTATTTCATCTCAAAAGTATATATGTGCAAATATTTTATTCTTTGCACTGTTATTTATCATTTTGTTAGGAATAGGAATTATTTTTTTATACTACTTTTCTTTACCTATTTACAAAGGAAAGACCGATTTAGGAGTTCAGCAAGCAATTCATAGTTTATATGATTATGGAATATTACATCATATACTATCTATCTTTTTATGGGGACTGGATTTTATGAATATGTTAGCTTCTGTTTATTTCCTTATCGTAATTATAAAACTATTTAATGTGAAATCATCAGTAAGTAAGGTTGCTTTCATGGTGTTATTTATTGTTATGAGTGCATTTTATGGGGGAATTACATATGTATTTCAGCAAATAGAACAGTATGTGTTTGCTATAAATAATATTGGATTTATAGATCAACATGGTTATTTAAATACATCATTTTATTCTGGTGAAGGTATTACAGTTCTTAATTTATGCTTTAATATTTTATTATTAGCTGTATTGATAGTAGTTACAGGTCGCATAATCGATAAAAAACTAGAAGTTTAAAGGAGGAATCACCATTGGGAAACGTAGTAGTAAAACTAGAAAATGTTCGAAAAAGAATTGGTGGAACAGAAATTATTCGTGGTTTATCATTTGAGGTTCATGAGGGAGAAGTATACGGGTTCCTTGGACCGAACGGTAGCGGTAAGACAACGACGATCCGTATGATGACAGGTCTTATTTCAATGACAGAAGGCGATATTACAATTTGTGGTCATAGTATTCGTACAGAGCGTGAAAAGGCGTTAGAGCAAATTGGAGCGATTGTAGAAAATCCTGAGATGTATGATTATATGACAGGAATGCAAAACTTAAAGCATTTTGCGAACATGGCTGTTACACCAATTAGTAAAGAGCGCATTAATGAGATTGTGAAATTGGTGGAATTAGAGCATGCGATTCATAAAAAGGTAAAAACATATTCTCTTGGTATGAAGCAGCGTTTAGGAATTGCACAGGCATTACTTCATCAGCCCAAAATTTTAATTTTAGATGAGCCGACAAATGGATTAGATCCAGCTGGTATTCGTCAAATTCGTGATTATTTACAGCACTTAGCGAAAGAGGAGAATATTGCAGTAATCGTATCGAGTCATTTATTAAGTGAAATTGAATTGATGTGTGACCGCGTTGTTATTATTAAACAAGGTGAGTTTGTACAAGAGTATAACTTACATGAACAAGCGAAACATGATGAGGCAGTAGTTGTAGCGTTTGAAGTAGATGAAGTTCAGAAAGCGAATGAAATCATTAAAGGTAAGACGCAAGGAAATGTAATTGTAGTATCTGTAATGAAAGAGGAAATTCCACAAATTGTAAAAAAACTTGTAAATGACGATGTGCTTGTATACGGAGTTGCTGTTCAAAATAAAACATTAGAGGATGAGTTCTTAGCGATTACAGGGGGAGTGAAAGCGTAATGTTTAAATTAATTCAAAATGAATTTTTAAAGTTACATGCGAAAAAAGGTATGTATATGTTAATTGGTGTAATTGCAGTATTGGAGATTTTGGGAGTTTTAGCGATGTTAAAATGGGGAGGAGGAAATGAGTTTAAAGGATCATATTTAGATTTTGCAAGTTCAGAGATGGGTTTAATTATTTTATTTGCAACAGTTTTTGGAATTACGATTGCTTCTCGTATGATTACTGATGAGTTCCAAAAAGGTACAATTAAGCAGTTATTAATTCGTCCAAGAAAACGAATTACAGTTTTGTTCTCTAAATATATTACAGTGTTACTTACTATATTATTTATCATATTTGCTAGCACGTTAATTGCAATGATTATTGGCGGAATTGTAATGGATGGTAGTAAAACAGAATTAACGTTAGGGATTGTAATGAAGTCCATTTTGTATCAATTACTTTCACCGTTCTTCTTTGCAACACTTGCCTTTTTCTTAGCAAACGTATTCAGAAAATCTGTATTACCATTAATTATTACGATGTTCCTATTCTTCTTACAAGGAGCAATTAATATGGTGCTAATGATGTTTGCAAAAGGTGTAGCGAAGTTTGTAGTATTCTTCCATTTGAATTTAAGTGTTTACGACGGTAATAAATTAGTAAGCGGTGAAATGGAACCACCATTTACAGAATTTACGTTTATCACTTCATTATTACTTGTAGTTGCATATTTTGCTGTACTACTTGTAGCATCAAGTGTATTATTCCAAAAACGTGACGTATTATAATAAAAGAAATCCCCGCTTGTAAAAACGGGGATTTTTATTACATAGTTTTTTACGTTTCTAGTATTCTGTATTTTTAATTAGAGATGCTGTTGGCCATAGAATATGGGAGCTTCTCCAGCTAATCTTGGGTCATATTATAGTCTTTAAGGGGAGCGAATGTAAATTGTAATGAAGTGGAAAAACGGTGATATGGTATATCCAGTAAAGTTATTATATATGTTAAGAGATATGTTGTTTGGAAGTATCTGAGAAAAAAGGAAGATTTTCAACTATATTCATATTATAATTTAGTTATTCTGCCATTTGTAGAGATGGGTTTCCTATAAAACACGGATTAATATTTTGCTTTTTACTATCTTTGGAGGTGTTCGATATGCAATATGCATTTTCACGTATAAGGCTACGTAGCTTTTTTGGATGGATGGTTATAGGATTGTTCCTTACGATGATCCCATTAAGTTTATCAAATGTTTCTGATAATACGTTAGAGGTTATTTCACAAATAACTGTGTTTTTTGTATTTCCACTATTTTGGTTATATGTAAAAACAAATAAAAATAATATTGTGTTTCAAAGTTTTTTTGATAAGCCAGGACGTTTACCGTGGGGACTCATTTTATTAGCAACGATAATGGGAATGATTTTTTCAGTCGGTATATCTCATATTCAATTTTACATATTAGCACATACGTTACCTAATTTCTTAGTTACTATGTTAGAAGGCGGAAATGTCATTAATACAAGTAACATATATATGACGATATTTACTTTCATTTCGGCATGTGTATTAGCGCCTATTATGGAAGAAGTTATTTTTAGAGGCTTCTTTTTACAGCGAATGGCTTATAAATGGGGGATTAAACGAGCTGTTATTGTATCTTCGCTTATTTTTGGGTTAGGACATTTTGATGTTATCGGTGCATTCATGTTTGGTGTTATTATGTGCCTTTTATACATAAAGACGAAAAATATATGGACGAATATTGCGGTGCATGCTTTAAATAATTTGATTGCAACAAGTATACAATTTGTAGGGGGAGAGGGAAGTGATGCAATTTCAATTACTGAATTGCAGGCACAAAGTAATTTATGGATCGGTATTGGTCTTGCGATTGTTGGATTACTTTGGTTAATTCCTTACACTTGGAAACAATGGCGTACGGTAAAAGAAGTAGGTGTGCCACCGATTCGCTTCATAAATGAAGAAGAAGTAGTGAATGGATCAGAAGAAAATGGAATATATAGTCAAGTGGTCGTAACGGATAGATTGATGGCTGTAGAACTACCAGATGAAGCTGTAAATAAGCTTCGGTTAGAAGAAAATGATTACGTAACAGTATCTGTAGAAGAAGATACAATTGTTATAAAGAAAGCGCATAATAGATAATTAAAAAGTAGCTTGTAAAGAGCTACTTTTTAATTTGTAATAATTTCCACACGAAAATTATTACCGTTCTTTATATATTTAATATCTGTAACAGTGCGGACTGTTTTTAAAAGCTCTACTTTTTCACCGATTCGAGGGATGGTCGGAACATTGTCCCAAATACCAAGCAGATCATCTAATTGTGCCGTTTTTTCATAAAACCAGATTTTCAATGTAGTGCCCCTTTCTCGAACTTTATGTATTTTAATACATGATATATCATTTTTATTCTTATTGTAAGGGGTTTTTAATCTTTTTATGAATAAAAATGAATTATTCTTCTGGGAAGATATGTTCTATGTCCGGAGTAAGAGCTACTTCTGATAATACGATATGAGAAACTGTCGTTGCATAGGAAGAAACATCATTGATAAATTCTTCAAGTTCAACGAGTGAAGGAACAGAAATTTTTACAATGTAGCATAAGCTTCCTGTTACTCGGTAACAAAAACTTGCAGATGGATAAGACTGAATAAACTGTTGCATACGTGTTGTATCACCATTTTTTAAAGTGATTTCTAAAATACAATCTAAAACAAGTCCTGCTTTTTTATAATCAATATCGATTGTGTATTTTTGAATCACTCCTTCACTTTCGAGTTTACGGACACGTTCAGCAGTAGATGGAGCGGATAAGTTTACTCGCTTTGCCAATTCACGCATGGAAAGGCGACTATCATTATATAATTCATTTAAAATTTTTCGATCGACACGGTCTAGTTGCATTTGTAAATATACCTCCAGTAAAATAATGATTTTTGTAAAGAGAAAATATAAATTAAGATTCATATGAAATGTAAAGTGAACTTTATTTATTTTACAATAAAATAGAAGGAAATAGGAGGAGAAATAATGGAGAGAATTTCATTATCAAATGTAGGAGATACAAAGTTTCAAAAGTTATTAGGTCATAATCCGGATATATTACATTCATGGAGTACGTTAGAGGATACATTGTATCGTACAGGAACTCTTTCGGCAGAGCTGAAGGAGCAAGTGAGAAGAACATTAGCGTACGGGAATGAATGTCCGTACTGCATGGCCAAGGGAAGACCTGATGATATGCAAAAAGTAGAAGAAATTAGTGTGGCAGTTACTTTTGCGCATACATTTGTTCACGACAAAAAGGCGATAGATGATAATATGTTTCATGTATTAAAACAATATTGGACGGAAAAAGAAATTGTAGAGCTTTGCGCTTATATTTCTTTTATTACTGCGTCGCAGCAACTTGGTTTTATATTTCAACTACAACCAAATTAAGGAGAAAATGATGACTAATCAAATAGCACTTATCATAATTGATGTACAAAAGGCGTTTCAATTCCCATACTGGGGCGAGAGAAATAATCTTTTTGCCGAAGAAAATATGAAAAGGTTGTTAGAAGAATGGAGAAAAAGGAACCTGCCAGTTTTTCATATTCAACATGTAAATAAAGAAAATGTTCAGTCGATGTTTTATCAACATGCGGAAACGGTAAATTTTAAAGAAGAGGTGAAACCACTACCAGATGAAATCATTATCCAGAAATCCGTTAATAGCGCGTTCATTGGGACAAATTTAGAAGAGCGGCTAAGGGAGAAAAAATGTAATACGGTAGTGATTGTCGGATTAACGACAAATCATTGTGTGGAGACGACAACAAGGATGGCGGGGAATTTAGGATTTACAACGTATTTAGTGAGCGATGCGACCGCTACTTTTAATCGTACAGGTTCGGACGGAACAGAGTATAGTGCAGAGGACATTCACAATATGACGCTTGTAAACTTACATGATGAATTCGCTACGATTGTGACGACAAAAGAAGTGTTAAAATTATTTTGAGAAAATAATTACGGAATTATGTAGAAAAAAATAAGAATATTTCGTATAATCTAAGTATAATCATTTTGAAAATAGGGGTGGCATCATATGAAGCAAATTCCAGTAAAGAAAATAGAAGAAGTACTCGTTTTAGCAGGGGATAATAAACAAAAGCAAAAAGAATTTTATGAATTGCTCTTATCAACGGAGTTTTATGTTGCCGGTTCACTAGAAGCAGAGGACGGGGCAATAGAAGGGACACTTCGTTTGCGTCATTTCCAAGGAGAGGGTAGATGGATCGTGCCGTTCTTTACACAATTGGAATTTGTAAAAGACGTGTTGCCAGAAGGCACACCCCTTGTTACGGTACGTGGAAAAGAATTATTTGGTAGCATTGAGAAAGATGCAACAGCTGTACTAAATGTTGGTACTGATGTAAGTAAAACATTTATTCCAGAAGAAATTTCAGATATCGCATCTGGACGAATTTTTAATTATTATAAGTAAAAGGAAAAGCTTAATTGCTTTTCCTTTTTAATTTAAACATGGAGTGGCTAAACCGGAAGAAATAGAGAGCGTTTTGTTATTTGTATTTATTGTTGCTGTAGCTCCAAGAGGAATACCAATGTTTGGACTTATATGTCCAATCGGTAAATCGAATAGTACAGGTATACCATATGGTGTGAAATATTCATATAATATTGTTTGCAATGATTGGGATGGTTTAGAAGGAGTGCAGTCATGACAACTTGTGAAAATAACACCACTACATTCATTAAACTTTCCAGATAAAAGTAGTTGATTTAACATACGATCAATGCGATACGGTTCTTCCCCGATATCTTCAAGTAATAAAAGTTTATTGGCTGTATTTATTTCATAGGGCGAACCGATTATACTCGTTAAAACAGCTAAATTTCCTCCAACTAATGTGCCTGTAACTGTACAGGGGGAGCTAGGTACGATACATTCTGATGCAGATAAGATAGATGAATATGGGTGGAAGAGCTGATTGAAAGAAGATAAAGAGAGAGAATCTATACCTTTTCCTAATTCTTCAATCATTGGGCCATGGAACGTAACAAGCTTTGCATAACGTGAAAAAGCAGTATGTAAAGCTGTAATATCGCTGTATCCCCAAAAGATTTTTGGATTTTGTCGAATGATTTCATATTGAATGTGAGGGAGGAGTCGAGCACTTCCGTAACCACCTCGTGCACAGAAAATTGCTTTTACTTCATAATTTGTAAATGCTTCATGTATATCATCAAGACGAACTTGGTCACTTCCAGCTAAATACCCATACTTCTCATAAACACTCTTCCCGATTATTACGGATAACCCCATCTCTTGTAATACATTCACACCTTTTAATACATTTTCAATTGTAGGTGGACCAGATGGTGCAATAATCATTACTGTATCCCCTTGTTTTAACGCATTTGGATAAATCATTAATCTCAGCCTCCTTCTCTTTCAATATATTCGCTTCATATGAACTTCAACCCTTGTAAAAGAAGGGGAAAGCTTGTCAAATAAAGAAGATATAAGAGGGATAGGAGGGAAAATGATGTTTACAAGTCGAGTAATAGACATATTGCAAATTAAGTATCCCATCATTCAAGCAGGTATGGCAGGTGCGATTACAACCCCAGAACTTGTTGCAACTGTAAGTAATAGCGGAGGATTAGGAACGCTTGGAGCAGGCTATATGAGCCCAGAACAAATTCGTGAAGCCATTTATAAAATAAGGGAACTAACAGATAAGCCTTTTGGGGTTAATTTACTTGTAACGAAAGAAATACAGATAGAAGAAGAGAAGGTAAACGAGGCGAAAGCCTTACTTAGTGGAGTGAATGGAGAGTTAGGTATAAAGGAAGAAGATATATTAAAGCTTCCCAAAAGCTATAAAAAACAATTACAAGTGTTATTAGAAGAAAAGGTACCGGTCGTTAGCTTTGCATTTCAACTGTTAGAAAAAGAAGAAATCGCTGATTTGAAAAGAAGCGGAATAAAAGTCATTGGAACAGCTACTCATGTAGCGGAAGCGAAAGTACTTGCCGAGTTAGGGGTAGATATTATCGTCGGGCAAGGTAGCGAGGCTGGAGGACATAGAGGAACGTTTATCGGGAAGGAACAGGATGCTATGATTGGAACGTTTGCGTTAATTCCGCAATTAGTAGCAGCAGTTCCAAGCATCCCGATTGTCGCAGCAGGTGGTGTAATGAACGGACAAGGGCTTGTTGCAGCAATTACGTTAGGGGCAGAAGCTGTTCAAATGGGATCAGCCTTTTTAACGACTGAAGAAAGTATTACACATGATATATATAAAGAGGCTGTATTAAAAAGTACAGATACGAGTACAACTATAACCCGTGCGTTTTCCGGGAAATATGCACGAGGTATTCGTAATGAATTTATAGAAAAGCATGAAGGAAAAGAAGAAGGACTTCCAATGTATCCAGTGCAAAACGTGTTAACTTCTAACATACGCCAAGAAGCAGCGAAGCAAAATAAGGAAGAGTATATGTCGCTTTGGGCGGGACAAGCATCATCATTAGCACGAACGGAATCAGCTCAGCACGTAGTGAAACGTGTCATGAATGAAGCAGAGAATGTAATCGAGCAATTACAAAATGTATATAGAAAAAGACCACTTGAATAATTTAAGTGGTCTTTTCGTTAGTTTGCTTTATAAAATTGTTGGATAGCTTCGTCGATGTAAACCCAGCCCTTCCAACCTAAATGCATATGATCTTTTAAGAAGTACTTATCATATTCATGATTTGAGAAGTCAGCAATTGGATAGCCAGCTTTCGTAATTTGCTCATGAACTTTATTGTAGTATAATTCGCGTTTTTCTTTTGGGAAGCCTGCGTAATCATACCAAGGACCTTTTACAGGAACAGAAATGAAGAGTGGTTTTGCACCAGATTGTTTTAATAAATCAAGTACAATTTGTAAATCTTCATACTCTGGTGATTCTTCATAAGAATCATTTTTTAAGTAGCCTTCACGTTGCTTTAATTTCTTCTTAATTTTGCTATTGAAGTAATCATCTTCGATACCGTATTCGTTAGACCCTGATTCTAATGCACCTGTTTGATCAGCATACTTACGAGCTTCTTCCCAGGTCATTTGTTTTAATGACGGATCAAGCTTTTCTTTATGCGGTTTAATATCAAACATTACTGTAAATAAATCTTTACGATCTAAAATGTTACGATAAATATAAGCGAAAGGTTTAGCAGCAAGTGCTTTTACTTTATGCTTCGTATCGTCATAAGCGATACCTTCAAGCGAAATTTTAAGTAAAGTTTCTTTCTTAACGATCTCAAAGTTTAATAAACGTTTTGCAATTTGTTTTTTCATTTCAGGTTTTAAATCATCGTTGAAAATGAAGTGATAACCTTGTTGTTTTGAAAAGTTAGGTGCAAAGTGCGTTTCATCGATACCTTGTGGTACAAACCATTGCGGAGAAAGAATGAATATCATTTTCTTATCTTTCAATTGATCCATTGTAGATGCAAAATTTAACACATGTACAAGGTCTTGTGTTCCTCCGCGTCCAAGAAGGAATGGTGTGAAACCTTCAGGCTTTACTTTGAAATAATTCGATGGATGGAAAGCATCCATACGTGCGAATTCCGATGAACCGTACATCGGAAGATATTTCGGATCTGCTAACATCTTTTGCTGTAAAATCATACTTTGAATCTTTTCTTCTTTTAAAGAAGTCGCAGCTTGTTCTACTTTTTCATCACTTAAAAGTGGAAGTAGGAAGCGCGTTGGAATAAGTAAGAATACAGCAAAAAGGGCCAATGCTAAAAGCATCGGACCAAATTTTGCTTTGTTCATCGGATCTCTTCCAACTTCTTAATAACCATGTTTGGTGTAGCCCACTCGTCACGGTCAAAATCAGAAATAGAAACTTCAATATCTAAACGCTCTTGGAATTCAACTAATAAAGATACTACAGCGAAAGAATCAAGAATACCTTCTTCAAATAATTGAACATCTAAGTTTTCTTTCACAATATCGTTTTCACATACTTCTTCTAAAATATCTAATACTTGCTCTTTGAATTCTGCCATTGTTAAAATCTCCTTTATATCCGAAATATATTATATGTGCAACTTCTTAATGGAGTAAGAAGGGTGCATTAAAAGTATCTGTTAAGGTGTCCAGAGAAAATTAGGAAACCGAAACATACAACGTGGAACGTAATTACAATCGCAAGGATGTGTGTAAATTTATTATTTGGCCAAAACTTATGCTTCTTGTTTTTTCGTTCGAAAATATCGAATAGGATGAACAATGCAGCGTGATAAAGACCATAAATAATATATTGATATACATGCTCACCAGTAATATGCCATATTCCCATGATGAAGAAGTTTAAAAATGCACCGATATACGAAATTGTGTATCGGTTTTTAATTAACTTTTTCTTCGTTGCAAAAAAGACGAAACGCATGTAAATAAAGTCACGGAACCAGAATGATAAACTCATGTGCCAGCGATTCCAGAAGTCTTTAATGTTACGACTAATGAATGGTTTATTAAAGTTTTCTGGCGTTTTAATCCCCATCATATAACTTACACCGATTACAAATGAGCTATAACCAGCAAAATCGAAGAACAAATATAAGCTATAGCTATACATGTAAATCATATTTGAAAGGATTGTATCGTGTTGAGCGAACGCTGGATCCATAAAATATTGCTTTATTAAGTAAGCAATAATAAATTTATACAAGAAACCTTGGAAAATACGGTTTAGCCCTGTATATAGTAAATTTTGATATTCTTCTGCACTAGGTGGCTTTTGCATATCTTTTTGGAATCTTCGATAACGATCGATAGGTCCCGTTGAGATAGCCGGGAAGAATAAAATGAATTCCCAAAAATTAAAGAAGGAAAGTTCTTTAATTAAGTTATCACGAACTTCAAATACCATTTGTACTGCTCTAAATGTTACATAGGACATTCCTAAAAATACAACAAACTTTAGCTCAGGTACAAACGGTGCGATTTTTGCCAAAATAAGCGGTAAAATCGATAAAATAACAGCTATACAAAACGTGAATGTACTATTATTTTGTTTTCTTAAAATTAAATAGCCTTTAATAAGGGCATATTGCCAAATAATAAATGCGGCTAACATAATCGCTTGCTTTGGCTTATCAGAGAAGATAATAGCAAGCATTACTAATGTTAGAACTGCATTATATTTACGCAACATTTTACCTTTTAATCCAGCTATGATAGTAGGTATTAATAAAATGCCCACTATAGCGAAAAAATAAAATGATCCATACGCGGTCATGCTGTAACCTCACTCAATAATTTTTTGCGATCTACCTTTCCATTTGGTGTCATTGGAATAGAAGATTGATACATGAATTTACGTGGAATCATGTAGTTTGGTAATCGCTCATTGAGTTCTTTTTTGATGGCAGATGTTAATTTGAATTCTTTTTCAAACGAATGCTCTCCAGGAACAACAACCGCTAATAAATAATCGTATTTCTCACCTTTTTTAATTGGAACAATAACTGCTCCTTCTACGTAAGAACACGCACGAAGATGATGCTCGATTTCTTCTAATTCCATTCGATAACCATGAAGCTTAATTTGGAAATCAAGACGACCATTATAGAATAGAAGACCATTTTCAACATAGCCAGCATCGCCTGTTTTATAGGCACGCTCACCGTCAATCATAGTAAATGCTTTTTCTGTTAATTCAGGGCTTCCTAAATACCCAACGCTTACGCTTGGACCGACAATTACGATTTCACCTTTTTCACCATCAGGTGCAATCGTTCCATCTTCTTTCATAATAAGAAGGCGACAGTCAGATTTACAGTAGCCAACTGGAAGTGATTTGTATTGATCCAGCACTTCTTCTGTAACGTGAATACCTGTTACAGCAACTGTAGCTTCTGTTGGACCGTACGTATTCATGATTGTTGCTTTCGGGAAACGCTCAATTAATTTTCTAGCTACTTCATTTGGCAACACTTCACCGCAGAATAAGAATGTTTTCATGTTTGGTAACATACTCTCAGAGAAAGAAGCTTCCATTAAACACATTTCTGCGAAAGATGGTGTTGAAGTCCATACTTGAATATCCGATTGCTCTAAAGAAGCAAACAAGTCTTTTGGACGTGCAATCATATCTTTATCGATTGCCCAAAGTGTACCACCTGTTACTAATGATGGGTAAATATCCATTACAGATAAATCGAATGAGAAAGGTGCTTGATTTAAGAATACTTGCCCTGTTTGTAAGTTGAAATCTTCTACAGCCCATTTTGTAAAACTAACAAGACAGTTATAAGTAATCTGAACCCCTTTCGGATTACCTGTACTTCCTGATGTGTAAATAATGTAGAAGTTCTCATCACCTTTTACCGCATGTTCAGGATTTGGAGTTTTCCCTTTATGAGTAAAGAAAATATCTTTTAAGTTGTCTTCACTTACAATGCGAACGGGTAAATCAGTTACAGTTACTTCGGTCCCTGATAAAAGTAATTTCGCACCAGAATTTTCAGCGATACGTTGTACACGATCAGCTGGGATAGATAAATCTACAGGAATGTAAGCATGTCCAGCTTTTACACAACCTAAAAAGTTAATAATCATTTCAGGTTGCATATGGCCATACACCATAATTGGTGAACGATCATTTGGATACTCAGAAGAAATCCAATGTGCTAACGCATCAGAATCTTCCTTTAATTGTTTGTACGTAATTTTCGCATCTCGCCAAACAAAAGCGGTTTGATCAGGCGTTTCTGCAGCCCACTTTTCAATTTGTTCTAATAACTTCATAACGTTCCCACCCTAGAATTCATTGTAAATAAATGTACTTGTGTTTGTATCATGGAATCCATACAACCAAAGTAATGCAAATAAAATTGCAAGGTAATAAACCGTTTTTGCAACCCATTGTGTGAGTGGTCGAGACCATATCTCTTTTAATCTTTCCATGTCTTTCCCTCTCTTAATGAAATAATAGCTCTTTGTAGGTATCATGTCCTACATTATTGTGAAAAAAACAAAATTCCACATTTTAGGTAAAAATAAGACAAAAGGCTCTTTTCTGATATTAGCACTAAATACTAAAAAAGAAAATCCCTAACTTAGCAATTATATTACATTCGGCATGAATTTGTAATGGATTTGACATGTAAATAGAAAGTGGATTGTATGAATATATAAAAGTGGGCTAGAAGCATACGTGAAAATATAATATTTGTTCTTTCATTCAATTGATAGAGATAAAGGAAGTTTTTAATTTCTTAATCTTTTTAAAAGGAGGAAATTATCATGAATAGAATGTGGAAGAGTCTTATTTCAGAAGAAAATATTATGAAATGGAGACGGCATTTTCATAAGCATCCAGAATTATCGTTTCACGAAAAAGAAACTTCGCAATTTATATATGATACGTTATGTTCATTTTCTTCTTTTGAAGTAACAAGGCCAACGAAATACAGTGTATTAGCGATTAAAAGGGGCGTGGAACAAGGTAAAGTAGTTGCAATTCGGGCGGATATTGATGCTTTACCCATTCAAGAGGAGACAAGTAAAACTTATACGTCTGTTCATAAAGGGATTATGCATGCATGTGGACATGATGCGCATGCGGCCATTTTGTTAAGTACAGCAGAGGTGCTGTCAAATATGAAGGAAGGGTTTGTAGGGGAAATTCGTCTATTCTTTCAGCATGCAGAAGAAGTATATCCTGGTGGGGGACAGGAAATGGTTGAGGCTGGTGTGATGGACGGTGTTGATTATGTAATAGGTTTACATGTTATGTCTGGATTGGAAAGCGGGAAGATAGGAATTGTATATGGGCCGATGATGGCAGCACCAGACGTATTTACAGTTGAAATTCATGGGAAAGGAGGGCATGCAGCGCGGCCGGAAGAAACGATAGACCCTATTGCTATTGGAGCGCAGATTATTACAAATTTACAACATATCGTATCAAGAAATACAAGTGCTTTTATGCAAAGGGTGGTTTCGGTTACGCAGTTCCATGGGGGAATGGCTGATAATATTATTCCAACTACCGCAATTTTAATGGGAACTGTTCGTTCTTTTAATCAAACATTAAGGAAAGAATCAGAAGAGAGAATTGAGCAAATCGTGAAAGGAATTACAGAAGCGCATGGAGGGGATTATACATATACGTATCGGTACGGATATGATCCAGTTATTAATGATGAATATATTACGGAAGTAGTAGAAGAAAGCGCGCTACATTTGTTCGGGAATGAGCGTGTTGTGAAGCTGGAACCTTCTATGGGAGGAGAAGATTTTTCAGCATATTTAAGAAAAGCACCGGGTTGCTTCATTAAATTGGGAACGGGGAATGAAAAAATAGATACTTGTTATCCGCATCATCATCCAAGATTTGATGTAGATGAATCAGCTCTAATCTATGGAGTGGAATTATTTTTAGAAACAACGATGAGGTTACTGAAATCATAGAAAAGAATAAAAAAAGGCAACTGCGCTCTATCGCAGTTGCTTTTATTTCTTTCCGTCAGAGAGGGCTGAGAAAGAACTATGCTCATTTATAGTATATGAATAGCTAACGGACAAGCTTGTACATTTTAATCATTTTTTAAAAAATAGTTGTTGACATTGATAATCAATGTCAATTAATCTAAGTGTAGTTTAAATTGATAATTATTATCAATAGAATGGATGCGACATGTTAATGAGAAAAAATTTTCACCTTCTGCGGAGGGGATTAAAAGATAAAAATAAAGATGTTGATCAGCATATGGAATGGCAACGAAATGTAATTCGTTCTGAATATGTAGATGAGAGGAATACAATTCAAACAAAAAAAGAGATACAAAGTAAAGGGAGAGATAAAGTTGAGTAAGTTAGTAATGATTTTTGCAAGTATGAGTGGAAATACAGAGGAAATGGCTGATCATATTGCAGGGGCAATTCGTGAAACAGAAAATGAAATTGAAGTTATTGATATTATGGATTCACCAGAAGCTTCTATATTAGAACAGCATGATGGAATTATTTTAGGTGCCTACACTTGGGGAGACGGAGACCTTCCTGATGATTTCTTAGATTTTTATGACGCAATGGATTCTATTGATTTAGCTGGAAAAAAAGCGGCAGTATTCGGGTCATGTGATTCAGCTTATCCGAAATACGGCGTGGCGGTTGACATTTTAATAGAAAAGTTACAAGAACGCGGAGCGGCAGTTGTGTTAGAAGGATTAAAAGTAGAATTAACGCCAGAAGATGAAGATGTAGAAAAATGTTTACAGTTTGGAGCTGAATTTGTAAAACACCTTTCTTAATGGCAGAAGGGAGATGAAGAGCAAGTGCATGAGAAAATCGCAATTAAAACGATGACAGATTACCATTTGTATGATTTTATGCGTTGTCCGCATAAATTTTATTTTCGTCATATAAAAAGAAGAGAACCTTCTTCGGTTGAATGGCAACAAATAGCACAAATGATTGTGAATCGAATTATTAACGAATATTACACATTACCTGCGGACCAACAAACGAAAATTGTACTTTTAATATTAATAGAAAAGTATTGGAAAAAAGTAAGGATTAATATGTTTGCTTCGAAGACGGAGTACTATATTGTGTTAGCGAAGCTAACAGATCACTTATTACAGTTTGTTGAAAGAGATGATAGCCAGACGCCGCCGTTATTTTTATATGAAAAATTTCAAACATATATGGAAGAGCTAGGTGTTCACATGTCATTGACATTAGAAGTTGGTGAGTGGAGTACTGAGTCGTTTATAATTAAAAAGTATGTTGTTGATGCGGATGAGGAAATGCTTGCTCTTTGTCAAAAGTTAACGACAGTATTCAGTTATAAAGCTTTTGGCATTCTTCCAGGGAAAATTGAAGTTATTAATTTAATAGAAGGAACTAAGTATGAGTACATTCCGAAACAGGAAGATATTATAACTGGAATGGCTGATTTATCTAGGATGAAAGAAATGTTGCAACAACCTGAGCACTATACAGAGCGGCATTTTCGTTCTGAGTGTATGAGTTGTGCTTTTCGTAGTGAATGCCAAGTGGAAGAAGGAAAGGAAGAAGCGTCGCAGAAGAAAAATATCGTACATTAAAGGATGCATTTTGCATCCTTTTTATTATTGACATGAAAAGCTTTTCATCATTTACGGTATATTTGTAGCAGATTTTAATAAAGGGAGGAATAATCAATGAAAGATGAAACGAAAGTATTTCAATGGTTAAAAGAACAAAATGCTCCTTTTGGAATTCAACTGCAAATTTTACAGGCGTTTCAACTGTATAAAGTCATTGTTGAAATGGATAAAAAGTTAATGATGTATGAGGAAAGGGAGCATGGGGAGAGAATGTAATCTCATCCCTGTAGTATTACTTTCAGTTGTTCTGTACCCACTATGAATTCAGGTTCATTCTTTGTTTCAAAGTTATAAATAATATTATGTAGTAAAGGACTGTATTGATAAAAGGTCGTAATGCGGTGAAGCAGTAATGGATCATCGTGAGAAACAAGAGTATGGTATTGCTCATATACAGATGTAGTAAATTCATGTCCGAAATCGTAGTATAGTCCCGCAAAATCAAAAGCAGGATCACCGATTTGAGCATCACCAAAGTCGATAACACCTGAAATGGTTTTATTCTGCTTATTAAATAAAATGTGATGATGTGTAAAGTCTGCGTGAATGATCGTATTTTGAAAAGTAGATGTTGCTATACATGCAAAGAAATTTTCGAATAAACGATTTAAGGCTGATTTCTGTAATGAAGTAAGACTGTTGGTAAGATATTGATTTAATTTTGTTTGTAGCTCTTTCCAGTAGGTAAGTGATTTTTCGATAGGGAACTTTAACGTTTTAGCGTGTTTTAAAGGAATACTATGTAGAGCTGCAAGGAAAGTAGCTAATTGTGTAATAATTGCTTTCAGTTCTTTATCCTCCAGCTTGATAACTGTTTCTGTTTTTAATGGTTCACCATGAATGAGAGTATAGTAACTACAAAACGGAATAGCATCAGTATCATTTTTATACACTAGGTGATACTTTGGAACCTCAATTTTTTGTAGCGAATGAGAGAGAAGTGTACACATTTCTTTTTCTAAAGGAATTCGTTTTGAATATTCCTGTTTTCGGGGAAAACGAAACAGGAGTTCGTCATTTATTATAACCGCTATATTATCCCATCCTTCTTCATTTTGTTTATATGAATGTATAGAAAGATTAGGCAAAGCTTGTTTTATATATTGTATGTAAGAATCCATATTTGTTCCTCGCTTCTAAGGTAAAGTTAGAGTATTCTACCTTATGATATCAGAATTTTCTTTCTATATGTTAAAATATAACTATCATTATGAATAGGAATGGGGTGTATTGTGAAGAAAAGAATAGTAATCATTTCTATATGTATCGCCTTTGGTTTGTTTTGGTCATATAAAGAGGCAGTTTTCGCTACCTTTAAACCGATAGATCAGTACGAGTTGAATAAGGAATTAAAGAATAAGAGTATAGAAAATTTAACTTATAAAGAAATGAAGAAGGTAGGAGAACACTTTGTGACAGCGCAATTATCAGTGTTTGAGTTTAATAATAGAGAAGATGTGAAGCAAAAAGGTGAAGAGATATTTGTAAGTAGAGGATATGAACAATTGATACAAAATTATTATCCAAATCGTTTTCGGGATTTAGAGTATAAATTTACAAGTGAGGAGATACGTGAAGAAACGGATGAGAGTTTTCTTTATCATACTGTAGTCTACGTTTCTGGTACGGAAAATGGTAAGAGAAGTGAAATGAAATTAAATTATGAGATGAAAATTGTAAAGGTTAATAATGTATTTAGGGTACTTGAGCAAAAGCAGTATGTACAATAAAAAAAGCCCCTCGAAGAGTAGAGGAACTTTAAAGATTTTCATTTTGTTGACCAAGTTCTTTTTGAGCAATATATAGATTTCCTTGCTCGACTTGTTTAAGTTTATTAACTGAATCTCCTGCATATCCTTTTTGTGTTTTCACAGTTCTTTTTGAACGATTGGAATCTTGTTTCTTCATATAATATGTCACCTTTCCTTAAAAATAGACGAAAATGATGAGTACGAGTAATACCGCAGCAAAAATGGTAATGCCCATTAAAAACGAAGTGTTTTTATATTTAGGTGATTTATGTACATCTTGCCTGTATCCAGGTGAAATTTCAGGAGCGAATTCTTCATCGAATGATTGTTTTTTTTCTGTTTCTTTTTCGTCCATATGTATCCACCTTTCTTTTTCATTATGTTATACGTTATAAGAAAAAATATGCATAAAGAAAACAGCCGCTTTATCGTTAGCGGCTGTTTTCTGTTGTATATTTTCGTTGTACTTGAAAAAGACGGATAAGTAGGAAGCCGGCACCAAATGCTAGACCGATAATAAGACCAATCCAATAACCTTTTGCGGCCCATTCCGTATACGTTGCTAATATGTAGCCAAGAGGTAGACCTATTACCCAGTAAGCAATTAACGTCATAATTAGAGCGACATTTACATCTTTATAACCACGCAGTGCTCCTTGTACGGGAGTTGCAATTGCATCTGAAATTTGAAATAAAATCGCGAATATAAGGAACTCTTTTGCTAAATGGTGGACATGTACATCTGTCGTATAAATAGAAGCAATTTCATCGTCAAAGAAATAAAGAAGAATCGAATATAATAGGGCGAATCCAAGGGCTAAGCCAATCCCGATAAATCCATATTGTTTTGCATTATCGTATCGTTTTGCTCCAACTTCAAATCCAACTGCGATAGTCATTGCCATTGCTAAACTTAACGGAGTCATATATAACAAGGAAGCAAAGTTCATAGCGGCTTGATGTGCTGCGATTGTTGTCGTACTAAAATTACTCATCATAAGTGTTACCGCAGCGAAAATACTCGTTTCAAAAAAGATAGCAAATCCGATAGGGACGCCAAGTTTTAAGAATGTTTTCCAACTCGAAAGAGAAGGTCGATATAACTGCTTAAAGATATTAAAAGATGCGAAAGGTTCTTTCGTACGAATAATAATGACTGTAATGATTAAAATGCACCAATATGTTGCAGTGGAAGCAATTGCTGCTCCGACACCACCGAGTTTTGGAAAACCGAAGTTACCAAAAATTAATAGGTAATTTAATATTACGTTAATAGGTAATGATAGTAACGTAATGATCATCGTTGTCCGAGTTTTTCCTAATGCATCAATAAATCCACGCAAAACAGTATAAGTGAATAAAGGGATAATTCCTATCGAGATAATACTTAAAAATTGTACTGCGATACGTTCTACAGGCTCTTCTAAACGCATGCCGTTTAAAATAGGTGAAACAACGAAGAATCCGATAAGGATGACAACGAAGCTAGCACAAATTGCTAAATAAACTGCTTGTATGACAACATGAGGAACGTCCTCTTTCTTCTTGGATCCAACGAGCTGTGCAACAATTGGAGTAGTAGCCATTAAAATTCCTGTTAATCCCGTACTCACTGGAATCCATATACTTGTTCCAATCGCAACGCCTGCTAAATCAATAGGACTTGCATGTCCTGACATTGTTGTATCGAAAAAACTCATTGCAAATAAGGACATTTGCGTTACAAAAATCGGGAAAAATAGTAATACAAATTGCTTTAACTTTTGTGAGAATGTACTGGTTTCTTTCATAAAATCCCCTTTCCGCATAAAAACAAACTCTTACTATCATACAATTTAATCAAAAAATAGAAAAGAAATACGCGCCTATAACATGTGGAAATAATAAAAAAAGGATGCACTTTGAAAAGGGATAAGGTATTATGATAAGGTGTGAAAAAATTACATATTCGTTATTAAGGAGGCACTACTTGTGGCTGATTGGTTAATTGGATTAATCATGGGTGCTGTTGAAGGTCTAACAGAGTTTCTACCAGTTTCATCAACAGGACATATGATTCTAACAGGTCATTTAATTGGATTCGAAGATGAGAGAGCGAAAGTTTTCGAAGTTGTTATTCAATTGGGATCGATTTTAGCAGTTGTTGTTATATTTTGGAAACGTCTATGGTCATTAGTTGGAATAGGGAAAGTAACTGATGGACCATCGTTAAATTTATTACATATTATTATCGGGATGATTCCTGCCGGCATACTTGGCGTATTGTTCCATAGTGCGATTAAAGAAGTGTTATTTGGTCCAGGACCAGTTGTTATTAGCTTAGTAGCTGGTGGTATTTTAATGATTGTTGCTGAGAAGTTTTCGAAACCAAGTACAGCAAGAACGCTAGATGAAATCACATATAAGCAAGCATTTACAATTGGTATGTTCCAATGTTTAGCACTTTGGCCAGGATTTTCTCGTTCTGGGTCGACAATAAGTGGTGGTTTATTAGCTCGCGTGTCGCATACAGCGGCAGCTGAATATACGTTCATTTTAGCAGTACCGATGATGGTAGCTGCAAGTGGTTTAGATTTAATTAAAAGCTGGGATATATTAAGCGCAGCTGATATACCATTATTTGCAACTGGATTTATTACAGCATTCGTTGTTGCGATGCTTGCAATTGTTTCATTCTTAAAATTATTATCTCGTGTAAAACTAACACCGTTCGCTTATTACCGTTTCATTTTAGCTGCGGTATTCTATTTCTTCATTATGTAAGAATAAATTATCGGAAATACCCTATAGATTAGACACTTGAAAAAAGTCTATTCTATAGGGTATTTCTTTTATAGCAGGAGAAAATAAAATTTTTGCTCTCATTTACTTGTATTTCACTATGTAAAATATGACATAATGATTTTGTTGCATTAATATAAAGAAAATTTATAGGGTATTTGAGAGGAGCAACTAAGTGAGTTTTTCAATAGAAATAGTAATTCCAGCACCAATTGATATTGTATTTGATTATGTAAATGATGACGAAAAAGTACTAGAATGGAGTACTTTTATGGTAGAGAATAGGTATCCTTCAAATGTAGATGTAGAAAATCCTCGTGAAGGTGATAAATACATATCCGTGCAAAAGATGGGGAAGAAAATATATGAGTTTGAGGCCGAAATTTTAGAGTACGATGCACCTTATATCGTATCAGTTGGATGTGACATGAAGCAAGGGTATACAGCCGCAACTTATATGTTAGAAGAAGATGAAGAAGGTACATCACTTACTTTAATCGTAGAATTTGAACCGAAGAATTTTTTATATAAGATTATGTATAAGTTGACTGGATGGATGACACGTGCAGTATACATAGGTGAAATGGAACGTTTAGCAGAGTGTGTAGATGCTGCGTATTCCCAGAAAAAAGGATTGTAATTTTGTTTAATAAAAAAACTGCCGAAATCGGCAGTTTTTTATTTTACTATTTTTTCAATCATGCTTTCCATTACATGTTCCCATAGAGAAGTATCATCAGCTAATGTAGCACGGAAATTAGCGTACATTTCTTTTTGTTTCTCTTCGAATGTTGGATCTTCTTTTTCAGGCAATGTAGCGCGCATTGAAGTTACTAACTCTTGTACTTTTGGAGCACGTGGTCCAAAGACGGCTTGTTCATTTCCATCTTTATCAATGAAAATAAAGATTGGAATCGCACGTGCTGTTCCATTTGTTAAATATTGATCCATTAATTCCAAGTTTTCATCGCGAATTAATAATGACATATCAATATTTGCAACTTCAGAAATTCGTTTCATAACAGGTACGCATAAAAGAGCGTCACCGCACCAATCAGCAGTTAATACGATAACACGCCAGCCATCATTTTGACGTTCTTCTAATACAGGAAGTAATTCATTTGGAATTAAAAAATTATTGTAAATGTGTAGTAGTTCGTATTGGTTTACTTGCATTTCATTCACATATGTATCAAAGGACATACCTTTATCAGCCCATTGTTGTAAGTTCATAAGTAACACCTCTTTAGTATGATTTGCTTTTATTGTATCATGAAATACATATTAAAAAACTACGAATTATGGAAAAATAAGGTGACAAAAAGTAAGATTTCATGTAAGATTATTAATAAGGTTTTTATTTAACTAAATGAAATAAAAGGAGCTGTCAAAGTTGTCTCAAAATCGAGAGCAATTAATGGAAGAACTATCGACAAATGTGTTTGCTATGTTTCGCACGTTGCGTAATGATATTGGAAAAATATTTGGTGGTTACATCCCATGGAATGAATTTATCGTCCTTAGAATATTAAATCGTGCGAATAAAGAAATGGTATCACGTGTAGCTAATGAGTTAAGTGTGTCGAATAGTCATATTACAGCTGTTACAGAAAAATTAATCAATAAAGGGTTTGTAACTCGTTCACGTTCTACATCAGATCGTCGAGTTGTATATTTAGAGATTACAGAACAAGGTAAAGAATTAGTTGCGAAAATGGAAGGTGCGAAAAAACAATATTTACAAGAAAGATTTTCTACACTTTCAGAAGATGAAATGAATATAATGATTTCTATTTCCAAAAAACTTATATAAGTAAGTAATTATAAACAAGAAAACGCTTACGTAATGACAAAGAAGACGTTCCTCATATGTGGAACGTCTTCTTTCTTGTGTGAAAGATTATAAAAAATAAAATATGTATCATACTACTAGTAAAGGAAGGAGGCAGAAATATGACAAATCGTAATGGTAGTAAAGGGAGCGGTAATCAAGGGTCACCAAAATCAGGACAGTTTAATCAAGAATTTAGTACTGAATTTGAAACTGGTAACGATAATAAAGGGAAAGAATATCGTTCGAAAAAAGGAAGTAAATCAAAAAAGGAGTGATACAATTCACTCCTTTTTTGATTTAAGATGCTGCAGATTGATTTGTATTATATTTTTCTTCTGATTTTGCGACAATCATTGCGCAAATTGCATCACCGGAAATATTTACAGCTGTTCTAGACATATCAAGAATGCGGTCAATACCGATAATTAAAGCAATACCTTCTACTGGTAGATTTACTTGATTTAAGACCATTGTTAACATTACAAGTCCAACACCTGGTACACCAGCAGTACCGATACTAGCTAGTACAGCAGTTAATACGACCATAGCTAATTGTGCTAAAGTAAGTTCAACTCCGTATACTTGAGCGATAAATACAGTTGCTACACCTTGCATAATAGCAGTACCATCCATATTAATCGTTGCACCTAGTGGTTGTACAAAAGAGCTGATCGCTTTTGGAACGCCAAGTTTTTCTTGTGCTGTTTTCATTGCAAATGGAAGGGAAGCGTTAGAGCTAGATGTACTAAACCCAATCGCCATTACTGGTCCGAACTGTTTAAAGAAACGGATAATACTTTCTTTTGCTAATATTTTTAATAAGCCGCCATATACGAAGACACCATGAATAATGAGTACCAACATAACGACAATCATATACTTGAACATCGCAGCGACGCCTGCAAGACCCATTTTACCAACGGATGAGGCGAGCAATCCGAATGTCCCAATTGGAGCTAATTTCATAACGAGATTAACAAGATACATCATTAATTCGTTGCCCTGTTCAAGTAATGAATGGATACCTTGAACTCGTTTTCCTAAAACAGCTAAACCGAGTCCGATCAATGCGGCAAAGGCAATAATTTGTAACATGTTACCATCAGCCATCGCTTTTGCTGGGTTATCTGGCACGATGTTAAGTAGTGTGTCGACGAAAGATGTTTCAGTTTTTGCACCTTCATACTTAAGCCCTTCTGTGTTAAAGTTACCGCCAGCCCCTGGCTTTATAATAAGTGCAAAGGTAACCGCGATAGAGATGGCAACAGCTGTTGTTACAAGGAAGAATGAAATTGATTTTAAACCGATTCTTCCAAGTTGTTTCGGATCTCCAAGCCCAGCGGCCCCAAGTACGATAGAAATGAATACAACAGGAACAACTAGCATTTTAATGAGGCGAATAAACAATTGACCAAGTGGATTGAACACATATTGATTTAATGGTTCGAAAATGGACGGTGCAGCTAAATTTAAAGTGAGTCCGACAACTAGACCGAGAAATAATGCAATTAAGATTGCTTTTGTTTGTTTCAATAAAATCCCCCCTTATTTTTGTGAAATTACTTTCTAAATTAATTGTACCGAAAAAACACCTATTTTGACAATATATTCCGAATATTTAGTATAGAAAATATCTATTTAAATATAGATTGATTTTGCTGAAATAAGCAGAGAAAGTTAAATTGTGTATTTAGAAAACAAAATAGACCATCATATGATGGTCTAGGGAAGGGG
>NZ_NUVD01000024.1 GCF_002564555.1 Bacillus cereus | reverse complement strand
TCTGATTCCGATTCTGACTCTGACAGCGATAGCGACTCTGATTCTGATTCTGACTCTGATTCCGATAACGGGTCTGACAACGGATCTGACAACGGATCTGGCAACGGATCTGGCAACGGATCTGGCAACGGGTCTGACAACGGGTCTGGCAACGGGTCTGACAAAGACAGCAATTCCGGTAGTGAATCTGACAACTCTACAAAAGTTTTACCAAAAGCCGGTGCTAGCAATGAAAGTTCTCTTCTAACATCATTAGGAGCGTTATTCGCAGCATTAGGAAGTAGCTTATTATTCTTCAATAGACGAAAAAGAAATACTAAATAAAAAGTAATTTTATATTAAAAAAGTCATTAAAATTTAAAAGCACTCACATACACTTGAAGATCTATCATAGTTTCTCAAGTATATGGAGTGCTTTTTATTACTTAGTTATTCATTTGCAAATTTTAAATGGGAATTAAACAAGAAAATTTATATTTTATGTTAATAAAAAATCGCCCAAATGCTTTCAGCATTTGAGCGATTTTTATTAACATAATGAATATGCTCGAATCATAGGATTTTTTTATGTGATGCGAAAATTAATTCTCAAACACAAAATTAATCTTATTATCTTTCCACTCTAACTTCGCATCGAACGTTTTCTCTCCCTTTTTAAAGCCCTTTATTAAATCTGTCTTCTCACCTTTTAAGAGCTTCGTCATGTTCTTTTGCGAAATTGTTTTACTTAATATCTTCTTCGAAATGGTAAAATCACATTGTGTTGTATTGTAGTTGGAACAACCGTAAAATGTCGACTTATCGATTACATCGCCATCACACTTTTTACAACTACCAACCTTTTTACCTGTTGTAAATTTCGATCCTTTTCGTTCAATCGATTCAACATGTAATCCGGTGAAATCCCATTTCTCTGACATTTCAACCGCGTCTTCAATAATTTTCGCTGACAGCTTTTTCGTTTGTTCCATAAATGTAGCTGGTGAAGCTGTACCTTCACCAATTTCCGCAAGGCGCTGTTCCCATTTTGCGGTCATTTCTGGCGAAGCTAATATTTTATCACCGATTGCGGTAATTAATACTTTTCCCTTATCAGTCGCATACACTTGGTTTTTCTGCACATCTATATATTTACGATCCTTCAGCATCGTAATAATTCCAGCGCGAGTTGCCTCTGTACCTAGACCTTCTGTTTTCTTCAATACTTTCTCAAGCTCTTCATTCTCTAAATACTTACCTGCTGTTTTCATTAACGTAATAAGTTGTCCTTCTGTATAACGCTTCGGTGGTTGTGTTTTTCCTTCTTTCACTTTCACCTTTACAACTTTTCCTTGTTCGCCTTCAGCTACAATTGGCAGAAGCGTTTCGTCATCTTTATCGTCTTGGAAAATAACTTTACGCCAACCTTCTTGAATTTGCTGTTTTCCTTTCGAGATGAACTCAGCACGTTCGTCTACAAGAGTTGTAATCGTTGTATAGTCAAAGATTGCTACTTCATAATGCGCCGCAATAAGTCTTCTTACAATCATATCGTAAATTTTCTTTTCGTCACCTGATAGCTTGCTTGGGTTTGTAACTTGCTCTGTCGGTATAATTGCGTAGTGATCTGTAACCTTTTTCTCATTTACATATCGTTTGTTATTCATAATCGATTCAATTGGTGCTGGTAATAAGCCTTTATATTCATCAAATTGACTTAATTTTTGTAAAATATCAGGGAACGTCGCTGCTTCTCCTTGTGTAACATAGTTAGAATCTGAACGAGGATAAGAGACTATTCCTTTTTGATATAGCGCTTGTGTTATATCAAGCGTCTTTTTCGGTGAAAATTTAAAAGCTTTATTCGCTGTCGCTTGCAGTGCTGATAAATTAAATAAAAACGGCGGCTGAAACTCTTTACGCTCGGTTTTCATTTCTTTTACTACAGCTGGTTTGTTTTGACAAAACGCTGCAATTTTATTAGCCAAATCCGGATCATTTAAGCGAGATTCACTATCTTTCTCCCACTTTCCCTCATACTTCTTTCCTTCTATATTAAAGGTTGCGAACACTTCCCAAAACGGCTCTGATTTAAAGTTCTCTATTTCTTTTTCACGCTTTACGATCAATGCTAACGTTGGTGTTTGTACACGACCGGCGGAAAATACATCGTTCATTCCTTTTTTCTTTAGTAAAATACTAAACACACGTGATGCATTCATGCCAACAACCCAGTCAGCGCAAGATCTTGTATATGCTTCGTAATACGTATTAATCGTATCTGATTCATCAAGTAAATTTTTAAATCCTTGATAAATTGCTTGCTTCGTTAAAGATGAAATCCAAAGACGTTTCATCGGCTTTTGCACACTGCAAAGATTAATAATGTTTCGTACGATTAGTTCCCCTTCGCGCCCAGCATCGCCCGCGTGAATAATTTCTGTTACCTGAGGATTATGTAACAGCTGTTTCACTACATTAAATTGTTTATACTTCGACTTTGTTACTTCAAATTGAAAACGTTCAGGAATCATCGGTAACGTATCAAGTGACCATTTTTTCCACTCTGCGTGATAATGTTCTGGATTACATAACTGCGTCAAATGACCAATTGCCCATGTACAGTACGCTCCATTTGGAAATAACTCATTCGCTTCTACTTCTAAATATCCATCTTTCCTGCGATATTTAAACTGTGAAACAAGAGCCAAACCTTGATCTGGTTTCTCGGCAATAATTAATTTCATTTTATAACTCCCTATCTGTTTTCCAGTGTTACTTTCGCTGTATATATGTTTAGAAGCGATGATAAAACGACAATCTTATTTATCATTCGCGGGTTACCCCGAGTAATGGGATAACTATAATATTATACGCTTATTCTTTATGGCTTCACAATAGAAACTCATTATATAACAGTTTCTTTCACCTACTTATAAATAAAAAAGACGCTCAAAAACAGAGCGCCTTTCCAAATCATTATTTCGTAACAACTTCATCCTCTGTTACATTTACATTATTTTCTCTCATAAACGCTTCAATTTCTTCAACTTCTCTAATGATATCTTTTGACAAGTTTTCATACCCATCTTTCGTTACAAGAATATCATCTTCGATACGAATACCAATTGCTTCTTCTTCAATATATAGACCTGGTTCAATCGTAATAACCATTCCTTCTTCTAATACTCTATCTTTATACGTTCCTACATCATGCGTATCTAAACCAAGGAAATGGCTCACACCATGATAATAGTATTTAGACAGTTCCTCATCTTCTTGAATTAAACCAATTGCTTTACACTCTTCTGTCAGTACCTTTTTTGTATGCTCATTTAATGCAGCAAACTTTACTCCTGGCTTAATAAGTTCAGTTGTTTCTTTCAATGCTTTTAACACGATATTATATATTTGTTTTTGGCGACTAGAAAATGTTCCACTTGCTGGGAATGTATAACTAATATCAGCGTTGTAATAGTCTTTTTGAGCACCTAAGTCAAGCAGTACTAAATCACCTTTTTGAATTTGTGCATCATTATCTTCATAATGAAGGACAGTAGCATTTTTTCCACTTGCCAAAATTGTATTGAACGCATGATGCTTAATTCCAGATGATTTCAGCGTAAAATCAAAATTTGCTTCTAATTCATATTCCATCATATCTGATTTTGCATGCTTTAACACATTGTAAATACCATCTTTCGTTATAGCAATTGCTTCTTTAATAATTTCAATTTCTTCCTCTGTTTTAAAGACTCGTAATTCACAAATGCTCGGATATACATTACCAATTGTAATGTGTGGGTATTGTTCTCTTACATGTTTAGCATACGCTAACGTTTTTGTCTCCGTACCATTCCACTCACGACGCTCTAAATCTAAACACACATGTTTCACATTCTCTGCGAAAAGTGTATTTGCAATTGTCTTTTCAAAGCTTTCTATATATACAACTTTTTTTATACCTGAAATTTGTTCTGCATCTTCTTTAGAAACTGTTTTTCCTACCCATTTTTCCATTACTGGATCTGACTTTTCAATGAAAAGAGTTTCTTCTACACTATTTCCAAACTTTTTCAATGTGAAAATAACATTGGGCTCATCTATTCCCGTTAAATAGTAAAAGTTTCGATTCGGCACAAATTTATAATGCGCATCGGCTGACATATGAGGTGCCTGTCCCGCAAATAAAATCATAATCGATTCATTTGGCAATGTTTTCATTAATCTTTCTCTATTTTGAGCAAAAAATGTTGATTTCATAATAATCCCCCTAGCATTCTATGTATGCATTTAAAGCTAATTGTCCTCTGTTATTCATTTTATTATTGTTATAATTTTTCGTCAATTGTTAACCTTTTTAGATGGTGTTGACATAATAAAAATCACGCGTTAAAATAACTATAAATTAGTAAGTAACTAATTTAATTAAATCTAACTAGAGGTGAAAACACATGCAAAACATTTTATTCCGTATTAACGAATTAGCAAAAAAAGAAAGAACATCTGGATTAACGATTGATGAAAAACAAGAACGACAAATGTTGCGTCAAAACTATACAAAAACATTTCGCGGTAGCTTAGATTCTATTTTATTAAACACAAAAATTGTTGATCCAACTGGTATTAATGTTACGCCAGTTGCATTACAAGATGCTCAAGATCGTTTAAAATTTAGTAAATGAGTTCCGAGCTAAAGAATTTTAATAAAACATAAAAAAAGCTGGATTTCCTATATAGAAATTCCAGCTCTTTTTATTGTCTTTTCTAATTTAGTATACGAGCGATACATCGCAATTCTCCACGATACAATCATCGCAAATGCGAGTAAGAAAAACATTCCGCTTAACTGCGTTAAATCAATCGATTGACTTAAATACGATTTCATTGCTACTCGCACTGCTAATAACCCAACTAAAATAAATATAAATGCTTTTGACGGTTTCATATATATTTGTTCGCCTCTTATTTCGAACTTAGTTGTTTTAATAAGAAATATAGAGAAAATAAGCCCTATGATAATTGCCTCTCCTATTTCTAACGATGTTAACCTGAATTCCGGTAAGAAGTACATCATTGCGCCAGTACTCATAAAAATTGGTGGCAATATAATTTTCTTTTTCGTTACCGGTTTTTTTGCTGACTTAAAGCGAAGAAACATTACTCCAACGGCCATGCAAATTGCTACAACACTTGATAAAAGTGCTATATTATTCATATTCTCCACTCCTACCTATTTAAAAGACTTTTTAAGCAAAATCATAAACCAAACGAGCCCGACACTTATAATGACATGAGCTAATCCAGCCATATGGCTTAAACCGTTAAAGTCTGTTCCGTTTACTTGTAAAAGACCTCTAAATACCATTGTAGCGATAGTAAAAATTAATCCTACATTATATACAACAAACCATGCACGAAAACTTTTTGTTTCTTGTATTTGAAATACTTTAAATAAAGCGAAAGCGACTAAAAAGAATATGAATCCGAGCACTAATACGTGCGTATGCACTAACTGTAACATAGTAGATCCTTTAATTCCTTGTGCTTTCGTATACTCTCTTGCAAATACACCTGATAATAAACCAATAATTAAGTAAATGAATGCTGCATTATATAACTTCTTCATTATATTCCTCCTGCTGTAAAATGACAATTAAAATCGTCACTTTCATCATTCGCTGCAGTCATTCTATGAAAAGTTTATGAACGGAATATGAACGGAGTATTACATTACTCATTTTCTACCCTAATTTCGAAAATCAAAAAGCCATTTTACAATTAATAATTGTGAAATGGCTTTTCAATTTATTTTAAATCTTCAATTGAGAAGGCACCAGGCAGTAACTGTCCAACAGTCACTTCTTTTTCATCACCTTTTACATTCGTTAGTAATACAGGCATTTCCGGATCACAGAACTCAGCAATAACTTGTCTACAAGCACCACATGGTGAAATTGGTCCGTCAGTTTCTCCTGTAATGACTAAGTAACTAAACTCACGCTCACCTTCTGATACTGCTTTAAAGATTGCCGTTCTTTCTGCACAGTTACATAAACCGTAAGAAGCATTTTCTATATTACAACCAGTATAGATTTTACCTTCTTTCGTAACTAAAGCTGCACCAACAGGAAATTTTGAATACGGAATATACGCTTTTGATAACATTTTATTTGCTTCTTCAATATATTTTTTCTTATCCATATTATTTCCCCCTCAAAGTAAATGTAATGATGATTAGTCAGTAATAACTGTATGAACTAATTTAGGAGCAACTGCTGTTTCCGAGATAGAAATGTTTTCATAAATTTTCGCTTTTACATCTTCTACATTTTCACGATTTGCGTAAATTGTTACGAATGGTTCGCCTTCTTTTACTGCATCGCCAACTTTTTTACGTAACATTAATCCTACTGCTAAATCAATTTCATCTTCTTTTGTCGCACGACCTGCACCAAGTAGCATAGCTGCGATACCGATTTCATCTGCAACAATGTTAGAAATAACACCTGAAGTTTTAGCAGGTACATCAATTACATACTTCGCTTGTGGCATTTTTTCTGGATGATCTACAATCGAGCTATCTCCGCCTTGATTGCTTAAGAACTCTTTAAATTTCTCTGTTGCTTTTCCGTTTTTCATAACTTCAATTAACATTTCACGTGCTTCTTCTAGCGTATTTGCTTTTTTAGCAAGTACAACCATTTGACTTCCTAATACAAGTACTAATTCTGTTAAGTCTTCTGGACCTTCGCCTTTTAATGTGTCGATTGCTTCTTTCACTTCAAGAGCATTACCAATCGCAAAACCAAGGGGCTGTGACATATCTGAAATAACAGCCATCGTTTGACGTCCAACATTATTTCCGATACGTACCATTGCATGTGCTAATTCTTTCGCATCTTCTTCTGTCTTCATAAATGCGCCAGCACCTGTTTTTACATCAAGTACGATTGCGTCAGCACCAGCTGCAATTTTTTTACTCATAATTGAACTTGCAATTAGAGGAATCGAGTTTACTGTTCCTGTTACGTCACGTAATGCATAAATCTTTTTATCTGCAGGTGTTAAGTTTCCTGTTTGTCCGATAACAGCTACTTTGTCACGGTTTACAATATCAATGAACTGCTCGTTCGTAATTTCAACGTGGAATCCTTCCACCGCTTCTAATTTATCAATTGTTCCGCCTGTATGTCCTAAACCACGGCCAGACATTTTTGCTACTGGTACATCTAATGCTGCAACTAATGGTCCTAATACTAATGTTGTTGTATCACCAACACCGCCTGTTGAATGCTTATCTACTTTAATGCCTTCAATTGCTGATAAGTCAATTGTTTCTCCAGATTCAACCATTGCCATCGTTAAGTCTGCACGTTCACGATCTGTCATATCTTTAAAGAAAATTGCCATTGCAAGTGCACTCACTTGATAATCCGGAATACTTCCATCTGTATATCCATTAATAAAGAATTTGATTTCTTCAGTCGTTAATTCTTTTCCGTCACGTTTTTTCGCAATAATATCTACCATTCTCATTATAATCACCATTCCTTTTTATATTATATGAATCTGTTAAAATAATAAGCCCACGATTGTTGCTGATAAGAAACTTACTAATGTTGCACCGAAAAGTAATTTCAAACCAAATCTTGCGACTACATTTCCTTGTTTTTCATTTAAACTCTTAACCGCTCCTGCAATAATTCCAATTGAAGAGAAGTTTGCAAATGAAACTAAGAATACTGATATAATCGCAGTCGTTCTATCTGAGAAGTTGAAGTTCCCTTGTGCTAAATCTGTCATAGCGACAAATTCATTCGATACAAGTTTTGTTGCCATAATATTACCTGCGTTAATTGCTTCATGCCATGGAACACCCATAATAAATGCAAATGGTGCAAATACGTAACCAAGGATTTCTTGGAATGAGACACCGATTACACCTTTAAATACTGCATTAATGAATGCGATAAGAGCAACGAAACCAACTAACATAGCTGCTACTGTAATCGCGACTTTAAATCCGTCTATAATGTACTCCCCTAATACTTCAAAGAAGGTCTTTTTCTCTTCTTCTTGTACTTCTAACATATCTTCTTCTTCAGTAACTTCGTACGGGTTAATGATAGAAGTAATAATGAAACCACCAAATAAGTTAAGCACTAAAGCGGTTACAACATATTGCGGTTTTAATAACATCATGTACGATCCAACGATAGACATAGATACTGTTGACATCGCAGATGCGCATAAAGTATACATTCTTTTCTCTGGCAATAATCCTAGTTGTTTCTTAACGGAAATAAACACTTCCGATTGTCCTAAAATCGCAGAAGCGACCGCATTATACGATTCTAGTTTCCCCATCCCATTTACTTTACTTAATGCTACACCGATAAATTTCACAATAATAGGAAGTACTTTAATATGTTGCAAAATACCTATTAAAGCTGATATAAACACGATTGGCATTAATACACTTAAAAAGAATGAAAACTCTTTTTGATTTACTAATCCACCAAATACGAAATTCACACCATCAGCGGCATATTTTAATAATTCTCCAAAACCATCTGCTATTCCGCTAATTAATATATTCCCAGCGCTTGTATTTAATAATAAAAATCCAAAAATGAATTGTAATATAACCATCGTTATGATTGGACGATATTTGACTTTCTTTCTATCATTACTAGCAAGCCAAGCGATACCTAAAATCAATACGAGGCCTAAAATACCTATTAAGTATTTCATAAGCCATCTCCTCCCCTTTGTACCCGCTTACATTTTTTTCAATTGTTAAAGCACTAGATACAATTTACTCGAAACGTGTATCTAGTGCCCTTTAACTCATTAGTAATTAGTAGTTATCTGTAGCACCTTTTGCATCATTTAATACGATTGCAACACTAGCGCTAGCTCCAACGCGAGAAGCTCCAGCAGCTACCATTTTATCTGCATCTTCACGTGTACGAACGCCGCCAGATGCTTTTACACCAACATTTGGTCCAACTGTTTTACGCATTAATGCGATGTCTTCAGCAGTTGCTCCGCCAGTTGAGAATCCAGTTGAAGTTTTTACGAAATCAGCACCAGCTTTTACTGATAATTCACAAGCGCGTACTTTTTCTTCATCTGTTAATAGACAAGTTTCAATAATTACTTTTACAAGAGCTTTTCCTTTTGCTGCTTGTACTACTTCATAAATGTCTTTTTCAACAAGCTCATTGTCGCCATCTTTTAATGCACCTACGTTGATTACCATATCAACTTCAGTTGCACCTTTTGCGATAGCATCTTTTGTTTCAAATGCTTTTGTTTCAGTAGTGCTTGCTCCTAATGGGAAACCGATTACAGTACAAACGTCTACATCATGTCCAGCTAATTCGTCAGCCGCTAGCTTTACCCATGTAGGATTAATACAAACAGAAGCGAATTTATATTCCTTTGCTTCTTCGATTACTTTCATAACATCTTCTTTAGTTGAATTTGGTTTTAAAACTGTATGGTCAATTAACTTTGCAATGTTCATTATATTCACTCCTCGTATCTTTTAACAACTTCATTCTAACTCTTAGTTGAACAAATGTAAATATACTTTTGAAATTTTGTTCATCCTTTTTTAAAAGGGAATTTCTTGCAGTATTTTAAACGTAGTCTAACTGGGAAACAACCGATATAAATCACAAGGTGAAAGCGTAACTTGTATGTTAACAATGGTAGTATGTATCTCAATATCCATAATTATTTTTAAAAAGAAAATTTGTGTTCCATGAAGAACTCCTATAATTCATGCATCACAAAATAAAAGGCTTTCTCAAGNNCTTGAGAAAGCCTTTTATTTCCTAACCTTTTTGATAATGTAACAATTCTTTTGCTGTATGCTGATCGATAATTAATACATTTGCATACCCGCCACGTAACGCACCATCAATTGCTTTTATTTTTCTATTACCACCTGCAACTAAAATAGAGCGTTTCTTTAATTTCAGTTCCTCTAACTCAATTCCAATGGTCCGCTTATTGATTTCTTCGCTACTAATATTTCCGTCTCCATCAAAGAAACGTGAACAAATGTCACCGACCGATTGTTTTTTGAGTAAACTCGTTTCATCCTTATCAAAATAACCTAATCGGAATAATAGTGCTTCATCTCGTACTGTTCCTACAGTAAAAATTGCAATATTCGCTTGTTTCCCCATTTCGATAATGTGATGTATATGTCGATCCTGCTCTACTAATTCTTTCGTCACCGCATTATCAAATATAACTGGAAGGGGTAGATTTCTTGGCGTCGTTTGAAAAGCATCTGCAAATAAAGCAATCGTCTCATTCGCATATGTATTTACACTCGAATGACTAATACCACCTTTTAACTGGACAACTTCTACACCTTTTACATGTTGCGGCACAATTTTTCTAGCGATTTCATACATCGTCATTCCCCAACTTACACCAACGATATCACCGTTTTTAACCGTCTTTTCCATATACTCAGCTGCATATTTACTAATATACTCTGTAATCGTTGCATATTCTGGCACTGGTGAAAACACAACATGTGCCTCTAACAAGTTGTACTTTTCTTTCAGTAAATTCCCAACGTTATCTAAATCAGCAAATGGATCGGCTATGCTAATTTGAACAAATCCTTTTTCTTTCGCGTATTTTAATAATCTAGAGATCGTCGGCCTTGAAATATTTAATTTGTTAGCAATTTCTTGCTGACTATAATCTGATTGATAATATAATCTTGCAACTTCAACGCTTAATTGTTGTTTATCCTTATCCATAGTAACTTGTTACATATCCTTTCCTGTATTTCCTTTTCGTTACAAGCATTATACAGCTTTATGCAAGAAATTTCGACTGCCGAATTTTATCCACCCATACTTCTACTCCACTTAGTATTTACAATAAAACTTTAATCAATGGTTTTTTTCCATCCCCTACGGATGATCAGCCCGCCCCCATAATGTAAGATTTTTTCTTATAAAGCAAACCGGTCAGGTTATTGAGGAAGTCATTTTTAAAGTTCCAATTAGATATGTGAATAAAATTAGTATGAGTGTATGAAATCAATTGTAAAATAGTAGTTTTAGAATAAATAAATAAGAGAAATAATCACTATTGATTATTTCTCTTTTCATATACATATTTATTTTTGGAAAAACAACCTCACTCCAAATACTAATAATACTGCGCCCGTAATACCCTCTATTGTACGGTTCACTCGTTCTTTTCTTAGAAAAGTTCTTAATTGACGTATAAGTGAGATATACAGTACATACCATATTGCTGTCAAAGTCGTAAATGTGACTCCTAATAAAAGAAATTGGAGGAAATGATTTTGATTACTCACAATAAATTGGGGTAAAAAACTAAGGAAAAACACAGCAGTTTTTGGATTTAAAATTGCCGTAGTAAATCCTTGTCTAAAGCTTTTAATTGCTCCCATATCCTTAGAGTCCATTTCTACTGAACCTAACAGAGCTTCTTTTTTATATAAGGCACTTTTAATTGACTTTACAGCTAAGTAAATTAAATAAAAAGCCCCAGCATATTTTATAAATGTAAATAACATAGCAAATTTCATTAGGATGGCAGAGAGTCCTAACGTAGCCATTATTGTATGAATCATCATTCCAGATACCGTTCCTAAGACGGTCTTGATCCCACCATTTTTACCATGTGAGATAGTATTTTTTGTAACTAGTGCAAAACCGGGACCAGGCATCATTATGATTAGCATTGCTGTAAGGATAAACAATAAATAATTTTCCATGTTCTGGTGTTTCCTTTCCAATTTTTAGTTTTGATTACAGTATAGCTTTTTTCATTAAAAAATTAAATATTAAATATTAAATATTAAAGGCTTGATCAGAATTTTATCTAAGTTATTAGTATCAATTTGACTAAACACTATCCAAAAGCTACATTGATAAAACACATGGAAAATTTATTTATCAAATTACAAGTCCACCTCTCACAAAAAACAGGATAAAAAGATAAACAGTAGAACTAGTCCACTGTTTACTTCACTACGCCTTCATGTAATTTTTCTGTATAATCCTTTACATCCTTCCAGCTATCTTTCGCCGTATGCAAATCTTCTTTTATAAACGTAAACTCTTCTGGACTGATTCCTTTTACGTTTTGTAGTAAATTATTATATTTTGCACCTACTGTATACCATTGATTTGATATGTTTTGCAACGCTGTAATTGCTGCGTCAATTGTTTCTGTCATATTTGTTGTTTTATTTTTCACATCTGTCAAAATTGCGACTTCTGCTTGCGCTCCAGAAATTCTATCTTTTAAATTGGCTATTTCTCTTTCTGCATTTGCGATATCGTTTTTCGCAATCGCAATCATCGGTCCGCCCGCAAGACATGTTATTAGTGCTGCGCAAAGTACACCACCAGCAATAACCATATCATTGCTCTTTTTAATTGAATCGTTATATGTATTTATTTGTTGCTCTAATGCTGGAATTCCTGCATTCGTACTCGCTAAAATCGCTGTCAATTGATTTGTATCCTCTTTAAAACTATTTGTATCTTTTGCCATTCTATCGCGAAAAGCTTTTAAATCCCCTAATAATGCATCTACTTCAGTTTGATTCTTTATAATATCCGCATACAATTTTTCTAAATCCGCTTTTAGTTTACCGCTATCCTTTTGATCAATCGCTATTAGCATGTCATTATAATACGCTTGAAAAGTATTATTGTAATCAATAATATTTTGATCCGTTTTCATAATTTGAGGCTTCATACTATTTAACCAATACGCCGCATTAATTTTTGCATCTCTTTGATGCTGAACCATATTTCCTTTAAACTCACTATTAATTGAACTTATTTTACTCAAATCAGTCTCTTGCTGATTTTGAATTAATTTTGCATATGAATCCATTGCGAATATGCTTGATGTCGTTTGCGCCATTACATCTTGGAACCCTGCTGGCCCGAGAGAATAATTCCCCGCATTTTCTTGCAATGTTTTTACGTTTTGTTCTGCTGCAAAAGGATGTAAAGGAAACGCATTACTCGTTGCGACTCCAGCAATCATTATCGTTAAAAGACATTTTTTATAGAAATTATTACGCATACTTATCACCTATTCTTTTTATGAGGATATGAAACGTTAGAGGTAAAAAGAGCTCCTGCTCACTACTGAACAGGAGCTCTCTATTATTTAAAAATATTTTATCTATACGTAATGCTATAACAGTTTAATTATTATTATGCTTTTTTCGTATCCACTACCTTAATATCCTCAGCATAAATTTTTTCTGCATAGTCTTTAATGTTTTTCCAGCTGTCTTTCGCAATGTTTAAATCTTCTTTAATGAAAACAAGATCGTTTGGACTAATTGAATCTACATTTTGAAGTAAAGAATTGTATTTTGATCCCATTGTGTACCATTGATTTGAAATATTTTGCAACGCTGTAATTGCTGTATCAATTGTATTTGTTAAATACTCAGTTTGTGTTTTAATGTTTGTTAACCCTGCTACTTCTAATTGGGCAGTTGTAACTTGTCCTGTTATCTTTTGAATTTCAGCTTGTGCATTATCAAGCTCTTTTTTAGCTAATACGATTCCAGCTGTACCACCGCCTATAGCTCCTGCTCCACCTGCAATTAATGCGATTCCTAGCGGAGTTCCTGCGCCAGTAGCAATTACAACTGCACCACCGATAATTGCAATTGGTCCTAATGCGGTCGCAACAGATGAACCGATAATAATTGCATTATATTTACTAATTGCTTCATTATACGTTGTGATTTGATTTTGCAATAGCGGAATTCCAGCATCTTGACTAGCTAAGATAGCTGTAATTTGATTTGCATCTCCCTTGAAGTTTTGCGTATCTGACGTCATTTTATTTCGGAATTTCTTCAAGTCTTCTACTAACTGATCTACTTGTGCCTTATTTTCAGTAATACTACTTGATAATCTAGTTAAACCTTTCGTAAGAGTTGCTTTATCCTTTGCATCAACCGCTGCAACTAAAGTATCATAATAGTTTTGGAATTTCGTATTGTAATTAATAATATTTTGATTCGTTGAAATAAGCTGTGGCTTTAATATATCTAACCATTGCTTCGCATTTCCTCTAGCTGTGTCCTGGTGCTGAATCACTTTTCCTTTTAAAGCTGCATCAACAGATGATACATTACCAAAGTTAACATTACCTTGTTTAATAATTGTTAAAGCGTACAGATCCATTACTAAAGCATTTGAACCTGTTCTTTCCATTGCATCTTTCAGGCCTTCTGGTCCTAATGAATATTCTTCATAGTCATTATAAGCTTTTGCTACCGCATGAACTGGAGCTTGCTTTACTGCAGTTTCTGCTGCATACGTATGGGCCGGCATAATATTCCCTGCTGCAAAGACTGCCATAAGCGCTGATAGAGCCATTACTTTATAAGGTTTTTTTGTCATTTTTCTTCTCTCCCTATATGGTTACTTATTTTTTAATGTACTTCAACGTTTGTAACGTAATCTTCAAATTGATTCGTTTGCTTATTCATTTCATCACTTACTTTTTTGAGTTGATTGAAATGTTTTTGAAGTAAACTACTGTCTGTATACGTGCCTTCTTCAATATTTGTTTGAATTTGGATCATATTATTATTTAAAACTTTCCAATCTGTTAATAACGTCTCTAAAGTTGAGATTTGGCGATCAATTAGTTCTGTAAAGCTACTTACTTGATCTTCAATAAATGTAATTTGAGTTGCCTCTGCTTCAGTTTGTGATAACTTTTGAATTAGTGGCAATAACTCTTTTTGCTTTTGTTGAATACGAAGAGCAGATTCCCTCGTTTGACTATCTGCAGCATTTACAATTTCATTGCTTAAAGTCCCGATAGATACAAAGTCGATTGTTTTCGTTTGTGCAGTTTGATTTGTTATCGTAAATACTTGTTTACCGATATTAATAGAACCTTTAATAATTTCTTGTGGTCTATTCAAAATATTAGTTAGTTCAGCTTGAATTTCCCCTTGAATTCTTTTAATATCTTCTCTTAATTTCACAATATCTCCACTTGATCCTTGCATTGTTTTAATTGCTTCATCAGCTTTAAGTGATAAGTTGTTACTATCTTTGTCTAATACCGTTTTAAATCGATGTAACTCTAATAAATCTTGCTCCATACTCTCTTGGATACTTTGTACTTGCACTTGCAATTTCCCATATGCGCTTGTAAAATCTGCTTTTGCCTGTTCATCTTCATTTACGTTTCCTGCTAGTTCATATAACTTACTATAATAACTATTAAATCTAGTGCTATATCTCATCACCTCTTGATTTAAATCGATTAGCTTCGGATTATATTCATCAATCCACTCTCGTACGTTCGCCTTTGCAAACTTTTGATGATTCGTCAAACTACTCATAGCATTTACCTTAATGTCTGGTTGTTGTAAAATAACTAATCCGTATGCTTGTATAAGCGGTGACTGTGATCCTAACATTCTAATTGAATTAGATAATGTATTTGGAGCAATTACATTTTGCGCATATACTGTTTTCACTTCTGTTTGCCCCTCCTTAGCGTAAGCGCTTACAGGAACGAAGCAACTCGTAGATACTGCTGTAACCAATAACCCTGTAATTAAAGTCTTTTTCACTTTAACTCCTCCTATGTATTAGCAACTATTACTATCGCATTTTATTATTCTATTTCCTTGCACATGATTTGAGATGGTTAAAATAGAGAACATTCTCACCGTGATTCATATACGAATCACCTCTCTCAAAATTTGTTACTACAGTACTAACTTATTGTTATAAAACATTTCATAACTTTTCATATATGCTTAGTATGAATAATATTGTATAAAATTTCTATATTATCACAAGTCCCGCATTCACACAGTGAATATATTACCTGAAAATATTATTCATTTTAAACTAATTAACGTACGAAAGTATGAAATTCTGTTTTGTTTTCATGTAAGTTTTGTACTGTAAGGTCATTTAAACACAGCTATTTATCTACCGTAAAGAAGTATTTTCATTCCCTTTATTTTCAAGCTCTCCTGTCCTTATTTCAAAATAAAATCCGATTCACTTTCTCGATTTAAATATCCATATATCACAACAGAAAACACTACTTACTCACAACAAATAAAATTATATTAATATATCTTTCGGGTGTATATGCAATTATGCATAACGTATACACAAAAAGGATAGCTTCACTTTCGCGAAGCTATCCTAAAAAATCTACTTACTTTTTCAAATGATATGGAACTGTCGTAATAACAACATTTCTTCGATACAGTAAATACGCACGAATTAATAAACTAGACTGGTTATGAAGAATGTTATGCCAACCTTTTTTCGGAATAAACTGTGGTATAACGACCGTAACTCGGTAATTTGATTCACTCGCTTTATATTGCACTGTATCAATAAACTTCGTTAGTGGCTGAATAATACTTCTATAATGAGAATGTAATGTAACAAGCCTCACTTCAGGTTGCCACTTCTTCCATTTCTCTTCAAATTTCTTTTCCTCTTCTCTGTCAAAAGCAACATATACAGCGATAACTTGATCTGCAGAAAGAGCCTTCGCATAGTTCAATGAATTTTCTACTACATGAGTCATGCCTGCTACAGGAACGACAATTACATTCCCCTCAATCGGAACAATCCGTTCACAAGTTTTTAAACTTAATTGGTCGCCTACTGCATCATAATGCTTCTTAATTCGATGGAACAAGAAGATAATGACAGGTAAGAAAATAAGAATCGACCAAACTTGTGCAAATTTAGTTAAAAAGAACATGCTCATTACGATAAAACTAATAACTGCACCAATTAAATTAACCGTTAATCTCAAAGCCCATCCTTCAGGCTTTTCACGAAGCCATTTTAATACCATTCCAGTTTGAGAAAGTGTAAACGGAATAAATACCCCTACTGCATATAACGGAATCAAATGTTCCGTTTTCCCCTGGAAAGCTACAATTAAAATAATCGAAGCAAGCCCAAGTATAATAATACCGTTTGAATACCCTAGACGGTCTCCTCTAATCGTAAACATTCTCGGTATGAACTTATCTTTCGCAAGATTAACCGCCAATAATGGAAATGCAGAATATCCTGTATTAGCAGCAAGAATTAATATTAAAGCTGTTGTACCTTGTATGAAATAGTACATGAAATTACGTCCAAATGTTTGTTCAGCAATTTGTGAAACAACTGTTACTTGTTTACTTGGATTAATACCATAATAATAAGCTAAAAAGACAATTCCCGAAAATAAAACGGCAAGTAAAGCCCCCATCGCAAGCAATGTTTTTGCCGCATTATTTGGTGCAGGATCTTTAAAGTTTGGAATTGCATTTGAAATTGCTTCAACCCCTGTTAAAGCTGAACTACCTGATGCAAATGCTCTTAACAGTAAAAACAAACTAATTCCTGCAACCGGTGTTCCAAGTGGCGCATGTAAAGTAGGTGAAACATGACCAGTTAAAATATTGTATATCCCTACACCAATTAATATAAATAACGCTAAAACGAATAAATAAACAGGATATGCTAAAACGGAAGCTGATTCCGTTACGCCTCTTAAATTTAAGATCGTAATCAATATGACAAATATAATCGCAATGATTACATTATGTGCATGTAAACTAGGAAAAGCAGATGTGAGCGCATCTGTACCTGCAGATACACTTACTGCGACCGTTAAAATATAGTCGACTAGTAACGACCCTCCTGCTATTAAGCCTGGATTCATTCCTAAATTCTCTTTCGATACAACATACGCGCCCCCGCCATGAGGATAAGCAAAAATAATTTGTCGATAAGATAAAATAAGAGCTGTCAATAATATTAATACCCCTATAGCAATCGGAATAGAATACCAATAAGCTACGGCTCCAAGACCCGCTAGCGCGATTAATATTTGCTCTGGGCCGTAAGCAACTGATGATAACGCGTCAGAAGATAAAATAGCTAGCGCTTTCGTTTTATTAAGCTTTTGTTCTCCAAGCTCTGTTGATTTTAACGGCCTTCCAATTAAAAACCTTTTGATAGATGAAACCACTGCTGTCCACTCTCCAATAATTTTGTACGAACGATTCTGCTTGTTACAGCCAGCAAACTAATTCTTCAGAAAACAAAAAATGTCTACAAGCCATAGCGAAATAGACTTGTAGACATTATTTTTTTTGTCGCACAAGCTCCACCTTCCTTCTCAATATAACGCTTACGAGGTTAGCTGTCGGATTCGGGCCTATGAGTAGCCCTACCTTTTTCAAGGATTCACCCCATCGGATTATGTACCAATCCATAAGAACGGGTCCCCCGTACCATGCGGTTTCAGCGATTTAGAAAATTGAAACTGTGGATTATAATACTCCTTTATTTTCAAAAAGTAAACAAAAATTTTCAAAAAGAAAATAATTAAAATGATTGCGTATAATCCACCGATAAATATACATAATGAATACTAAAAAATCCGCAAAGGAGACCCATATGTCTAAAGAAAAGAAGCCTATTTTTTCCGATTCATATTTAGATGCAGTAGCAAATGAAATTAATCAGTTATACGGTAAACGTGAACAGGAAATAAATTTGACAGATAGAACGAAAAGAAACAAATAATTTGTCATACAAAAACAAAAAAGATAGCAANNTTGCTATCTTTTTTGTTTTTTCATACATCTAATTCAATTAAAGCCTTACCAAAGCTTATCTCTTCATACACCTTTAAATTTTGATATACAGCGCCTAATAATGGTGCTTCTATAGAAAATTGCTCTGCTACATCCAGTAAGTATCCTTGTAAGTGCTTCCCTTCAATAAACGAACCTTTTTCCATATCACGCTGCATCGATGACTTCATATCATACGAAATTTTATCAATTGTTTTCATATGTTCCTGGGCAATATTATCCTTCACTGGAGCTCCAAATGCCCTCATGATTTGCATGGATTCTTCAAATAAGTTTCGGATAAAATCACGACCACCTTCGCTTTCACGAATCGGACCAATTGGTGCACGCATTAATGTTGTCACACCCGACATTACAGTAATAAACAAATATTTATGCCACATATCTTGCGTAATATTTTCACTTAAGACAAAACTGGCTTTTGTATCTGCAAATGCTTTAGAAATAAGCTTTATTCTTCCTGAAGCTTGAGGATTTATTTCCCCAAATACAAGTCTGTTGGCAGCACTAGTTTGTACAATTTCTCCTTGATCGTTTAACGTCGTCTCAATAAAACATAAACCTCCAATTACTTTTTCCCCGCCGAATTCCTTTTGTAATAGTGATACATGAGCGATACCATTCAATAACGGGATTATAACTGTATTCTCACCTACAAATGGTTTCAAATCTGTTATTGCCTCGTTTAGGTGATACGCTTTTGTTGAGAATAAAATTACATCAAATGGAGAAGCAGTATCTTCTTTCGTTATCAATTTCGGTTGAAATGAAAAATCCCCGTTAACACTACGAATAATAAGTCCTTTTTCCTCTAATTGCTGTTTTCTTCTGCTGCGGACGAGAAACGTAACATCCTCTCCTTTTTCTACTAATCGGCCACCAAAAAAGCCCCCCACGCCTCCAGCTCCTAATACTAAAATACGCATACTAATCCCCCTTTTCATAACATAATTATACTAGCTTTAGTATACATAATATTATACATGTCCCCTGTCAAATAAGTTGAATTTTCATTCTTAATCTAGTGAAAAAGAGAGGTTATTTTCAAGCTAATTTGGGCATGTTGTTTTTATAGCTTATATGGAAAGGAAACAATGTAAATGGAGGCAATACAAACAATCGAAGAAAAAGATGTAACAACAGCTATATTTCAATTTATATTCCCGTTCTCGTTTAAAACTGGATATGAACAAAATATGTTCCCTTTCTTACAAAAAAATGATTTTCATCCTTTCCGGCTCGACCATCTTGAAGATGAAAATACATATTACGGGAAATTTAAAGTTTCACATCAAAATATGGAAGCATACTATCTTTCATTTACAAATAAAATTCTTTTTCCTCATTCAGAACATCAAAAAGGACTACAGCGCCATTCTAAAGATCTTAATTTAAATGGACACTTAACAACAAATCTTATCTCCGTCCCGTTCACAGTGCATTCAATCGATGTAACACTATGCCCTTATGAACTTGGATTCCTAACAATTCGAACTGAAGTTAATATTACTCCAAATATGACATTATCAGAAGCAATAGAATTCGCTGCACGATTCCGTGTACTTGAAACAAGAAATGAAAAGGATGAGAACATTTGCATAGAATGTAACGGAAAAAGATATTCACAAGTTGAAAAGTTCATTTTGGGTTATTTATTTAACGGTTTAACAGACTTCTTTGAGAAGAAAAGATTAAGAAGTTCATACTTTCAAACCTTCCCTTTCTTCGAAGACCAAAGAATGTACGTTCAAACTTTACTATCTCTAAAAGAAGATATGGAACTTAATGTAATTGATGTTTATCGTACTTCCAGTCTTTCTGGATTAACAAGTGATGGCAAACCCTATGTGAGCGCAAATAACTTACCTTATATTCATGATTATTTAAAGCAACACGCCTATCAAAGGTGGGCTCCTAATCGTTATTTCATAATGGAAGAACATATTTTCACATGTATAACTAATGAAGATGAACAAGAAATCGCGAAACTTGCTAGTCAAATGTACGGGGAATTTTATTACGCTCTATTATTAAACTTATTTCATAAAGTTGTTTTATTAAAGATGGCAAACGCTTATGCCGAGCTAAATATTGAACAAGATACAAACGAGATAGAGAAGTTAATCTACTCTATTAATTCATTTACAGCAAATTACTTTTCTTTAGAATTAGTATCTCAATCACAAAGTGAAGATATATTCTTTCGTTTAAGAAAGCTTTTTAACATCGAAATACTATACTCAAACGCTAAACAAAACCTTGATAGCTTATTTAAATACCAAGAAAATGTCGCCTCTAAAAAAGATAGCCTTCTATTATTAATTTTAACGCTCTATTCTGTAGTAGGCCAAATGTTAGGTTTTACTATGATTGACCTTTTAAAGAATACCGATTCAAACAAAATATCATCACCTCTTGAATTTTTTGCTCTTTTAATAGCGCTTAGCGGTATAATCATTTCACTTATTCTAGGTGCGCAAGGGTTGTATCAATGGGGTATACAGCATAGAAGAAGAAAAGCATGGGTAAAACAAACTGTGCTGTCTGCTGTGAAGGAGAAAGATGATACAAAGTAAAAAACAGATGGCAGCACGGTGCTACCATCTGTTTTCTATTATACTTATTTTCCTGCTTCGATCTTCTCTAATGCAGCAGCTACTTGCTCTTCAGTTAATTCATGTTGTATTACGTAGCGGTTACGTGGGCTTACACGACACTCATGAGAACATGCACGTAAATATTTCGCTTCGTTTTCTTCAGAACATAAAATCTTCTTATTACATTCTGGATTTGAACAGTTTACATAGCGCTCACAAGGTTCACCTGTAAAGTGGTCTTTACCAACAATAACATGTTCTTTTTGGTTTACTGGTACAGCGATACGCTCATCGAACACGTAACATTGACCATCCCAAAGTTCACCTTGTACTTCTGGGTCTTTTCCGTACGTTACAATTCCGCCGTGAAGCTGACTTACATCTTCGTACCCTTCACGAACTAACCAACCAGAGAACTTCTCACAACGAATTCCGCCTGTACAGTACGTTAAAATCTTTTTACCTTCAAGTGTTTCTTTGTTTTCTCTAATCCAATCTGGTAATTCACGGAATGATTCAATATCTGGTTTAATTGCACCTTTGAAGTGACCTAAATCAAATTCATAATCATTTCGCGCATCAATGATAACTGTATCTTCTTGTTTCATTGCTTCATAAAAATCTTTTGGTTCTAAATACTTCCCAGTAATTTCGTGTGGGTTAATGTCGTCTTCTAGACGAAGTGTAACTAACTCTGGACGAGGACGTACGTGCATTTTTTTGAATGCATGCCCTTCTTCTTCATCTATTTTAAACACGATTCCATCAAAGCGTGGATCATTGTTCATTGCTTCCATGTATTTCTCAGTTTGTTCAACAGTTCCCGAACAAGTTCCGTTAATTCCCTCTTTTGCTACAAGGATTCTTCCTTTTAACTCAAGTGAATTACAAAATGCTAAATGCTGTTCAGCGAATTCTTCTGGGTTTTCAATTGTTGTGTACATGTAATATAGTAATACTCTATATGGTTTTGTAGTTGCCAATGTATTTCTACCACCTATCTAAATTTTAAAATCATGTATAAGTTAACGTTCATATCAAAACATATATAATAAGAAAATATATACAAAATTGTACTTAGCCTATTTTCTTCTATTTACAATTTTTTCTATAAGTTAACAGAAATAAAAACAAGATTACAGAACAAAACACTACGGTTAAGTTGTAATCCCAATATATTATATATCATACAATTTCATTTCCATCAATTAATATGCTGTAATATAGGCTGTATGTTCACATAAATTTCAAAAACAACCCTCTAATTTATTATCTTTTCCTTTATTCAGCGACCATAAACTCCCAAAACTTTTTTGTATTTCCACACCATTTATTGCGCAAAGTCATATAATTTGCATTAAGGAAACTTTTATGTTCAAATGAAATTGACATATAATATATTTAAATGTATTGAAATAATAAGTAATAATAAATACAATAATTTCATCAAGTTAAGATTTCAAAGGGGAATACTACTATGAATAAGGATATATCAAAAGATGAACAAGTCCCTTCTCAAAGTACAACAGTTCAATCCGCCCATTTAGCGTTAAGCGGACAAACAAAAGGGTTAAAAAGACTGTTACCATTTTTAGGACCTGCTTTTATCGCATCAGTTGCTTATATTGATCCCGGGAACTTCGCTACCAATATCGCGGCTGGATCACAATATGGGTATTTATTACTTTGGGTAATACTCGCTTCTAATCTAATGGCTGTATTAATCCAAACTTTATCAGCCAAATTAGGAATTGCTACTGGGAGAAATCTTCCTGAAGTTGCTCGTGAAAACTTCCCAAAACCAGTTTCCATCGGTTTATGGATACAAGGTGAGCTTGTAATTATGGCTACAGATTTAGCTGAATTTATCGGAGCAGCACTCGGATTGTACTTATTATTTGGAATTCCAATGTTACCTGCCGCTTTAATTACAGCGGTTGGATCCTTTATTATTCTTGAATTTCAACGTAGAGGCTTTCGACCGTTAGAAGCTATTATTACAGGGATGATTTTTATCGTTGTTATCGCTTTTGGTATACAAGTCTTTTACGCAAAACCGGAATTAAGCCCTCTTCTTTCAGGACTATTTACTCCAAAATTCCAAGGTGTAGATAGCATACTTTTAGCAGCTGGAATTTTAGGGGCGACAGTAATGCCACACGCAATCTATTTACATTCCGCCTTAACGCAGCGCCGCGTAGTCGGAACAAATGACGAACAAAAGAAAAAGATTTTCCGTTTCGAATTCATCGATATTATTATCGCAATGATTATCGCTGGAGCAATTAACGCAAGTATGTTAATTGTAGCTGCTGCACTATTCTTTAAAAATGGCTTGCACGTTGAAGACCTTGATGTTGCTTTTAACCAATTTAGCAACTTAGTCGGCCCAGCATCCGCTGCTTTATTCGGAATTGGACTCTTATCAGCGGGATTATCTAGCTCTTCTGTCGGTACAATGTCAGGTGATATTATTATGCAAGGATTCATTCGAATGCATATCCCGTTATATTTACGCCGATTTATTACAATGATTCCGCCTCTCGTTATTATCGCTTTAGGCGTAAATCCAACTTACGCTCTCGTTATGAGCCAAGTTGTCTTATCATTCGGTATTGCTTTTGCATTAGTACCACTTATTATGTTTACAAGTAATAAGAAGATTATGGGCGCACTCGTTAACCACCGCATCACAACATTCATGGCTTGGTTAATCGCTGCACTTGTTATCGTTTTAAATATTTTCTTACTGTATCAGACATTTGTAGGGTAATGAAAAAGGGTATTCCAAATTAAACTTGGAATACCCTTTTTCAATTCATTATTTGTATTAGCCCTATAAACTCTTTTTAAGAAAACTTTCGATCCTCTTCACATCCCAACACCTATTCAAAATAAATTCTATAGTTTATTTCAAGACAATAACTTCATTACACCTTGAATAATCTTTATTTTCAGATTAAATTATATAATAACAAATACATTCTAGTTTCATTTGAACAGGAGTGAAAACATGTTTCCTTTATTAAAAACTGAGCGACTTATTTTAAGAGAACTTACTGAAGAAGATGCACCAAGTATATTACATTGCTTTTCTAATACCGAGGTATTGCGTCATTATGGCCAAAAACCATTACAAAATTTAGATCAAGTAAAACAAATCCTTAATAATTTTAAGGTGAGTTACAACGCAAGAAGCGGCATTAAATGGGGTATCGAATTAAAAGACAAGAAAGGGATCATTGGAACGATTGGTTTTCACGATTGGTCTTCTGAGCATAAACGAGCAAATATTAGTTATGCCTTTTTGCCTGAACACTGGGGAAATGGATATGCTACTGAGGCAGTTTCTGAAGTTATATCATATGGATTCCACACGATTCATTTAAAACGGATTGGAGCAATTGTCTTTCTTGAAAACGAGGCTTCAAATAAAGTGCTAATAAAATTAGGTTTTGAAAAAGAAGGTGTTCTAAAAAACTATATGTATCAAGATGATATCCCATATGATACGAATTTTTATTCTTTATTAAAATCTATTTAATAGAATTTATGTATAAAAACACCTTACTTTTAAAAGTAAGGTGTTTTTCAGGTATAACGGTAGCTGTTTTATCTTTTAAAAGCAGCTTTCCATCTTGCTTTGTAAAAGTAAGGTCAATACGTGAGATATGCGTTCCATGTTTATCTGGTTCTGTAATAATAACACCATTTACAACTTCTTTTTTAACAAGTTTATGCATATGATCCGCAAAAATAGCGCTAGTAGAATCCTTATTAACGGACAGGAAATCGATTTTTCTCTTGTTGAAATTTACTTAGCATACAGTGGTCATATATTTTTAAGAATAACGGAAGAATATATAGAAAATGCTACATAAATGTGAAGTTTAATCAACTTAGGGGGGACAACCTTGTTCAATCAGACGGTAAAAGCTATACCGAATTTATTTACGATTGGAAATTTATTATGCGGTGTTTTTTCAATTACTATGAATATGAATGACTATTTGGAAGTAGCCTCTATTTTCATTTTCTTTTCAGCTGTTTTTGATTTTTTTGATGGAAGGATTGCGAGAAAATTAAAAGTGAACAGTGAGTTTGGTGTAGAATTAGATTCCTTAGCTGATATTGTTAGTTTCGGGGTTGCTCCTGCACTTTTATTTCATTCGATAGCGACACCATCTGTTTTAACTTCTTTGGCATTTATCCTTTTCCCAACGATGGGTGCTTTAAGATTAGCTAAATTTAGTGTTAAACCAACCGTTGGATATTTTAAGGGATTACCTATTCCAGCTGCTGGATTACCATTGGCTGGTATGGCATTGTTTTCATATAGCAATGCATGGATTACATTAATCCTCGCTCTCTTAATGGTAAGTCCAATTAGGTTTAAAAAATTTTAATTTTGGTCCCGTCCATCACCATCAAGACTTTACGGAATATCGTTTATTTGAGTAAGACTATAGAAATAGTAAAGGGTATGTGCTGTTGGTTCATCAGCCATAAGTAAATCAACATTGTAAGATAGTGCCCTAGCAATTGCTACACGTTGTTGTTGTTCGCCACTTAGCTGAATATAAAGAATATGTTTACTCTTGTTTTGAAAACCCTCTTCTGTAACGAGTTTCATGTAAAATACCGAGGTAATAAATAAAAGAATAGTCAATGACTATTCTTTTAAAAGTAAGGTTTTTTATTTACTTCTTATCAATATAAGCATTTTTATACGTATACACGCCACCAAATTGATGCTTTTCAATTCCTTTTACATAGTCCTTTTGTACATAAGCTGAGCCAATGTGATAAAGCGGTGCTATTGCGGCGTCCTCTAATAGAATACGTTCAGCCTCTTGCAGAGCTTCCCAGCGTTTTTCTTGATCTAATACTAGCTCATTTTTCGCCTTCTTTATTAATTCATCGTAACGAGAATTGGAGTAACTCATTTTATTATTTGGATTACTCGTCGTAAATAGCTCTAAATAACTAATTGGATCTTTATAATCAGGTCCCCAATTTACCATAGATATATCGTAATCGCCTGTTTGTTCTAGTTGTAACTTTTGTTTAAACGGCTGTTGTTTAATTTGTATCGTTAATCCCTGCAAATTCTTTTCTAAGTCACCTTTTATATATTCCGCCATACGTTTTGCGTTATCCTGTTCAAACGTTAAAAACTCGAGGCTTATTTGTTCTACTCCAAGTTCTTTTTTCGCTTCTTCCCAAACCTTTTGCGCATTTTGTAAATCATATGAAGAAATATCTCCGTTCTCTTTTCTAAAATCTTTTCCAGTCTTTTCATTCACATGACCAACTGGTACAAGTCCACTTGCAGGTTTTGCCCCGTTATTAATAAAGTGAGCAACAAAATCTTCTTTATTTAACGCTAATGAGATAGACTGACGTACTTTTTTATTTGCTAGTGCATTATTTTTTTCGTTAAAACGGAGCATCGCAATTCCAGGATCACTCGACATATGTAATTCCTTATTCTCTTTATACTTGTCTACAACTTGTGAATTAACAGGTACTCGGTCCAAATCACCGGCTTCATATAAATTTACAGCCGTCATTGTGTCTTTTACAATATGAAAGTTTATTTCGTCTAACTTCACTTTCTTTTGATCCCAGTATATATCATTTTTCTTCAATTGAAACTCTTGTTCATGCTTCCATTTTTCTAACACGAATGGGCCATTGTATATGAGATTACTAGGTTCAAGTCCGTAATTGCCCTCTTGTTCTTTCAAAAATGATTCATGCTGTGGTAAGTATATGGGTAAAGCTAATAACTGTAAGAAATATGGAATCGGCTGTTCGAGTTCAACTTCTAACTTATAATCATTTATGACTTTAACCCCAAGTTCATCAAGTGGCATTGTTCCCTTATTTATTTCTTTCGCATTTTTCACCTGAAAGAGCATGTATGCATATTGTGATGCCATTTGTGGATTAACTGCACGTTTCCACGCAAACATAAAATCATTTGCTGTTACATTATCTCCATTTGACCATTTTGCATCTTTACGCAATTCAAATGTATATTTTTTACCATCTTCACTTCTTGTAAACGATTTTGCTACTGCTGGAATAGGCTGATCTTGATCATCTAGCACATACAATCCTTCAAATATGTTTTGCATAATGTGTGCTGATGTACCATCCATCGTTTTCGCAGTATCAAGAGAAGGAATTTCTTCTGATACTGTTACATTTAACACTTGTTTTTTAGTCTCTGTATCACTTTTATTCGCTTTATTATTACAAGCTGTTAAAAATAAAGATGTAACAAGTACCATTACCATTAAACGGCTCTTTTTTCGCTTCATCACTTGTTCTCCTTACATATAAAATATTATAAAGCGTAATATATTATATCAGAAATACTAACAGAAAGACGCGACATTCTATTGAATATTTATTCGTTCAAAAAAGCTATCCTTTTTTAAAAAGGATAGCTTTTTCAACTGACATGTAAATACTTATCTTTGTAAACCTCGTTTATAACGACTTGCTTCGAATATAATACGCTCTTCATCTAATGTTTTACATTCACCATTCCAAACAACACGTTTACCGTTAATAATTACATCACTTATATCTTTTCCACTAGCAGCATATACAAGGTGTGATAGCACTTCATCTGCTGGTTGTAAATGCGGCTTATTAGACGGATCAATCGTAATAAAATCGGCACACTTTCCAACCTCAAGTGATCCCGTTTGTTTCATGCCAATTACTTCCGCAGCTCCTTTTGTCGCAAGAGAAAGGGCTGTTTCAACTGGCAGTGCTGTTGCATCTTGATGAATACCTTTTTGTAATAAAGTTGCAACGCGCAGTTCTTCAAACATATCTAAATTATTGTTAGACGCCACACTATCTGTTGCTATTCCTACTTTCATTCCTGCTTCTAGCATCGCTTTTACATTCGCTATACCAGAACCTAGTTTTAAATTACTATTCGGATTATGAGCTACTCGAACATCATGTTCCGCTAAGAAAGCACGCTCATCTTCATTTAATACTACACCATGAGCAATGACTGTTGGACGTTTAAACAATCCACAACTCTCTGCATATTCTACCGGACGTTTTCCGTACTGCACTTCAATATCACGTACTTCACGCTCTGTTTCCGAAAGATGAATATGAACCATCGTTTGATTTTCTACTGCAATACGTGCGCACTCTTCTAACAATTCTGTAGAACATGTATATGGGCTATGTGGTGCAACCATCGTAGTTAACATTCCACTTTCTTTATAGTAGCGCTTCACATACTTCTCAGCTTCTTCGATTGCTTTCTTTTCATCTTCTTTCGTTCCAAAGCTAAATAAAGTTCTTGAAACAGCAGCTCGCATTCCGCTTTTTGACACCGTTTCCATAATTGCATCTTGATCTACTCCAATTGGATTAAACATATCTGAGAATGTTGTTGTACCACTTTTCACCATTTCAAGTAATCCTAATTCCGTACTAGCAACTGCAAGCTCTGGAGTAAACTGGCTTTCAAGTGGCCAAATTCTAGTCTCAAGCCATGGCTGTAATAACATATCATCGCCAATACCTCTTAAAAGGCTCATTACAACGTGTGTATGTGTATTGACAAGCCCGGGTAAAAGCCATTTCCCTTTCATATCAACGACTTCATCCACTTCATGATGTGAAGGGATTTTCCCGTTATTTACTTCTATAATTCGATCATCTTCTACAATGATATATCCATTATCAATTACTTCATTTCGTTCATTCATCGTTACAATAGTAGCGCTTACATAAGCTGTTTTCAAAAGTATTTCCCCTTTCAACTCTATGAAGTTCCCTTTAATGAGTTACCACCATTATAGTAACTCATTAAAGATTAAGAGTCAAAAGATAATATTAATTTTTTGTTGTCTTTTCCTTCACATTATCCATTCTCAGCTTCCTCTACTATTAATAGACATTTTTTAACCAAGTAATAATTCGAAGTACCTGAAATGGTTCAAACCAAGTAATTAAAAACATCACAACGAAGACAGAAATAAGGGATATGAATTTTAGCGTTCCTTTTTCCCGTTTAGCAACTGCTATAAGACTTAGTACACTTCCAACTAAGAAAGAAATAAAACTAAAAAGGACAATCGGTTCAGAATAGCCATCTATTATCCAATTTAATCCGAATAATAATAGTCCTATAAACATAAGGACTATTGACAATACACTGAATTTTCCCATAATTACACCTCCAACTATGATTTTACCATTTTAAAAAGTAAACGGTAATTATTTTTTGGTGTATAAGAATGAACAATTACACGCTAAACGTAAGCTTTCATACGTATCGATCATTTCATACACAAATGACGATAGGAGAAACTCTTCTATATTGTGTTTAGTGGTTTCGTTACTGCAAATATCAACATTTACCTTTAACAGAGCCAAAGAAAAACTGCACCTCCAATTGTTAGACTGTGTCTAACAATTGGGGTGCAGTTCACATCCCTAAAAATTAGCGTTCTTTTTCTAAATTTAACCCTCTTGGGCACTTTATATTTATAACATATTGTAGTGAACTTCAAACTCCATCACTCGTTTTACTATTTCTTATCATACACACCTATACAGTTTCTACTACCGCTTCAAGCATTGTTCCATTTTTAGCATAATTCGTATGCCAAGAAAAAGCTTTTTCTAAAACATGAGGGGTTTGTCCGCCTCTTGTTTGTGCTTCTTCGTAATAAGCTCGTAGCTGGTCACGATACACTGGATGTGCGCAGTTCTCAATAATGAGTTCTACTCTTTCTCTTGGCGCCAACCCTCTTAAGTCAGCATATCCTTGTTCAGTAACGATAACATCAACATCGTGTTCCGTATGGTCTACATGAGAGACGAAAGGAACGATACTTGAAATGTTACCGCCTTTCGCAATGGATTTAGTAACAAAGATAGCTAAGCGTGCATTTCTTGCAAAATCACCAGAACCACCAATACCATTCATCATTTTTGTACCTAAAACATGAGTAGAGTTGACATTTCCGTATATATCTAATTCTAAAGCCGTATTAATCGAAATTAATCCAAGGCGGCGAATGATTTCAGGATGATTAGAAATCTCTTGCGGGCGCATCATTAATTTGTCACGATATTTTTCAAAGTTGGAAAATACTTGTTGCATCTTCTCTTCAGAAAGCGTGATCGAGCAGCAGGAAGCAAAATGAACTTTGCCAGCATCCATAAGATCAAAGACCGCATCCTGTAAAACCTCAGAATACACTTCTAAATCTTCAAACTCCGAATCTAGCATTCCGTGTAGGACTGCATTGGCCACTGAACCAATTCCCGATTGTAACGGTGCTAAACTATTTGTTAATCGGCCTACTTTTACTTCTTTTCGCAGGAACTCTATTAAATGCTGTGCCATAATAACAGTTTCTTCATCCGGGGGAACAATTGTCGATGGCGAGTCCAGTTGGTTCGTAAACACAATCCCCTTCACTTTTTCAACATCAATCGGAATACCGATTGTTCCAATTCGATCATCTGTTTTCACAATTGGAATTGGAAGCCTATCCCCTTGTTTACCTGGTTCATATAAATCATGCAGCCCTTCTAATTGTGTAGATTGAGCCATATTCATTTCAATAATAATGGACTTAGCATTTAAGGAAAATGCTAAGGAATTTCCAATTGAAGTAGATGGAATAATCATTCCATCCTCAGTAATCGCAACCGCTTCCAAAATAGCGAAATCTATATCCATAACGTCAGCTCGGAGTAACTCTGCTGTATGAGACAAGTGTTGATCTACAAATAAAAAGTCTCCATTATTAATTCCTTTTCGCATAGTCGCATCGGCTTGGAAAGGCAATCTTTTCCCTAAAATTCCTGCCTCAGCAAATAATTTATCTACATCCGAACCTAAAGAGGCCCCAGTATAAACATTTACTTTAAAAGATTTATCATTCTTAACTCGGTTTACCAGCGCAAATGGGACAGCTTTCACATCACCTGCACGTGTAAACCCACTTAAGCCTAAAGTCATTCCACTTTGAATCCATGAAGCTGCTTCTTCAGGTGTAACTACCCGATCTTTCAGGCGTTGATCTCTGATTCTATCCAAATTATTCTCCATATGTAATCCCTCTCCCATTGAATATTCATAATTATTTTACACATTAACACCATCAAAATAGGGATTTCAGTATACAATGCCGAAAATTTAGACAGAGCAGCGAATCTAGGTTCTAAAGCAGAAAAATCTAGAATCCTAAAAGCTTACGAAAATAACTAGCGTATGATTGACTAACTGGTACCCTCTCACCATTATCCATTGAAAGTAAAAAAGTAGAATGAGTATCAGGATATATCGCCTTAATATGATTTACATTTACAATAAATGAACGATGGCATCTAATAAATGAATCCTTAGGAAGTAAGTATTCGAATTCTTGCAGAGAATATTTATGTGTTCCTGATAATTCTTCTGAATTCACATACGTCTTTTTATCTTTCGCCTCTAAATACATGACCTTTGAAAAAGAAACCGGAATCCATCCGTCTGTTGTTTTTAAAGTAACGACTGACTTTCCATCCGTTAAGGCCGGATAAATTGCCGTCACGCAACCTTCAATTTTCCCGTTATTTGAAAATGGTACGGCCATTCCATGATAAGGAATACCAAAAACATCTCGATTAATAAACTCAGAGGCTTTTTGCTTCGTCACCATTGCTTTATGGGCAATCGTTCCTTCCTTTATAGGATCGCCGACGCTAATCTTTAAATCAATTCTTTTACTTGGCCGATAGTAGATATATTCTTTCGTATTCGAAACGGCAATTGAAATTTCATCTGAAAATAATTCACCAACAACATCTAGTAGTAAGCCTAATGTTTTATCTTCCATACTATTAACACCTCATTCACTATTATACTACTATTATGAACGACCATCTGTTGCTGTATAAAAAGTTTGATTAGAAATTATTCTTAACATCTTGAAAATCTATTTCTACATATTCTTTATTTACAAATTCACTCATAACCATTCCTCCAGTTTTTCAAAAAACCTCACTTCAGCATGAAGTGAGGTTTTTTCTTATACAATATGCTCATCTAACCATGAAATCAAATCTTGAAATACTTCTTCTCTATTCACTTCATGGAACATTTCATGTCTTCCATTTTCATATAGACGCAGTGTTACATCTTTCACACCACATTTTTTATAATTTTCATATACTTCTTTTACACCTTTCCCCATATCCCCAACAGGATCACGATCCCCTGAGAAAATATGTATTGGAAGATTGGTTGGTGTCTTCTTGTATTCTTCTAGTTTATTTACTTCTAATACACCAGAAAATAATTCTCGATAAAAACTTGTCGTACAAATGAATCCACATAACGGATCCGCAATATATTTATCAACTTGATCATTATCTGAAGATAACCAATCAAATTTTGTACGATTTGGCTTAAAGTTTGAGTTAAAGTTTCCGAAAGATAAGAAATTTAACATCGGGCTTTTCGTTTTTGCTCCGCGTAGTTTCATTTCGATTGTTGCTACTTTATGACCAATACTTCCTAAAAGTCCTGGATTTCCACCAGTTCCTGAAATAAGAAATCCATCATATAGTTCACCTCTAAGTTGTACAGCGCGTCTTGATAAGAAAGATCCCATACTATGACCAAGTAAAAACAATGGACATGTCTGTTCTTCTTTTATCATTTCCGAAACAAAGATAACATCAGATACAACTTGATTCCACCCTATATTCGCTTCAAAATGACCATAGTCTTCTTCTCTTTTTACTGTTCTTCCATGCCCTTTATGATCATGAGCATAAACACCATATCCTGCACCTAATAAAGCATCAATAAATTCTGTATAAACACCTGCATGTTCTGTCATACCATGTGCAATTTGAATAATCCCTCGCGGATTTTCTTCTGGTAACCACTTACGCAAATAAATTTCCGATCCATCCAATGCCGTAACGAAACTTTCCTGTACGTTCATTTCGTCAGCCCCCAAATCTATTATGTATCTCTAAAAAAATGAATATCTATTCATTATTCTTACTATGTATTATATGCAATTGCTTTCATTATGACAAATGACGCACTTTTCCCATTAGCTCTTAAACTAATATGTTGACGAATTTAAAATAAAATTATATAGTTACTTACATAAAGTAATTAATATATTTTTAGGAGGTTTCTACTATGATGCCATCACTATTTTTAGCACATGGTTCACCGATGCTTGCTATTCAAGATACAGATTATACACGCTTTTTAAAAACGCTTGGAGAAACATATAAGCCGAAAGCAATTGTTATTTTCACCGCTCACTGGGAAAGTGAAATATTAACGATTTCCTCTTCAGATAACGAATATGAAACAATTTATGATTTTGGAGGCTTCCCTCCTGAGTTATACGAAATCAAGTATCCTGCGAAAGGTTCTTCTAGCATTGCCTCTATGCTAGAAACAAAATTTAAAAACAATGGCATTCCAGTCCATCATAATATGACGAGAGGTTTAGATCATGGCTCATGGACACTCCTGCATCGCATGTATCCAGAAGCAAATATTCCTGTCGTACAAATATCAGTAAATCCATTCCTTCCTGCAAAAGAACAGTTTGAAATTGGAGAAGCACTAAAAGGACTTGGACAAGAAGATATTTTAGTAATCGGCAGCGGTGTTACCGTTCATAATTTACGAGCACTGAAATGGAATCAAACCACACCTGAAAAATGGGCAATTGAATTTGATGATTGGATTATTAAACATATGCAGGTTAACAATAAAGATGCATTGTTTAATTGGGAGAAAAATGCTCCTCATGCGCAATTAGCAGTACCAAGAGCAGAGCATTTTGTTCCTTTATTTATCGCTATGGGCAGTGGTGAGAATAACGGAGAAGTCATTCACCGTAGTTACGAGCTCGGTACGTTAAGTTATCTTTGTCTCCAATTTTAAAGAAAAAAGATGAAGCAATCGTTGCTTCATCTTTTTTCTTTTTCATTCACTTAGTTAACTAACTTCCAAATGTTGCTTCTCTGATGCCTCTTCGTTCTTATTATGAAAATAAACCCAAATACACGCAATAAACAATAGTGATGATGTAGAGAAGAAAACATATTGGAAGCCTGCATGAGCTGCAATTTGTCCCCCAAGCACTGGACCAATCATATTTCCTAAAAATTGAAACGACTGATTATACCCAAATATGCGTCCCGTAACATGGGTTGGTGTATGTTGTTTTAGTAGAGTTTGTACGGAAGGTAATAATCCTGCTTGTGCGATACCCAATAAAAAGCGAAGAATTAATAGTTGCCACGCTGAGGTTACAAAGGCTTGCGGAATAAAGATAATTCCTGCAGCAAACAATGCTACTACTAACGTTTTTTGAGGACCGATATGATCTGATAATCTTCCAATTCTTGGCGCTGTCAAAATAACTGCTAATCCTGTCGCAGACATGACTGCCCCTGCAATCATTTCGATATGAGATGTTCCTGGTCCTTCCAAATTCTTTACATACAATGTAATAATCGGTTGAATTGACATATTCGCAAGTTGAATAATAAATGTTGTGACAAATAAACTAATAATTAAATTCTTAGCTGGGACCATCGTCCATACTTTTTTCGGCTGTGCTTTTTTTGCCTTGGCAGAATGATTTTCTTCATGTAGGAAGAAAAAGACGATGAGAAAGGAAAGAAATAAAAAAGCTCCTGTAACAAGAAAGACATGGCGCATTCCAATTAACTCAGACAAATAGCCTCCAAGTAATGGCCCAAGTAACGAACCGCTCACGCCACCAGTTGAAATTGTGGAAATCGCCCAACCTGAATGCTCTTTCGGAGTTTCAGCAGCAATAAATGTCATCGCCGTTGAAAGGAAACCAGATACTGCTCCCATCAAAAATCTTAGTGCGACAAGTTGATACACATCCGTTACAAAACCCATAAGCGTCATAATAATCGCCATACCAAGGCTAGCACGAATAAGCATCAATTTCCGTCCATGTATATCACCAAGTTTTCCCCATATCGGTGATACAATCGCACCCATCAGAAATGTTACACCAAATGCAAGTCCCGACCACTGTGCAATACTAGAAGTGCCAGTCACCCCTAATTCCTCAATATAAAAAGATAAAAAAGGAATTACTAAACTCATACCGGCTGCAGTGGTAAAACAACCTAGCCAACAAATCATTAAGTTCCGTTTCCAGCTGGCCATTTTCACACCTTCTTTCATTCGATACCCATTCTACACCTTTTTTTGTAAAAAGTTTAGTAATTTGATTTATACGTAATATTAATTACTAAACCCGATATTTCCTAGCAAAAACCACTTGAATTCCACATTATTTTCACAATAAAACCAACTCCCAAATATGGAGTTGGTCAATTATCTTCTATCGGTATTAAACGCGCATGACAACTTCTCTCATAAAATTCAATCGGACCCGCTTGTCCAATAATTGCATATTCATACCCATCTTGCTTCATATTGTATAAACAATGGTGCAACAATTCCTTCCCTACACCTCTCACACGATTTTGTTTCGCTGTCCCCATCGGACCAAATAATCCTTTCTTTCCCCTCACTACATCGTAACAAGCGAAACCTACTATCACTTCTTCTTGTTCTGCTATATAAATAGGTAAATTTTCTTCATATGTTCGAAATCCATAGTCTATCGAATGTAACCAGCGTTCTCCAAATTCATCCTTAACAAAACTTGATAATCTTTCAAAATCTGAAGAACTAGCTCTTCTAATAGTACAAACTAAATTATTATAAATCGGAACAAAGTTTTTTAAATCAACCGCTAAATCTCTTGGCTCAGCTGTAATACGTAATAGCATTTTCTGTGCATTTTCACTTAAAACCCTATTAATAAATTTGTTCACTTGAAAAATCGCATATAAAACATGCCCTTCATTTATTAATACTTGCCGAAAACGTTCCATACGTTTCTTCGCGATTTGTAAAATTTCTATTGTCTTATAAGATAATTTATATTGTCCTATTTTTATATACTCTTGATCATTTAAATCAAATTGGTTTTGTAACAAATGTTCTTCTACAAAATCCGTACCCACGTTACGAAACAAATACATATATAACTCACCACAAACTCCGGTACCTTCTTTACACATACCGATGAACAGATGCATTGGTTGAATTATATTATACTTAGTCTCTTCTGCAGCAACCTCAAATATTTTATGCACACGTTTTGTAAATTGAAATTCCTCCATATGTCTCTTCTCCTAATGGCTTAGTATCGAATCATAACCATAAATAATAGAAACAATTATCCCAACTACCAATATCCCTGGAAGTAAATTTGCAACCTTAATTTTAATAACACCCAGTAAGTTTAATCCGATAGCAGATATCATAATCCCTCCCGTAGCTGTCATTTCCACTATAAATTGATTCATTAATTCTTTTGGGACAACACTATTAATTTGTGTTGCAAAAATCGCAATACCTCCCTCATATAAAATAACTGGAATCGCTGAAAATACTACGCCAATCCCTAGAGTTGTCGTTAATATAATAGAAATGAATCCATCGATAATCGCCTTTGTAAATAAAATATTATGATTTCCGCGAATACCACTGTCCAATGCACCAAGTATCCCCATCGCGCCAATTGCAAAAATTAAAGTAGCTGTTACAAAACCTTCTGATATGCTTCCTTTCCCCTTCGATCCAACTTTATTTTCTAGCCAATCCCCTAATAGTTTTAACTTTTCTTCTAATCGCAACCATTCTCCGATTACCGTACCAATTACTAAACTTAGTATCACAACAAGAAAATTTTCACTTTTTAATGCCATTTGAAGTCCAAGCACAGTAACCGCTAAACCAATTGCATGCATGATCGTCCCTTTCATACTTTCTGGAATCGCACTAAATAATTTACCAAGTAAAGTACCAAATATAATACAAATCCCATTTACAACTGCTCCTAATATAACCATTTCTCATTCTTCACCTTTCGAATTCTTTATTTCTATATTTTGGTTTATACATTGATTTACAGGTTACCTATATGTTAACTTAATATTGAGAATATTAACAAACAATTTCCACTGCTATAACCCGCTATTTCTTTGCAAATATATGTTTCGGCAACTTCCTTTTAGTAGATTCATTGCCAACCTAATTGCGGGATAAAATCAAAAGGGAAGGTATCTATGAAAACTTTATTAAAACGATTTCTGTTAATAGCCATTTTCATTACACCTATTGTTTTATTAATCAACTACTCTTTTATTTCAAAAGCGAAAGACAAACCAGATTTTAAAAACACATCGAGCAAAACAGCTTCAACAAGTGATAAGAAAGTAGAAGATCCCGAGATTACACTCACCTTCTCTGGTGATACAATGTTCGATTGGCAATTGCGTCCTATAATCGAAAAAAATGGAGCAGATTATCCATTCCAACATGTAAAAGAAGAAATAACAAAAGCTGATATTTCTTTTGTCAATTTAGAGTCAGCATTTACAACGAGAGAAAAGAAAGTACCTGGGCAACAATTTTGGATTAAAAGTGATCCATCTACACTACAAGCAATTAAAAACACTGGATATGACATCGTGAACATTGGGAATAACCATACACTCGATTATGGACAGGATGGATTATTAGATACTATCTCTCACGTAGAAAAATTAAAGCTCCCTTACATTGGGGCCGGAAAAAATGCAAAAGATGCATATACAGCGCAAGAAATAACTGTAAAAGGAAAAAAATTCAAATTCCTTTCCTTCGTTCGATTTATGCCTGACTTTACTTGGGTAGCTGGTGACAATAAACCTGGTGTTGCAAACGGATATGATCTAGATCTTGTAACAAAAACAATTAAAGAACAAAAGCAAGATGCTGATTATGTAATCGTCTATATGCATTGGGGCGTTGAAAAATCAAATCGTCCGGTAGAATACCAAAAACAATATGTACCTAAAATGGTTGAAGCAGGGGCTGACGCTATTGTCGGAAGTCATCCGCATTGGCTACAAGGATTTGAGTATTATAATAAAGTTCCTATCGCATACTCGTTAGGTAATTTTTTATTCCCGAGTTATGTAAATGGAAAGAGTGCCGAAACAGGCGTATTGACCTTAACATTTAAAGGGGAAGATGTCCAAATGTCCTTTAACCCTTACATCATTCGTAACAACCAAGTTTCTCCTGTAAGTGAAGAAGAAAAGAAAAAGGCACTACAATATTTACAAACAGTTTCAACTGATGTAGAGATTGATGATACTGGGAAAATAATTAACAAACGCAACTAAACAGCGCGAGATCCATTTCTCTGTAACTTACATTACGGAATAGGTGATGAATATGCTGAAAGACTTATTAGAAAATATAAGTCTCATAGAAAACGTATATAAAATGTCTATAGCAGTTCTGCTTTTATGTTCCTTTTTTTCTGTTAGACTTCTAAAAAAAATAAAGCGAGAGAGAAAGCTTTCTCCCTTTGAATTTACTATGTACGTAATCATTCGTATTGCAATATTTTTTTGGTTAGCTAGCTTTCTACTGCTTGAATATGGTGAGTATTTAGCTTAACTATAAAAAAGATAGAACAAGCATTATTTTCCTCCGCTTGTATCTATCTTTTTTATTTTAATTACAATTGGATTCTAACTTTTTCCTTCTATTAAATAAGCAAATCAAACAAAACAGGATTTTTATTAAGCTCCATAAATTGAATATTATTTTCTTTAAAACGGGTAATTAATTGCTCATAATCCTCTTTATGTTTTAATTCTACACCGACTAACGCTGGCCCATTTTCTTTATTATGTTTCTTAATGTACTCAAAGCGAGTAATATCATCTTCTGGGCCTAATCCCTTATCCAGGAACTCTCTTAAGGCTCCAGAACGCTGCGGGAATTCAATGATGAAGTAATGCTTTAATCCTTCATAAATGAGCGAACGTTCTTTCATTTCTTGCATTCTATCAATATCATTATTTCCCCCACTTAATGTACATACAACTGTTTTTCCTTTTATTTCATCCTTGTATAGATCAAGTGCTGCAATAGAGAGTGCACCCGCAGGCTCTGCTACAATCGCATTTTTCTTGTATAGCTCTAAAATTGTTGTACAAATTTTCCCTTCTGGAACTAATACGATATCATCGAGTACGTCTTTACAAGTTTCAAAAGTTAATTTCCCTACTTTTTTTACAGCCGCTCCATCAACAAAGCTATCAATTTTCTCTAATGCAACATTTTCATTTTGAAGAAAAGCCTCTTTCATAGATGCAGCTCCCAACGGCTCTACACCAATTACTTTTGTAGCTGGACTTACTCCCTTTACATATATACCAGTACCCGAGGCTAATCCACCACCGCCAATTGCGGTAAAGAGATAATCAACTGCCTTATCCATATCATGCATAATTTCCACAGCTACCGTTCCTTGCCCTGCAATCACATACGGATCATCAAATGGATGCACAAATGTCATCCTATTTTCCTCACAATAGCGCTGCGCCTCTTGGAAAGCACTATCAAATGTATCACCAACTAATATGATTTCTGCAAAACTACCACCAAAAAATTGAACTTGTGATACTTTCTGTTTTGGTGTTGTTGTTGGCATAAAGATTTTCGATGGAATATTTAATAAATTGCACGTATATGCAACTCCTTGTGCATGATTACCAGCACTTGCACATACAACACCATTTTGCAATTGATCTTTTGACAAGCTTTGAATTAAATTGTATGCACCACGAATTTTGAAAGAACGAATTACTTGCAAATCTTCTCGCTTAATATACACTTCACATTCATATTTTTCAGACAAAACCTTATCTCGTTGCAATGGCGTTTTTATGACGATATCCTTCATACAATTATGAGCCATAAGGATATCTTCAATCTTCACTCTCTCCTTTACATTTTGCACCATCTCACATCATTCCTCATCTCTTTTAAATTGGCTCAATCAAAATTCGGGATTTTCAGAACAGCCCCTGTATTCGCCGATGTTACCATTTGTGCATAACGTCCAAGCCACCCAGTCTTTACTTTCGGTTCTGGTCGTTTCCATTCTTTTTTACGCTTTTCTAATTCCTCATCACTCACTCTTACTTCTAGCAAGCGTTCTTCAACGTCAATACAAACCATATCCCCTTGTTCAAGAAGTGCAATCGTTCCTCCAGCAGCTGCTTCTGGTGAAATATGTCCTACTGAAATACCGCGTGATGCACCTGAAAAACGTCCATCCGTTAATAGTGCGACATCAGCACCTAATCCCATGCCTGCAATTGCTGACGTTGGAGCTAACATTTCTGGCATTCCTGGTCCGCCCCTTGGTCCTTCATAACGAATAACAACTACATCTCCTTTTCTCACTTTCCCAAGCATAATGCCGGCGAGCGCCTCATCTTGTGAATTAAAAATAACGCAAGGTCCTTCAAATCGTTTTACTTCGGTTGCTCCGCTTTTAATAACCGCTCCGTCTTTCGCAAGGTTGCCCTTTAATATACGTAGGCCCCCTTCTTCACTATGAGGGTTTTCGAGAGAATGAATAACTTCCTTATCTTTAATCTCTGCATGCGCAATGTTTTCTCTTAATGTTTGCCCAGTAGCAGTTATACGATCAAGGTGCAGTACCCCTTCTTTTCGGCTCATTTCTTTCAAAATTGCACTAATCCCACCTGCACGATCAATATCTTCCATATGCCAATTAGAAGCAGGGCTTACTTTACATAAATGTGGTACACGTCTTGAAACTGCATCAATACGGTTCATATCGTAATCTAATCCAGCCTCTTGTGCGAGCGCTAATGTATGCAACACTGTATTTGTTGATCCTCCCATCGCCATATCAAGCGCAAAAGCATCATCAATTGCTTCTTCTGTTACAATGTCGCGTGGTTTAATATCTCTTTCAATTAAAATTTTCAATTTCTCTGCTGCTTGTTTAATTAACTCTTCACGTCTTGGATCAATTGCTAAAATACTACCGTTACCTGGAAGTGCTAAACCTAACACTTCACATAAACAATTCATAGAGTTCGCAGTAAACATACCAGAACAAGAGCCACAAGATGGACAGCCATGATCTTCAATATCTTTTAATTCTTCTTCTGAAATTTTCCCAGATTGGTAGGCTCCTACCCCTTCAAAAACAGAACTCAAATCGACAACTTCACCTTTAGATGTTTTCCCAGCTGCCATCGGTCCCCCTGAAACAAACACAGTTGGAATATTAATACGAAGAGCCGCCATCATCATACCAGGTGTAATCTTGTCACAGTTTGGGATACAAATCATGCCGTCAAACCAATGTGCATTTACAACAGTTTCTACCGAATCTGCAATAATTTCACGACTTGGAAGAGAATAACGCATCCCTATATGCCCCATCGCAATACCATCATCTACTCCAATTGTATTAAATTCGAATGGCACCATGCCTGCCGCACGTACTGCTTCTTTTACAAGTTTTCCAAACTCGTTCAAGTGCTTATGCCCTGGAATAATTTCAATAAAAGAATTACAAATCGCTATGAATGGTTTATCAAAATCTTCATCTTTTAAACCAGTTGCTTTTAATAAACTACGATGTGGAGCTTTATCAAAACCTTTTTTAATCATGTCACTTCTCATTTTGTCAAATCCCTTCTTACACATTTTTCTCTTACTTACTTTTAAAATAAAAACTCTCACCTCAGCAATCAACTACTACTTAATAGTAGCTTTGATTGCTGAGGCGAGAGTTTCGCGTTACCACTCAGCTTTTCTTACACTTCTCACGAAATATAAGCTCTGTAGGTCCAACCAGACCCCCGTCCTTTTACCGGAGACGATGCCGCCGCTCTCTACTCAGTTTCCCTTTCGCAAGCGATGCTCCGAGGTGATTTTCAATGATTCAATAGTTACTACTCTCACAGCCTTGGAGTAGCTCTCTGAAACGATCATAATCATCTACTTTCCTCTTCTTTGCATATACAAAATATAAAGTCGGAATATTCTTAATTAACTTTTATTTATTAAACGTATTATAGGACTTTGTTCTTTTTGTTGTCAATATATTTTTTGATTTTTTAAACAAATTAAACCTTCATCCAACTAATATTTTGAATCACATCTAAACAAAATTTTATTTACTTTTGATATCAAATGCTTGTTTTCGCGTTATTCTTTATTTATAAAAAAAACCCTATTACGAAAGAAACGTTGCACAACTCCTGTTATCAATAATACTGATTTTCTTTTCCCTCTATGTATCACTAAAACCCATTCAATAAATTGAATGGGTCTTCCATATAAAAAACATATATTTTCAAATCTTTTTTATTGCGTAATAAAACTAAATATATAATACTATATAAAACATATATATTTAGGAGGATTACAGAAATGTCAGAAAAAACATACGAACTCGCAACTTTCGCAGGCGGCTGCTTTTGGTGCATGGTAAAGCCATTTGATGAGCTCCCTGGTATTCAAAAAGTGCTTTCCGGCTATGCAGGTGGTCATGTAGAAAATCCAACATACGAACAAGTAAAAGCTGGAACATCTGGACACTTAGAAGTCGTACAAATTACATTCGATCCTTCTATTTTCCCGTATCAAAAATTATTAGATTTATATTGGCCACAAATCGATCCAACTGATGATGGTGGACAATTTTTCGACCGTGGTCCATCTTATCGCACTGCTATTTTCTATCATAATGAAACACAAAAAGAGCTTGCAGAAAGATCGAAGCAAACTCTTGCTGAAAGCGGTATGTTTAAAGATCCTATCGTAACTGACATTCGTCCGGCTGCACCTTTTTATGAGGCAGAGGAATACCACCAACATTTTTATAAAAAAAATCCGGAGAAATATGCTAATGAGCGAAAAGAATCTGGCCGTGAAGACTTTATAAAAGAAAATTGGCAAAGAAAATAATAAAAACGCATCGTGCTTTCTTTTCAAAGTGCGATGCGTTTTTATTTCTCAAAAAAATACCATACAATTAAAAGTACAACCACTGTTAACGTCCAAAGTACTATTTCATTTTTCACTCTGTTCTTTTTCTTATTCATTTCATTCTCTCCTTATAGCCATTAAACATATTCAAGATTTCCTTTGTTTGATTGTCCACTTGGCGAATGTAAATAAATCCTTACATATTCTTATAAGAAGACCACCCATTATTCCGATTGCAATTGAAATTACTAACATCTGCCCAAAACTAAGAGAAGTTGTGTATGTTATGTAGAGAACGATACATACAAGTGAAAAATCCGGTAAAGAAAGTAAAAACTTTTTAAACATTTCTTCTCCTCTCCTAACTAGGTCGTCTACTGTAGCTTTGAAAAAAATTTGTTCAAAAATGTCATATATACCCTCATTTAATGAAAAAAGAATAAGAATCCATTTTGAAAAAGAATTCTTATTCAGCAGATATAAGCTTTATCATGTTATACATATCTTATTCCATAATTACTCTTGAAATAGAATACTATTACTGACGATTTATTGGAAATTAAATATTCTTATTCCCCATCGACAAATATTTAGACTGACAAAATATTTGGATCAATCAGTTGTTACAAGATACGTTTTATATTGCCATGAACACGCTTTTTCTATATTCAATTGAATAGCCTTTTTCTAAAACAATACCCATTAACTCTTTCAGTGATTCCTTAGCTTATTGTTATTAAAAATTAATTACCAGGCAGTCGGATACCTCGCCAGCTACCTACATCGCATTGGCCAAATTCATTATTACCTACCGCGACCACCGTTCCGTCTGATTTAAGTCCGACCGTATGCGCGCAACCAGCCGCTATCGCTACAATATCGCGCCAATCACTTACATTACATTGGCCATACTTATTCCACCCCACTGCTACCGCAGTACCGTCTAATTTAAGACCGATTGTATGATTCGTACCAGCTGCGATTGCTACAATACCTCTCCAGCCACTTACGTCGCATTGGTTATGTTTATCATTCCCCACTGCTGTCACCATGCCGTCTTGTTTAAGACCAACAGTATGAAGATAACCCGCCGCAACCGCCACAATACTATGCCAGCTGCTTACATTACATTGGCCATATCGATTATTACCCACCGCCGTCACCGTGCCGTCCAATTTAAGACCCACTGTATGCCAGTCACCCGCTGTGACCGCCACAATATCACGCCAGCTGCTTACATTGCATTCTCCTTCTTTATTTCGGCCCACCGCTACTACCGTACCGTCCAATTTAAGGCCAATGGTACGACGCCACCCCGCCGCAACCGCTACAATATTATACCAATCGTTTACATCACATTGTTCATGCTTATTCCAACCCACTGCTACCGCAGTACTGTCACATGTAAGACCGATTGTATGAGCATTACCCGTGTTCGTCGCCATATGAACATTGCCCGCTGCGACCGCTACAATATCACGCCAGCCACTTACATTGCATTCTCCTTCTTTATTTCGGCCCACTGCTACTACCGTGCCATCCGATTTAAGAGCAACGGTATGACTACGACCCGCCGCAATCATGTCTTTAGGCCACCGTTTCGCCTTTAACACCTCTTCTTTCGGTGAAATGTACTTCATGTTTTACCTCCTTGCATATAAGCAACTGTATCCAAATAGATATTTTTATCTAATTTCATTATAAATGACCCGACTTTTTTTATAAATTTACAACTATAAAAAAAGCCTATTACTTCTTCAAAAAATAAAAACCTCCAGTTTAAATACTAGAGGTTTGTTCTTTATTTCTTCAATCGTTCAATAAAATCGTTCAATTTATCAAGTGATTTCATATTCTGATTACAAGCTACACCATCTTTGCAAATATAGTTTCCCTTTTTAACGAAAGTTCCTGGTATATCACCTTTAATTTCAACTAAAAACATCCCAACTTCTTCATGTCCATGACATAATGAACAAATGCTCTTTTTATTTAAACTTTGGAACGTCCCTTGTAGACCAACAAACTTATTTTTATCATTTTTCGCTATAATAAATTTCCTGCTTGACCCTTTGTCAATCCAGCTTAAATAAGATAATTCTTTCATATCCAGTTCTTCCATATCAGGAAGTTTTAACTTTTTCGCTTTAGGAAATAATTTTTTTAATGTTTGTGCTGTAACTTCCTGAAACGGAACGACATACGGATTTATTTTCAATAAAAATGATTCTGCATCTTCTCTATTTTCAACTTCTAATACCGTATCAATTAATTCTTTTTGTTCCGTATTTAAATTTTCAAAAACACCAATTACTTTCTCCATAGCGAGCGATTTTAATGCCGCTATTACTCCTCTATCATTTGCCGTTGCATGTCCATTTGCTAAAATATAAGCTTGTGACTTTATAAAATTATATTGATCACTTCTAATAAAAGCTTCCATCTTTATCACTCCATACAAATTGTTGATCTAGTTTCATTGTATACAATGATCCAGCTTTTTGATATGTAAAAGATAACTTAGAAACGAATATTACATACATCGATTATTCTCTACCGCTTCATTTCCTGACAAAAGAAACCATCATCTGTTTTCCATTCCGCATATAATACGTCTTCAAATTTAGTAATCCCTTTTTGCTTTATTTGTTTATATAGCCACCCTTCATCAAAACCAGCTTCCCTCAAATTATCTTTCACTACTTTTCCATCACTAATTAATGAAATCGGTAAGTATACAGGCTTATGTTTTAAACTTAAATCATTTATAGTGGGAGATTCGTATTTGTTCTTTTTCAGAACGCTTATGTTCCCATTAGGTTCCAAAATCATATATTCAACTTCTCGGATTGAAAATATGTCTTTTTGTTGCCTAAGCATTTGTTGTAATTGATTAATATCCAAATGATTTGAACTTAGTTGTTCCCGGTCAATATATCCATTACGGATAATGATTGACGGAGAGCCTTCAAAAAAACTTCTCGTTCCTCTAAATTTTTGCGTTATTACTTCTATCGTATAAATTAACACTACCCATACAAGTACAGCATATAAAATAGACCATACTTTTATTTCCGGATCATATATAGTATTTCCGACTAATTCCCCGAGAACAATGGCAGAAATAAAATCAAATGGAGTTAACTGAGATATTTGTGTCTTCCCTAATATTTTAGTAGCAATCAATAGCACAAAAAAACCAAAAAATAGTTCTATCGTTATTTGTCCTAGATGATTCATATATGTTCACCTTTCTGCTTTTCACTCAAATGCTCTATATTCTATTTAGTAAAAAAACGGCACACTTTTTCTATTATCTTGCCCATTCATACCCAATATATCCGATAGGTGCAAAACAAAAAGAGTCTAGTCAAAAATAACATTTGAACTAGACTCTTTTATTTTCATTTAGAATACACAATCTTTTTAATCGTTTCTCCAGAAAGAAAATATTCTTCTGCAAGTTGATGAATGGCAATTCCGCTTTTAAACGCTTCTTTAATTGCTTTATTTCTTTCATCTAGTTGTTTTCTTCCTCCAGATCGTGTACCCCATTTATAATGTTTCGTTTCTTGTTTTGGAATGTAAATTGTTTCACCTTGTATATACTTTTGAATTTCAGCAATTAAACTCTCTGGTAAAACGGTCTTAGCCTTTACGTATTTCATTTCTGCTCGCCCCTTATTTTTTATGGTTCATTTCAATAAGGTGCAAAGCCAAATATAAAAATGATACGAGCTCATTTAGGCGATTGTATATTACTTGTCTACCTCACGCAAAGTATCGCCATTTCCATACTTGGCTTTGCATGAGACGTTGCAGTGTCTGGCAATTGAATTGTAATCGCCATATAAACACCTCCTAATATACCTTTTGATTTCATTTTATTATATGATAAATTCCCACTACTTGCACCTTCATACTTTTTGAAGCAACAAGTTACGCAGTTTGATATAATACTTTTTAGTCCAATCAAAAAGTATAGTGAGGTTGCGTTATGAAGAAGAAAATAATCATTACAATAGTTACACTATTCATTATTACTATAGCATTATTCGGAACATACAAATTGATGAACGCAAGAAGCTTTCAATTATTTGGTAATCTAACAAATCGCATAGAAACAAATGATAAAGTGGTTGCTTTAACTTTTGATGATGGTCCTACAAAAAATATCGAACAAATATTACCACTTTTAGATAAGTACAATGCGAAAGCTACTTTCTTTGTTATCGGAAACGAATTAGAAAAACATTTACCCTTAGGAAAAGCAATTGTTCAATCAGGACACCAACTTGGAAACCATACATATTCTCATAACAGAATGGTTTTTAAAACACCTTCTTTTATTAAAGAAGAAATAGAAAAAACGAATTCATTAATCCGTCAAACAGGATTTACAGACCAAATTGATTTTAGACCCCCTAACGGAAAAAAATTAATTGGACTACCATATTATTTAAATAAAAATAATATCGAAACGATTACATGGGATCTTGAGCCTGATACTTTTTATAAATCTGCGGCTGATAAAATTGACTACGTTAATAAAAATGTAAAATCAGGTTCTATCATTTTATTACACTCTATGTATGATGAATCTAATGAAAATTTACAGACCATTGAAGGTATTTTAGACTCTTTATCTAAGAAGGGCTATCAGTTCGTAACAGTAAACGAATTACAAAAAAGAGCAAAATAAAAAGGTAGCGTATCATACCACGATACGCTACCTTTCTTATTAAATAATTCCAAGTACATTTAAGAATACGATAATAATCGCAATTGGTGCAATATAGCGAAGTAAGAATAACCATAATATGAATAATTTATAACCTTTATTTTTACTTACACCAAGCTCTTTCATCAAGACATCTTTCTTCATTTTTAAAGGAACGAAGATGGAAACCAGCAATACGCCAAGTGGCATTAGTACGTTACTAACCGTATAATCTGCTAAATCAAAAATTGTTTTTCCAAATGGTTTCACATCGCTTAACAAACCGAATGATAATGCTGAGGGTACCCCAACAACGAAGATTAATAATCCAACGATTAACGCCATTTTTTCGCGTTTCCCTTTACCTTTTGATGTTAACGAAGCAACACTAATTTCTAACATCGAAATTGCTGATGTAATAGTAGCAAAGAAGAATAGTAATAAGAAAACGATGAAGAATAATTTTCCGAACGCCATTTTACTGAAAATAGCTGGCAATACGATAAATAATAGTCCGGGTCCTTGAGATGGTTCCATTCCAAATGCGAATACAACCGGGAAGATCGCAAGTCCTGCAAGTAATGTAATAACAAGCGTTAAAGCTACGATTGAAAATGCCGAACGTGGTAAACTTTCTTCTTTTGGTAAGTATGAGCTATACGTTACCATTACTGCTACACCAACTGATAGTGAGAAGAACGATTGCCCCATTGCATATAAAATAATTTCTGACGTTACATTTGAGAAATCAGGTTGTAAGAAGAAGCGCACTCCTTCTCCAGCACCGTCTAATGTAAGTGCTCGAACAATTAATACAAAGAATAAAACGAATAGTGCTGGCATGAAATATTTATTTACTTTTTCAACACCATTTTGTACACCTTTACTCACGATAAAAATAGTAATAAGGATGAATAATAGCTGCGATCCTACTGCTAAATACGGATTGGAAATGATTTCACCAAACGTAGCTTCGTATGCCCCATTGCCTTCCCATAGTCTACCTGTAATTGCATTCCATAAATATAATATAATCCAACCTCCTACAACGCTGTAGAAAGAAAGTAATATGAAACAAGTTACAATCCCCAATTTACCTAACCACGGCCATAACGTTTTAGGAGCAATCTCTCTGTAGGCATCAACGGCCTCTTTTTGTGTACTTCTTCCAATAACGAATTCAGCTAATAATAGCGGTAATCCAATTAATAATGTGAAACCGATGAAAATAAGGAAGAACGCACCGCCCCCTCCAATACCGGCCATATATGGGAATTTCCAAATCGCCCCAAGACCAATTGCCGAACCTGCTGCAGCTAATACGAAACCTAATTTCGATGTCCATTGCTGTGAATTCATCTTTTTATCTCCTCTCTGTTTCTATTTCTTTTTTTGTTATAATCTGTCTATGTTCATATTGTTCTGCTACCACCCCGATCTAATACAACCACTTCCCTTCAACTAAAAAACGCCCCTACGTAAATACGTAGGGACGACAAAAATATCGCGGTACCACCCTAGTTATGAAGATACAACAAAAGTAAGCCCTAAATAAAAACGCCCCTACGCAAATACGTAGGGACGATAAAATATCGCGGTACCACCCTAGTTATGAAGCCACAACAAAGTTAGGATCTAAAATAAAAAACGTCCCTACGTAAATACGTAGGGACGATAAATATCGCGGTACCACCCTAGTTGTGAAAAAATCTTCACCACTTTATTTGATAACGGTATAAACTACCGTCTTTCATTTCCTCATAATGTGAGATTTATGAAAGATGCTCCAGGACGAACTTCATGAATAATCTATATACTGATTCACACCAACCATCAGCTCTCTGAAATAGGGAGATATTCACTACTATACCCTTTCATTGCCCAAATATTATTTTCCGAATTGATTACTATCATTTTTATCATACATTAAAAATAGTGTCAACTTATATTTTGAATTTTTCTGTATTACATTCTATTTAAAAATTCAAAATATGACTTTTAAATGAATAGTATTAGAACATTTATGGTTTATACTGTATTAACTTCTCTAGCAGGTTTATAGTAGTATACGATGAATGTAAGATAGCGTGAGTAGGAGGAAAGAATTTTGTCTACATCAAAAGTTTTAAAAGGAACTGCTTTATTAAGCGGTGCCACAATGATTTCACGTATTTTAGGGTTTATATACTTCTTCCCTTTTCAATTATTAGTTGGAACGCAAGGGGTTGCTTTATATGGATATGCATACTCTTGGTACGGTATTTTATTAAGCTTTTCAACAGCTGGTATTCCTATTGCCGTCTCCAAATTTGTTGCAAAACATAATGCACTTGGTGATTATAGTACAAGTAAAAAATTGTATAACTCGAGCGTAAAATTGATGTTGTTTATGGGCTTTTTAGGATTTTTAATTTTATTTATTGGAGCACCGTACATATCACAATTTATTATTCGCTCGAAAACACCAGATCCACAATTTATTGCCGACGTAACACTTACGATGCGAGCATTAAGTTTCGCGCTTATTATCGTACCAGCTATGAGTGTTACACGTGGTTATTTCCAAGGTTTTCAACATATGAAACCAAGCGCTGTTTCTCAAGTCGTAGAACAAATCGCGCGCGTTGTTTTCATTTTAGTTGGTAGCTTCATCGTTTCCAAACTATTAGGAGGTTCTGTAGCCTCTTCTGTTGCAGTTGCTACGTTTGGCGCTGTTATTGGGGCACTTGCCAGCGTCTCTATTTTAATGATGTATTGGAAAAAGTATAACGGATTAAAACCTCCTGAAGGTGAGCTGAAAACGAGATCATCCAATATTCCGTTAAAAAATATTTATATGGAATTACTGCGTTATGCAATCCCAATTGTATTTGTCGGTATTGCAATCCCTCTCTATACGTTAGTAGATCAATATACCGTAGCTGATGTCCTTAGAGCGATGGGAGAGCCTTTAGAAACCGCGAATGCAGTTTTCGCTTATATAACGAACTATGCACAAAAGTTAATTATGATTCCAGCCTCACTTGCAACTGGATTCTCATTAACAATTATTCCGGCTATAACGAAATCATTTACAAGCGGGAAACTAGAAGAATTACAAGAACAAATCTCAAAGATATTCCAAGTGTTGTTATTCTTCACTATCCCAGCCGCATTCGGTCTTGCTAGCATCGCTTACGATGCATTCCGCATGGTTTATGTAGATCCTAAAATTGCACTTGATGGATCACAATATTTAATTTCATTTGCACCATCTGCTATATTAAGTGCGATTTTCACAGTTTCAGCAGCTATATTACAAGGAATCGATTATCAAAGAAAAACAATGATAGCATTCTCAGCCGGTATTCTCGTTAAGATTTTAGTGAATACACCGCTCTTACATTTATTTGGTGGACACGGTGCTGTACTCGGAACAATTCTTGGATACCTTGTTTCGAATATTATTATGTTGTACTGCATCATTAAGTTTGCGAAATTTAAAATTGGTGAAACAGCAAAAACAGTATTCCTTATTACGATTTACTCCGCGGCAATGTCTGCTGTTGTAATCGCATTAAGAGTATTTATAAGCTGGATTATCCCTGGCCAATCTTATATAGAATCATTAATTATCGTATTTATATGCGCCGCAGCAGGCGGACTTGTTTATCTTTTATTCGTATTAACGAGTGGACTTGCTTCGCATATTCTCGGTAATCGTATTCAACGTTTACCTGTAATAGGAAAGTTAGTAAAATAAAAAAACAAGAGATGTAACTCGTTGTTACATCTCTTGTTTTTTACTTCACATATAGAATATGCTTTTGTTGTTCCGCAATATTTAACTCTGGAGCATATTGTTCTACCAAATGTAATACTTCCTCGATTAGTACTTCTAACTCTCGCACGCTATACTCTGGACTCCCTATTAATGTATTCGTCATACGTCCATATAGATTTTCAGGTTTGATAGTCATGTGTTCCACATTATATGGCATCCATTTAAATGCAGGATGATGCACGTACATTCGGTTCATTCCAAACAAGACACCAAATATATTCCTTTGCACTTCACAAATAACATCATAAAGCATAAGCCAATCTTTTCGTTTCAAAAGTGCTTCTCGATTATGCCAACGATTGCTTAACCAAAGGTTTTCTGAAATCATTCGTTTCGCTAGTTCTTCTGGATACGCCGCCACTCTATCTTTTAATTCATTCACTTTCTTTTCTCCATACAAACTCACACCATCATGAACGGATGAGACAATACATTGTTTTTCATAATTTATATCGTATTGATTTACAACGTCTGAAATAACTTTTTCAACTGTTTCTGTTAAGAAGTTACTAATTTCTAGTTTAATTCCTTCTTTCGTCAAATACGTTTCCGACCATTCTTCTTCCTCATAAGGATGATAGGACAAAATTTTCCCGTCAATCCTATTAATAGGAGCCCTACGATCCTCATCCTCTGGTGGCTCTGACCATAAAATATGTAATTCAATATCTGAATGTTCATCTTCTAATTTTCTTGCTACAGAGCCCGCTAAAATAATAGCTTCAACTTTCGGATTTTGCCTATAAATCTCCGCCATTTCTATCGCTTTCTCTTTTAATCCCATTGCATTTCCCCCTAAAATTGCAGTACTCCCCTTACTTTTCATTTATCTATTTCGATATTGTATATTATATTACCTTTTCAAATTCATACTTAATCAAATTCCTACCCAATAACGCTGAACAATTTCATTGGTATGAGAAGAAACAATTTCATTTTCTAACACACCGCCAACCTTTTGAATCGTTTTAGCAGAACCGATATTTGATTTATCACAAGTTATTAACACTTTCTGCAATCCTAATTTTTGTGCCTCAACTAGCGCAAGTTGCAGTTGCTTCGTAGCGTAACCTTGGCGACGTTTATTTGGATGAACACTATAACCGATATGACCGCTTTCCAACAATAATTCTGGATTTAGTCGATGTCTAATATTCACAAAACCTATAAGTTCTTCTTTTTCAAAACTTAAAAATTGACTAGAGGGTACTCGATTGCATGGTAAGTTTTCTCCTATTTCTTGTATACTCACTTTTTCAAACCATTCATCAAGAGAATCAAAATTTTGTAAAGAACTACTACCGTGTGGTTGTTCTCCTGTATCTAAAAATGCCTGCTGATACTCCATAATTTCTCCACTATATTCATGTATTGGTTTTAATAGTTTCATTGTCATTCTCCCCCTCTTAACAACCTAAAACAAACACCTTAATAATGGCTATTAAGGTGTTTCTATCACTTTTATTCAAATAATCCCATACTCAAATAACGTTCTCCTGTATCTGGTGCAATACATAAAACTTTTTTGCCTGCGCCTAGACGCTTTGCTATCATAATGGCGGCGTACACAGAAGCCCCTGAAGATGGTCCGACTAATAAACCTTCTTGTCTTGCTAATTTTCTCATTGTCGTTAATGCCTCTTCATCTGCAATTTGAATAATTTCGTTATACACTTCTGTATTTAAATTTTTCGGGATAAACCCAGGGCTTGTTCCTACTAATTTATGAGGGCCTGGAACACCGCCAGATAAAACAGGTGATCCTTTCGGTTCTACTACCGCAATATATAAGTTTGGTAGTTTCTCTTTTAACGCTTCACCAGTTCCTGTAATTGTCCCACCAGTTCCCGCCGTTGCTACAAAAGCGTCGAGCTCTCCATCCATTTGTTCATAAATTTCAAGTGCAGTCGTATAACGATGAATATTCGGATTTGCTGGGTTTTCAAATTGTTGCGGAATAAAACTGTTCGGTATTTGCTTTTGCAATTCTAATGCCTTCGCAATTGCTCCTGGCATTCTTTGTTCTGCTGGCGTTAATACTACGTCTGCACCATATGCTTTTAACAAATTAATCCGTTCTTTTGACATATTGTCTGGCATTATTAAAATCGCCTTATACCCTTTAGCAGCTGCATTCATCGCTAAACCAATTCCAGTGTTCCCACTCGTCGGTTCAATAATTGTATCTCCTGGTTTTATGAGACCATGTTCTTCCGCAACGTGAAGTAAATTATAAGCTGCACGATCTTTCACACTGCGAGACGGATTAAACATTTCTAATTTCACATATACATCCGCTGCGTCTTCTGGAACAAATTTAGATAATCGGACGACAGGTGTATCTCCTATTAATTCTGTAACATTTTCACATAATTTCATAGCGCATCCCCTATTCTATCGTTTTCTTATCATTTGGCAGTAACAATGAAGTTAGTCCAATTAATGGTAGACAACTACATAATAGCATAATGAATTGTAGACTATATATATCAGCTAATTTTCCAAGAACTACAGAACCTAAAGCCCCCAGTCCAAACGCAAGCCCTACAATTAATCCAGATACCATCCCTACTTTTCCAGGTACAAGTTCTTGCGCGTATACAACAATTACACTGAAGCTACTTGAACTAATAAAACCGATACATAAAAATAACGGTACAACCCATACAAGTGAAACATGTGGTAATAAAAGTGCAAGTGGCGCTGAACCTAACATTGAAAATACGATGATATTTTTCTTACCAAGTCGATCTGCTAGCGGTCCACCAAAGAAAGTACCTAATACACCAGCAATCATAAATGCGAATACGAAATACTGTGCATTTTTTATAGATAAACCGTAATGCTCAATTAAGTAAAACTGATAGAAATTCCCGATACCAGCACCGTACCAAGAGCGTACAAAAGTTAGAAAAACAAGTAATATAATAACGAATTTAATGTGCCTACTTACAATTGCATTTTCTGCCTCCATCGCAGCTCTCTTTTTCCTTCTTACAGCACCAGTCGCTAATTCATTTTTATACCAATTTGAAACAAAAAGTAACAATACAATCCCTACCGCTGCGAAAGCAGTAAAGCCTAGAGAACCAATTTGACCTAGCGGAACGAAAATGAGCGCTGTAAAAATAGGTGCTAGCGAATTCCCAGTATTTCCTCCCACTTGATAAATCGCTTGTGCTAAGCCACGTTTGGCACCTGCCGCCATATAAGCAACTCGGGCACCTTCTGGATGAAAGACTGCGGAACCTAATCCAATAAATAAAACAGAAATAATAACAATAATAAAATTCGGGGCAAACGCGAGCCCAATCATCCCAAGCATGCTCGAAAACATACCGAGTGGTAATAAAAATGGTGACGGCTTCTTATCTGAATACATACCAAAAACCGGTTGCATAATCGATGACGTCATATTTAACGCGAACGCTATCCACCCTACTTGCATGTAGGATAAATTCATCGTTTTTTCCAAAATAGGAAACAACGCTGGCACAACCGCTTGCATCGAATCATTCAAAAAATGTCCGAAACTAATCGCAAACAATATTCGATATATCGTCGGTGTTTCTACTGTATTTTTTTGTAAAACTGCCTGCATATACGAATCCCTCCCTCCTATACAAAACTCAGATTTTATTACAGTAAGTGTAGTAAATTGAAACTGTAATAAGCGAGGGCTCATCCTCACTTATTATTAGCCTTCACCAATCGGGCATTTATCTCCCACCTAACTTCCTCTCATTTGCCGAATTTTGAAGCGGGAGTCTTACTACCCGGTAAATAGCGGATTAAATTCTGAGTTTTGAAACATTTCTATTCTATACTGGTTTCGTTTCAATTTCCAGAAATTCAACTTCTAAAAAATATATTTTTTCTATATATTTTGTCGGATTTATTTATATGAACTCTCTGTATTTGCTTTTATACCGGGACCGGACGAAAGGAAGGCTTGTAACTATGAAGAAAAAGACGACCCTAAAAGCATATTAGGATCGCCTTTTGTATTAAATAGAAAAACGCTTATACTTCTCATAATCACTCGTCTTACATTCTAGTGCAATTTTCGTACCTTCGTTTTCATAACTCGTAGATAAAACGTGCGCATGATTGTTGAAATACGAAACTACCTGTCCTTGATCATATGGAATTAACATTTCACACTTCGTATACTCTTTATAAATGTGTGAGCGAATCATTTCTACAAGTTCTTCAATTCCAACGTGTTTCTTCGCAGATAAATACACGCGGTCTTCTTGTACTTTCGGAATTCCAACATCTACCATATCTGATTTGTTATAAGCATAAATCGTTGGGATATTTTCTACGCCAATTTTCTTTAACGTTTCATTTGTAATATCAATTAACTGTTCATAATTTGGATTTGCATAATCTACAACGTGAATAAGTAAATCTGCTTCCGCTACTTCTTCTAGCGTTGAACGGAATGCTTTCACAAGATGATGTGGTAATTTACTTACAAATCCAACTGTATCCGTTAATAAAAATGATTTATTATCTGGTAAATCAATATTTCGTACAGATGTCTCTAACGTCGCAAATAACATATCTTTTTCAAATACTTGTTTCTCTACAGTACCATTAAAAATTTCAAGCATCGTATTCATTATCGTTGATTTACCTGCATTCGTATATCCTACTAATGACACAACTGGAATTTCATTTTTCTTACGTTGTTTACGCTGCGTTTGACGCTGGGCAACAAGCGCTTCTAAATCTTTATTTAAAACTGAAATTTGTTCTTCAATTTTACGACGGTCTAACTCTAATTTCTTCTCACCGACACCTTTATTTTTCGTACCAACGCCGCCACTCTGTCTTCCTAACGATTCACGAAGACCAATTAAGCGAGGCATCATATATTGAAGATGTGCTACTTCTACTTGTAGCTGCGCTTCTTTCGTTTTCGCACGTTGCGCAAAAATATCTAAAATTAAAATGGTACGATCAATAACTTTACAATCTAAATCTTCTTCTAAATTTCGGATTTGTGAAGGAGATAGCTCATCATTAAAGATGACCATATTCGCATCTATTTCATTTACATAAGCTGCTACTTCTTCAATCTTTCCTTTTCCAATATAATGCGACGGATTTACTCGTTGTAAATTTTGCGTCACTTGACCGATTACTTCCACATCACAAGCTTCCGTAAGGTTTGCTAACTCTTCCATCGAATATGCAAAATCAGCTTCATTACCTAAATTTACTCCAACTAAAACTGCTCTTTGTAATAATTCTTCCATATATTTATTCCTCCATTTCGATTACGCAAAATAAAAAACACAGGTCACTGCCTGTGTTTTCGTAAACGGATAAGGGTTCACCAAAGAAATAGAAGAAAGCTATGCTTTCATCCTATCTCATAGTAAAAAAGTCCCAAGATAATATACGTATCCACAACAAGTGTTCACCTATACGATCCCATTCTATTTATAAAGGCAAAACAAAAAGAGGGCGTATTCGTCCCTCCCTCTTTTTCACATATAAGCTTAATAAAAGGGTTCCTTTAAAATAGGCAGACCAATCCCGTTCACTCTGTACACAGACAGAGCCTTTGAGCGCTATTCAATTATTGGCACAAAGTATTGAGACGTAATCTGATTAAGATCAAAGGAAGCCCCTCCGTTCATTTTAAGTTACATAAAGTGTAGCATAAGTAATTCGCTTTCACAAGGTTTAACAACCTATATCACCCGAAAGAAAATCTTTATATTTTTACTTTCATCGTCATTTTTTGCGCATTCTTCTCACAACAAAAATAACAAAAGCAATGATTAATAACAGACCAACGAAAATGATAGCAACTTGCCACCAACTTAAACCGTTCACCATCTCACCTTTTAAATCTACTTTCTTCGTCGGACTAGACTCTTTTGTAATATGGCTTAAAGCCACTTTGTCCGCCTCTGCCTCATCTAACCTTTTCGTACCACTGCAACTATGTGTGAATAATTGTTTCCCTTCCCCTCTTTGAGAAGAAAACACTAAATATTCTCCTCCTTCTATAAAGTGATACACACAATCACCACCATTTGTATACACAATAATTTGCGAAGAATTTGTCCCTTTCCAAATTTTCTTCACTTCAAATAATACTTCAGTTCCAACCCCTTCCTTTCTTCCAACCTCAATTACTTTCCCCTCAAACACTACATCATTATTTTGAAATGCATCTTCTGGTACAATTTTCGTACAATCACATGCATAAGACTTCCCTGGCAAAATAAAATAAGTAACGCTACATATTAAAACAAGAGACAAAAAATATACGATTCTTTTCAAGAATCTCAAACCCCTTCATTATCAAGTTTAAAAGCTTCCTGTATATTATTTTGACATCCTCTCTCAAACTCCTTTTATTTATATTTATATAAATATATTAGATTAAAGAAATTTAAATCGACCGCGTTATTATCTGGTACTAGAATCAAGTTTTAAAAATAAGTTAGGAGATGTTCCTATGCATTCTAAATCTTACTGCAATGGGTACTTAAGCTCCAAATCAAATATTGTCTAATAACGTTTCAGAAAAGTTGGTCCATACGAATGATGAATAGATTGTGCAAAGAACTGGAATGAAGGACTGAAATTTCCTTTTATACAACTAACATTACGGTAAATGAAATCATATCAACGATTTTTCGAATTTATCTATCACAACTCACAATATATCAACGATTCCAGTTAAATTATTAGTTAATCGCAAAGAAGCTGCATTCAAAGATTGGTTACCTCTCTTTGAATGCAGCTTCTTTTATCTTAATTTTATTTACCTGTCCGAGACCATATAACAACAGGAATAAGCATGCAAGCTAACACTCCTCCTGCTAATGATAATGCGGCATAACTAGAATTCGCTACTACCATACCTGACATCGCTCCACCAGAAGCTCCAGCTAGCGCAATAAACACATCTATTTTCCCTTGTGTTTTTGCACGAGTAGAAGGCGTTGTGGAATCAACGATTTGTGCCGTACCACTAATCAATCCGAGGTTCCAGCCTAAGCCAAGTAAAGAAAGAGCAACGATTAATAGTATTAAAGAATCACTCGGTGCTATCGCAGCTATGACACCCGCTGCAAGTAAAATCACCCCACCAGCTATGCTCATCGTAGTTCGGCCAATTTTATCAATTAACATTCCTGTAACGAGAGACGGAAGATACATTGCACCTACATGAAAACCTATTACAAGACCTACTGCACTTAATCCATGGCCGTGGTGTCCCATATGAATTGGCGTCATTGTCATAATCGCAACCATCACCACTTGAGTAAGTATCATTACGATTGCTCCAACAGTAACACCCCGTTTATTTTCTGTCATTTCTTCTGTTACTGGTTGCCCTTTATATGTATGTTCTTGTTTATATTTTTCTATTATGTTAGCAATAATTAACGGATCTGGACGAAGCATAACAAAAAGGAAAAGACCCGCCAGTATAAATGCCGCTGCTGATAATATAAATGGACCAGCAAGTTCAGGAATTCCAATTGAATGAGCAAACCTTCCCATTACTCCTACTAGATTTGGTCCTGCTACTGCACCGAAAGTCGTCATAACCATCGTAATACTAACAGCAGTTGCTCGTTGCTTCTTATCTGCTAAATCTGTACCTGCATAACGAGCTTGTAGATTCGTAGCGGTACCTGCACCATATATGAGCAAAGAAATAAGTAAAAGAATAATACTATTTGTTAAAGCTGCCATTACAACACCAATAGCCCCAAGTCCACCTACCATAAATCCTGTTGCAAGTCCAATTCGGCGTCCATATCGTTGCGAAAGCTTCCCTACTATGAAAGCTGCTATCGCAGACCCTAATGTAAACATAGCCGTAGGTAATCCTGCATATGCATCTGTCCCTAGCATTTGCTGCGCAAGAAGTGCCCCTACTGTAATTCCAGCAGCTAACCCTGCCCCGCCGAACATTTGTGAAATGCTTACGATTAGTAATGTTCGTTTGTATAATTTTTGCTGCTCTTCTTCTGTGTACATATGATTACCTATTAAAGCCCCCGCCTTATCTAACAATTCCTTATCCTCCTTTTGAAATTAAGCCCTCTTGTTAATGTACTATGTTTAACGTTACATATTCAATGTCATTTTTCATTCGTACCTTTATATCTAAAAAACTTAAAATCTTTATCCACAGAAAAACCACAAGTCCCTATAAACTTAACACGACTAGAAAGATACAAAATTTAAAGACTTGCATCGGAATAGATTTTGTTGGTTTTAATAATAAGAGGCATTATATTCATAAGTTTAATAAACTAAACCCAGATTATAACTCCATACTAGTGTAAATAAAAAGACTATCCCATAATTTGGTTTAGCCAACTTATGGGATAGCTCTCTTTCATACTTCACATACAAGTCTTTTACTATTTAACTCCGACATCTTGCATAGATTCCGCGTTTTTTTTCTTGCCCTCTTTTATTTCATAATAATAAGAAGGTAATTCTATGTTACGCTCTAAGAAATAATCCTCAATTAATGAAATAATTACTTTCAATGTTTTCAAACGGGCGTATAATTTATCATTACTCGCGATAATATTCCATTTAGCATTTGGCTTATTTGTTTTTTCAAACATGTCTTCCATTGCTTCAACATACTCGTCCCATTTTTCACGATTACGCCAGTCTTCATCTGTAATTTTCCATCTTTTAAGAGGGTTGTTCTCTCTTTCTTTAAATCTCTTCAACTGTTCGTCTTTACTAATATGATAGAAGAACTTCCCTATTATGTAATGATCATCTGTTAATAGTTTTTCGAAATCATTAATTTCATCATACGCTCTCGTCCACTCTTCGTTTGTAGCAAAACCTTCAACACGCTCAACTAATACACGGCCATACCATGAACGATCAAAAATGGTAATTTGCCCATGCTGAGGAATTTTCCGCCAAAAGCGTTGCAAATAATGGTAACGTTTTTCATGAGGGGCAGGTGCTCCAATTGGAGTTACTTGAAAACCACGTGGGTCCAGATGTTCCGTCACTCGCTTAATCGCTCCGCCTTTACCCGCCGCATCCCACCCTTCCATAACAAGCATTACAGCGATTTTTTCTTCTTTTAAAATTTGTTGTAGCGCTAGTAACCGTCTTTGGTATTTTTCGAGTTTCTTATTGTACTTAGATTTCGATTCCATTCTTTTCGTTAAATCTACTTTAGCAAGATGTCCACTTTCCATAAAACAAATCCCCCTTGTTGTATGACAATGTTATTTTAACATATTTTGGTAATTTTTTCATATCCTAAAAAGCTGTGTAGAAAAATCTCTACACAGCTTCCTTCTCTAAATCCACATCTACTTCAATATTCTCTTTTCTATTCCATACACAATGCTGCCAATTATAAGCGTGACAAATAATATAATGGTTCCTAATCCAACATTCACGACCTTACATTATATGGTATATTTTCTCGTAAAAAGAAGATAATAACAAATAAATCCATTACAGAATTGGAGTTCTCATAAGATGAAACGAAAAATATTCTCTCTCTTTGCATTTATCTGTATAGCACTCCCAATGCAAGCTAGTGCATACACATTTCAATCGCTACCAATTGCATCAAAGTCTAAACAATGGTATGTCGAAATTGATAAATCTCATAACTCAAACAAACAAGGAATCCAGCCAAAACAAGGCGTATATGATACGTATAGTTTATTCGTAAAAAACATCGGTCATGATGTATCAAATGTATCAGTAGAAATACTTGATAACACGCCTACATCTAAAGCTACCTTTAAACCTATTACATCAAATTCGAACATTTCAAAAAGTCATACGAGCTTTGACTACATGGTATTCCCATTAGATTTTAATAGTCATAATTTTAAAGTTGTTATTACTTGGGAAGAAAAGAATTTCTCTTACAACGGTCATCCCGTAAATGAAGGAAAAAAAATGAAACAAACATTTGTATTTAATGAAGACTAAGTCCTACTTTATGGCTTAGTCTTTATTTATGAAACCCAATTGGATTGCTTCTGTCACTTCTTTTACAATTTCCATGTTCGTGGCCTTCTTACAAATGCCTGTTTCCCAAATATGTACAGAAGGCACTTTATTAGAAAGATGCTTCATTAAGATAAGCCGGTCATATTCTATTTTATTATCAACAGGAGTTGCCATATATACAGTGAAATTCTTTGCGTCAAATACCTTTTCTTGCAAAACATATTCACCTTCTAATTCCGCTACTAAAAAATCATTGAGACTATCTCCAACCATATACGATACTTCCTTTCATTTCAGCCCATATAATTAATCAAATTTGCGAATACTTGGAACAGATAGTGCAATTCCAATTGCTATGATCACTAGTAGAGCTAGTATTAATATCGTTATCTCTCCGCCTATCACATTTGCTAACCAGCCAACAACCACGTATCCTAACGGCAATAAAGCGAAAGAACCTAACATATCGAGGCTTGCTACTCTTCCAAATGCTTCTTCCGGCACGAGCTCTTGTAAACTCGTTTCCCAAATAAGACCAAATATCATGATACCGAATCCTTCAATTGCCATTAAAACTATTAGAGCAGGTGCCCAAGAAACGAAAGGCATAACTAAAAGTGCCAGCCCACTTATTAAAACACCTCCATAAGCAAGTAATCCCCTCTTCTGCCACTTCTGCTTCCCGCCAAATATTAGTGCAGCAATTACAGCACCAGCACCAGAAGATGCCATGCCCAGACCATACACGTAAGCTTCAAAATGATGATGCACATTAAACAACCATGGAATTAATACGACGATAATACCTGCATAACAAATGTTAACGAAAGAAAAGACTAGAATTGTAATCCACAGCCATGGATGACTTTTTAGAACGAAAACGCCCTCCATAAAATCTTTTTTATAATCGATCTTATTCCTTTCAATCGATTTTACTTTTTGAAACTTAATTTCTTTTAAAAATAATAAACATACAAATGATAATAAGTACGTTACTGCATCCAGTCCAAATCCTATTCCCGCAGATGTAACTGAAATGATTAATCCACCAAGTGCTGGTCCAATTAACCGTATGCCTTGATTACTCATTTGTGTGAGTGCGTTAGCTGCATTACGAATTTCAGGTACGAATACTTTCGCCCTCACAGCAGAATATGCTGGCTGAAATATTCCTTCCATAAGTCCGTATAATGCAACGAGGACATATAAAAGTGTAATCGTTAACAAGTCCATAAATATAAGCGATGCAAGTAATAGCATTAATATACAGCGGATTATATCTGTAAATAACATTAATTTTACTCGGTCAATTCGATCTACAACTAACCCTGCAAACGGTAAAGCAAGAATATTTGGTAGCATGTACATTGCCATAGTCATTCCCATTACGACTGTTGAACCAGTTAATGAGTAAACAACGACTGGCAAAATAACCATTGTTATAGAACTCCCTAAAGTTGAAAGTAATTGTCCTATCCACAAAAACTTAAAATGCCTTGATACTTTAACTGGCAACAGTAATTTACCAACATATCCCAAATCTTTTTCTGTTTGTATTTCCCCTTGCATTTTTCTCTCCTCTTTTCCGATACTCCTAATATCCTATTAATAATACAGAAAATTAAAACTATTATACTTTTAATTATATACAAAATGATTGATGTTATGGTAAAAATTCCAAAACAATACGTATACTTTACGCGTATCATTCAACTTAATAATATAAAACATCTCAATCAGCTATATTTCCTAGACGACATGGTGCATGACGCTTTAACAATTGCCCACACGTAAAAAAGCTTGGAATCTCTCCAAGCTTTTCTTACTTCTCCTCTATTTTCTTAATTTCATAATCAATTTCTAAAAACTTAACTCCGAATATCCACATTTTATGGTGAGCAGTTAGCATTTGACCATTTCCCTCTTTAATAATAAACGTCTCTGCTAACGGTAAACGTATTGTAAAGAAACGAGTATGTAAATAAATCCCCTCATCTCCCTTACTATTTCCTCTCAACTTACTAGTAATGATTAAATCATTGCTATCATTACATACTTTCAAAATACCTGTCATATTCGAATAAGGTAAAGGCAATGCGATATTCATATATGTCTCGTTCTTATGCGTATGCTTTGAATACAGAGCTAAAAAAATAGACTTTCCTGCTTCATTTTTTCTTAGCCAAGCTCTTACGTTTTCTCTTCCGTCTTTCTCATCAATTACACCAATGATAGAGCCGTACATTGTTTCCCACTTATCGCCCATTCCTAAATGTATTTGTCCAACTCGTTTACTCATTTTCTTATAACAAAGTGCAAATGGACGGAACCAACGAGCCCATTTAATATTCGATTGTAGCTCATACGCTGCTGTATTTTCGTAAAAACGAATAATACTTATAGAAATCTTCGTCACGTCAAATGCTTCACTATGAAAATCATTCATTGTATCTACTAAACCGTTGTATCCCTTACTATCTACTAAATTTCCACTCTGTAAAAATGTCTCACCAATTCTCACGTTTCCTCTTAATTGACTCATCGGTTTCCCATAGTACTTATAATTTGGAGCACTCTTTTCAATCATCCAACCTACAAATGCTGGTAATGCTACTCCAATACCATTTACCACACCATGAATCCAAACCATTTGAGCAATTGTAATCGTCAGTACTTGTTTCAAATTTCCGTATGAATATATGAGTGAGAACATAATTGTTACCATAAGCGTACTAGACGAAATAATTAAGAGAACCTTTGCACTAATAGCACTAAATTTTGTTCGCCAAACATAAATACCATATCCATAAATCGCACATAAATATATGAGTACTGCAAAAAATTCAAATATCCTCGAATATGTAATTCCTATCGCAACTGTCATTGGAGATATAACAATGATAAGTGTAATAGCATCATATACTTTACTTCTCTTTTCTCTCTTCCTCCCAATTAAACCCGCTGATAACGGCAATAGAAATGCCGAATAATGAAAGTGTGCAGCTGTAAGTAAAACAATGTCAGAACTAAAATGCATAATCGAAATCTTTGCTACTGAAGCAAAAAACCAGAAACCACCTAAAAACAAATAAATAAAGGCACTATCGATAGCTGTCTCTTCTAATGGCCTCCATCCTCTTTCTAGTAGTCTACTTACACCAAATAACGCAACAATTCCTGTATATATAAACCAAATTAACGAAAAGAAATAGTGATTTGTTACGAAAGCTAACATTGCACTAATTGCTGCTATTGGGTATAAAAACGCTATAAATTTATAACATAATAAATACGATCCATCTCTTGTTCTTTTATCAATAATACAAAAAGCCATCGGTACAAATAATAAAACAGATAATAATATAATTGCTTCAACAGGATTTACATCGGGCCACTCACATATTAGAAAAACAATATAACAAGCCAGCCCAAATACTATATTTTTCATATCGTTTATTCCCTTTCCACAAATGTTCCTTTATATGAAAATAATGAACCAATTAACGGATTTCGTACTTGTACATGAATTCGAAAACATTGTAGTGTTTCATCATAACTTTCAACAATTTTTGCTTCCCCATATAAAAATTTCGGTAACGGAATTTTTCTTCCAAACATAAAAAGCCATTGTTTCTTTGAAGAAATATGCATTGCTCCCAACTCATCAATATGAAAATTCAATGTAGAAACGAGGATATGTGGTTCACCAAAATAATCTACAATTTCATTTGCTTTTTCATCCAACTGCATAACAGCGTTAAAATATCTTTTTTTATTATGAAAATAAAACGTACGATTCCACCGTACAATTTCTTTTCCATGTTTATCTCGTCCAGCAGTATTATGTATCACAAAAGGCACCTTTTTTCCCCGTTCTGAGAAAAACATACGAAACCGCGATGCAATCTTCAAAATCAATTTAACGAAAAAAGAACCTCCATAAATTTCATCCATCTTCCCTTCTCCGATGAAGCTGTTTTCTTCTGTAATCTCATAGCGTTTCTGTAATTTTGGATGAAGTTTTTTATAAGAATCCCCTAATAGCCTTTCATAAATATTAACCATACATTTATCCCTTTCTCTTCCTCTTGCAATTTTTTGCACTTGGCAAATCGAAGCTATTCATATAGCCGACAATTGATAATCCGATTAGAAGCAGATTTAATGTAATTGGATTAAACGGCTCTGTAAAACTTGCGATATTCGTAAGTCCTGCCGCTAAGGTTAAGACTAGTAACAACATAATATGCAGTAAAAATAATTTTCGTTTTGGAAGCGGCAATATCCATATAACACCAAAAAACACTTCTAACAATCCAATTATTTTGAGAGCAAGCATACTATTTTCAGTTGAACCAATAATCATCGAAAGCATTTTCACTTCTTCTGGATGGGCAGAGATTATTTTCGGTACACCCCCTTGATATAGCCATACAAAAGCGAACAAAAAACAAACGAGCCAATACGTTATTGTTTTTCTAATTAATAAACGAGGATGAAACCCTTTTTCCAACCATAATTTAAGGGCATCAAAACTCCAAGCAGTCGCCCAGCCTAATAACGGACGAAACATATATGAATCTATCACATTTCCTATACGACCAAATCTTGTTTCATAGTCATATTGTGTTTCAAAATGAATGTATTCTTTATTCGGTGTATATTTCCAATACCCACGCCCAATTTGAATAAGTGATAATGGATTGTCTGTCCAAAATTTTAAAGATGAAATCCGTTCTCCAGTTTCTTTTCTAATTTCACCTATTGATTCCCCTTCTCCAGCTATTTCAAGTCCAAATCCAATCTTTGTTTTATATAAAAACCTCTGTGGTTCTCCTTCTTTTTTCTCTAAATACGAAATTTCAGTAAAGCGAGCATCCCACTCTGTATGTATATCTGGTTCTTGCGTATATTCCCATAATTTCTCCATTGTTGTGTTCATTTCTGTCGCAACATAAATAGACTGTTTTCTTTTCATCCCCCCACCTCCTATACACTATATTTTTAATGTACATGCTGCGAATTTATTTTGCTATTCTTTTCACAAGCTTCTTTAATGAAAAGAAAGAATTTTTAAAAACATACACAAAACACTTGATTCCCTGAAAAATTTAAATTATTATAAAACAAATGTTACCAACAACTTCATAAATCAAACACTCTCGCCTAAAACGTGAGATAGAGGTTGCAATACTTATGAGTATTCTAATGGAGACACAGAGATGTCTATGAAATTGGATGAAAGGTAGTATTGCCGAAATTGATAAATTTCTCTGCATTTATCGATTGGGGCTGTTTTCGAATAGAAACAGAACTGTCATATGTACAGACGTGTACGTATGAAGAGCTATCTACAAAAAAGAGATATCATTTTTATGATCTTCCTTTTTTGGCGGTTTTTTTATTAGCTCCGTTTTCTGTTTCCCTTTTCCTGTAACAGCACCATCCTCACTTATTTGAGATGGTGTTTTTTGTTTTTCTCTCTGGTAACTACAGGAATATTGGGATTTGTATATGTCCTAACCTATTCTTAAAAATGGACGAAAGAAGGAATTCGTAATGGAAACGATTGTACAAAAATTTGGCGGTACTTCTGTCGGAAGCGTCGAACGCATTCAACATGTAGCAAATTTAATTATTGAAGAATATGAACGAGGTCATAGCATTGTCTCTGTCGTTTCAGCAATGGGAAAAAGTACAGACGATCTTGTAGCACTTGCTAACGCTATTACAGAAAATCCAAGTAAACGTGAAATGGATATGCTTCTATCTACAGGAGAGCAAGTGACTATTGCATTATTAACAATGGCACTACAAACAAAAGGCTATAACGCCATTTCATTAACAGGCTGGCAAGCTGGTATTACAACAGAATCTGTACCTAGTAGTGCACGGATTACTGACATTAACACAGATCGTATCCAGTCTTATCTTACTGAAGGAACAATTGTTATCGTAGCTGGCTTCCAAGGAGTAAGTGAAGAAAATGAAATCACAACACTTGGACGAGGTGGTTCTGATACAACTGCTGTCGCATTAGCCGCTGCACTTAAAGCGAAAAAATGTGATATTTATACAGATGTGACCGGCGTATATACGACAGACCCACGAGTTGTACAAGATGCTTATAAATTAGATGAAATTTCTTATGACGAAATGTTAGAACTAGCCAACCTTGGTGCTGGCGTATTACATCCACGTGCTGTTGAATTTGCTAAAAATCATAATGTAGTTTTAGAAGTTCGCTCAAGTATGGAACAAGAAAACGGAACAATTGTAAAAGGAGAATGTAACATGGAACAACAATCAATCGTTAAAGGTATTGCATTTGAGGATAATATTACACGTGTCACAATTAAAGGATTGGAACAAGGCTCACTTTCAACAGTTTTCTCTACATTAGCAGCGGCACACATTAATGTAGATATTATCATTCAAAGTATTACAAATGAAGGAACTGTTCATCTCTCCTTCTCCATTCACTCTAATGATTTAAGAGAAACTTTAGAAGTGTTGGAACAAAATCAAGAAACTCTTCACTATGAGTCAGTAGAACATGAAAATCATTTAGCAAAAGTATCAATTGTAGGATCTGGTATGGTATCTAACCCAGGTGTCGCTGCAAATATGTTCACTACTTTAAAAGAAGAAGATATTCATATTAAAATGGTAAGTACCTCAGAAATTAAAGTATCTGTCGTTATTGACCGCCTTCATTTAGTTACAGGTGTTGAGGCGCTGCATCAATCATTTATGGCGAAAATTGAGCCTTTAGTGCAAATGAGTTAAGTAAAACTTAAAACAAATTATATGAATCTATTTCCTTCCTATATAAATAAAAATAGGATAGGAATGTTTTGCGAGAAAGTAAAAATTGTTCTATCGAATAACAACTCCAGTATCAAATTCTTGAAACTACTTGGACATGATAACATTCACGAAGTCAACTACCCCCACTGAGATAAAACGTTTCAGTGGGGGCTTGAGTTTGAATGCTAGGTCTTTTCGTCTATCACTAGACTGTTTGACGCTCTAGCATTCATGCCACCTTATGGTAACACCCCAAGTATGTTTTTGGTTGGTACTGGCAACGAACGTTCGTTTCCCCACTTGCACCACCCTTTCGAAAAAGAGCAATTCTTCCTTGCAGAAGAAGCCACCACTCAGATGAATCCGGCGTGTGCTACAAGCCCCGACAAGTCGAGTACACATGGATGGTTGACGCACCCACTAAGCTATGCGCGAAGCAACAGCCTTACGTTTTTGTACTTCTAATAGAATCGGCGTTTTCACTTTGAGGTTGTCATCCCATTCTACAACTTTTGATTTTTTCAATGTATTCAGCGCACCGTTAATATCAGCGTGGATACATGTTCCTGCTTTACTTTGGTACAGACCGCGCGTGATTCGTTTACCACTAAAGCGATAATGAGTTCTATCATCCTTAGACCAAACAGGAACCCTGTCTTTATCAAGAAAACTAGCTTTTGAAGTATAGCTTTCTTCTTGTTTTAAAAATCGTATACCTTCTTTTACACATTTATTCTCAATCGCTGCCATCAGTTTATGAAATGGGATTTGAACAAATGTTTGATTATTCTTTTTTCCCATATCAGATTTTTGTTTCCAACCAGCGTTATACCCTACGACAATTGTATCTACGTTACATGCTTTCACTTTTTTGAACAACAAGCCTACCGCTTGTGAAATGTAACCATTTATTTGTCGTTCCCGTTTATGCCAAAGTGCAGCCATTTGATTCGTTACAATACGTTTTGAAATTCCATTGTCCATATTTTTCTGTTGCAGATTACGTATCGTTTTGTTGAAGTACTGGTTAATGGATTTCAGTTTTTTTCCATCAATTAAAAATGCATCACCTGTATTTGTCACACAACTTACTAATCTATCTACACCTAAATCGCAACTCAAAGCGTTACTCGTAGTCGTAGATGGTTTCTTCATTTGAGACACGTGCATCTCATATGTATAATGCACCTCAAAGAACCGACCTTTTTGCTTCGGTACAATCTCAATGTAGGAGATTTTTTTATTTCTCAAGTTTTTAGGCATACGTATTTTAATGGAACCGAATTTTTTTCTGAATGCAACACTCATCGGAATGATCCAATACCCGCTATCATCCACTTTTGGAACTTGATAGATTTCAATGATTCGTTTGTCAGTTGAACGAGAGTAATTCGGAAACTTTGGGCGACCTGTGAAGGTTTCAGGTTTTTTCTTCCACCGTTCCAACGCTTTGAAAAAGCTCTTCACTTCTGTAAATAAGGCTCTACGAATCGCTTGAACAGAATTTGATTGCATACCCCAGTAGTTCATATCAGCCTGCATGGCATTGTCCACTTCTTTTACAGTAGCCATTTTATTATGGATCAAATAACTTTGTTTAATGGTGTACAATCCAACATTTCGTAACGCTTTTGAACTATGCGACATGCGCTGAAGTAAACGAAATTCTTTAGCTGTGAGGCAAGCTCGTCCGATATTCTGTTTCTGCGTGAATCGTTGCATGGTTTCTCTTTTCTTTTGTTTGCGTAATACTTTCACTGCTTTCTTTCTAGCCATTGTTTTCACCACCTTTCTCAGAGAGTTCATTACAATTATTTCTTTCCTAAGATCGTGTTTTTTTCTTAGGAAAGAAATAATTTTGTAACTGTTAATTACTTTTGACAAATCAATATTTAGAACGGAACAAAATGTGAACATGGTCTTCATCGTAATTCTTTTTGGTTCAAGTAGCCAAATGATTATGATTATCATTATCTAATTTCGTTGTCCTACGATATATTCCCTCCTTATCTAGGGCAGATTATATCGTAAGACAAAAGAAACAAAATTGTTTCGTCTACCTGTTGACGGCAATTCATCTCCACCTGAATTGTTGGGCTTCACCCGTAACACAAATCAGATGGAGTCTTCTTGCCGAAAAGGATAAAGTTCATGCGTATCTCAATAGTAGAAGATTTTCGAAGTGTTGTTCGTTAACAAGATGTTATATACTATACCTGAAACCACCTTGTCACATTTTTCTACACTGTGACAAGGTGGTTTTTGTTTAGAAGAGATTTTAGTATAATTATGAGGATCATTAGATAATAAATTTATACATATAAGGAGATACAGACTATGGCAAACAACAGATTACTTAGAATGGACAATGTTAGCATCGTTGTAGAATCCCTTGATAACGCAATCTCTTTCTTCGAGGAGATTGGGTTAAAACTCGAAGGGCGCGCCACTGTCGAAGGTGAATGGGCTGGTCGCGTAACAGGACTCGGTTCTCAGTGCGTGGAGATTGCTATGATGGTTACGCCAGATGGCCACAGCCGAATTGAACTTTCGCGATTTCTTACCCCGCCCGCTATAGCAGATCATCGAACAGCTCCTGTAAACGCCCTCGGATATCTGCGCGTCATGTTCACCGTTGAAGACATTGACGAAATGGTATCTAGGCTTACTACTAAGCATAGTGCTCAGCTCGTTGGCGAAGTAGTTCAATACGAGAACTCATACCGTCTCTGCTACATTCGCGGAACCGAAGGAATTTTAATCGGTTTAGCGGAAGAACTTGATAACAAGTAAGTGATATTTTTTTAAAAATTGTTGGCTATGCCAAGCAGAAATTCATTATAAATGAAACCTCTATATTTTTAACCACGTCCTAATTTTAGAACGTGGTTATGCTTGTTTGAGCTTTTAAAAATGTATTTTCATTTTACACATAGATTTCAATACTCTATCCAAACAGTTCTTTAACATATCACTAATATCAAAAATCAATATAAACCAATTTAATTATTCACTTTACCCTTTCCTAGGAAATATAACGGACTCTTCTCACTTCTTATCACATATATCCTTGCAATCTTTTCCTTCTAATCCGCCCTTGAATTCCCTCATAATAATGAATTCAGTTATTAGTAAAACTCACTTTTACAAAGTAAAAAAGAGAGTAACTCTATTCCTGAGCTACTCTCCCTCATAATTCTATTAAAACAGATGAATGTTTTCTTTCTTACAAGCTTCACGTAAATCGTCAGGCCATACAGAAGATTGAACTTCACCAATATGTGCTTTACGTAAGAAGTACATGCACATTCTTGATTGTCCGATACCACCGCCAATTGTTAATGGTAGTACATCTTCTAATATACCTTTATGGAAATCATACTCACGTTTGAAGTCATCACCAGTTTTCGTTAACTGCTCATCAAGTGATTTACTATCAACACGAATTCCCATTGATGATAATTCGAACGAGGCTTGTAGTACTGGGTGCCAGAATAGAATGTCACCGTTTAATTTCCAGTCATCATAGTCAGCTGCGCGTCCGTCATGCTTTTCACCTGAACGAAGTGCATCACCAATTCCGATAATGAAGACTGCACCGTGTTCTTTCGCAATTGCATGCTCACGATCTTTCGGTGTTAATTCTGGATATTTATCTTCTAGTTCTTGGGAAGTAATGAAAACAATTTCTTCTGGTAAATACTTTCCAAGGAACGGATATTTTTCAAACAAGTGACCTTCTAAATCTTTGAATATTCCATAAATTGTTTGTACTGTTTTTTGCAAGTAATCTACAGTACGCCATTCTTTTTGAACGATTTTTTCCCAATCCCATTGGTCAACGTAAATAGAATGCGTTGCATCAAGTTCTTCATCACGACGAATCGCGTTCATGTTCGTATATAAACCTTCACCAGCTTCATATCCGTATTCATGTAATGCGAATCTTTTCCACTTCGCTAGTGAGTGAACAATTTCTAATTCTTCTCCTGAATGTAACATATCAAATTCAATCGGACGTTCTACACCGTTTAAGTGATCGTTTAATCCTGATTTTTTCGTTACGAATAATGGTGCAGATACGCGGAATAGTTCAAGGCGTTTTGCTAATTGATCCTCGAAAAATGTTTTAACTTCCTTAATTGCGATTTGCGTCTCTCTTACTGTCATTAATGATTGATACATGGTGGTTTCCTCCTAAAATGTTTGGATGTTGTGAAAAGAAGCCAACAAAAAAAGCCCTTCTTCCCCAAAAAACTGGGACGAAAGGCTTTGGTTCCGCGGTACCACCCAAATTAGCAACAGAGGTTGCTCACTTATACAGTACGGAGATGAAATATCTCGATACTGCTCTTCTTGTAACGGCGAAGTTCCCGGCTAAGTCTACTTTCCTATAAAGGATTTCGGTTAGCAACTCCAGGAGGTTCTTCATAATAGGCTTCGTATCAGGCTCACACCACCCCTGACTCGCTTAGACTACATCCTACTACTACTCGTCCTTTCATAGTCGTTTTGTTGTCACATCTCTGAAACATTTTATTAATGATTATTCTATACAAAAACACGAGAAAGTCAACAAAAAATTTAAAAATATTTTTCAATTCTTTATTTTATAGCTTTATTGATTGTTCCTAATATAATATTTTTATTTTCTTTGTCTCTTCAATCCAAAAAATGTTTCACTAATGGAAACTAACATATATACAACCACTAATGTGATCGTTCGAAAAATTGAATCCGCAGTATTTCGTATTATTTTCATTTTCTTTGTAATTCCTTTCAGTTTACTTGCAAATTCATGATATACTATAGCATTCAAGCAGTTTGTTTTTCCTTAAAGCAAACATAGTCATTTATCAAGAGTATTTTCTAAATTATTGACTATTATCAAATCAGATTTTTTATATAATGGAGTGATCATATGAGTAAAACGAAAGCAAAACCGAAAAAAGGTGTAGGACAAGGTACAGGAAGTAAAGGATGGAATCGTTGGCAATCAAGTGCAAAGAAAAAGGCAGCTGCAAAACCATACAAAAGTAAAGGTGCAAAGAAGTAATTTAAATAGCATTTGATTTCTTTACTTTGTACAAAACAAAATATAATTATTACAACAAAAAGCTATGCTCTCATAAATTTGAAAGCATAGCTTTTTCATATTAAATCATTAGAATATCTCGTATTTCTTCTTCCGTAATAGAAGATAATTTCTCTTCTCCCGGCTCAATCACTTCAGCAATTAAATTTTTCTTACTCTCTTGCAATTCATGCATCTTTTCTTCAATTGTTCCGTGAGCTACTAACTTAATAACTTGCACTGTATTTTTTTGCCCCATTCGATATGCTCTATCTGCTGCTTGTTGCTCAACTGCTGGATTCCACCATAAATCATATAATATTACCGTATCTGCACCCATCAAGTTAAGGCCCGTACCGCCAGCTTTTAAAGATATAAGGAATAGATCCCCTTCTCCTTCATTAAATCGATCGCATAGCTCTACACGCTCCTGCGAAGGTGTACTCCCATCTAAATAAAAGTATGGAATTGCTTGACGATTTAACTCACGACCAATAATGGAAAGCATCTTCGTAAATTGAGAAAAGATAAGAATTCTCTTCCCTGTGCTTCTACATTCCTCTAAAATCTCTAACAGTTGTTCAAATTTAGCTGAACTACCCTTATAATCATCAACAAACAAAGCAGGGTGACAACAAATTTGGCGTAATCTTGTTAATCCCGCTAAAACTCTAATTTTATTTTTGCGTAACGTATCTTTGTCTAAATGTTTTAACGTTTCTTCCCTTAATTTCGCTAAATACGCAGCATACAATCTCTTTTGATCTGGTAACAACTCCGATGATTGTAGATGCTCTATTTTATCTGGCAACTCATTTAATACGTCACCTTTTAACCTTCTTAATACAAATGGTTTGATCCGCTTCGCAATATCTTCACGCCTTAGATCACCGAACTCTTTTCTTCCTGGTAATAATTCTGGGAAGACGACATGGAAGATAGACCATAGCTCTTCTAATGAATTTTCTACAGGTGTTCCCGTTAATCCAAAACGATATTCAGCCTGAATATTTTTTACCGCTCTCGCAGTTTGCGTTGTAGGGTTTTTAAAAGCCTGTGCTTCATCAAGAAACAGTGTATGAAAAGGTCTTGCATACAATCTTATATCTCTTCTCAGTAATGGATATGACGTAATCACAACATCAAATCCCGCTATATCTTTTAAAATTTTTCGGCGCTCTGCTTGATTCCCATCTGCAATAACTGCTCGAATATGCGGAGCAAATTTTTTCAATTCACTAAGCCAGTTATAAACAAGTGATGACGGTGAAACGACTAATATGGGCATTTTCTTATCTCGAACTTCCGGCAAGACAGAATCTATAAAGGCAATACTTTGCAGCGTTTTCCCAAGCCCCATATCGTCTGCCAAAATACCCCCAAAACGGTAATGGGCAAGTGTTTTCAGCCACTCGAATCCATACACTTGATACTCTCTCATTACAGCATGTAAAGTTTGCGGCACTGTAAACTTTAATTTTTTCGGGTTTTGAATGCTTTCAACTAAATCTTGAACAGACTCATCTAAACTTAAAACATTAGCTTCGTGAAGTCCGTTCATCCATTTCACACTCCGAATAAGCGGAACATTCACTTCTTCCCCATGTAAAAATTCTTTTCGAATACCTGATTCTTTTACAAACTGATTAATTTCATTAAACTCTTTACTCTCCAGTGATAATAACGAACCGTTCGCTAATCGGTAATATTTACGTTTCTCTTCAAGAGCGACTAATACACCTTTAATTTCCGCTTCCGGTATTCCTTTTATATCAAAACGGAATGATAACCAATCAATTCTTTCTTTTCTTCTCACTCTAATAAGAGGAGCTGTATCTCCTTTATGAATCCGTAATTTGATTGCTGTTGTCGCATAAATATCAACTAAGCCTTTTAACGTTGGAATGACGTGATATAAAAAATTGTACTCAGCTTCTTCATTATGCATAAAGTAACCGCCTTCTGTTTTTGCAAAGGCACTTTCACTCATAATGTCTAAAATTTCTTTTTCCTTTTTCTCATCACGATTAAAAACAGACGGCTGTCCGTCTTCTTCTAGCGGATTAATAACGACGTTTCCATAGTGGAATTCGATACCCGCTAACAAGCGATTTTTCACTCGGTCTAAATATAATTTCGCTTTTAGTACGGGTGTTTCAACACGATCTGATACTATCTCATCTATTTTCACAGTTCCTAGCTTCATTAAACCTGGTACAACTTTCGCTACAAAGTGTTCCATCTTATCCGCTGGAATGTATAATTGGTTACTGCTGGAGCGATTCATCATTTTTTGCAATTCAATGAGCCGCTTACAATCCTCCGCGTTCAACTGATACAGTTTCCCTCCAAATAGAGCATAACTATACGTATCCATTACTTCTACTTGTTGCAAGCCATCAATATAAAGTGTAAACCCACCGTTATTTCCTTTATTAAACTCAAAATGTAAAGGAAGTAGCCCTTTGGAAATATGTAAACTATGAAAAGTTTGTCCATCTTGATCAAGTCTCACACACTCAACTTTAGACAGTAAAGAAAGCATGTCTGTCCAAGAAGCTGGCGGTATTAAAATCATACTATCATCTTGTTTTGCATGTACTTCCAGTGTATCCTCATACATTTTTTCGTTATGATACATTTTAATAAGTTGTTGAATAATCGCATCCGTTTCTTGCCTAAAACTATGTACATCTGGTGTATATGTAAATTCATTCGTACAATTAAAAGACTCCCTTTTCTCCACTTTGGACAGAAATTCTCTAATATTATTTACGGAATACGTTTTGGCAAGTTTCAACTGAATACCTAGCAGTGCCCCACCATGTTTTGAAGCTACTGGCGTACAAATAAACTCAACCGCAAGTATTTCACGTGTATCAAAACGATGTTGTTTACTTTTTGGCCTCAGTGGTTTGTCTGCAAACAACTGAAACATCCCACTTGTTAATTGGTCATTTCCGCTCATGTTTCCGCTACTAACGGGGAGCATTCCACCCGTTTGCTGATTATAATTTATTTGTATCAAAACTGCTGCAACATGTTGACAGTACGTTTGAAAAGACGCTAATGAAGGACAACTGCATTTCGCAACAACATCACCTTTTTTAGCCTTTTCTACTGTAACATGAAAATCTTCGTTTCCTTTTACCGTCGCCTCACAAATTTCTTTATTTTCATCATAATGATTCACTATGACTTTATTTGCTTTATAATAAGCTTCGCCTCTTTTATATGAGGTTTCTCCGCATACTTCTTTAATAATTGATTTATTTAATGTAAAACTCATTGCTTTGACACTTCCTTAATGTAAAACCATTTTCTCTTACTTAACATTTTACATGCTCTACAAGAAAATTTAAAATGTGAATTTAATAAAAAAAAGATGCTTACTTATAAGCACCTTTTCACTCTACCTCCATCAACCGCTTCGCCTCAAAATACAACACTTGAATAAATTTCTTCGTATTAATTCGTATATGCCCAGAAGCTGCCACTTCATCCTTCGTCATTTCTGTCATCCGTTTTCTAACTACCGTGAAATCAAAAAATTTCGGAGCATAGCTTTCAAATTTAGGATTTGAAAAGTCTGTTAATCCTAAAGAGGCTAAATGATTTAACGACTGATAAATCGCTCTGCGCACTCTTTGTTCAGATGCTTTTTTTTCTTTATCAATATCCGTATCTAAAGCTACATCTCCTAATTTTCTTATCGTAATATGATGAAAAATTTCTTTTAACGCTGGAAATCCAAATTCAAAGGTCTCCGCTTTTTCTTGTCCATTTAAATATTCCAGCATACTAAGTAAATCTTTACTTCCATTCTCCCCTGCAATCCCGAGCTCTGATAGTAAGAAACGTCCTGAATCTGCTATCTTTTTTGCTTCTTGCACTGGTTCACTACGCATTTGCGGCTGCTCCCACTGAAACACATTATTCAATGACTTTTGAATATCATATATGGAACGCTCTAAGCGAATCCGTTCCATTACTTTTCGGACAACAGATTCAACTTCAATTTTGTTTAGTGGTTTCGTAATATAATACTCCACACCAAGTGTATATGCCTCACCAATGAGCTGTTTCGATTCAACTTGGGAAATCATAATAATTTTACCAGTGAAAGAAGACGCTATATGGCGAACTGTTTCAATCCCATCTCTCATTGGCATTAGTAAATCAATAAATAAAATGTCCACTTTCTTATAATTTAACTGTTCTGCTTCAATAAACGCTCCGTCTTCCGCTTCTCCAATTACTTCCCCAAGATCGCCATCTTCAATAATTTGCGAAAGCATCGAACGGAAAACTTCATCATCATCTATGATATAATAAAACAACTCTATTCCCCTTCCCGCTTTAAACTACACTCCGGTAAACAAACGACAAACTTACACCCTCTGCCAGTTTCTCTATCTTCTAACCTCACTTCTCCGCCAAGCTCTGTTACCATTTCGTTTATGTAAGAAAGTCCAATTCCCGTGGACGGTGTTCCTGTTTGATCATACTTTGAAGTAAAGCCGGGCTTAAATACTAATTTCTTATATTTTTGTGCAATACCGGGACCATCGTCAATTACTTCAAAGAATATATGTTCATCTCGTTTATATAACTTAATACTAATGAGACCTCTATCCTCAATTGCTTCAACTGCATTGGCAACCAAATTATTAAAGATTGATAAGACTGTATACACGTGATATGCAGCGTGCTCACCTTCTATATGTTTAGAAAAGCGTATATCTTTTTCTAACATTTCAGCATACTTCTCATTTATTCTCACAATCATTTCCGCAAGTTCATGCCCTTCTACATACTCAGCCACATTTTTATCTAATAATAGTTTAGACAATCCTGCAAAAATTCTTTGATTATCTTTTTTTATTTCATGTACTTCCCCCGCTATTTTCAATGCTGTTTTACCATTCGAATCATCAATCACTTGCAAGTTCCGATACAATTGATATGCTTCTTGTGTAATTAACTCCGCATTTTGTAACGTTTTTTTCAAATGAACAGATTCTACATATAAATTAGAAAGGTGCATTAACATATTTTCATTTTCTTTTCGCACTTGTGATTCTTTTAATTTCGTTTCATATAAGTTCATCATATTTAAAAAACCAAGTGCAAAGAAACTACGAAAAATAGCAATAATAATTAACTTATTTACTTCAGAAACCGTTATTGTTGTACCAAGTACTACCATATGATAAATCGCAAGTTCTGACATACTTGCGATAATTTCAATTGTAATTCCAAGGCATCCAATAACTATTGGCTTCTGATGAAACTTATTCACCCTACAAAGCGAAAAAAGACTTCCATAAATAAAATAATAGAAAAATACAGGATAGCGCAAATAAAATGATTCCGTCATATGAAATGAACCTTGCATGATCCAGTCAAGACATACACGGAATAAGACTACACATAGACCGACAAGAATACCTGCAGCTGCTGCTGGTACTCTTCTTAAAAATAGTAATAAAAAGAAGAATAGAGGTGTCCCAAAGCTAACACGAAACGTGTCGTTAAAAGGATGAAAATTTAGCTCTCCAGCAATCGGAACAACGATCATTAATATAATTAAAAGGGACATATCATTCTTCCATAATTGATTCCACTTCAAAGGTGCCACTTCCTATTCTTTTTTCAATAGTCAAAGTGAAAGCCCGCTTATAATTATAAACGGGCTTTATTTCTATATTCTAACCTTTTCTACCGCTTTTATTTGACGATACTCAGGCGTCCACATTGCTTCTTTCACTGCAATCTTGATATCGTTATCACTTAAGTTCTCTCTAGCAACACCTTCTGCAACTGCAACTTTCGCTACTTCAATTGCAACCAATTCTGAGATATCACGTAATTCTTCCACCTCTGGCAAGATAGGTGCTCCTAGCTTACTTGTATCTACCATACTTGCAACTGCCTCAGCAGCTGCTGCGAACATTCCGTCCGTCATGACGCTAGCACGTACAACAATCGTTCCAAGGCCTAACCCTGGGAAAATAAGCGCGTTATTTGATTGCCCGATAACGTACGTTACACCGTTATACGTAACTGGTTCAAATGGACTTCCTGTTGCAACTAACGCTCTTCCTTCTGTCCACTCGATTAAATCTGCTGGTTTTGCTTCAGCAAGTGGCGTCGGATTCGACATTGGTAAAATGATTGGTCTTTCTACGTGAGAAGCCATTTCTTTAATAATCTCTTCTTTAAACGCGCCCGCAACAGTTGATGTACCAATTAAAATTGTCGGTTTTACATGTTTTACAACATCAGCAAGTCCGATCACATCATTTTGTTTCCATTCACTTACTTCCGCTTCTTTTCTTGCATACGGAATTTGGAAATCAAGAAGATCTTCCATATTCTCTGTAATTAATCCGTTTCGATCGATACACCAGAAACGCTTATGCGATTCTTCATCTGATAAGCCGACGCGGACCATTGCATCTCTAACTTGATCTGCGATACCGATCCCAGCTGTACCAGCACCAAATACAACGACGCGGTGTTCACTTAAAGGTACGCCAGAAGCTTTTACTGCCGATAATACTGCAGCAAGTGAAACTGCACCTGTACCTTGAATATCATCATTAAACGTACATACGTCATGACGGTATTTATCCAAAATTTTTCGTGCATTTCGAGAACTAAAGTCTTCCCAATGTAAAAGTGCTTTCGGGAATTGTTTATTTACCGCTTGAACAAATGTATCAATAAATTCATCATAAGCTTCACCCGTTATACGTGGATGACGATTTCCAATATAAAATGGATTGTTTAATAGTTCCTCACGATTTGTACCTACATCTAAAATTACCGGTAACACACGGCTAGGATCGATTCCAACAGCAGCCGTATAAACAGCTAATTTTCCGATTGCGATGTTAATCCCACCAACGCCCCAGTCACCAATTCCTAATATACCTTCTCCATCTGTTACAACGACTAAATCAATATTCTCAGCTGTTGCACCGATATTTGCAAATGCTTCTTCAATGCCTGAAGGATCGTTAACTGATAAATAAACACCGCGTGGTTTACGGTATTCATGACTATATCTTTGAATTGCTACACCAACAGTAGGTGTATATACGATGGGCAACATTTCACGTAAATGATTTGTTAAAATACGATAAAATAACACTTCATTTCGATCATGTAACGCTGTTAAGTATACATTCTTTAATAAATCATCCGGCTGAGAACAAAATTGTTCATACGCTCTGCGCGCTTGTTCATCTAACGTTAAAACTGCTGGCGGTAATAACCCTTTTAAACCTAATTCTTCTCTTTCTTCTTGCGTGAAAGCTACCCCTTTATTTAAAAGTGGTGTTGATAATACTTCTACTCCTCTTAATGTTGTTTCTAATGAACCATTAGAAGCCACTGTAAACTTACTCATAACATCCCTACCTCTATTCCTATATAACATTTCTATATTGTAAACAAAAAAGAGGGGATTGTCCCCCCTCTTCTTTTAATTTTTCTTTAAAAGAGTTGCTCCTGCAATCCCTGGATGAGTCATTTCAAATGGATCTAAAATTAACTCTAAGTCTTCTTGTGATAATACACCATTTTTCACACAAAGTTCTCGAACGGATTGACCTGTTGCAATTGCTTCTTTTGCAACGCGAGCTGCTGCTTCATAACCGATATGAGGGTTCACGGCTGTAATAACTCCTACACTCTTCTCAACGTACTCTTTTAAACGATCTTCATTCGCTTCAATTCCTTTTAAGCAATTATCTGTAAAGGCACGGAAGCCGTTATTCATAATGCTGATAGATTGAAGTAAGTTGAAAACAAGTACTGGTTCCATAACGTTTAATTCTAATTGTCCCGCTTCTGAAGCAAGACAAATTGTATGGTCGTTACCAATTACTTGGAACGCGATTTGGTTAATAACTTCTGGCATAACTGGGTTTACTTTACCTGGCATAATTGATGAGCCTGGTTGACGAGCTGGTAGCATAATTTCTGCTAATCCAACACGTGGACCTGATGCCATTAGACGAAGATCATTCGCAATTTTAGACATATTCATCATACATACTTTCAGTGCTGCTGATACTTCCGTGTATGCATCCGTATTTTGCGTTGCATCTACTAAATCTTCTGCACCAACAAGTGGTAATTCACTAATTGTAGCTAAATGTTTTACAACTGCTTCAATATATTCTGGATCTGCATTTAAGCCTGTACCTACTGCAGTTGCTCCCATGTTTACTTCATATAAATGTTGACGTGATTGTTTAATACGTTTCATATCACGTTCAAGTACGCGAGAGTATGCTTTGAATTCTTGTCCAAGACGAATTGGCACAGCATCTTGTAAATGTGTACGACCCATTTTAATAACATGATCGAACTGTTCTGCTTTTAATTCAAATACATCATGCATATAACCCATCGTTTGTAATAAGCCTTCTAATGCATTTAATGTTGCAATATGAATTGCTGTTGGGAATGCATCGTTTGTTGATTGCGCCATATTTACATGACTATTTGGACTAATATAATGATAGTCTCCCTTTTCCATTCCTAATAATTCAAGAGCACGATTGGCAATGACTTCATTTGCGTTCATATTCATTGAAGTTCCTGCACCGCCTTGAATTGGATCAACGATGAAATGATCATGCCATTTCCCATCAAGGATTTCTTGTGATGCTTCTGCGATCGCACCACCCTTTTTCAATTCCAATCTTCCTACATCTGCATTAGCAAGTGCTGCTGCTTTTTTTACAATTGCGAACGCTTTAATTAAGCCTTCATGAATTTTGTATCCTGTAATTGGGAAATTCTCTACTGCACGCATTGTTTGTACGCCGTAGTACGCAAAATTTGGCACTTCTTTTTCACCTAAAAAATCTTTTTCAATTCGCACTTCATTTTTAACTTCAGTTAATGTTGCCATGACTTTTCACTCCTAAACGATTTCTTATGCTGCTTTTGCTTGGTTGACTGTTTCTACATATTGTTTTGCTTTCTCATCATCGAATTCGCCTTCCCACTTCGACATAACAATGGCAGCTAATGCATTTCCTAATACATTGACAGCTGAGCGGATCATATCTAAAATACGGTCAATTCCCGCAATTAATGCAATGCCTTCTAGTGGTAATCCCATTGATCCTAACGTTGCTAATACAACAACGAATGATGCCCCCGGAACTCCCGCCATACCTTTAGATGTTAACATGAGAACGAATAATAACGTTATTTGCTCTGTTAGTGACATGTGTATACCGTACATTTGTGCAACAAATAATGCCGCTAACGCTTGATAAATAGCTGACCCAGTCAAGTTAAATGTATAACCTGTCGGAATTACGAAAGAGGCAACTGCCTTTGGACAACCGAACTCTTCCATCTTTCTCATTATATTAGGTAAAACAGCTTCTGAACTTGCTGTCGTAAATGAAAGAATAAGTTCTTCTTTTAAAATTTTCATTAGTGTAAAAATGTTTACTCCAACCATTCGCGCATTAATACCTAATACAATCACAACGAATAGTATAACAGTTACGTATACAGCTAGCACTAGTTTTCCTAAAGGAAGTAGTGTTGCCACACCGAATTTTGCAACCGTAACTGCAATTAATGCGAATACACCAAATGGTGCAAATTTCATAACTTGATTTGTGACCCAAAACATCGCTTCGAGCACACCTTCAAAGAAGTTAAAGACAGGCTTTCCTTTTTCTCCAATTGCCGCAACTCCTAAACCGAATAACACTGAGAAGAATATAATCGGTAATAAGTCACCTTGTGCAATAGATTCAAATACGTTTTTCGGTACAATGTGAACAATCGTTTCAGCAAAACCTTTCTTCTCTGTGGCATCTGCCGTTTCTTTATAAGAAGAAATATCACTTTGCTGTAAATTATTCATATCAACGCCAGTACCCGGCTGGAAGATATTTGCTGCAATTAATCCCATCAAAAGAGCAATAGTCGTAATAATTTCGAAATAAAGAATTGTTTTTCCGCCTAGTTTCCCAAGCTTTTTCATATCTCCTACACCAGCTACCGCAACAATTAATGCTGAAATAACAATCGGTACTACAATCATTTTAATTAAGTGAATAAATATATCCCCAACTGGTGTGATATAAGAAATCGCCGTTTTATTTCCATAAAAGATTGCCCCTACCACAATCCCTAAAACGAGCGCGACAAAAATTTGTGTTGCCAATCCGAATTTTTTCATTTATGTTCATCCCCTTTATGCGAACGCTTTCATTTCGTATTTATAAAAGCTACTCACACATCATATAAGCAAACCTACAAAATCAGACAAAAACCTACAAGTTCGTCACAAAAAATTCGAAAATTTTTCTTTTCTTTTTCATTGACACCATTTTGTTAAAAATCAATAAAATAAACTTGAAAAGTAATTAGATTATTTTGTATAATCAAAAAGATATACACTTACAATAAATCGAAATGAAGAGGAGTGGATGTTATGAAAAATTATGTACAGAAATTCGTCCTATCCTCTTCTTTTCTTTTTCATTTTCTTAAAAAGGAACAAGGGCATTCGCCCTTGTTCCTTTTTTATTGCGATCTATATAGGAGGAATTGTTATGAAGCCTTATAAACGAGTCTTAATTAAATTAAGCGGTGGCGCACTTGCCGATCAATCTGGAAATAGCTTTAACTCCAAACGATTAGAACATATCGCAAACGAAATTATCTCCATTGTTGACCTAGGTATCGAGGTATCCATCGTCATCGGTGGCGGTAACATTTTCAGAGGTCATCTCGCTGAAGAATGGGGAATTGATCGTGTAGAAGCTGATAATATCGGGACGTTAGGTACAATTATTAACAGCTTAATGCTTCGCGGCGTTTTAACAAGTAAAACTGATAAAGAAGTACGCGTTATGACTTCCATCCCTTTTAATGCAGTAGCTGAACCATATATTCGCCTGCGTGCAGTCCACCATTTAGATAACGGTTATATCGTTATTTTTGGAGGCGGTAACGGGCAACCGTTCGTTACAACAGATTACCCAAGTGTACAAAGAGCCATTGAAATGAATAGTGACGCTATATTAGTCGCAAAACAAGGGGTCGACGGCGTCTTTACAAGTGATCCAAAGCATAACAAAGCAGCAAAAATGTATAAAAAACTAAACTATAACGATATTGTTAGGCAGAACATACAAGTAATGGATCAAGCCGCTTTATTACTTGCTCGGGATTACAATTTACCTGCACATGTCTTTAACTTTGATGAGCCTGGGGTGATGAAAAGAATTTGTTTAGGTGAGCATGTTGGAACTTTGATTAATGATGACGTTTCGATGCTGGTGCATGAAAATTAATTATTTTTCATCAAAAAGGGTGTCTTTTGTAGACACCCTTTCTTAATTATTATAAATAAAAATCAACCAATCCCGACAATTTCTCCTTACAACGCTCCCAGAAAGATAAGTTGTCAAAAAACGTTTTTGTCATCTTTTTCGAATCATGAAAGTCTTGCGTTAGCGCTTCGTTAACTTGTGCCACAATTGGCCCACCATGAATATACAAATTCAGCTCATCATTTATATAGAAGCTACGCGCTGTAATGTTTGTTGTACCGATAACAGTCAATTCATTATCAATAAGCATTAACTTCCCATGAAACATCCCTTTTTTATAGCCATATACAGTAATTCCATGTTTAACAGCTTCACGTATGTACGGATATGCCGCCTCTTTAATAAGAGGAATATCTGGTTTATATGACCAAAGTATTTTTACTATAACGCCACGTTTTTGCGCCGCAATTAAAGCCTTCATTAATTCTTTATTTTTCGCTATAAAATAAGGTGTTGTTATTACGATCGAATGCTTCGCTTGTTTTATCAACTCTATATATTTTTCAGCGACGTGATGCCCATTGTAACTAGCCATAGTATGTAACGTGTTCCCTTTACTAGCTTTATTCGTACTTCTCTTTATATTTTCTTTCGTATCTCGTTTCCAATCTAAAGCGAACTGTTCTTCTAAGTCCTTTGCTCCTTCTCCTCTTATCCGCACATGATAATCACGCCAATATCCAAAACGCTTATCTTTCCCTAAATATTCATCTCCCATATTAAATCCACCTGTATAACCAATTTCCCCATCAATCGATGTAATACGGCGATGATTGCGGTGATGCAAAGAATAAAATCCAAATGGCAATTCAAGGTTTCTACTATATGTAAAATGAACACCACTTTTTCGCAATTCATTTTTCATCTTTCTTTCAAAAGACAAATCATTAATTAAATCAACCGATAAATATACGTTTACTCCTTCTTTCGCTTTCTCTTTTAATAAGTTTAAAAAAGTATGGCTACTTTTATCATCCGATAAAATATAAAAATAAGTGTAAATAGATTGCTTCGCTTCTCTTATATCAGTAAACAACTGTTTATAAAACGACTTTCCTTCTACATATAATTGAAAGTCACTATAATGAGGCGCATACTCTGTCGGCATATTTTTCCCGGCTTCCATTTTCCTGCCGAGGGTAACATCTATATGCATCCAAATTAAAATAAAAGCTAAAATAGCAATACTAATAGAAGTACCTCGCAATATTTTTTTAATCATTTTGATTTCCTTCCGCTTATTTTCTTTCCACCTTTCTATTTTGTCATTCGAATTTAGATTTCATGCTTCATACAAAAAGGATGTGACTTAGCGTCACACCCCTCTTTATATTAAACAAAGTTCCTCGCATCATTATTTCTTCCAAATTTATAAATAGCAATTAAGAAGAATGCAATCGCAAAGGCGAATAAGATTAAAATGTTTAAATACAACTCTGAGAATGGTATTCCTTGTTGTAGTTTTGATACTGTGTCTAACAACCATCGTTGCGGAAGAAAATCAGCTACTTTTTGTACTGCTTTTGGCATAATGTCATACGGAAAATAGCATCCAGCGAGTAAACATGTTGGTACAATGACCATATTTTGCATCGTATTTGCCGATGCTGAGTTTTTCGAAAAAGCGACAATTACTAATGACATCCCAACCGCTACTAAAGCAAATAGCATTAGTACACCCATCATCACTATGAAAGGCATATTGATATTCGTATGAAAAACATTCGTTAGAAATAGGATTGTAATCATAATTTGCACTGTTAATATCATCATATTTACCCCGACATTAGATAATATAAATTTCTTCCCATCTATCGGCGTTGATAATAACCTAAAATACGTTCTATTCTCTTTTTCTTTTAAAATATAACCTGATAAGTTCGCTGCTGAAAATAGCATAAACATAATAAGATAGCCCATCGTTTGATTTGTCATATCTTTATTTTTTGAAATATCTTCAAGTGTCTCAGACTTTACTTTAAATGAACTTTTTTGATATCCTGCGTACATAGTATCAAATGTACTTTGATCCGCCCCTGCCACTTTACTAATCGCAGAGATGTTATCAACATAGTTATATAAATATGATTTTATAAATCCCGTTACTTGATCGCCTTTAATCGATGAAATCTCAATGTGACTCGGCTTCCCTTCCCGAACACTTTCGGAAAAACCAGACTCTAATGTAATAACACCATCAAGTTTTTTTGAGGTGAGTTTATCTTCTACTTCCGATTCTTTAATCTTACTCACATTTACATGATTTAACCCTTCTAAAAATTTCACTGTATCATTTGCTATCGGCTGATTTTCTTTATTTATAACCCCAATATTTAACGTTCCTTGCCCTATATTTCCATATATCGAAAAGGAGATGAGCGTTCCTATTATCGGCAAGCTAATAATAATGAGTAAACTTTTTTTATTTTTCAAAAGTACAGATAACGTTTTTTGTATGAGCCATAAAATATCTTTCATACTATAGCCCCTCCCGTCTACGTAATGCAATAATCGCAATGATTAAAAAGAGTACTGAAATCCCAAGGTTTAAAGATATTACCGGCAATGCTGCCCCTACATCATTCGCATAAATAATTTTCATAACAGCTGTATTTGCCCACGTTAATGGTGATAAGTTCGTAACGACATTTTCTTCTACTACGAAGTATGCTCCGCCAAAAATAGAAGCTAATTGCACTATAACTAAAACAATTGCTCTAGATGCTTCACCTGTTTTCGTAATATATCCAATCCCTAAACCAAAGCTAATTGCTAGAAAGACTTGTGTTAATAAAATAATAAATATGATTCCAAGATGGTCGCCCCAATTCGCTTGAAAAACAAATTTGCTAAATAAAATGACAAGTAATATACACAGTGCGTTCGCTACTAGACTGCCTAGCACTTTTCCAATGAAAATTTCAGCCTTACTTATTGGCGCTGCAATGAGACGATCTCCTGTTTTACGTATCCGTTCTCCTCGAATTAAAGAACTCGCTCCCATTGCAGCATACAGTGTGATCATCGTCGTCATTACAACTGCATAGTAATCCATAGAACCTGGTTTTTTAGCAGCTTGTAAGGATGTTTCTTTTATATAATCGTTATGATTTCCGTTTGAAATAACTGCGTTAACCTTACTTGGATCTACTTTCGCAACTTCGATTGCTACATTGTACTTATCAACAAATGTTGTAAGCATTCCTTCAACAATACTTCCCTCAATACTACTTCTATCGCTTCCATAAACGTTCACACTATCTTTATTTAATTCTATATAGGCAGCATATTTATTTTGCTTCACTTCTTCTTTCCCATCTATGCCCTCAGAAGCTTTTTTAAAATGAATACCTGATTTATCGACTTCTTTCGTAAATGCTTCAAATGATTGTGAAAACGTACTACTTGCTTCATCTTTGTATAGCACTTGTATATCCTTAATCGATTGACTATCGCTATTAAACGCGTTACTTAACGCTGTTCCTAACACAAGCATAAGTACAATCGGAAATGCTAACATAAATACTAAATTTCTTACGTCCCTGAAATCTCTTTTAATATGCATAACTGCAATATTGAAGATGTTCAATTGATGAACCTCCCTTTACCTTTTCTTCATTTCCCTTTATTTGTCTCGTAAATTTCTTCCAGTCAACGTAAGGAATACTGTTTCTAAGTTCGGAGCCTGCTCCTCTAACGAACGAATCTCCATATCGTGATTAATACAATGTTGAATAATTTTATTTAAATTATTTAATCCTGCATCAGAATTCACTTTAATTACGTTCTCTTCGATTTGAACAGCTTTCACACCGCTTATCTCTTTTAATTTTTCTACATCTAAGTTTTCTACTGACTTCACTTCGATCCAAATATCTTTCGTATCGGTAATAATCGCTTTTAACTGTTCTTTTGTGCCTTCTGCAATTACTTTACCGTGATCTACAATTGCTATTTTCGTACACATCTCTTCTACCTCTTCCATGTAGTGACTCGTATAAATTATCGTACTTCCCATTTCATTTAATTTACGTACTGACTGAAGAATATAGTTCCTTGACTGCGGATCAATTCCAACTGTCGGCTCATCCATAATAATTAACTTCGGTCTATGAGCAATCGCACAAGCGATATTCAGTCTTCGTTTCATCCCGCCAGAAAAGTTTTTCGGATAGCTTTTATGTTTATCACTTAGACCTACAAATTGAAGTGCTTCCTCTACTCTCGCCTTTAGTTCAGCCCCTCTTAATCCGTACAATCCAGCAAAGAATTTCACATTTTCATAGGCGGTTAGCTCTTCATATATTGCGATATCTTGCGGAACAATACCGATGTTCATCTTCGCAAATCGAGTATGTTTCTTTATATTTTTTCCTAGTATGCTAATCTCACCTTCATTACTTCTTAATAACCCAGCAATCATATTAATTGTTGTACTCTTACCAGCACCATTTGATCCTAAAAATCCAAATATTTCTCCTTCTTTAATAGATAAAGACATATTATCTACCGCGATGAAATCACCAAATTTTTTCGTTAAGTTTTTAATTTCCAATGTATTCATCATTTCACCCCTATTTCGGTTTCTCTGCTATCAGTATAAACAAAAAGAATGAACCTGCTCAGTGCAGAACTTCATTCTTTTCACATGAGAATATTCACTTTTTTCATATGAGATGATTCATCCTCATCACACTTTCCTATATCGGCAACAACATCGTTACTGAAAAACCACTTGTCCCATCTACAATAATTTTCCCGTTTACAGATGCTGTTCTCTCCTCCATACCCATAATACCGAGACCTTTTTTCACAAGCACTGCACCTTTTCCATTATCCTTCACTTGTACTTTAACCATCTTGTTAAGCACATGAATATCTATAGAAATAACTGTCGCATCAGCGTATTTCATTGCATTTGTTAACGCCTCCGTAACGTTTTCACCGATAACCTTCCACTGAATTGGAGAAATCATATCTAAGTTGCCTTTATAAACGAAAGGAATGTTCACATCATGCTTACCTGCAAATTCCTCTATGAATAATTTCATACGATGAATGCCAATTTGCTCTGTTGGTGGCTTCATGTTTTTTAATGTAACCCGAATGCTTTCAATGCCATCTTTCGAAATGTGAATGGCATTTTGTAATAACTCCGCAGATTTCACTTTATCTATTTCCATTAATCTCTTTGCTGCTTCCATTTGAATAAGTGCACCCGTCATCGAGTGACCAATTTTATCATGAATTTCTTGTGATAACCGATTTCTCTCTTCTAACTTAAACGTGTACTCCGATTGCCTTATGTACTCTTTATTTTCATGTAAACTTTTCGTCAGTCGTTGCATATCTTTTCGCATCTTATCATTTTGTGATTCAAGCTTTAATACTCGAGCGATATAACGATCTGCCATAGTTAAAATGAGAAAAGAAAATGCAACAATTAATCCATACGTCATTCGAATATTTTCATCTGTAATAGCAATCGGGAGCATCATAATGACAAAGCGTGGCCAAATTTTCTCTATGTAATGGAATGTAATTTCGTATAAGTTCAAAGGTAAAAACAAAATAAACAGTGGATGAACCTTCCACGTAAACAATATGATTACGCCAACTGACACGAGAATTAAACCTTTATTGTACGTATCTTTTTTAAAAATGGAAATCATTATATTTATAGAAAGATATATAAGCAAAGTAAGTATAATCCACGGTAAGTTCGCAACATTTAAATGAATATAGCTGAACACAATATATATAAAGACAATTAATTTACTTACAGTTAACCAAAATTCCATATCATTAATCCACTTTCCCTGTTAAGTAATAAATCGCAATTTGCGTACGATGTTCTAGTCCCGTTTTCCCTAAAACTGATGTAATATAATTTGCGATTGTTCCTTCCGATATGAAAAGTTGCTTCGAAATCTCTTTATTCGAAAAACCTTTCGCAATTAATGCGATAATACTAAGCTCTCTTTCAGTAAACAGACTCTTATCTATTTTAGATTCTTCCTCTTTACTTTCCATTAAATTAGACTTAATTTTATCAAGAACGACATCTTGCATAACAGTTTGGCCGTTATAAACGCCTTTTATTGCATCACGAATACGCTCCGGATCATTATTTTTTAATAAATAACCTTTCGCTCCGTTTTTTACTGCATCCAAAATATATTCATCATCATCAAACGTCGTTAAAATAAGCGGCTTTGTTTTCGTTTCTTCACAAATGAACTTCGTCGCCTCTACCCCGTTCATGTTTGGCATACGAACATCTAAAAGTGCAATATCAACTTCGTTCTTTTTGCAATATTCCACTGCTTCTTTCCCATCATTTACAGTATCTACTACTTCAAACTCTTCATATGTATTTAAAATAATTTTCATGCCTTCTCTAATAAAAGAATTATCATCCGCTATTAATATTTTAATTTTCATGTTTGTTAGTATGGACATCCCCTACTAACATTCACATCCTTTCTCTTCGTAACATTTCCTCTTTGCTCATTATATACTTCTCTCTACCATTTTTTCACACCTTTTTCATATAGCCCCTTCTCTAAAAATATATTATTCTTTTTTTACAACATGTGTAGGGTGACTTATCGTTTCTTACGTCTATATAATAGAATGCGTCAAAAAGGAGGGAGACGACTATTGAGGAAAAACAATTAATTGAAAAAGCACAACAGGGAAGTGAGCATGCTTTTCGCATCATTGTACAAACATATCGTCATTATATTTTTCAAGTTATCTTTTCTATTTTAAGACATGAAGAAGATGCTAAAGATGTTACACAAGAAGTATTCGTAAAAATCCACGCCTCTCTCCCTAATTATCAATTTCGCGGTTTAAAAACGTGGATGGCACGTATTGCTACTAATCACGCTATTGATTATAAAAGGAAAAAAGCTAGAGAAAACGAAGAACTTTCCTTATGTAAAGAAACTGAAGAAACTATAAAGTCTTCTCACAATATTGAAGCTTTATTATTGACGAAAGAGAAAAAATTGTTGATTGCTCAAAAACTAAGAGAACTTCCGGAAAATTACCGTGACGTCGTTCTCGCACATTACTTAGAAGAAAAAAGCTATCAAGAAATTGCTTTGCAGGAAAACATCGAAGTGAAAACAGTCGAAATGAAACTGTATCGGGCAAGAAAGTGGATTAAAAAGCATTGGAAGGAGGAAGAGTTTCTATGACCCATTATTCAAAAGAAGATTGGCACAATTACATACTAGATCTTATAACAAGCAATGAACGCGAATCTATGGACGAACATCTTTATGAATGTGATTATTGTTTAACACTTTATATGGAAAGTATTGATGAACAAACTGAAAACCTTCCAATGATAAATGATGATTCATTTACAAACGAAGTTATGACGCAAATTAATTTTGAAACGCTACAATCTAATGAAACTATGAAATCGAATCAACTAAAGCGCACGATCATTCACTACATAATTGCGACTGCGGCTACAATTATTTTTATGGTAAGTGGTTTATTCCATTATATTTTCACAGCGACATCAAATTTCGAAAAATCTTCGAAACATAATGAGACTTCTATCTCGCAACAAATTGTAAACAAAGCAGTGGATACATCAAAAAAGGACGGAGGTTTAAAGCATGAATAAAAATCCCTTTTTAGCACTTGTATTAGGGCTAATTCCTGGGCTTGGACACTTATATTTAAAGAAAATTGGACGTTTTATTTTATATAGCGGAGGATCTTTATTTCTATTTACCTTTGCGGTATTTTGGACGACACAATTAGGAGAGCGCGAGATTACCTTTCTTTCCCTCTTTTTACTAGCCATGTTATGGGTAATCAACTTACTAGATTTAGTCATCACTATTATAAATCAATCGAAAAAACAAGCAGCAGCCGGACAATTGACAGAGCCCTCTAAAGAGAGCGAACGATTTTATATCATTCTCCTATCAATCATCCCTGGACTTGGTCATTTCCAATTAGGGCTTATGCAACGCGGACTTACATTTTTAGTCGCTTGCGCAGGTCTAGGCAGTATGATTATATTTGTTACATTATTAACTAACCAAGGTAGTTTTCTTATATTCCTTGTTACGTTACCTGTTTTATGGATTTACAACTTCTTTGATGTTGTTCAACAACTCCAGAAAAAAGAACGTGGTGAGCAACTAATTGATCGTACTATTTTTGAAGAATTTGAAGAACATCGAGAACAAGGAAAGAAAAGTAAAACATTCGCTTCTATTTTAGCAATGTTTCCTGGAGCTGGACATATGTATTTAGGCTTACAGCGCCGTGGTCTTCAGCTTATGGCAGCTTTTTTACTATCAATTTATTTACTCGACTTATTAAGACTTTCTGCGTTCTTATTTTTAGTACCAATCATTTGGTTTTATAGCTTTTTTGATGCGTTACAACAAACTGCAAAATACGGAAAAGAACGCGTACATGACGAACCTATTATTGATTATTTCATAAATCATCAAAGATGGATCGGTATTGGATTAATTGCATTAGGTGGTTATCAATTATTAGATCAAACACTCCTTCCTATTTTGGACGATTATTTTGCAACTATATTTAACATTCATCTTAGCGAACTATATTATCGCTATTTCCAAACATCTATTGTTGCACTCCTCTTAATTGGTGGCGGCTTTAAATTGTTACTTGGAAATAAAGAAAACAAAGGTGGGACAAAAGAATGAGGACTTGGCGTGTTGGAACATTCTCAATGGGCATTTCCATTATATTGTTAGGGTGCTTTTTACTATATTCAGTCGTAAAAGGCATTCAAGTATTAGATACACTTACAGCGTGGTGGCCTGTTTTACTTATCATACTTGGCACTGAAATTTTACTATACCTTCTACTTTCTAAGAAGGAACAATCTTTTATTAAATATGATATTTTTAGTATTTTCTTTATCGGGGTTTTAGGAAGCGTTGGAATTGCTTTTTACTGTTTATTATCAACTGGATTACTAGAAGAAGTTCGTTACGCCTTTAATACAACTAGACAAACGAACACGATTCCAGAAAGTAAACTTGATATTCCTGAATCTATCAATAAAATTGTAGTGGATGCAGGTACAGACAATTATCCTCTAACGATAGACGGCAGAAACTCAAATGAAGTTAGCCTTCTTGGAACATACGAAATGACGACAAAAGGAAATGAAAAACTCAATTTAAAACAAGAAGATTTTCTTTCAGTTCAAACGACTGGGGAAACAATGTATATAACATTAAAGTCATTACCGTTTCATCAAAGAATGTTTGGTCATGAACCACGAGTAAAACCGACGCTTGTACTCCCACAAACGAAACATGTAGAAATTCGTGCTTCTAATCGAGATCTTTCTCTTTATCCAGGTCAATTACAAAACAATTGGTTTGTACAAGAAAGCTCAGGTGTATCTGTTCATTTAATAAAAGAGAGTGACGTATCTCTAACAGCAGTAACAAATCAAAAAGAAGCTATTGGAAATACACCTTGGGGACAAGTAGAAGATTTAACGAAAAAAGAAAACAACTCTTCAGAAGAAAATCCAGAATTAAACGAGCAAGAACATTGGTATAAAAATACGATTAAAACTGGAAATGGAACGTACAAATTAAATATTGAGAAAGCTTATAATTTGGATATGAGCGTTATCGAAAAATAAGAAAAACCTTCCACAATTGTGGAAGGTTTTTCTTATATAATCGCTTTAATTCCTTCTAACACTAATCCAATCATAAATCCGCAAACAGCTCCGTTCACACGGATCCACTGCAAATCTTTCCCGACATTATTTTCAATCATTTCGATTAATGTTTTATCGTCTAACTTATCAAGATTTTCTTGTACAAGCTTTCCGATTTTCGAATGGTTCTTTTCAACTAAATTCACTACTTGCTTTTGTAACCAGTCTTCTATTTTTTGAACAGTCAATGCGTCTGCTTGTAATTTATTCATTTGTGTTTTTAAAAATGGCACAACATATTTATCCGCAAACTCTTCATTTTTCACAAAGGTAACTGCTCTTTGTTGCACTTGCTCCAGCATCTCTTTTATTTTGTCGGTAGCATCCCAATTCGCAATCCACTTTTCTTTCCACTTTTCTAATTCCTGTAGTAAAGCTTCATTTTCTTTTACATTAATAATTTCTTGACGAATCTTCGCTAATATAAGTTGTCTTGTGCTATTATCAGCATCTTGTAGGCTGTTAATATTGCTTATGATAAACTTCTGCAGAATGCCGCCAATTTTATCTTCATCCACAATATTCATAAACGATTTTAAAGTAAACTGCAAGAATCCATCTACTTTTATATTTTCCATCGCCTTCATTCCTAAGCTTCCAAGCTGATAACGAGCTTCATCTTGCGCTGTCCAATCTTTCACCTTTACTAATATGTAATCAAGTGTCTTCTCATCATATTCTTGCACAACTAATTGATCAACAAGCACTTGTAATATGTTACTTGTATTAATTGTATGCAAATACGTTTTTAATTCCTTTTCAATAATAACAGCTAGCTTCTCCGTATCTATTGCAACAATCGCTTTCTCCGCAATCGTTACAATCCCCTTTTTCACAGCATCAGACTGCATTTCTCTCTCAGCAATTTGCAGCACCATTTGCGCTAACTGCATTTCTTTTACTTTATTCGTAATACTTTCTTTCGTCAGCCATTCATTTTCTAACGTATTAATGAGCCCTTTCGTTACCCGTTTACGGTTTTTAGGTAACAAAGCTGTATGCGGGATTGGAATTCCCATCGGATGACGGAATAAAGCTGTAACCGCGAACCAATCCGCAAGCCCACCAACCAATCCGGCTTCAAATCCCCCTTGTATAATTTCTCCTGCTACCGTTCCTTGAAAAGGAATCGAAGCCGCAAAGCCTACCCCCATAACTCCAAGCGAAATACCCGCTATATATTTAGTCTGTAATGACATCGTATACACATCCTCTTATTATGTAAAATAAAGCTTTTTTATTATATTTAATCGATAGTAGCAATCCTCTATATATACTATAAAGAACTAGTGTGAAAATAACAAAGATTTTATAATAATACATATGCCATATAAATAAAAAATGAGGCTACAATTAGCCTCATTTTTCTTATAATGTTAATTCTAAACCTTTCTTATAATACCCATTCATCACGTCTTTTGGAACCATACTACCACCCGTTCCCCACACAATATGAGTACCTCTCTTCACCTTCTCTGTTAACTGTTGCTGTTGTAAATACTCATCTTTTTTACATACTTTCACTGGCCCTATCATACCTGCTAATGCAGAAGGCTCTAAATAAATATTTTCAGTATCAGCCAATTCTTTTAACAATCTATATAACTCTTCATCACTTACTGTGTAATTTCCACTTAAAAATGGTTCCATCGTTTTACCGACAAATCCAGATGGTCTTCCTACCGCAAGTCCATCTGCATCTGTTACATTATCAATACCGATATCTTGAACAGCAATTTTATCATGAAGTCCTGTCATTAATCCGAGTAGCATACATGGTGAATGTGTCGGCTCTGCAAAGAAACAATGGACGTTGTCTTTATACAATAACTTTAAGCCAAATGCCACTCCGCCAGGTCCACCCCCTACTCCGCACGGAAGGTAAACGAATAAAGGATGTTCTTCATCTACTACAATCTCTAACTCTTCTAATTGCTTTTGTAATCGCGATGCTGCTACTGCGTATCCTAAAAATAAATCATGTGAGTTTTCATCATCTACAAAATAACAGCTAGGATCAGCATCTGCTTGCCTTCTTCCTTCTTCTACCGCTTTACTATAATCCGCTTCATATTCAATAACATTTACACCTTTACTTCTTAATAAATCTTTCTTCCATTGTTTCGCGTCTGCTGACATATGAACAGTTACATTAAAACCTAGTTTCGCACTCATAATCCCAATGCTTAATCCTAAGTTTCCTGTCGAACCTACCGCAATAGAATACGTTGCAAAAAACTCTTTACATGTATCACTATCTAAAATGGAGTAATCATCTTCCTCTGTTAACATTCCATGCTGCAGAGCTAATTGTTCAGCATGTTTCAATACTTCATAAATGCCGCCCCTAGCTTTTATTGATCCTGATATTGGAAGCCCACTATCACATTTTAATAGTAATTCTCCTAATATTGGCTGTCCGTAGTTTTTCTCTAAAGATTGTTTCATAGAAGGTATTTTCACTAAAGGCGATTCTATAATGCCACCCATTTCTTTCGTTTCAGGAAAAACCTTCGCAATATATGGTGCAAAACGATTTAATCTCTCTTCTGCATCTTTTACATTTTCTTCATTCAGCGGAGAACCTTTTATTGCTGATTCGTATTTTTTTATATTCGGGTTTATCCAAAATACTTCTTCCGTTGCAATCAGGTTATTTACTAATGGGAATCGTTCTTTTAATACCTCTATCTCCTTCATTCCTCTTCCTCCTCATATCCTTGTAGCTCGCCACACAATAAATTATAATTAAATTAATTTAAATATAGTTTAACATAAAATTTAGTTTCAGTTAATTTTAATTTAATTCACTTAAATATAATTTAATATTCATTAAGGAGAATGCGTTATGGAAAATATAGATATTGGAAAAAAGATTGAAAAACAAAGAAAAGAAAAAGGGTTAACTAGTAAAGAACTAGCAAAGATGGCTGAAATCACACCATCTATGCTCAGTCAAATTGAACGTGGTTCTGCTAACCCTTCTATTCAAACATTAAAAGTACTCGCAAAAGCTCTTGATGTTCCAACGTTTAGCTTTTTACTTGAAGAAACAAATACAGACGATTTAATCGTACGCTCTCATAAACGAAAAAAAATGATTATCGATAATTTATCATATGAAATGCTATCACCTGATTTCACAGGAAATTTAGCAACGGCAATTATGACCATCCCACCGAATACTGCATCATCAGAAAATGTTCTAGAGCATAAAGGAGAAGAATTAGCTTTCGTATTAGATGGAACAATTACATTGTATTTAAATGAAGAAGAATACACATTAGAAACTGGTGATAGTGTAAAAATACCTGCTTATTTAAAGCATAAATGGGTAAATCAATTCGAGAAAAATGCGATTGTCTTATTTTCTGTTACTCCACCGATTTTTTAATATAAAAAATAGCCATGCGTGGACTCACTCCATACATGGCTATTTTTATTTTTTTGGTACTAACAAAATCCCTAAACTAATAACAAAAAAACTGAGGATTTGCTGTATTGAAAGACCAAATAGAACTGAATTTTGTTCACTAACAAACGAAATAACGATATGAGCAAGCCCCTCAAAAATTAGAAAAACACTTATATTCTTTCCAATTCCTAATTCTTCATTTTTCATCCATAACCAACTGATTACACAAAAGGCAAGTATAATCTCGTAAACGAAGATAGGGTGATATAAAAATTTAGATTCATATATTTTCATACCCCAAGGCAATGTCGTCTGTACACCTAATTTTTGATGAAAGAGAAAATAAAAAATAATACTCATACTTATTCCAAAAGGCAATACGTCAAGTAAAATACGAAGCGAAAATTGCTCCTTTTTACTTTTCCAAACAATGTATATACTCGCAATTACGCATCCTACTATAATATGCTGCATACTTCCTACAGCTAATAATGCTTGCAATGGCGACCCCAAAGCCCATACTGGATTTAAAATTGCCGGTGCAAATTTCCATATAAATACGATAATAAGAAAACCATTTGTTACTGCATCCATCATCTTTTCATATGATACAGTTTGGTGCTCCATCTTTCGTTTCATCAGCATAAATCCAAATAGACTTCCAATTATTAGAGATACGGGTTGTAACCTCACGATCCACTCCATCACTATGAAATCCCCTCTTAATTATCAATTAATTTCTTAAATTTCTCTTCTAATTGATCTGGAGGTAGTGCCCCTCGTACTTGGTCTACTATAATTCCATCTTTGTTAACAAAAAACGTCGTTGGTATCGAGAATACTTTATAATCTATTCCAGCTACTCCATCCATATCTAATAAAACAGGAAACTTAAATCCATGACGCTCTGCAAATGCACTCGCTTCTTGTACTGGATCCCCGATTGTTGCATTTACTGCAAAAATTTCAACATCCTTTTTATATTTGTCATACAAATGAACTAAGTCAGGTGCCTCCATTTCACATGGGCCACACCACGATGCCCAAAAATTAATAATATACGGTTTTCCCTTCGCATCATTTAATGAATATAACTTCCCGTCTAACCCTTTTAATGTTATTTCAGGTGCTTTAAATCCTACTTGTGGTAATACTTCTTTTTCCTGTAATTCTGCTTGTTTCGCTTTTCTTTCCTTTTCTTCTTTCTTTGAATTATAAAAGTTAACTCCAGCCCAAATAAGTGCACCGGCTAGTATAATAGCAATTAGTTTCTTCACTTTCCTTCCCCCTATTCGCACTACAATAAGTAGTGTTAAATCATAAAAAAAGAGGCTATATGCACTCTCCGACAATAAGTACAATCGACATACAGAATAAACCTAATGTTACATATACTGAATTAGTATGTAACGGCATATTAAGCTTAATAACTTTTTCATTTAACACTTGCTCGATTCGTAAATTGATTGCTGTTTTTGCAAATGAAGCTGTAACACATCGATTTTCCATTGTCTTTATTTTAATTATCTTCAATAACGCACTACCTAATTCGAATGAAGATTTCATTTTTTGCATCGCATATTTATCTGCTGCTAACTCTTGATACGTCTGATAACGTTGTAACAACTCTTTTAGTATCGGGATGTACATCATTCCTTCCGCTAACAACGTAAAACAAAATAATTTTAGCGGATCCCGATTATTTTGATGATATTCTTCATGAAAAACAATCGCATCAATTTCTTCCTCTGAAAACGTCTGAAGCATTCCTTCTGACATAACAACTTTCGGACGAAATAACCCAATTGTAAAGGCTACAACTTCCATAGTCGGCAGTATATATATTTGTTTTCCTTTTCTAATGAAAGGGAAAAGTACTTTTTGCAATTTTGTACTATAGAAAAATTGCCGCCATAGTCTTTTGCACACGATTAGTACAGTAAGTAATAACAATACAGCTATTATAATACGAATCAGCGATAATTCTTTCATATGTTTTTCTAACTCAAACAAGCAAAATTTTGAAAGAAAGAACGCCTTATTTTGAAAAAGAAATGGATATGTAACGTAATACACTAACATGCTGAAAAAGAGAGTACTGACAATTACTGCTAACAATACGATTTTACGCATTTGCCATTTCATTTTATTGATCCTCTTTTTTTAATTGACTCAATTTGTCTTCTAATTTTTTTATTAAAGTCGGATCAACCTGCTCTAACTCATCTAGCATATGATTTACAACTAAATCTCCAAATTCCCCCATTAATTCCTGTGTCATTTTCTTCGTTTGATTGGATAAGAACTCTTCTTTTGTTTGTACAGCACGATATATGCCACTTCTTTTCACAGTCTGTTTTTCTAAGTGTGACTTCTCTACTAACCTGTTCATAACTGTCATAACAGTATTAAAATTCACCTGTGATTCTTCACTTAATTTCTGCTGCACCTCTTTAATGGTAATACCCTCTGTAGACCAAACAACCTCCATAATTTTTGCTTCAAGCGGTCCAAAGAAATGGTTTAGCCCTTCTTCATTTAACTTATAATTTTGGGTAAACATCGTATGACTCCTTTCACACTACAGATTGTAGTACAAACTAAATGAAAGGTCAAACACCAATGATATAAACTAATAGCCACTAATTATGAATATCCATTCATTGTAAACCTAACTTCTCTCCAAATGTATCATAGAGATACTGTTCTAATATTTGTACACTAAACTTCTCATTACGCCCAAGTGCAAATAATTCCCGATTTTTGGCTACTATAGTATCCAACGGAATAGCCACATTATCGACTATTTTCGTAATCTCAATTATGTTACTTTTTACGTTTACCTCTGTTTTAAATTCAATGTTTTCTAATACTATATGTGAGCGTCTTCCTGATGCAAAAAAAGTAAAGTTAGGATTTTTAACAACGCCAATTTCACTCTCTAATGCATATAAATAATGAAAAATTATATCTCTATGTCCATCTTTTATTACTTTTTCATCTTTCTCATCATCTAAGTATTCTTTCAACTTCGTTGTAAATTCAAATCGAAAATCCACTTTTTTCACGCTCCTCTTTTCATTCCATACCAAATAAATATATCCAAATAACTTCATCATATTGTAATACATTTTCCCATAAAAAGTAAAAAGCTTTTTTGCGAAATCACCGATATTTCTGATACCTTTTTAAAATATAAACAATAATCCAATATTAATTCATGCATCATTACATCCATTTAAACATATTGTTTCCATATTTTGAAACAATAGTATGCAGTATCATATAGCAATAAACTGTTTCTAATTCATTGCTCGATATAGCAACTGCCTCCTTTACTATCCCAATATATTCAAATTACATTTTCACTTTATTCATTACATTAGAGAAGGAATGTAACTCTTTTCTATCGAATTTTTACATAATAAAAATGATTAGGTGGTGCTTTACTATGAAATTAGCTGTCATTGGTGGCGGTGATTTACAAGATTCAAATCACTTGCATATTAATGAACGACTTATAGAATTAACAAATAAACAGTATCCAAAAGTATTATTCATTCCAACAGCTAGTCATGATGATGAAGGATATATAAAGTTATTTTTAGAAACATTTGAAAAACAATTACATTGTGAGGTTCAAATTTTACGTATTATAAACGAAACACCTACTAAATATGAAATAGCTGAAATGATTGATTCTGCTGATTTAATCTATCTTGGCGGTGGGAATTACGTTCACATGCTTGAACAATGGAAAGAACATAAATTAGATGAAAAGTTACTAATTGCTTTAAAACGCGGCACACTTATTGCAGGATATAGTGCCGGTGCTATGTGCTGGTTCACATCTAGCATACGTTCAGACTATGGAGGTTCTGGCTATATAGAAAGTAGTGGATGGAGTATTGTTAACAAAAGATTTTGCCCCCATTACAATCAATTAAATAGAATGAATGCCTTCCATACGTTTTTACAAACTCATCAAGGTAATATAGAGGGCATTGCACTAGAAGATAATTGCGCTTTATATATTACAGCAGATTCATTTGAAATTATCGGTGAACCAGAGAAAGCATGGGAGTTTTATATGAGTAATGGAAAACTCATTAGGCAACATTTTGACATAACTTTAAAAAGTTATTTATAAGTATTCATCAACAAAAAATGTCCCTAAGTATAATAACTTAGGGACATTTTCATCTTTCAATTCACTAATCGTGTAATTCGTTTCTTCTGCCATGAAAGCTTATAATATGCATACTGTAATATTAAGCTGACGATGAATGCCGCTGGGTACCCAATCCATATCCCTTCTATACCAAGGCTCGTATGGTAAGAAAGATAATACGCCACAGGTACTTCAACAAGCCAAATTGATACAACACTGATTACAGTTGGCCATAGTACTGTACCACTTGCTCGCATTGTCGCACTAATAATTTGTGCATGACCGAAAATTAAGTAACTCCATAATGTAATCATGATTAGGCTATGAGCAATTTCAATTGTATTTTGACTTGTTAAAAATAGTGCTAGAATATCTCTTGAGAACAAGTAAATAAGAGATATCAATACACCGCCAATGATGTAATTCATAATAATTCCGGCCTTTACAACTTTCTGCAATCGATCAAATTGATTCGCACCAATTGATTGCGCCGCAAAAATGGAGACAGTAATACCAAGACTAACAGCTGGCATTTGTACATAACTTGCAACTTGATTCACAACGCCATAAGCTGCTGTTGCATCCGATCCGTAACGATTTACAAACGCGATTACCGCAATTTCAGATAATGAAACTAATATCATATTAATACTCGCTGGAATACCAAGTCGTAATAATAGCTTTAATAACTCCAAATCCATTCGAAGATATTTTCTTACCGTTGTATCCAGTTGTAGTGGGTGATTTTTCTTCTTTAAATACACTAGCATGACAATAAACGTAATAACTGTAGATATAACTGAAGCATACGCTGCTCCATACACATCTAATTTCGGAGCTCCTAACCAGCCAAAAATAAGAACTGGTAATAAAATCATATTTAGCGCTGTACTTACAATTAAAAAGTAAAATGGCGTTTTAGAATCTCCTGTACCTCTCATAAATGTTGTGTATGCAAAATATAAAAACAAAACTGGCATAGAAATAAATAAAATCCGTGCATAATGTACACTTATGTCAATAATATTTTCTGGCGTTCCCATAAAGCGCATAATATCCATCGCAAAAATACTACCTATTATCGCTAACACAACTCCGATAATAAAAGTAAACGTCAGCGTCGTACCAACGATAGCTTTTAAACGTTCTTCATTTTTAGCACCAAACGCCTGACCAATTAAAATAGAACTACCCGAACCAATTCCAATTACAAATGAAACGAGTAGGAAAAATAGCGGAAAGAAAGCCGATATAGCTGCTAAATCATTTACCCCTAGCCATCTTCCTACTACTACCATGCCAAATAATTGTCCAACTGATTGTAGTACATTACTTAATAATAGTGGTACTAAAAACATGGACATCGATTTCCATATCGGTTTACTCTCACTTTCTAACTTATGTGACTCTGCACCTTCTTTATTGTTATCTGCAGGTGGTTTCAAATTTCATTTCTCCTTTTATTAAAAATCGGTTTTTTCAGCCTCTTTCTCTTTGTATAGTTGTTATAAATTTGTGCTTCTATTCATTTTCTTTCCGCATTATTACAACTTCACCCAATATTGACTTCCATCAGCTGTCCTATCTAAAAATCCATATTCGATTAAATATCTTCTTAAAGTCACAAAATCCGGATATACATTTTCTAAAATTGTGTTTACTTCTTTTTCAGAATACTTTTGATTACTATTAAATTTCTTCACTAAGTGACGTAATATAATTAATTTACGCTTTTGCTTCTTCGGAAATTTAGAAAGCGGTCCATCTAACCCTTCTGTAAAATGCGCTTTTAATACTTCATCGTTTTCTTCTTCCGTAATATTATAACGATCATCCACCATCGTCGCTGTTCTATGAATTGGTACAAATTTCGTTTGCACTTTCGATTTTTCTTCTGATAATTCCATTAATGCTAAAAATACTTTCGCCTGCTTCATTTTCTCTCGCAATGTAAATCGATGATTGCGAATCGTCGATGTGCTCCCGCCATCCATCTCTTTTACAATTTCTTTATCACTCAGTCCCATATAGAAAAACTGAACCATTTTCTTTTGTAAATCCGTTAAACCTGTAAATTTTTTATCCATATTTAATAAATAATCAAACATAGATGTATGCTCGTTTTGAATATGCAATTGCACAAACTTCTCCGCTTCATACAAAACTTGATTATCTTGATAAATAACCCCTTTAATAAACGTTTCTCCACAAGCTAAACAAATATATTCCTCTGCTCCCTCATCAAACACATACCCATTCTTTAATTCCTCTACTGAAGCATCCCAAAACTTCTCTGAAATATCGTCCATACTAAACACTCCTTCAAAATGTTTATTAAAAAACAAACAAATTACAATATCGTTTATTATCGCTCCATCATCTTAACACACTAAAAGCAAACAATTCAATATTTCGTTTGTCTATTTTATAAACTTTTATAAAAACATCTACCCTTTTTGTATACAGACACTAAAAAAAGAGATTATTCCTAGATTTTACTTTTATAAACTAATTAAAGTGCAGTCTGTAACGAAACACGCCCAATGTTCAATATCCTTCAAACCTTTAATTTTAACTACAAAAAAGGTGTTTCCGTTTATAGAAACACCTTTTTACCTTTTATATATTTTGTGAACAATCTCTACTAAACATTTACTCGCTTGTACAAATACATGTTTTCGATTCCCATCCTCAATAAATTTATTTGAACAACCACTCATAATCATCATACAACTAATTATGATTAGCGCTATATTTCTATTCTTGTAAGACACTTCATGCCACCCCACTATTAAAAAGCTTCCTTTAAATTTATCCCATCAAAAAATTTTACACGAATAATAAATCTAAAAAATATGCAATCTTGCATATTCTCACGTTTCATTAAGATATTGTGATTTAATTTATTTAAAGAACACTTTATCGAGGTGACTTATTTGAAATTCAAAGCGAAAAAAAATCCATTTCACGTCATTTTCATTACATTATTTATACTTATTTTTTTCATGTCACTATTCTTGCAAAATGAAAACTCTATTTTTTTCACTCTTATGATGCTGTTAAATATCGTAAATCTTTCTTCGTTCTATTTTTCGCACTACAATATAACGGAATCATCTCTTGTTGTAAAACACGGTTTCATACTGCGTACTGAAATTCCATTCGAAGACATACGTAATATTAAATATTCCGGCAAAAACCTTCATTCAAAAAAATGGACTAGGCAGCAATTAGAAATTAATTATAATTTATTCGACTCTGTGACAACCTTCGTACCACAAGAAGAAGAAAAATTCATTTCACTCTTAAAAGAGAACTGCCCACATATAAAAGTAATGAATACGTCTGCTAATAAATAATATATTTTGGAGCTTGCAGTAGTGCAAGTGGAGGAAACATAAAAAGGAATTAAAAATGAATATCAAAAAAAAGCCAAGATTCTAAACTAAGAACCTTGGCTTCCTCTATTACTCTTTCGGAGCGATCATTTTTTTCGGATCTACAATTTCATCAAATTGCTCTTCTGTTAATAATCCAGATTGCAGCGCTGCCTCTTTTAACGTTAACCCATCTTTATGAGCATGCTTCGCAATTTTCGCTGCATTTTCATATCCAATGTGTGGGTTTAATGCTGTTACAAGCATTAATGAACGATTCACATTTTCATTAATTACTTTGTCATCCGCTTCAATACCAACTGCACAATTATCATTAAATGAAACAATTGCATCTGCTAATAAGTGAGCTGATTGTAAGAAGTTATAAGCAATAACTGGTTTAAATACGTTTAGCTCAAAATTACCTTGGCTCGCAGCAAATCCAATCGTCGTGTCATTCCCCATCACTTGTGCTACAACCATTGTTAATGCTTCACTTTGTGTTGGATTTACTTTACCTGGCATAATAGAGCTTCCTGGTTCATTTGCCGGAATAATAATTTCTCCAAGACCACTACGTGGACCACTTGCAAGCCAACGCACATCGTTAGCAATCTTCATTAAATCAGCAGCTAATGCCTTTAATGCACCATGAGTAAATACAACTTCATCATGGCTCGTTAATGCATGAAACTTATTTGGTGCAGAAACAAATTGTTTACCTGTAAATTGGCTAATTTCCTCTGCTACCATCTCACCAAATTTAGGATGCGCATTAATACCAGTTCCAACCGCAGTACCACCAATTGCTAACTCTTTCATATATGTATTGCTGTCTGCAATCATACGCTCTGTTTTTTCAAGCATGCGGTGCCATCCACTAATTTCTTGCCCTAACGTTAAAGGTGTTGCATCTTGTAAATGCGTACGACCAATTTTAATAATATGTTCAAATGCAGTTACTTTTTCTGCTAATGTTTCTTTTAACTTTGTAATCGCTGGTAATACGTGATTTTCTACTGCAATTACACATGCTACATGAAGCGCTGTTGGAAATGTATCATTTGAACTTTGAGACATGTTCACATCATCATTCGGATGAATATGTACGTTAGATCCCTTCTCTTTCAAAATTTGATTTCCACGGTTTGCAATTACTTCATTCACATTCATGTTCGATTGTGTACCACTACCCGTTTGCCATACGACAAGCGGAAAATGCTCATCCCAATTCCCTGCAATCACTTCATCAGCTGCTTCCACAATTGCTTCTGCTTTTTCTTCTGATAACTTTCTTAATTTTTGATTGCTAAGTGCTGCACTCTTCTTCAAAATCGCAAATGCTTTTACAATTTCAAGCGGCATTTGCTCTGTTCCAATTGGGAAATTTTCTTTACTACGCTGCGTCTGAGCTGCCCATAATTTATCAGCTGGAACTTTTATTTCTCCTAATGTATCTCTTTCGATTCTGTACTCCATTTTTTCATCCCCTTGAAAATATAATACCTACATTTCTCATTTTAACAGACTTTCATACAAATGATAAGAATTCTCACTCGTATATAAAAAAAATACCTTCCGCCATCGCAGAAGGTATTTTTTTATGATGCTTGCTTTCCTTTATCAGCGTCATCTACATACCAAATGAATTTGCCTGTATATCCGTAAATAACTGCCAGAATTAATGAAACGAAGCTTAACCACATAAACGGAACATATGAGAACGTTGCCACACCTAAAATACCAGCCATAAAAATACCATTATCCGACCACGGAACCATACCAGAAGTTAACGTTCCACCTACTTCTGAGTTACGCGCTAATACACGGCGGTCTATTTTTAATTTATCATAGCTATCTTCCATAATCTTCGGTGTTAAAATAAGTGATACATACATCGCACAACCAAATACATTCGCTAAAAACGCAACGATTAAAGTAGATAACGTTACATTACCTGCAGAATTTAATTTCTTCTCAAATTTTGATACGATTACTTTTAGAACACCTAGCTTTTCAAGTAGTCCACCAAAACCTAAGCCGAAAATAATAACGGCCACTGAACCAAGCATACCGTTAATTCCACCACGATTTAATAACTTATCGACAAACTCAACGCCAGATTGAATTGAGAATCCGTTATATGCTGTTCCAATTGCCTCTCCAAAGTGCATTCCTTGGAAAAGAGTTGCCCAAATTGCACCAATTAAAGCTCCCATAGCAATTGTCGGCATAGAAGGCTTCTTCATTGCTAATAGTGCAATGACAATTACTGCTGGAACTAGCATCCATATTTTAATATCAAAGTGTTTTAATAAAGATTCTTTTAAAAACTCTACTCGATTTAAATCTACATTATCTCCGCCATACATCCAGCCAGCTACAGTAAACATAATGCCGGTGATAATATACGCTGGAACGTCTAATACAAGCATAGCTCGAACGTGAGCAATTACGTCTACTTTCGCCATAGAGGCTGCAAGAACTGTGCTATCAGAAAGTGGCGATAATTTATCTCCGAAATAAGCTCCTGAAAGAACTGCACCAGCAACAAGTGGTAATGGCAATCCAAGCCCTTCACCAATTGCCATCATAGCAATACCGGCTGTTCCTACTGTTCCCCAAGATGTTCCTGTCGCGATAGAAGTTATCGAACAAATAATTAACGTTGCCAATAAGAATATGCTAGGGTGAATGAATTCTAATCCGTAATAGATTAATGTTGGTACTACCCCACCAGCAATCCATGTTCCAATTAAAGCACCTACTGCAACTAAAATAAGTATTGCTTCTAATCCGTTAGAAATCCCTTTCGTAATTGCATCTTGCAATTCTTGATAACGAAATCCTAATCTTAACCCAAGCGCAATTACTAAAAACCATGAAATAAACAGCGCTAATTGAATTGGGAGATCAAAAATCGTTTGGAAGGAAAAGACAACAGCAAGAAATAGTAATAATAGAATTATGATTTCTGGCATCGATGGTAATCTTACACTTTTCATTTTTTCTCTCCTTACAGATCGATAACATGATGTATGTCGTCTTACATGTATGTAGTATACAATCAGCAAAGACAAAACAAAATTTTCACATTATTTCGATTTATTTTTCCAGTATAATATATTTACAACCCTTTCTATTGTAAAAGTAGATGCTACTTTTCGCAATGGAAAATAAAAAAAATGTTGGATTTTTATTCTTTAAAAAGAACCATCAAATAAACAAACCAAAAATCCTGCTAGCATATTACGACCAACCCTTCTACAATATTTTACCATGCATAAAATAATTTCTATGAAATAATAAAGCTGGTTACACTTTTGTGTAACCAGCTTCTTCCTTAATAATCTATATAGCTATGCCTGAACATCCGCATAATCTTCCATATCTTCGTACTCTTTTTCCAATTCCTCTAAAGACAGCTCGTATAATTGTCGGTCGCGAACTTTAAACACACCAGCTCCAATTAACTCATCAATTAAATACCTCTTACGATTTTCAACAGCAAAACGGAGTTGACTACTCATCTTTTAAAAAAACTCCTTTCTACGATCATTGAAAATGATAATCTTTATCAATTACCACTTTTGATTATAAAAGATGATTCTTAATAAGTAAAGTAATCTTATGAAATATTTACCTTACAAAGTATTCGTGGCCACATTATATATATGTATGCCCTGCGAAAAATGTTATGACACTTTTTCTAATCCTTTTTCTTTCATACTTTGCAAGTTGTCTCGCTATGATTAAATTCACCGTCTATTTCTACTTGAATGGTGACATGTTCTACATGAAACTTCTCCTTTAATACATCCGTAGCTTCTTTTAATACACTTTGCGTTTCATTACCTTTTATAATCAGGTGGCAAGTTAATACTTGAAAATCCGATGTGACAGACCATATGTGCAAATCATGAACTTCTTTTACAATCCCAATCGTTAATAATGTATTTTTCACCTCATCCATATCTATGTGCTGCGGTGCACCTTCCATTAATATATGGACTGTATCACGTGTTACACGCCACCCACTAATAATGACTAAAATAGACACAAGAATACTAGCAATTGCGTCTGCAGCAGTCCATCCGAAAAATTTAATAAATAGCGCTGCAATAATCGCTCCAACTGACCCTAATAGATCGCCTAGTACGTGTAAGAAAGCACTTCTTAAATTCAAATTACCTTTCACATCTCCGCCTCTCATTAATATCCAAGCTGATAAAATATTAATAAGCAAACCAAGTACAGCAATAATAAGCATCCCATTACTAGCAATCTCAACTGGTTTTTTAAAACGACGAATTGCTTCAATAAAAATGTATATAGAAATGACGATAAGAACGCCCCCGTTACATAATGCCGCTAACATTTCGACGCGCTTATACCCATATGTTTTTGCAGCCGTCGCTGCTTTTTCTCCAAGCTTAAACGCAAGTAAACTTAAGCTAAGGATACTGCATCACTTAACATATGCCCCGCGTCAGATAATAGTGCTAAACTATTTGTTACAAATCCGCCAATAACTTCAGCAATCATAAAGCTGGTTGTTAGTAAGAATGCAATTAGTAACGCCTTTTTATTTTTAGAATGACCGTGATCATGTGAATGTCCCATACTTTTACTCCTTTAAGTGTAATATCTGTATGTTAGTATGAAACAAACTCCCCATTTTTATCCCGAATTGACTGCCCGTAAACGCCCGCTTCCTCTGTATACACACTTCGCTTCTTTTGAAGCAATTCCTTTTTCTCAAATAAAAACAAGACTACTTCTTTTTTATTTTCATATTGTTTACTAATGAAAGAAATTTTAAGGAGGCTACTAAAATGAAACGTTTATTTCTCTGTATGGAGCGTGAACTTGTTGTAGTAAAAGAACAAGATGGTAACTGCGAAACGACTTATCACTTACAAAATATGCAACCTACCTGTATTGTCGTTGATCCGTTCCAACCTAATCGTGTCTATTGCGGAACATTTGGACGAGGTTTATGGTTAAGCGATGATGGTGGGGATTCATGGAGACCAATTGGAGATTCTTATCGTTATTTTGATTTTCCGAAAGAAGATGGTATTTTACATTCTTCGATCACTTCTATTACGATAAGCCCTAATGAACAAGTTAACGGATATGGCGTCGTTTATGTCGGCACAGAACCTAGTGCTTTATTCCGTTCAGAAAATGGTGGTGAAACGTGGAATGAACTTAAAAATATGAAATCACTATTATCTTCCTATACGTGGGCTTTCCCGCCTAGACCTTTTACCCATCACGTACGCTGGATTACAGTTGATCCAAACAACCCAAATACACTCCACGTTTCAATCGAAGCTGGTGCTGTTATTCAAAGTAACGATAAAGGACATACATGGATTGATAAAAAATTCGGTGCTCCTATTGATGCTCATCAATTACTTATGCACCCTGAAGCCCCCGATCGTCTTTATGCATCATGTGGAGACGGATTTATGGGCGGACCTGATCGTGCATATCTTGAAAGTTATAACAGTGGAAACAGCTGGATATCATGCAGTGAAGGACTTGAACATCATTATTTATACAGCATGGCCATCGATCCAGCTGATTGTAATACGATTCTCGTTTCTGCCGCACCGAGTGCTGATCTCGCTCATCACCGTATTCCTTATGAATCTTATATTTATCGAAAAACGAGAGACACTCCTTTCCAGCAAGTACAACAAGGACTACCCTCTGCAATTGGTACAGTCATTTCGATGTTTGCTACAAATCCAGCTGAGCCACATACGTTTTACACTTTAAATAACAACGGCGTGTTTCAATCCAGTGATAGCGGCGAATCGTGGGAGCAACTAAACATTCCTTGGAAAGATGAGTATAAAATACAGCATCCACATGCTTTACTTGTTACTAGTTCTTAACAAAAAGCGACTGCCTAATTATTTATTTTAGGCAGTCGCTTGTCTTTATTTTTTTAAATCAATGACAATATCATCTAGAACAATATCTTTACTCTTCGCTTCTTTTTTCGGCACTTCTATTTTCTTCTCTTTCCCATTCACATACTCCACCCCACCATGATTTTCAGGTGTATGAACTCGCAAGTGCACGTGAGGTGTGACAATAAGCTTTGTTGCATTTCCGTTCAGTTTTTGGAATGTAGCACTCCAACTACTTTTATGTGGCTCTGCTACTGTACTACTTCCGCCATTTCCTTCACCAGCATAATGATTTCCTAAATCATCTTTTATTTCTAATTCCACATCCGCACTATCCCATATACTTCTTAATGCCTTAGATTCTTCCTGATTATAAAAAACAATAAATGACATCGGAGTTACTTCCATTTTTTCTATATTTACTTTTATGCCTTCTTTTTCAGAAACCCCATTAACCTTTGCTTCCTTACTATCCATTGCTTTTAAACTAAGTGCGAAGTTCCAGTTCCCTTTTATTGATTTTTTTTCCTCATGCATATCAATTGATTCCATATTCCACCTAACATTTGCAACGTCCATTCTTTTACTACCGTGATCACTTGCTGTAGTCATACCTACATATTTTTTATCCCCTACTTTCGTAATTTTAGAACTTCCTCCCGAACCATTAGACCCTTCCACCTGTGGAAAACCAAATATACTCGGGTTCTCTCCTAAATCTTTATCACTCTCAATAGAATATGTGATTGTAATTGTTCTACCATCGAACACAGCATCATTAATTGTAACCTTAACTCCATTACTCTCCCTCGTCATATTCAACTCAGTCGAAAACTCTTTATAATTTTCATATAACCCTGTTCTACCATTATCTAAAAATCGGAATATATCCCCTACTATTGGTAGTCCTCCAGCGTATGTAGGAAATCCGATGCCAAGCATGGCAACTGATACTCCTACTAAAATAGATGCAGCAGCGACACTTTTTTTCCAAGTTTTCATCTTTTTCTTCGTACGTATCGATTGTTTTAAGTTACGTTTCACTTTTTCTTTTTCAATTTCCGAAGTCTCAATTTCCTCAAGTTCTTTTTCATCTATATCAATATCATTTAATAGCTCATAAATGTCTTTCATATTGCACTACCTCCAAAACTAATATTCGTAGCATTTTGTTGTAGTTTCTTTTTCCCCCGGTACACACGATTATCTATCGCTGCTCGAGTTAACCCTAATTTCTCTCCTATTTCCTCTGTCTTCATGCCGAGGAGATATTTCATAATGAATACTTTTTGATCTAACGGTTCTAATTGATTAATAAGTTTCAATAATTCTTCTCTATCTTCCATAACGATTAATTCATCTTCTACCGATTTTTCCGTACTTATATGAAACTCATCTGAAATAATTTCTACTTTATTAGTCGCTTTTCGGTAATAATCAATTGCTTTAAACTTTGCAATCGCTGCAATCCATTTTTTAAAATCAGTCGGCTCTCCATGAAATTTATTTGCGTTATTCCAAATGGAAAGAAATATATCATTTATGCATTCCTCTATGAGTCCATCATTTTGAACTGGAAGAAGAACTTTATGCGTTATCCCCTTTATGAGCGGTAAGTATGTATCAACAACAAATTCTAGCGCATCTTCTTTTTGTCGCTGTAATCTTTTTATAAAATTTTTCTCATTTGATTTCATGTAGCGATTCCCCTTATTTTTTTGTAAAAGCTTTTACACTCTATATAACGTCCAGAAAAAAATTTTCTCTCATCTTTTTATTATTTTTTTGTATGTAATGGAATACTTTCCCTTAGCCATTGTCTCATATAACTTTGCATTCGAAGAAAACTTTCTCAAGTCTGCAATTTAATTCATGTAGTACACTATTTATGTGATCACTCTTTAACTTAGTGTGCATTTTATTTCATTACAGGATTAGCTTTTCACCACAAATTCCAAGTCTATGATCTAGGTGGTGCTATAGCGACATTCGCCGCATTTATGGATACTAAAAATAGGATTAAAAATAAAAATTATGTTTCAACTTTTAGACAGGGAAGTAAGACATTTATTTTCGTTTGTTTTGTTAGTTCTTAAATCGAATTGCAACTACATTCTTCGTAATTAAAAGGTACAAAATAAAAAGAGTACCTGTCATTAGGTACCCTTCAAAAAATAAGTATGGCGCTCCAAGTTTCATCTCATATGATAACTCGTCCCACGAATTCATCATATGCTTGTCTTATTAGAATGTTCACTGGTTTAATGTGTAATTTCTATGTAACAAAGAAAAAAGCACCCATTATGGATGCTTTTTTTGTATTTAATCCTTCTTCTCTTTTACCACCAAAGAGAATACATTGTCCAAATTAACCATACAATCTCCAAATCTGAAGAATCTAGATTCTCTTGCTTGTATAGAATTTTCTATAGCAGAAACTGTTACTGTCTTTTTATACTCAATTTCAAATTCATGTTGTTTACCATCGACTGCTTCTATGCTTATTATAAATTTTTTCATTTACTTATTCTCCACCTCTCCCAATCTATCTATTCGACGGAAAAGAAGAAAATCCTACAAAACAAAAAGTCATCACCGAAGTGACAGCTTTCAAAATGGTTAAAGACGTATCATATTCATATTGTTTAACAAAAAGGAGTTCAAGGACAAAAATCCTTGAACTCCCTTTTATTTATTCATTCGCGCATTGTTTATTTTCAGTATCAATTGACCATCCAATAATCGTGGCACAATCTCTCCCTTTCCACTGCAGTACATTTGTTAATACTGGCTCAATTTGTAAGCTATTTCCGTCGTGTAATATTTCTACTAAAGATTGATCATCATCAAACCTTCGTTTATCACACTCTAAAATACCGTCCGTCGCCATTACAATGTGATTTGTTCCTTTTTCTAATCCCCTTACACCTGACGTAAAACAAGGTGTATTTGCTGCAAAAATATTTTTTCTGCCAATATACTCGTAATTCTTCCGCTTATTTAATCGTCCTTTTCCATTTTTCGTTTGCTCTGAATGGAATAAATACGCGAAACAATCACCAACTGATAACCAATATAGAAATTCACCTTTTCGTAAACAAATTAAGCATGCAAGCTCCTCATCATCTTGATCACATTTTTCAATAAACAACTCATCTGTAAATAACGCTAATAAGTACATATGTGTATGATGAAAAGCTAAATGTATTGGGTATGAAAATAACTCTTGTAGTTTCTCTTTTCTTTCTGAAATTGCTTCTATTATATAATGTATATTTTTCGTTTTGTGATGTGTATCAAAAATCATAACAAATTCAAATTCAGGATCCCACCAAGCAAGCACCGCATCTCCTCTTTCATATGCATCACTCTCTTGATTTCCCCCGTATACGCCGACTGAAAGAGGACCACATTTTTCAACATGTATTTCATCTACATACATCTGTTCATGACTAATCCATTTAAATGTATTCACAGCTATCATCCTCTCTCTTGCTATATGTATACCTTTACACATAGATTACCTTATATTTCAATAAAAATAAACTTTTTCAACATTTTTTATCCAAATAAAAGGATTTTATTTCTAAATCAGCGAATACATCTTATTATACGATATAAAAAATAGGGGGATTTATCATTATGAAAAACATTAATCAACATTGGGAGAGCATTTATTATCACTTACGATATGAATATGAGGACAATCTTTCCCACCAAGCAATTCGTATTTTACAAATCGTTTCCCGTGAGAAAGATATAACAATTGGAAAAGTCGCTACTGAGCTTAGCCTATCTCATAACACAGCGTCTGAACACGTAAAACGCCTTATTCAAAAGGGCGTCATCGTTAAAGAAAGAAATAAACAAGATGAAAGAGTTGTCAACCTTACATTAACGGAAAAAGGAATTGAGGTATTAGAAAAGCATACTTTACTAGATAAAGAAAAGATAAAAATATTAGAATCACAGTTATCAAAAGAACAACAACAACTACTCGAAAAAGCCTTTTCGTTATTAGCGAAGGAGGCAAAATATGCATTTCCTCGTTAAAGTACTCGTTTCTGCACTTATTATCGGCGTTATTACTGAAGTCGCTAAACATTATAGTACGATAGGCGGTTTTATTGCCGCCCTTCCTCTTGTAAGTCTACTTAGTCTATTTTGGATTTCTTTCGAAGGTGGGAATAAACAGGAGTTGAGTCAATTTGCTATAGGCGTATTATATGGATTTCCTGCATCAGCACTACTATTATTTATCGTCTATATCGGTTTAAAAAATTCATTTTCACTTAGTACATCTGTCCTATTCGGTATAGGTGTTTGGTGTATCGTTTTTGCTTGTCAAAAATCATTTCAAGCCTAGGGGGAATTACGATTTATACATTTGTAGAGATATTAGGGCAGAATTTAGAAGTATATATAAAAGGAAATAGTAAACAAACTGTAGTCATTCAAACCGGAATGACTTGCTCATTTTATGATTGGCTTCCTATTATGGAACAGCTTTCAAGACACTTTACGGTCGTTTCTTATCATCGCCCAGGTTATGGAAAAAGCGAGTTGGGAATTCATCCGCGTACAACAATACAAGTAACAAAAGAACTACATATGTTACTACAGAAACTGGCTATTCACGAGCCAATCATTCTAATTGGTCATTCCTACGGCGGTTTATGTGCACAACATTTTGCGATGTTACATGAAGATAGGCTGCAAGCACTTATTTTAGTTGATTCTACATCTATGAACTTACACCGATTAGATGAGCTTTATTTACCGGTTTCTGATCAAACTGATTCGGATGATATGTGGATTCAAAAATATAATACATACTCCAAAATGGATGTAGACACACTTTATAATGAACTAAAGCCTATGCTCGTCAATCACTCAAAACATTGTATAGAATTTTCCACATCCCCTTCATTATATAAAGCGACAGCTTCTGAACTATCGGAGTGGAAAAACTGTGCTCGCTCAATAAAAGAATTATATAAAACAGTAGAAATACCATTTATCATTATCGGCAGAGATCCTCAATATTCTATTACTCAATTGATTGAGGGCGGCATGCCAAAAGAGGAAGCAACACGACTTGAAGCTATGTGGCAAGAACTGATTCGTGAACAATTACATCTATCAATAAACAGCCAATATATTCTTGCCGAACATGCTGGCCACGGAATAGAAAACGATCGACCAGATATTATTATTGAAGCTACTCGCTCCTTACAAATAAAGTGAAACTTTAATCAGTGGGGGCCATCCCCACCGATTATGAGTCTTACTGCCCGCAAATAGCGGGATTAAAAAAGGAAGCAACTAAAGCTGCTTCCTTACTTATCTATTCATAATCTTCTTCGTCATCTTCTTCATAATACGAATTCTCATTGCTTACATAAATAGGACCATTCGCAACATCAATACGTAGTACCCACGCCCATGGCACAGCTAAACGTTTATGTAATGCGCGCCAAAAGTTCATTGATTTTCTTTCGTACTCCTGAAAGTCCTGAAGTAACTCTTTATAGGAGGAACCGTCTAACTGAATATTTGCTTCTAACAAACGAGAATGGGCATAGTACTGTAACTCTAGTTCAGCAGCAATTTCCATTTCTTCTTCCGTTGCCATACCAATAATTGCTCCATCTGCTGGTGCAATTTCATATACGTTGTGAACTTCAATAAGCCCTTCTTTCTCTTTCTCAAACATGTAAACAGCCTCCTTTAACACATATTTTTTATGTTACAAAGCTATACTTCTACAATAACTTCCCTCTTTCCTCTTTTTTTGATAAACTTTTACAAAATATTTATTCGATTACCTATAGACTCTATTCTTTCAGCAGAAATGAAACGATTATTATTGAAAGTTAATTTATACACGTCAGGCATATGAAGGGTTTTCCAAAACTGAAAATCATATTTCGAATTTAAATAATGCATTAGTAATACCATAATATTCCCATGAGTACCTATTACAATATTCTTATCTTTATGTTTTTCTAATATATTTTGCAAACATAATACAGCTCGCTTTTGTGCTACATCATTCGACTCTCCGCCTTCATATGCAAAAGTCCAATCTTCCCACACATTCCGCATAGCATCATTAAAATCTGCTACTGGTTCTTTACTTAATAACCTTTCCCTTAAATTTTCTTCTATTTGTATTGATAAATTATATGTATTCGCAATTCCTTGCACAGTTTGAATCGCTCTTTTATACGGACTAGAAATCACAATATCAATATGTTTATCTTTTAATAAGCGCGTTACATTCTCTGCATCCATGTACCCCTTTTCAGATAAGGGACGTTCCCGTTCTTCTTTTGTATATGTAGAGTGTGCATGGCGAACGAAATATATTGTAGTCATGATTCAACTCCCTTTCTTATTTGTAATCTATATTCAATGGGAGTATTAAGATATCCTGTACATAATGACAAAAGAGCGCTTTTTTCATAAGCACTCTTTTGTTTATACAATAAAATTATTCCGTTCTAATTTCTTCCTGAATTCCTCACTTGCTAAAATATCACGAATAAAATAATCTATGTTATTTCTAAGTCTTTGATATGCAACTTGATCTTCTATATCATTAAACATAATTACTCTATTTCACACGAAGTTATTTGTCCATTTAACGTAACTACTATACTCGATCCATTCGTCTACTTATCATTTTTAGAACGATTTAATGTGGGTGGTCCAATTACAACTGAGTCGTTTACTACGAGGAGAATGCTTCATTTCTTTCTTTTTTTCTCTTACAGCTTGAAAATAATCAGGGGTAGGATCTTTTTGATAATTACGTGTATTTGATTTGATACGAGAGACATAGTAAGCCTTTTTATCTTGTATATGTTGAATTTTTTGCTCCAGAACCATAAAGAATGCATTCAAGCTTAAAAACTGTAATAAATAAAAGAGTACCCGTTTGTTAAACATATATTTAAGCAATCGGTACTCTTGTTATGTTTGTTTTAATTAAATTCAAAGGAAAAAATATTAAACAGCTTGCAAAGGCTTCTTTTCAAGTTGGATAGATTTTCTAAAGTCTTCAGCTTCAGCTAACTTTGTAAATTCAACCGTCTTATTGTGGTTTTTCTTCACAACATTTTCTATTTCAGCCAACTCAACCCGGAAGAATTCTTTTCTTGTATTTACCTTGTTTACTCGTTGATCGGCAAATGCTTGATGAAGGGCACTTTCCAAAGCAGGAGCATCTTCACTAAAGATCATTCCATGTACATCAAACGTAAATGGAACCGATGCATCACCCAATTCTTTCACACGATCCATAGGTTCTAAACGACGAGTCATACCGATTTTAAATACATTTTCACCAAATGAACCTATATTTGAAATGATATACACGTAACCGGCACGCGTGTTTTGTACTCTGTACAATACATCTTCTTTATTTTTCCGCGTATGCTCCAGCTGTGCTTCCAATTCTTTAAGCTTCTCAATTAATTTAGCTTGTTGGTTTTCAGTTGTTTCAGTCATTTGCAATTTTAACTTTTCAACTGCTTGCTCGAAGTGCTTTTCTTCTTTTTCCACTTTCTCTTTTGCTTTTTCTAACTCTTTTAAGGCTTTGGCTTCTTCTCTCATGCGTTCTTTTATCTCAAGCTGCTCTTCTTTTTCTTCCTGTTTCATTTGTTCAAATGAATACTTTAAGTACAACTCTTCGATTTTTAAATTTAAATAACCTAGCGTAATTGATACCTGTTGCATATCAGTGAGTTTGTTCAATTCATCAAAAATCTTTTTAATCCTTTGCTCACTTGCTTCCAGGTTAGAGTATTTTACTTTTGTAATGATATTGTCGCATTCATTATTGAATGCTCTCAAGGTAAGTTTAATTGTATCAAGTATGAATTCCTTACCTTTCTTTCTATCATCTCCAATTGTCCAGTCCAAGCGATGCAATGTAGCTTCTCTATCCTTAACCATTTTCTTTTGTTTTTGTCGGATCTCATTCAATTTGCTTTTGAATGCCTCTGACGTTTCAAAACCATACTTCGGATTTACAAATCCAAATGATTGCATAAGCATGTCCTCTTTTAGAAGGATAACTTCTCTTTGCAAACTATCAATCTCTTGAATAATTGCTTGCTTATTGGATGTGAATCCTGCAATCTCCTCGCTCAATTTTTGTTTAGATTCAGTTAGATTTACAAGTAATTGAACATCCCCAATTCGTTTTGCAAGGGCATCCTTTTCTTTATTCATATTATCAATTTGAGAGGAAAGGCTATTTCTCACTTCGATTAGGTCTGTAATAGGCTTGAAAGTTTCAAGATCCGCTAGAACTTCTTGTTTAGTTAATGTTATCTTTTGCAACTCTTCACTAAGACTGGCTATTTGCTCTTTAACATTTACCACTTTATCAAACCCATTCTCTGCCCAAACTTTTTGTACTTTCTTCATTTCCTTATTTCGGTTAATGATAAGGATGATTGCGATGATAGGGGGTATGATGAGGAACCATAAAGCAAATAAAATTCCAGTTATCCATGGTGAATGCAGAAATTTTTCTTTATACATAGTTTTTTTTTCCTTTATTTACTTTTCTATATTTATATTATAAACTCCCTAACATATTATAAAAAAGGCTATTTTTGTTAAGTTCTTTTCGCAAAGATTGTTGCCAATGGATTATGTAAGAGTTATTAAGCTTATTTATAAACCACAAAAACATGCTCTCATCATGAAAGCATGTCTTTGTGAATTCTTTCACATTTTAAAATTTAAAAATAAACCTTTTACTTACCATGATGTAACATTAAATCACTTAGTTCTTCCTCAATGTGATTTAATTTCGCAACGCCTTCTTTCCATTTATGAATATAACGTGAAACCCCAACGAAAAATACAACAAAAATTGTAGAAAGAATAATACCATACACGATTGTTACAGTACTCATAGTTACACTTCCTTGTAATTAATTATATTTTTATTATAAACCTTTTTTTTATAAAATGCTTTGATTTCAACTTTTTGTAACAAAATTGATTTTTCTAACATTTTTTCACAGTATCATGAACTGTCTCCGAAATATCAACAAGTAATACTTTCGCCCCTAACTCTGCAAACACATGAGCAATTCCAGCTCCGTTCCCTATCGCAGCTCCTGTAACAAAAACGTTCTTACCGTCTAGTTTCCCCATTTCATAACCCCCTTATAGAAAATAGAACGCCTTTACACTTTTATCAAACTAAATATTCCATTTTATTCTTTCAAGATCTCTATTTGTTAAAAAACGTGCAAAAAAAGGAAAAATTTTCACAAATTATACAAAACTTCACCATATGTACTATTACCATATGAGTTATATTATTTAATAGAATAAAGGGGATGATATACTATGACGACTTGGTTTATTGTAATGTTAGTTGTATTTGGGGCTTTTAAAATTATCGTTTCTAGCCTTCCGAACTCTGTTATTGAATCCATTATTAGCAGGTACGAAACACACCCACAGCTTGAAGAAGAAAATGTTACTGTTACAATCAATGGAAATAACTTAGAAGGTGAACAGAAATCTCAAATTATTCATGATTTTAATGAAGGGTTATTTTTAGATCGTTATTATGCGCCACCACAAAATGAAGGAACTCCTTTAATTATCAATGCAAAACGTGGCAAAAAGGATTTTACATTTTATATTTATAGTCATGAAGAGCATGTCGATGTTGTAAAACAACATAAGAAGAAAGTGGTCGCTTATAGTTTGCGCTCTAAAAATCTTCAAAATAGTGATATGTTTGTTTCAGCTGATTTAGCTTAAAAGGCTGTCGTTATATACGACAGCCTTTTAAACTATAACTCTATTTATTTTTCTTCGCTTCAATTTTTGCTTGCGCCTCTTCAGCCTTATCTAATGCGTCTGAAACTTTTTTCTCTTTTTCCTTCACGTCATCTATACTATCTACAGCTTCAATAAGTTTATCGATCCCTGCTTCTTCTACCTTTTTCCTCTTTGCCACTCTTTCATTTACTTTCTCTTCCACATCTTTTGCTTTTTGAAGCATATTCTCTGCATTTGATGTTACAGCTTTTTCAAGTGCATCGTCTTTTTTCTTTTGTAACACTTCATTTGCAATGTCTTTCGCTTCTAAATATTTACCGTCTTTTAATGCGGTTGCTCCGTGATCCATTATCTCGGCGACTTCTTTATATGACTTCGCTTCATTTCCTGATTTTTCTTTTTCTGCTTTTTCAAACCACATTGTCGCATCACTATATTTTTCACTTTTCAATGATTGCATACCTGTTTCAATATACGTGTCATAATTACTACACCCAGTCATTACGACTAACAGAAAAAGCATAACAAAACTTATTTTTTTCATGATGTTTTCTCCTTTTCTTTGTCTGCTCACTTTACTGTAACATACATGAAAAAGAGTTTCAAAAACTATAATACTAATTTAGTCATTTATAAATAAATAATAAGATTGCAAATTTTTTATTAAGCTATTTCTCTAAAATAATTTACTTCTACCACTCATTTTTGGAAAAGCATCACATAAAAAAGCGTTATTTTATTTATACTCACAAATAAAATAACGCTTTAACTTCAAAATTCTTATTTATTTTTAAACCGACACATCCACTTGTTTTTTCGCCATATGTTGCTTTACTCCAACTAATACAACTAACAATAAACCTCCGCCTAATGACATCATTACAATGCTAGTTGGCAACATATCTAATAATAATCCATATACAATCATACCAAGCGGCGCGATTGCAGTAGCAATTGTTTCAAGCAGGCCGAATACACGCCCTAAATAGCTTGGATCTGTCGTCTTTTGCATATGTACTTGCATCGGGATATTTACTATCATCATTGAAATACCCGTTAAAAGCATAAACACCATATAGTAAATGAAGCTTGCTACTTTCGGAATGGTAACTAACAATGGGACGACTGTACATAAACTCAAACCCGCAAATAAAAACAGCCCAATATAAATAGAACGAAACAGATTATTCACTTCTTTACGTACTGATAAAACGATCGCACCAATTAGCATTCCGACTGCTAACATTCCCTCTACAGTACCGAGTTGCTTTGAAGATAAATGCAATGTTTGGACGATAATGTACGGAAGTGCAACGGTTAGCCCACACGCAAAAAAGTTTACCCACAGTGCTATTTTCATTAAACCATATATTTCATGCTGTCGTTTTACATATGAAAAACCTTCTTTTATACTCATCAAGAAATGCTCTTTACTCTCAGCCACTTCTTTTTTATATAAATCAAATGCGATAAATAATTGCACAATAACTGCTAAAAAGAATGTAATGCTATTTAATAAAAAGAACGACTTAATTGACAAGAAACCAAATACAACTCCGCCAATAATCGGCGCTAAAATATTTGATAAAGAAGCTGCCGTTTGATTTAAAGCACTCGCTTTTTGAATACGTCCTTCATCAACTAAATTAGGAATAGATGAAGTAAACGCAACAGAATAAAAACTTGCGCAAATTGATAATAATGCTGCTGAAACATAAATAAACAGAAGTGACGGTCCAAACATAGTAGCAAGAATAAACATGATAAGCATTGTTAAGCTACTTAACAAATCAGTACCAATGACAAGCCATTTTCGATTAACGCGGTCAGCTACAGCACCTGCAATTGGTCCACAAATCATCCTTGGAAGTGATCCGCAAATAAGCGTAGTTGCAAATCCCATCCCTGACCCTGTTGTCTTTAATACATATAATCCCATTGCAAACGTATATATCCCTGCACCTAATAAAGACGTTATTTTTCCGATTATCATCAAAATGATATTTCTCGTTGCAACCCTCATTCTTGAATCATTTTGACCTATACTTACATCTCCCATTTTGACACTCTCCCCTTAAAAGTTAAATTGTGTTAAACTTATTATATAATCAACTTTCCAACTTTTACAACAAAAAAGTTTAATTGTATTTAACTTTTTTAACTATAAAGGAGCAATCATATGACTACTCTCGGTGAAAAAATAAAAACATTACGAAAAGAAAAAAAGCTTACTCAAGCAGAACTAGCAGGTTCAGAACTAACAAAAAGTATGCTAAGTCAAATTGAAAATGGCAAAGCTACCCCCTCCATGAAAACATTACAATATATCGCTGATAAACTTGAATGTGAAACGAGTTTTTTATTAGAAGAAGATGATGGAGAAATTGTAGAACTCATTACAAAAATGGAGCAACTCATAAAGGAAAATAAATGCGATGAAGTATATGACACTTTACTACCTATCGTTCAAAAAGAGATGCCCCCTACTTTAAATACCGCTCGTTTATATAAACAATTTATTACCGGAGCGGCTATAATGAAAGATTACAATATTGAGTCTTACGTTGAAAAAGCTACCTCTATATTTGAAAAATATACGTTATACCGGGACAGTACTGAAACAAAATTAACCTTTTCATACGCGCTATTCACACGTAAAAAGTATGAGGAATGTTTGCAGCTAATTGCTAGCATTCGAGATGATTATGAAACGAAACATTTAGAAATGGATCTTATTATACACATTCAATTATGTTTAAAAGAGGCCATTATTTTACTAGCATGTGGCGATTATGAAAAATGTGAAAAAACGATATTAGAGGCACTCGCGTTTTCAAAAACACATCAAGTGTATTATAAAACAGATGAATTTTACCGCATATTATCTTATCAAAAAGTCATCACGGCTGATAAAGAACAATATTTACACTACATAAAAAAATCTGAGCAATTTGCCATTTTCACAGAAGATACTTTATCTGCTGCGATTGTTGATATTTTAAAAGCATACTACTACAACACAATTACTAATGAATATACAATCGCATTAGAACATCTAGAACAATTTCGAGAAAAACTAAAAGATGAGCCAATTTTTCAAGACGATGGATTGTATCATCTTGAAAAAGGAAAAGCTTTGTACGGTTTAAAACATTACGAAGAAGCTTTAAAAACATTACAAAGTGCTATCATGCCAGATTATATGAGTCATCCACTTGATCAAGCATGGCTTACAACAGCAGGGGCATATCGCGCTCTTTGTTATGTAAAACTTAACGATAAAAAAAGAGCTCTTGAGGAAGCTACAGAAGCCGCTCAAAAGATACAATCCTATCCCGATTCCATATTCTCTTCATTCATTAAAGAAACATTACAAATAATACAAAAACTTTAAGAATGTCTCTAAATGGTATATTATTCCTCCTTTTTAGCAAAGATAATAATGATGGGAGGAATATAAATGAATATTCAACGTGCAAAAGAGCTTTCTGTGTCATCTGAACAAGCTAATGTCAGTTTTCAAGGCATGCCTGTTACGATTCAACACGTCGACGAAAGCAACGAAACCGCCCGCATATATGAAGTAAGAAATCCAGAACGCGAATTAACGGTTCCCGTTAATAGCTTAGAGGAAATATAAAAAATGCCACTTCAATTTTTTTGAAGTGGCATTTTTCTTTTATTATATATTTCATCACTAGTTTTTCCTAACAACTTATTATATGTTTGCATCTTACGAAACTTCTCATTTACATCTTCTGTTTTTAAATCATCAACCATTTTTTCATAACGGATCACTTGTGTCTTATATACATAATTATTTATATAATTAGCAACCAATGGATATAGAAATAGAGATAAACCTGCAAGGAACAATACTAAACTTATTAATCACCTTCTCACACGCTCACCACACAATACATACTATTTTCGTTTTTTTAAATAGATTACTAGGAGGCTGATACAAATAATAACAATAGGAATAACAAACATCCAATCTTCTAAAATGATAGGTTTTGTTATCATTTCTTTTTCTACAATATCATAGGGAATCCGGTGCCCTCTCACTAGTAACCTATGTGTGTTCACTCCATAAGGGGTACACGTAATTAACGTTGCATAATCTTGTCCTTGTACAACCAATAGATCTTCTTTTTCATTTGGTAATACAATTTTTATCTGATCTACCTTATAGGCAAGTACTTTATCTAATGAATGTATATAAAATATATCATTCTGTTCGACTTTATCTAAATGAGTAAACATTAGTGCTGAAGGTAAGCCACGGTGCCCAGTTAAAACTGTATGTGTATTTTCTCCTCCTACTGGTAATGAGGATTCATTTAACTGTCCAATCCCGCGGCTTAACACTTCTTCCGTCGTTCCTTGATAAATCGGAAGGTTCACATCTATTTTAGGAATTTCTATATATCCCATAACATCGCCGATATTTAACATATCTACATATGAACTTTTTCCCTCATCACTATTTTCATGAAATGGGTCCGAAAATGTTTGCGTCGTATTTTGAACGTTCTTATTATACTCTCGCGCTTCTGTTTCTTTACGATTAATCTCTTCCTGCTCCAACTTCTTTACCGCTTCATCATACGCACTTACTTCTGAATAGTGTGTTCTCGTTGCAAACCAATTACTTACAGTCGGATATAGAAATATACTTAACCCTAGTAAAAAAATACTTCCAAAAATAATATTTCGTTTCATAACATCCTCTTTCACTTCGGATAAAATGTGGAAAAGAGGAAAGCAATATGCCTTTCCTCTTTTCCAAACTCAATTATTATAAAATATGAATTAAGAATTTTTCACAGGTTTCTTTCTAAAGAAAATAAATGCTGCTGTCACCATTAATAACAGACCAACTGCTGTGAAAAGAATCGTTCCCATACCACCTGTTGCTGGAATAATCCATCCACTCTTATTGTTCTCAACTTGCAACTCAATTACTTTATGATCTTTATCTATTTTAATATCAATCGGATCTCTTAATTTTTGATATTGTTCTACCGCACCGTCTTCATCTTCATACTTTGGTGCTACCGTTTCAACAATTTGATATTCACCATATGGGATTTCATTCCATGTAATAATACCATTTGCATCGGTGATATCATCCATTTTCTTTTTGTTTACTGTTACAACATTTCCCTTTTTATCTCGTAATTCGAACCTTGCGCCTTCTAATTTCAACTTCTTATTCTTACCGTCAACTTTTTCAATTTCAATAGTTCCCATTGTCGGTGTAACCACTACTTCATTAGATGGTTTTCCATCTTTTTCTGATGTAACATCATCTTTGTTTACAAAATCAAGTACTGCTTTGTTCGGAATTTCCACTCCAGATTGAACATCACTTTTAATTTTTGCAGTAATCTGTAAGTGTAATTCTTTCCCTGTTACTTTCGAAAAATCTTCTACTGAAGCCATAACCTTTTGTCCAGCTACAACTACGTTAACAATACTCTCATCAACCTTTTTACCGTCAATCATTACAACTGGAGTCCCAACGATTTCTAGACGATTATCTAAAACATCAGTTACGACATAATTTTTATACGTTTGAATATCCTCAGGAAGCAATGTTTTAATATCGTACGTATACTCTGTTTCACGATTTATTCCCGCATTTTTCGAACTATCATTAATCGTTTTTTCAATTGTAGGTTCTTTATAGTTTTTTACATCTTTCTCCAACTTAACTAGTTTACCAGTTTCTTTAATAGAGAAAGGATATTCTTCTTTACTTGTTAAATAGCCTTTTGGAGCCTTCTCCTCAATAAAATAATATTCCCCATACTCTAAAGACTCCACATGAATTTTACCATCTGAATCTGTTACTAATGGATGCGGTGTTTTTATTTGCGTGTTTGTGCCGTTTTCATTTTCCTTAAATAAATGGAATTCCGCACCTTCTAATACACGATCTCCCTCACCTTTTTTTATTAACTCTACTGATCCACGTTTCGTTTCATTCTTAGGATAAATATGAACGTCGTAATTTAAATCTTTACCGTCCGCACTTGTCATTGGAATATCTACAATAAAAGTGCTCTTATCTAGTTCAATATGCTCTGGTCCATTAATAGCTTTTACTTCATATCGTCCTAATGGAAGATTTTGAAAGACTGCTTCCCCATTTGCATCTGTTACTTTTGTAATAGCACTCTCTGTAACATCTTTAATACTTTCTTTCGCTACTTTCCCATCATTTATTTGCTCAAATGATGCGATTCGTTTAATTTCAAATGTTACATCTTTTAAAGGCTTTGCTCCCTCTGGAACACTTTGTCCTGCCTTCCCATTACCCTCTACACCAGGATTCCCATCCTTCTGTTCATACTTATGAATCGTCAAAGTACCTGTACTTCTTGATTCAGCACTTACCGTCATGTTCATTAAAGTTGAAAAAGCTAATACACATATTAATAATAAGCTAAAAATCCTTTTCATCATTCTTCACTCCTCTATTATGTCTACTTTTTTTACAAACTACTATCCTATTTCACGCTCTTTCTTTTTCTAAAAAACAAGTAAGCTGTTATGAACATCACCATTCCACCGATTACATAAAAAACAATTGTTCCTATGCCACCTGTTTCTGGGATCATCCATTCATTTTTATTATTTTGTACCTTTATTTTCTGTACCGATGCTCCGGGCGTCACATTAATTTCAATTAGCTCTTGCATAAGCATGTACCCTTTTGGTGCTTGTACTTCTTTCAACGTATATTTCCCTACTAACAATGGATTAGAAATCGCTATACCATCTTTATTCGTTGTTAATTCAGATACTACATTCCCAGCGTTATTTATCACTTGGAATACCGCGCCTTCTAATTTAAGTCTTTCGTCTATCGCATCTACTTTCTCAATCTCTATTTTTCCGAAAGATGGTGGGACAATAACCGCTTCGTTTGATACAAATTCCTTTTGATCAAATAGTAACTCCGCTTCATTTTGTATACCACCATTTGCAATATACGTTTCTAGAGGCTCTACACCTGTACTTATATCCAGCTTTGATTTAATATGCATCGTGTATACTTGATTCATAAGATATTCATAACTACCTTCTCGCTTCGGTAATTCAAATTTCACCTTTTTCGACTGCTCATCGATTTCTGGTATACCTTCTATCTCTTCACCATTTGCATTTACTAATCTTACTTGTTCAACTTTTAAAATATCTTCTAAATTATCTTGTAATACTATTTTTTCGAGATTTACTACATCATTTCCGAAATGATAGTTTACATGCCATGTAAACTCTTCATTCTCACTTTGTAATGTTGCCTTTTCTACCTCTGTTTCATCTGCATCAGAAACTGTCTTTATAATCTTTGGTTCTTTCGCTTCCACTTTCGTTTTTACATTCGGTTTTTCTTGTGGTAAATCTTCACCATCTGGTGTTTTCCCTTCCACAACCGCTATATTTTCGATTTCTTTCGTTTTTAATGATTCTTTTGTAACTTTCACCTTGAATGTTACAATTCGTTCTTCTGTATCAAACACATCACCAATACTAACTTTAACTGTATGATCCTCATATGATCCCGCATCTTCATCTATAACATCAGTCAATGAATTCCCATTCAATTTCATACTACCTACTACATACTCTACTCCTTCAGGTAATTTATCTATTAGACGCATGTCTTTAATAAGTCCATTTTCTACTGTATTTCGCATCTTGATTTTATACTCTATTTCATCATCGACATGAACCTGTTCATTTGGCAGACTAATTATTTCTTTTTTCGACTCTAGTTGTCCGTACATCCAGTCAACCAACGTTACGACTTCTGGTTTCTCTTGTTCTGGTACACTAATAGACTCTACTACTGCACTATTTTTTATTCTCTTATTTGCCATTTCTGGCTTGACAACTACTTCAAATGTAATTGCCTTTTCCTCATTTCCATTAAGGTCACCTATATTGGCATATATAATTCCATCTTTTATATATGCACTATCATCATCTTCCGCATCTGTTTGTTCCTTTCCATCTATCTTCAATGTATTCGGAACATACTCTACACCTTCAGGTAATTTATCGGTTACTTTTACAGACTGTAATATAGAGTCGTTTACACTATTTTTAGCTTTTATCGTGTACTCTAGTTTATCTCCTACTTTAAGAGTTCCACCGTTTACATCTTTAGCTAGTTTTACAGCCTTGAGTTCACCTTTTCTTACGTCAAGATCAGGCTTTACTTTCACTACTATTTTATTAGAATCGTTTGCCTCAATTTTCCTTCCTGTCAGCTCATCGATCCCTTGAACAACTGCAATATTTGGAATTTCACTTTCTATCTTTTCCGCCTTTACTTTCGCCTTAAATTCAACGATAGTTTCAGGCATTTTATCAGTATAAATTCCGCCTTTCGTTGCACTTGCCCCTTCACCGATTCTTATCGTTAACTTTCTTGTGTTTACATCATAATCAACTTGATCGTCCTTTGTTTGATCTGTTTTCTCTCCTATGTTCGGACCAGAAATAATTTTTACTGAACCGGGTACATATTCTAATCGTGAATCTAGCACATCCTCAATTTTCGTATCAACTGCACTCGAATTCGGTTCAATATTTTTTACTTTTAATCGATATACGACTTCTTCATCTGGTTCGTACTTTTCTTTTGCATTAACTACTGATTTCTCAATAGCAAGTTCTGGCGCTGTTGCATTGACTGCAAAAGCGAGAGTATTTAAAACATGATCATCACCATTTGTACCTATTCTTAATTTCACTTCTTTTTGTCCAGGTTGAATATATCCTTCTGGTAAATTAATTAAATCTATATCAATCCCTAAATTATTCCGATAATCAGGGCTGAACTTACCTGGATATTTATCACGCATATGTTCCTCATACTCGGAAATAGCTGAATTAAAGATATTATCAGCTGGATTCAGCTTATCAGTTACAGCTTTCCAATCATTATTCGAGAAAATCTGAAGCGTATCTCCCTTCCAATATCTATCTCCTTGTACCGCAAAAACAGATATTTTCGAATTTAAAGTTCCTTTACTATCAGCAAGGAAGTCTTGTACAGCAAATTCTTTAAACCCTGAGCCGGATGCTCTTTTTAATCCACCATCATAAACAGTAAAAGCTTTTCTCGTTTTTGATTTATCTTTCGTAACAACTAGCATGTACCATCCTGCAAACGAATAATACCCACTACTATAAGCATAGTATGAATTCGGATAAGGAATATTTGCTACCGTATAGCTTCCTCCTTTTGAATTAGACGTTTTCAAATGTTGCGTCACATCTGCATAATTGGAATAATACGTACCATTTATTCCAAACCCGTAAGCTAATCCACTTCCATAGTAAGTATAACTTGGAGATACATCAAAACTCCTTCCAGTTGGGGTAGAAAATTTGATAGGCGCAGTATATTTTTGCTGTGTTAATTCATAGCGTGTTGAACTCCAATATAATCCCGCCCATTCAATTTCCGCTTCATCTGGAATAGGAATGTATGCCTTAGAAGAATTTGAGGTTTCTGGATCATCGTCAACATCTATTAATTGCCTCTGTTGACTAGCTGGTGTAGTCTCCCACGCCATATAATCTACATCAGAATAGAGTATCTTATCTTCCCTTGCCGGATCAGCCTTGACTCCTAAATTCACATTACCAGTGGAATACATATCTCCTTTATGAATAGATCGATAAGTAGGTTTATCGAACCCCTCGTCATCTGTTACCGCTGCACTCACAGTATCGATCGGACTCAAAAACTGGAACTGCGATAATAGTAAAAATAAACTCATAACAACTACAAGTGCATTTAATATTTTTTTATTTTCTTTTATCCTATTGTGCAAAAAGGTCACCTCCTTAATTACAATTTACTAGTATATTATATGTATATACTTTATACGTATTATTCTAATATAAATCTTACTATTTGTTAATGAAATATATTGCTAATTTGAATTTTAAACATTTTAACATAGGAATTTACAGATTCAAATATACTATTTAATTATAATTAAACCTAGAATACAAAATGGAAATTCCATACTTTTTTCTCTAATTCTTAATATTTTATATGTCTGAATTATTTAATTTCTATAAATAAATACAAGTAACAAAAGAAGCTTCATGCTTCTTTTCTTTTTATTTCGTGCTAAAATTCAAACTATGAAATGATTTTACAGGGGGAATTTGTATGGAGAATACGCCACAAAAAATTAATCCTTATTATGCAGTTATATTCACTTCTAATCTATCAAATGATACAACAGACTATAGCATCATTGCCGAAAAAATGGAGAAACTCGCAAAGCAGCAACCTGGATTTTTAGGTGTAGAAAGTGCGCGCGGTAATTCGGGAATCGGAATAACAATTTCTTATTGGGAATCACTTGACGCAATTGAAGATTGGAAAAACAATGCCTTGCATAAAGAAGCGAAAAAAAGAGGCCGTGAGCAATGGTATGAAAACTTTCATCTTCGTATCTGCCTTGTAGAGAAAGAATATACGTTTCAAAGGGAGAATTTGTAATGATGAAGAAAAAATTAGCCCTTATTGTTGTACATGAAATATACGGTGTGAATAATCATATGCATCAAGTTATTGACCACTTCACTTCATCCCATATAGATGTATTCTGTCCTAACCTCCTACAATCGCAGCACGTATTTCATTATAGTGATGAAGAAAAAGCATATCATCATTTTATGAATCGTATTGGATTTGATTATGGAAAAGAACAGATTGAAGAATTCGTTACTAAGCTGTCCAATAGTTACACACATATAGGACTTATCGGCTTTAGTGTTGGAGCTACCATCTCATGGCTATGTAGTAACAATCCAAAACTAGATTTTATCATTGGATGTTACGGTTCTCGCATACGCGACTATGTTCACATGAAACTTACATGTGCTACACTACTTATTTTCCCTGAAAAAGAATCTAGTTTTTCAGTATCCTCCTTAATGAAAACATTGCAGCAACAAAATAACCCTTTATTAGAAATTAAACAACTACATGGTGAACATGGATTCCTAAATCCGTACTCTGAAAAATATAACGAGCAATCTACAAAGCAAGTATACAATCTAATAGATTCATTCCTTATGAAAACAATATTGTAAAGGAGGTTTACATGTGACTTACATTACTGTTACTCATATTCATAGTCATTCCTTTTATTTCAGCAATATCCCTTTTCTTTATATCAGTTAAGAAAGGGACATTTTTAAAACGTCCCTTCTTACAATCTATTGTCGTTTGCATTTTATTCTTTACAAATTGGATGCTATATTTAACAAATTTTTACTCGTTACTCCCCAAGAAAATTAGCGAGTTCCTATTCTTACCCATTTGGTTCTTCCTTTGTATTTTAGGATTTATCGTATCCATACGTGAATGGAAAAATAATCAGGTGTTTTCCATATGTATCAGTTTTCTTTCTTTTATTAGTTTTCTATTTGGGTTATTGTTGTTAGTTCTTTCGGGGATGTAAAAGAAAAAGGAAGAAAAGCACGCTATCAACTTTTCTTCCTTCTATGTTTACCTTTAGGTTTCACTGTCACTGATTCACAAGGTGTGTAATAAATTTGAGGTGTCGCCTTATCAACAAACATCATAAACGTAATGAAGCCGATAATAAAGAAAATAAACAACGTTAACAAAATTGCCCCTATCGTTAAAAGTATCATAACACCACCCCTATATATTTCATGTTATTACACCTTTCGCTACTATATAAGCGTAATCCTGTTTAGAAAAAGAAACGTAACAAAATAATCACAATCACTCCAGTTAATACTGTTCCTAATAAACTACGAGTATATATCGCGACAAGAAATGTTGGAATTGCTGCGATAAGATAATCCCACTGCACTGTCTCATGCATAAATAGTACTTGTGCTAAAAGTGCTGCTAATATTGCAATCGGTATGTAATTTAACCACTTTAAGCCCCAGTCTGGAATTTGTAGTTTACTAAATACGAGAAGAGGTAATATACGTGGTACGAGTGTGACAGCTCCTGCCGCTAGTAAAAGTAATAATACGTCTAATCTTATTTCCATTTTTCAATCATCACTCCAATCGTCGCAGCTAACAGTGTTGCGATAATAACAGCTATACTATCTGGCATAAATAAGTGCGAAACGTACGCAATAATAATCGCTACAATTGCAACACTAAGATGAATTATTAGTTTCGGTTTGCTACTTATTAACTGGAGAACAAATAACCCGATAAACATTGCTGGTAACGCATAATCCATCCCGTATGTATGAGGATCTGGTATCCACTCACCAAAAAGTCCTCCAATAACTGTAGCGAAAATCCAATTTAAATATGCTGTTACATTAAGTCCAATCATCCATTTCTCGCCTAAATAGCCCTTTTGTGCTGCTTGTTGCACTGCAACGCCGAATGTTTCATCTGTAATTTGCGAACCAATTATTAAGTTTTTAAAAAGAGGTATCTTTGTGAAGTAAGGTGCGAGTGCGGCACTCATTAATAAGTGACGCAAATTAACAAAGAACACGGTAAAAATAATTGCGGAAGCAGGAGCACCTGCTGCATACATACCTGCTAATATAAACTGAGCAGAACCTGCATAAATTAAAGTGGACATAAAAGCAATTTCAATGATGGAGAAACCTGCTGTTTTTGCAATCACACCAGCTGCTATACCGATGCTCAAATATCCAAATACTGTCGGCAGACAATCTTTTACACCTTGCTGAAATGTATCCTCGCTCTGCAGTGTCATATGTGCTTGAGCTTTATTCACCATTTTCTCCCTCCCTTTCTTCCATACTACGTTTTCCTGTTACGACATGGACTAAATCTATATTTTCACGCCATAACGTATCTAATTTATCAGTACCAAATTCTTTCGTGATTTCTTCCACCATAATATCGTGCCGAACATACTCTGTGGCAACGATCGAACTTCCCGGTAGTAGTTATAATTATACCTACTAATATAAATAAGAAAGAAACGACGGTCAACTGATAATTCGGAATTTTAAAATTAATAAAGGAGGCTCCCACAAATGGGAGTCTCCTTTATCTCAATATTTCATTCGCTTCTTTTTCATAAATTTTATCAAATGAAGTCATAACGCGCTGTGATGCTTGAATCATTTTTTGACTCGTCATAAGATCTGCCATCTCTTTCGTCATATCTACATTTGAATTTTCTAGCATATGATTTTTCACAATCCCTGTACCGTTCGGTAAACCAGCAATGTTACCTTCTGCTAGTGTAAAGCTTTTGTTTTCACGTTGCACAAGGCGATTATTCGTTTCTGCATCTACTGTTTTTGTTTGCAAGCGGGCAATATTATTTTGTGTTATTTCATCATATAATGTACCATCTGCTTGTACAGCGACCTTTGCTCCTTCTGGAATACGAATACGTTCATTATTCTCTCCCATTACGAAAGCACCTGAAGATGTTTGCAAATAACGATCACTATTTAATGTAAAACTACCATCTCTCGTTAAAAACGTTTCATCATTTTTAGTTGTAACGAAAAATGATGATGTTCCGGCCGCACCGTCATCTAAAAAGAAATCTGTAGCACTATTTGTAATTTGTACATTTCCTTGCACTAAGTTCACATGCGTCGCAGCTGGTACTACGGCGTAATCGACCGAACCGATATTTGTCGTGGCTCCATCTCCGCTGCGATATGTGTCCTGTACATCAAATACTTTGGATATCATAGTTTCTGCTTTAAACCCTGGCGTTTGAGCATTTGCAACGTTATTCGAATGAACATTAATACGCTGCATGTAATTCATCATACCCATAGAACCTATATAAAGACCGTTCATACTCGTTTGAATAAGGCAGACGCCTTATTCTTCACCTCTTTTCTACGATGTTTGTAACATTTGTTTCGCTAAATGTTCAGCTGTAGCGATATGAATATGTTGCTTCACATCTTGGCCGTCTGTCATTAATACAATGGGAGCCGATGATACTGCTGGAATTTTCAACAATTCGCCACTACTTGCTGTTTCATCAAATTTCGTAAACACAATACCATCTATATGAATATCTTTAAAGTTCGTAATAATTTCAATCATATCTTTACTCTTCATAGAAGCTGATAACGTTAAACAAATATAATCTGGTTCTATTTGTCCCATCGTTTCAATCATTTCTTCCACTGTATCTGACGTACGATAATTATTTCCGGCTGTATCAATTAAAATATAATCGACGCGTGCTTCTTCCTTAAAATAAGTAAGCGCTCTTGTCATTGCAGCTTCATCACGCACAGCAATAACTTCAGATCCAATTGTCTTTACGTAATCTTGTAGTTGTTGTACTGTCCCAATGCGAGAGTGATCTGTCGTAATAAAACCAACCGTTTTTTTCTTACCATGAAACTGCCACGCCATTTTCGCAAGTGTCGTCGTTTTCCCAACGCCAGTTGGACCAATTAAGGCAATTGTTTGCACTTCTTTTTCAAAGACGTTTTCCGTATTGAAATGAGATCTCATATCTTCCAGTATGTATCCGATGACTTCCTCTTCTGTAATCATCGTTGCGTTCTCAAACTTCACTTTTAACTTTTCAGCATATGCATGAATGAAATATTGTTCCACATCGTTTTGTTCTAATAACCGGATCACTTTTTGAATAATAAACGGTACAGATTGTTACTGTCCTTTTTTTACAACTACTTCTTCTTCCTTAACCTGAACGACTTGTTTCTTTTTCGTTACTTTCGCCTCTTCCGTCTGTTTCACAACGACGATTCCTTTTTCAAACAGCTTTAATAGTTTCTCTTTTTTCCTTGCCCATTCTTCACTATTTCCTGTTTGCATCGCCGCATATGACATAGAGGTCGTTACGTTTTCTAAATTGTGCAAGACCGATTGAATTCCATTCGCCTTCACAATTTCTTCTGAAAGATCACCTACAACATCCATTAATTGTTCATGAAATTGAGCTGTTCCTTCATTCACTTCTTCCTGTTTATCCTCAGGAAAAGCAACTAACATTTCATAATTCTTTTTCCAAAAAAACGGGATATTTCGTTTTACACTTTCATCGACAACGTAATAATAATCTGTACCATATTGGTCAAATAACTTTCGATACAATTCATTTTTCGAAGCTGCTTTTATTCGCATTAACGCTTCTTTTTCCCCTGTACTTTCCATTACTTCACCCCCTACTATTCAATATAAGCAATTTGATCTACAACAATTTCTGGTGCTAATTCACTAATACAAAGCACTTGTGTTTCTATTTGATATCGCTCAAGAAGTCTTACAATCGCAAATCTGAAATCTTTCCTGCGCGTTAACAGTACCGGTTCTCTTCCCATTAAACGGGCTTGTTTAAATACGCGCTGTACTTGCTCAACAACACGTGTTTCCAAATCTAAATCCCAGTTTAATAAGTAGCCTTGATATGAATTGTTTACAACATCTGCATCTAATTCTATTGAATCAGAGAAGAGCGCCGCATAAATTTTCCCGTCAGGATTTTTCGCATGTTCACAAATAACTTTTGAAATACATTCACGAACGAATGATGTTACACCATCAACATGGTTTTGATAAATTTCTTTCCCATCAATAATCCCTTCAATAATTGTTGGTAAATCACGGATTGAAATTCCTTCTTTTAGTAGTTGTTTAATAACGTTTTGGACGAGCGATAAATCAATTTCTTTTTTCTTAATCTCTTCCAATAAAACGCCGTGATCATTTTCAAGTGAGTTAATTAAATCTTTCACGTGCTGACGCTGAATTAACTCGTGAAGATTACGTCTAATAACAACATCTAAATGCGTAATTAATATGCTAAGTGGCTCTAACACTTGATAGCCTTTCATTTGTGCATCTTGCACCATATGCTCTAAAATCCAATAACCGTCTTCACCGAAAATTGGATCTTTCGCTGGTTCCGCATCTAAATCCGCCATTACGTTCGGTGTTTTTAGCGCTAATAAATAACCAGACTTTAATACACCTTCAGCTGCCTTCGCACCTTTAATACGAATAATGTAACGTCCACGTGGTCTAAAACTCGTATTATCTTTAAAGTTGATTCCAGGAACGTTAATACCTAGGTCGGTAATAATCGATTTCCTCATCAGAACAACTTTATCACGAGCCGTTTCCCCATTAATTTTTTGTTTTACAAGAGCCGCTAAATCTAATCCAAGCTCTACAATAATTGGATATTTATCTGTAAAGACTCCAAATGAGTCTTCCACTTGCTGCAGTTGCTCTTCATCGCTTTGAATCATTTCTATCTCTTTTTGAAGTTCCTCTTCTTTCTCTCTCTTTATTCGCTTTTTATTGCGAATTCCTAAGAATATGATTGTTCCCCCAACGAGAGCAAATGGTAGAAATGGTAGCGGTGTAAATAAACCCATTGCAATAAATAAGCCACCAAGCGCGTATACAACGACTTCATGTGCTAATAACTCTTTAAAGATACCTTCTGTTACTGTATCAGACGATCCGTCAAATACACGCGTTACGATAATACCAGTCGAAATCGCAAGCATTAACGAACCAATTTGGTTTACGATTCCGTCACCGACAGTTAACTGCGTATAATGAATAGCCGCTTCTCCAAAGCTCATTCCTTGCTGCATCATTCCGACAATTAAACCGAAAATAATGTTTACGAATAAAATGACAATCCCGAAAATAACGTCCCCTTTAATGAACTTCCCGGCACCATCCATCGCTCCGTAAAACTCTGTTTCCATATTTAACTTTTTTCGTTTTTCTTGTGCATCTTTTTCTGTAATAATTCGCTGGTTTAAATCAGCATCGATAGACATTTGTTTCCCTGGTAAAGAATCAAGTGTAAAACGAGCCGCAACCTCAGCTGTACGAGACGCACCGTTTGCAACGATAAACTGGAATATGATTAATACTATAAAAATAACAATACCAATTAATAAGTTTCCGCCAATTACGAACTGGCCAAATTCTTCAATAACATGACCCGCATTTCCATCTGTCAAAATCGCTCGCGTCGTCGAAACGTTAATCGATACGCGGAAAATCCCAATTAATAACAACATCGTCGGAAATGACTTTAATTCATCCCACTCGTTAATACTTGTCGCTCGCATATAAATAAGTACTGACATACTTAGTAGAAAAACGATAATGATATCAAGTATAAATGGTGGAAGTGGAATTAAGAGCGCCACAACGAATGACGCTGCTAAAAAGATAGAAAAATAGGTTCTAGCAGAATCCATCTTAAACAAAGAGATCCCCTCCAAACGCGCTATTACACTTCAAGTTCGTTCGTTTGAATTAAATAGCGCATAACTTCAATTACAGCTACGTATAAATCTTCTGGAATCGTCTCATCTTCCTCGACTTGATAATATAAAGAACGAGCAAGTGGACGATTTTCCACCATTGGTATTTCTTGTTCACGGGCAAGCGTTCGTATATATAATGCGAGCTCATCTTCCCCTTTTGCAACGACAATTGGCGCTGCGTCAACGTGTTTATTGTAGCGAAGTACGACTGAAATGTGCGTCGGGTTATTTACAATAAACGTTGCACCATCCATCTTTTTCGCAATTGTTCCTTGCAAGATTGCATGCATAAAGTTTTTTCGTTTCCCTTTTACTTGTGGGTCCCCTTCATTATCTTTATGCTCCCTCTTTACTTCTTCTTTTTTCATCTTAATATCTTGTTCGTACTCCCACTTTTGATAAATGAAATCAATAATAGAAAGAACGATTAAAATAATTAAAATAGCTAAAAAGATAAATTTAATTTGCCTAATAATTTCAGTAAGTGACGCAGTCCAGTTAAACCCAATCATACTCACGATTTTCTCTAAATTCTTTTTAAAGAGAACATACGCAACGTAACCGATTAATCCCATATAGAATAGTGATTTCAAAATATCTACTAAACTTTTACGACTAAATAGTCTCGTAAAATAGTTTTTCGGATTAATACGTGATGCTTTCGGCTTAATGACTTTAGAAGAAAATAAGAAGCCGACTTGAATCATATAATTGAATAAATGAAAAGCGTATACGAGTATTAATATAGGAGCAGATACTTTTAGTAGTAAAATCCCCATTAAATACAAATACTCCGTCACATCTGTATTTTTTCCAATTTGATCAAACAGCACCGCTACGGAATTCGCAATCTCATAACCAAGCCAATCTCCGAAAAAGTAAACGACAACTGCTAATACGAGAATGGAAAATAAATTATTTAAATCTTTACTCCGGGCAATATTCCCTTCTTCACGCGATTTTTTACGCTTCTGCGGGGTGGCCTTTTCTGTTTTATTATCCTTTGCCATACGCGTCCCCCTACTTCGTTAAGAAAAAGTTAAATAGTTTCGTATACTCTTCAAGTAATACGTCTGTCATATTTTTAAACACATAGCCGAGCATTGGTACACTCATCGCAATAAACAAAATACCACACGTAATTTTAATTACGTACGCATTCATAAAAACGTTTAACTGCGGGGCATTTTTCGCAATTAAAATAAGGACGAAATTAATAATGAATAAGCTTCCCATAAGCGGAAGAGCGATTTCAACCGCTGATGTAATTGCAAATAATAACGTTGCGAGTAAACTATCTAAAAAACTAGTCGTCAGCAATTTTGAAATCGCCTCTGTATATTGAAACGACTTTAAAATCGTGGCAACGAAATAATTAATGCCGCCAAGTGAAATAAAAATAAGGAGAAAAAACATATCAAATAATGTTGCTAGTAAAGTAGACTGTGATCCTGCGTTCACATCAAACAAGCTTGCCTGTGATAAACCGATATCAAAGTCTAAAATATGCCCAGCCATTTTCGGAATGTTCCACAGCATTTCTACAATTTTTGAAAGAGATAATCCAATTACAATTTGCGTTGCCGCATATGCTGTGACGTCCCAAACTGTCTTTATATGAGAAACATCAACTTGGTCGGCAACTGTAATCGAAAGACCAAGTCCAAATGTAACCTTTGCCATCGCTGGAATTGATCGTCCTGAAAAGAACGGTAAAAAATATAAAAATGAAGTAATGCGGCAAAACGCAAAAAACGTTGCCGCCCATAATTCCATATTCATTTCAGTTCACCTATCTTAGTACGAACGCAATAACGATGGAATTTTATCAAATAAATCTAAAATAAGCGTCGTTAACTCTTGAAACATCCACGGACCTAAAATGATAATAACGAGCACAATACTCGCCATTTTCGGTAAAAATGTCAGTGTTTGTTCTTGAATTTGCATCATCGCCATAATGACAGCGATAATAATAACGACAATCATACTTACGCCGGCAACCGGCATTAAAATCATAACCCCTTTATAAAAAAAGGTTTGAAAAATATCTATAATTGGTGACGTATTCATTTATATGACTCCTATCACATAGCATCAAACGCTTCAGGCGACTGTTTTAAACATAATATCGACGATTTTTGTATATCCACCTAAATATACGAAAACGAGTATTTTAAATGGTAAACTTAAAATCATCGGTGGTACCATCATCATCCCGAGGTACATTAAAAGTGTACTAATAATTAAATCTATAAAGACAAACGCTAAATAAATGAACATCCCGGTTAAGAGTCCTTTTTGAATTTGCGTTAACGTAAAGGATGGTACGAGCGTAAATAGAGAAAGATCTTTCAAATCTTTCGGTACCTCTTCTCCGCGTACTTTCAGCATCATTTTTAAATCATGCTTATACGTATGCTTTGACATATACTCTTTCATAATAGGCGCTGTCGTCTCCGCAGCTTGACTTACTGTTATTTTTTCTTTCGTCATCGGATCCCACACATCACTTTTTAACTGCCCTAACACTGGCTGCATTGTAAATAGTGATAAAAACAAAGCGAGTCCAACAAGTACTTGGTTTGGTGGTAAATTCATAACCCCAAGCCCTTGACGAGTAATTCCAAGAACAATCATAAAATAAGTAAAATGCGTAAATAAAAGAACGATAGAAGAAGATAATGATAGAAGGGTAACGAGTGCAAATAGCTGTACACTGGAATTACTCGTAAACTCTTTTCCATTTTCGAAATTAATAAAACCGTTCGGGGCTGCATACGCTGGATTTACAAAAACAATTGAAAAAATGATAGAAAATACGAAAATAACGGCTAATAATGATAACTGTTTCTTTATTCTCATGATGGATCCTCTACTTTTTTCGTTTCACTCTTCACCGCATCTTCTAGCGCTTGTTGAAACTGATTTCCTGTTCCTGTTAATTGCACGGACTGCACACCGTTATTGCTAATAACAGTAAACACTTGCTTTCCGTCCACTTCAAACAAAAAGGCGCTCGTTTGGTGATTTAAAAAAACACCGTCTTTCACTTGAATATGTCCATTTTCACCCTGCTTAAAAAACTGCTGTTTGCGCGTCTTTTTCGTCATATAATAAGCACCATAGCCGAGCGCACCAAACAGTAAAACGACTTGAAATAAGGTCGTCATATACGACATATGACTCCTCCTCTACTCTTTATCTTGCATTTGACTTTGCGCTTTCATAAGCGCAGCCTGCTTCTTATCAGCTTCAATTTCAGAAATAATAATGCCGAACTTCTCGTCCATTACAATCGCTTCACCAATGCCGACTTTCATATCACTTAAATATACATCTACTTTATGTCCTAAATTTTTCTCTACTTCAAGAACATCGCCAATTTTTAATTGTTTCACATCACCGAGCGTAATAGATGACTTCCCAAGCTTTACACCAAGTTCAATCGAAATATCTGAAACGGTATCAATATGTGCTTTACCTGCTTCATTTCGTTTTCCTACAAATTCTTCTAATCCCATTAATGACACAGGAGATACTTCATGCTTCATATGGATCCTCCTACTTTACAAAACTTTTAAATAGGAGCGCCTTACGCGTTCCATCTTTCCCGATAAAACAATTAAATTTATGCTTTCCATCTACATAACCAAATAATTGATCAGAGACTTTCGTATGAAGCGGAATAATGTCGCCTTCTTCAATTTGCTCAATCTCACTCATCGTCATTTTCTGCTCCCCAATTGCAACGTGAACAGGTTTATACACTTGATTTACTTTCACTTCTACTTCAGTTGTATACTTTTTACGCTTATCCGAAGAATGTTCGACAATATTTTCAGACGTTAACTTATCCATAATTTCTTCAACAGATAAGAACGGAATACCGATACGCACCGTCGTATTCCAAAAATCCGTTTTCATATTTACGTTTAATAATGAAATAATATCGCTCGCCGTTGTAATCTTTAATGCATTTGGATCTGTCTCTGTCGTTACAAATGTCGGTTTGATCGCAACAACACTTTCAAATGATTGCTCTAAATTTTTACATAGAAGCGCAAATATATTATCAAGTGTTAAAAACTCGAATGCAGTAAGTGGTCTACGCATATTAAAATTGCGCTTACTATCTCCGCCAAGCCAGCATTCATGTATATAAATAACGAATGCTAAATCAATCTCAATAACAATTTCTCCAAGCTCTGGCAAGCCAAGATCAATAACGCAATATAAATAATAATCTTTCGGCATTTTCTCCACATACTCACTCGTAAACGGAACTTGCTCAACGGTCGAAGGCTCGAGTTCAATCGGAATACGCATACGTGCTGACAACGCCTGTGACGTTTGTTTTCCAAAAGTCGACGCAATCGCTTGCAAATTACGTAAATGCTCAACACCGAATTTTTCCGGCCTATTAAAATCATACTCTTGAAATTTATCTTGCTTCCCTGCCCCTTGTGCGAAAGCTGGCATTTCCTCGCCTTCATTCACCGCCTTCAGCAGGGCATCAATTTGCTCTTGGCTTAATTTATCGCCACTCATGAAAATCCCCTTCCCTACCTTTTCAATTCAACGATTTCAACGTACATTTTCCCATTTTTCGTCAAAATCTTTCCGGTTCCAATCTCTTCATTCTCAAGCATAAGACGCACCGTATTTTTCGTTGAATTTTCAAGGCGATACAATGTACCTTTCGTAATATGAAGCAGATCTTCAATTTTCTTTTTCGTATTTCCGATTTCAAAATAAATTGTTAACGGAATATCATCTTGTAATTTCAAATCTAGCCAACTCCCATATCATGTTCACGAAAATTTCATGTTCTCTATATGTAATGAAATTTTTTATTTTGAAACGTCGATATTTAATATTTTTTTAATATATCCTTGCGTTTCTTTAAACGGTGGTACGCCTCCATACTTTCTTACATTACCAGGGCCCGCATTATACGATGCAAGCGCAAGTACCAGGTCACCGTTATTTTTCTTTAAATAACCGCTTAACTCTTTCACGCCGCCCTCAATATTTTCAGCTGGTGAAAATGGATTTTTTATCCCCATCTCCTTCACATTCGCTGGCATAAGTTGCATAAGTCCCATTGCCCCTGCATGTGACACCGTTTTCGGATTAAAATTAGACTCTACTTCAATCATTTTTTGAATTAACGTTTTCGGAATTCCGTATTTACGACTTACGCGATCAATAATATCCTCATACTTCCCTTCATTTGAAGAACGTATTTTTTGAATATTATACTTATTCGTTAATCCCCACGTATCAGTAGCCTCATTTTTCGTTTCTGGGAAACGTCGTTCAAACTCTTTTTGCGCAACTTGTACTTCATCTACTTGCTTCGTTTCAGGCTTTTCTTCAGGCTTACTTACTTCCTCTACATTGCTAATAGGTTCTTCTTGTTTATTCACAACCGTTTCTATTTTCGTAGATTGTACCGGCTGACTCATATCCTCTACTTTCGCCGGTTGCGCAGTAGCCTTCGTCTCCTTCGCAGGTTCACTCTGCAACTTCTCTTGAAAACGACTGCTAACGAACGCCTGTGGACTACTTAACTTTTGCTGAATTTGTCCTTTTTTATATGTAAGTACTTCTTTTACTATATTTCCAACTACCATAATATCACCTTTTCGGTAAACAAAGATAATCTAATATTAGAGTTTTTTTTTAAAGTTTGCAATAATCCTTTGCAATAAAAAAATGACTAGATTGTTAAACTGTTATTTTTACATATTTATTAATTACAATTATTCGTTGACACGATATATACCAAGGATTACAATTAATTCGAAATTGTTTTTTTTGCATATTTACGTTTAACAATTAACAGAAAAATCAATATAAAAAAATGGGGGTTCTTAACATGAGAATTAATACAAACATTAATAGCATGCGTACGCAAGAATACATGCGTCAAAACCAAGACAAAATGAACACTGCGATGAATCGTTTATCTAGCGGTAAATCTATTAACAGTGCGGCTGACGATGCTGCTGGTTTAGCTATCGCTACTCGTATGCGTGCAAAAGAAGGCGGATTAAACGTTGGGGCACGTAACACGCAAGACGCTATGTCTGCTCTACGTACAACTGACTCGGCTTTAAACTCTATTTCTAACATTTTACTTCGTATGCGTGACCTTGCTACTCAATCTGCTAATGGTACAAATGGTACAGATGACCAAAAATCTTTAAACTTAGAATTTACAGCATTAAAAACAGAAATTGATCACATTGCTGACACAACTAATTTTAATGGTAAAACATTATTAACTGGCGCAACAGGTCAAGACATTAAAATTCAACTTTCTGATGTATCTGGTGATAACCTTACGATTTCAGGTGTTAATGCCAAAGCTGCGGGTCTTGGCATTGTAAAAGATATTAGTGATGCGACAAAAGCTAATGGTGCTATTACTGAGCTTGATACCGCTATCCAAACAGTTGCTGACATGCGTGCAACATTCGGTTCTCAATTAAATCGTTTAGATCATAACTTAAACAACGTAAACAGCCAATCTACTAATATGGCAGCAGCCGCTTCTCAAATTGAAGATGCAGATATGGCAAAAGAAATGTCTAACATGACGAAGTTTAAAATCTTAAACGAAGCTGGTATTAGCATGCTTTCTCAAGCTAACCAAACTCCTCAAATGGTTTCCAAATTATTACAATAATCCATTTGAACATACCAAGTGAAAATCTATTCTCTGTATTATATTGGGAGATTTCTTATAAATAATTAAAAACTAACGGGGGTTCTTATCAATGAGAATTAATACAAACATTAATAGCATGCGTACGCAAGAATACATGCGTCAAAACCAAGACAAAATGAACACTGCAATGAATCGTTTATCTAGCGGTAAATCTATTAACAGTGCGGCTGACGATGCAGCTGGTTTAGCTATTGCTACTCGTATGCGTGCAAAAGAAGGCGGATTAAATGTTGGGGCGCGTAACACACAAGATGCTATGTCTGCTCTACGTACAACTGACTCGGCTTTAAACTCTATTTCTAACATCTTACTTCGTATGCGTGACCTTGCTACTCAATCTGCTAATGGTACAAATGGTACTAAAGATCAAGATTCTTTACAATTGGAATTCAACGAATTAAGCACAGAAATTGGTCATATCGCTGGAAAAACTAACTTTAATGGTAAGAATTTATTGGCTGCAGAGGGAGCAAATATTGATATCCAACTTTCTGATGTATCTGGCGATAAACTTACAATTAAATCTGTTGATGCAACAACAACTGGTCTCAAACTTAAGGAGACTATTGGATCTACCGGGAATGCTGCGGAATCAATTAAAGAACTTGACAAAGCTATCCAATCAGTTGCTGATATGCGTGCAACTTTTGGTTCTCAATTAAACCGCTTAGATCACAACTTAAACAACGTGAACAGCCAATCTACTAACATGGCGGCGGCCGCTTCTCAAATTGAAGACGCTGACATGGCAAAAGAAATGTCTAACATGACGAAATTTAAAATCTTAAACGAGGCTGGCATCAGCATGCTTTCTCAAGCTAACCAAACTCCTCAAATGGTTTCTAAATTATTACAATAATTCATTTGTTGGTTTCTTCCTCTCTGTAGTACAGAGAGGAATTATATATAATTAAAAACTATTGGGGGTTCTTAATATGAGAATTAGTACAAATATTAATAGCATGCGTACACAAGAATACATGCGACAAAACCAAGACAAAATGAACACTTCTATGAACCGTTTATCTAGCGGTAAATCTATTAACAGTGCAGCTGACGATGCGGCTGGTCTTGCTATCGCTACTCGTATGCGTGCAAAAGAAGGCGGATTAAACGTTGGAGCACGTAATACGCAAGACGCCATGTCTGCCCTACGTACTGGCGACGCTGCTTTAGGATCTATTTCTAACATCTTACTTCGTATGCGTGACCTTGCTACTCAAGCATCGAGCGGGACAAATAACCTTACAGATTCAGCTTCTTTAAACAAAGAGTACCAAGAATTAGCAAAAGAAATTGATCATATCGCTCAAAAAACTAATTTTAATGGGAATTCTTTCTTAAACTCAAACGGTGACGATAAGGATCCGTTGAAGGGACCAAAGGGTACAAACATTAAAATTCAACTTTCTGATGCAGCAAGTGATAATCTTGATATTACAGCTATTGATGCAACATCAAAAGCTCTACTTGGCGCTCCGATTGGAAGTTTAACAGATGCTACTAATCCTGCAGCTGCTATAACTGCGGCAACAGGCGAAATGAAAAAAATTGATACAGCAATCCAAAATGTTGCTGACGCTCGAGCTACTTTCGGTTCTCAATTAAACCGTTTAGACCATAACTTAAACAACGTAACAAGCCAAGCTACTAATATGGCGGCGGCCGCTTCGCAAATCGAGGATGCTGACATGGCAAAAGAAATGTCTAACATGACGAAATTTAAAATCTTGAACGAAGCTGGTATTAGTATGCTTTCTCAAGCTAACCAAACTCCTCAAATGGTTTCTAAATTATTACAATAATCCATTTGATAGTAACAAGTAGAAATTATGGGAGGTTCTTTACATGAGAATTAATACAAACATTAATAGCATGCGTACGCAAGAATACATGCGTCAAAACCAAGATAAAATGAACAATGCGATGAATCGTTTATCTAGCGGTAAATCTATTAACAGCGCGGCTGACGATGCTGCTGGTCTTGCTATCGCTACTCGTATGCGTGCGAAAGAAGGCGGATTAAACGTCGGGGCACGTAACACGCAAGATGCTATGTCTGCTCTACGTACAACTGATTCAGCTTTAAATTCTATTTCTAACATCTTACTTCGTATGCGTGACCTTGCTACTCAATCTGCCAATGGTACGAATGCCGATAAAGATCAAGATTCTCTAAACTTAGAATTTAAAGCATTACAAGAAGAAATTGATCACATCGCTGGAAAAACTAACTTTAACGGAAAAAGTTTATTAGCTGCAGCCGGACCAGATAAGAATATTAGCGTTCAGCTTTCTGATGTAGCTAGTGACAACCTTGTTATTACAGCTGTTAATGCAAGTGCTACAGGACTTGGACTTACAAAAACTATCGGAGCACCTATAGCATCATCAGATGGCGGTGGCGGTACTCCAGCAGCAGCACCATCAACTGTAGATAATGATGCTGCTGGTGCCATTGGAGAACTTGATAAAGCTATCCAAAAAGTTGCTGACATGCGTGCAACTTTTGGTTCTCAATTAAATCGCTTAGATCACAACTTAAACAATGTGAACAGCCAAGCTACTAATATGGCAGCATCAGCTTCTCAAATCGAAGACGCTGATATGGCAAAAGAAATGTCTGAGATGACGAAGTTCAAAATCTTGAACGAAGCTGGCATCAGCATGCTTTCTCAAGCTAACCAAACTCCTCAAATGGTTTCTAAATTATTACAATAAACCATTTGAGTTAGCTTCATGAATAAACCTCTCTGCTTGCGGAGAGGTTTATTTTTTCTATATAGATAGATTAATAATTTTTCAACTTAAAAAGAAGCTCTAGCCCTATTTAGAAGTGGTCAGGGCTTATTTTGACCTAGTCCCTTGTATAGAAACAAAAAGATAAAAGTAGTAAATCTCCATTTTTCTTTTTATAGCCGTTTATTAGCTTTATACCACTAATCTATAAGAATTACCTATTATGGCATTTCAGTACGAATATTTTAAATATGCACGCTAGGTAATCGTTGCATGCGAATGAAAGACGTATGAATATTACGGTGGAGTATACTATAACGACAAATAAGAAGAAAACCATACTTCTAATAATCTTCCGAACAATCAAGTTTCGTGCAAAATAAAAGGAAAATACATATAAACGATGTATCTCCCTTTTGTTTTGCAACCAATACTTTATGACGTTACCGTCATAACTTGTCCTCTACGGTCAACCATTATTTTCATTTTTCCGTCTTGTGCGTTATATAGTCCCAGTTTATGTAATTCTACTTTACAGTCTTGTACGAAAGTTGGTAATTTACGAATTTGATCGATATCAGAACTTATAATGAAATGAACTAAATGTTGTGTCATATCTTTAATATCTTGCACAAGTTCTTCTTTTTCTTGTTTTAGCCTCTCATTTTCTGATTGTAGCACCTGTAATTCACCTTCTAGGCTACGTGTACTCTTTGCCTCTTTTGCACGTTCTGCAGCCATGCTAGAAAGCTTATATATCCCTTCCATAAACTGATGTAGTTCATCTTCTTTTCTTTCACTACATTGACTAATCGTTTCAAAGTTATCAACGATGCCAGATATAACTGTTACGAGACTTTTTTCATCTTCTTTATACTGGACTTCTTCTTTTAATTCCTGCTTATTTTCTTTTTGTGTTGCAACGGTTGTTTCTTTTACTGGTATATATTTACGCTTACGTCCTGGTTTTTGTTTTTCAATATTTTCAAACGGTATTTCACATTTTTTTAATTTATAATACGTATTTTGCAATTGACTTTCTGTTTTTTGAAATAGATTCAGTTCATTTTTACTAACATATTTTGAAATATTCGCGATGTTTAAACCGTGACGTTGACAAAATTGATATACTTCATATAGCAACTCTAATTCAGACTTTAACCACGTGATTGTTGATTTTTCGTACGCTCGCATCCCACCATTTTTTTCTACATCTATTTGAAATAATACCATTCTATTATATAAGTCGACTAATTCTTCATACTTTATTCGGAATTGTTTCTCTATTTTTTTAAATTCCGCTTCTAATTTCATATCGTTCATTTTATTATTTGACATGTTTTGTAAAAGACCTAATACATTGATTGTTGTGTGGTGATACATAATCTGTGCCACTCCCCCTCATCCTTTCACAATTCTCATTTGACTCCCATGTCTTTTAAGAAAATAGCAATTTTTACATATCCATATTATAACATTTCCAAATTGTCTGTCAAATAATAAACATATAAAAACGTATAGAAAGTATAGAAATAGAAAAAAGTATTTTTTAATTAATATGTATAATTGCACATTAATTACATTATATGGTATATCGAATATATTTTCACCGAAAAAGTTTGCGTTACCACGAATTCTTACTACCATAATCCAAAGATGCGTTCTCTTATATTTTCAAATAAAAAGCACACTACTTATTAATTAAACCAATCGAAAATTTCCAAGTAGAGAGTATTTCACAAACACTCCGGGAACGTTTAATCTTTTTGCCTGTACAAAGTATAGAATACTAAAAAGGAACTAACCAGTACTACACATGGCTAGTTCCCTTCTCCTCACAAAAAGAATAGAGTTATAAAACAGTTCTTCAAACCCTCAAGCGAAGACTCACTTCTTCTACTTACCAAACCTACTCCATATCTCTGGTCTTACATCGTATGAAGCTCTATTAAGCACTGACCGCTACCAGACATGGCTAGAGCCTCTATTCCAGCTAAAAAAAGCGCTTTTTACAACACTAACTTATCAACTAAACCAATTAACTCTTGAATATCTGGCTTACTTACTTGAGCATTTGCTCCTACCGCTTCACCTTTATGGAATAATTCATTTGTAATTAATGAAGAGAAAATAATAACTGGTAAGCGATTCATCACTTCACTATCCTTAATCACTTTCGTTAAATGGTGTCCGTCCATTTTCGGCATTTCAATATCGGTAATAAGCAAGTGAATATGTTCAAACATTTTTTCACCTTGCTCTTTTGCTAGTTTTTCAACGTGTGCTAATGCTTCTGCACCATTGCTGAAGAAGTTCATTTTCGTATATCCAGCTGAAGATAATGTTTCTTCTAGTATTTGACGAAGCATTGCTGAGTCTTCTGCGATATATATAATTTTTTCAGCTCGATCTGTTTTTTGCTCTAAACCAGATAATGTTTTCTTTTCATAACCACTGTCACTAATTTCACAAACAATTTTTTCATAATCTAATAATAAAATGATTTTTCCATCTAGTTTTACAATACCAGATGTTGTTTCTTCTAGTCCCATTGATAACGAAGCTGGTTCATCAATTTGTTCCCACGAAATACGTTGAATACGATGCACTTCATCAACGCGGAAAATAACTTTCATTTGGTTTAATTCTGAGATGATGAATTTCGTTTGATCCAGTGGCTTTGTCGATTTTAAATTTAAAGCCGTTGCTAAGTTAATAACAGGTAAAATTTCACCACGTACTTGAACAACACCTTCAACTGCATGATGAGATTCTGGCACAGTTGTAACAGGGAATGGATTAATGATTTCACGTACTTTCATTACATTGATACTAAATAGATTTTCACCAACTGTATATGTAACAATCTCTAATTCATTTGTTCCGCTTTCTAATAAAATACTTTGTGCTTGTGACATAAAGGTGTCGCTCCCCTTCTATTAATTCCTTATATCTAATTATTAAGCTTTATTAAAACAAAAAAGTCAACTACCTATACAAAAAATATAGATAGTCGAACAATTTATTCATTAATAAAGACGTTTAATCTTGTATAAGCGAAGCAAGCGCCTCTAACAACACTTCTTGCGCTCCCACAATTTCTGTCGGCATTGCTTCCCATTTTTTTGAAAACTCTGTTTCCACTCTTATTCTTAACTCTGGATTCATTTCTTCTAGTACATATTCTTTCGTCGCTATATCCACATCAAGTAACGCGAGTGCATATAGTTCCGGGTCGTTTATTTTTTCAAATAATCGTTTCAATACTACCGGTGCTATATGTTTTAATTTTTCAATATGAATTTCCTTATCCGAAAATAGTAGCTCATATTGAATAAATGTAACATTTTCTTTAATCACTTTAAAATAGCAATTATTTTTTTTATCATTCACAAAATAACCGTTCGGATCTGCAATAATACTCTCTACTTTACGAATTAAATCTGGCAAACTACTCGCCGTCATTACAGTCCGTTGCTCAACCTCACTCGGCGAAATGAATGTAACGCGATACTTATTCTGCGCCATCCTCCTCACCTCTCCTTTTATAAAAATCTATCGTCATCAAACTATCAAAAAGATACTGGCCTGCTATGAAATGATTATCTCATCCCTAACCATCTCAGTACCTCTCCACATCTCTGTCCTTACACACCAGTCAAGTAACCTCATAGGCACTGACCACTACCACACTTCGCTTAAATCTTCTTCAACTACCTCAGTAACTCTCCATACCTCTGTCCTTACACACCAGTCGAGCCTCTCTTAGGCACTAACCGCTCCAAAACATCACTAGGTCCTCTCTTAAAACCTAAAAAAGGGCTTTTAAGATCTTTTAAAAACTTTTAAGTAACTCGATGTTATTGAACCAAAATGCAATTTGCTGATCCGTAATCCCTGATAACGTAACAAAAAACTCACGGCACTTCATCTCGTCCTTAAACAGTTGATACTTCCAAACACCATCACTACCAATACTGACGAAATAACACTCATGGATACGGCCAATGATTGCTTGTTTTTCACCAAATGAATACGGAGGCACTTGCTTAATTTCAAATTGATCTGGTAAATATACATGCTCTTCTCGTTCCATTTTTAACACTTGCTCGGCAAGTTCACGTTTATTTTCGAAAAAAGGCAATTGTAAAATTCGCTCTTGTCTTGTCATACGAATAAAAAACCCTTTCTACTACATTACAATTTTTCTTTATGATTTATTATCGAATTAAGTTTACAACTTCATTTAATACTTCATCTGAAATTTTAATTACTTTCGCATTACCTTGAAACCCGCGTTGATAAAGCATTAAATCTACAAACTCTACAGATAAATCTACGTTTGCACCTTCTTGTGCACCACCACGTACTTTACCTGCACCGTTTTGACCAGATGCACCAAGTGCTAAAATACCAGTTGTATTCGTCGCTGTATAGTTACCATTACCTGTCTTCATTAGTCCGCCTTCGTTCGGGAACATCGCGACAGCTAATTGGCCAGCAGATTTCATACTGCCATCAGAATATTTTACCATCAAATATCCGCCATCAGCAATAAAGCAATCTTTTACAGTTGCTGCCGCTCTACCATCTACTTCTGTTACTGCTAAAGTTTTATCTGTCGGATGGTTTGTTAATTTACTAAAATCTAAATTTATTGTTCCACCATCAAATGGGATAGATGCTCCTGGTTTTTCTTGATTTGGATTTCCTACTGCATCAAACGTCATTTTACCAGTTGCACCTTTAACATCTTCAAATGTTGTTGCTTTTTTCGAATCATTACGCATTTGTACTTTATATGTATAATTATGTTCACTATCTTGTTTAAACTCTACACGCATTGTCCATGTATTACCGGCATTATCGTATACAGGCAAATCTTGTGTAATTTGTTTTGCATCAGTTGGAATATTTCCTTTAATTGTCCCTTTTGATGTTCGAATACCACCAATAGCTGTTCCCATTGGAATTTGCAATGGCCCTGGAATTCCAGATAAATCAACTTCACCAGTTGATTCATCTGCAGGGTATGCGAATACGTATTGACCTTCTGTATTCGTAATATAGTAATTTGGAGATATCCCAAACGTACCTTTACGCGTAAATTCCATATTTCCGCCTTTTGAATCACCTACAACGAAGAAGCCATTACCTTCCATCGCCGCTTGTGTTTTACCACCTGATAACGTAATTGTACCATCACTATAATCCGTAACCGTACCACTCATTTTCACACCGTTACCGATACTTTTCGGATTCGTTCCTGCGTATTTATCGTCACCTTTTGCACCAATCGAATTGTTATATAGTAGATCATCAAACATTGCTTTTTGTTTCTTATAGCCAACTGTTTGTGCATTGGCGATATTATTTGAAGTTACACTTAATGCATTTTGTGTTGCGTTCATTCCTGTAATACTTGTATATAACGCTTTAATCATAACGTATGGACACTCCTTACGAATTTGTAGTTTTCACTTCTTCAGTTGCTTTTTGATCGTCGTTCTTAGCATCCTCTGGATTCGTATCTCCAATCGGTTTATCAGATACTCTCTCAACGAAACGAAGAGATACGACTTTATTATCAATAACGAGCTGAACGTCGTTATTTTCTGCAAGGCGAACTGTCTCTACTTGACCAGTCACTTTGTTCCCTTCACCGTCAACACCTCTTACGTACTTACCTAAAAACTTCATTCCGCCATCAAGTGCTGTCGAATACATTGTCGTTCTTAAAGAGTCCACTGCTTTTGTCATATTTTGTACTTGTTCCATAAGAGATAACTGAGCTGTCTGATTCATCATTTGATTCATATCCATCGCATTAAATGGATCTTGATGTTGGAAACTCGCTAAAAAGAGTTTTAGAAAATCATCTTTCCCCATTACTCCAGGGGTCTTTTGTTCTCCTGCTGATACTCCATTTGTTTGTTGAACTGGCGATTGTACACCGTTAATAGACGCGTTATTGCTCTGCGCCCCTGCTTGTAACGGAATGTGGTTTGTACTCGTTGTATTTAATCCAACTGTTGGCACGCTTTATTCCTCCAATAATCCCGCAAATTCTTTTGATTGTTGTTTCTCATGTTTCGTACTTGCTAATTTCTGTTTTTGTCTTTGCTCATGTTCTCGCTGTTCTTTACGGTTTTCATCTTTATCTGAATAGCTAATTTGAATATTGATTTCTTTTTCTTTTAACTTTAGCCTCAATTCGTCAAAAATGATTTCAACACGTTTTTTCGCATCGTGTTTTTCCATTTCGACATGAACATCAATTTGATCGCCATGTTTTTTCATAAACACAGTTAATGTACCAAGTTTTTCTGGGTTTAGCTGGAATAAAACACGTTCTTGTTTCACTACAAATTTTTGCAGTGCATCTACTTGCGCTTCCATTCTCTTTCCTAAGTCAGATAATGCAACCTTCTCACTACCACTATTCGCTTTTCCTATTTGATCAGAACTCGCCGCTCTATTTAATAACTCCGCACCCGCAGAACTTGAATCATTTAACGAATCAACTTCTAGCTGCTCTATCTTTAGATCGCCGCTCTCTGATTTTAGAATGTCTACCTCTATATCTTTAGACTCTTCTTGTTGCTTTGCAATATTACAAGTTTCTGTTTCTACAACGTTCAATGCTTGTATCGTATGCTCTGGCATCGTCACTTTGTCTAACACTATTTGCATTGTATCTTCTAAACATATAGCATTATTAATATCCATATTTGAAAGAAGCCCTTGTAATTGTTGTAATTCAGCTACGGGCAATTCGTTAAGTTTTATATTTCCATATTCTTTATATAACTCTTGTATTTTTTGTATGTATTGATATAACAATTCTGGCTGCACACGTAATCGCTCAATTGCAACCATTTGCTCAGATACAGCTAATAATAACTGTTCCGTCTCTTTTTTTTCGTCTTTCTTTACAATAGGCTCTTCTTTCGTTACCGTTTTTTTAGAAAGAATATTATCTTTTCGTTCTTCTGGTGCATCTTCTCGTTTCGTTTTCTCCGTTTTTGGCTGCTTTTTATTCTCCATTCTCATCGCATGGTCGAATGAAGAATTTTCATTTTTCGCTTGTACTTCAAGCCCTTTTTCTTTTTGCGGAGGTAAACTTTGTTGCACCGGTAATACAAACTGTATCACTACATTCACCTCACCCATTCATACACATTTTCAAATCAAGAAGCATTTTTTCTTCTAGTTTTTCTTGTGCTTTCGCAAGTTTCTTACACTCTTCTTGATACATTTCATCAATAACACGTTCTTTTTCTTTTACTTGCTCTAAAAGGCTTTCATTTTTTCGAATAAAACCTTCTGTTTTTTTAATTTTCCGATTCCATTCTTCTATTCTTTCAGGTGAAAACGTATGTGAAGAAAGCATGCCAGCCATAATACGTTGCCTTGTTTGTACGACTTTGCTACGTGATTTCACAACATATAAATCATATTCTTTTTTTTGTTCTATTTTTCTTTTTTCAGCTGTTAGTTCGTACACTTCTTTTAAAATATGTTCTTTTTCTTGATTTATTTGCAATTTTATCGTGTCGTACTGCTGCTTATCCACCTGTTTTCATAGCCCCTTCCTATTATAACGCTCTCTTTTTCTATTATATAGTTTTTTTCCAAAAAAAACTGTGAAATAATAAAAAACAAAAAAATAAGACCTCCAGGGCACGAGGTCTTATACTATATGGTGCATCCCTTGAACAATATCATCAAATTGGTAACTATCTGATCGACCTTGTTTTAAAAACATATTTATACCTTCTACTTTATTTTTACATTCAAAAATATAAGCATTTTCTTCATTTTCTTGAATCGTTCCTAGTTTAAAATACAATTCATTTTCTTTATAAATAGATAAGATTTTTCTCATTTCATTTGCAAGTTGCCAATGATTAGGCGACACAACCTCTTCCATAATCCTACTTACTGAATCTAACACTGAAATAGCAGGATAATGACTAAGCGTTGCAAGTTCACGTTTCAATACAATATGACCGTCTAAAATACCACGCGCTAAATCTGGTACAGGGCCGTTTAAATCGTCTCCATCAACGAGTACTGTATATATACCTGTAATAGACCCTTTTTTTGTTTTCCCAGATCTCTCTAACAGTTTTTTCATATAGCTTTCCATTAACAATGTTTTACCACCAATCGGTAACTCTTTCACTGCAATATCAACGCTTCGACGTGCATCAGCAAAGCGGGTAACAGAATCCATCATGAGTAGTACGTTATTTCCTTGATCACGAAAATATTCGGCGATAGATGTTGCAAGCTTTGCGGCACGAAGTTGCATAAGATGACTTTCATCTGAAGTCGCTACAACAACGACACTTTTTTTCATTCCTTCTTCGCCTAGTTCTTTTCGAATAAAGTCTTTTACTTCTCTCCCACGTTCTCCCACTAAACTAATAACGTTAATATCAGCTTTTGCGTTTTTCGCAATCATTCCAAGTAAAGTAGATTTACCAACGCCTGATCCAGCGAAAATACCAATCTTTTGACCGATACCAATTGTTAACATAGAATCAATTGATTTTATTCCCGTTTCAAATACATCGGTAATTTCTTCACGCTCAAATGCATGAATAGGCGGGGCATCTAATTTTATTTTCTGCAATGGCATATTTTCAGCGTTCTCATTTATCACTTCACCATTCGCACTTAACACTTTTCCAAGTAAATGATCACCACGAGGTACAACAACATCTTCTGCAATTAATATGACCGAATCTCCGTAACATACTTTTTCTGTCTGCTCAAATGGCAGGAGCATATTGTTTTCTTTTTCAATCGCAATCACTTCACATAAGACGTTATGTTCTCCAACGAGACAAACATCTCCGATCTTCGCTTTTGGCCCTTTTGCTACAAAAAACTGCTCTTGTACACTATGAACTTTACCAACTTTCGTATATAGCGGTGTTTCAATGAACATATTCCATTTATCATTCTCATTCATTAACAAGCGGTTCATACACCTTGCTCCTCAAACAACTTCTCTTCTTCCCATTTGTGACGAAGTTTCGCAAATATAGGTGCAAATTTAAATTCAAAAAACTCTTTCTCTTCTTCCAGAATAAATTCACCAAACTGTAAGGAGAAATCATACTTCCATTCAACTAATTGCAAAAGCCAATATTCTTTCGCATTTTCTTTCTCCTCTTGAATGCGTTCAAACGTTTCTGGATGAACCGTTATAATTAATTTTTCAAATGAAGTAGGCAAGGTTTGAACGATGCCAGTTAAAATGGGCAAAACATCTAGTAATCGTGAATCTACCGCTTGATTCACGATTTTCTCTGCTAACTGGAAAGATTGATCCCATAATAACTCTGTCCATTCATATGCTGTTTCTTGTTGCTCTTTTTGAAACTGTATACGTGCTAATTCCATCTGCTCCATTTGCTCATGAATATGCATTTGAAACTCTTCTTTATCTTGCAATAGCTGCTGACGTTCTCGTTCTAACGTTTGCTGTTCTTGTCTTAGCTGATTCATTTCCATATGCAACGATTCTTGCTGTGCGCGAATTTCTTCATGATCTACTTGTATTTCTTCTTGAACATGAATTGGTTTTGGAAATTGTAATTCATACGTTTCTTCAGAAAAAGAAACAGAATTCTTCGGAATTCTGTTTTTAAATAAGGACATCATCTTCACCTCTTTGAACGATAATTCTTCCTTCTTTTTCTAGCTTTTTCACTGTACCTGTAATCGTTTGCTGCGCTTTTTCAGCATCCGTCAGCTTAAGTGGTCCTAAGCCATCTAATTCTTCTAGAATCATCTCTTTACGGTTTGAAGACATACATGTAAATAGTTTCTCTTTAATTTCTTCTTTTGCAATTTTAAGTGCTTTCGCAATAACACCATTATCTGTAATTTCTTCTAATACACGGCGAAGTGCAAGATCTTCAAGGCCGAGTAAGTCCTCAAAGACAAACATGTTCTCTTTAATTTTCTCAGATAACGCATAATCGACTTCATCCAACTTTTGAAAGACTGTTTTTTCAACACCTCGTGAAACGTTATTTAAAATGCTCACAATTGTTTTCAAGCCATCTGTTTTATTAATCGCACTAAATGCCATATTGTTTAATTTCGCCTTTAATAATTCACCGATTTGCTTAATCAATTCACCATCTACTTGTTCTAGCTTTGCAATACCCATTACCGTCTCTACTCGTTTATGATCTGGCAATCTCTCAATTAATTGAGAAGCAAGTTGCGGCTTAATATACGAAGCAATAATCGCAATCGTTTGTGGTGATTCATCATTAAGTACTGTAAGAAGTGGTTCTAAATCTGTTAATGAATTTAAGAATTCAAATGGATTGTCTTTGTTATACCAAAGGTCTTCCAATAATTTTTCCAGCTCGTCTTCTGGCATATTTTTAAATATGCGACGAATATATTCTTTATCTGGAGTCACCAGGTTCAATTCTTTTACATTTAGTTCATATAAGAACTCCCCTAGTACATTTTCTAACGTTTCCGTTTTATATACACGAAACTTCGCGATTTCACGAAGTAACACTTCTTTTTCCTCAGCCGTCATATATTCAATGACTTTTGCTGCCACCTCTTCATCTAATGTACGAATGAGAATGGCAGCTTTTTCTTTGGAGGAGATTTCATCTAACATCGTTGTTCCTCCCCTACTGTCCGTTTAACCATTTTTTAATGACTTTTGCAGTACCTTCTACATGCTCTCTCGTAGCATCCTGCACTTGTTCATCTAACGTTGGCTCTTTCGATTCTTCTGGTTCAGTTTTTACTTTTGGTTCTGGTATTATTTTTTCTTCAGGAATTTCCAAAATGCTTTCATTACTTGCAGCAACTTCATCTTCTGCTAAGTATTCTTCATATTCCTCTTCTTCTTTCTTTCTCTTACTTCTCGCTAAGAAGAACCATACTAGACCAGCAAGCGCTAACAATCCACCTGTAATTCCGCCAATTAACCACCAGTTCATACCACTTTCTTCTGGTTCTTTCTGTTTCTCTTCTTTCGGTTGATCAAATTGAACTGTTACAACGTTAACTTGTCCGTTCGTAAAGTTGCCATTCGGATCAGCTTGAAGCCCAGCTGCTGTGCCGATCGCTTCTTTGAAAGTTGTCATATCAATTCTTCGTTTTACTAACGTATCATTATCTACCCATACAACAACATTTGTTTTCGTTAATTCTGGATGTTTCTTAATCGTTTCAACCGTTTTATCTATTTCATAGTTTTCAGTTTTGTTTCCATTTTTATTATCGTAGACGATTTTACCATTTTGATTATTGTTCGTACCGTAGTTTGGCACTTCACCGTTCGCTGTAATACCAGCATCTTGCTTCGTATCTGCCCCTTCTTGTGCAGTAGAGCTTTCCTCTTGCTCTTGTTTACTACGAAGTACACCTTTATCACCATATTTTTCTGACTGACGTGTAACCTCATCGTAGTTTACAGACACTTTCGTATTCACTTTATATTCATTTGGCTTAAACATCGTCATTAATGTTGCATCAATATCTTGCTTTAATTTACCTTCAATTTGATGCTGCATCTCTACTTCTTTTTCATAAGAAGAGGAACTATTAGAATGTGCTTCATCTGCTCCTTTTGAGATAATACCTTTTTTGCTATCAATAACGCTTACTTCTTCTGCTTTTACGCCAGGTACTGCCGCACTAATCATTTGCTGTATACCAGCAACTTGATCAGCTGTTAATAATTGTCCACGTTTCACACCAACAGTAATCGCTGCCGTCCCTTTTGCTTTTTCCTCATCAAAAATCGTTTCTTTTTCAGGTAATGTAATTTGAACATTTGCCGTTTCAACTGTTGCAAAGTTTCGTACAATATCTTGCTCCAATTGCTTTTTCGTGCCGACAATTTGCTTCATTTTTTTATCTTGCTCACTTGAACCGAGCGAGCTTTCTAATAAAATTTCCTCACCGCTTTTAGAATTAAACGGTAAGCCCATTCCATTCATTTCTTTTCGAACCCATGGAGCATCATTCTTTTGCACACGAATCGAACCATCGGCTGCTAATTGGTACTCGACACCTAGCTTCGATAATTCTGCTGTAATCTCTTGCTTATCTGTATCATTTAAATTTTGATATACAACAACATATTTATCTGGCAAGGTGAAGTATAAAAGTGCTCCTGTTACAATCGCTAAAAGCGCAGCACCAATCACTAACTTATGCCACGTTTTTAACGATTGGAAAACATTTTTTATCTTTTCCATTTAAACACACCCGTCCATTTTCCTAAATTTGCATATTAATTAGTGACTTATAATTTTCTATTAGATTATCACGTACGAGAGCTGCCGTTTTCATTTGGGATTCAGCTTTCTTTTGCTGAATTAAAACGTCATGGGTTTCCCCTACCCCTTTTGTTAATAAATCATATACCGCTATTTGGGCATTGTTTTGCGTTTGATTCATATCTTCCAATAAATCAATAAACTTTGTTCCCGGAGCTGCAGATGTTTGCGAAGTTTTCGGTGCACCAATTGACTGAATCGCTCCAAACGGCTGTGTATTTAACATTGGTTGGATTTTCATATTCCCATTCCCCCTTATCCTCGGCCGATTTCTAAATCTTTATCGAGCATTTTTTTATTCGCATTTAATACACTTGTATTTGCTTCATACATTTTTTGAGCAACCATTACGTTCGTCATTTCAGCAGTCACATCAATATTCGGATAACGTACATACCCTTCTTCATTTGCATGCGGATGCGTCGGGTCATACACTAAGTTTTCCGTTTTGTCTGCTTCAATACTTTTTATTTTCACTCCGTTAGCAGGAGCCCCATCTAACATATTCGCAAAACTATTATTAGATTCAAGTACTACACTACGGCGCTCATACAAATCTGCCCCTGGAGCTGCTGTTGTATTCGCATTTACAATATTGTTAGAAGTAACTTCCATCCACTTTCTCGCTGTCGTTAGCCCTGAGCCACTTGCATTAATTGCCTGAAACATCGTTGTCTCTCCTTCTACTTTTAACGCCCACGTGCTGCCTGGTTAATTGCATATTGTGTATTAATCGCGTTAATTGAAATACCATATAATTGGTTTGCTTTCATTAAATCTAGCATTTCTGTCGTTACATCCACACTATTTCCATCTTTATTCGTTTGCATTGACTTCGTTTGAATCTTTGCGTATGTATTTTTCGTATTTACTGTCGGTAAGTGCATTTCACTCGTTTGGTATAAATCTGGATTACCTTTTAAATCTGCAGCATTGTTTTTATATAATGCACTACTCTTATTCATCTGCTCAGCAAATGTTACATCTTGTGCTTTATAGCCAGGTGTATTCGCATTTGCAATATTACTAGAAACCGCATTTCGTTTCGTCACTAAGTAATTCATATAGTGACTTACATCGCTCACTAAATCCGGCATATTCCACACCCTTCCTTTTCTCCCTTGCTATTTCGAACATAATGATCCACTGATGGAAGTTTCACTTCATTATTTAATTTCCTATATGTATTTATTAAAATATTACCTATTAAGTACCCTTACATATTTTATTCCATTTTTTCATTATTGTCTTTAGAAAAATACAAAAATATGAAAAAGAATACAAAAAACTGTATACGCACAGTAATCCCTATAACATTTCAATATACGAACTACAAATTAAAATCGATTTTCACATTATTTAGATGGCTACTATTTTTTCATTACAGTCATAAAGCGACACCTCAATCAGCGGAACTCTTTATTTACACAAAAGAATGAATCCCCTTGTAACAAGGGGATTTCGTTCCCAAACTTTATAATTAATATTTACCGTAAAATGAATTAGCTTTCATCCGCCCATCATTTTCCATTATCATTTCTTCCAAAATCTTTTGCTTATCTCGAATATGCTGAGCTGCCTTAATAATTAACGGACTCACCTCTGCCGCAACTTGCGCACGCGCTTCTTCATCCAATGTCATCATCCAGCGATTTAACATCGCACTCTTCTCAGCAAACTCTTCATCTGACACTTGCAATTCACCGATTTGATTAAAACAGCTGACAAACGCTCGATAAATATCATTGTTCATTTTCCAGTACTCCGCGGTAACCGTCTATTAAATCTTGTAACACTTGTACAATTGCATCAATGTCTTTCGCTTCACGCGTTACTTTCATCGTTTGAATTTGAATACTAATCCAATCGTATAAACTGTAAAGACTATCATATAAGTCTTTCGTAATCTCAGGATTTAATTGCAACTTTAATTCTTCAAAAATACGTTCTAATTTTTCAAGAAGATCGTCCCCTTCTTGTAGTTTAAATGTATGTAAAAGTTCTTCTACTTTACGAAATTCAACGATACATCTCTCATATACAAATATTGTATTTTTAATTGGATTACTCGTCATAATATCATTTTGCATATAACGTTGCCATGCTTGCATATAATCACACCCTCAGATTTCATTAATCATCACTTTTTGTTTTTGTCATTGCTTGAATTGTTTTTAGTTGGCTATCCAATTCCGCTAATGTACTTTCTAACTTGGCATATTTATCAATAATTGTTTTTTGTTTTTCCTTATTAATTGTATCAATATCTTGAATTTTTCTCTCTAAATCAGTTACTTGCTTTTCAATGCTTTTTGAGCGTTTCCCAATAATCCCTTCATCTCCAAATATACCATCAAACTTTTTCTCAGCATCATGCCCTATACCATTGAAACCAAAGAAAAATTGTTTCGTAGATTCTGGATTCTCTTTAAAAGCCATTTTTAATTTTTCTTCATCAAGTGTCATATTCCCCGTTTTATCAATTTGAATCCCGAAAGAGGATAAATACTTACCATCTTGAGAAAATTTAAAAATACTTGTCATTGCATTACTGATAGCAAATGAAACGTTATTCCCTTGCATTACTCCATTTTCACCAGCAAATAAATCTAAACTTTTAACAGCCTTATTATACTCATCTTTCATTTTTTTGATTAAATCTATCGAATTTTTTATATCAGAATCTTCAACAGTTAATGTAATTGGTTCTGTAGTTACCTTTTCTAAATTAATAGTTAATCCTGGAATTGTATCAATTTTATTTGTCGTACTCTTCCCTTTAACTCCATTTATTGTGAATTCAGCATTTACCGCTCCTGTCACTTGATGTGCAATTGCATTCGTTCCATCGCCATTTGTCGCAGAAGTTACTAGACCTATTTTTTGTAAAAAACCATTTGCACCATCAGTTAATTTCAACTTCCCACTTTCCCCGGCAGTAGTAGACGTGAAAAATAGTTGGTCTCCCAATGTATATACCGATACACCATAATTCCCATTATTAATTTTATTGACAAGATCTTTATATGTCATATCTTTCGAGATTTTAACTTCTTTTCCATTTATCTGAAATACGTCATCTACTCCAAGTTTTAAATCTAAACTAAATTCTTCTTGTGTACCTTCAGGAGTTTTTGATGGCGTAAGTGAACCTGTATTTATTTGATGCCTTTCTGCTATTCGTTCTACTGTAATTGTATAAGTTCCAGGAATTGTAGTGGAATCCGCTTGTGCCATCATAAAGCCGTCTTTCGATAGAGCTGTTTTCTTTTCGTCACCTTTAAATGCGTACAAATCTTTAAATACTTGCATCAAGTTTCCAAACTCTTTTTTCATGCTTGCATACACATTTTTTTCATTTGTTAATGTTTGCTTTTGCGTAGTGAATGGTGATTTTTTCATTTCCAATGCTTGTAGCTCTAAATCTACTAACTTCGATGTATCTATCATGTTATTTCCTAAATTCCATATTTGCTGCCTGCCACCATAATCAGATATTGTCCCTGCCATATTCCTCACTCCTTATCCTTTACATATAATCTAAAATACTCGTTTTACTCATCGTACTAACTGCCTTCAGCGTCGCTTCATATGTTGCATTTATGTACGCTAACTCTGATATAGCTGCTGCTAAATCAACATCTTCAATTTCTTTACGATTTTCTTGAAGTGCTAAGTTTTGTTCGCTTAAAATTGTTTTGAACGTATCTACAGTATTCATCGTTGAACCAACTTCTGTCGTACGGTTGATGACATTATCTAAGTTTTTCTTATTTTCCTCTAAAAACGGTTGCAATGCTTTTTGATCACCACTTTGTAAAGCATCTTTCATCTTGGATAACGTTTGAATAACAGGAGTTAGTAGCTCATCACCTTTACGAAATGCTTTAATTTCATAACCATCATTCAACTTCCACATTACATCGTTTTCGCCACCTTGGTATGTACCGTCATCTGTAAACGGTGGCTTTTCTGCACTGTCTCCACCAAAAATGTAGCGTCCTTGTTCTTTCGTATTCGCTAAATAGACAACATGTTTTAGAATTTGATCGATTTCCGTTCCAATTGATTTTAATTCTTTTTCGCTATTCGTCCCATTTAATGCTTGAATCGTTAATTGATCCACTCTCGTTAACGATTTCACAATACCTTGCAATGTATTTTCTGTTTGACTGAGCACATTTCTAGAATCCGCTATATCTTTCTGCATTTGTTCAATATTTGCTAACGAATGTTGAATTGCAAATGATTTACTTGCTGCTAGCGGATCTTCGCTCATAAGAAGATTTTTCTTCCCTGAAGTTACTTGATTTCGGTGATATTGCTGCTGTACATTTAAATCCATTAACTGATTCTTCGCCCAGTTTGCATTTTGAAATGTAGATACTCTCATCCCTATCTTCTCCTTTATCTATATTTGAATTGGCATAAAGAAGAAACCACATCTATGTACGTCAATTCCCTTCTATAGCTGCGCCAACCTCTCTCTACACCATAAAAAAGTACTTATGTTTTTATTTTGTTTGTGAAGAAACATAGTTTTCTAATTAACTAACTTCCCCTATAACCGCCTCATATCTCTCGGCTTACTTGGCTTTGTCCACTTAAAGGCACTGACCGCTTCTACACTCTGCCTGATACTCTCTTCCAACATAAAGAAAGTGCTTTTTTCTTTTTATTACATGTTATCTAATAATCGAAAACAAACTATCAAATACTTCATTCATCGTAGTAATCGCTTTAGAATTCGCTACGAAGTATTTCTGGAAGGCCATTAAATTCACCATTTCCTCATCCATATTAACGCCTTCGACACTCATCTTTTCTTGTTGAATACCGTCTAATAAGTCTTTATGAATATTTTGATAAGCATTCACTGCGCTTTTATCAGATGCTACACCAACTAAAAGTTGGTCTAATGCTTGTTTATATGAAAGACCTTCTTTATAATCTCCATCTGTAATTCCTGCCAGTTTGTTTGCTGTTTCAGCAGATATTTTCATTTTCGAAACATCTTTTTCGAATTCTGGATTTAATTTCATATTTTTCGCATTATCTCCAGCGAAGAAATCTTTCCCCATCACTGTATTCACTTGTTTTTTCATTGAACTCATTAAGTCTTCAAGATCTTTCTTATAACTAGCAATCTTCGCTTTCGTATCTATTGCCGATTGAATTGCTCCATTAGTTAAAGGGATTTTAGAACCATAAATTTCAACAGACATTGGCTCTTTTTCTTTCTTTAATTGAAGTGGATATGTGTCTTGTCCATTTACTGTTAAAATACCATTTATTCTTACACTCGCGATATTTGGATTCATATTTTCGTAAGATACTTCTATATTGGCATACTTAGACATCTCTGTAACGATGCGATCACGTTCGTCTAAAAGCTGATTCGGCACTTGTGTGCCTGCTTGTCCAATTTTATTATTCGCTTCTGCTAAACTAGCAGCAAGGCGATTAAATTCATTTACATGCGCTTCAATATCTTCTGTCGTCTGTGCTTCCACTGTATCCAAGTTTTTTGCAAGACGATTTAATTGGCTTGTGAATTTTCCTGTTTCAGCAATTAATGTATCGTAGTAATTTGACTGTTCTGGATTTTTCGCAACTTCACGAAAAGCATTAAAGAACCCGTCCATTAAACTAGATAATGAATTCTGCCCTGTCGTCCCAACCATAGACTCTACACGTGATAAAGTAGAATTCATATAGTTATAGTAGGAGAGTTGAGATAATTGGTCGTTAAACTGTTTCGTTTTCACTTCATCAGTAATACGATCAACACCTAACGTTTGTACACCGTAACCAATTCGCTGCTGGGGCGTATAGCCATTGCTCGCTCCAACAGATCCGTAATTCACCGCTTGACGAACATAGCCAGGAGTATGAATGTTAGATAAGTTTTGCTTTGTCGTTTGTAAACCCATTTGAGCCGCTAACATGCCTGAAAGCGGGGTATTATAATCAGATAATCTCATAATGCTTCACTTCCCCTTTACAATAGTTCGTTCATAAAGATTTGCGAATTATTGTTTCTCTCCAAATTGTATTCAGAAACCGAATCCACAATACTTTCTGTAGTTTTTAATAGTACGTTTAAGTAATATTGATTTTTCAAAAGAATCATTTTTACATTCTCTTCTAGTCCGACTATGTCTCTTTGTAATTTTTCTATTTTTTCAATTTCTTCATGAGAAAAATACGAAAATAACGCACTCACGCGAAATGATTTCACTCCCTGTTCCTTACAAAACTGAACAACCATTTCTTCAAATGAGCTTGATAATTGTTTTAAACCATCAATATATTGCAATTGCTCTACTTGCAACTTTTGAACTGCAGTTACATTTTTATGTTTTAAATTCTCATATATTTGTTCTCCTAGCGTTTGAATATTTTCATACGCTTTTTGAATAATAACAAGCTTTTCATATAATTGTATGTACATATAGCTTCCTTTCCTTTTACAAGACTAAATTGACAATTAAACCATGAATTTCTCCAATTTGATTTAGCATTTCTAAATGTCCTGTTTTTGTATTAATTAAGTTCATAACATCTTCTAATTCATTTAATCCAATTTCCGCCTGTTTCACAATCGTCATTTTCTGTGAATATCCGTAACGTGGGTGACGAGACATGACATCTTTATATTGCAGTACATTATCAACGTAAAAATTCAAAAATGATTTTACTGTATTTTTGTATTCCATCACATTATCAAGCGTTAATTCTAATTCTATTTTCTCTTTAATTTCTCCAATGTTATCGACAAACGCTTCCATTTGTTCTAGCAATTTATCTTTTTTCGGATCTGCATGCAAATTATCCGAAAATGCAAGTCCTGTCCTGACATTAGCTTCTTTCGGCATTTGAGTAGCAGGCGGTATATGCGATAAAATTGGGTTATGCGAGATAGAACGCAGCATATATATCACCTATTTATTTTTTTATTTCTTTCTAAACTTAATCGTAAAATCCATTTATTTATAATTATACTCTGAACACTACTATTTTGCAGTTATTTTTTTATAGAAGATATGTTACAATTTAGCATGAGGTGGCACAATTCTATGAATATTTTTCTTTGTGGTTCAAATCAATTAACAGCATTAGATCAAGAAGAAATTAAAAAATTTTTAACTGACTATGCTCACAAACACAAAATTTATATATTATGTTATAAATCTATCGAAAATGAGGTTCTTCGTTTTTTCATTGAAAACGAAAGACTTGCTCAAAATTTATGCCTTTACACGCTACAACCATTACAAACATTAACAGATGAATTTCAAGAAGTCGTTGATTACTTAAAAAAACATGGGGCCGAGTACGTTGCTTTTGATTACCCTACCGACTCCATTTACCGATCAGATTATATGTTTTTTGTAAAACAAGTTATTGAAGATACCGATTTAGTTCTTTGTTTTTATAATGGAGACAAACATACATCAGTCATTCCTGTTGACATTGCAAAAGAAGCAGGGATTGATGCTGTTATTTATGATTTACCAGGTTTACATGAAAAGCAGATGAAAAAAAGCTTTGAACAAAAAATCCGTATGATGTAAAGGAGGAGGCACAATATCGTTATTGTGCCCATTGTAAATATGATAATTGAACAAGATTATGATCATTTTATCGCTAGTTTTAAACAGCAATTCAATATGGATATCGCTTCGTATAAACAAGATAGAATGCGCCGTAGAATCGATGCTTTTATTACTAGAAAAGGCTTTGAAAACTACACTAATTTTTTAAGCCATTTACGTGCCGATCAAACTTTATTTTTAAGTTTTATTGACTATATTACCATTAACGTTTCAGAGTTTTTCAGAAATAAAGAACGCTGGCAAACGCTAGAAACGAAAGCGCTACCAAAATTACTTGAACAAAATAATGGAAAACTAAAAATATGGAGTGCCGCTTGCGCTGCCGGTGAAGAGCCATACACACTCTCTTTAATTTTATCGAAACATCTAGCTCCATTTCGCTATGAAATACAAGCAACGGATCTTGATTTTCATATATTAGAAACAGCAAAACGTGGTCAATATGCAGAGCGTTCTTTAAAAGAATTACCTACCGATTTGAAAGAGCGCTATTTTACAAAAGAGAACGACATGTATACATTACACCAAAACATTAAGCAAAACGTTACATTTAAACAACACGACTTACTCATGCAGTCATTTGATACAAATTACGATCTAATTATTTGTCGTAATGTAATGATTTACTTTACAGAAGAAGCAAGAGTAAAACTATATGAAAAATTTAGCCGTTCCTTACGAAAAGGTGGCGTACTATTTGTTGGTAGTACAGAACAAATTTTAACACCTGAACGCTACAATCTTCAGCGATTTGATACATTCTTCTACGAAAAGATATAAAAAAAATCANNTGATTTTTTTTATATCTTTTTGCTAAATTCATAACGAGAAATTGTAGAATCCAATTCAAAAAAACTAACTAATAGTAATAATTGATACGGATTAATCGGTTTAAAATAACCCCGAATCACAGGGATTTTTTTGTGTCCATAATTTGGAGTTCCGTTCATTTTCTTATATAACTTGAATTAAAATAATACAAACAACCCATACAAAGAGAAAAAGAAACGTCATAGACCATTTATGTTCTTGCATTGTGTGTTTCAACGCCTGAGATAATTGTGCCATATTCATTTCCGCGAGCGCTCTCCATACACTTACATCTCGTTCTTTAGTCATGCGATCCATGCCGCTAATTAAAACCGTTTCATTTGACAATTTCGTCATATAAGCAGTAATAACCGTTACCATTAAATTTATATTTCCTTCTGAAGAATCACTTTCCACTCTAGAAATAAGTGCACTTACATCTAGTAACGGAATATGCACTTTTCTACCAAATGATAGTTGTACTTCAGCGAAATCATACGTTCCATCTAATAAGGGAAGTTCTTTTATATATGCCTGCTTTACAAGCCCTTGCAGGCTTCTAATTACTTGTTCATATATTTTTTCTGTTTGCCTTCCTTCGTCAGATAACGTATGCAACTTTTTAAAGAGTTGCAACACTGTATCCATCTCTTTAGAAAGCATGTCTTTCACAATTTTTCCATCACCTAAACTTGCGAGCAAAATTCCTATTTCACTATTTTTCATAATGATTTTGGACTGTCCAGTAAAAACTAAATAACTTCGCTTTCGTTCTTTCTGAATTTCATGTTCTGAGATAGCTTTCGGCTGTTTTAATGGTTGTAGCGTCTTATTTTCAATTGTCGTACGGTTTATTTCCATTTAAGCGCCTCCACTACTATGAAATAATTAGCCCCATTCTTTATTACTTTTTAAAACTAAAAACAATACGAATAAACCTGACATTATAGCAAATACATTGGAAGCTTGTACATCCTGTTCACTTTTTTCTTCCTTTTTCTCTTGCGGTTCTTCTATTTTTTCTGTCTTTTTTGAAACGACTTGATTGTTATTTTTGTTTGTTTTTTCTTTTTGAGCCTTCACATTACTTACTTGCTTATCATCTGTCAATGGCCCTTTTATAACGTTGTTGATTTCTTCTTTCTCTTTCTCATTTTGCTTTGGAATTTGAACACCTGGCAGTTTTTCTTCTGGAAGCGTGGTCTCTACTTTCGAATCTTCCGGCTCCTCAGTTTCTTTCTTATCTTCTAATTTATTTTGATTCTCTTGTTCTTCTGTTTTTTTACTATCTTCTATTTTTTGTTCCAAAACAGAAACGATGTATTCACTTTCCACCACAATTTTATTTCCTGCCACATCTATTATTTCCACAAATAGTTTGTATGGTCCAATTGGCAACTCATCCGTTATTTCAAATACTTTTTGCCAATCCCTGTCGCGCTTATTGTAATCTAATAAAAAAGTAATCTCTTTATCTTCTTTCCCTTTTAATATAACGCGAGCTTCTTTCACAACCGATTCTATATCTGACGCTTTCACTCGTATATGTATAGAATCTCCCTGTTTCCGTTCAATTAAGTTCTCTTTCGCTTCATCAATAGTAACTGTATGTAACTTCGGCAATTCTTTATCTATAGTTGGCGTTTCATTTTTAATACGAACGAGTGGAACTTTCACTTCATTTTCTAGAAGCTCTTCCTTCTCATTCTCCTTATACCTTTGAACAAGCTGAAGGTTCCAATCACCTTGCAAATCAAAGCTTCCGACCTTATAGTTAGCAATCCATAGATTCGTTTCTTCTTCATACTCAAAAGATAGCATTCTTTCTTGTGCATACTGCTCACCATTTTTTTGCAACTGCAGTATACCTGTCATACTTTGGATGTTTTTCTTATTTGGTTCTACAGCAATTCGCACTTCTTCGCCAACTTTTAGTTCCTGCTTATTTACTGTAATAACCCCTTGATCCGTTTCTATCTTTCTTTCATTCTCTTGTTCACTTTCTACTTCTTTTTGTTCATCTTCACCTTGATTCATTTCCACTCGTTCTGGCTGTTTTTGAACTTCCTTACTTTCTTCTTGCACGTTCACTTCATTTGTTTTTTGCTCTGGCTCAATTTGTTCTTCCGCCTGACTTTGCAAAGGGAAGAACAAGCACACGTGTATACATAGCCAGCAAACTAGAAAAAACTTTACGTTTTTCATCTACTTGTTCAAACTCCTATTTCAACGCCTTACAGCGTTTTCGTCACTTTCACTCCGAAAAATCCATCTACATTCACAAGTTCACCATATGCCACTAATACATCATTTACATAAATACGAATCGGTTCATCAATATCTTCATCCAGTACAACCGCTTCATTTTCTTGTAAACTTAATATATCTTGAATCGTTTTCACTGTACTTCCAAATACAAATTTAACATTCATTTCTACATTTTGTAGAAGGGACGTATCCATATACACTGGCTCAATTTCTTTCACTTCTTTAAATTCAATTGGTTGAACAACAGGTTCCACAATCTCTTCTTCAATTTCTTCCGGGGCAATCTCTTCTTCCTCTTCCACCATTGGATACAAAAGTCGTCTTACCATTTCTTTCGCTTCTCCAATCGGTAAAATTTGATACATTTTCGATTGAAGAAGATCACCAATTTCAAGGTTGAACGTAATTTGGACGAGTTCGTCTACTACCATTGCTTCTCCCAAGTACTCCATTTCTTCTTTTAACGTAACAAATTTAACATTTGGCGGCGTCATGTCCATTTTTTCTTTAAATATTTCTGACATCGCTGTTGCTGCATGTCCCATCATTTGGTTCATAATCTCTTTAATACCGCTTAGCTCTAATTCACTAAGCTCTTTTTCAGGGTCAATTTCCCCTGTTCCCATCATCATCAAATCTACCATTGTCAAAGCAACATCTTTCGTAAATACGAACATGTTCTCATTCTTTAGTCCTTCAACAAAATCGACATTTAAAATAACAAACGGAACGGGCACTCCATCATAATGACGCACATTAATTGCTTCCACATGTGGTGTACTAATCGTAACTGGCTGATTTAAAAGTGTAGATAATACCGTTGAGGCAGAGCCAATTGAAATGTTCGCAATTTCACCAAGTACATCTTTCTCTTCTTGTGTTAATTGCTCTTTTTCAATATGTTCCTCTACAACCTCAGTTTTCAACACTTCCGCTGGTTCATCTTTTTCTTCTACTTCACTAGATAATTGCATTAATTTATTTACCATTTGTTTCACATGTTCAACTGAAACAATTTGTACAAGTTTAGAGTTTACAAGATTATCTATCTTTAAATCAAACGATACTTTAACGATCGTATTATTCCCATCACTGCCAGAGATTTTCTCCATCTCTTCTGATAGCTTTACAACTTTAATTGTCGGCGGAGACATATCTACTGTATCTTGGAAGAATTCCGACATAGACGTTGCGGCGAATCCCATCATTTGATTCATCGCTTCTTGTACTGCACTTAGCTCTAATTCACCAAGTTCTTTCCCTTCTTCCACTTCACCTGTCCCCATCATCATTAAATCAGCAATAGATAAAGCAACATCTTGCTTGAGTACAAGAAGATTTTCCATATCTAATCCATTTGTAAAATGAATATTTAGTACGACATGCGGAATCTCAACATCTCTTGTATCATATAAATCTACTAACTCTACATGAGGAGCCGTTATACTTACTTGCCTATTCAAAATTGTTGATAATACTGTCGAAGCTGAACCAAATGATATATTTGCGATTTCACCAAGAATATCGCATTCTTGAGGCGTTAAATGCTCTTTTTCTTTCTCTAGCACACTTGTGCTCGTATCCCCTTTTGTATGTTGCTTAGGCATTTTTCCTGCCTCCTCATTTCTGTTTTTCTATCAAATGATATAAAGTGAAACTTTAATCATTGGGTGTCTTTTCATCCCACACCAATCGAGCGTTTAAGGAGAGACCGACTCCCACCTCACATATAGTGGGATAAATTCTCAATTTATTTCACTCATTATATTTTGACAAACTTATTACATAAAATATTAATATGTATTTATTTCTATGTTTGCATGTTTTAATAGTAACGATTAGCCAAAAAGCCCCCCAATTGTATACAAGTGGGGGGCTTTCCTTCATTCCTATTATAAACCTTCTGGGTTTAAAATGAGGACCACTCGTCCGTCACCGAGAATCGTCGCGCCAGAGAAATAGTTAGAACTCTCTGCAAAGAAGTCACCTAATGACTTTAAGACTATTTCTCTTTGACCGATAATTGTGTTTACAATAAGTCCATAGCTGCGATGTGTATTACGAACAATTAACACAGGAACCATTTGACTATCATATGACGCAAACGCCTCATCTACTGTTTTTTCACCAAATACAGTACTTAAATGCTTCACTTCAATAATCTGATCGCGATAGTTTAACACATCTTTTCCTTGTAAGGATTGGATATCCTCTCTCTTAATTCGAATCGCTTCGACAATATTACCAAGAGGTAAGGCATAACGTGTATCATTTGTTTGAACAAGCATCGATTGAATAATAGACAACGTTAACGGAAGTTCAATTCTAAATGTACTTCCTTTTCCTTCCTCAGAATCAATAATTAAATGTCCGCCTAGACTATGGATTGTATGTTTCACAACATCTAATCCAACTCCTCGTCCTGAAAGATCCGATACTACTTCGGCTGTACTAAATCCTGGTTGGAAGATTAAATCAAACACTTCACGGTCCGTTAATTTATTTGCTTCTGCTTCTGTTACAACACCATTTTTAATTGCTTTTTCTAATACTTTTTCTTTATAAATACCGTTTCCATCATCCGTAATTTGAATAACGACATGATTCCCACTATGAAACGCTTCTAATTTAATAGTGCCTGTCTCATTTTTACCAGCATCACGGCGTTTTTCAATAGTCTCAACACCATGATCAATCGCATTACGAATTAAATGAACGAGTGGATCTCCGATTTCATCAATAACAATTTTATCAACTTCAGTATCCTCACCTGTAATTTGCAAATCGATTTTTTTCCCTAACTCTTTCGCTAACATACGTACCATTCGCGGGAAACGATTGAAGACCGTTTCAATCGGCACCATACGCATGTTCAGTAGTACATTTTGAATGTCTTTGGATATATCTCCTAATCCATTTAAATGCTCAATTAATTCCTTATTTTGAATCGTTTGTGCCAATTCATCAATGCGTCCACGCTCAATTACACTTTCTTCAAACATATTCATTAATCTTTCAATTTTCTCTAATTGAACACGAATAGAGCGATTCTCGCCTTTAGAGTTTTTCGTTTTCGCAGTGCTTTTAGCTGGCGTAGCACTTGCTGGTTGCTTCGCCGCCTCTGTCGGTGATTCCATCTGTGTAACCACAGCCCGTTGTATCATTTCTTCTACATGCACAACCTCTTGTGTAACGACTTCTTGTCTTGTAGGGCTTCCTTGCTTCACTTCTACTTTCTCTATTTCAGAAACATGGAGCACTACTTGCTTCAATTCTTCTATGCTACGATCGGTACCCATAAATACTGTGAACTCAAATCCGAAAGCATCCGCTTCGATTTCCTCAATACTTGGAACTGTTTTTTGTATATCACCTAAATTTTGCAGTGCTTCAATACACATAATGGCACGTACTGCTTTTAAAATAGCTTGTTGTTCAACAGTTATATGTACTTCATGCGAAACTGCATCATCATTATTTATATTATCTTGCGTTATTTGTTCCATAGAAGCCTCTACATTCCCGTTCAATAACGCTTCTAACTTCTGCTTAGTTGATGCAACATCAATATTACCCATTCCGCCTTGTTGCACATCTGCAACCATCTTCTCTAAATTATCAATGCACTCAAAAATCACATCAATAATATTTACATTTACCAATATATTCCCATGACGAATTTCATCTAAGACATTTTCCATCTTATGCGTTAAATCCGCCATTTCTGTAAATTCCATACTCGCAGACATACCTTTAAATGTATGAGCAGAGCGGAATATTTCTCCTACTACACCCATATCAGCAGGGTTCTGTTCTAAAATTAGCACATTTTCATTTAGCGATTGTAAATGTTCTTCTGATTCTTCAAAAAATATATTTAATAGATCTGTTTGCATTTGAATCCCCTACCTGTCTAACAAACATTTCATTTATGTATAACAATTTAGTGTTTTAAAATGATAAAAAAGGGGGCCACACATCTATCCGCTTTCACTGTTTTGATTCCTTGTGGCACCCTTCTATATTAGCTGTTCGCTACTTTTGTTAAAGCTTCGATTACACGATCCGCTTGGAATGGCTTTACAATAAAGTCTTTTGCCCCACCCTTAATTGCATCTAATACCATACCTTGTTGCCCCATTGCAGAACAAATAACAACTTTTGCACTTGAGTCAATTTTCATAATTTCTTTTAATGCTTCAAGTCCGTCCATTTCTGGCATAGTAATATCTAATGTTACAATATCAGGTTGAAGTTCTTTATACTTTTGAATCGCTTCTATTCCATTCTCTGCTTCCCCGATAACTTCAAATTCAGAATTACTCTTTAATAAGTTTTTAATCATCGTTCGCATAAACATTGCATCGTCTACAACTAAAATTTTATGTGCCATTCTTTTCGGTTCTCTCCTTCTATGTATAAATATATCTTAATATTTGACCTTATCATTCTCACTCATTATACAAAATAAAACGATAAAATTTAATATTTTTTTAAAAGAAATTCTGTATTTTTATTATTTTATTACTAAAATAAAAATATACTATTCTTTTATATAAATGACAACGCGACGGTTTTTCTCCCAGTTTTGCGGTGAATCATTTGGTACAACTGGTTTTGTATCTGCATAGCCTACTGCAGCTAACCTTTTTTTATCCACATTATATACTTCGATTAAGTGGTGAATCATATTCGCCGCTCGTGCTGAAGATAATTCCCAGTTAGAAGGGAATTTCTCATTATGAATGGGTCTACTATCTGTATGTCCTTCCACAACAATCGGATTTGGTACCGATTGAAAGAAGCCAACTAATTGACTTATTATCTCTTTTGCTTCTGGTTTAACGTTCGCATCGCCCGTATCAAATATTAAATTATCTACAATAACGATGCTTACCCCTGTATCCTCTCGATATACATTCACTTGACTAATACCATTATTATCTACATATGCTTTTAACTTTTTATATAATTCGTCCATTCGCTTTTTTGAGACCGTTTTCTCGTCACTTTTTTCATGTGAAATATCTGGTATTGTATTTTCCATTACTTTTGCATCTACTTGTTCCGCATTACTAAACTTTTCAAGCATCTTTGATAATTTTACTGTATCTTGCTTTGATGTAGCAACTAGTAATACAAAGAAAGTTAATAATAACATCGTTAAATCTGTAAAAGTTGTCATCCAACGAGGCGATCCCTTTTGCGGTCTTGTTTTCATCATACCACTCCTTGAAATATTAGGCTGCTCGTTTTGCTTTTTTTATTTTTGTTTCGTATACGTATGTATCAAGTTTTAATTTTAATTTTGAAGGAATTTGTCCACGATACAATTCTGAAATTGCTTCAATAATAAACTTCTTCTCTGTATACAAATCCTCAATACCACGATACACCTTTTCAGCAAGAGGGATTGCAATCATATTCGCAAGTACAGATCCATATAATGTCGTTAACATCGCCACTGCCATCCCTGTACCAATTTGCGATGTATCTTGCAAGTTTTGAAGCATAAGGATAAGACCAATTAAAGTTCCTATCATTCCCCAAGCTGGAGCGAAATCACCAATCTTATCTAATAATGTTGCTCCTTTTCTTAACTCGTACACTTCTGTTTCAACATCTTTCATTAACACTTCTTTTAATTCTTCTTCATCATAACCACTTAACATTAGTTGAATCCCTTTTTGAATAAAAGGATTGTCTACTTGCTCTCCATCAACTTCCAAAGAAAGTAAGCCGTGTTTTTTAGACTTTTTCGAAAAATCAACAAACAAATCCGTTAACTGTTCTAAATCTTCTTCTCTTCTATGTAAAACAGTAAAAATACTCTTCGTATATTTTTTTATTTCTCCAAATCGATATGCCACAACAATTGTCGCTGTCGTTCCCCCTATGACAATTAAAATGGATGAAACATCTAAGAAGTTTTTAAAAGCTTTTACTCCACCGCCACCAAGCATGATTGCCGCTATTACAATAGCGAAACCTACTAATATACCAATCGGGCTAGAAATATCAAACTTTCCTTTTTTTCTTTGTGGTCTAGCTAATACTTGATTTTCGTCTCCCATATTCCGGCCCTTCCTTTTACATTTTTATAAAATATTTTTTTATTTTAATAATTCGTTTTTACATATGATATTTATTATACGCTTATCATCTATTTATCGCAATATACTCATAAAATTGACACATTTCATTTCTATATTAGAATTATGATGTAGAAATATAAGGAGGATTACAATGGAACATAACATTTTACAAGTCATTGCATTAGCAGAAAAACTAAAATACGAAATGCGACATAGCTGGCTTTCTAACGGACGCCAAGAAAGTGTTGCTGAACATACGTGGCGCATGTCTTTAATGGCCATTTTAGTTGAGCCTTATTTAGACCAAAAAGTAAACATTGAAAAGTTACTTAAAATGGTTATTATTCATGATCTTGTCGAAGCTGAAGCTGGTGATATCCCTGCCTTTGATACAATGAATAGTCGCGAATTACAATTACAAAAACAAAAAAATGAACAAGAAGCAATTTTAAATATTAAACAAACATTAAAAGGCTCTCTCGGTGAGGAATTATATGATTTATGGATGGAATTTGAAGCGAAAGAAACATACGAAGCAAAAGTTGCTAACGCACTCGATAAACTTGAGGTGAAAATTCAGCATAACGAAGCCGATATAGATACGTGGCTACCAATTGAGCATAAGATGACATTCCAAGTTGCAAAGCATACAAACTTTGATTCTTTCCTATCTAAATTACAAAAAATTATTGAACAAGATGGAGAAAAGAAATTACTAGCTGCTGGCATTGACGTTGAAGCTTGCAAGATATAATGAAATAAGACACTCATTTTGAGTGTCTTATTTCATTATTGTTGATACTGCCTGCTTGTAAATCAGTTGTTGCTTTCCATCTACTAACATTAAAACTGTAAATCTATCTATGCCAACAATTTCTCCGATTATTCTAACGCCACTCTTTAAGAAAATTGTAACAGTACTTTTTTCTTCTTTTATTTGTTTATATAACTCCTCTTGTAAATGTTCCAATAACTGTTCTCTCCTTTATTTACAAAAATACGAATTCTTCATTTATGTACCTTATCTTTTATATTCATAAACTTATTAATTAGTATATCTAAATCTCGGCTAAATAACAAAACTTTATCGTTATCCAATCCGTGTCTAGCAACTAGTTGAATTAGTTCTTTCTTTTTGTTTTCTATTTTATTTTGTAATTGTCCCATCTCCATCTCTGTACTAAAACTCCCTTTTCCCATAATATTACTTGTAAAATTATAGTACATATTCCCTCATAAAAAAATATAAAAATGGTTTTTTTTACAATTTTTATTTTTTTAATGACTACATTACGAATTGCATAACGATTCATTCATATATCACTAACATGCAATCCAAATGAGCTCACAGACGTTTGTCTAATTATAAATTGAGACTAGCTCGTTTTCCATATAAAAAACATAGTGTATATAGTAGTCCGTGAATTATATAGATTAATTTCCAAAAGGGAGGAAACAACATGAGCTTTGGTGGTAGTTGCGCTGGTTTCGGCGGTGGATTTGCTTTGCTTATCGTACTATTCATCCTTCTAATCATTATCGGATGTAGCTGTTGGGGTGGTGGTGGCGGATTCGGATATTAATATAAAATATCCTTTTCGTTAAACTCAAAATGAATGAATGCGTTAACTAAAAACTATACGAAAACAGCTCATATATGAGCTGTTTTTTCATACTTTCGTATGATTTTATGTCCATCTTATTTGTGATTTAAACTAACAAAATATCGTTTACTATGAAATAAGAAACATTTTTACTTAGGAGGATTACAATGATTAAAGGTCTTTACGAAGCACATTTACCCGTCCGTAGCTTAGAAGTATCTATACCCTTTTACGCAGCACTAGGACTAAAATTGTATAAAAGAAGCGACGATATTGCTTTCTTTTGGATTAAAGAAAATGAAAGTTGGCTCGGTCTTTGGGAAGGAACCGAATACAACGTTAATTACCACCCATCCTTACGACATATTGCCTTCCAAGTAAACTTACATGATTTAGAAAATGCGATACATTGGCTAAATCAAAAAGGAATTTCAGCACGAAAAGACTTTGGAATGGAACCCATTGAGCCAATCGTTTTTCCAGAATTAGCACACGCCTCCATATACTTTAATGATCCTGATGGAAATAGTTTAGAATTGATTGCACAGTTGCCTTTTGTACTACCTATAGAAGAGAAGTTGTATTTAAGCGAATGGAAAAAACATGTACAAGCATCATTATTAGATACCGATTAATCCGTTATGTCAGTTTCTTATTCCAAGCTGCTTAAAACAAATACAAACTTCAAAAAATTATTGGTAGCCTGCTGGCTATTTGCTGTATTTTTGTTAGTTTTATCGTGGGGAGCTTTGTGAAGAATCTACTATTACTTAATTAGGTTAACCCAAAAGTAGCTGAATAGCTACTCGGGTTCACCTCTTTTTTATTTGTAGGAAAAACGAGGATTGAGTATAAAACAAGCAAAAGAACCTATCGTGGTACAGAATATTTATGTTGTCCATTTCAAGAGGTGTCTCCAAAAAGTCATTTCAAGTGAACTTTTGAAACAATCTCCTTCCTTTTCATTATTACAACATAGTTGTGGACTAACGAGGACAACTTTTACAGTTTATTTTAGAATCAATTACAAACTAGTCTTGGACTATCTGTTCATATGTTGATATGCATCGTATTTCCAAAAAATTAATTAACCAGATTTAATAGGAGAAGATTTTGATAAAGAATCCATGACTTGCTTTTTAGTATAATGGTAAGTTCTGTGAGTATAATAAACTTTTGCAGTAGCAAGATTATCACAAAGAGAACACTTAATTTGATACGAAGCTTTGCTAACATGAGGAATTTCTAGCAATAGTAATGTTTCTTTCATGTGTGAGGTACAGACCCACATAACGTCACCCCTTCATTAATATTTCACAGTAATCTTTACTCTGTGGAGTCAATTTCTTCTTAAGTTTATCTGGCTTTCATTTCTTCAATTGTTCTGCCATTATCTAATCCCAATAGATCGAAATATTTTTTAATTGTTTTATAGGGCTTTTAACTATTTTTTCTGCCTGCCTACAATTATTGTGCTTTCTTTCGGAAAAATTTTTATCAGTTTTATATGATAAAGATGATTTCTAGAAACATCTATTGGACATAAGATACTAACCAAGTTGCTCCTGTTTGTTTACTTCGGAATATTGTATCATCATAAATTCATTGACCACTAAATCTAACTTTTGGCTGAATTCAACGGTTTTTTGGTTAGTTAATCCATATTTCTGCACTGATATTTCCATTTCGCGTTTGAATTGATTGTATTCATTTAAATTTTTTTTCAGCTTCATGAAGCTGCCTCCAATCATAACGTAAGCATAATATTTTCCGTAAATTGTATAAGGTTTGATAGCGCTCTTTAAAGATTGAATGGCCACTGTTTTGCTATTCAACTAAATTAAGCACGATTGTGCAATTTACCACCGAAATTATATAAGGGTGATACGTGTAAAAACTCTCACTCTTTCAAAGATAGGAATTTTATGTTTATTTACACTTTTTGCTCGAGAAGTTTTCGAGTATAGATGGTTACCCATTTCCTTGGCAGCAGAGCCACAGATTTAGCCATGAGTTGATTTTTAAAGCCCGGGATGATTACCCTTTTATTCTTCATTAATCCTTCAAAGCCGCACTTGGCAACCTTTTGCGGATCCAACATGTTCTTATTGAACACTTTCGTTCCTGCTCCGGCGAATTGCTGCGTGAGTGCTGTTTTAGTAAAACTTGGACATAGTACTGAGACTTGAACCCCGGTTCCTTTCAGTTCTTCAGCAATCGCTTCCGAAAAGGATAAGACGTACGATTTACTCGCTCCATACATCGACATTCGTGGAACTGGCTGAAAGGCCGCTAGTGAAGCCACATTTAAAATTTTACCTTGCTTTCGTTTCGCCATATCATCCGCAAAAAGTCTGGTTAAATACGTAAGTGAAATCATATTGAGCTGCAGATATTCCAATTCCTTTTGAATATCCACTTCCGTCATGAGTCCGAATCCGCCAGCTCCGGCATTATTAATCAAAATATCGATGTCAATTCCCTCGGTTTTCAAGTATCGATGCAAGCTCTCTACCGTTGTATAGTTTCCTAAATCGCCAGCAAAAGTATTTACTTGCATACCATAATCCTTTTTTAAATTCTCCGCTTGTTGCTCCAGCAACGTTGCGTCTCTGGCGACTAACACTAAATTATAGCTATGACCTGCGAAAATTTTAGCGAATTCCAAACCGATTCCTTTTGTAGCACCTGTAATTAAAACAGTTTCTGTTGTCATACGTCTCCTCCCCATGCTTTATTTATCCAGTTGAGCAATTAGAAATTGCTTTATCCCTACTTTGAACAACAGATTCAGAATCTGTTACATTCAACTTCAGGACAAGGGCTCGTTTCCCTACTACTTCGATTTCTTTCACAAATTTCTCATAAACCTCTATACGACGTGAACATACTACAACGTTTGCATCTTCCTTTACCGATACAAACACTTTCAGGATCCATTAGCCTGCTACTATCTTCAGTACTATTTCTGTCTGTCCCGTTAAACCAAACAATTTTTTAAATACATGCTAGACATCTTTAATATTAAGAATATTCTCAAATTTACAAATACTATTATTGTTTTTAATTATACTTATAAATTATAATTAAATAAAATTAAAGAATTTAATGTATAAGTAAGTGTTACTAATATTCAAAAGGGGGACAGGCATGAACATTGAGCAATTAGTATATATTATTGAGGTCTCAAAACACAGTTCTCTGACTAAAGCAGCACAGAATCTTCATGTGACCCAATCTACGATTAGCCAATCCATTTCCAGCTTAGAAAAGGAGTTAGGGGTTAAGATCCTTAATCGCTCACGAGGACACGGTGCTGTACCAACCGATGAAGGTAGAATCATTCTAAAACTAGCCTACGGAGTACTGAGAAAAATTGAAGAAATAAAGGAGACAGCCAGCTCATTCAACTCCATGGAAGCGGGAGAACTAAGGTTATCTTCTTTACCCGGATTGACGACGTTTCTAGTAAAAGCTATAGCTGCTTTTAGACATGAATATCCACATGTAAATGTGGAGGTTACCGAAAAAAGTGGACATGCTGTAATTGAAGATATTCGACAGCATAAGACCGACATCGGACTGATTACATATTCGCCCGATTTAAATGTAAATATGGAAGGAATAGCTTTTGAAACACTATTTGAAGGGAAACAGAAAGTATATGTTTCTAAGCATTCTCCCTTAGCGTTTCTTGGTACCATAACTCCTCATGATATACTTGATCAAACTCTCGTTACATATAAAGGTGAATTTATGCAGTATTTTGTTCAAGATTTCTTTAATAAATATAAACCCTTAAAAATCCTATTTACATCAAACAATATGGATGGAGTTCTCCAAGCCATCATCGAAAGTTTAGCTATTACATTTGCTCCTGATTTCGTAATGAAAAATTACCCCCCTGTCAACAATGGTGATATCATTCCCGTTGATTTGATGAATCATAGGACTGTAAATATTTCTTTAGGAATGGTTCGATCAGAGAATAAACATCTATCCACTTTTGCCAACAAATATATTCATCATCTTAAATCCAAAATTATTCAAAGTTAAGAGAGCAAAAAGAGAAGCTCGTCGCATGTGAACGTCGAGCTTCTCTTTTTACAAATCTATCTTTTAAAATTTAGTCACATCGACCGGTTCAATTCCTTCAGCTGCGCAATGCTCATGGTATTTTTTCAAAAATGACTCCCAATTATCTCTGGCAATAATTTCCCCATTCTCACCTAAATAATCTAATGTTCCTTCAACAATATTAAGCGTAATAACTTCTTCATCCCCTACAGCTTGAGGTGTATGTGAAGAGCCAGCTGGCTCATAAACGACATCACCAGCTTTAGAAACCCAAGGATCCTCAAGATATCTCCAAGTGCCTTGGACAGTATAAACAATGACCGTACCAGGGTGAAAATGAGCAGGAAGTTGCATAGCCGCAGGAACTTTTAATAGCGTAACCGTTTGTCCAGTTACTGGGTTGGCCTTAAGTAATTTAAACTTCGCATCTCCAAAATAAGGAATCCAAGGTAAATCATCTGGACAAATATTATTAGCATGAAATGCCACTACCTCTTTTACATTTTTTACGTTTCCCATTTATATCCCCTCTTTCAATTTTTTAAAACCAGCATATTGATAACGCTTACGATAATCAGTTGATTAACTATTGCGAATCTATCATTTTCAGTGTGTTCATAATAAAAATTAAGTGAAATGATTATTTTTAACTTCTACTAATTCACACCCTCAATTTGATATATTCACGAATTAAGTTTAATTATTTTTTTGGGGATTTACTTAGCACCAAGTCCCCCATCAAGAGTCAATATTTGTCCTGTACAATAATCAGAAGCTGCTGAAGCAAAATAAAGAACTGCTCCTACTAAATCTTTGTCTCTACCTAACCTCCTTACTGGAACTTGGGAGGCAATAATCGGACCGGCCTTATGCACAAGTGTTCCAGGTATTTCTGGGTTATTCATTCCAGTAGTGAAAACTCCAGGAGCAATAGAATTCACATGTACACCATGGCGACCCCACTTAACTGCAAGATCCTTCGTTAAAGTCATAACTGCACCCTTACTTGTTGTATATCCTACAGAATCTACTGCTTCTGGGTCAGTACCTTTAAAGCCGATTGAAGAAGAAATGTTAATGATTTTTCCGTATTCGTTGTCTATCATATGTCTTCCTACAGCCTGACACATTAAAAATGTTCCTGTCACATTTGTATCGAGCATAGCTTGCCATTGTGTTAGAGGCATGTCCGTAGCAGGCGTTTCAAAAACCGTTCCGCTACTGTTGACTAAAATTTCGATTTTCCCAAAATAAGAAACTGCTATCTCCACACCTTGAGCGATAGATTCAGGGACTGTTATATCCAATGATAAGGCAAGAGCTTGTCCTCCTAACGCCTCGATTTCTTTCACAACTTCTTCACAAACTTCAATACGACGTGAGCAAACTATCACATTTGCACCGGCCTCAGCCAAAGCCAGTGCCATTACACGCCCTAAGCCACTACCGCCTCCAGTAACCATTGCTGTCTGTCCTGTTAAATCAAACAATTGTGTAAATGCCATTCTAGACCTCCTTATAAATTCTGAATGTTCTAAATTTTTAAGACTTAATATGTTATTGATTATACTCATAAGTTATAATTAAATAAAATTAAAGATTTTAATGTGCAAATAAATATTATTAATATTCAAAAAGGAATACAGTTCCAATAATGAACAATTACCATAAATATGGACAGAGTTTTCTAATTCATCATTAAAAATTTGACATTACCTTTTCTCCTGATTTCGTAATGAAAAACTATCACCCTGTCATAAAAGGTGAACTCATTCCAATTAATTTGATGATTCGTAAGCACTTAAATATTTCTTTTGGGTTGGTTCACTCAGAAGATACTTTGCTTTTTTTGCTACCTGTGAAGCTCTAAATTCTGTCGTACAACCTATTTTACTTCATCTTCTACTTCAATATAATCATCAGAGTAAGTCTCGGACATCTTCTCTTGACAATTCCAGCACTCACTGCGATTCCGCTCCATAATGGCTAATTCTTCATGACAATGTACACAACAATCCATTTATGCAACCTCCTTTTCATATTTACTCCTTTCTTTCCCTCCTCGATCCATCATTAATTTTTAAATACTTATTTGCTCCTCTGCTTTTATTGTTGTGTGACTTTGATTCGCGGGACGTACAACGATCCAAAACAATAATCCGATAACGAACATACACAAAGCAGTTACTTGAAATCCATAACCATATCCCATTTCCTCAGTCGCTGCATACTGGATGAAATACCCGAATACAAGCGGAGCAATAATACTTGTTGAGCTTGCAAGAGCCACGTAGACTCCTTGTGCTTTTCCGATGTTTTTTGGAGAAAAAAAATCCATCAATATTGCAGGGGCAAGTGAAAGAATAACATACGCAAAACCTGGAGCAAGGGTGAAAAACAAAATGGATATAGCACTTGAATTCACGGCATTTGCTATATATACACAAAGAGCAGATAGGACCATGGTGGAACCGGCAACATTTATTCGTGCTTTACGAATGTCCCCAGTTTTGCGATAAATCCGGTCTGATAGCATAGAAAAGCCAATTTGACTAATGGCAGCGAAAAGAAAAGGTAACGACACAGCTAATTTTAATGTTTGATTATCAAAATGTTGAACTTTGGTAAAGTATGCCGGAAACCATATAGCTTGAACGGACAATAGCCAATAGGCACAACCTCCACACAAAATAATAAAAACAAAATTTTTAGATAAAAGATGCGGAAGAAACTGACGCCAAGAAACCTTGGAGAGGATTGATGAATGCTGCTCCTCTTGATGAAAAGAAGGCAACCCGATTTCTTGTGGACTGTCTTTGCCGAAAATGATCCATAAAACTAATACAATCAGTCCAACAATCCCCATGACTAGAAAAGCAGATCTCCATCCATATTGATTGATCAAGGAGATTAATAATGGTGTAGCAATTGCAGGACCAATTGTTGCTCCACAGAGAACAGCACCAAAGCCTATACCATGTCTATGTTTTGGGAACCATTTCCCAACTATAGCCGTCGATAGAGCAGGGGCTGCACCTTCACCTGCTCCCAAGATCATTCTTGTAAAGACTAGCAGAGATAGACTAGAAACAAAAGGTGTAATAAATTGAACAATCAACCATACCAGTGACATCCAAGTCAACATTTTTTTCGTGTTTTTGGAATCGGCCATGCCCCCAAGAATGATAGAGGAAAAAGTGAAGAACCAAAAGAAAGAACTTCCCACCAATCCCCATTGCGAAGGACTTAAATGTAACTCTTTCATTACTGGAATGGAAACCAAACCAATGATAATTTTATCAACTTGGTTGATCATACCTGAAGCAACTAGAAATAATAATATAATCCAAGAATATTTTGGGGTGTTCAATATAACAATCTCCCCTTACCTTAAGTTTTCTACAATACCACCGCGACCTGCTTTACCTGTCTTCTCATCTATAAACATCGCAAAATCACGTGCAACTTCTCGGCCGTTTGGCATCGTGAGCCATGATCTTAGTAAATGACGTTTACGTTCTGGTTCTTCATAATGTGTATAAAATCACTGCAAGCCTCCCTAATGGCGAAAGCGTTATCATATTTTTATAGATTGTTTCCTAATAAAAGATCAACTTCATCTCCCTTCTCAAATTCTTTGTCAAATAAATTATAACTTCTTAAATGCTGTCCTCCTTCTCCGCCTACGCAAGAGTGCTTTAAATAACAACCGATACAACCGCATGGATTGTTATCTAGATTATATTCATAATTTTCAGATAAATAAAATTAAAAGTTTTAATATGTAAGTAAATATCGCTAATATTCAAAAGGGATACAGTTATAGGCAGTAAACAATTACAATATATTGTTGAAATCACAAAACACAACTCTCTACCTATCTTCTTCGCTTCTCTCAACCTTGAGATGGACACAAATAGCGGGATAAACGATAATAGGAGTGTGCTCCTCCCCTTGAAGAGCCTATTCACTCGTACAAGATCGATACATTTTACAGAGTAAGGTATCGTTCCAACTTCCATTATTTACATTAGTAATACTTACTTACAAATTAAAATCTTTAATTTTATTTAATTATAATTTATCTGTAGAATTTAAAATAGAAATGATTCAATATTAAAGGGATTTTTTTCTAAGTTTGTTCTTTTACAATTAAATCAAAACAGGGGGTTAAAATATGGACTTAAAGTTATCTGGAAAAAAAGCACTTATTGTTGGAGGAAGCCGTGGGATTGGTAAAGCTACTGCCCGCCAGTTGGCTCTGGAAGGTGTAGATTGTACGATTTGTTCAAGAAATGAATCCTCACTAAAAATTGCGGCAGAGGAATTAGCCCAAGAAACAAAAAGAAATATCTATCCGATTGTGGCAGATACTACTGACCCTGATTCTATTCTAAATTTAGTTGAAAAATCAGCAGCAGCAATGGGAGGCATCGATATTTTAGTCAACAGTGGAGCACGTGTTGGCGGCTTTGAGCCAGAAGATTTTAATAGTATTAAAGATGAACTTATTTTGAAAGATTTTGAAGAAAAGTATATGGGCTATTTTCGTTGTATCCGAGCTGTAGCTCCCTATATGATTGAAAATAATTGGGGACGTATTATAAGTATAAGTGGTCTAGCTGCTAGAATTGGCGGTAATTATTTTAGTTCCGGTCCACGTAATGCATCTGTTGTCCATTTAACAAAATCTGCATCATTGGAGTTAGGAAAGCATGGAATTAACGTCAATGCTGTTTATCCAGGGATTGTCGATACTGAAATGTTTAGAAATCGAGTCACTAACGAAGATGCTTTGCGTCAGATGGCAGCACTCAATGCAATCGGCCGCCTGATTACAGTAGAAGAAATTGCTAATGTCATTACCTTCTTGGCTTCACCTTTGGCAGCATCTATTACTGGCGATGTCATTTCGGTAACCGGTGGAATTGGAGATACCGTTTTTTACTAAAAAGCTAGGATTAGATATTGTAACTATATCTTAGTTTACCAATAATAGTGTATTTAAAAACGAGCCTCGCTAAAAGCGGGGGCTCGTTTTTTATAACTTTTTCGATTTCAATCTATCCCTATTGTATATTTAGCAGTATTCAAGAACTTGTCAATCTTAGAAACTGTTGATTCAATGTTCTTAGAGAAAATAGCCATGTGTGCAAAAAAGCCGTGGATCATACCAGGTTCACATGCATATTCAACCTGCACACCAAATTTTTTCAGACGTTCAGCATAAGCCATTCCTTCATCCCGAAGTACATCATTTTCTGCGGTGATTACGATTGCTGGCGGGAGACCACTTAGATCTTCAGCACCCAAAGGAGAAGCGTATTCATTATACCTATCCTCATCATTCCTTAAATAATGATCACGGAACCAAACCAGCTGTTCACGATCTAACCCAAATCCTTTCGCAAATATTTGGTGGGATTCCGTATTAAATTCAAGATTTGTCGCAGGATAAATTAAAACCTGTGCAGTGATGTCAGGGCCTTTTCGGTCTCTCGCCATCATAGTAACTACTGTTGCTAGATTTCCACCCACGCTATCCCCCCCTACTGCCAATCTAGTAACATCTCCGTTAAAGGAGGACCCTTTTTCATAAAACCATTCCAATGCCGCATATGCGTCTTCAACTGGAGTAGGGAACTTATACTCTGGAGCGAGACGATAGTTTACAGATACGACAATACTAGCTGTTCTATTTGCGATCATTCGGCAACTTGCATCCACCACGTCAATGTCTCCTAGAACCCATCCTCCACCATGGTAATAAATAAATATTGGGAAGGGACCTTGCCCCTCCGGTATGTATACCCTACATTTGATTTCTTCCTCTTGACTTACCGGTATCATTAAATTTTCTACCTTTGAAACCAGATCTAATTTTACAGCAGGGCGTGGTGCATTGGAAAGCATATCTCTTACTGCTTTAGGATCCATCGTATGAATAGGTGGCATCTGATTACATGCTTGTAAAAACTTTTCTGCTTGCGGATCTAAATTTACCAAGAAACATCATCCTCACTTCAATTTATTTTCAAACTAACCCGAATATCTCCTAAATCTTTCTTCCTGTCCTGAAACCTTCACATTCACTTCATCATCGAAAAACATACAATGGTGATTTTATTCACCTTATTTCGATGAATAAAATCACCATACAACTTAATATAAGAAAAAATGACGATTTTACTTCTCACTAGCTGTTTATTCCGCATTAACTGGCAGTAATGAGCTTTCCATCAGCAGGGGATGAAGCCCCTACTGATAAGAAGCTTCACTTTATCTATTTACAGGTACTCCTCCGATATAAAACTCGAAATCTGGGGCAATTTTTCTACCATTTGGCATCATAAGCCACAATCTTAATAAATGACGTTTGCGGTCATCTTCTTCATAATCTTCAAATACTGTGCGTGAATGCATAACTGTATAATTATTAACAAATTGCATATCACCTGGTTCCATCATCATATCAATATGCATGTTCTTATCATGAGTAAGGGAATCTAGTAAATCAAATGCTTCGATTTCTAATTTCGTCAAAGAAACATCTGTTTTCGTTTGTGCAGATTCGATATAATTTCGTATCCATCTGCAGCTTAATTTACCATTGTAATAACTAAAGATTGGTGATGAAACTACTGGAGATGAACCTTGTACTTCTTCCCCGCGAAGATCATGGAAGAATGGGCGATAAAGAATTCCAAGAAATTCTGGATACTTCTCAAGAATTTCATTATAAATAGCCATAGAACTTGCGATACTACTTAGACCACCAGATTTCGCTTTGCGAAGGCACAGTAAGCCAACTACATCAGCGAGGTCTGTGTGATAAGGAAGGTGTACATTCGTTTGGTAACCACGTACACTAGTATTTTTAAAGTCGAGACCTACATCTTTGATATGCCCTAAAAGGTCACCTTTTTTACTTTGAATGATTGGAATACCTAGGTAAAGTCCGAGCCCCCAGTAAATGATACTTGCTTCTTCATCAGTATAACGTTCCATTGGCAATCCACGAATCAATAGGAATCCTCTACCATTTTCCAGCTCGTCAACAAAGTAAGTGATCTCGTCAGCAAGATCCGAAATCTGGAAATCTTCTTTTCCAAACTCAGGTGCTTTTAATCCCTTACGCTGAACATGTAATACAGCCTTCTCAAGTGCAGCAATCATTCTTTCGGACAAATAATAAATCCATGAATCATCTTTAGCTAGTTCAATACCCTTCCACACTGAACGTCCTTGAATTTTTCCCTTTAAAATGATCGACATAAATAATCCTCCTTTATTAATTTAGTTATTTCCCTACTTAAGATGACTGATTTTTTTTGCATTAACAATGAAGAAAAGAGAAGTTCCTTAATCGATCCTTACCCCTGACCTCTCGCTATCTCCCGAAACATCGATAACACTTACATCATAAAGAAGACTGAATATTCAGTTTTTTTTATAAGTGAGTTTCATGAATATATACCGTCATCCAATCACACAAACACCCCTTTCAAAAAATTAAGTAATAGATTCATTGACCACATAATCCCTCAACATAGTTATGGTCCCCTTACCTCAATTTGATATATTCACTAACTACGACGATTCTTCTTTGAAGTTATTACTGTGCCCTTACTTGCTGTATATCTTTTAAATAATCACTTGCTCCTCTGCTTTTATTTTTCTGTTGCCTTGCTTTGCGGGACGTACAACGATCCAAAACAATAATCCGATAATGAACATCCCAAAAGCAGTTACTTGAAATCCATAATGATATCCCATTGCCTCAGTCGCTGCATATTGGATGAAATACCCGAATACGAGTGGAGCAATAATACTTGTTGAGCTTGCAAGAGCAATGAACGTTCCTTGTGCTTTTCCGATGTTTTTAGGAGAAAAAAAATCCATAAATATTGCGGGTGCGAGTGAAAGAATGACATACGCAAAACCTGGAGCAAGGGTGAAGAACAGGATGGATACAGCAGAAGAATTCACAACATTTGCTAGATATACACAAAGAGCAGATAGCACCATCATGGAACCGGCAAGATTTATTCGCGCTTTACGAATATCCCCAGTTTTGCGATAAATCCGGTCTGATAGCATGGAAAATCCGATTTGGCTAATGGCGGCGAAAAGAAAAGGTAATGACACGGCTAACTTTAATGTTTGACCATTAAAGTGTTGAACTTTAGTAAAATACACTGGAAACCATATTGCTTGAACGGACAATAACCAATAAGCACAACCTCCACATAAAACAGTAAAAACAAAATTTTTAGATAAAAGATGCGGAAGAAACTGACGCCAAGAAACCTTAGAAAGGGTTGATGAATGCTGCTCCTCTTGATGAAATGAGGGCAATCCAATTTCTTGTGGACTTTCTTTACCGAAAATGACCCATAAAACTAGCACAATAAGCCCAACAGCTCCCATGGCTATAAAAGCAGATCTCCATCCATATTGATCGATTAAAGAGATTAATAATGGTGAAGCAATAGCTGCTCCGCCTGTTGTTCCTAACAGAACTGCCCCAAAGCCTATACCATGTCTGTGTTTCGGAAACCATTTCCCCATTATTGCCGTTGATAGAGCAGGTGCTGGACCCTCGCCTGCTCCCAAGATCATTCTTGTAAAGACTAATAGAGACAGAGTGGAAACAAAAGGTGTAAGAAATTGAACAATCAACCATGTAAGTGACATCCAAGTTAACATTTTTTTCGTATTTTTAGAATCGGCCATACCACCAAGAATAATAGAAGAAAAAGTAAAGAACCAAAAGAAAGAACTTCCCACCAATCCCCATTGTGAAGGGCTTAAATGTAATTCTTTCATAAGGGGAACGGAAACCAAACCAATAACAATTTTATCAACTTGATTGATCATACCTGAAGCAACTAGAAATAATAATATAATCCAAGAATACTTTGGAGTGCTCAACGTATAAATCCCCCCTATTTTTACCATCAAGGGAAAACCTTTTCCTACCATCTGAAAAGGCGTTCCCCATTACATGAATCAATTGGTGTTCTAATGAATTGGTTTATAAAGGTCAATCTTTCGGATTTAAACTCAATTACTTTAAGTTTTCTACAATACCACCAGATGTTTTTCCACGGACTGGAATACCGCCGCGACCGGCTTTACCTGTTTTCTCATCAATAAACATCGCGAAATCATTTGCAATTTCTCGGCCATTTGGCATCGTGAGCCATAATCTTAATAAATGGCGTTTTCGTTCCTGTTCTTCATAGTCTTCATATTGAGTACGTGAGTGAAGAACTGTATAATTATTAACGAATTGCATATCACCTTCTTCCAGCATCATATTATAATGCATATTTTCATCATGAAGGATGGAATCCAGTATGTCTAAAGCTTCAATTTCAACTTTTGACAAATGGATACCCGTTTTCGCTTGTGCTGATTCAATAAATGTACGGACATATCTGCAGCTCAATTTACCATCATAGTAACTAAAAATTGGTGATGTAAATACTGGTGATTCACCTGGCGACTCCTCACCACGTCGATCAAAGTTGAATGGACGACAGAGAATTCCCAGATACTCTGGGTACTTCTCAAGAATTTCATTATAAACAGCCATTGAACTTATGATACTACTGAACCCCCCAGATTTCCCTTTTCGAAGACTTAATAATCCGACGACATCAGATCCATCCGCGTGAAAAGGCAGATGCAATTTCGTTTGGTAACCGCGTACATTTGAATTTTCTAAACTCAGACCTTGATCAATGACGTGCCCTAAGAGGTCACCATTTGCGTTTTGCGATACCGGAATGCCCATGTGAAGTCCGAGCCCCCAATAAATAGTGCTCACTTCTTCATCCGTATACCTTTCCATTGGCAATCCACGAATTAATAGAAACCCCCTCCCATTCTCTAATTCTTCCACAAAGTATGCAATTTCGTCAGAGAGATCCGGAATCTGGAAGTCTTCCTTGTTAAAATTAGGTGCTTTTAAACCCTTTTGTTTAATAAGAAATAAAGCGCTTTCAATAGATGCTATTGTTTTCTCAGACAAATAATAAACCCACGAATCATCTTTAGCTAGATCAATACCTTTCCACGCTACTGGTCCTTGAACTTTTTCCTTTAAAATGAGCGACATAAATATTCCTCCTTCAATAATATGGTTAGTTAGTTTCTTACTTAACTTCAATCAATTGTCTTAACTCTCTGCGCAAAATTTTCCCTGTTGAGTTCTTAGGTAACCCTTTAGAAAATTCCACTTGGCTAGGAAGCTTGTACTTAACCAGCTTATCCTGACAAAATCGGATAATGTCATTCATGGTGATTCGTTCATCATTGACTACGACATAAGCTTTTACTTTTTCTTCGTATTCTCCATCTGAAACTCCGATTACGGCCGCCTCTATAACAGCAGGATGTTGATACAGAACTTCCTCCACTTCACGAGGATATACATTGTATCCACCAACAATAATCATGTCCTTCTTGCGATCCACGATGTAGATGTATCCTTCTTCATCCATTGTCGCTAGATCATCAGTGTAAAACCATCCATCTATTAAGACCGCTGATGTAGCTTCCGGCATCCTCAAGTATCCATTCATTACGTTTGGCCCTTGAACTACTAATTCTCCGACTTCTCCTCTGGGCAATTCCTTTCCGTCCTCATTGACAATTTTGCTCTTGAGGCCTGGTATATTTAGGCCGATAGAGCCTGGTTTGCGGGTTCCCTTTAAAGGATTAATAGCGACAAGAGGAGCAGTTTCTGAAAGACCATACCCTTCCAAAATAAAAACATTATATTTGTTTTCAAATTTTTGTAGCAGCTCGACCGGAATCGAGGCACCTCCTGAGATACACAAGCGAACGGATAAGAAATCTTCCTCCTTGGATTCAGGCAATTGCAAGATAAAATTATACATCGTAGGAACTCCAGCAAACACTGTTGCCTTTTTTTCTCGAATGGTATTGATTACATCAAGAGGGCTGAATTTAGGTAGGATCAGGACAGTTGCCCCGCAAGCAATTGGTGCATTCAGACAAATAGTCATACAAAAAACATGAAACATTGGTAGAACAGCTACTACACAATCTTTACCATGAAGCTCAATTAATTCTGAAATGGCATCTGCATTCGAAGCCAAATTCCGATGTGATAACATCGCACCCTTTGGTTTCCCTGTTGTTCCTGATGTGTATAAAATGACTGCAAGGTCTTCCTGATCAATGAAAGGGCTTAGCCAAACATTATTGTTTGTTTCCATCAGATGCTCCCATGTACATTCCTGATCCTCGGCATCTGTATAAATAACTAGCACTAGATTTTTCAATTGTTCCTTTACTTCTGATAACTTCGGTTCTACAGATACATGAGCAATAACCCCTTTAACTTGGCTATCGTCTAAAATGTAGTTCATTTCCTCTTTCGTATACAAAGGATTCATCGGAACAACAAATGCACCTAATCGTAAAATGCCGTAATACGTAATGAGAAATTCAGGGCTATTTCCTAATAAAAGAGCCACCCCATCTCCCTTCCCAATTCCTCGGGCAGACAAACCAGCAGCCAATTGATCTACCTGCTGATTTAGTTCTCTATAAGTAACACTTTTATCTCTATAGATATAAGCGATACTGTCTGGGAACTTACTTGCACTTCTTTTCAGATTTTCGTCTAAATTATAACCCATTAAATGATTCCCCCCTTTATTCATATGGAAGTGGTTGAACAATAACTTTTAAGAATATTCAAAATATTATTACGTTAAGTATACTTATAAATAATAATTAAATAAAATTAAAGATTTTAATTTGTAAGTAAGTATTACTAATATTCAAAAAGGGATGTAGCCATTATATTGGAAGCCCTTCAGAATATGTGGAAAGAATTAAGAGGAAAATAACATTTCTCCTCTAAAAAAGGACAAACCCACATCTCAGGTTTGTCCTTTTACTCATTTCTTATTTAATCCTTTCTCACTCAAAAACTCTTTCATATGCATTCTCTTCTCTTTGGCCATAAATGAGCTCATTGATTTCGTCCATGTTACGTTTTTTTGATTTGATGATCTTTCTTTATAATACTCGCTCATCGTTTCATCGTATTCGTTTAATACTTCATCATATTTCTTTTCATCATATCCATTTTCATGAAGGATTGCTGCTACTGGTAACCGCGGTTTAACTCCATGTTCTTCATCTGGTACGCCAACTGTCATTCCGAATACAGGATATACTTTATCCGGTAAATGAAGCAATTCACTCACTTCTTTCGGGTTATTACGAATTCCGCCAATATAACAAATACCGTACCCTAATGATTCTGCTGCTAACGCTAAGTTTTGCGCAAAAAGTGAAACATCTACCGTTGCAACAATAAAGTCTTCCACTCCTTCATGTTTTATCTCTGTACCATGTTTTTCACATGCAATTTCAAGGCGTTTTAAATCTGCACAACAAACAAAGAATGCCGCGCAGTCTTTCACGTGACGATTTCCAGATAGTTCTGCTAGTTTAGCCTTTAGTTCCTGATTTGTTACATATATAACAGAATAAGCCTGCACAAAATGTGAGGAAGCCGCATGTTGTGCAGCTTGCACCATTCTTTCTACTACATCTTTTGAAATGGGTTCTTCTTTATATTTACGAACTGAAACGTGTTGCTCCATTGTATGTATTATCTCATTCATGAAAATCACTCCTTTTTTCTCTTCATAATGAAAAATTAACATATCTTTTTCATTATTCACAACTTATAAGCACAAAAAGAGCAATTCTTTGTGAATTGCTCCTTTTAAAGTATCTATTAATACGGTGAATGAAATTATATCGCCTTACTGGAAACTACCGAAAAATCCGTACAATATTATTGCCTGTTACACAATTTTTGTTACGTCGTTTTTAAAACTTTAACCCCTTTTACGATATTCCAAATGAAGTAATAAATTCCTACAAGAATGAACACTGCATATGTGATAAACATGCCAATTCCAACACCTTCAGATTGATTGAAGCTTAAACCGTATACCCCTGACACTGCTAATCCGCCAAATAAGATTGCGTAAGGGAAAACATGTGACCAAAATGCTTTTTTCGCATGATATTTCACTTCATCTTCCGCAACAAAGTAAACGATAATTGGTAGTAAAAATGGCGCGAAAAAGATACTAAAGTAACAGAACGCAGATAAAATATTATTTCCTTTCATCCGAATCACCTCTAATGTTTTTTGTTACCTTCATTATGTCAGGATTTCACTTTCGGAACTATCGCTTTACCTTTCATTAAGATGACAGATTTGTAAGATTTCCCTTACTAAAAAGAATCCCACCTGATGTGATAGGTGGGATTCTTTTTTTACTATATTCGATTCATCAACCAATATTGTGTAATCGCTAAATACTCTCTTACATTCGATGGAATAATAATTGGTTTTGGTGTTTTTGCTGAAAGACCGTCTAATTGTAGTCCTTGTTTTTCTGCAATTTTTTTCGCTCTAAACATATGGAAATCGTTTGTTACGATCATTCCTTTTTTCATATTGGCTGGAATTAACGGTTTTGAGAATTTAATATTTTCATCTGTGCTCGTCGACTTGTCTTCTATTATAATTCGGTCTTCTGCAACATTTTGTTCCATTAACCCGTTTTTCATTGCTAATGCTTCCGAAATATCTTCTCCTTTCCCTTTTCCTCCAGACACGATAGCGATTGTTTTCTCATGTGATTTTAAATACTCAGCTGCTTTATCAATACGATATTGCAGTGAGTACGATGGTTTCGTTCCATTTACTTTCGAGCCTAGTACGATTATATAATCAGCATCGTAGGTCGCATTCATATGCCCATGTTTATAAATGTTATATTGTAAAAATCCCACATATACGGCACAAATCATTATAATAACTAAAATATACTTAATTATTTTCTTCTTTCTCATATCCATATACTCCTATTTTCTTTACTTCCTTCATGATAATATCCATTTATTTGTTTGTATACAGACAAATTCCATTTCAACCTAATTTATCCTTTAAAAGTAATATTTACATTACTTTTGGGAATAGTAAGTACAACTTCGCACGAAGGAGTGTCCCTATTGCTTCTCTTTTTATTTAATGTATCGTTCTTTTTTATCTTATTTTTACTATCACTTAAGCTACTTGGTAAATCCGCGTTAGCACAACTAACTCCTCATGATTTTGGGGCTATTATCTTTTTATCTTACTTAGCTTTTCAGGCCATACCAGTCGCTGGTACTTTACAAGCATTTATCGGTATGATCGTTATTACATGCTTGCATTTGCTTCTTACAAAATTAAGTCTACTCAACAAACTAAATCGTTTTATTCTTGGACATCCTATTATTTTGATTAAACATGGTGATATTATTTTTGAGAACTTACAAAAAAGTAGATATCCGATTGCTGAGTTACTTTCTAACCTTCGTGTCGCAGGATATCCAAGCGTTCATGAAATTGAGTATGCGATATTAGAAGCGAATGGAGCCATTAGTATTTTACCAAAAAGAGAACTTGTGCCATTAACTCCAAAAGATTTGAATATTGATGTTACATATGCTGGATTACCAATCGCCCTTATCGTCGATTCGCAAATTCAATACGACAACTTAAAGTTAATCCATAAAGATGAAAAATGGTTATATAAAGAATTAAAAGAAAAAGGAATCACAAATATTAAAAACATTGCATTTGCCTCTGTTCAAGAGACAGATGGATCTTTTGCTATTAGTTTAAAAGAATAAAAAATCCCCTTAAAATATAAGGGGATTTTTTCATTATACGGCTTCTTTCTCACTTGCCATTCGTATTGGAACAGGATGCTTCATGCGATTCATCGTAAATACAATGATTGCTGTCAATAGTTCCGCTACTGGCATAACGAGCCAAATTCCATTTACACCAAATAATTTCGGCATAATCCATAACAACGGAATAATAAATAGTAAACCACGGCTCAAAATAATAAGAACTGATTTTGTCGTTTGTCGCACTGATTGGAAATACTCTCCATACACAATGTTATAGCCTAAAAATACATATTGGATAAAGAATAAACTAATACCTGTTAACGTTAGCTCCAATAATTCTGGAGATTGTACATCAAATAAGCCAATTATATATTTCCCGAAGAATAAACCGACAACAATTGCTACGCCTCCGAGTACAACTGCAATTTTTACAGCTAACCGCAATCCTTCACGCAATCTTTCTGGTAAATTTGCACCATAATGGAAACTAGCAATAGGTTGCAATGCGGCTCCAACACCGAAGAATAATAGTAATGTCATTGTATGAATACTATTGACCATTGCATAAGAAGCGACACCTAATTCTCCTGCATATTGAACAAAAGCGATATTAAAACCAACTGTTACAATCGCTACTGTGATTTCAGTTGTAAAACTTGGGAAACCAATCACCATAATTTGTTTAACCGTATCCCATTCAAAATGGAATTTCGTCCACTTTAAAACACTACTCTTTCTAAAGAAATGAGTTAATAATACAAGGAAACCAATTGCTGCTGAAAGAATAGTCGCTGACGCAGCACCTGTTACCCCCCATTCAAAGATAAAAATAAAGATATAATCAAAGATAATGTTCAATACAGCTGTTACGACAAGACCTGCCATTGCTAAATTAGGATTTCCATCGTTACGTATAAATGTACTTAAAATATTTTCTAACACGTATATCATTCCAAATGTTAATAGTACGTGTAAATAGTCTAACGCATATGGCAAAATCACTTCATTGGCACCGAACAGATATGCTAAATCTTCTATTCTCCATAAGCAAATAGCCGCTAACACACCTACGATAATAACTGCCACTGTCATAGATTGAGTAAAAATAAATCTTGCTCTTTCTAATTTTTTTTCGCCTAGTGCAATGGAATATAGAGTTGCTCCGCCCATTCCAATCCATAATGAAATGGAAAAGAAAATTGAAAACGCTGGAATAGCCACGTTTACTCCTGCTAAACCGTTCGCTCCAACTCCTCTACTAATCATGATCGCATCAATCATGACATTTACTGACATTAATACCATGCCGAGAACTGCTGGTATTAAATATGAAATAAATAAACTTTTAATTGGTTTTTCTCTTAACTTTTCTGTTGCTTCCATACTAATATGCTCCTTTTTCTCAACGCTCTGTTCACAGTTTAAACCTTCAAGTAACTTGAAGGTCAATAGAGAATTAAAAAATAGGTAACTGAATTATATCAATAGGTGTAAATCTGTAATCAATCCAAGGGGCTTCACCTTATTTTTTCACTACAGGAATTTGAATTTCTGTTACTTGCTCCTCTGGATTTTCTGTTACAGACCAATCAATTAATCCAATCTCAATTGAATCTCCATTTACTTCGTATCCTTCTTTGTCAATATGTTTGAATAACTCCTGATATGTTATTTCTGTTTCTTCATATGGTCCATAGTGATAAGCACACGCATATATACCCGCTTTAATTTCATCTGAATTATGTACTTGATAAGGCATATAATCCAAAAGAATAAAAACACTGCTATATGCTTGAAATTCATTTTGCATTAATGCATTTTTTGAAATTGTTACACCGATATCCCCTGAAAATACACTATCATCAATTTGCTTCATGTTTTTTTGCAACGAGTGGATATAATATTCAAACATATCATCGGTTGTATTCGGTGCAACCGCAATCGCTGTTATTTTTCTCTTCGGTATTTTTTTCATAACAATTCGATCTGTTTTCGATTTCGTTGCTTCCTTAATTAAATGAATCCTATGTTCCATTTTTGCTAAAGCATACTCAATTTCTCTTTGCCTCTTCAACATCATCTCTTGTTGCTTCCCAAGTAAATTGAGTGCATAGGCTGGATTTCGTTCATCAATATATTTCTTAATTTCCTTTAACGGAATATTTAGCTGCCGTAAAAATTTAATCATATCTAATAGTGAAAACTGATCGATTGTGTAATAACGATAATTCGTTTGTGGATCCACAATGGATGGATGAAAAATTCCTTTCTCATCATAATAACGTAAAGTCGATTCCGCTATATTATGCATTTTCGCCATTTCTCCAATTGTAAAACGTTTATTTAATAACATAATTCCTTCTCCAATTCATTAAAAGATAGTCTTATTTCTTCTTATTATATAGTGATTCTCTTCATACATAAAACGAATCCTAGCCATGAAAATCTGCTATTTTTTCATTGATTTTTCATAAAATATATTATATATTAATTACAGGTTCAAATTACAAGTTCAAAAGAACTCGTAATCAGACCCTTTGTTTAATGGGTTTTACATATTTTCATTAGGCAAATTCCGAGAAATCGTATGATAAAAATAAAAATGATGAGGAGAGGATCAGATGGAATTCGAATTTTTCTTTCAAATTGCACTTATTTTATTAAGTACAAAGCTTGCTGGTGATCTTAGTGTTAGATTAGGTCAACCTTCTGTACTAGGTAAATTAATCGTAGGTATCGTTATCGGCCCAGCTGTATTAGGTTGGATTGAAAATTCAGAGCTTCTAACGCAATTAAGTAATGTCGGGGTTATTCTTTTAATGTTTATGGCAGGACTTGAAACAGACTTAGAAGAATTAAATGCAAATCGTAATTCTTCTTTAGCAGTTGCACTCGGAGGTATCGTTCTTCCATTCGTAGGTGGTTACGTTTCCGGCCTTGTTATGGGAATGGAACAAGGGAACGCTGTATTTTTAGGATTACTTCTATGTGCAACAAGTGTTAGTATTTCCGTTCAAACACTTCGCGATTTAGGTAAGATGAAAACACGTGAGAGTACAACAATGCTTGGAGCAGCTGTATTCGACGACATTCTTGTTGTTATTTTATTAGCATTCGCAATGAGCTTCTTAGGTACAGATGATGTTAACTTAACAATGGTTATCTTGAAGAAAGTAGTATTCTTCGCTTCTATTATTTTAATCGGATGGAAAGGTGTTCCAGCGATTATGCGTTGGTTATCACCACTACGCGTATCAGAGTCTATCGTTAGCGCAGCACTTATCATCTGTTTCTCATTCGCATATTTCGGCGAGCTATTAGGAATTGCTGGTATTATCGGTGCTTTCGCAGCTGGTATCGCTATTTCTCAAACAAACTACAAACATGAAGTAGAAAAGAAAGTAGAACCAATCGCTTATGCTATGTTCGTACCAATATTCTTCGTTAGTATCGGTATGAATATTACATTTGACGGTATTGGTGATCAAGTTTGGTTCATCTTAGCATTAACAGTTATCGCTGTATTAACGAAACTCATCGGTTGTGGATTCGGTGCACGAATCACTGGATTTGATGCAAAGTCTTCTGCAATAATCGGTGCTGGTATGGTTTCCCGTGGTGAAGTTGCACTTATCATCGCAGGAACAGGTCTTTCTTCTGGATTATTAGCACAAGATTACTTTACAGCAATCGTTATCGTCGTTATTTTAACTACAATGATTACACCACCAATGTTAAAATACACTTTTGGTGCTAAAGATAAAGCAATGAAAGCAAGTAAATAATTTATATATTAAAAGGAGATTGCTACTTTATAAGATAGCAATCTCCTTTTTTGGCTTTATCTTTAAACAATCTCATTCTTTTTCAGCCACTTTTCAAAAATAGTTCGTGCTTCTTCATCATCAATATCATCACGAAATGAATACACCTTAATGCCGTAATCATCTATATATTCACCTAGCCTCATTTCCTCCACATTCTTATAAAAATCGTCTGCCTCATAGTGCGGGATATAAGCATCCCAAACTGGTTCATTTATTCTTTTGTACGCCGTCACTTCTAAATCATATCCATCTTCATAATATCCGATGTGATAATGTTGACTAAGATCATATTTCTCCATTCATATCCCCTCCCTTTAAAAAACTACCCTATTTCACGTAATAAACAAAAGCGAGCCTTATATTACAGCTCGCTTTTGTTCTTTTATTTTATTAAATACGCTCCATCGCCGTCTTCACCGTTCCAACAACAAAAGCAATTTCTTCACTTGATATAACAAGCGGTGGTGCTAATGTTAAAACGTTATTATATCCTGCTGTTGTCATACCGTTTCGCCCTATAATTAAACCTTTTTCTTTACAAGCATTTACAACACTTGCGATTTTATCGTTATCAATTGGCTCTTTCGTCTCTTTATCATTTACTAGTTCAATTCCAACTAATAGCCCTTTCCCTCTAATATTCCCAACAAGCGGATGTTCTCCAATTTCTTCTTTTAATTGATTTAATAAAAGTGAACCCATTTGTGCAGAGCGTTCAATTAAATTTTCATTTTCCATAATTTCTAAATTTTTAAGTGCCAATGCACAAGCTGCTGGATTCCCACCAAATGTATTTATATGACGGAAGAATTCATATTCTCCCGTTCCTTTAAATGCTTCATATATTTCTTTTTTCACGGCGGTTGCTGATAATGGTAAGTATGCACTCGTAATCCCTTTTGCCATTGTAATAATATCTGGCTTTACATCATAATTCATAAATCCAAACGCTTTTCCTGTGCGACCAAAACCGCAAATTACTTCATCACTAATAAGTAATGCCCCGTGTTTTTGACACGTTTCATGAACAGCTTTCATATAGTCTTGTGGCGGCATTAATATACCTCCGCCTGTAATAATTGGTTCCATAATAAAAGCTGCAATAGTTTCACTTAATTCCCATGTCATAACACGATCAACTTCTTTTACACACTCTACATCATAAATATTTTGTCCCTCAATCTCTGGCATACGGTAACAATCTGGCGGTGTTACATGTAAGAATCCTGAAGCAAAAGGCTCATATTGATATCTGCGCTGCGCTTGTCCAGTTGCCGCCATCGTTGCCATTGTATTTCCATGATACCCACGGTAACGTGACATAAATTTATAACGATGTGGTTCCCCTTTTTGAGCATAATATTGCCTTGCTATTTTAAAAGCTGTTTCATTCGCTTCTGAACCACTATTAGAGAAGAAAATAACATACTCCCCGCCAAGCCATTCATTTAACTTTTCAGCAAGCTTTATAGCCGGCTCATGTGATTGTGACATCGGAAAGTAAGATAATGTTTGCAATTGCTCATAAGCTGCATCAGCAAGCTCTTTTCTTCCATACCCACTATTCACACACCAAAGGCCACTCATACCATCTAAGTACCTTTTCCCTTGTATATCTTCCACCCAGCATCCTTCCGCTTTTGCCCCTACCATTGTATTACTTGGACTAAAGGGACGCATTCCATGCCAAACATATTGCTCATCTTTTGCTAATAATTCATCTGTTTGTTTTGTTTTCATCATCTCTTCCACCTTCCATAACAACTTATTTTCACAAAAGCTGCGCTGGTGCCATGATGATTTAAATTTCTCCCTGCTATTTTCATTCCACAAAACAAAGACAAATCCTACCCAAAATAAAGTAATATTTATAATAAAATACCAAAAGAAAAAGGAGCTTTTCTTATATATCGAAAAGCTCCTCTTTTTTTAATGTGAAGATACATCGCTAATACCATGACCAGTATTAGATTTCACAAGAATTTCATCAAACTTCGCTGCATCTTCTTTCTTACTAGAAAAAACTGTTCCCAAGTATGCTGCTAGGAAACCAAGCGGAATCGAAATAATGCCAGGTGTCGTATAGGGGAATAATGCTTCTCCAACAAAAATAGCTTTCCCAGCTACTGGATTCCAAACATTTGGACTTAGCGCCACAAGAACAATTGCTGATACGAGCCCAACAACCATACCAGAAATAGCACCCGTTGTATTAAAGCGTTTCCAATAAATTGTAAATAATATAACTGGTAGGTTTGCACTCGCTGCAACTGCAAATGCTAGTGAAACTAAAAATGCTACATTCAATGTTTGAGCAAATAACGCTAGTATAATAGATAATACCGCTACTCCAATAGACGCATAACGAGCCATAGATACTTGCTCTTTTTCCGTAGACTTTCCTTTACGTATAATCTCATTATAAAAATCATGTGCAAATGCTGATGCTGCCGTTAACACAAGTCCTGCTACTACAGCTAAAATTGTAGCAAAGGCAATTGCTGATACGAAAGCAAATAAGAAATCTCCACCTAACGCTTTAGCTAATAAAGGTGCTGCCATATTACCAGCCGGGTTCGCTTTAATAATTGCCTCATTTCCTACAAACGCCGCTGCTCCAAACCCTAGAAAAATTGTCATAATATAAAATGCACCAATTAACCATGTCGCATATACAACAGATTGACGTGCCGTTTTTGCATCACGTACTGTAAAAAAGCGGACAAGAATATGCGGTAATCCCGCTGTACCAAGTACTAGTCCTAAATTTAAAGAAAGTGTATCGAGACCATCTTTATACTTTACTCCCGGATTTAAAAACGAATCTTTTAATGGAGTAGCTGTTTTCATTTGAGCGAACATTTCAGTCACACTGAAATTAAATTTTGAGAAAACGATAACAGAAATAATAAATGTACCAGCCATAAGTAGTACAGCTTTAACAATTTGTACCCAGCTCGTAGCAGTCATACCACCAAAAATAACATACACTGTCATAAGTGTACCCACGATTAATACAGATGTCGTATATTCTATGCCTAATAACAGTTTAATAAGTGCACCTGCACCAACTAATTGTGCAATCATATAAAAAATTGAAATCGTCATCGTATTAAGCGCGGCAATACCACGAACTTTTTTTGCATCAAAACGCGCGGCAATCATATCAGCAAGCGTGTATTTCCCTAAATTTCTAAGCGGTTCTGCAACGAGATATAGTACCACTAAATAAGCAACTAAAAAGCCAATACTATAAAAGAATCCATCAAATCCAGTTAACGCTATTGCTCCTGCGATACCAAGAAATGACGCAGCAGACATATAATCCCCAGCAATGGCTAGACCATTCTGCCAACCTGTTAATCCCCCTCCAGCCGTATAAAATTCACTCGCATTTTTCGTTTTTTTCGATGCAAAATAGGTGATGACGAGTGTACCAAGGACGATAATTAAAAATAGTGCAAAAGCAGTCGTATTCAAGTTCAGCCCCTCACTTTTTGCATATCTTGTAAAATTTTTTGCGAGATTTCATCAAAAGATTCAGCTTTTTTGCTATAAATCATACAAAATGCCCATGTCATTATAAATTGCGCAAAAGCAAATACCCACGCCCAAGTAACATCACCAAACGCTGGTGTATTGAGCACCTTTGAATACGATGTTAAGATAGGTAGTGTAATAAAAAAACTTAAAAAGAAAATACTCATCGGAACGATAAACTTCTTTTTCGTATTTAATAGCAATTGAAATTCTTCCGACTGAACAACCTCTGTATAATTCACTTCATTTTGTAACTTACGTGCTGATGTATCATCTCGTTTCATTCTATAATCCCCTCTCTGTACTTGAAATACAACTCCCCCTTGCACACCAAAAGACTAAATTTTATAAATATTCAGAAACTTATCTCCATTTTAGACAATCCATACATTCCTGCAAAGATTTTTCGCTAGACATTTTTCGGCATTTTCTCTTAAGTTTTTAATATACTTTTTCAACATAAAGTGCAACTTGATTCCGTAGAGATTTTGTACACTCCACACGGATTAATAGCCCAGTTCACGCAAATAGCCGCATGAAGTGAAGCTCGATAAATCTTTTCCTCATTAAAAATAGAAGTAGTGCTTATCGCACTACTTCCGTCTTTTTCTCCTTTTCTAAATTACGAGCTGTTTGGCTTAATTCAACGTCTTTCCCATCTTTAAGCGTTCCAAATATAAAGTCGAATACTGGATTTGAAACACCAAACCAAAATTTTTCATTTTTATAATGGTGTAATATATGCTGCTTTTTTAACCATCTCCCAAACTTAGTGACAGGGCGAATCGGCTTATGTGCAATATAATGTTTCCATTCATAAACGAGGAGCATGATAATCATTCCGATTCCAAATGAAAGTGTAACAGTAACACTTTTTGTAATACCATATGCTATAAGTAAATAAATAGTAAAGCTAGGTATACTAAACCATACAGGCAAAAATAAAAGTTTTAAATCATCTGGATATACGTGATGATCATAATGTAACCTTCTTAACATTTTTAATAAAAATACATTTTTAGGCGGCTTTAAATGGAATAAAAAACGATGTGTCATATATTCGTTAAGCGTATAAAAAACAATCCCAAACACACACGCCAACATACCAATCCATGTGAAAAATTGCATTTTTAAAATAATGATAAAAATTAATAGGATACTATACATAATAACGATATCATGTTGCAAAAAGAACTCTTTCCCCACTCTCTTCATCTTTCTTCCCCCTTTTCAAAAAAACAGCCGCAACATATCGTTACGACTATTTCTCTTCTATTTTATTCTTATTCTATTCATTTTACAAATTTGCCTGCTGCTCTATTGTCGAGAAAAAATTGTTCGGCCCAAATATATTTTGCTTCGGAATAATATGTTCCACTGCAAATACTGTTACTTCGCCCCTTTGTACTTCTCCAATAATGAGCCCAAATAATTCATGATTTATCGCAAACGTCGGTTGCTTCGTTTGCAGCAACCTTGCTGCATTATGAAATACTGCCCCATATAATGGATTCCTATCAGTAATTTCTTTTCGAATTTTTGGTGCTAACGTGATAATAATTTCTTTTCCGTCAATAGTGGTTCGATACATAAAAATCTCCCCTTCAATCTTATGTGAACAACTGTAAAGCTTTGTATGCAAAATGGATAGAATATCCTACTAAAATAATACCTGCTCCGGCTGTTATGTAGCCAAGTGCTTTTGGTTTTAATAAAGTTCGTCCAAAATGAACAGAAAAAGCAATATTTAAATTCCACAAAATAATACCAACGATAATGCAAAGACTGTACAAAAAAGCTTCTTGTTTCGTTACCTTCGTAAGCAACGAGCTAAGGGTACTTCCGTATATACCAAACCAAAAAACAAGATTTAATGGATTGGATATGGCAATTAAAAACCCTGCCATAAAGGATTGTTTAAGTCCCCCTACCTCTCCTTTTTTATATTCCATATTCGAGTGAGAAATTCCTTGTTTTACACTTTGAAACCCTAAATGAAATAACAAGAAAAACCCCGTGCAATACATAAAAGCTTGTACATATGTATACATAAACACAGAAGATAAACCGAAATAAATGAGAAGCATAAACAAAATGTCGGCAGTCATTCCACCAATTCCAACAACCCACGCATGCCAAAAACCGCGTTCTATCCCTCGTTTTAACATTTCAATATTAATCGGACCTACCGGCGCAGCTAATGAAATACCTAATACGATTTGCTGTATAATTGCTCCAAACATCGCTCTATCCTTTCTATTCCCTTTACTATTAAGTAATGATGTGATTTTTAAAAATAGACTAGCTTTTATAAGAAATATTCATTAGTAAAATGCCCATTTTTATCCAAAACATGCATAAAAGCCATCTAGATGATGGCTTTTATTTTTCTATTTTATGAAGAAATGGACACTTCCCTTTCATTGGCTCAATATCGTCTCCAATAAAATATTGCTTCCATTCCCGATGGTCAGGATCACCATAATGACTAATGTTAGGATGCTTCGGCAGCTGATCCCATTTTTCAACTCGCTCACGAACCATTTGCCTTGAATATGCTCCTTTAGGACGGTCTCCCTCTAATCCATCGAAAATGGTACGTGGCTGAAATCCAATAACGAGAGAATTCCCTAAATGCCTAGTCTTTCTCTGTTTATAAGCCGGTGCATTCCCAAATGCAAATATTGGTTCACCGCCAAATGAAAATTCCCATAAATAATGATCTGGATCTTTTGGGATTTGCTGCGGCCATGTTTGATCATCTTTTTCATGTAAATACTGAAGTACTTTCCAAAAATAATTACGATAATATTCGAGTGGCTGCTCTTCACGTTCAGGTTCTACAAAAAGAAAGAAACCTCTTCTTACAATTGGTCGCTCTTTCATTAGCTCTAAGAAAGATAACATTGTATTCGGCAAATGACTCCAATCATTATGAGAAAGAAATGAATAACGCAGCTCATTCTTTTTTAAAGCTGTCAAACCAAAATAACACGGAAAGGTGGGTTCTAGCACGACATTCGAAAAATTATTAAATTCTTTTGCAACCCAATTCGGTATGTCGCCTCTATTTTTCATTCCTTCATTATCTAATAAGTAAGACTCATTCATCCTTTCACCTCATTATGTATAGCATTCAATTAAGAATATTACATACTCAGCCTGTCCTATACCTTTTTCAAAATTCGACCGGAAAATTGTTTAAAAATACAAAAATTTTAAACCACTCACTTGACTAAATTCTACCAATTCGTGTATATTTAAATTAATCATTTAGCAGAATATTCAAGATTATAGCATTTTTAGTTTATATTATCTTTTTAGAAGAATTTCACTAAATGAAAAAAGCAATCGTATTTTAGGAGGAATTGTAACATGCAAGGAAAAGTAAAATGGTTTAACAACGAAAAAGGTTTTGGATTTATCGAAATGGAAGGCGCTGAAGATGTATTCGTACACTTCTCAGCTATTCAAGGCGACGGCTACAAAGCTTTAGAAGAAGGTCAAGAAGTATCTTTCGACATTACTGAAGGAAACCGCGGACCTCAAGCTGCTAACGTAGTAAAACTTTAATCCAACATATGACAGGAGGTTACCTTACTTGGTAACCTCCTTTGTTTATTCCTTTGTATATTTCCGTTTTACAGAGCAAAAACTATGTGAAATGCGCACTATACAAAGGAGGAATTATTAATGGGATCAGAAGTAAATGATTTTGAAGAAGTAAAATTCCGTGTAGAAACGGCACAAAAAATGGTAGGTTCTGCAACAATTTCAATGGATCCAGACACATTAGAGCACGCTACTACTGCTGTAGAAGCAGCTCGCTCTCAACTTGAAATTATGAAATCTGTAGCAACAGATTTAGATGAGCCATTTCTAATGAATGAGGAAAAGAAATTAAGTAAGTGCGAGCATCAATTAAACGAAGCGAAGCACTAAAAAATATCCAGAGAATTTTCTCTGGATGTTTTTTATGACAACTGGTCTCCATATTTTTTCAACGTTTCTCCAACTGTACATTGCCTGATACAAAACGAATGAGCATAATATTTACTATTTGTCTTTCGATTATGTTCTCGCAAGAAACATCCTTCACAATACGTTTCTAATAAGTCATTTACCTCTGTAATGAGTTGCTTTTTATCCATCTTCGCACCTCTCTATTCGGTTATTTCTTTATGACTATCAATGACCGTCCCTTCTAGTGCTTGCGTTGCTAATTGATGCGCTTCTTTATTTTGTTTTCTAGATATTGGTTCACATACAAGTTTTAATTTCATTTGTTTCGCCTTTTGTTCAATTTGATCTAAGTAATGATTTAAATGTTCATCATAGCAAGGCCACTCTCCATCCAATTGCTGCAGCACAACTTGGGAATCTCCGCGCAGTGTAACTGCTTCATACTTAATTCCTAATTCCTCGAGTATATTCATCCCGTATAATAATGATGCATATTCAGCTTCATTATTATCATATATACCTTCTATATATGCATTACGGCGAATTCGGTAGTTCTTATTTCCCTTTTTATAATACACACATATACCTACTCCAGCTTCTTTCGTCTGAAGGTCATAACCACCATCAAAGTAAACATATATTTCTTGAAGCTCTTCCTCCACTTGTTTACTCAGTTTTTTCATTTCCTTTAATGACCATTCTGCATCCATTTCATCGTAAAATAAAAGGTCTTTCACTCTTCCTGTTTTCTCGAAATCCTCTGCAAATTGAAGCACTTCTTCAATACTCATATAATCTGTTGTTAATTCCGTCTGCAAACTACGCTTCGTTTTATACAACCAATGAATTTTATATTTCATACTAGATTCCCCCTTACTTAAGACTTCCTATATATCCAGCAAATTAAAACCTCACTTTATTTTATTATATTGTATCAAGAGTCACAGTAATATATTCACATACAAAAAGAGCCATCCTATATAAGGAATGGCTCTTTCACCTATTACATAAATCTTTCAAATTGTACTCGTTTATTAATCCAGTACATTACAGGCATACCAATCGCCATTACTACGAATTCACCCGCTGCACATGTTAACCAAGTCAACATAAATGGTAAATCAAATGCAAGATGAAGTTCAATTGCAATCATAAACATTGTAATCGTAAAGATAACTGTATTAAAAATCATACGAGCCCAAACACCTTTAATAAATCGCATAGAAATAATCGTTGCAACTAATGCAAGAATAGATTGCCCTACTCCAAATACTAAATCATAAGCGATCATAGGTGAGAAAAAGAGATTCGTTAAAAATACACCTAATACAATTCCGTAAATTGCTTTCTTATTAAATACAACGAGATGATTAAACATCTCTGAAATACGAAACTGTACATTCGTAAAGCCAAATGGCTGAATAAGCATAGAAACAGCAATATATAATGCCGCTAAAATACCATTACCGACTAAAGTTCTAATATTCATGACAAAATCTCCTTAGTTTTTTTACGTGGGATGGTTTCGAACCACGTTATTCGTTTTTTAAGCAACAAGATTATATTTTACGCAATAGGTAGTCTTTCGTCAATAGATTCCTATCCTTCACTACCTTTTTCCTTTTAGAAAACGTATAATAAGACATATGAAAGATTTAGGAGGTTTCACTTCATGACAGCAACAATTCAAAACGAGAAAGTGATCGTTTCCATTTCTGACAAAGGTGCAGAATTACAAAGCGTTCGCTTAAAAGAAGACAACACAGAATATTTATGGCAAGGTGATTCTACTTATTGGGGACGTCGCGCACCAATTTTGTTCCCAATCGTTGGACGCTTAGTAGATAATACATACTATGTAGATGGTAAACCATATTCTTTAACACAACACGGTTTCGCCCGTGATCTTGCGTTCTCTGTAAAAGAACAAAGCGAAACAAAAATTACTTATATCGTTACGAGTAATGAAGAAACATTAAAAAAATACCCATACGAATTTGAATTACTCGTTTCTTATGAGCTAGACGGACAAATCGTTCATGTAACATATGAAGTAAACAATCCTACTTCAAAAGAGATGTTCTTCTCAATCGGAGCACATCCTGGATTCAATTTCCCGTTATTAGACGGCGAATCATTTACAGATTATCATCTATCTTTTAATGGTTCAGAACGCTTAGAAACAAGCATATTAGAAGGACCTTACCTTTCAAATAACAAGCAACTCATCGCTGAAAATACGACAGAATTACCTCTTACATATGATTTATTCAAAAATGACGCACTTATTTTTGAAAATATGAATACGAATGAAATCTCTATTCGTTCCCATAAACACAATAAATTTGTAAAAGTAGAATTTGAAGGATTTCCATTTGTCGGCGTATGGACACCAGGGCATAACGCACCCTTCTTATGCATTGAACCTTGGTATGGAATCGCTGATGAAGTAAAACCTGCAAAAGATTTCAAAGAGAAAAAAGGAATTCAGTCTTTACAAGCGAATGAAACATTTACATGTCGTTATAGCATTACAATTGGATAAGTACCCTATCCCCTATTTTAAGAACATTATTAAGTAGGGGATAATCTAATAATTTGGAGGTTTCTCATTTTGATTGAAGTGTATATTGATGGTGCATCAAAAGGAAATCCTGGTCCTTCTGGTGCTGGAGTGTTTATTAAAGGCGTACAACCACCTGTGCAATTATCATTACCACTCGGGACAATGTCCAATCATGAAGCTGAATACCACGCTTTACTTGCGGCATTAAAACATTGCAAAGAGCATAATTATAGCATTGTATCTTTTCGTACAGATTCTCAGCTTGTTGAGCGAGCTGTTGAAAAAGAATACGCCAAAAATAAAATGTTTGCACCACTATTAGAGGAAGCACTGCAGTACATAAAAAGTTTCGATCTCTTTTTTATTAAGTGGATTCCAAGTAGTCAAAATAAAGTAGCTGATGAATTAGCTAGAAAAGCTATCTTACAAAATTAACGGGGGTATGAGTGTGAAAAAAGAGTGGATTGCTCCTCTTGCTTTGTTATTTGTCTCTTTTATTTGGGGAGCTACGTTTGTTGTCGTTCAAAATGCTATGTCTTTTGTCGGACCATTTACTTTTAATGGTGTTCGTTTTTTATTCGCGGGAATTATTTTATTATTCGTTCAAATGATTTTCTCACAAAAAACTTCAAAACAAGATATAAAGCAGAGCAGTGTCGCTGGATTGATTGTTGGATTCTTTTTATGTGTTGGCTATGTATTACAAACATTCGGCTTACTTTATACAACCTCTTCAAAAGCTGGTTTCTTAACTGGACTTAGTATCGTTATGGTTCCAATTTTGTCTTTTATCTTTTTAAAACAAAAGGCTACCATTTTCATCGTACTTGGTATTGCTGTAGCGACAGTAGGTTTATATTTATTAACTGCTGGTGATTCTTTTCAATTAAACATTGGAGATATACTCGTTCTCGGTTGTGCAGTCGCTTTCGCTGCCCATATTCTTGTTAACGGTTTCTTTTCTAAGAAAATATCACCTTTATTACTAAGCACCTCTCAAGTATTAGCTGTCGGTCTGTTTTCTTCTATTTGTGCTTTTTTGTTTGAAGATTGGGAAAAATTATTTTCAGTATCACTATGGACAAATCAGTCCTTTTTATTCGCACTCTTTCTAACTTCCCTGTTTGCAACGTCCATTGCTTTTTTCATTCAAACATCGGCACAAAAACATACTTCTCCAACGAGAGTAGCAATTATTTTCGCAATGGAGCCCGTTTTTGCTGCATTAACAGGCGTTCTCGTTGCAAACGAACAACTTTCTATTTCTACCATTATCGGGTGTCTTTGTATTTTTCTAGGCATGGTTTTTGTTGAACTACCTTCCAAAACAAAAAAAGAAGCGCAGGCTGCGTGAAGTTACGCTTGTAACTTCCGCATAAAAGCCTTAGCGCTTTTTTTATCTGTAATTTTTTCCTCTTTCAATCGTTCTAATAACGCAACAAAATAACTGCCATCAAACTGTAATTGATGTTTAATTGTCGCTTCTATTGCTACGTTCACAATTCTATCAGACGCACCAGTATATCCTTGTCCAAACATAATAAACCCTTGTGCTTCCTCTGATAGTTTAAATCCTTTCGTATGTAAGAATGAAAGATAATCTTCTACTGTTTGCATGATATTCCCACCTACTCAAAAATTCTCCATCTCCTATCATACATGTTTTTACACGCTATGAGAATGAAATTTCTTTGACAACTTTGTAAATCAATCGTCTACTTCGCTTGCAATGGAGGATTCTCTTACAATGTGAAAGAATATGTAAAGTGACATTTATTTCATATAAAAGGGGATAAAAAATGAAACAAGCACTATTAATTATTGATGCGCAACAAGAGTTAATTGATGGAAATGAACAAGAAAATGAAGTTTTTCGTAAAACCGAGCTATTAGCCACACTAAATACCGCTGTACAGCAAGCAATAAATTCCAATGCTCTAATCATTTTCATACGAGATACTGATGTTGCTTCTGGTAAAGGAGAAGGATTTGAAGTACATAATCAAATTAAAGTACCTCAGTCTGCAATCCTTATTAATAAAGCAGCAACAAATTCATTCTACGGTACTTCATTACTTGAACTTTTAAAAGAAGAAAAAATTAATCATATTGTTATAGGTGGCTGTAAAACAGAACATTGCATCGACACTGCCGTTAGAACAGCTACTGTACAAGGCTTTGATGTTACATTAATTAAAAACGGTCATTCAACAACTGATTCTAACGTGTTGTCTGCAGAGCAAATTATCTCTCACCATAATAAGATTTTACACGGTCATTATAACGTTGATCATTTTTCTATGGTGAGAGATATCGAAGAAGACCTCTTTCAACCAACTCATGACCAATACCGTGATTAGATTGACTATAAAAAAGAATCCTTTTCACGAAAGGATTCTTTTTTATCCAAAAATTTGTGCTGCAATGCCATTTAGCTTATTATTCCTTTTTAATAATTGATCGCGATTTTTTATCATTATTGGTGGTGTACTAACCTTTTGAAAACCAGTAATCTCTAATTTTCCCATGAAATATATCCCCTTTTTTCTTCCCTAAGACGCTCCACTCTAAACGCAAATTCAATCATTCTCCATCCCCTTATCTAGACATTTGAATCAATCTTCCCAAATCAACTTGTACATGTTTCCATTTATTTGTCACACACATATTCTATCTTGACCAAGACTATATTGTAAATGAGGTGACAACATGCCCATTACGAATCGATTTTCTACCACCACTAACGGCGCACTCGCTATTACAGGAAACACATTAGGCTTAAGTAAAATTAGTAATCAAAACCGTGCTGGTACAATCGGGGCAATTGGTGCATTCGTAACTACGAATACTGCTTTACAAGTGACTACTTTTCCTGCTGGTACAACATTAAACTATACACAAAATAGTTCTACCGCTATTTTGAATATCCCTGCTGGCAGTACTATTCTTTACGCCGAACTCGTTTGGGGTGGGAACTATTTATCTCGTGATCAAAACATTACGAGTGTATTAGGAAACCCAGTTTCTTTTACAACACCTGTGTCAACATACTCGATTACCCCTTCAGCTGTTACGGCTTCGAATCAAACATTTGTTTCTGGCTCTGTCACATTTGGATTTTATACACGATCCGCAGATGTAACATCACTCGTTCAAGCTGGGGGATCTGGCTCTTATACAACCGGCTCTGTTCCGGGGCTTGTTGATCCTTTAGATGCTTCTAACGGGGCTATCAATTCTGCTGGATGGACGCTCATTGTCGCTTATCAAAACGGTTCCTTACCCGCAAGAAATTTAACCATTTATGTAGCTGGTAACCGTGTTTCTGTAGAAACTGGTAGCGCAGATGTATCAGTTTCCGGATTTTTAACACCTGCGGGAGGACCTGTAAGTGGACGATTATTTTTAAGCTCTACTGAAGGAGATGCGGATTTAACTGGAGACCAAGCTTTATTTGGACCAAATTTCAGTTCATTAAATGCTTTATCTGGGCCAAATAATGCTGTGAATAATTTCTTCGGTTCCCAAATTAATAATGCTGCAGGGAACTTAGATACTACTGGAACATTTGGCACGCGAAACCAAAGTGCTTCTACAAGCACAAATATCTCCGCTGGAAGGCAAGGGTGGGACATTACCTCCATTGATATTTCTCCTTATTTAACAAATTCCCAAGTCTCCGCCGCAATCCGTTTAACAACTAACGGAGATGCGTATATGTTAAATACAGTCGGTTTACAAATTAATATCAATTCACCTAATATACAAGCAACGAAAAACGTGAATAAAAGTGTTGCTGCAATTGGAGATGTTCTCACCTATACAGTTACTGTTCCTAACACTGGGCTTCTTCCTGCAAATAACGTTATTTTTACAGACATTCTCCCTAACGGCACTTCGTTTATACCTGGAAGCGTAACAATAGATAACATACCACAAACAAACGCAAATCCAGCCGCTGGTATATCTCTTGGAACCATTAATAATAGTGCTTCTCGCACTGTAACTTTTCAAGCGACTGTCGTTTCTCTTCCAAATCAAAACCCTATCGCGAACACTGCTACTATTACATTTCAATATACACCAATTGCTGGAGGAACAACTTTTAACGGTATTGCAACAAGCAACTCTGCTGGTACACAAATTAACCTAGCAGATATTAATGGAACAAAATCCGTTAACAAACTCTTTACCGATATTGGTGAAACATTAACTTACAGTATTTCCTTAGCTAATATAGGAAATATCGCTGCAACGAACGTTATATATACGGATCCAATTCCTAGCGGGACTACTTTTATTCCTGGGAGTGTAACTGTTAACGGAGTGACTCAAGTTGGAGTGAATCCGGCTAATGGTATATCCGTTGGAACCATTGCTGCAAATTCTACTACTACTATTTCATTTCAAGTATCCGTTCCTTCTATCCCCCAAACCAATCCAATATTAAATAGTGGTACAACAACATATCAATACATTCCTGTACCAAATCAACCGGCAGTAAGTGCGACTGATACGACAAATATCGTCTCCACTCAAGTGAATAATGCTACTGTAACTATGGCAAAAGCAGTAGATAAAAACTATGCAGATATTGGCGATACACTGACTTACACTGTTGCCTTTACAGGTACAGGGAATACGAATGCGAACAATGTTATTTTTACAGATGCCATTCCTACAGGAACAACTTTTGTCCTAAACAGTTTAACAATAGATGGCACGACACAAGTTGGCGCAAATCCGGCTAATGGTGTGAATATAGGATCTATCCCAACTGGCACGACCAAAAATGTTTCATTTCAAGTAGTAGTAAATACAATTCCTCCAGCAAATGTCGTATCTAATGGATCAAGCGCTTCTTATCAGTACACCGTCAATCCTAGTCAATCACCCGTTACAAAAAACATTTCTTCTAATCTCGTTTCTACTCAAATTAACAATGCGAATTTAACATTAACAAAGTCTACAAATAAACAATTTGCTACTATTGGAGATACAATCAGTTATACAATCCTTATTACAAACAGTGGAAATACAGCCGCAACTAACGTACAGCTAACAGATCCACTTCCAAATGGAACGATATTAACACCAGGTACCGTAACGCTAAACGGCGTCTTACAAAATGTAGATTCTCTCGTCGCCTTACCTATCGGTACAATTCCTGGCGGAGCTACTTTTACCCTTTCTTTCCAAGTAACAGTCATCAATATTACTGCACAAAATCCTATTGTTAATAACGCTTTCTCTTCTTATATTTATACTGTAAATCCAAGTCTGCCACCGACTTCAAAAACAGCAAATTCTAATTCTGTTTCATCAACAATTAGACTAGCAAATCTTCATGCTATTAAATCTGTAAATCAAACGTTTGCGGAAGTTGGAGATGTATTAACTTACACTTTTGCTCTTACAAACGATGGAAATGTTGCGGCGAACAATGTATTACTATCCGATTCCATTGCGAATGGTACTTCCTTTGTACCAGCCAGTGTTATAGTTAACGGCGTTACTCAGCCAGGCGCAACACCAGCTAGCATCAATATTGGTAGTATCAATGCTGGCACTACAATTACAGCTTCATTCCGAGTATTAATAACTAGCATTCCAAACCCTAATCCTATTTCGAATAGTGCTTCCGTTTCCTATAACTTTATCGTTGATCCAAACGCTTCACCTGTAAATAAAAGTACTACTTCCACTACTACATTTACCCAAGTGAATGATGCGAATGTCATTTCAACAAAAACAGTGGATCGAGCTTTCGCTACCGTTGGGGATATATTAACGTATACCGTTATTTTAACAAATGCTGGAAGTGTTTCTGCTGATAGTCCAACTTTCGTAGATACGAATCCTGACGGTACTACCTTTATCCAAAACACTTTCCTTATTAATGGTGTACTCCAAAATAACGCAGATCCAAATATAGGTGTTCCACTACCTTCCATTCCTGCTAACGGCTCACTTACCGTCTCTTATCAAGTAACTGTCACCTCTTTACCAGCCCAAAACCCAACAATAAATTCTTCCAGTACCCAGTATGAATTCACTCTAAATCCAGGTGATCCACCAATTATAGAAACATCTTTAAGTAACACTGTAAGTACACAAATTAACTTAGCAAATGTAGTTATTGTCAAAGAGGTAGATTTAACTATCGCAGATGTCGGGCAACCCATCACATATACAATTTCCTTAGCTAACCTTGGCAATACCCCAGCAAATAATATAGTTGTTACCGATATATTGCCTCCTGGTACTACGCTTGTACCAAATAGTATTTTTATAGGTGGTGCTTTACAGCTAGGCGCCGATCCAAGTGTCGGTCTTCAAGTCGGTACAATTCCTGCTGGTGGCTTTACAACGATTATTTTTCAAATAAGTGCAAATGGGCTACCTTCACCAAATCCAGTGCAAAACAGCGCTGCACTTCAATATAGCTTTATCGCTGATCCAAATTTACCTGCTGTTGTGAAAAACGCTACTAGTAATATAGTAACTACACAAATTAATACTGCTAATATTGTTGCTACAAAGCTAACAAGCACAAACTTTGCTGATGTTGGTGCTTCCATAACGTATACAACTACTTTAACTAACAACGGAAATATTTCTGCTTCCAATGTAACGTTTACTGATATCATTCCAACAGGTACCACCTTCATTCCTAATACTGTAACGATTAACGATGTCCCTATAGCCAATGCAAATCCTGCTAGCGGCATTTTAATTGGTACGATAGGTGCAAATTCATCACGTACCATTGCATTCCAAGTTTTTGTACCAACTATCCCTGCTGTAAATCCGATTACAAATCAATCAGGCACAACATTCCAATATACGTATGATCCATCCAAACCAGCTGTAATGCAGATGGTTGCTTCTAACACTGTACAAACAACTATTAATAACGCCTCAATTGCCGCTACAAAATCTGCAGATAAGCAGTTTGCTAACGTAAATGATATTATTACGTACACGACTACTTTAACGAATAATGGGAACACACTTGCATCAAATGTAATATTTACAGATGTAATTCCAAACGGAACATCATTTATTTCTAATAGTGTTACTGTAAATGGGAATACACTCCCTAATGTAAATCCAGCAAGTGGAATTGCAATTGATCCAATAAATCCGAATGCAAATACGACAATCTCATTTCAGGTAAAAGTAAATTCCATACCTAGTCCGAATCCAATCCCGAATCAAAGTAATACGGCGTACCAATATGTCGTAAATCCTAACTTACCTCCAGCTTCCGCCAATGCGTTAAGTAATATAATAACGACTCAAATTAATAACGCTACAATTGTCGCTACGAAGTCAGTGAATACACCGACAGCTGCAATAGGAGATATCGTTACCTATACGATTGCAGTTACGAACACAGGGAATATTCCTGCTAGTGCTACAGTTTTAACAGATGGACTCGGTGCAGGCGCTTCATTTGTCCCAAACTCTGTAACTATCAATAATATTCCGCAGCCAGGGTTAGATCCATCACTTGGTATTCATTTAGCAGATATTCCGCCAGGAGATACTGTATTCATTACTTTTCAAGCACAAATTTTAGCGATACCACCTAGTGGCACATTAACAAATAATGCTCTTGTAAATTATGAATATACCGTGAATCCAAACCAATCACCTGCTGTTGGTAGTACAATTACGAATACGACGGTTACTCCAATTATTGATGCTACTCTATCTATAAATAAAACTGTCAATTCAACATTCGCTACTATTGGAGATACACTTACTTTCACTTCTACCATTACTAATTCCGGTAATACTACTGCAAACAATGTTATTTTTACAGATTTAATTCCAGATGGTACAACGTTTATTCCAAATAGTTTTACAGTAAATGGAACAACCATTCCTAATGCAAATCCACAAAACGGTATCAATATCGGTAACATAAATTCAAATGCATCAGTTATACTCAGCTTTCAGGTAAACATTACAACGATCCCAAACCCTAATCCAATCCCTAACAAATCATCGCTTCAATATAGCTTTATTGTTGATATAAATGAGCCACCTGTTTCACGAACAGTTAAATCCAATAAAACCTTTACACAAGTAAATACCGCTTCCGTTATCGCAACAAAAACTGCAAGCAGTGCATTTGCTGCTGTTGGAGATACCATTACGTATACAACTACTCTCACTAATGGCGGAAATACTACTGCAAACACACCTATTTTTATAGATATATTACCTACTGAACTTTCATTCGTTCCTGATAGCGTACAAATTAACACCATCCCACAACTCGGTTTTAGGCCAGATAGCGGGGTTCCTTTAGACCCAATTCCAGTTGGAGGATCAGTAACAATTAGCTTTCAAGCTATCGTTGGCTCAATACCAGCTACAAATCCAACATTGAACCAATCTAGCACAACATACTCTATCATTGTTGATCCTACCCAGCCGCCGGTGACAGAAACAGCTACAAGTAATCCAACTTTAGTTCAAATTAACGAAGCAATTATTCAAGCAACGAAAAGTGTGAATCGTATTTTTTCTGACGTCGCACCTGGAAATTCATTTTTAACGTACACTGTTTTATTGGAAAATATAGGGAATGAAACTGCTACTAATATCATTTTTACAGATTCGATTCCAAATAATACAGTATTTATAGAAGATAGCGTTCGAGTAGGTGGGGTTTTATTACCTGGGGTGAATCCAGCAAACGGGATACCAATTGGGGATATTATCGCAGAGGATTTTATAAACGTCACTTTCCGCGTTCAAGTAGTTAGTATTCCAAATCCAATTTTCACAATCGGACCTGGGGGACCAAACTCACCGGTTGTAAACGACGCTTCTATTAATTATCAATTTATGACAGGACCTAATTTACCACTCGTTTCAAGAAGTACGACATCCAATCCTGTTTCGACACAAATAAATTCTGGGGAAATTGCACTTGTTAAATCTGCAGATAAAACTTTCGCAACGATCGGAGATACAATCTCTTATACAATTACATTAAGTAACCCTGGAAATGTCACTTCACAAAATATTATTTTCACGGATACTTTACCTGACGGAACGACATTTATTTCCGGAACTCTTACAAATGATTCTGGTACGCAGCAAATAGGCAATCCAGCAAGCGGAATTCAGATTGGAAATATAAATCCCGGTAGTACGGCTACTATTACGATAAACGTACTTGTAACAAGCATACCAAGCATAAATCCAATTTCTAATTTTAGTTCTGTACAATTTCAGCATATTGTCGATCCAGGTCAACCAGCTATAACACAAACCGCTTCATCTAATACCGTTACTACAACAATAAACAGCGCACTATTAACCTCGACAAAAAGCGCTGATAAATTAATCATTTCCGTCGGTGATACAGTTACGTATACAACTACTATTACAAATACAGGAAATACATCAGCAAAGAATATAACATTCACAAGCGCTATTCCAGCTAGCACTACATTCATACCAAATTCAGTCACAATAAATGGATTTCAGCAGCCTGGTGCGCAGCCAGCACTTGGAGTAAACATACCCAACATCGCTCCTGGTGAAACAGTAACTGTTACTTTCCAAGTAAAGGTTATTTCTATTCCCCCTTCAAGCTCAATTATGGGTAATGATACAATTCTATATTCTTATACTGTTGATCCTAGCGGAGCTCCTATTACAACTTCTACTTCAACGAATATCGTTACAAATCCTGTACTAGATGCTATGTTAACGATGGTAAAATCGGTCGATCAAACACTTGTAACGCTAGGTGATACCATTACCTATACGACCATTTTAACGAATAAAGGTAATACAAATGCAACGAATATTACTTTCACTGATCTTATACCAGATGGCACAACGTTTATTACTGATAGCGTTACAATAAATGGCATCACACAAATCGGACTCAATCCTAATACAGGTATAACGATTGGATCAATTGCTCCTAACAGTTCAATATCTATAGCATTTCAAGTTACCGCTACTTCTACACCAGTTCAAAATCCGATTGCCAATTCCGCTACTGCTTCTTACACATTTATCGCCGATCCAAATGCACCGGTTGTTTCAAGAACTGCTACTTCAAACACAGTGTTTACTACAATTAATACAGCTACCATTCTTTCATCGAAACAAGTCGATAAATCCTTTAGTCGTATCGGCGACACACTCACTTATACTGTCACTTTAACAAACAACGGAAATTCCTCCGCACAAAATGTTATTTTCACAGATACAATGCCGAGCGGCACTACATTTATTGCAAACACATTTTCTATTAATGGAATTTCTCAAAGTGGTGCGAATCCAGCGAATGGTGTAAATATTGGGCCGATAACAGCTGGGTCTACAGTAAATGTTTCCTTCCAAGTAAACGTAACTTCATTACCAACCGAAAACCCAATTGTAAATTTCTCATCAACATCGTATCAATTAGTCTCACCACCTGATGCAGAAACTTCAATTAGTAATCCTGTTTCAACGCAAATTAAAGAAGCCATATTATCCATGACGAAAAACGAAAGTGTATCCTTTGCAGGTATCGGGCAAACTGCTTTTTATACTACTTCTATTTCGAATGTAGGGAATACGGATGCAACTAACATTGTATTCACAGATGTATTACCAAGTGGACTCACATTTGTTCCTAACACATTAACGGTCGATGGCGTTTTACAACCTAATGCGAATCCAAATACAGGTGTAGCACTTGCAACACTCCCACCAAATGAAATATATAGTATCGTTTTTCAAGTTACAGTGAATAGCATTCCACCTAGTAATCCGGCACTGAATACAGCATCAACGTCATATGAGTTTACTGTTGATCCAGGCAATCCGCCGGTATCGAATACAGCTAGCTCCAACACTACACTTCTTCAAATAAACAACGCAAATATTATTAGCACAAAAACAGCAGATCTTACTTTTGCGGATGTTGGTAATACAATAACATTTACACTAAACCTTCCTAATACAGGGAATACAACCGCAACGGATGTTACAGTTATTGATATATTGGACAGCAATTTAAGTTTCGTTCCAAACAGTTTCACAGTTAATGGGCAAACCATTCCAAACGCTGATTTATCTACTGGCGTAAATATAGGCTCAATTAATGGTGGTAATGCGGCAATCGTCACATTCCAAGCAACTGTTACTACACTTCCAACACTTAATCCAATATCTAATTCTACTTCAACCACATATCATTACGTCGTTGATCCTACCCAGCCACCTATTACAACTTCCAACCAATCGAATACAACGACAACACAAATTAATAGCGCTATCCTTACTGCACAAAAAAATTCAAATGTGTCAACAGTAGACATCGGGCAAGATATCGTCTACACCGTTATAATTACAAATAGCGGAAATATTAGTGCGACGAATGTTATTTTTACCGACCTTATTCCAGACGGAACTTCCTTTGAAACGAATAGTTTTACACTTAACGGAACTAGTATCCCAAATGCAAACATTATTACAGGCGTTCCAATTGGTGATATCGCGCCAAACAAATCTGTCATCGTAGCATTTCATATTACTGCCAATGAAATTCCACCTATAAATCCAATTATCAATCAAGCTAACGTTAGCTTCCAGCATATCGTTAATCCAGCTAATCCTCCCGTTTCAAAAAACATTACTTCTAACAACGTTACAACAAAAATTGAAAGTGCTATTTTAAACACTATTAAAATAGGAGATAAAGCATTTGCAACTATTGGTGATACGATTACGTATACAACGACTATTTCGAATACAGGAAATATCCCAGCTAACAACGTTGTTTTCTCAGATCCTATACCATCATGGACACAATTTGTTGCAGGATCCGTTGTTATTGATGGCACTTCATTACCATCCGCTTCCATTATTAACGGTGTTGGCATAAATACAATCAACCCAAATCAAACTGTAACAATCATATTCCAAGTACAAATCGTAAGTAATCCAACAACGTTCACACCTGAACTCCAAAACTTAGGGTTTGTTAACTTCCAATATAACGTAGGCAATGCATTACAAGCTCAGCCCGGCAATGTGGAAACGAACGTCTTCGTTACTTCTATTAATTCAGCAATACTTTCAGCTGTAAAAACGGCTAATATAGCCTTTGCAAATATCGGAGACACAATCACTTATACAATTTTGATTCAAAATAGCGGCAATACAACTGCTACGAATCTAAATTTCTCAGACCTGATTCCAGCAGGAACGAACTTTGTTGAAAATAGTTTTGCTGTAAATGGAAGTACCATTCCAGGTGCAAATCCAAATAACGGAGTTAATATTGGATCCGTTAGTGCGAGTAGCTCCTTAACTGTTACTTTCCAAGTCATAGTTACATCTACTCCACCTTCAAACCCAATTACAAACGTTGCATCTATTCAATTCACATTCATTGTTGATCCGGCAGCCCCTCCTGTTACAAACACAATAAATTCTAATGGCGCTTCAACACAAATTAATAACGCTACCGTTACTACTGTTTTAGAAGCAAATCGATCTATCGTATCTATCGGAGATATAATTACGTATACAGCAACATTAACGAATACTGGAAACCTCCCTGCAAATTCTGTATTACTCATAAACGGAATTCCTATAGGTGCAATATTCGTTCAAAATAGCGTTACGTTAAATGGAATTTCACTTCCAGATGCAAGTCCAAATCTCGGTATTCCAGCTGGTATTATCGCACCAGGTGATTCTGCTACTATTACGTTCCAATTTCTTGCAAGTTCTATTCCACCGCAAGGGGCGATTATAAATCAAGCCATTACAAGTTACACGTATATTGTCGATCCAAGTCAACCTCCAGTTACAGCAACATCCTCATCTAATACGGTTAATACAGCTGTCATTGATGCATCGTTATCCGCAATTAAAAATACAGATTCTCTCGTAAAATCTACTAACGGTACAATCACTTACACAGTAGTCGTTCAAAATAACGGAAATACTACTGCAAATACAGTTACTTTAACAGATTTGGTCCCAGAAGGAACTGCATTTATTCCTAATAGCGTGACCATTAATAGCGTTTCCGTTCCAGGTGCCGATCCAAACATAGGGATACCATTAAACGCCATCGCGCCGTCAGAAATTGTCACCATCACATTCCAAGTTATCGTTCAATCCATTCCAAGCGTGAATCCAATTTCTAATACAGCCCGTATTGACTATACTTTTATCGCCGATCCAACCTCTCCTATCATCTCTCGTACAATTACTTCTAATCCAGCATCCACACAAATTTCAGATGCGACTATCCTTTCTTTAAAAACAGTCAATGCACAACAAGCAACAACTAGCGATATTTTGACCTACACGATAACATTAGAAAATAACGGAAATATCTCAGCAACTAATCTCTCATTTTTAGATTCTACTCCAAATGGGACTACATTCGTAGAAAATAGTTTTACGCTTAACGGAACAGCTATACTTGGTGCCAATCCAAATGTAGGTGTTACTTTGCCTAACCTAGCAGCAAACGCCACTCACCTTATTTCGTTCCAAATTCTTATTAATGATCCATTTTTGCAACAATCAATTACAAATCAATCCAATACAACCTATTCAATTCAACCCGATCCAGGGCAACCACCAATTACCGAAACATCTACAAGTAATATCGTCATTACAAATTTCGTGCAAGCACAATTGACAATTATAAAAACCGCCAACCCAATAACTGTAGATATTGGCGGAACTATCCTTTATATTTCTGAAGTGAAAAATACCGGCAATGTTGACGCAATAAATATTATTTTCATAGATTCTATTCCAGCTGGTACAACATTCGTTCCAGATAGTGTTACAATTAATGGTGTCCTGCAGCCAGGCGTAAATCCAGAAAACGGAATACCGATTGGAACGATTCCATCAAATGGTTCCAAAACGATACTATTTCAAGTGCAAACAAACAATCCACCTACTGAAACCAAAATTGCAAATCAATCTTCTGTAAATTACCAGTATGTAAGTATCCCTACAGCTCCACCAGTGAATCGCTCTGTAAATTCTAATATTGTTACAACATCACTTCAAAATGCAAATATTCTATCTGTTAAAACGGCGGATGTAACTTTCGTATCCATCGGGCAAAATATTACCTATACAAATACACTACAAAATACAGGAACCGTTCCAACTAACAATACTGTGCTCATTGACAACATTCCAGAAGGTACTATATTCATCGAAGATAGCTTATCAATAAATAATGTGATTCAGCCTGGCGTGAATCCAGAAAACGGAGTAACTCTCGGCACGATACAACCAAATGAAACAGTTACTATTTCATTCCAAGTACAACTTACAAATATACCTTCGGGTAATACAGTCATTAATATTTCAGACACTTCGTATGAATACCAAATTGACCCTAGTTCTCCGATTGTTCAGCGCAAGTCGTTATCAAATGCAGTAAACACGGAAGTGCGGACGGCAAATGTTAGCGCCATTAAATCCGCCAATAGATCCATTACACGTATCGGTCAAATCATCACATATACAGTCGCAGTTACAAACGCTGGTACAGTACCTATTACAAATGCTCTCCTTATTGATGCGATTGCAGCCGGGACCACATTCGTTCCAAATAGCATACTTGTAGATGGCATACCAAGACCTAACGAAAATCCAATTACCGGAATAACCCTTGGTATTCTCCTTCCAAATAATACGATTATTGTTACGTTTCAAGTAAATGTAGTCTCTATACCTTCACAAAATACTATTAATAATATCGCTGTCATTCACTATGAATATCAACCGGAACCAAGCGCACCACCAATTTCAGAAAAGACCTCTTCCAATAGTACAAATATACAATTTATTGATGTCATTCTTATCGCTACAAAGTCGACTAATAAAATAATAGCTAATATTGATGAAACCGTTGCATATACAGTATTCATTCAAAATAACGGGTACACTACAACTAACTCCATCTTTTTTACAGATACTATAGAGGATGGAACAGTATTTATTCCAGGAAGTGTAATAGTTAACAATACTGTGCTTCCTGCAGCAGATCCTAATATCGGCTTTTCCATTCCTAATATCGCACCAAGTCAAACGACTACAATAACATTCCAAGTTTCCGTCACGAATTTACCAGCCGTAAACCCAACACCTAATACTGCAAACATCGTCTATGACTTTATTTTCAATCCTGACTTTGCACCAATTCAAAAATCTACTGCTTCCAATACTACTTTCCTCCAAATTAATGACGCTGATATCGTTTCACTTAAAACTGTTGATTTCACCTCTGTAACAATTGGTGACATTTTAACTTATACAACAACTTTAACGAATATAGGGAATACGGATGCTACCGCTGTTGTATTTACAGACAATATTCCTGATGGAACAACATTTATAGACGGTAGTGTTTTAGTAAATAATATCCCTCAGCTTAACGCCAATCCAAGTGCCGGTATACTTGTAGGAACGATTGCTCCTGACATTTCTATCCCAGTCACATTTTCTGTTACCACCGTAGCTCTTCCAGCTAGTGGGCGCATTCAAAATCAATCAACCTCTCGTTATATAATAAATGGGGAAGAACAAATATCGACTAGTAATATTACCTTCACTGAAGTTATTTCTGCTAATGTAATTGCGACAAAAACAACGCCAATCCAATACGCTGACTTGCAAACTATCATCCCTTATACAATTTCCATCATAAATAACGGAAATATACAAGTGGAAAACATTGTTGTTACAGATATCATTCCAGCAAATACGAGCTTTATAGAGAATAGTGTTATTGTGAATGGCAACGCTCGTCCAAATGACAACCCACTTAGCGGTATACAAATTGATAACATTCCACCTAATACGGTAGCAACCATTCTATTCCAAGTCCGAGTTACTTCGATTCCGCAAACAAATCCAATTTCTAATACGAGTACAATTGAATATCAATACACGGTACCAGACAGGCCGCCTATTACCGAAACTATTATTTCATCAGCTGCCGTAACAGAAATTCATCACGCGAATTTGAATAGTAATAAAACTGTTAACCTTGCATTTGCAACGGTCGGTGACACGTTAACGTATACGATTACACTCAATCAAACTGGTAATGTTTCAGCAAATGATGTAGTCATTCAAGATATTATTCCTCAAGGTACTACATTTATAGAAAATAGCGTCATTGTAAACGGCGAAGCCCTTCCGGGAGTTAATCCAGTAAGCGGCATACCAATTGATACTATACTTGTAGGTGGAGATGCTATCGCTTCATTCCAAGTAACTGTGACTTCTATTCCAACACCAAATGAACTCAACAACCAAGCAATTACTACTTTTAACTATATAGTCAACCCAAATAACTTACCTGTTACAAATACGACTACAACAAATACAGTCACAACAACCGTCCAAAATGATAATGTTATTGCTATAAAGTCTGTTAATGCCACAAATGCATTACCTAGTCAAACTTTAACGTATACAATTACAATTACTAATAGCGGTAATGTAACGATTGAAGATCTTCTCGCTGTTGACACCGTACCAGTAGATACAACCTTCGTTACTAGCAGTGTTACGATTAACGGAATCAATCAGCCTAATGCGAATCCTGAAAATGGTATTACATTAGGAAACCTTGCTCCTAATGTATCTGCTATCATTACTTTCCAAGTAACAATATCTTCTTCTACTCTTCAATCTGCAATCAATAACGACGCTACTATTTCCTATACGTTTATCATTGATCCAACCGAACCACCTATTACAATTACAAAGCAAACAAATACCGTTACAACAACACTGATTGAGCCAATGATTAACATTGAGAAAACAGCTGACAAATCTATTGTCGTTATAGGAGACATTATTACATTCACATTAAAGGTATTTAATCATTCCCCAATTCCTACAGTAAGTACTTCCGTTTTAGATATGATTCCAGCTGGTACAACATTTATAGAAAACAGTGTAACAATTAACGGTACTCCGGTTCCAAATATTCGACCAGACACTGGTATTAATATTGGTTCCTTATCGGCAGATGGAATAGCAACTATAACATTTAAAGTTCTCGTAACTTCTATTCCTTTTAACAGTACGATTATCAATTCGGCAACAGTTACAGCCGCTTTCCAATTGACACCACAGAATCCGCTTATTACTTTCATTGTTAATTCGAATATTGTTCGTATACCAGTTCAATTTATTACTGCAACAGTAATAAAAAGTGCTTCCGTCAGCTCAGCCTATTTAAATCAATATTTTAATTACACGGTGCAGATTACAAATACTTCCGACATTTCACTTTTAAACGTTTCTTTACAAGATACCATTCCAACAGGTTTACAATTTATAAACGGTACGGTCTTCATTAATGGAGAACACTCTCCACTTGCGAATCCGAATATCGGTTTCCTTGTTACTACTAATTTTGAACCAAACGAAACAATAATCGTGTTATTCACAGTACAGGTGATAAGTCCACCTGTTAATAATGAATTTAAAAACAGTGCAAATATTTCATTACAGCTTCAAACTACTCCTACCGATCCACCAATCATAGTAACCGTTACAAGTAACGAAAACATCGTCACCTTTATTCCAGAAAATCCAGTTGAAACACTTCCAAATTTAAATTGCTTCTTTGACGGTGAACGTTTCATACGCATTACTCCTCGAAATATACGAAATTACTTTTGGAGTTGGTGGCGTTAATCAAAAAAGAAAAAGCTTGTAGTTCGGATAATATCCAAACTACAAGCTTTTTCATAAACAAAATTATCAATTGCTAGCAACACTATATGCTACATGTCGTTTCTCAATTCGCTCTTCAATTTCTTTCATATTCTCTTTATTCGTTAATAGTGATTGTTTATTTTCTATTAATAATTGTTTAAAGGATTTTCTCACTTTTTTTCGCATTTTTATTGTCCTCCTTGGGGGATGGTATATTTAAAAGATAAATAATTATCTGTGTGTTCTTATAATAATTGATTGTTGTGAAATCCATTTGAACTTCATATGAAAATCGCATTTATTTTCTGACAACTTTGTGAACAAAAAAAGAAAGACCGATTAAAAAATATTTAATCGGTCTTTCAATTTCTTACAACATATTTATCAATATTTCAGGTCTTCCCCAATTCATTTCTTCACAAACGAATCTAAGTTTTTCTTCATCCATTGTGTGTAATCCTTCTTCTAGTGGACATGAAATTGGAACTTCACAATGAATTTGCGCTAATTGTAAAGAGATATTTAAATTCTCTAAATCACTTTCAATTTTTGTGCGCTGCGCTTTCGTTAATGATGCTATATTTTCTAGTACTGCCGATACTGTGCCGTATTCTTGAATAAGCTTATACGCTGTTTTTTCACCAATACCTTTTACACCTGGATAATTATCACTTGTATCTCCCATGAAAGCTTTCGCATGCACGATTTGCCAAGGTTCTACACCTTTCTCTTCCATGATTTTTTCCGGTGTGTAATACTCGTAATTTCCAATTCCTTTACGAAGAAGCATAACTGTAACATTCGTATCAACAAGTTGAAGTAAATCTGTATCACCTGTCAAAATATAAACTTCCGCTTCATTGCAATATTGTTTTGCAAGCGTACCGATGCAATCATCCGCTTCATAACCTTTCATACCGATTACAGGCATAGATAATTTCGCAGTCATTTCTTGCACTAAATCAAATTGCGGAATTAATTCTTCCGGCGGTGCTGCACGATTTGCTTTATAATTCGAGAAAGATTCCGTTCTAAATGTCGTACTTCCCATATCCCAGCACGTTACAATGTGCGTTGGTTCGATTGCTTGTGTTGCTGTTAATAAATGCTTCATATAACCATGAATCCCATTCGTCGGGGTACCATCTTGTCGTTTCATAAATTGTCCATATACACTTGTTGCGTAAAAAGCACGAAATAATAGTGCCATACCATCAACTAATAATACTTTTTTCATAATTCCTCTCCTACTAACAAAAAATAATAACCTCACGTTATCACGTAAGGTTATATATAGATTACCATTCTACGTTTTTGTTCAACTTTGTCTATTATACATTGTTTTTGTATATTTAGCATCATTAACACATTAAGACATTCTACCGCAACAAGTATGAAGTATTCCTGAATACGTATTTTTACCTGTCGAAACAACTACAGCCTTTGCATTTCCGTCAACAATATACGTACCTTTGAAACATACATTTTCAAGTTCAAGTGGATTATAGTCTTTCATCCGTTTTAATGGAATAAATCGTTTACGTTCAAGATGATAGCAACTTTCAAATTTCTCAATACTCGCGTCGTTTCCCGTTAGCACAGACTCATTTACTAATAAATCATTTGCATAAATGATACGTACATCAGCTGGTACTGTATCTCCAGCTGAAAGAAAAATCATATCTCCAGGTACAAGTTCTTGTACTGGTATATCCATCATTTTCAATTCAGTGTTTAGCCCTGTACTACTAGAACATTCTATTCTAGACACAGTAATTTTTTCGCATTGTAATCCATCACGCACATGTTGTTTTGAAAGCCCTGGAATCATTCCGCTTAATTTCATCATTACTTCTGCAAGTAGTGCTCTTTTTGAAGTAAGTTCATTTCGGCCGTATACTTGAATACGTTTTTGCGCCTCTTTCATAGATAATCCGTCTCTTGTTGTTTTAAAATATGCAAATACAGATTTGACATCTCTTGTTGCGATTTCAATTAATAAATCTTTATTCTTTTGAAGCATTGTTTGTTCTTTCATTGATTTTTTACTTGGTTTATATGACGTGTTACCCACAGTTTTGTTTGCATATAACATATTATCGTCTCCTCCTTTACAACATAGGAAGAAACGCTTTGTTTCTCAATTTATCAATTTTACCATGAAAGTACCTAACGCTTACCCACCCGAATAAACGCTACATTATGATAAATATAGAGGGAGGAACAAGTCGTTTCCTGCCTACATCATATAATTTTGATTTGAAGTATATGGGTAACGGAACCGAGTCAGAATTTGACATGTTCCTCACCTCCTTGTTTATTTTATAGTTATAATCTATACTATGAAATTACTCATAGATTTGTAACAAAAAAGACCCTTACTCATAAGAGAGCAAAGGTCTTTGCATACACAAATAAGCGATTCCTAATATAATTAGAAATCTACGGACCTCTCCCTCGTCGAGTTTTAGCACTGTATAGCATAGGTTCATTACCAGCTACGTTAAGAAAAACCTTAATTCGATCATTCCTGTTGACCCATTGGCGTCTCTCGACATTTTTGGGCAGTAGCATTTCTCTATACAGGAGCCTCACCTAACAGAGACTTATTTCATTACATAGAAAATGTTACTCTTATTTAAAATAGATGTCAACACTTTGTATGGAAACTTTTCCTTATTACAGCAGAGCCATCTCTTTTGTTAGCCTATTTTCTCATATATAGTACAAGTTAACGAACGAAAAAAACTTACGTGTAAAACGTAAGTTTTTAGTAAGTTACACAACCAGCGATTACAACACCGATTGAAAGTGATAAAAACATAAGAAATAGGCCGACTGCTTGATTATCTTCTTCAAGGCTTTTATTTATATTAAAACGCGGTGTAAGCCACTCAGCTAAATAATAGACAATAATTTGGGCCAAAATACCAACAGCTCCCCACGAAACCATATCCAAAAGTGAAATGGAATTAGCGGCCGTTGAATATAAAACGATAGCTAGCCCGAGTACCCTTCCTCCAAGTACATAACTTACCGCCTTGTTTCCCTGAGCCATTAACTTAAATTCTTTTACTTTCGTTGTCACTTCCATAAGAAACAAACCGATACATAAAAGTGCAAGTGATACTGCTAAGTATAGTAAAAAATTAATCATTTATTTCCCCCCTCTTAATACCTACTGGTAAATAATAAGATTCATTGCCTGTAATCTTTTCCCCAGCACGTATACCAATACTGCTCGCTTTTCCAGCGATTAAAAACGCCCCAAACACATACGATAGTTTCTCCATTCCTTTTTCAGTTTCCAAACACACGACTGGAAGCTCTGTGTACTTTTGAAATATCGGCAATGACGTTTTATATGTTTCATGTGCATTTCGAATCATAATGTTCGTGTCTTTATCACGAATTGTAATTGTGTCACCTTCCCTACCAAACGAAGGTTTTTGAACGAAAGAACCTTTTCCTAGAAATAAATCTGGTTCTAAATATGTGGGTAACATATATTCTTTAATCCACTGTTGTTCCTCATTTGTATAAAGGGCCCCTTCTTCTGCTAATCCCCAAATAAGACACTGAATTGATTTTGGCTGAAGTAAAAAGGCAGACAAAGGATTTATAATGAATAATTCCCCGTCTTTTACAAGTTGTAGAAGTTCGACACCTACCAAATCTCCCGTTTCAGGGTCTTGATCCTCAATTAAATCTTCTATCGGATACGTTTGACGGTACAACACATCAATTTTCACACCATCATTGTCTACTAAAGCATCCTTTGTAATTCTAAGTGCTGACATTGGCATCACTTTATTTTCAACATGACATAGCTGACTCAAATATATAGTCGTATTCCAATCCTCTATATGTTCATGATGTGCTGTAAAAACGACATTTGGATTTTCTATTCCTTTTACAGCCTCCATTACAGCTTTTGTAATACCAGACGACAGTAAGCGCTCCTGATTTATATTTGGATTATCGTACCCTAATTCCTCACAAACTTTTCCATTCATTTGAAAGCATTCTACAATAAAAGTTGGGGTATCACTATTAAACTCCAACATTTTAATTTTGTTATCATCTGTTAATACAAAATCAAATCTTGAAACAACAGATTCAGGATACAAATCTTTCATTCTAATAAAGGGTAAGGTTGCAGGTGGAAATCCAAGTTCAAGAAGTTGTTCGTCACATAAATTGCGCAGAAGCCTAGCAGTCTTAAAAAATATTTTTCCCATTCGTTCAGTCGCTACTTGTAGTTGTTTCATCATTTGTTCTGTTATTGAAAAAACATGAAACAAACTATACTCACATTCATATAAATCCGACCAAAAATTCGGATACTTCAAATAAAACTCTTTTCGTTTTCTTATGTATTGCGACATATTTTAGCCTCCAAATCCTCCCTTTGAACCGCTTCCAATTCCCCCTTTAAATTCTGCAGACGATTGATACGATTTAAACTCCGATGAATTCTTAAAAGTGGATTTATTTTGATAGTATCTCCCACCATAGAAGTAATGCCCACGATAACCTGAACTACTATCATCACACTGCCATACTCCAAGTTCATCATCCCAATCCCAATCAGAACAACTATTATCATTCGGTTCTGGGGGAATATCTTGTGTGCAGCCAAATAAGGTGCCAGTCATTAAAGATGTTAACACACCGCCTACTAGCCATTTCGTTTTTGTCACCTTCGCACTCCCCTTTTTAAATTATATTTCTATTATATAAAAAGCCATGATAAAGTAGAAGAAAAAGGAAGAAGAGGGATAAAATGCGCTTAGAATATCGGCTCAACGATGAAACAAAAGGGTATCCTGCGTTATGGAATTACACAAATATTTCTAACTCTGAAATCGTCGCACGTATGACTTGTGAATATTTTATTAAAGAGAAAAATACATATGTTGTTACTGCAACGTCGATAGATCCAGACGGAACAGCAGTTATATATATCCAAAAAGAAGTTTTTGCAAATGACCCTTCAGATCCTACATACTCCCATATAGGTTTTGAAATGAGAGAACTAAGAGAAACGAATTCAAGCATAGTTGATAGTAAAGATGTATGGAACTATGAAGAACTTTTACCATCTCTTCATTCAGATATTATATATATTCAGCGAGACGGCATGCATTGGGAGTTCACCTTAGATTCAAGAGAGATTGATGAAGACAGAAAGTGCTATGTTTATTATGGAAACTTTACAGGTGAATCAAGATAAGTATATATAACAAAAAAACCTTACGTATAAAACGTAAGGTTTTTATTTAGCCCCACATATGCCGTTCTCTCTAGATGTCCATAAACCTGCTCTCACAGGTGGATGTTCTCACAAATGTTTGTAACTTCCCTCTTAAAAAGATGGCCTGTTAGCTACATTTAAATATTGAACTTCCGTATTATACTTATTGGTTTAAGACATGCATAAGCTACGTACACCGTAGGAAATTTATATAAGTTTAGTTGAAATAAGACCCCCGCACGTGCCGCTCCTCGTAAATGTCCAAAAACCCGCTACTCGCAGGTGGATGCCCTCACAGTTACCGTACATCTTCCTCCACAAGGAAGGCATGATGATGGTCGCTAAATATTGAGCTTCCGTATAACTAACATCGGTTTTAGACATAAATAAGTTACGTACACCGCAGGATGTATTATTTACTTGTCGTTATATTATCACATTGTTTCCAATGTGTAAAATACAATTTTTTTCGAGCAATCTCTTGCTTGTGACCTTATTTTAATACAAATTTTTTTTGCATGCAAGTGATTAATCTTCTTCTTTTGCAATTTGATTTTCTGGATAAGAAATCCAATCACTCCAGCTACCTGCATACAATTTAACGTTTTGGAATCCAGCTAATTTTAATGCAATGATATTTGGACACGCTGTAACACCAGAACCACAATATACAATTGTTTCCTTATCTTTTGAAAGATTTCGGAATCGTTCTTGTTGCTGAACTTCATTTTTAAATTGTCCTGATTGTAGAATTCCATCCTTCCAAAAATAGTTTACTGCTGTCGGAATATGTCCTGCCTGTGGGTCAACAAGTTCCTCTACACCAGCATAACGTTTTGGTTCTCTAGAATCGATTAGCGTAACATCTGCACCTGTATAAATATTATCTCTGACCGTTTCCATCGTTATAAGCATATGATCTTGTATATTTGCTTTGAATGTTTTTCGTATAGCAACAGGAATTTCCATTGTTGTATGTAATCCATTCTCTTTCCAAGCCGGAAATCCGCCATCTAATATATACACTTTCTCATGTCCTACATAGTTTAATAACCACCACAAACGAGAAGCATTTGCACCAGCTTGACTATCATACGCAACTACTGTCGTATGTTCATCAATACCAGCTTGCGACAGCTTGTCTGCAAACTCTTCAATATGTGGTAATGGATGGCGGCCACCATGTTCTTTTACAGGACTTGATAAATCTAAATTCAAATCAAAATATAATGCATGAGGAATATGTTCTTCCTCATACTTATCTCTACCCCAATTAGGATTCGCTAAATCAAAACGACAATCGATTATACGGACATTCTCATCTTCTATATGCTCACGTAACCACTCGACTGTAACAATCATCTTTAACGACCTTCTTTCTCGTGCACGCGACTTACATATTCCATTACCATATCTTCTGTAACTAGTTTACGTTGCGGTGCAACCCCTTGTTTCGCAAGATCATTAATTTGGTTTGTTACCAAATTAATAACATCTACTGAAAATTCTTTCCCATTCGATGCAAGTGATATCGCTGCTTCAATAGCTGCTTCACGCTGCGCATCTAATTGCAAAAATGTTTTTACAATTCCATTTTGTTTACGAGAATGTGCTGTAATTGCTTTATGTACTTCCATCTTCTCTTCCCCCCAGATAAGTTATACTTTCTAATTTAATTCCATTGCAAGCCGAATCATATCACGGCATACAATTTCATTTTCAACAATCTCTTCTTCATAATGCTTCGAAAAGTAATCAAAATCAATAGAAAAAATACGAAATCCACATTTTTGATATAACGCAAGCTGAGAAACACTGGAGTTACCTGTACCAATTTCAAGTTTGAATATACCATATCCTTTAGCAGTTTCTATCGCATGCTTCAATAGCTTCTTTCCAATCCCTTTTCCTTGCATATGCTCTACAACCGCAAGATTCATGATTTCCATCGTCTTCGGCCTCGTTTCCAAAAGAACATATACACCTATAACTTTATCCTCTTGCATAGCTACATATGTTAAACCTCTTTCTACATATGTATCAATTTGCCGTTCGCTCGGATCGGCAAGTAGCAATAACGATTTCGGCATAGCTTCTTTCGAAACACATTCTATTACAACAGACATAAAAATTCCCCCTTCTCTATTGTTCTAAACCCTCCTTGTCTACCATAAGTAATAGAAAGGAGGGATTCACCATGGACAACAATGAGAAAAAATGCAACATCATCTCTATTGATGGAAAGAAAAAAAGCGGTACGTATTCCTATCCAAAATTAGTAGTAGAAAACAAAACATATGAATTTTCTTCATTCGTCTTATGCGGTGAAACACCAGACGGCAGACGACTCGTTCTTACTCATATGATTTCTACTGATGAATTCGCAGGGTTTGTAAAATCTTTAGATACTGTGCTACAAAAGAAAGTTGAACGAATCTTTTTTTCATAACGACTATATCGCATAAATTTCTCTTTCAATCTCTACTAACTGCTTTTGCAATTGCTCTTTACTTTGTTCATATAGTGATACATCAATCGTTTCAGCCAATGCAAATAATATACTTTCATAATAATTCATTACATCTTGCTGCATCACTGTTTGGAATAAGTTCCATTTTACATCCCACTCTTGCTTATAATGATGAACAAATAAATCTTCTTCATCAGCTACATAGTTTGATACGAACGGTTCTAATACAAATTTTGCGTCCTCTTGCATGAGAGCTTTATCATTTTTTTCAAAAAAGCTTTTCTCGTTTTTAAAATGTGCCAGTGCTTTTTTGAAATCTTTTATTTCAACTGAAGGGAACGGTTCTTTATGTGTAATATTTTTATAATCATACTCCACTGTTCCATTCATAGAAATTGATTCATTTTCTACTTTACAGTTCACTACAATTTCATTCTTTGCACGCTTCATCGCTTCATCTATCCATTTTTCAAGACGTAATGATGTCGCGCGCATTTCTTGTAATAAATCATGTTGAATAAATGCTACTAATTCCATAACGCACTGTTGCAACTGCGTTTTTACATTTCCGTCCGTTCGAAGTGACGCTGGATTAATAAATTCAGTAAACACATCGTTATAGCGCAGGAATAAACGCTGTTGTACATAATACAGCAATTCTTTCACTTCATTTTGCATCGCTTGCTCCTCAGCAAGCACACTATATGATGAAATAATATGAAGTAGTTGATCACGCTCTGCTTCATATTTTTTTGTTTGCTTCTCTTTTTCTTCATTCCCCTGTTTTGCACCGCTTATCATGTTTACTAAAAGCTGATCCGCTCCTTGCAATGCGCCATATAAAGCATGTACAGATACAAGCATTAAATCTCTCATCATAAAGGACGTAAATGATTCTTCAAACTTAGCAATCCCAGAGTTCTGTAATATACCGTACTTCTCTTTTTCTATATTCTTTCCTTGTTTCTCTTCAAGCGCACATAAACTTGAAATTGCAAATAAACGCGGATTTCTAATACCATATTGCAGTAGCTGATCTGCAATATAACCTTTTACCATTTCAAGTTCTTCTTCAGACTCTGCTAAATCAGCTGCATTTATTAGGAAGAACATTTTATCAAGAGCAAAAGTATCCTTTACACGACCGAGCTGAATTAAGAATTCACGGTCAGCTCGAGAGAACACATGGTTATAATATGTTACAAATAAAATAGCATCTGCGTTTTTAATATACTGGAAGGCAACATCTGTATGGCGAGCGTTAATAGAATCCGCTCCTGGTGTGTCTACAAGCGCTACTCCTTGTCTTGTTAAAGCACAATCATAATACAGTTCCATGTACTCAACAAAACATGATTTTTCTTCATTCGCTACATAATCAGAGAATTCTTCTAATGTAACTTCTACTTGTTCCCCTATATGAGCAGAAACTGCATCATATCCTTTTTGTACCGCTCGTAAAAAGCTAAATGTTGTTTTTTGCTTCCCACTTGGTGAAGGATATTTCATAACTTTGTCAATTTGCGATAACGCTTCGTCTAACGTAGTAATCTCATAATGGAACAGCTTATAAACAGCTTTCATGTCTTCTAATAGCGCCTGCTTTGATTTAAACTGAACAATTACTGTTCCGTGTGGTTTTTCCTCTGTAACCGGCAAAATTTGATTAATCGTTGCCGTCGTCGGATTTGGTGATACAGGAAGTACCTTATCCCCAAGCAATGCATTGGCAAATGATGATTTCCCAGCACTAAATGCCCCGAATAACGCTACTGTAAATTGTTTCGTTTCCACACGTCGTCTTTTTTCTATTACCTCTTGCTGTACATGTTTCAGTGCAGGTAATGGCTCTAATATCGTTTCAGCTTTTTTTACTTTTTCTAGTATACGCTGAATATTCAATACCGCCGTTCCTTTCATCTCTTCCTCACGAGCTATTACGTTATGAGTTACGCTTTCTTGTTCTTGTAGTGTGAATTTCTCACTAACAATTTGTTTTTTACTTTGCAATACCTCATCTATTTGCAATCCTTCTGGTGTCGCAACGTGGTCGTGCCAAATATTTTGTAAATAACCCTCATATTCCTCAAATTTGTTACTGTATTGTAGTTGCGTTTCTTTTGCCGTTTGCAACATCGTGTATGTTTCAATTTCTTCTTCAATACGAGCAACTGCTTCCTTCACCTTTTGCTTTAAAACAACTGCACTCTTATCGAAAATTTGCTGCGATTTTATAAAATAACGTTTCTTCAGTTCATTCGCTACATCCGCTGTATAAAGAAGTAAGTAATCTCCTGTGAAACCCGCACCTTGTTTAATTACTTCAGCCAATAATTCCGGCCCGAAAGCAATCTCTAAAGCATATATGTCTTTCCCAATTTCCTCTGTGAACAATCCTTCTTCTTTTAAGAATGCTACGATAAATTCTTTCACATGAAAATCAAGTTGCGTTTCAACAGTCTTTTGCAAAGCAGAATAAAAAGCATCTACACGTCTTTGCTTTTCTTGTTCCGTCTTTCCCTTCGCAAATAACAAACCAACTTTAAATTTCGTTAATTTCGTTTCTAAATACGCATTCGCCAATTCTCTCATTTCAAATGGCATTAAATACGCGTTATCTAATATAGCTTGTAAACCTTTTATAAACTCATTTCTTACATCAGATTCTTTACTAGCTGTAAGATTTTTATTTCCAGTTAGCTCTTCTTTCTTTTCAACTATCTCTGAAATGGAAAGTGGGGATGCTAGCTCTTCTTCATATTTCATAAGATACTTTTCATTTTCAGAAAGAATATACGAGAAATGTTCCCCCAATAAATATTCTGTTTCTCGCTCCATCCCATTCCTTACATACTGCCCTTTTTCTTCCATGATAGAAGAAATTAGTACTTCTAAATTTCCAATTTCATTATGGGGATGGTTCATCATTCGCAATGACGTATAATAAACACCATCCACCTCAATATCCCAGTTAGAGAACGATTGTTTTACACTATCTTTATAATTCTCAAATGATAATTCATTTTCTTTATGTTTATCTATTTGGTTTACAACGAGATAAACCGTTTTATTACGCTGTTTCAATTCTTTAACAAATTGTAAGTTTACTTCCGATTGGACGTGATTATAATCCATCATATAAAAAATTACATCTGCTAGATGCAGTGTCGATTCCGTCGCTAATTGATGGGCATCATCTGTTGAATCAATCCCTGGTGTATCAACTAACATAACCCCCTCAGGAATTGGCGCATCATTTCGATAAATATGAACACCAATTACCTCATCACCATCTTTACAAATTTGTTTTAATTCTTCCGCTGAATATGCACCGTCATATTCGTACTGTTCTCCTGATTTAACCGTTACGACAACACGATCAAACCCCTTTTCGATTTTAACGACGTTAGCGCTTGTCGGAATTGGACTTGTTGGTAACAGCTGCGCTTTATATAGATGATTCATCATCGTTGATTTTCCTGCAGAGAAGTGACCGCAGAACGCTATCATAAGCTGCTCTTGTTTATATTTTTGAATTACTTCAAATAACTTTAAGCTATTCTCTGCATCGCCGTGTTTTTGCCACTCTTCATAAAAACAAACAAGTTTTTTCATACCGTTTGTCTGTACTATGTTTGTCATCCCCTTGTTCCCCTTTATCCAAGATGTATATATACTTTATCCCGCTAATTGCAAACTAATAATCAGTAAGAGATGAACTTCCCTTCTGATTACAGTTTCACTTTACTATCATACTAAATTTTCAGCATATTCTCATTAAAAATAAAAAATCCCTTTCATTCTTTTTACAAATGAAAGGGATTTTACGTCATATCATTCATTTTGCTGTTCCTACTCCATTTAAAACATACTTCGCAATAACTGCATATACAGCGACCGTACCTGCTACTAATGCATATACCATACTCACGCACCAACCTTTTTTGATAATGATTATCACTTTTGAATATATTTTATCATTAAAGAGAATCATTATCAACAACTTTCATAAAGAAAGCTCCTTACGAGAAGGAGCTTTACTGCCTGTTTTGAAGAAGGGTAAAACTTGCTGTGCACTCTTATTATATCTCATAATGCCTATCTTAACAGTTAAAAAAAATGGAAATACACCCTATCCCCTCTATCTTACATTTTGTATAATAAAGTGAAACTTTAATCAGTGGGGGTTTTTTCCATCCCCCACTGATTACTAGTTGAACCAATCGGGCTTTTACGAGCAGCCCGACTCCCATCTAACTTCCTCGTATTCACTGAATCTTAAGGTGGGAGTCTTACTGCTCGTTAATGCGGGATAAAAGGGAATTACTTAACAAGGAGGAAAATAATGACACAAAATCTCACACAAGGCGAGAGGATACACTCCATCGATATTATTAGAGGAATAGCTGTACTAGGTATTTTTCTTGTTAACTGGCCTGTTATTGCCGGGGTTGACTCACGTGATATTACAGGAATTTATGAAGGGATAGACAGCTACATTCGCCTATTTTACGATATGTTTATTCAAACAAAGTTTTACACTATCTTTTCGTTTTTATTCGGCCTAGGCTTTTACATTTTTATGACTCGTGCTGAGGCGAAAACAGATCGTCCCAAAACTTTATTTGTTCGTCGTTTGCTTATTTTATTATTATTTGGTTTCTTGCATTACGTTCTTTTATGGGACGGAGACATTTTACATACGTATGCTATTACTGGATTTTTCTTATTTTTATTTTATAAGAGAGAACCACGAACTATTTTAATATGGTCAATTGTACTATTAAGTTTCATGCAACTGTTCTCATTATTAGGTTCTCTTGCCATGTTATTAGTGCCGATAGATGAACTAGGTCTTTCTACAGCAATTATGCCGTTAGAAAACTGGGGCTTACAAATCACAGACAGATTCCATTCTTTCTATTCTGAAGCAATAAGTAACAGTCTTATTATGCTTCCTGAAACACTAGGATTGTTTTTACTCGGATTATATGCCGGAAAAAAAGACATTTTCCGCCGTGCAAAAGAATTAGATCCAAAGCTCAAAAAGTTGCAAATTATTATGTTCATTCTAACATTACCGCTGTGGTTTATTATGTTTTACTTCTTTATGAATAATCAACCGTACATGCCACTATCACTTATGGGTATTACGATGATAAGTGGAAAAACATTATTCATCTTCTACATTGTCACGCTCATGCGTTTATTACAAAAAGAAAAATGGCAAAATTTATTACGTCCATTCCAATACGTTGGACGAATGGCGTTAACGAATTACATTTCACATACAATTGTTACATTACTTGTATTCGGACTATTGTTCAAAAATGATTATCTTGCTCCATTATGGGTAGGACCACTATTTTGCATCGGTTTCTACACGTTGCAAATCTTTATTAGCCGCTGGTGGCTGTCACGTTATCAATATGGGCCACTTGAATATATATGGCGACTTGGTACATATGGAAAAATGATGCCACTTAAAAAGAAAAGCAAGGTCTCCTGATGAGACCTTGCTTTTTATGCTTCTCTTACTGCACTTTGCATCGGAACTGGTTCTTCTTTTATCTTCACTTTTCGCTGTGGCACCATATTAAATACTATATTTAACAATACTGCTGACGCACTTCCAAGTACAATTCCGTTATCAGTTAAAATACGAATGTTTTCAGGAAGTTGTGAGAATAATGTTGGAACGACTGTAACGCCAAGTCCGATTCCGACAGAACATGCAACAATTAATAAGTTTTCTTGCCTTCCAAAATCAACGCTACTTAACATTTTAATACCATACGCCATAACCATACCAAACATTGCGAGCATAGCACCGCCAAGTACTGATTTCGGAATAATTGTTGTAATAGCTGCGATTTTAGGAATGAATCCAAGAACAATTAACATACCACCACAAGTATAAATAATAACGCGATTTCTTACTCCAGTTAATTGAACAAGCCCTACGTTTTGAGAATACGTTGTATATGGAAATGCGTTAAAAATACCACCTAACACCATGGCTAATCCTTCTGCACGATAACCTTTTGTTAATTCTTTTTCACCGATCTTTTTATTGCAAATATCAGATAAAGCAAAGTATACACCTGTCGCTTCTACAATCCCTACGCAAGCAACGAGAATCATCGTAATAATTGGCGTTAATTCGAATGTCGGTGTACCGAAGTAAAACGGCTGAATACCATGGAACCAATCTGCTTCTCCAACCGCTTGCAAACTTACTTTCCCCATGAAAGCTGCAACGATTGTACCGAACAAAAGACCTAGTAAAATAGAGATTGAACGGATAAATCCGTCAAAGAAACGATACATAATGATAATAAATAATAATACTCCAAATGCTAACGCTAAGTTTTCAAGACTTCCGAAATCTTTGCTTCCTACTCCGCCAGCCATATCATTAATAGCTGCTGGAACAAGTGTAACTCCAATTACTGTAACAACAGACCCTGTTACAACAGGAGGAAACAATTTTACAAGCTTCCCAAATAATTTAGCGAAAATAACAACGAATAATCCAGCAGCAATAATCGCTCCATAAATAGAAGACACGCCGTATTGTTTGCCGATTGCAATCATCGGTCCAACCGCTGTAAATGTACAACCTAGTACAACGGGAAGTCCAATACCGAAAAAGCGATTTGATAATGCTTGTAAAATTGTCGCAACGCCGCACATTAATAAATCAATTGAGACTAAATATGTTAACTCTTTTTGATTCAAACCAAGCCCGCCGCCGACAATAAGCGGAACGATAATTGCGCCAGCATACATTGCAAGCATATGCTGTATACCAAGCGATGCGATTTTAAATGGGTGCTGCTTCATCGTTTATTTCACCTCCGCAGTTTCTTGCTGTACAAATGTAACTGTGCCGTTATCAAGTGATGCAATTTCTGCTAGTGACTCAACTCGAACACCTTGTTCACGAAGCTTCTTTCCTCCATCTTGAAATGCTTTTTCGATAACAATTCCAATACCTGCAATACTTGCTCCAGCTTGCTCTACTAAACTCATTAAACCTAAAGCAGCTTGACCGTTTGCTAAAAAGTCATCGATAATTAACACGCGATCATTTTCATCGATATGATTTCGAGATAACGAAATTTCATTCGTTTCTTGTTTTGTAAATGAATATACGTTTGCAACATACATATTATCTTGTAACGTTAACGATTTACGTTTCCTTGCAAAGATTACTTTTACACCAAGCTCTAATGCAGCCATAACCGCTGGTGCAATGCCTGAAGATTCAATCGTCACGATTTTTGTAATGTTATCTTCTTTAAAACGTTTAGCAAATTCTTTTCCAATCTCTTGCATAAGTACTGGATCAATTTGGTGATTTAAAAACGCATCTACCTTTAATACGTCACCAGATAAAACCTTTCCTTCGTTCAAAATCTTTTCTTGTAATACTTTCATGTTTGTTCCTCCTCTTATGCAATAAAAAAACTCCAAAAGCCGCCACCACTCGTTACAAGTGAGAGACGCGCTTTTGGAGTTTCGCAATAAAAGAATGCTAAACAAGCAAATATATTCGTCCTCACTCATAGTCAAAGTATTTACGGTACTTCGGTAGAAACTTGCAGGCCATATCCCCGCGATTATATGAGTGTAGCTAACTATTTATTTTATAGAAGGATTATAACGCACTTTTTGTACTTTGAAAAGTATTTATTAATAAAACACGTACAAATTTTATAAAAACACCATTTTCGTTCGAGTTTTGCAAACTCTTACATTTCATCTCAAAGCGTCGTTAACATGATTGGTCCATCTTTTGTAATCGCAATTGTATGCTCATATTGAGCTGATAATTTCCCATCCATTGTTCTTGCAGTCCATCCATTTAAATCAACTTTAGAATATCGCATTCCTACATTTACAATTGGTTCAATTGTAATTACCATTCCTTCTTGCAGCTTAGGCCCTTGTCCTGGCTTTCCAAAATGAAAAATTGCTGGTTCTTCATGAATCTCTTTACCAATTCCATGTCCCGTAAAATCTCTTGCCACAGAAAAACCTTCAGAAGCTACATAACTTTCAATTGCATAACCAATATCTCCTACATAATTACCGATTACCGCCTGATCAATCCCCTTATATAAAGCACTCTCAGCTACTACTAATAGTTTCTCTGCCTCATTAGAAATAGTTCCTACTATATAAGTCCATGCAGAATCTGAGAGACCACCATTTAAGTTTACTACCATATCAATTGTCACGATATCCCCAGCTTGCAAAGGTACATCACTAGGAAAACCATGACACATTTCGTCGTTTACAGATGCACATACTGCGTATGGATATCCGTTGTAACCTTTCTGCTCGGACGTTGCACCATGCTTTTCTAAATACGCTTCAACAAACATATTAATTTCTTGTGTCGTTATTCCTGGTTTTATCATTTTCGCAATTTCTCTATGACATGAAGCAAGTAATTTCCCAGATTCATGCATCAAATCTATTTCATTTTTCGTTTTGATTGTAATCATACTACCTCTCCTTGCTAAACTTGCTATTTGCCACTAAAGTTCAATCATACACATCCTCTATCAAAATTTCAAAGCTCAAAATTACAACAAGTACAAAAACAGGTCTCATATATTTCTACATCAAAATAAAAAAACAGAAGAGCCCTCTGTTTTTTAATCATTTTTACATATATAATTCATTTTCAAAAACTCAAAACAACTACCGTTTGTTTTCTGTATAAACGTTCCAACTGGTTCGAATCCTACTTTTTTATATACTTTGATTGCCCTTTTATTAAATGCTGCTACTGATAATGTTATATAGTCACAGTTATAGTTTTCTTTACTAAAATCTAATCCAGCTTTTACGAACTGTAAACCTAATCCATTACCTGTTATATTAGGTCTCATTCCAAGCCCTATATCAACCGTTCGATTATTTATTTTACAAAAACTAAAGAACCCAATGAGAGTACCATTTTCCTTCACAGCAAATGTATCAGCTCCCCTACTCTCATCATGTAAAAACTCAGCTAAGTCTTCTTGATCTGCCTCCATATCATAAAAAGAATATTCCCCTTCATAATGCCAGTTGTATGCAATTTCCTCCGCTTCTTCTTGCGTCATTACTGTATATGTATAATTCATTCTCCTATCTCCTTTAACAAAAAGAGCTGCAATTAAGCAGCTCTTTTTTATAACTCATAAATTTCTTTATACTTCGCTTCTAAATAGTCTGCTAGGTAGTTTGCATTTAGCCCTTCACCTGTTACATCTTCTAAAATTTCAAGTGGCTTTTTCGTTTTACCGTATTGGTGAATATTTTCCGTTAACCATTCACGAATTGGCGTTACGTTTCCTTCTTCTAATAATGCATCAAAGTTCGGAATGTCTTTTAACATTCGTTGCTTAAATTGCGCTGCATACATATAACCAAGCGCATAAGATGGGAAATATCCAAATGAACCGCCAGCCCAGTGCACATCTTGCAATACACCTTGTGCATCATTTTCCGGACGAATTCCTAAATATGCTTCCATCTTATCATTCCAAGCCGCTGGTAAATCCTTCACTTGCAATGTGCCATCAAATAATTCTTTCTCAAGTTCATAACGAACCATAACATGAAGCGGGTATGTAAGCTCATCTGCTTCGATACGAATGAATGATGGTTTCGATTCGTTAATTGCATCGTAAAACTCATCGACTGATATATCGTCAAATTGACCAGCGCTATACTCTTTTAATAAATCATAATTTTTCTTCCAGAATGATTTATTACGGCCAATAAAGTTCTCAAAGAATAATGATTGTGATTCGTGAATACCCATAGATGTGCCACTACATAGCGGTGTACCTTCAAATTTCTCTGCAATATTTTGTTCATATACAGCATGACCACACTCATGAATTGTTCCAAAAACAGCCATACGAAAATCTTTTTCATCATAGCGTGTCGTAATACGCACATCCCCTCTATTTAATGTAATTTCGAAAGGATGGACTGTTTCATCAAGACGCCCCGCTTCAAAGTCATAATTCAATTGCTTTAATAGCTCTAATGTAAAGTTCTTTTGTTTTTCTTTTGAAAAATGTTCTGATAAGGCACTTGTTTTTAACCCTTTTTTAGACTCAGAGATTTCTTTTACAAGCGGAACGATACGTTCACGAAGTTGACCAAATACGTGATCTAACACTTCTACTGTAATACCCGGCTCATACATATCTAATAATGTATTGTATTTATACGTTTCGTAACCCCAATATGTAATAAATTTCTTTTTAAATTCAACTATTTGTTCTAAATACGGACGGAACATTTCGAAATCAGATTTTTCACGAGCTTCTTCCCACACACTCTCCGCTTTCGCTTCTAGTTTCACATACGCTTCATATTCCGCTTGTGGAATTTTCTTATTTCTATCATATTCTTTACGACATTCTTCAACCATTTTCTTCGTCGTTTCAGAAAGTTTATCTTCACGTATTAAAGCTTCAAGCTCTGTTAAATAGTTTCCCATCTCATCTGAAGTCGACATTACAAACACTTCTGATGAAAGCATGCCGATTACTTCTGAACGCTGGTCCACACCTTTTTTAGGCGCACCTGTTCTTAAGTCCCAAAACATTAAGCTTAATGCTTCTCCGTAATTCTCTATCTTCTTCACATATGTTAAAAAATTTTTTTCTACTTCATATGTAGCAACAGTCATCGTATAAAAACCTCCCTTTTCTACCTCAAACTTAATTCGACATGGAGACGTAAATTCCTTTTATAATAGAAAAAAAGCTTGGCAAGTGCCAAGCTTCCTCCTTATAATTCTTTACCTGCTACTGGCAGTACATTTTTCACTGCAGCAATCACTTTCTCATCTTCTGTATCAGATAAGAAGATTGATATAGAACCTTTATCGTCACTTGTACGAATTAAACGTCCAATTCCTTGACGAAGACGCAAAATCATATATGGTACATCTACATCCCAGAATGGATCGTTTACGTGCTTGCGCTTCGCTTCAAACACAGGATCGTTTGGAGGGAATGGTAGTGACCAAATAATAACATGTGATAATGATGAACCAGGAATATCTAAACCTTCCCATAAATGAACGGCACAAAGTACAGTCTCTTCTTCATTTTGGAAGCGAGAAACGAGCTGACTAATTTCTTGATCCCCTTCATATAGGAATGGAACTGACATTTGCTCTTTACTTACATATTCTTTGAACGCTGCAAGTTCTTGCGTTGTACGGAATAATACAAGTGTACGTCCATTTGTTTTCTGTATATTTTCAAGTGTATATTGGCACTTTCTTTCCCATTCATTTTCTTTCGTATGCGACAGTAAGTTTACTGCCATTTGCTCTTCGTAATCAAATGGCGAGGCAACTGAGAATGATAAATAATCTTTTACCCCTAGACTATTTGCTGTAAATGCGAATGAATCGTTGTTAGATAATGTAGCAGAAGAGAAAATATACGGAATCTTCTTCGAGAATACTTTTTCTTGTAACACTTCTTCAACTGCACGCGGCATAATCACTAACGTGAAGGCACCATCACCCTCTTCACCCCATGTAATTACATTTTTCTCATGCATGAAAAGACGAAGTGAATGTTCTAACACATCTAAATGCTCATCAACGATATTTAAATCATATGTGTTTACTGTATGCATTTCACTTTCAAATACTAACGCGTCACCAACTTCACCAATTTTTGCATAAAGTTGCTTCGCTTCAGCTGTTACTTTTTCTGTCACAATAATTTCTAAACGATCAGAACCGGCAATTTCCTTTTTATTCTCTTGTAATACATCAAAGAATCGTTCAGTTTGCCAAATTGTTTCCTCTACTAAATGTGCAAACTCTTCACGAATATCGTTTTGTAACAATCTCGTTAAAAGCTGCTCCATCATCGTTTGCTTTAAACGGTACGTTAAAGCTTTTTGAGCTGCATACTCTACAAGATGTCCTTCATCGAATACAACACAGCTACTTTCTGGCAATAATGGAATTTGCCCTTCACGCTTACGAGCATCGTACGTCCAAATATGATCCATATAGAAGTCTTGAGAACAAATAATTAAATCTGCTGCTTTACGATAATGTTCACGAGAAAGAGTTTGTCCACAACGATGACGTGAATCACAAGTGAAGCAATCTTGGAAGTAATCCCAGTTTACTTTTGACCATTCCTCGTCATTTAAAAGTGGAAATTCTTTTCTGTCACCATAGTGAGTAAAGTTTTGCATCGTACCATGATCAAATACGAACTGTGGTAATTCATAATATACATCTTCAATTACTTCTGGAGCTCGTCCACTCATAACATCTTCTAGTTTACGTAAACATAAATAATTATCCATTGATTTCGCAAGTCTAACATCAACAGATAGTCCTAACGCTTCAGATAATTTAGCAATGTCCCCTTCTTCTTTCACAAGCTGCTCAATTAACGTTTCGTCTGCACAAGCGATAATAGCTGGTTTTCCTGTATAACGTGCGTAACAAATTGCATATAGAAGATATACGATTGTTTTCCCTGTTCCTACGCCTGCCTCTGCGAACATTACTTTCTTCTCTTGGAAAGCGCGCTCTAATTGAAACGCCATAAAAATTTGTTCATCACGCTCTTCAAAGCCTTTTTCCGGAAGGATGTCGTAAAACACATCTCCAATCCACTCATTCAACTTATCATAAAAATTATCTTGTTTCCCTACTTCAAATGGTAATCTCTTCTCAGTAAACATCCTTAGCCTCCAACCAAAAAGTTTTTCTATAAAAAGATATAGTAACTGCTACTCATATGCATGCAGTTACTTTCCCCTGTTGCAATACATAGAAATATGCGAAAAAAAATTTCCCTTTCGCAAAAGGAAAATTTTTTTCTATATTAATGACTTTAAATAACGTTTATCTATTGCTGTTTCATGTGAAAGTGCGGACAAATACTCTTCCTGCGCTCTTTCTATTTCATCAACAATCGTGCCTTGACTATCCACTTCTTTTCCGAGCTCATCATACGTACGGTGAATAGCTTTTTGAATCATTGATAATTGAAAACTATCCATATCACTTCCTCCTTTACGCATTACATAATAGCCAGTATATGCGCGCTGGAGGAGTTTTATACTATGAATTACGCGGTGGACGTTTTCCGAAGTATTGGTAATAATCTGTACGGATAAAGCCGTTAAACAACTTACGCTTTTTCGACGCATCTTTTCCGTAACACTTTTCAAACGCTTCGTAACTTGTTAATACATATGCTGACCATGTATCTAACGGACGGAATACTTGTCCCATTTCTTTATACAATTGCTCAACAAGTGCTTTTTCACTTAAACGTTCTCCGTATGGAGGATTCGTTACAACGTAGCCATAATCCTCTTTTGTCGTGAAATCTTTTACTTGCATTTGTTTAAATGTGATTAAATCACTTAAACCTACTTCTTCTGCGTTATCTTGAGCAACTCGGATCATACGATGATCGATATCTGATCCAATGATTTGCAGTCGTTGATCATAATTCGCTAAATCTTCAGCTTCTTGACGAGCTTCACGCCAGTTTTGTTTACCTACCCAGCCCCACTCATCTGATGCGAAGCCACGGTTAAACCCTGGTGCAATGTTTTGTCCAATTAATGCTGCTTCAATCGGAATTGTACCTGATCCACAGAATGGATCGACAAATGGCTGATCTGGCTTCCAGTTTGTTAATTTAATTAAAGACGCAGCTAATGTTTCTTTTAAAGGAGCTTCCCCTTGATCCATACGGTATCCACGTTTATGAAGTCCAACACCACTTGCATCAATTGTTAATGTTGCAATATCTTTGAGCATTGCAATTTCAATACGGAATAACGGACCATCTTCTTCAAACCAAGTTGTACGTTTATATGTTGTTTTTAATTTTTCAACGACAGCTTTTTTAACGATACGTTGGCAATCCGACACACTGAATAACTCAGATTTCAGAGATTTACCAATAACCGGGAACTCCCCATTCTCTGGAATATAATCTCCCCAGTTTAATGCTTTCGTTTTTTCAAATAACTCATCAAATGTTGTTGCTTTGAATTCGCCAACTTTAATTTTCACACGATCCGCAGTACGTAACCATAAGTTCGTGCGACAAATCGCCTTTTCATCTGCTTCAAATGTTACTTTGCTGTTTTCCACTTGGCATTCATAACCAAGATCACGAACTTCTCGGGCAACTAGTGCTTCAATACCCATTGCCGCTGTTGCGATTAAAGTAACTTTTCCCATTTGCATTCACCTCTTATGTATAGTCAAACAATAATTAATAGCAATTTGTCCTATTAATCATTACATTTTACGAAGAATTTTCTCATTAACCATTTTAACTCATAATTTATAACTTCATACAAATAAAAAGCCCTCCTCTAACAAAGGAGAGCTGAGTTATTTCATAGTTGGTTCATAACGTTCTGTAAGCCATGTTCTGTTCCTTTGTACTGCAAACGGCCCACGCCTCGTACTCCGGTGGCAATCATCTATCTACAGGTTATACAACCTGTCCTTTCCCATCGTTCATTTCCTTGGAAAAGATTCCCCTACCATTATTTGGGTTTCTCGCTCGTGGGGTTTACCTCGTTCCACTCCTATCATTTCTTCAAGGACTTCGTCACTGTGGCACTTTAAAGGTAGTCAAACCATATCCGAAAGGACTTAGGTTTTTTCCCTGCCGTTAAACCAGCCTTACAGCCAGAATACCCTAGCTTATGAATTGGCTAGGCACGAACACTACAGCCATCTCAGGCCGTGCGAGCATGGACTTTCCTCTACAACGTTGGCGTTGCAGCGATTACCCAAACGTTATGACATCCATTAGTATAGTGGAAACAAAAAGATTTTGCAATGTTTTTTTCTATGTAAAATGCTTTAACCTTTTTACCACCTTACATTATTCGTATAACTTACTTCCAAATACAGCTTTTTCTAAGTTAGATAAACGTTTTAAAATATCCGTATTCGTGTTGTTATATACTGGTTGTGCAACCGGTGTTTGTACAGGTTGTTGCGGAACTTGTGTTGCTACTAGTTTTTGTTCCTCTAGTTCACGCTTTAAACGAGCATTTTGTTGCTTTAATTGCTCAAACTCCTTGTGGAAAGCTTCATAGTCTTTAATGATCATATCAAGAAACTTGTCTACTTCTTCTTGTTGATAACCTCTCATACCTGTTTTAAATTCTTTTTCTAAAATATCTTTCGCCGTTAATTTAATTTTATCCGAAATCATTTTCTTCACCTCAAATTTTTGCCAAAACTTTCATTAACTAAATTTTTTCAGAAACAATGCCTTTTGTCAATCAAATATACGAGCACTATATGACATATTAATCTGCATTATTCCACTGTTCCTCTTCTATTATATCTTGTAAATCAGAAAAAAGAATGAAATAACTGTGATAATTTTCTATTTCTCCTTTTTTCTTAGCTACTTCCACAATATATTTAGGACTCCCAGGCTTTTCTTCATCATACACAGCTAAAAGAGCATCACTTTTTTCAATAAAAAATTGATTCTTTAATTTAAATTGCTCTGGGCTTTCGTACTTCCGTTTCGTAATACTATCAATGTGATCTGCTTGCGAAAGAATAAATTCGTAATATTCACGACTATCTTCTTTCCAATTTTCTTCTTGTTCTAAAAACGGAGTAAATACCGCTAATTTTAAATCTGGATATTCTACTTGAATTTCAAAAACAACTTCAGCAGCCCATAATTCTACACCTAACTGGCCGCTTATAATCACCCACTCCAAACCATCTTCTACAAAAGCAGTTAATTTACGACGTAGCGCCTTTTTTATGCATTCTACCCCTGGATGATCATTTTTAAATATGCCAAGTTCAAATGGCTTATATCCTGTTACAGCAACAACTTTCATATCCACACCTCAATTACAAAAAAAGAACTAGCATTTCGCTAGTTCTAACATATCATTTACTTTTTAAACATTCCACCAACGTTTGGTCCTACATTAGGTCCGAATGGTGACACGTTCGGTCCTGGTCCAAATGGTGACACATTTGGTCCTGGACCAAATGGAGATATTTGATGTCCATGGTGATGGTGATGGTGACCACATGGTCCACACCCGCCGCCAAATCCGCCACCAAATCCTGGATCGATTGGGTCTACAACATTTACATTTGAGTTTGTTTGCGGGAAGAAGTTTTGATTTTTAATTTGTTGATGGTGTACATGTGTTGTATGTGTTGGGAAAATGTGTGGCACCACCGTTGTTGAAAAAGAATGTGTTACACACTGTTTTGCCGGGTGAATGACAGGAGCAGTCGTACAAATAGGTCCTACAGGCTTATGCCCTCCAAAGCAAGGATGACAATGATGCATAGTTTTTTCTCTCCTCTCTCATAAAAAAAATCTGATTACACTTTACAGTATGAGAAAAGAGGTTACGCCGCTTGTTATATATACCCATTTATTCCAAGGAAATTTGTCTAGTCCCCTATTTCATCTATAATACATTTTATAGACTACTCCTCCAAAATTACTTACCAAAGAAACCTCCAACCTGCTTAACAATCCCTGTCACTTGATTCATCGCATTCATCATTTGTCCAGCTGTATTCATCATTTTATTTACATCGTAGTTACCATCTGATGTTTTAAATTGGGAAACAAAGCTAGAAAACTGACTTGGTTGCTGTTGTTGCTTTTGTTTATTCATAGTTGGATACGGTTGTTTTGGTGGATAAAACATCGCTTGTTGATTTCCATAGGGAGATGGTGGTGGCATATAATATTGTGAATTCATATAAGGTTCCTGCTGTTGATTCATATAGGGTTGCTGCTGTTGTGATTGGTTCATGTAGGGTTGTTGTTGTTGCTGTTGATTCATAAACGACACTTCAAATGGCTGGTAATAATTTTGATTTCCATAATGAGGCTCGAAAGGATACATATTATATCGTAAATATGTATCCGTATTATATTGGTACATATTTTGCTGTGCATATGGATTACCTTGCTGATATACGTTAGGTTGTTGAAACATGCATTCTCTCCTCCTTCACATAAGTTTCTACATATATAATATGTACCTGTAAAATAATATGTGTGACGGAGTATCTGTCTATTTTTGTCGGAAGTTTAAATTTTTAAAAAATTAAGAAAGAAAACCCTTCCATGCTATGATAGTTAAGAAGAAGATTCTCACGGGGAGGAATCAACATGGTATTAGGGGATTTAAAACAAGCGTTTTCTCAAAAAAAGGGGTATTATACAGAAAATTCGAATGAACTATTAGACTTTGCGAGGCATTGTTATCTCGAAGGGAAAATATGTATATCCGATTACCGAACATTAACACGTGAATTAGAAATAAACGGCGCAACAAAACCTACAACAATGACAGAAGCATAACATGAAACTTTAATCAGTGGAGGTTTTGTTAATCCCCACTGATTATTAGCCTTCACCAATCATGCTTTTACCTAATTTCTTTGTTTCAGCCAAGTTTTGAGGTCGGAGTTTTACATCCCGCAAATAGCGGGATTAAAAAACAAGAGGGTTTCCCCTCTTGTTACTTACATTGCTCAACTATGTTTTGTAAAGTATACGAAATGGCTTGATGTGTTTCATAGAATCGTTTACCTTTCCCTTTATTTACAAAACATTGCAACACATTTGTTTGTAAATTATCGTACACTTGATCAATTTGCTGTACATGTATATACTTCGGTTTTTCTTCTTTAATCCATCTATAAGCTAATTCTTTCCACACCGTTAATTCCTCATCTACCATATCTACAAATGGCTTCATATCCTTATAAAAATCATATTCAGCCACTTCTCTTTTTTTCACATTCGCTTCATTATTATACTGCATAAGTTTTTCCGAAGACTGCATTAATGCTCCATACTTCATTTCATTCCCACCCTATTATGCACTCACTACAATATTTTGAAATGTCTTTATCCAATTCCCTTTTTCTTCGTGATGCACTAATTTATTTTCCATATGCTCAATATGCATTTCTGTTATTTCTATCTTATTGCATATATTTTCACCCTTGTCCTTCAATGCATGATTCATTCTAATTCCTATATTCATTTCCAGCAAATCGAGAGAACTTAACATTTGATCCATTTTTTTTATTACATCTTCCTTCTGAACCATCGCCATATACAAAACGCCCCCTTCTTTGCTTTTGCTTTGTCATGTAATTTCGCCGAATGATTCCTCACTCCTGCCCACATGACAAAACTAGTTGTTATTCGTCAAAGAAATCATTTTGAATGTCATTTATAGAAATGGTAACAATACAAAAAGGAGGTGTATTAAGATGGCAAAGAACAAAAATGAAAAAAAGAAAAAACAAAACAAACAACAAAATAAATCCGAGACTGGCAATCCAAAGCTAGATGGACCGAACTTCCCTGCTACATAAAGTGAAAGTTTAAAGTCTTGACCGTACATCGCGGAATTAAAAAGCTATTTTTTGTAGAATAAATTACTTTACATTAAGAAGTCCCGCCTTCCTATATGAAGGCGGGACTTCTTTTTATTATATCATGAACCCTTCTATTCTTTTAACAAAACGATTTATTATAGAAAGAATACGTATCAGCCTTCTTTCTCCTATACCATTTGCTTCTATTTATTTCTGCCTTACATAATATTTTTAATACTTCTTGATCCTGAAACAATGACTTTTACTTTCTACGAAACAGTAAGCATGCTAGTTTCAAATGGATACACTAAAAACATACATATCCCCTTCTTAAATATGATGAACTATACATTTTCCTTCTATACAATCTATTTTTTTACAATATTGTTTAATTTCTTCATAAATTTTCCGTGTAAACATGAATAAGTCAGCATACCTTTCTTGAAAAAGGTCACATCTTTTTTCATTTTTTGATATAATCACCTTTGTAAGTAATTCTTAGCAAATTAGGAGTGGATACAATGACCATTCGTTATCCAAACGGAAAAAGGTATACTCAAGCTTCACAACCTCCTAAAACACCAATTAAAAAACATACTTATAGTAATAGAGGTATGTCACTAGAAGAGGAATTAAATGAAACAAATCAATATTACTTAACCCATAATATTGCATGTGTACATAAAAAACCTACTCCTCTTCAAATTGTAAAAGTAGATTACCCCGCTCGAAGTGCTGCAGTGGTAAAAGAAGCATATTTTAAACAACCATCTACAACAGATTACAACGGTGTATACAAAGGTAAATACATCGATTTTGAAGCGAAAGAAACAAAAAACAAAACTAGTTTTCCGCTTCAAAACTTCCACCTTCATCAAATTGAACATATGAAGCAAGTGATTGCTCATAATGGAATTGCATTTGTTATTATTAAATTTACATTTTTTGATGAACTTTATTTACTCGATGCGAAACATATTATTGCGTTTTGGAATCGTCAAAATACTGGTGGTCGTAAATCGATTACAAAACAAGAAATAGAAGCGCATGGATCTTTATTATCATGCGGTTATCACCCTCGGATTGATTATATCCGTGTACTAGACACGGTTTATTTTTCGTGATAGAGTCATCACTAAGGCTCTTTTTTCGACTTTTGAGGGAGAGAATGAAAGGTAGGAGAAAGTATAATGTCAGATAATTATCGTTCTCGTACAGAACGAAATCATGCGAAAAATCAAACGGAAGAAACAAATACAGAAAAAAAACCAAAGAAAAAAGGCTCCTTTTTCAAGAAGTTCCTTATAGGTTGTCTACTTCTCGGGATCGTCGGTCTCGTAGCTGGCGTTTCCGCTTTCTTTGTAATGATAAAGGACGCTCCTAAATTAGACAAATCAAAACTTGTCAATCCCTTGTCAACAAAGTTTCTTGATAAGAACGGAAATTTCTTCTATGAATACGGTGCGGAAAAACGAACCCATGTTACTTACGATCAAATTCCAAAAGTAGTTGAAAATGCATTCCTTGCAACTGAGGATTCACGCTTCTATGAGCATAGTGGAATTGATTTTAAACGAACTACAAAAGCGGTTATGGAAAATATCACTGGTGGTTTCGGTTCCCAAGGTGGTAGTACGATTACACAACAAGTAGTTAAAAACTATTTTCTAACGATGGACAAAACCGCAAAACGAAAAGTGCAGGAATGGTACTTATCTTATAAATTAGAGCAACAATACTCTAAACATGAGATTTTGGAAATGTACTTAAATAAGATTAATCTAGGGAATCGCTCTTACGGTATTGCAACAGCAGCCAAAAATTATTATGGCAAAGATTTAAAAGACCTACAATTACACGAAGCTGCAATGCTTGCTGGTTTACCCCAAGGTCCTAACATATATGATCCAACAAAACCAGAAAATGTTGAACGAGCAACAAATCGTCGTAACGTCGTATTATCATTAATGAATCGACATGGTTATATAACAAAAGAAGAAATGAATAACGCAATGAAAATCCCTGTAACTGAGGGTCTGCTTCCGTCTTCAGACATTACTGAAATGAAGTATCAAGCATTTTTAGATGCTGTTGTAAAGGAAGTTGAAAAAGAATATCCTGATGTAAATATCGGTTCAGATGGTTTAACGATCCAGACGACACTTGATCAAGATGCTCAGGATTACGCAGACAAAATTATGGATGGTAATCTTATTAATTATCCAAACGATCAATTCCAAGGTTCATTCGTATTTATGGATACAAAGTCAGGCGAAGTTCGAGCAATTGGTGCTGGACGTAAAGAAAGTAAGTCTACTTTCAAAGGTCATAATATGGCAATTGATTTAAAACGCCAAGTTGGTTCAACAATGAAACCAATTTTCGACTACGGTCCTGCAATTGAGAATTTACAATGGTCTACGTACCATCAATTAAATGACTCAGAGTATACGTATTCCAATGGTAAAAAAATACGAAATGCAACAAACAGCTACAAAGGTGACGTTTCACTACGTGAAGCTTTGAAAAAATCATTAAACATCCCTGCTTTAAAAACAGCCCAAGCGGTTGGTATTCCTAATTCACAAGCGTTCGCTGAAGGCTTAGGTATGACATTTAAAGACGGAAAAGCATATGAATCAACAGCAATTGGTAGTAACGATAGTTCTCCATTAGAATTAGCAGGGGCGTATGCCGCATTTGGTAATGACGGTGTGTATAACAAGCCTCACTTCGTAAAAGAAGTAACCTTCCCAGATGGGACAAAGAAAAACTTTAAGCCGAAAGAGAAACGTGCCATGCACGACTATACAGCTTACATGGTTACTGACGTTCTTCGTGACGTAGTAAAACCTGGTTCTGGTGGTACAGGTCCAACAGCATATGTTTCAGGAATAGATGTAGCAGGTAAAACAGGAACACAAAACTTTGATGAGTCAGTTATAAAAAAATATGGTATTCCAGCTGACGCAAACAGAGATAGCTGGTTCGCTGGCTATTCACCTCAATATACGATGGCTGTGTGGACTGGTTACGAAAAAGATGGTCCAGAAAATTACATTGGTGATCGCTCTACTAGAATTGCACAACAAATGTTCCAAGTAATGATGAGCAAATTCGCTACAGATACATCTCGTTTCGAGCGTCCTTCTTCCGTACAAGAAATAAACGGCGAGTTATACGTAAAAGGCGCGAAAAAAGATGCAATTAAAGAAATTAAAGTAGATTCACCTAGCGGCCTTAATGTCACTTTCGATGGCGCTAGTACAGTTACACTAAACTGGTCTGGACCAACAGAAGTTGATGCTTATGCAGCAACTTATACCGCTACAGACGGCTCTAGCGGTAGCTTATCAGTTAACGGTACAACAGCTACTCTTAGTGGTGTTAAGCCAGGTGTTACTTACAGCTTCTCTGTAGTAGCGAAAAAAGGTACTGGAACAAGCCCTGCCGTTGGTGCATCCTTCACTGCTCCTGGAGGAACTCCAGACACGAAAAAAGCTGAAGAAGAGGCTAAGAAGAAGGCCGAAGAGGAAGCTAAGAAGAAAGCTGAAGAAGAAGCCCAGAAAAAGACCAATGAAGATAAACTAAAACAAGATGAAGCTAAGAAAAAAGCTGAAGAAGATCAGCGTAAACAACAAGAACAACAACGTAAACAGCAAGAGCAGCAACAAGAACAACAACGCAAACAGCAAGAAGAGGTTCAAAAGAAAGCTGAAGAAGAAGCTAGAAAGAAAGCTGAAGAAGAAGCTAAGAAAAAAGCTGAAGAAGAAGCTAAGAAAAAAGCCGAAGAAGAGGCTAAGAAAAAAGCTGAAGAAGAAAATAAGCAGCAACAAAACAACGGGGAAGATACACCTCACGCAGACGGAAATGTTATTACAACAGAATCTTAATCAACAAAAAGAAGTCCTTTCTCTTAACGAGAAACGGACTTCTTTTTTGTTACTATTTTCTTTACATATAGCTTTTCTATTTCGATATACAACTGTGCTAATTGAATATAAGAATGATAATTATTCGGCTTCTTTATAATAAATGAGTATCGCTCCATAAAATTAACAGGTTGTACTTCCAATTTATCCGTATTTACTTGCAGTTCATTCAAACTATGAACAGGTTGCTCATTTAGCCAATATATAACCGATAACAAGTGAGCTGCAAAAAAAATCATTGGATCCTCAGCTTCTTGTTTTTTTCTGTTTCGAAATAGTGTAGCAATTTCTTCATGTTTGCTTTTCCATACATTCAACATTGCTGGAATACTCTTTTCAATGTCATTCCACGGCTCAAATTGTCTTTCTATATCAAATAGAAAGTAAGTCTTTTGTATTATTTCTTCAAAAGGCTGGTCTGTATGATACACAATTGAATTTATGCTTTCTTTAAAAAATGGTAAACACCGAAATTTTCTCGGTATTTCTATAACTCGCTCCATCCTTTATTTCTCCTTCATTCGCTTCTTTCCTTCACGACATACTTCTAACAATCGGCAATCTTCACATTGTGGTCGCTGTGCTTTACAGTGATAACGTCCAAAGAAAATCATACGGTGATGTGTAACGCCCCATTCATCCATCGGAACTTTCTTCATTAACGTTTTCTCCACTTCTAACACAGAATCTTTCCATCTACAAATCGCCAATCGTTTACTCACTCGCTCCACATGTGTATCAACAGCAATTGCTGGAATTCCAAATGCTACCGATACTACAACATTCGCCGTCTTCCTTCCGACACCTGGCAATTTTGTAAGCTCATCTCGATCTCTTGGTACTTCCCCATTATAATCATCTAATAACATTCGGCATAACTTTTGAATATTTTTCGCTTTATTTCTATACAACCCAATAGAGCGTATATCTTGTTGTAATTCTTCTAGAGAAACACTTAAATAATCTTCTGGTGTTTTATACTTTTGAAATAAATTTTTCGTCACTTTATTTACAAGTACATCTGTACATTGTGCAGATAATGCCACCGCTATTACAAGTTCAAACGGATTATCATGAATTAATTCACAATGTGCTTCTGGATACATATCCGCCATTGTGTCTAAACAATAACGAATTTGCGTTTTATTTAACATATACTTCCTCCTACATTACTGCTCCAACCAATTATAAAAAGGCACTTTCCCAGTAAACTTCGTCTCTTGTGTGGTTGTTTGTTGCACCCGTTGCTGGTTTGCTCTAAATTTCCGTCCTTGATTTTGAGCTTGATCTACTGTTTTAATGCCATTCTTTTTCCACTCAAATAAAATACGATCAATATATCGGAAGTTCAACTTACCACTCATCACTGCTTCCCTGAGGGCCGCTTGAATTAAATTCGGATGATGTTGATCTTGATCCTCCCACATCCCTAACGTTTCACATTCAAATGGCGAAAGTGGTCTTCCGAATTCTTTTTCAAATACTGTATATAAATTTACTTGCAGCTGTTTTTTTTCTTTTTGTTCTTCCTCTATTGATTCATCCATTAAGAAATGCAATATTTTTTCCCATAACGGTTGTAAAGAATAACTCTCGCACATCATCGCTTCTGATCTTTGTCCACCTTCTAGTGATAAAAAACCTTTTTGAATCAATGCCTGAATTACTTCCATACATTTCATTTCCGTTATCGTCATCCGTTCTGAAATCTCTGAAGGAGTCGGAAACGAATTTCCCGATTCTAAAAATGTATGCACATGAAGTACAACCATAAATTCCGTTTCATTTAACCCTAATTTTTTATAATGCATCATAAGCAATTTTGGAATTGCAATACTTCCCTGCTCAAACCACTGTAACATCATTTTCTTTTTCATCACCAAACACCTCGCTCTCTAGTATAACACACCTTTCGCTATTTCTTTTTGCCACAATTCGTCAAAAAAACCTCCCTATTATGTAGGGAGGTTTTTTGTATTACATGAATAAAATATACAATTAAGCTTGCACTTTACTTTTCATAAACGTATAAATGCGTTCTAATGCTTTCTCTACTTGTTCAAGAGATGTTGCATATGATAAACGAACGTTATTTGGAGCCCCAAATCCTGTACCCGGTACAAGAGCTACTTTTTCCTCTTCTAATAAAGCCTTTGCCCACTCATCAACTGTGTCATATCCTGATAAAGCTACAGCTTCTTTCACATTAGGGAATAAGTAAAATGCACCTTGTGGTTTAATACAAGTAAAACCAGGGATTTGAATTAATTTATCATAAATAATGTTTAATCTCTCTTCAAATGCTTGACGCATTGTTTCTACAGGTTTCTGTGAGCCCGCATATGCTGCAATTGCGCCGTATTGAGCGATTGAAGTAGGGTTTGATGTACTATGACTTGCTAAGTTCGTCATCGCTTTAATAAGCTGCTTATTTCCTGCTGCATATCCAATACGCCATCCTGTCATAGAATGAGATTTAGATACACCATTAATAATTAGGGTTTGTTCTTTTAATGCATTAGAAAGCTGGGCAATTGAAGTATATTCTGCATCACCATAAATTAACTTCTCATAAATTTCATCTGAAACGATTAAAATATCGTGTTCTAAGCATACTTCTCCAAGCTGTTGTAATTCTTCTTTGCTGTAAATCATCCCTGTTGGATTGCTCGGTGAATTAATAATAACTGCTCTCGTCTTCTCTGTAATTGCCTCACGTAGCTGCTCAGCTGTAATTTTGTACTCATTGCCTTCTAAACCTTCTACATAAACCGGCTTACCGCCAGCAAGTTTTACTTGTTCAGGATAGCTTACCCAGTAAGGAGTTGGGATGATAACTTCATCTCCTTCATCAAGTAATACTTGGAATAAAGTATATAATGCATGTTTTGCACCATTACATACAATAATTTCAGATGGATCATACTTAATGCCTTGATCGTGAGTAAATTTCTTCACAATTTCTTGCTTTAACGCTTGCAAGCCACCTGTTGGTGTATATTTCGTATGTCCTTCTAACATCGCTTTATGTGCAGCTTCCATAATATGCTCTGGTGTATTAAAGTCAGGTTCTCCTGCCCCTAATGCAATTACATCATGACCTTCTGCCTTTAATGCTTGTGCCTTTGCTGTAATTTCTAAAGTTGAAGACGGTGTTAAAGCAGCTACTCGCTTTGCTAATTTCATTTGTGGTTCCCCCTACATCTATTTTTCAATGCTGTAATGTGCAGCATATTCCCCATTTTGAAATTCTAGATAATAATACGTATAACGATCTTCCTGATCAATATATGTAATTTCCCACAACGGAATATCGTTTTCAGCACCTAATTTTACTTTTACAATTTGTTTTGGCTTTGGCTTCGGCTCATCGCCTTTTCCAGTTGCTTGATCCGCCAATTTTTGTAAAGCTTCTTTTTCAGAAATGCCTTCACTCTTTTTCTTCACTAGAACATTTCCTTTTTTATCAGGTACCCAAACAATAATTTGTTCTCCTTTTTCATCTGTACCTTGTACGACTGTATATGAAGATTTTCCGTTATAATAATCAACCGATTTTACCTTTGTAAGCTTTGCTTTTTCTTTAGCAATTTCTACAGATTTTGATTCTTTTGGAATTTTCTTGTCCATCGCTTTATTATAAACATACGCCCCATATATTCCGCTAGCAACGATAACGATAATGATTGCAAAGATCCACTTTTTCATTGTATCACTACGTTCTGTAAATCGTAAATACAGCTGTTTCTTTGTCTTTTTCGTCTAATGCTAATCCGAACATGAGGTCCTGCTCTTTTAACGTACGATTCAAACTATCAACAATTTTATACAAATCAGACGTATATTTCATACGCGTCGTTGATAGTACTTCGATTTTCTTCTCCATGAAAAAACTCCTCCGTTACACAAAAATTTCTAATTATAGAAGAACGCAATGCGGTTACAATAAGAGTACATTCTTTACAACCCCTGCTTCATCACCCATCTATTATAGCAGGACATGTACTGCAAAAAAAGGTTTCAAGTCGAAAACCAATACATTTTGTATACAAGAAGTAAGAAAAATAAAATTCCTCCTACCCACATTTTTTACGCCTGAAGTGTACAGATACTTCAGGCGTATTTTTCTTCCAATTTTTATTTATTTGACGGTTCTTCTAATTGCACTAGCAACTCTTCTAACGGTCCTTCATAAAGAGGTACATTCGGAATGGATTGTAAAAATCGTTTTCCATAGGAAGAACTCGTTAATCGACGGTCTAACACTACTACCGTCCCCGTATCTGTATTCGTTCGAATTAAACGACCGAATCCTTGTTTGAAACGTAATATTGCTTGTGGGAGCGCTAATTTATTGAATACGTCCTCACCTTGATTTTTTAACCATTCACCTTTCGCTTCCATTATTGGCTGATGAGGAGGTGTAAATGGCAGACGGACAATGACAAGACAACTTAAGGCATCTCCTGGAATATCGATCCCTTCCCAAAAACTGCTTGTTCCTAACAAAATTGATTTGTCGAACTCTTGAAACTTTCGAATTAAGCGGCTTCGACTTTTATTGTTCACACTTTGGGTTAATAATACATAGCCTTCTAATTCATCATCACTTTTCAAATTCGCATACGCTTCTTTCAACATTTCATACGAAGTGAATAAAACGAGCATTCTCCCCTTTGTAACCTTCGCAATCTTGGCAATATGTTCCGATACAGATTCAATATATTCCTCATTACTTACTTGCTTAATAAAAGGTACATCCGTTGAAACCATTAATTTCATTTGTTTATCATAATGAAATGGCGATGGAACCTTTAAAGTATTGGGAGCAAAATCATGTAAGCCAAGCTCCTCTTTTATATAGTCAAATGTATCGTTAACTGTTAATGTTGCAGATGTAAAGATAACACTCTTTTTTTCTGTCAAAAATTCATCAGCAAACCTTTCACCAATATGAACCGGCTGCGCATACAAAATTGTTGAATGAATCGTTCCTTTCGTTTCCGTTTCCATCCACGTTACATATGAATTTTTTTCTAATATGAGCAACTGTAATGATTCTGCCATCTTTCTCAGCAACTCAATTAAATGCATAAATTCACCTGTAACAACATGCATCTCCCACTCTAATTTACTTTGTAATATCTCTCCTTGCTTTTCAAGCATCGTCACTAGTCTTCGTAATTCATATACAAAACGATTTGTTAACTCAACAATACTATCCCACAACTTACCTTTCTCTACTTCCGTATTATATCGATAAATGAGCGGCATATTGTTCGTTCCCTGTTCTTGATTTGTTTGTTTAAATATAAAAGTACGTAACATTTGGAATAGTTCGTCCGCGTCAAATTTAAGTTCCTTCAAACCATGGCTTATCATACGGAAAGTCGAACGAGAGGCTTGCTCTGATTTTTTCATCATTTTATATACTTTGGACAGCACATCATCTGTTTCTAGTGTACCAAGGCGAGATAAAATCAATTGAAAATACATACAGGAGAACTGTTCACCTAATGTTCTACTCGCAGCTTCTTCAATATGATGGGCTTCATCGAAAATAATATGTTCGCATGAAGCAAACAATGGCTCTTCACTTGAAAAATCTTGGAATAATAACGCATGATTTGTAATAACGATATCGGCAAATAATGCTTTATTTTTCGCTCGCTGATAAAAGCAGCGACTAAACCAATTACTTTGCATACCGCCTGGACTATACGCATCACTACAAATACGATTCCAAAGTAATTTTCCGCCTTCTGGAATATTTAACTCATCGCGATCACCTGTTTCAGTTTGTAATAACCAAACTAAAATTTTCGCCTTCGTAAGTGCCATATCATAATTTTTCTCTTCCTCTTGCAAAGCATATTCAAATTTATGTAAACAAAGATAATGCTTTCTCCCTTTTAGAAGAGCTACCTCAAATGAAAATGGCATTATTTTTTGCATTAACGGAATTTCTTTTTCCAGTATTTGTTGTTGCAATTGTACCGTTTGTGTACTGATAACGACAGGTTCTTCTTTTTTCTTTGCGAAATACAGACTAGGAAGTAAATAAGCAAGAGTCTTCCCCGTCCCTGTACCTGCTTCAATAAGGGAAAAACGAGAATCTCTTAACGCCGTATATATCTCTTTCATCATCATTTGTTGACTGTCTCTTCTTTCAAACCTGGGCATATTTAATTCAAGTTTATCCATCGTTTTATTCAAGAAAGCATCGAATTTTAATGAACATGTTTCTCCAATGCTTAAAGAATAGTTGCGCTTTCTCAGTGCAATATTTCGATGCACTTCATACCCCGCTTTTACCTCTTTACCATGCATTACTTTCTTTAATATATTTTCAGAAAGTACATCAGCTATATCACTTTGGAACACATCGCTTAATTCATAAAGCGATTGCAATGTTACAAGTGGTAATTTTTCAATTTCATTTAAAAATTGTAAAAACAACTCTGCTGTTGCAAGGGCATCGCTATCCGCACGATGTGGTTGATCGTGTTCTAATTCATGCTTTTTAGCTAAATCACGCAATTTATAACTATCAGCTGTTGGCAAAAGAATTTGCGCCAATTCAACTGTATCGATTTTAGGGCAATGTATTTCTGTATATCCCGCTTGCCTTAATTCTTCATTTAAAAAATTCCAATCAAAGTGAACATTATGTGCAACGAAAGCCGCACCTTGTAATAGCTCAACAATCATCGGGGCTACATCTTGAAATAACGGGGCTTGTTTTACAAGACTTTCATCAATCCCTGTTAATTCTGTAATAAATACGGGAATCTCTCTCTTTGGGTTAACAAAAGATGAAAAAATCTCCAATATTTCTCCATCTTCTACTACAACAGCTGCAATTTGGGTGATTTTATCTTTCCCATCTTTCCAGGAGTTCCCTGTCGTCTCTAAATCAACAACGACATAACGCTTACTCATATATGTAACACCTCAATTTCTTACCTTTCAAACAGCAAAAATTCATATAATGTTACTATACCACGTTTTATCTCATCTTAATGAAAAGATGCACAAAAAAGCTATCTCCTGCCATAGAGATAGCTTTCCTATTTTATAAAATTGTACCGGCCTTTTCAGCACCTAACATTTCAATAATTTGATTTTGATCGTCTAACACCGCAATTTTTGGCTCTTGTGTACGAACCTCTTCTTCCGTAACTAGGCCGTAACAAATAATAATCACTTTATCTCCCGGTTGTACAAGCCTTGCCGCAGCACCGTTTAAACAAACAACACCGCTACCACGTTCTCCTTTAATAACATACGTCTCTAAGCGAGCACCATTGTTGTTATTTACAATTTGAACTTTTTCGTTCTCTACAATATTTACTGCATCCATTAAATCTTCATCAATTGTAATACTACCTACATAATTTAAATTTGCCTCCGTTACAGTTGCGCGATGTAACTTTGCTCTCATCATTGTGCGAAACATAGATGCTCCCCCTTATTTAACCGTTAATGTTATATTGTCAATTAATCTTACATTTTCAAACTTAACTGCAATTGCTAAAATGATTCGTCCTTCAATTTTATCTATTACTGTCAATGACGGATATGCGTATAAATCTGCATAATCTACAGTGCCTTTCGTATACGTCTTGATATGCTCTTTCACAAGATTTGTAATGCTTTCTGGATTGCATTCGCCTGCCTCGATTCGGTCTCTCGCTATACACAGACTGCGGTATAAATGAGGAGCCTCTTCACGTTCTTCTTGTGATAAATACACATTACGGGAACTTTTTGCTAATCCGTCTTCTTCTCTTACAATATCAACTGGCACGATTGTAACTGGAATATTAAAATCAGTTACAAATCCTTCAATTACAGCGACTTGCTGTGCATCTTTCATACCGAAATAAGCACCGTTTGGCATTACAATATTAAATAGTTTCATCAGAACTATCGCAACACCAGCAAAGTGACCTGGTCTTTGTTTGCCACATAATACGTCAGTACGCTTCACAACTTCTACTGTTGTCGTTTGTTCAGCCGGATACATCTCTTCTACACTCGGATAAAATAAATAATCCACACCGTTTTCTTTTGCTACACTTTCATCTCTATCAATATCACGTGGGTATCGATCTAAATCTTCATTAGGTCCAAACTGTAGTGGGTTTACAAACACACTTAATACTACAATTTCATTTTCTACTCTTGCCTTACGCAGTAATGTAGCATGCCCTTCATGTAAATAACCCATCGTTGGAACAAAACCGATACTTTTTCCCTTTGTACGAAGTTCGTTTGTAATTTGCTGCATCTCTTGCACTGTAGTTATGATTTTCATTACTGTTTTCCCCCGTATAACGCTAAGCATTCTTCCTCTTTCATTGTGAACGAATGTTTTTCTTCAGGAAATTTCCCTGTCTTTACTTCCGTAACGTATTGTGAAATCCCTCGTACAATCTCTTCTTGAACAGACGTATATTGCTTCACAAATTTCGGAACACGATTTACGCCGTACGAGATAAGATCATGGTATACAAGAACTTGCCCATCTACTTTTTGTCCTGCCCCAATGCCGATTGTAGGAATTGTTAGTTGCTCTGAAATAAGTTCTGCTAACTGCATTGGCACACATTCTAACACAAGCGCTATCGCACCAGCTTCCTCACATCTCTTCGCATCTTCTATTAATTTTTTTGCACTTTCAGCATCTTTTCCTTGTACTTTATACCCACCTAATACTCCTACAGATTGAGGAGTTAAACCTAAGTGCGCCACGACAGGAATTCCCGCATTCGTTAAGTAGTGAATCGTTGATATCACTTCTCCTGCACCTTCTACCTTTAATGCATGTGCCCCACTCTCTTGAACAATACGACGTGCATTAACCATTGTATCTTGCAATGAAACGTGATAAGACATAAATGGCATATCAGTTACAATAAACGTCTCTTTCGCTCCGCGGCGTACAGCTTTCGTATGATGAATCATATCCTCTACTGTTACAGGTACTGTTGAATCATATCCGAGTACAACCATCCCAAGAGAATCTCCAACTAAAATCATATCGACTTCAGCTTCTTCTGCTAATTTAGCAGAAGGATAATCATACGCCGTTAGCATCGTAATCGGCTCACCTTGCTCTTTCATCTTCAAAAAATCTGTTTTTGTTTTCAAAAACTACTCCTCCTTTATATAGGAGAGAGGAGATGGCCGCAATTATATAAAAAACCCCTCTGGCCATAAAAGGGCAGAAGGGTTGTGTGTTCGTCGGCATTATTCATCCCTCTGTCCCAGTCCGTTATTGGATCAAGGCAGAATCCAAGTTATTATTTTTCGTGTTACTTCGAATCATAGTGCAGTTCGCTCTGATACTGCCTACATTCGAACTAATTATAGCAAACTACAAAAAGAAATTACTACATTTTTTTGAAAAAATAATTTTCAATCCCATTACGGTATGTGAAATTTCATTAAAAATTGTATATGCTATAAAGGTTTTATAGATAACTCAATCACGAAAAGAGAAATGATGTTGTTTTCAATGCACGCTTTTTTAGAAATCTACGTTACTTTCTTCTGCAATCAGTTTAAATGCGAAAAATCGATTTAAAGATAATGATATTTTGTTTGAATGTAAGTATAACCATTAAACGAATGATGCAGGTTAATGGAAGAAAAGTACTTAGGAAAGGAGAATTGCAAATGTCGATGAACAAATGGTTATTTCAGCTAATCGGTTCGCTTGCGATAATCGCAGGTATGATAACTTTAGGCTCCTTCAATGTATTTGCCTCAGCTAACGTCGTAACACAACCTATTGAGGTCGAACTGAACGATGATTACTTTAATCCGAATGTCATCACGATTCCGATAGAAGAAACAACAACATTGCTATTGAAAAATAAAGGTAAGAACGAACATACCTTTACAGTAAAGAAGCTCGGACTTGATGTCGTAGTTGAGTCAGGAAAAGAGAAAAGCATTACCGTAAAACCAAAAAATACCGGTACATATGAATTAATATGTCGATACCATCTCCTTAAAGGCATGGAGGGAAAAGTAATAGTCAAATAATAAGCGGGGCCAATCGAGCGTTACCTTTAAATATAACTTATGTTGTAAAACACATTATTGGAATTTTATAACACCTACTCAAAAATATTAAAATAAAAAAGAAGTTCCAAAAGAGGAACTTCTTTTACTTAATTTCGATATCTGCAGAATGAATGTGATGTACTTTCCCCTCATGATCTTCAAGAAGCAATACACCATCCTCTGTAATCCCTTTTGCTAGCCCCGTAATCGTCTGCCTCATCGTTCGAGCTGTAATTTCTTTCCCGATGCTCACAGCATAACTCTCCCAAAGAATTTTAATTACAGAGAAACCATTTTTCAAATATTCTTCGTATAGTTTTTCTAGTTGTAAAAAGATTTGTTGCATCAGTTCCGCACGAACAAGTGGCTTGCCTGCTTCAATCGCTAAAGAAGTAGCAATATGCTGAATTTCCTCATCAAAATGTTCTTGCTTTTGATTCGCATTAATACCAATGCCCATAATGACAGCATTAATTTTATCAGGATCAGCTTGCATTTCTGTTAATATGCCTACAGCCTTTTTACCCTGAATTAAAATATCATTTGGCCATTTAATTCCTACGTTTACACCCGTACATTTTTCAATTGCTTGCGCAACGCTAACAGCTGCTAATAAAGTAAGCTGTGGTGCATGATGAACCGGGATCGATGGACGTAAAATAATACTCATCCAAATTCCTGTTCCTTTTGGTGAATGCCATTTTCTACTTAAACGACCTCTCCCCGCTGTTTGTTCTTCTGCCACAACAATTGTTCCTTCTTCTGCACCTTCATAAGCAAGTTTTGCCGCAATATGTTGCGTAGATTCAACAGAGTCCTCAAAATATACAGTTCTGCCAATACGATTAGTTTGTAGCCCTAACTGAATTTCATTCGCTGTCACTTTATCAGGTTTACTCGCAATTCGATATCCCAATCGACGCACAGCTTCAAGTTCGTAGCCTTCACTTCGAAGACCCTCCATATGTTTCCATACTGCCGTTCTTGAACAGCCAAGCTTATCACTAATCGTTTGGCCAGATACAAATTCTCCATCCGCTTCAGAAAAAACTTGCAATAACTGTTTTCTTATAGTAGATTGCATCCTTGCAGCCACTCCCTTATACTCTCTTTCTCATTAACTACATTTCCTTGTACGATTGCTTCTTCAATTTTTTGAAGCATTTCAGCAACCCACGGACCAGGCTTTTTATTTACCCATTTTAACAGTTCATTTCCTGTCACATTCATTTCTTGACGGCTCTTTATTGGCAATGCTTGAAACAACGTTTGTACTCGTTTAACAGCTGTACGATCATAACTTTCAATCATCGCTTCATATACTCTCTCTGCCATTTCAGCGATATGAATTCCCGTTTTATAAAGAAGGACTGGATCCCAATCCTTCTCCTTTCTCGTACGGATTGTTAACAAAACTGCGACAATATCTTTTATTTTTTTATTCGAAAACTTCCATTGACGTAAAAAGACAGATGGATGTTCTTCTCCGATACAATATAAGAAAAATGCCCATGCCTCTATATCTGTTTCAAAAGAATCCCATTTATACTGCGTAGCTTTTAACAGCCTCTCTTCTGACATTTGTAAATATGGCAAATGAGAAAATAGCTTCGTCTCTACTAACTCTTTGAGGCCCTTCACACAATATGTACCAGTTAACAGTTTCTCAAACTCCACTGTAATGCGCTCAATTGCTATATGTTCCAGCAAATGTCCATATGTTTCAATCGCCTGCTTCGTTTTTGTTTCTAAAGAAAATCCTAACGTACTTACGAATCGAATACCACGCATCATTCGTAAGGCATCTTCTTGAAAACGATCCGCTGCATTTCCTACTGTCGCAATTTCTCTCTTACGAATTGCTTCCTGTCCAGCGAATAAATCAATCAGATTGCCGTCTTCTGTCATAGCAATTGCATTCATTGTAAAATCACGTCTTTGTAAATCCTCTTCTAACGAACGGACAAATTGAACGCTACTAGGTCTGCGAAAATCTTCATATTCGCTCTCTGTTCGAAAAGTGGTTACCTCATAAGGCTCACCATCTTCTACAACAATTACTGTTCCATGTTCAAGACCAACCGGGACATGTCTTGGGAATATAGCCATTACCTCCTCAGGTAAGGCTGCTGTTGCAATATCAATATCTCCAATCGGCCTATCGATTATAAGATCTCGCACGCTCCCACCAACAAAGTAAGCCTCATGTCCTTGTTGTTTTAATGTCTCAATAATAGAACTAGCTTTTTTAAATCTTTCCATTTTTGTCATCCCTTAGTACGTCATAGTAAATCGTTTCATATTGTGAGACGATTTTTTCTGAGCGGAACTGCTCGTAAACACTTTCTCTTGCTCGCTCCCCCATATTACGGTGAAGGTCCTCATCCTTTAATAGCTGAATGGCTTGATTTGCCACTCCTGTTGTATCGCCAACTTCACATAAATAGCCTGTTTCACCATGTTGAATGACCTCTGGAATACCTCCAACCCTTGTTCCGATACAAGGTACACCACACGCCATCGCTTCTAATAAAACAAGACCAAAACTTTCCTTCTCTGATAGAAGCAACATTAAATCGCTCATCGCAAGTAGTTCAGCAACATTATCTTGCTTCCCTAGGAATAAGACACGATCTTCAATATGTAAATTCTTCACTAACTGTAAAATCGTACAAAATTCTGGTCCATCCCCAACAAGAAGCAACTTCGCATCTATTTCTTGAGCAACTTTAGCAAATGCCTGAACAACATCCTGTACACGTTTCACTTTACGGAAATTTGAAATATGAATCAGTATCTTTTCACTCTCACTTATACCGTATTCTTTCTTTAATTGAGACATATCACGCTTGAAATATACACGTTCGTCTATAAAGTTATATACCGTTTGAATTTCTTTATTTGGTTTTACAAGCTCATGCGTTTCGTTAATTAATGAATGCGAGACAGCCGTAACAACATCAGACTGCTCAATACCAAAGCGAATTAAATTATTTAACGAAGGGTCGGAACCTAGCACAGTAATATCTGTTCCATGCAAGGTTGTAACAATTTTAATACGCTCCCCAATCATTTGTTTTGCTAAATAAGCACAAATTGCATGTGGTATTGCGTAATGAACATGTAAAATATCAAGATTTTCTCTTTGTGCAACCTCTGCCATTTTACTCGCTAACGCTAAATCGTATGGTGGATATTGAAATACAGAGTATTGATTTACCGTCACTTCATGAAAATAAATGTTTGGATACACTTTATTTAACCGAAATGGTAAACCCGATGTAATAAAGTGAATTTCATGCCCGCGCTCCGCCAATTGCTTACCTAATTCTGTTCCAACAACTCCAGAACCACCTACAGAAGGATAACATGTAATACCTATTTTCAATTTCATTTACATCCCCCTATTAAATCAGCATGTAATAAGACCGGTTTCTTGCTCATAAATCCTTCGGCATACATTACTCCAACTTCTTTCCCAAACATCTTTTCACGAGCGACCACAGTTTCAACATAACCTTCTGTTAACGGAGTCTTAACACCATCACTCCCTGTTGAAAACTGACTTTCATACGCTTCTAACGCTTCGACTTTTTTAGAAAGGTACTCACTAATATCTATACAAAAATTCGGTTTATGAAAACCATTAATCATATAATTATAAAAAGACTCCACACGATGTGGTGAAAGCTCTGGCATATATTTACGGATACCTGCTGAGAAAATAGCTTCTTCCACAAGTCTTGCACAATTTGCATGATCTGGATGACGATCTTCATAATACGGCGCAAAAACTAGTTTTGGCTTATATGTACGGATCACCTTTACAATTTCACGTATATACTCTTCTTTCATATACAAACCACGGTCTGGCATCGCTAAATTCAGTCTCGTTTTTACTCCCATTATACGAGCCGCGGCCTTTGCTTCTTCTTTTCTCAACTCTATCGTTCCATTAGAAGAAAGATCCGCTTCTGTTAAATCACAAATACCTACTTCATACCCTTGCTTCGTATATTTAGCGATGGTACCAGCCATGCCGATTTCAACATCATCGGCATGAGCACCAAACGCTAATATATGTAATCCACTCATAATTGTTCCCCTCATTTTCTTAACTTGCGGTAATCTAAATCTCCTCGCTCTAATGCGTGCATTAACATTTCAGCACTTGCCATGTTCGTTGCAAGTGGAATCGCATATACATCACATAAACGAAGTAACGCATTTACATCTGGTTCATGCGGCTGTGCTGTTAGTGGATCACGGAAGAAAATCACCATATCCATATCATTTTTTGCAATCATTGCACCAATTTCTTGATCGCCTCCAAGAGGACCTGATTGATATCTTGTTACAACTAGACCAGTCGCTTCCATAATACGAAGTCCTGTCGTTCCTGTTGCAAATAGTTCATGTTGTTCAAATATTGGTTTATATGCATACGCAAACGAAACCATATCATTTTTCTTCTTGTCATGTGCAATTAAGGCAATTTTCATCCGTTGTCTCCCCTTTAGTCGATAATATTTTCTAATCCGTACACAAGATGATCAAGGTTCATTACTGTATCAATTGATAGTTTTACACCTGACATAAAGGATGCACGATTGAATGAATCATGACGAACTGTTAACATTTGTCCATCCCCGCCGAACATTACTTCTTGGTGTGCAATAAGTCCTGGTAAACGCACACTATGAATGTGAATGCCATCTACATTTGCACCACGAGCGCCTTCTAGTTGCTCTACTTCATTTGGATGGCCTTGCTGCTTTGATTCACGATTTTGACGAATTAATTCGACTGTTTTTACAGCTGTACCAGATGGTGCATCTAATTTTTGATCATGATGCAATTCAATTACTTCAACATCTTGGAAGTACTTCGCTGCCATTTGTGAGAATTTCATCATAAGAACTGCACCAATTGCAAAGTTTGGAGCGATAATTGTTCCTACTGCTTTTTCTTTTGCAGTCTCTGTTAAACGTTTCAATTCTTCTTCTGTAAATCCAGTTGTACCAATAACAGATCGAAGTCCACGCTCAACCGCTAGTGTAACGTGTTGTTTCCCAACTTCTGGCGTTGTTAAATCTAACAACACATCTGCTTCTACTTCATCTAAACAAGTATGTAAATCAGCGTAAATCGGTGCATGTAACGCTGGCATGCCAGGTAAATCAGAAATCTTCTCTCCGCCATGCTTATAATCCACTGCTGCTACTAAATTAAAATGTTCTGTTCTTTCCATAAGAAGGACTGCTTCATGTCCCATACGTCCTCTTGGTCCAGCAATAATTACTTTAATTTCTTTCATTATTATTTCTCTCCCTCATCGATACGTGTCCAACGATCTTTATCACGTGTATTAAATTTATTCATTACAATGTTATGTGCTGTTTCTAAATCAATATTTAAACTATTTGCCATACAAATCATAACAAATAATACATCTCCAAGCTCTTCTTCAATACTTCGTTCTTTTTCAGTTGTTTTCTTCGGTTTCTCACCATAATAATGATTTACCTCTCTTGCAAGCTCTCCCATCTCTTCCGTCAAACGAGCCATCATTGCAAGCGGACTGAAATAACCTTCTTTAAACTGACCAATATATGCATCTACTTCTTTCTGCATATCTTTCATCGTTTTTGCTTCCATACAATTCACCTCTAATCCTTCCTCTTTCATGTTAGCCAATTCATCGCGATTTGACAAATATTATTCCCCGCCAATCACCTATTTGCAACCTTTTTCGGATAGACTATAATAAAGTGAAACTTCTTTTGCGTGCTTTTTCGCAAAAGATTAGCCCGAACCAATCAGAGTTTTACATATTTCACCTTTTTCACTAGCAACCAGAAATTACTTACCATTATGTTTTACCGTTTCAGCGGAGCAATACAATCTACATAATTAGGGGGATTTCTATATGAAAGCAAACTTGAAAATTCGAAATATCATTTTCATTTTAATCGGTTCCGCTATTTTCTCTTTCGGTATTGTGAATATCAATATTGAAAACCACCTTGCAGAGGGTGGATTTACTGGTATTACGCTATTATTATATTTCCTATTTTCTCTTGACCCTTCCTACACGAATTTAATTTTAAATATCCCTATATTTTTCATTGGTTGGAAACTACTCGGAAGAACGACATTTTTATATACATTAATCGGTACATTTAGTGTCTCTTTATTTTTATGGGTGTTTCAGCGCTATGACGCATTCAATTTACATATAAATTTACAAAACGATATGACGCTCGCAGCTTTATTTGCTGGAGCATTTATCGGTATCGGACTTGGAATTATATTTAAATACGGCGGTACTACTGGCGGTGTTGATATTATCGCAAGGCTAGCTCACAAATATGTTGGCTGGAGTATGGGAAAAACGATGTTTATGTTTGATGCCGTCGTTATTGTCGTCTCTATTCTTACCTATTTATCATATCGTGAAGGTATGTATACGTTAGTTGCTGTTTTTATCGGTGCGAAAGTTATTGATTTTATGCAAGAAGGAGCTTATGCAGCAAAAGGAGCAACTATTATTTCGGATAAAAACGATGAAATTGCTGCCAAAATTTTATCCGACATGGAGCGCGGAGCAACTTTCTTAAAAGCCATTGGATCCTATACAAAAGTGGAACGTAACGTACTGTATTGCGTTGTTGCTAAAAATGAAATCGTGAAATTAAAAAATATCATTATTTCAGTTGATCCACACGCCTTCGTTGCCGTAAGTGACGTACATGATGTTGTTGGTGAAGGATTTACACTAGATGAAAATAAGAATCCGTTACATAATTAAAAGAATTGGTAAATGAAATTATACTGAACATAACTCTACATTTATCAACGCAAATTGAAATATATCCGCGTTTCGGCAAAAAATATCGATTTAACAACAAAACACGGCAAGTAGCAGTACCTTATTAATGAGAATAGGCCGTCCAAAATAATTTTAAGACGGTCCCTATTCATTTAAAATTTGCTCCAATTTTGCAAAATCCTCATGAATTAATTCCAACAAACCACGGTTATAAAAAATTGAAGCAGGATGAAAAGTCGGAAAAATATAATATTCTTTTTCCGTCCATATAAACTCTGTACTGTGCATATCCTTTAATTTTTGAATAGGCTGTTTTAATAATTGTCCGTGCACATCTGTAATCTTTTTATTTTTTCCAGTTAAACGTCGGAGTCCGATATTTCCAAGCGTGACAATAAGATTAGGATCCATATGTTCCAACTCATAATCTAACAAAGGTGCATGAGCAAGTATTTCTCCTTGATTTGGCGTTCTATTATACTTTTTTTGTATGATTTCGCCACTTCGTTCTCTTTTCTCTCTCCACTTATAAGGCCTGCTCCGGACTGCACTCGTAATATATACTTCTTCCCTTTTAACGTGAATACGTTCTAAAAACTCCATTAAATGTTTTCCCGCTCTCCCGCTAAACGGAATCCCATTATGAATTTCTGTTTCACCAGGCGCTTCTCCAACGAGCATAAATTTGGGGTTTTCAGGACCTTGTCCACTTAAAAAGCCTTCTAACTGATAAGAAGCACTACGCTCTTTCACTTGTTTTACTATATGGCTTGGATATTTAATATTCCCCACCACCCTTCCTCATTACTTCTATTATTTCTCTTTGCAATATATTATATAATTCAGTCCTCTAAACAAAAAAAGACTATCAAAATTGATAGTCTTCAGTCGTCTCTACGCTGCATACCAGTATAGATTAATACGAGACGTAATAATTCAAATACTGCTACAGCTGCAGCTGCTACATATGTTAATGCTGCCGCATTTAATACTTTACGAGCTTGGCCATATTCATCTGTTGATACGATACCTAACGCTTCAATTTGTTGCATTGCACGCTTTGATGCATCAAACTCAACTGGTAATGTAACCAGTTGGAACACAACACCTGCTGCCATTAAAATGATACCTAATAATAACAAGTTAGCCATCGATGCAAAGGCACCAATCATAATAAAGATCCAAGAAATATTCGAACCAAAGTTTGCAACTGGGACTAATGAATGGCGAATACGCATAAAGTTATAATCTTTTGCATCTTGAATTGCGTGTCCTACTTCATGTGCCGCTACTGCTGTTCCAGCAACTGAATGGCCGTAATAATTATCTGTTGATAATCGAACTGTCTTAGCAGTTGGATCGTAATGGTCCGATAAATGACCTGGCGTTTCTTCTACAGCTACATTGTACAATCCATTTTCATCTAAAATTTTTCGAGCCACTTCCGCTCCTGTCATACCTGATGTTGAATAAACTTGTGAATACTTGCTATAGGCACTACGTACTTTTGACTGTGCATACAACGGTATGATCATTATGATCGCGAAGTAAATTAAATAAAACATCATGAACCTCCATTGAAGTTTTAATTATAGTACTTCTCATTCTATTTTCTTCCGCCATCATTGTCAATGAATAAACCTTACAATCCGTATCTTTATTTATCCGCATTATCTATTTTTAGAATGCATATTACTTTTTCTTTTCTCTCGCTCCCCTTTATACTTTCTCCATCCAACATAAGTTAATGTGAATAAAATAAGTCCTCCAGTAATTGTCATAAACCAAATAAGAGAGGGGGCAATTTCATCCTTTTTTACTGTATGGAATATCTTTTGCAAATCTCCTTTAATGATTCCTAATTGCATTTGGCCGCCTTTCGTTTTTAACATAACGTTACGAAATTCATCCAAATAAGATAAATGTGCATTTACACGTTGCACTTCATTTTCTGGCAAGGCAATCATTAAGCTCGGGTAAATAATATTAAATTCATTTAAAAATGTATTTAACGTTTGTTGAAACTCTCCATCATCTTCTTTTTCCACCGCTTTTTCCACTTGAGAAAAGGCATCCATTACGTTCCCTTCTCTTTCCATCCAAAGCGGTTGATATTTCGATACTTGCGCATCAACAGCAAGTTGCAGTGCCAACACATTATCAATTTTAACTTGCTTACCTAAATCTGCTTCCGAGAGAGATTTTTTCGCCTTGTCATAAGCTAAAGAAATGACTCTAACTTGATTTGGTGTTACTTCTTGCTTCTTTTCATTTTCCTTTACTAGAAACTGCTCCGAGAAATACTGTAATACTTGCACTGCTTTTTTATCTTCATTACGCTTCACTAACTGTAACGAGTCGTCTAATAACCCTGTTAGTTCACTCCACTCTTCAGCATATATACGTAACGGAAACATTATAATTAGAAATGCTATCAATCCAATTAATGTTCTCTTCATCCCGGTCCCCCCTATAACTACTAGTACAAAATATGTTAAATTGGACAAGAATAGAACATAACTCGGCTGAAAAATATATTATCGTTTTATAAACAAAAAAATTCTCTTTAAGCAGAGAATTTTTTCTTTGAAACCCTTTTCTTTTTTACGAAATATCTATACAAGCTGTAACAAAGTATACTACCACTTAAAATGAATAATAAAATAGCACACGCAGCATGCATAAAGAATTCTTCTGGTAACATTAATATAATCGGATCCGTTTCAATATCAAACATCCAATAATCATTACTAAATAAAAGCTTATGGAATAATACAAAACTCTTTTCAAAATTAATAGCAATTGGTAACATCAGTGCTATCGGAAATATGATTGTTAAAATCGATCCGTGCAGTAAAAACTTTTCATTTTTTCTTTTTAATAAATACACGCCGCCTATTACTGCAATCGTAATTGTCGCATACATCACATATTGAATCTTCACTAAAATATTTTTAACATCTACAAAATGAATACGACCATTTGTAGACATATCTAATGTAGGAAACTGTAATGCTCCGTCATAAAACGGAGATAAATATGTAATCAGCACATCATAATTTCTCTTAATTTCATCCTTCGTCATATCTGCTAAATCTGGAATGTTTAAAAAATCAATTTCAAAATAATATAGCCATTTTCCGTATACAATTGCCACTGTTGCGAGTGCAAAAATAGAAAATGCTATGCTATATGAAACAACTAAAGTGATTAATCGATCCAATATTTTTGTGCCACTCTTATTTTTCTTCATTTTCTCCCCCTAAATGTTCACACCATCATAAAGAAAACTGTTTTCGGTTCTCACGTAAGCAATAATAATATGTAATACACAGTACAGCAATACTTAACCAAAACGTAAAATAACCAATTTGCTCTGCAAACAAATGCATAATTCCATATCTCGGCATTTGCCAAAATAAATAATCAATCGCATCATTATGTAATGCCCATATACCTGCTACTACAAAATGCCATTTTTTTATGCGGTAAAACGGAGCATATAACACTCCCTGCACAGCCATTGCAAAATGCGATAGCATTAACATATACCCCATAGGGCCAATAGGACCTTTTACATAAATCAAAACCCCATTTACAACAACAGCCCATATACCATATTTTATTAGAGTAACAATCGCTAGCGCCTCTATTAATCCCCAGTTTCTCTTTAACAAGAAAGCAATTAAAACAAAGACAAAAAAGAGACTCGCCATAGGGCTATCTGGTACAAAGGGCCAAAATATAGGTGACGTTTCTTTTAATTGATTTCCATACCATATAAACCCGTAAATTGTACCTAATATGTTAACAACCAATAAAAATAATAATACCGAGCGCTGTCTTAACATTGCATACACGTAAACCAATCTGTATGTCCAACACCTTTCAAACAAAGTCATTCTTTCATCGAACTCTACTCTATTATATAGTAAACTTTCTATCATCAAAATAAAAAGCTGACTACAAATTTTGTAGTCAGCTCTCTCTTACTTTTTATTATACTTTGCAATAAATTCCGAAAGTTTTTTCACTTCTTCATCCGTTCCCTTAAATACACCTTTAGGCATTGCGCCTTTTCCCTCTTTCGCAATTTTAGCAATTTCTTCTGGTTTTAAAGTTAAGTTTTGCAAAGCCGGTGCTGCTGCCCCGCCCTGTAGGTTGTCACCATGACATGTTAAACAAGTATTTTTTTGCATTAATTTATAACCGTCATCATTTTTATCAACTGGTACTGTTTTTACAATTGCTCCTTGTTTTTTTGCAGCTTCCCAATCGTGGTGTGCTACAGATTCCCAAGTTAAAAAGATAATCGATGCAATTGCTAAAAGCATAAATCCAGTTGCTACAGGACGTTTCAACGGGCGTCTTTCTGGGCCTCGATCAAGAAATGGAGCTAACAGTAATGCGCCAAACGCAATCCCTGGCATAATAAATGCTCCAATTACAGTAAATGAGCCGGAAGCATAAGAATACTTTAATAACTGATACAAGAATAAGAAATACCAATCTGGAAGTGGTATATATCCTGCATCTGTAGGATCCGCCATTCTCTCAAGCGGTGACGGATGCGCCACTGTTAAACATAAATAACCGATTAAAAAAACTGCACCAACCATCCATTCTTTTAACAAGAAGTTCGGCCAAAATGCTTCTGTTTTTCCTGGGTATTCAGAATAGTCTTTTGGAATATTTGGTTTCCGAGCTACTGGTACCCGAGAATCTCCTACAAACTTCATCCCTTTGCCGCGGTGCATAATCTCCCTCCTTTAGTTCTTTCCCCTTTAATTTAGCAATCTCTTATAGCGGACCGGAAATACCTTGTTTGCGAATCATGATGAAGTGGAAGGCCATTAAACCTAGAAGTGCTGCTGGTAAGAAGAAGACATGAATAGCAAAGAAGCGAGTTAATGTTTGAGCGCCAACAATTTCGGAATGACCAGCGAGTAATGTTTTTATATAAGGACCAATGAGCGGCGTTTGCTCTGCGATTTGAATCCCTACTTTCGTAGCAAATAACGCTTTCATATCCCACGGTAATAAATATCCGGTAAAACCAAGACCTAACATAACAAAGAAAATAAGAACACCAACAATCCAGTTTAGCTCACGAGGCTTTTTATATGCACCTTGGAAGAAAACTCTGAGTGTATGTAAAAACATCATTACAATTACAAGACTAGCACCCCAGTGGTGCATACCACGAACAATTTGTCCGTATGCAACTTCATTTTGTAAATAATAAACCGATTCCCAAGCATTTTTAATATCTGGCACATAATACATTGTCAAAAACATTCCAGACAAAATTTGAATTACAGTAACGAAAAAGGTAAGCCCTCCAAAGCAATAAACGAATGCAGAAAAGTGATGTGCCGGGTTTACATGTTCAGGTACTTCATGATCAGCGATATCGCGCCATATTGGTGTAATATCTAATCGTTCATCTACCCAATCATAAATTTTATTTAGCATCTACTTTGCACCCCCTCTTGGCTTCGCTTTTCCTAAATACAATGTTCCGTCTTTCACTTTAGACTCGTACACATCAAGTGGAGCAAGGGGCGGTGTGCCTTTAATGTTAACCCCATCTTTTGTGTAACGTCCCCCGTGACACGGGCAAAAGAATTGATTCGGATGTGCCTTGTCCGAATTCCAGTTCACTGTACATCCTAAATGTTTACATACTGGAGAGAACGCCACAATGTCTCCGCTTTCATCTTTATGAACCCAAGCTGATTTTGGCTCATCGGACTTGTACCAACCATCAACCTGCTTCACCTTAAAGTCGAAACGCTTCGGCTCTGTTGTAATATCCTTCACTTGCGCAACAGCAACCATATCCGTTCCTGCTTCTTTTCTTAACACCGGATCAAGCGCAAATCGCGTCATCGGCATTAAAATCCCCGCTGCCATAAAGCCTCCTACCCCTGTAAGTGTGTAATTTAAAAACTGTCTTCTTGACACACGATGTTCTTTCTCGCTCACGAAAATTTCCCCCCTCTATCAGAAATTGTCCCCTCGTGAAAAATAATATAAAAAATAAAAACTAGGACACTATCATGATATAATACCCTCATGCACAGGTCAATATCATACTACTCATAATAATAAGAACTTTCTGTTTATTATTATTTCTCCCATTTTTCTTCTAACATTACCATTATATTTTTTATATGAGCGTGAATGAGTTCTCTCTTCGCTTGATCACTAAATTGTTCTAGCGCTAATGAGGGAAACCAAAATAAATCCCCTTGTAACTCTTGCATATCTTCTTTCCATGAAAAATCACTTGTAACATAAGCAATATGCTTAAAACCTTGGCTTTGTAAATGATCTGTCCATTCTTGCAAACGAACTTTTTCTTTCTTTTGACTGTCTACTAAATACGTAAATGCAGGTAGTAAAAGCACTCTTCCTTTATATTCTCTTTCCAACTCCATACTTAGCAATTCAATAAATTCACCTTGTTCTACTACCATTTTCATTTCTTTTGCTGCTGAAATTGATAAAAGAGGTATGACTCCTGTATCTACATACTCCCTCGCTTGCTCAAACTGTTCCACGTCTTTTACAATCCATTTCACATTTCTTCCCTCCCTCCAATTAAAATGACAGAACTTTCACTTTATATATATTAAACCATACTAAAAGGGGTAAAAAAAGAAAAACTACCTATCTTGGGTAGTTTTTCTTAAAAAAGTCCGAAATTTGTAAAAATTCAATAATCCAAATGATTTCTATAAAGTCTTCAATTCCGCCGTTAACCTATGAAACGCTTCTTTATCTTGCTTATCCAACGCTTCATCAATTTGTTTCAAAAGACGTTCTCTTCTAAATGAAAATACACTTTCTTCTAAAAATCTCTCTGCAAGTAAACGATCTTTTTCATTTACTTCAATATGCTTTGGTAAATATGGATTGTCTTCTAATACAGCTACATAATTTGCATTTTGAAACGATGATTTAAAGTTGAGTTGAATATAAATATCCTCATCTCGATTTAAACGAATATCATGAAACGATTTTTCAGCATCTGTTGTCATAACATTTTGTTTAAAAAAGTGAAACGGTGTGTCCTTCACACAATTTGCTGACATCACTAAGCCACGCGGACAATACTTTGCATGTTCTACGAAGTGGACTTTATGCATTAATTGGTCGTGACTCATTAAATAATTCAAAATCCACACACATTCTCGCTGTTTCAGTTGGTAATTATTCAAAAACCATTTCACAAAATCCTTCTTCTCGTTTACAGAAACAGGGGTATTCATAGCAATTAAGTCCCTCCTCTGTCTTTCTCTTTTCTTTTTAGATTCAAGAAGCGGCATTCAGTTTCCTTCCAACTTATGAAAAATCCTATAAATTATATAACAACTCTTCAATATGAATTTGTGTCGGGTCTAGTTGTATTAACTGGGTAAATACTTCTTTCGCCTCTTTTCGCATTCCTTCTTCCAATAAGAAATAACCGTACTCTTCCAAGAAGTCTGGATGATTCTTAAAAGAAGTATATGCACTTTCATAGTGTTTTAATGCATCCGAATACATTTCTAATTGTTTTTTTGCAAACGCAAGATCCCAAAGTAGTTGTGTATCTGGCTCTCCGCTATCAATAGCACGCTCTACAACTGCAATTAACTCTTCATACTTTTCTTGTTCTTTTAAAATATACGCATATTTCAATGTTGCACCTAAATGTCCTGGATCTAACTCAAGCGCTTTTTGAAGCACTTCCTCTGCCTCCACTACTTTTCCTAATTTCGCTGCAATGTTTGCTAATTCTACATAAAATGGAACGGAAAGCTCATCTACTTTAATTCCTTCATGAAGTGTTTCATAGCTTTCTTGAAGCATTCCTTCTTTTTCATAGCTTTTCGCTAAATACATGTACAACGATGCATACTCAGGGTCTAATTCTTTTAGTTCTTGCCAAGCACCAATCGCTCTTTGATATTCTTCTCCTTGGTATAATGTGAAGGCATAACCAAATAACGAATGAATATCTTTTTGCTCCTCTAAGCCTGCTTCATAGTAAGAAATTGCTTCTTCCCAATTTCCAATCGCACTTAACGTTTCTCCGAGACGAAGCGCAATGACAACACCACCCATTACTTTATGCTCTGCTAATAGCGACTCGTAATAAGTGATTGCCTTTTGTTCTTCACCTTTGCTACTATATAATTCTGCTAATCCAAACGTAATAACAGGTTCGTCAGGCATCATTTCTTTCGCCTTTAATAGTTTTTGTTCTGCTACATCATCAAAGCCTTGCATTTGGAATAAATCCGCTACAAGTAATAACGATTGAACATATAAATCATCATTTTCTGGAATATCATGAAGCACTTCAATCGCTTCATCCTCTTTGTCTAGATCAATATATAATTCTGCTAAAAATACCGTAAATTCACTTTCTTCTGGATACAGTAAGCGTAAGTCTTCAGTAATTGCTAGTGCCTCATCCATAAATCCAAGTGTATGATAGTAGCGAGCGATATCATATTTCTCTTCATCATTCGCCAATTGTAATTGTTCTTTTAATAACTGTAATCCTTTTTCAGCTTCACCATTTTCAATATATGAAACAGCTTGTTCAAACTTTTGCATAAACGTCTCCTTTAATTCTAAAAAATATTCTCTTCTGTTCATTTATCATAAGCAACTTACTATCAGAACGCAACCTAATAAGTATGCTTCTTCTTGTACTTTTCCTTATAGCGTAGCTAATTGCTCAAAAAGTTCGGATATGACACCGATCCCTCACTACTTTCTATTGTACCGTTTTCTTTCATAACCGTGCAAATAACTTCTCTTATTCATTATTAAACAACACAAATCGAACTTTTAGGGGCAGTTAATGCGGGATAAAAAAGACTCCTATAATAGGAGCCTTCACAATTTCTTAAGAATATGTTTCTTCTTTCTTTACTCGCTCTTTTACAAGCTCTTTCAGTAATTCTATAATTTCATCGTTCTCTTCTTTTAAACCGACTGTGATACGAATACCGTCATGTATGCCAAATGCAGCACCAGAACGAACAATATAACCCTTTTTCATTAATCGCTCGAAAGCTTCATTACCAGGAATACCAAGTTTTAAGAAAATGAAATTTGTTTGAGATGGATAATAGAATACGTTATATTCCTTACAAAATGCATAGTATTGATTTAAACCTTCAGCATTCTTCTGCACACATTCTTCTAGAAACCTTTGATCTTCTAATGCAGCTATTGCTACAACTTGTGCTACAGTCGATGTATTGAATGGTAACCTCGCTACTTCTAGCTGCCCAATTAACTTCGTATTACCAACCGCGTATCCGATGCGAAAAGCAGCTAAGCCATATGCTTTTGAAAATGTTCGTAATACCATAAGGTTTTCATACTTTTCAAGAAGTGGCAATGTTTGTGGATAGTCTTTTACTTCCATGTATTCATAATATGCTTCGTCTATGATAACGAGCGCTGACTTAGGTACTGATTCTAAAAATGAAAGTAATTTTTGTTTCTCTACATATGTACCTGTCGGGTTATTCGGATTACAAATCCATACAATCTTCGTTTTGTCATCTACTTGCTGTAACATTGCGTCTAAATCGTGAATGCCATCCTTAAGTGGTACTTCACGAACTTCTGCTCCTTCAATAACAGCATGATGATGGTATTGTGAGAAAGTAGGATTCGCCATTACAACATTTGTTCCTTCATGTAGTAATGCACGGCTAATCATTTGAATGACTTCATCTAACCCGCTACCAAATAACAATTGTTCCGCTTTCACACCTAAATGCTCTGCTACTTTTGTCCGAAGTTCAAAGGCATATCCATCTGGATAAAGAGCATACTGACCCGCTAACGAAGTTAACGCTTCTGTCACACGCGCTGAGCAACCGAATGGATTTTCGTTCGATGCTAATTTCACAATTTTTGATAATCCATATTCCCTTTTTACTTCTTCAATATTTTTCCCAGGTACATATGCTCTCAAAGTTAACAACTGCTCTTTCACTTTCATTTCGCTTCCCCCAGTCATTTTATTCCATTCGATTACAGCATATTTATAGTTCCTCACTGCAATCTGGTATCATAACTGTCATTATTACGAGAATACCTCTAAATAAGCATTCCATACCTTTTCTATATTCCTTTTATACCATATCCTTTTGAAATGCCTCTAACGCAATATGAACAGTCTCATCTGAAATAGATACGACATTCACTACCCCATATTCCTGCATAAGCACCATATGAATTGTTCCTGCATTTGCTTTCTTATCTTGCTTCATCAATGAAACAAGGCGCTCTACATTCAAATCACTTGGCATTTTTGGATAGCCGTATTTCAAGAACCACTGCTTCATCTCTCCATAAGCAAGATCAACCTTGTACACTTGCTCACTTAAAAATAAGGCGAATAACATCCCAACCGCTACTCCGTCACCGTGAGTAATATTTCCATAGCCAAGCTCTTTTTCAAGAGCATGTCCTAGCGTATGTCCAAAGTTCAAGTGGGCACGTACACCTTTTTCTGTTTCATCTTGCGATACAATATTTGCTTTTACCGGAATCGCCTTCGTTAATATATGAATTAACTTCTCATCACGAAGATCCGCTAATGTTTGCACTTCTTCTTTTAACCAGTGATATAGATTAACATCACCAATAAGAGCGTGCTTAATTACTTCTGCAAAACCTGAGCGCCACTCTTGCTCAGGAAGAGAATGTAAAAATGGAGTATGATATACAACCGCTTCTGGCTGATGGAATGCACCAATCATATTTTTCCCTAATGGATGATTAATTGCTACTTTCCCGCCTACTGCACTATCATGGGCTAATAAAGTCGTTGGAACTTGAACAAAGCGAATACCACGCATAAACGACGCAGCGACAAAACCAGCCAAGTCCCCAATCATTCCGCCTCCAAGTGCGATAATTAAAGAATTTCTATCTAATTTATTTTCAAGAGCCGACGTATGAGCTGCATAGAAATTTTCAAAAGACTTCTCTTTTTCACCACTCGGTACAACGAATGAAAATACCTTTTGTTCCACTTGTAATGCATTAACAACTGTCTGTAAATGTAAAGCGGCAACAGCTTCATCTGAAATAATCATTACGTTGGATACAGCCGGCTGCATATTTTGAACAATTGTTGTCAAATGTGATAATGCCTCTTTCCCAACATGTACATCATATTCTTTTGATTTCGTTTGAATATGTATGTTTTCCATTAAAATCCCCTCGCATATTCATTATGTTTCTCAATATTTTCACGTATAAGATCAATACGATCTAATCCAAATTGTTCAATTAAAGCTGTCGCGAGCTCCCAAGCCACCACAGCTTCAGCCACCACGCTAGCTGCTGGTACTGCACAACTATCTGAACGCTCAATACTCGCTGTAAAAACTTCTTTCGTATCAATATCCACACTTTGAAGCGGTTTGTATAATGTAGGTATCGGTTTCATCACACCGCGCACAACAATTGGCATTCCAGTCGTCATGCCACCTTCTAATCCACCTGCATTGTTCGTTCTTCTTGTATAACCATGTTCCTCATTCCACAGAATTTCATCATGAACTTCACTTCCCGGTCTATGTGCTGCTTCAAAACCAATTCCAATCTCCACACCTTTAAAGGCATTAATACTCATAATTGCCGCTGCTAATTTTGCATCCAGTTTTCGATCATAATGTACATAGCTACCTACTCCGATTGGCATTCCTTCTACAACTACTTCAACGATTCCGCCAATTGAATCACCATTTGCTTTTGCATCATCAATTGCTTTCATCATTTGTTTACCAGCTTCTTCATCTAAACAACGTACAGGTGATTCTTCTGTTATACTTTTTAATTCTTCAATTGAGCTATAAGTAATCTCCTTAGCCTGTACGCCACCAATCTCAATTACATGTCCTGCCACTTTAATACCAAGTTCTGCTAAAACTTTTTTAGCAACCGCACCAGCAGCAACACGAACTGTCGTTTCACGCGCTGAAGAACGTTCAAGTACATTTCTCATATCTCTATGACCATATTTAATCGCACCATTTAAATCAGCATGTCCAGGCCTTGGTTTTGTCACTTTCCTTTTCATTTCTTTTTCTTCTTGCTCAGTTAAAGGCTCAGCACCCATAATTTTTGTCCAATGTGCAAAATCACGATTTTCAACAACGAGTGCAATGGGAGATCCTAGTGTCTCTCCGTGTCTAACACCACTTACAATTTGCACTTGATCTGTTTCAATTTGCATGCGTCTACCACGCCCATATCCCTTTTGCCTTCTAGCTAACTCTTCATTTATATCATCCGCTACTAAAGATAGTCCTGCTGGAACACCTTCTAAAATCGTTGTAAGTTGTGGACCATGTGATTCACCAGCTGTAATATATCGCATACGTTATTCCTCTTTTCGTATATGTATTTATCTCACTATATTAAGCAACGATATTATTTATCATCATTCAAAAAATTAAAGCAGTTATTTAGTAAATCTACTACTCGCTCTATCCTTTCCGATAGACCTTTTACTTTACATACCAATATATCATAACAACCCTAACTTCGTAACTGACCGAAATAAAAAAAAGTGCAAGAAGAATACCCCTATTCTCCTTGCACTTTTTACTATTATCACATTTATTAAAGCGTTTACAAATTATTTCAAAATAATTAGTAAATCCATTGATTCATTAATTTTGAGTAGTCTACTAATTCTTCTTCTTTAAAGAAAATAGCAATCTCGCGCTCTGCACTTTCTAAGGAATCAGAACCGTGGATAATGTTTTTCGCAACAGTTACACCGAAATCTCCACGAATTGTTCCAGGAGCAGCTTCATGTGGACGTGTTTTACCCATCATATTGCGTGCTGTATCTACTACACCTTCACCTTGCCATACCATTGCGAATACAGGTCCAGATGTAATAAAGTCTACTAATTCACCAAAGAAAGGTCTCTCTTTATGCTCACCGTAGTGTTCTCCAGCAATTTCCGGAGTGACTTGCATTAATTTTGCACCAACTAATTGAAAGCCCTTTTTCTCAAAACGAGCTACAATTTCCCCAATGAATGCACGTTGTACACCGTCTGGTTTTACCATTAGAAATGTTTTTTCCATAAAAAATCTCTCCACTTCTGAATTATGTATGTAATTGTATATCCCCACACACATATTAACACCCTTATCACAATTGTGCAATAGTTTTGAAAAGGAGAGATTTTTTTATTTTTTAGAAAAAACACTAAAATTTTCGTTTTCCAATATACTTTGCTACATTTTGTAATGCATACTTTGCTTGTCCGCGCGGGAGTGGTTTTATTATCTCCAATGCTTTATGTAAATAACGTTCACTAAACGCAAACGCTTCATCAATAGCTGTACTATTTTTCACAGCATCGATAATTTCTTTCATTTCACCCGCTGTTGTATTTTCATTTACAGATGTGATTTTCTGACGAAGTACTGGATCTTCCATCGCATATAAAGCCGGAAGCGTAATATTTCCTTGCAATAAATCACCACCAGCAGGTTTTCCGAGTTTCTCTTCCGTTGAAACGAAGTCTAAAATGTCATCAATAATTTGATAAGACATCCCCACAAAATATCCATACCAAAACAAGCGATTTACCGTATCACGATTAGCACCAGCAGCAATCGCTCCCAACTGACAACTCGCAGCAATTAATAATGCTGTTTTTCGCTTTATCCTTCTTAAATACGTTCTTAAATTTTGATCATAATTGTATTTATCTTTAATTTGTTCGATTTCACCTTTACAGACTTCTAAAATGGTATGCGATAGCGCCTGATGCGCTTCTGGAATTTCGATATTTGTTACACATTCAAGAGACTTTGCGAACAGATAGTCCCCTGTATACATTGCAATACGATCTCCCCATTTCGCATTCACAGTCGCACTACCACGTCGTAAAAATGCAGCATCAATAACATCATCGTGAACAAGAGAAGCCATATGAATAAGTTCTAACGCAACAGCGACATGCTTAATTGCGTCTAACTTATAATCTCCAAATTTCCCTGCAAGCAACACAAATACAGGCCGGATTCGCTTCCCACCAGCTTCAATAAGTTGTAATGCCGCTTCTTCTACTAATGGCTGTTCAGAAGCAACCGTCTTTTTTAATTCTTTTTCTATCACATTAATATCCGATCGTAAAAAAGAGTACATAAGTTGTAACTTCATATTGTTCACCTTAACCTAAAACGTCTTTTTTCTATTTTGATTCTGGTTTCATACCTAAATGCATCGCTGCTACCCCAAAAGTAAACGGCTTCACTTGTACATGTTCAAGTCCAGCTTCCTCAAACATATGAGCCAATTCTTTCATCCCTGGGAATGTGCTAGCAGATTCCTGAAGCCATGAATATTCCTTATAACTTTTCGCAAACATCTTTCCAAATAACGGCATGACATATTTAAAGTATAAAATATATCCTTGTCGAAAACCAATCATTGTTGGCTGTGATGTTTCTAAACAAATTACTTTTCCACCTGGCTTTACTACACGCGTCATTTCTTTTAATACATGCATATAGTCTGGTACATTACGTAAACCAAATCCAATCGTTACGTAATCAAATGTATTATCTTCAAATGGAAGTTCCATTGCATTCCCGTGTAGAAGTTCTACTTGTTTTAATTGTAAAGCCTCTACCTTTTGCTTACCGACAGATAACATATTTTCACTGAAGTCTAGGCCAACAACCTTCCCCTGCTCTCCTACCGCTCCAGCTAACGCAATTGTCCAGTCCGCTGTCCCGCAGCATACATCAAGCGCTTTACTGCCCGGTTGTACATCCATAATACGCATCGTCTCTTTACGCCATGCCTTATGTCTTTGAAAACTGATTACAGAATTCATCACATCGTATTTATCAGAGATTTTTTCAAATACATCGTGTACTCTTTCTTCTTTTGATTGTTGCATGCTCGTACCTTCTTCCAATGTAAAATTGCTTATGTCTTCGATTTATCTCTTAACACAGAGTTTATTTCACTTATGTCTGTGTGATTTTCTAAAAATTGTTTTTCTTTCTTTCTCAATTCCATCATCCAGTCAGTCATAACTGTTTCTGCACCTTCTTCATCCCCTGAAAGACCTTGAACCGCTTGATAAACAGGTGAATGTAGTTTATCAACATGCAATTGCATTTCTTTTTGGAGACGATTTTTGCCTAATACATATGTTATAAATGGCTTCCAGTGTAATAAATGAAAATGATCACATGCTTTTTGCAGGAGCGCAGACTCAATCGTTACTACACTTTTCATTATGTCATCCATCGTTTCATGCGCCTTTTGGTATAACATAATTTTATGTTCATTAATCTCCTTGATTCCTTCAGCAAGCGCACGAATTAAAAGAATATCACGATTCATAGACAATAAATAATAATATAGCCCACTATAGTAATCACCTGCAAGTACTGTTAATTGGCGACGTTTATGCGATTCAATCGCTTCTTCACCAGCTTTATTTGATACCCTTTCATGCGTATCAAGCGCAATTTGCACAAGCATAATTGTTACTACATAATGCTCAATTTGTTCTATATGTAAGTCTGCACTTTTTAAAGCACCATATAACAACGCTATTTTTTCTTCATCAATAAATGGTTCTTCAATATAGTTTATAAAATAAGGATGGCGTAATTTCTCCATCAATTTCTCTTTTATACCCGCATACCCTCCGTAGATGTTACACACAAAAAATCACCCTTGTTTTCTAATTCATAAAACTTATTATAACACATACATTCTATTTTCTATAACCAAAACTTGGCTACATCTTCCACTCATTTAACCGATCTTTCTATTCTCACTCTGTCCAACTAACACTATATCATTTATTTACTAAAAAAAAAAAGAAAAGCAGTTTCCCGCTTTTCTTTACTTCGTTTTAATAAAAGATAAAATTTCACTACGCGCCGCCGCATCATTTTCTAGCACACCGCGTACTGCTGTCGTTACTGTTTTCGCACCTGGCTTTTTCACACCGCGCATCGTCATGCACATATGCTCTGCTTCTACTACTACCATTACACCATGTGGCTCTAGTACTTCCATAATAGAGTTAGCTACTGTTGATGTAATACGTTCTTGTAGTTGCGGACGACGTGCGATTGTGTCTACAGTACGAGCTAATTTACTCAGTCCCGTTACTTTTCCACCTTGCGGAATATATGCAACGTGAGCAACTCCATAAAAAGGAACAAGATGATGCTCACACATCGAATAGAATGGTATATCTTTTACTAGTACAAGCTCTTCGTGATCTTCTCCGAATACTTTATGCAAGTGCTCTTTCGGATCTTCATGCATACCCGAGAACACTTCCGCGTACATTTTCGCAACACGCTTTGGAGTATCAAGTACTCCCTCACGATTTGGATCGTCTCCGATTGCCTCTAAAATAAGACGTACCGCGTGTTCAATTTGTTCTAAATTAACTTTTGCCATCCGCTAGCCCTCCCGAAAAACCTAAAAGTGATACGAACACATTCTAGCATATTTATGTTTTTAAAAGCAAAAAGAAGAGTTTCCAAAAAGGAAACTCTTCTTCCCTGTTAATATGTAAGGATTATTTAACCGCATCTTTTAACGCTTTACCAGGTTTGAATGCAGGTACTTTACTTGCAGCGATTTCAATCTCCTCACCTGTTTGTGGGTTACGACCTTTACGAGCCGCACGCTCACGAACTTCGAAGTTACCGAATCCGATAAGTTGTACTTTATCACCTTGTTTTAAAGCTTCTAAGATAGAATCAAAAACAGCGTCCACTGCTTTTGTTGCGTCCTTTTTAGAAAGGGAACTTGCTTCTGCAACAGCATTGATTAAATCTGTCTTGTTCATGCCATTCACCTCCTCCCAAAGATAAGACTGTATAATGATAATAAAATGAGTCTTACTTTCATTTGTAGGCAATTTTTGCAAATTCTATACTACAAAGATGTAGATAAATCATTATCAACGCCTATATTATACGATTCTCCTTTATAATTCAATATTTTTAAGGAAATTGTTACTCTTAAAATGTGAAAATCTGATGAAACTTGACAATTTACAACAAAGTATTAGATAATGACTGTTTATTTTCCTATTACATACGTAAAAAGAAGAAAATCCCTCTACAACTAGAGGGATTTTTTTCTTATAAAATAATCGCAATTAATCCACCAGATCCTTCATTAATAATTCTTTCTAATGTTTCTTTCAATTTATATCTAGCATTTTCTGGCATTAAAGATAATTTCGCTTGAATTCCTTCTCGAACAATCGAGCTAAGCGAACGTCCAAATATATCAGAATTCCAAATTGACAACGGGTCATCTTCAAAATCTTGCATTAAATACCGAACTAATTCTTCACTTTGCTTTTCAGTACCAATGATTGGCTCAAACGTTGACTCCACATCTACTTTAATCATATGAATAGATGGAGCTACAGCTTTTAATTTCACACCAAACCTTGAACCGTGACGAATAATTTCCGGCTCATCTAAACTCATATCAGCTAATGCAGGTGCTGCTACACCATATCCTGTTTGCTTTACCATACGCAGGGCATCTGCCACTTGATCATATTCTATTTTCGCATGAGATAAGTCAAGCATAAGCTTCAATAAATGATCTTTCCCTCGAATCTCCACTCCGACTACTTCTTTTAAAATTTGATCATACAATTCATCTGGCGCATATAAATCAATCTCTGCCACACCTTGCCCCATATCAATGCCCGCTAGGCTCGCTCGATCAATAAATTCGTATTGACTAAACTGCCAAACGACACGGTCCACATCACGAAGACGCTTGATATCCTTCACAGTCTCTTGAACTGCTTCCTGATAACTTTTGCGTAACCAATGCCCTTCATTTAGCACCATTACCCAGCTCGGAAGGTTCACATTCACTTCTAGAACTGGGAACTCAAATAACGCTTCTCGAAGTACATTATACACATCTGTTTCTCTTAAACTCTCTACACTCATGGCAATTACTGGTATATCATATTCTTCAGATAAACTTTGGCGTAATTGCTCTGTATCTGGATGATACGGCTGTACCGTATTAATAATCATAATGAAAGGTTTTCCTACTTCTTTCAACTCATTTACAACGCGTTCTTCTGCCTCTATATAATCTCTTCTTGGAATTTCACCAATGGTTCCATCTGTTGTAATTACAACACCAATTGTTGAATGTTCTTGAATTACTTTACGTGTTCCGATTTCTGCAGCTTCATGGAATGGAATAGGCTCTTCATACCAAGGAGTATTAATCATACGTGGGCCATTCTCATCTTCATAGCCTTTCGCTCCTGGAACCGTATATCCAACGCAATCTACTAATCGAATATTTACTTCAAGTCCTTCATCTACTTCAATAGAAACCGCTTGGTTTGGAACAAACTTCGGTTCCGTCGTCATGATTGTACGACCAGCAGCACTTTGAGGCAGTTCATCCTGCGCTCTTTGACGGTCAGACTCATTCTCAATATTTGGAATAACTACAAGTTCCATGAATTTTTTAATGAATGTTGATTTCCCTGTTCGAACAGCTCCTACAACTCCAAAATAAATATCACCGCCTGTGCGTTCCGCAATATCTTTAAAAATATCTACCTTTTCCAAGTGATTCCCTCCCTCAAAATTTTTGGGAATAATTCCGCGTTTATAGTCAACTAATACCTTCTCTAACGTTGCCTATAATATCTGATATAATATAATGGTATTCTAGAAGTTCGGACAATATATCATATAATTTTGTCCAATTTCATATGACTATTTAAAAAATATCTTTTGTTTGCATCACAAGTTGTATAACATAAAAAACCTTTCTTCTAGAACTTATTCGCTAAAAGAAAGGTTCATGACTTATGATTTAAAAAAAATTGGTTCTCCGTTCTTTACCGTATACGGTAAAGAATAGGCAGGTACAAACGGGGAATCTTTCGAAAGTATATTCCTTATATCTTCTCCCTCTTTAAATTGCCCTTCATTTTTTTTCAAAGCTTCATATAGGTCAATTCTATAATCAACAAAAATTTCTCCTTTTTCATTAATTACAAAAGGAAGCCCTTTACCAGAATACGGACTTGTCGCTTGCGGTACATCTTTATATCCTAGTTTTTTGAAATCCAATTCATATACACCATCTGCAATTACTTTTTTAAACGGTGGATATTGATGTTCATCGCGATACATTCTTAGCTTTAATGATAACTCCTGAATTTGTTCAGCCATCCTAACATCGATTAACTTGACTGTCGGATTTGTTTCAACATCAATTAATACATACTGGTATACTCCGCCGCTTTCGTACGCATTAGCAGGTGCTTCTTGTATGTAACGCGGCGCAATCTTTTGAAAGTCGATTGGATACTTCTGATAAATAGGCGTACTCATATCACGCGTCTTAATTGGCAATACCCCGTCATTTTGTTCCTTAAATGTCATAACTGCTTTTTGAACAACTTGCAATTGATCTTCATAAGGAACAGCATTTTGTTTCATATTTTCCTTCGGATACAAACACCCTGTTAACAGGCTCATACAACAAAATATTAAAATAATATGGATTTTTTTCACTAACAATCACCTTTTCACACTAATATAACTTGCTACTTATGTAATATTTTCGAATTATACTCCCTTTATTGCTCCACAGGTCCACTAAATACAACAAGAAAAATAACAATCCCTGACACTATCATAAGGGTGTACGCTACTAACGCTGTAATCCCTTTCAAAAATTTATTCTTTATTTTATGTCTACTTAATAAAATAAAACCTACTGCAACAAACATAAATCCCATTGCTCCTAAGGAAAACCACATTTTAATAAGCCCTTCTGACATATACACACCCCTTTATTATTAATCTATTTTTATACTATTTTAACAAATTAAAATCTTTAAACAAATACAATTCATCATTTTACTGCAAATTAACAAAATTTATGTACAAAAATAAAACCGAAGCGACTGCACCTCTCGCTTCGGTTGACCAAATATGCCCAAAACAGCTCTATTCCCATTCTTTCATGGCTATCATATGCAATCTTTAAACTCTTTGTTTCTCATATTTTTATTTTTTAAACATTTTACTTAACGAGCCAAAATCCGCCGGCATATTATTGTTAATAATTGCTTTTACGATTTGATCCTCTTGTTCTTTCGGCACTTCACGTCCTGCCATAAGAGCAACTTGATGAATCAATTGACGAAGCACTTGTTCATCACGCAAATTCGCATTTTGTACAGACGATGCTAATTTAAATATATCTTCTTTATTCACTTTCGCTTCTTTTTCAATGTTACTAAAAATGTTATTATCCATTCTTTTCACCCTCTCCTCAAGTTACTCTTCATCCTATGCAAAAATAAAAAAATGGTGAAAAGACCCAAGAAAAATATAAAAAGCGGCAGAAGTACACTTTGTACTTCTGCCGCTTTTATTTAAAGTAAATCAGGTATAGTTTCCACTTCATGTTTTTTCACGCGCCCCATCAATGAACCTACTGCATCTTTCACATTATTTTCATTGAATAACACGTCATATAAAGCGGCCGTAATCGGCATTTCAACTTCCATCTTCTCTGCTAATTCATGAGCAGCTTTCGTTGTTCTTACACCTTCAACAACCATACCCATGCTTTCTAACACTTCTTCTAAAGAGTGCCCTTTTCCAAGCATATTTCCAGCACGCCAATTTCGGCTATGCACACTTGTACAAGTTACAATTAAGTCCCCCATACCAGTTAGACCAGCAAATGTTAACGGATTACCGCCCATCTTTCTTCCTAAGCGAGCGATTTCTGTTAAACCGCGTGTCATTAATGCTGCTTTTGCATTATCACCTAATCCAAGTCCATCAGTTATTCCAGCAGCTAATGCGATAATATTTTTTAACGCACCACCAAGCTCAACTCCAACGATATCTGGATTTGTGTATACACGGAAATAGCTATTCATAAACAAATCTTGTACTCCTTCAGCCGCTTCCATACGCTTCGCTGCAGACGTAACCGTTGTTGCTTGACGCAATCCAACTTCTTCAGCATGACTCGGCCCAGATAATACAACAACATCTTTAATCAAGCTCTCTGGAATTTCTTCCTCAATCATTTCCGAAATACGTTTTGATGTACCAGGTTCAATCCCTTTACTTGCATGAATCCAAGTAACTGGTTCTGTAACAATTTCTTTCATCTCTTGCAATACATCTCGGTACGCTTTCGTCGGTACTACTAGCAGTACTGTATTTACATCTACTAATGCTTCTTCTAAAGAAGAGTAGGCTACGATTGTGCTTGGCAATGTAATGCCCGGAAGATATTTACTGTTCTCATGCTTCGTATTAATTTCATCCATGAGCTCAGGACGGTTTCCCCAAATGCGTACATCATGTCCATTGTCAGCTAATACCATCGCTAACGCTGTTCCCCAGCTACCTGCTCCTATTACTGTGATTTTTGTCATAAAATCACATCCTCTCCATTAGTCTCTTGCTCTAGCGATAATGTGAATCGGCGTTCCAACAAAGCCGAATGCTTCACGTAAGCGATTCTTTAAGAAGCGCTCATATGAGAAGTGCATTAATTCTGTATCGTTTACAAACACAACAAATGTTGGTGGTTTTACCGCAACCTGTGTCGCATAGAAGATTTTCAGACGGCTACCATTATGAGTCGGCGTTGGATTCATCGCTACCGCATCCATAATTACATCATTTAATACGTTCGTTTGTACGCGGATGCTATGACTTTCATTTACTTCATTAATAACTGGTAATAATGTTTGTGTACGTTTTTTCGTTTTCGCAGATAAGAATACAATCGGCGCATACTCTAAAAATTGGAAATGAGCGCGAATGTTTTCTTCAAATGCTTTCATCGTTTTTTCATCTTTTTTCACTGCATCCCATTTATTTACGACGATAATAACAGCACGTCCTGAATCATGAGCATATCCAGCAATTTTTTTATCCTGTTCAATAATTCCTTCTTCTCCGTCTAAAACGACTAAAACAACGTCAGAACGTTCAATCGCTCTAAGTGCACGAAGTACACTATATTTTTCTGTACTTTCGTATACTTTCCCTTTTTTACGCATACCAGCTGTATCGATGATTACATAATCTTGACCATCTTTGCTATATGGTGTATCAACAGCATCACGTGTCGTTCCCGCTATATTACTTACAATTACACGCTCTTGACCAAGAAGTGCATTTACAAGTGATGATTTCCCTACGTTTGGACGTCCAATTAAAGAGAAACGGATTGTTTCATCGTCATACGCTTCTTCTTCAATCTTTGGAAAATGCTTTGCAGCTTCATCTAACAAATCACCAAGTCCTAAACCGTGTGTTCCTGAAATCGGGAATGGCTCGCCAAATCCTAATGCATAAAAGTCATAAATATCACTACGCATTTCTGGATTATCAACCTTATTTACCGCAAGTACAATTGGTTTTTTAGAACGGTATAAAATTTTAGCAACTTCTTCATCTGCTGCAGTTACACCATCGCGACCATTCGTCATAAAAATGATAACATCTGCTTCATCAATCGCTACTTCCGCCTGTTGACGAATTTGTGTCAAGAACGGCTCGTCTCCAATATCAATTCCACCTGTATCAATAATGTTAAACTCATGATTTAACCATTCTCCCGCACTATAAATACGGTCTCTCGTTATACCTGGTATATCTTCTACAATTGAAACTCTTTCTCCAACAATTCTATTGAAAATAGTAGATTTCCCTACGTTCGGGCGGCCTACTATTGCTATTACTGGTTTCGGCATATACTTTCATCCTTTCAACTTGCTTCTGTTTATTATGTAAAAAACCCTTCTTTGTGCAAGAAGGGATTTGCATTCCAGAATAATTCTCAACGTATCAAAACACCTCATATTATACCACACGTTGCTAATGTTTCACAATAATATATACATTCTCTTGTAAGCGATGCGCAATACCATCTAAAATGGCTTCTAAATTATTTGCAACAAATTCTAGTTCCTCTGTCGTCTCACAAGTAAACAAAGGAGCACCACCTGCAAACTTCTCTGGCACTGTTGTAATAACCGCAAGAATAACACTTTCTAACATCATCTCTTATCTCCCCTTCCTTTCGGAGCCTCTGATGACATATGAACCGCGCTTTCTAACGTCGGCACATTCCCTATTACCCCTATCGCTTTCTCTGCATCTTGATCTTGTGGCAAGACAAAGATTCCAACTCTGCCATCCTCTAAATCGCGCTTTGCTAACGGTACAAGCGCTGGTGTACCTGAATCTCTATATATCCCTAAAGCAACAGAAACATCGTGCAAAATAGCTTGCCTTTGTCCTAAGTTTGCAATTGTAACCATCGCATCAATTGATTTCGGCTTTAAAATAAAACCCATTCCATATTTCATAATTTCTTCTTGCCTTGCTGGTAATCCAATATTCATAATGTAAATATTATCAATATAAAGTCCCGCTCCTTCAAAATGAAGTGGAACATGCTCAATTTCTACAAGATCATGAAGTCTTTTACCTGACATTAATTTTTTCGCAATGAAAAAACTTACCATACCAGTAATTACCCCGGCAATCCATGAATGGAATCCTATATACGCAAACGTCGTTGCAAACGACGTTAACATCGCCAAATAATTGCGACTTTCAAAAACTAATGCAATCCCTTCAATGTATGTATTCCCACGCGGCACGAGCTCATATCCATCTAATTGTTGAAGTGTATTTCTTTCCATATTACGCACATCACGAAATTGCGTCGCTGCTAACGTAAGAAATGTAATTGCAGAAAAATCTTTTTTCAAAATAGACGGGATAGCAATCGCTCCTAAAGCAGCTGCAATTAACCCCATCGCAACATGGATAATTTTCCCGTGAAGCCTCGTCGGATATTGCCGCGTATCCGTCCGAAGCATTAACAATCTCGTCACTGTTCCTGCTATTACGCCGCATAAAATGGCTGGTGTATATTCAGTCATGTATTACCCTCGCCTTTCTTTTACGTGTTTTCCTCTTAAGCTGTTCCATGTATACTGATGCTTTTGCAATCCAAAACAATACTGCCATAAATAATGTAGAAACGGCGATGATATCAAAAAATGCTAAACTACCGTAATCATATGGAAAGTGTAATTTCCGAAAAATAAGTGTCACTAACAACTCTCCTTGCAACATTCCTACATATAGGGAACATAATCGTAATATACGGTCCCCATGCAATAACACCGATGCATACACAAGAACATTACTTAACAGAAACACCCTATCCACCACAATCCAAATTGGATCGTATATTTCTAACAGATGAAAACTTGTATATAACATTGCAATAATAAGTGCTGAAAGTAAGCTATATATTTTTTTCCAAATAGAATATAGCGTGATTCCGATAAAAGAAATAATACAAAGTAAAAGAGCATTTACTGATACTGTGAATGAAGCAATCGTCACATGTAACGGAGAGCAAATTATAAAAATCAGTATACAAGCGCCTAACTTCCATCGAATAGCGTCCTTTTTCATAAAAAAAGTTACAATGACCCACCCTATCCAAGCTACAAAATAAAAAATACTCCCATCCATCATTTCACCTCCTATGTTTTCCATTATGGGAACTTTTTATGAAAGTTAATCCACTTTCTTTACGCATAGTTTTTCCTTATAACAGCAACACTTTTAATAAGGAGGTGCTATTCATTATGGGTAAAGATCGCCAAGAACGAAAACTAAGAGAATCACGCCGCGTTGAATCCGATCGCGACCAATCACTTCAATATCCTGGTGCAACTAGTCTTGATACACCGGAGCAAGCTCGAAAGCAAAATCAACACTAAAAATACAAAAAGACGGTTTCGATATTGTACGAAACCGTCTTTCACATAAATTATTTTAATAATTTCTACTCATAATATAATTCTTTTGTTTTCGCATTATAAATTCGATCACTTGACGAGGCATCAATCGTAACAACACCTGTTGGTTTTTTTGGATATGTAACAACATAATACGTATGAAGAGAAGGATCTTTACTATTCACTTCTACACGTACATAATTGGTCTCCCCTAATTCTTGTAACTTTCGCTCAACTTCTTTTTTCACATCGGCAGTATCTTCTCGTTCCTCTTTAACTTTTCTACTTCCGATGATGTTTCCTTGATCAGAGAGTAATACTACTTCAGCTGTACTTAAATCCACCTCATTTGGTATATTGAAATAATAATTTGCATATGAATCTTCCGGTGGATTATTTTTGTCTTCTTCTAATTCCCTTGGCAATATTAACACTTCTCTTCCATCTCCTGCATTTACCATTGGATTCCTATACAATTTATTCCCGACTGCGATTGCAATATTCTCCGTTTTAATTGTCGATTGTGCTGTTGTTGAACTAGAACCCCCTTCTCTCACATTTGAAGTTAGTGAAATTTCAACTTTTTGATTATATCCAGAAATCGCTGTATCTTCTCTTATATTCCGCGCATGGATATTAACATCGTCACTATTATACGTAATACGTCCTATTGTATTTTTACTATTTGAAGATACATTTTCTACACTTTTTCATTTTTATAACCCCTTTTTAATTACAACTTCCATAAATAATATTCATATATTTTGATTATAATATATTTTCTCTCTTTTTTCCATTTATAGAATTATATAGAATAATTCCTCGCAAAAAAAACCAACCAATCGGTTGATTTTTTATCTCCTACTATAACTCGAAGTATCAATACCACGCTGCATTAACCAATGATACGTTTCGCCTTTTACAACAAGAGGCACAGACTGTAATTCTTCTATCGTCTTCGCACCAAGAGCTGTCATAATAAATTTCAAATCTGTATGTAAAAGATCAATTTCATCCACTAACTTCTCGATGCCATCTTGCATTAAAATACGTAAAAAGTATCCAGCAAACGCAGTTGTATTCGCCCCTAACGCGATCGCCTTCGCTACATCAAGCGCTGTTTGTATGCCCCCAGATGCAATAAAAGAGAGGTTATTATTTGTAGAGGTTGCTTCAATAATCGAGGTAGCTGTTTGTATGCCCCAGTTATTAAAATAAGAAAGCATACGCTGTCTTCTTTCATTTTCAACAGCTGCAAAATTCGTACCACCTTGTCCACCAATATCAATTGCTGTTACACCTATACTCGCTAACTGTCGTACTGTTTCTTTACTCATGCCAAATCCAACTTCTTTTACGATAACAGGCACTTTACTATTTAAAACAATTTTCTCAATTCGCTGAAGCACACCAGTAAAATCACGGTCTCCTTCTGGCATCGTTAACTCTTGTATAACATTCAAATGAATTTGCAGTGCATTCGCTTCAATCATATCAATGGCACGCTCTGCCTGTTCGGCAGTTGCCTCACTACCCAAATTAGCAAAGAAAATACCATTTGGATTTACTTTTCTGACGACTTTATAAGAAGCCGCCTCACTTTCATCCTTTAACGCTGCCATTTGCGAACCTACAGCCATAGCAAGTTTATGATGTTTTGCTACATATGCTAATTGTTCATTAATATGAATCGTTTGCTCTCCTCCACCACCAGTCATCGCATTGATAAAAATCGGCGAACTTAGTGAAAGTTCGCCGATTTTTGTTTCACATGTTACAGTATCATAACTTGAATTTGGCAAGCTTTGATGCACAAAATCAATATCATGAAAGCCATGCGTACGAGACTGACCAGTAGAAAGAGCGTATTCAATATGATCTAATTTACGTTTTGCCCTTACCACTTGTACCCCTCTTTATTTCTTTAATTTTTTCAGTTGTTCACCAATAATATCACTTAATTGGAAAGTAGCAGAATCAGCATTTGGCTCATATTGGCTATAATCTTCTGTTACATTATTTTCTTCAAGCGCTTCTTTTATACTTAAAGAAATACGTTTCTCTGCTACATGAACTTCCAGTACTTTCACTTTTACTTCTTGTCCCATTTCCAATACTTCATTTGGATTTTTCACGTGACGATTTGCAATTTGAGATACGTGTACAAGTCCTTCAACGCCAGGTAAAATTTCAACGAATGCGCCGAATGTAGCAAGGCGTTTCACTACTCCCTCACGAATATCTCCAACTTTTATTTCACCAGCAACATTTTCCCAAGGTCCCGGCTGAGCTGCTTTAATTGATAAAGAAATACGTTGTGTATCAGCATCAACAGATAGCACCTTTACCTTTACCTTTTGACCTTGCTCTAGCACTTCAGAAGGTTGCTCTACACGTTCGTGTGAAATTTGTGAAATGTGAACTAAACCGTCCACACCACCAACGTTAACGAAAGCACCAAAATCCGTTAATCGTTGTACTGTTCCTTCAACAACATCCCCTTCTTTTAACGAAGAGATTGCTTCTTTTTTCTTAGAATCTAGTTCTAGTTCTACTACCGCTTTATGCGAAAGGATTACACGATTTTTTTCGCGGTCTAGTTCAACAATTTTTACAGCTAATGTTTTTCCTTTATAGTCAGTAAAGTCTTCTACATAATGTACTTCTACAAGTGAAGCTGGGATAAAACCACGAACGCCAAGGTCCACAACTAATCCACCATTCACGATATCTTTTACAGTAACATCAAATACATGACCAGAAGTAAATTTCTCTTGTAGTGCTACCCATGCTTTTTCTGCATCAACAGCACGTTTTGATAAGACAAGATCATTTTCTTCTAATTTAATAACCTTTAATTCTAATGTTTGATCTAATTCTACAACATCGCTTGCTTTTTCAATATGAACGTTAGCTAATTCACTAATTGGAATTACGCCATCTGTTTTGTATCCAACATTTACAAGAACTTGTTTCTCTTCAACTTTCGTTACAGAACCTGTAACAACGTCACCAACTTGTAATTCTTTTGAATCCATAACTTCTTCATTCATTTTCTCTACCATGGAAATACCTCCCTACAGAATTGACAAAGCATTTTTATGTATATACGAAATGAAAACAAATGTTTTCATTTGCATGTTTAAGAATTTATCATCACATACTCTTTTTCAATACCATTCAGAAGAAAATATATTAAACCTATATAAATAGTATACAGCAATTTCTTCTCGAAGAAAGTATGTTTTGAAATATAATAGCGAATATATTCTGACAGTTCCGTCCTTCTCTACCTAACTTCTTATAAATCGGCTCATTTGTCAAGGGAAGAGACTCACAATTCACATATCCTTTACATTTCTATATAAAGTGAAACTTTAACCAGTGGGGGTTTTCTTCATCCCCACTGATTATCAGCCCGCACCAATCGGGCTGCCCGGCAAATAGCGGGATAAACAAAAAAAGAAAGAGGATTATCCCCTTTCTTTCTTTATTTCGCAAATACTCCTGAAACAATGCTCATTATTTTTCCGACAACTTCTTCAATTGATAGAGAAGTTGTATCTAATTCCAATGCATCATCAGCCTTTTTTAAAGGAGAAACTTCGCGTTCTGAATCTAATTTATCACGCTGAGCAATTTCTTCTTTTAACTGCTCTAAATTAGAATCGAAACCTTTATTTATATTTTCTAAATGTCTTCTTTCTGCTCTTTCTTCTACAGAAGCAAGCATAAAGATTTTCACTTCAGCATCCGGTAACACATGTGTGCCGATATCACGACCATCCATTACAACGCCGCCTTTTTCCGCTAATTCTTGTTGACGACGTACCATTTCTTCACGAACAAGACGATGCTTTGCTACAATAGATACTCGATTCGTCACATCATGTGTGCGAATTACTTCAGAAACATCTTGTCCATTTAAAAATACAAGTTGTGTATTTTCTCCTTGCTGAAATTCAATATTTACATTCTTTAAAACTTCCATTAATTTCTCTTCATTTTCAATGTCCACTTTTTGTTCAAGGGCTGCATATGTCAGAGTACGGTACATTGCGCCTGTATCAATATAAACGTAAGAAAGTTTCTTTGCAATAACTTTTGCAACTGTACTTTTCCCAGCAGCTGCTGGACCATCTATAGCAATCGAAATTCGTTTATCCATTGTAACACCTCATTTTTTCACTTATAAAACAAAACGAAAAGCAGGTATTCATCCCTGCTTCTTCTCATTTGCTTCACGTCATTAAATCCTCAATTATTGTAGCATAATCCTTCTTAGAAGAAAATGAAAACTACCTATTCACCTGTAAGATTTCTGCTTTATTTTCTGCGACAACACCTTCATAATAAACAATTTTAGATAAATATTTCACTGAAGACTTATGTATAAATAACAATTGCACCACACAAAGAAAAATAAATTGTATTACTACTATACGAATAAAAATTTTCTCTACCTTTTTCAAACTATTAGCTCCTTTCCACCCTCTACTTACACATTTCATTCCTGATTTTACAAAACGTACAGAGAGCCACTAAATTTATTGTCATTTTCCACGCATACTTTTATACATTTCCATTGTCGAATTTACTCAAAACATGTTATGTTCTAAATGTATTTTTCAACTTGAAAGGGGTATAAGCATTGAAAAGAATCCTAGTTTTACACACAGGTGGAACAATTGCAATGGAGGAAGACAAAGAAACTGGGGTCGTACAACCAGGTGATAAAAATCCTCTTTTAAAATTCATTCCTGATTTAGAAGGCGATGTTGATTTAATCGTTGAAGATGTGTTCCATCTACCATCTCCTCATATGACACCAAGCGAAATGTTACAATTACAAGTCATCATCGATGAAAGAGTAAAACAAGACAACATTCATGGCGTAGTCATTACGCATGGTACGGATACATTAGAAGAAACAGCTTATTTCTTAGATTTAACAGTACAAGCAACTATTCCGATCGTTGTGACAGGCGCAATGCGTTCTAGTAATGAATTAGGTGCTGATGGCCTATATAACTTCTTATCGGCTGTAAAAGTTGCTAGCTGCAATGAAGCTGCTGAAAAAGGTGTTCTAGTCGTATTAAACGACGAAATTCACTGTGCTACAAATGTAACGAAAACACATACGAGTAATGTCGCGACATTCCAAAGCCCGCAATATGGACCAATTGGAATGGTAACAAAACGCGGCGTTGTCTTCCATCACGCTTTAGTACATCACGAAACATATACAGTAAACAAAGTGTCTAAAAATGTAGTTGTGCTGAAAGCATATGCTGGCATGGATGATACATTGTTAGCAGCAATTGAAAACCTTCCTGTAGATGGAATTGTTATTGAAGCACTTGGACAAGGTAATTTACCTCCACGAACACTTCCTAGTCTAGAACGATTAATAAACAAAGGAATTCCTGTCGTATTAGTTTCTCGCTGTTTCAACGGCATCGTTCAAGATGTATATTCATATGAAGGTGGCGGCAAACAATTAAAAGATATGGGGATTGTATTCACATACGGTTTAAATGCTCAAAAGGCGCGTATTAAATTGCTAGTCGCATTAGAGAATACAAACTCTCATGAAACGATCCAAAATATGTTTATGCATGATTAAAAAAGAAGCTGTCGAAATTTTTTCGACAGCTTCTTTTTATTCTTCTCTTAAGGCAATGGTTTGCGCAATTGCATCCCCATGAAATCTACCATTTTCGATAAATATTTCATTTGCATTATTCCCAGCAGCAATTACACCCGCAATAAAAATATTTTCAGCATTCGTTTCCATTCTGTCCTCATTATAAATCGGACGTCCTGTTTCTTCATCAATCCGAACACCCATCTTCGTTAAGAAGCTATGATCAGGATGGTAACCAATCATCGCAAATACAAAATCATTTTGGATTGTATTTGCCTCGCCATCAACTGTAAACGTCAATGTATGTTCAGTAATTTCTTTCACATGAGCCTGGAAATGCATTTGAATTGTACCATTTCGTACTAATGCCTCAAACTCCGGCAAAATCCACGGCTTTATGCTTGGTGAATACTCACTTCCGCGATATAAAACCGTTACACGCGCACCTGCTTTAACAAGTTCCAACGCAGCGTCTACACTTGAATTTTTCCCACCTATAACTACTACATCTCGATCAAAATAAGGATGTCCTTCTTTAAAATAGTGAGCAACTTTCTTCAGCTCCTCACCTGGAACATTCATATAATTCGGATTGTCATAATATCCAGTTGCTACAACAATGTATTTCGCTATATATATTTCTTTACTTCCGTCACGTTTTGTCGTCTCAACTTTAAATATTTCTCCATCTTTTTGAACTTTCTCCACTCGTTCAAAAGCATTTACACGTACGGATTTACGCTTTACTACTTCACGATAATACGCAAGCGCTTGATTTCGAACAGGCTTACGATTTTCTGTAATAAAAGCTACATCACCAATTTCTAATTTTTCACTAGAAGAGAAAAATGTTTGATGAGTTGGATAATTATAAATCGCATTTACAATGTTACCTTTTTCAATTACTAACGGATTTATCCCTACCTTTTGCAACGAAATTGCCGCTGCTAATCCGCACGGACCGCCTCCAATTATGATAGCTGTTTCTTTCTGCATACTCGGTTCACTCCTAGTCTTCTACCAATACACTATTTATAAAAACAAGAAAAAACCTACTTACAGCAGTAGGCACCTATCTTTATTGTATTCATTTTTCATATATTTGTCATCTAAACGAAACGTACATCCGATAGACATCTGCTAAAAACTGCTGAAATTTAATACCTTGTTTCCCTAATACACTTTCAGGATCAATCTTTCTAGCTGGGTCAAGTGTTTTATGTGATACGATATCTTTTTTCGGATTCAAGCCGAAGTTTTGGCATAAATACGCATGATACCACGTAAAACGATTATATGCTTCCCAAAAGTTAAGATCACCGCCATAACAGAGTTCCACCCCAATGGCAGCCTTATTCGCATCATAACCATATAAGTCATTATCCGTCGGCACACCATATCGAACATGATATGCAACTTCATTTATAGGGATGATTTCCAATATTGTTTTATCATCTATAAATGTATGTGCCGAAGCTTTCGGTTGTATTTCATTAAAATAATCCCGATTCCCTATCGCATTGCTACCAGGGTTCCCCGTATCATGACTTACAATAAACCTTACTTTAGAAAGAGGAATTCCCGGTCGTGAACTTCCATATCCAATATAGTTACGCTCTATAGGAAACATCGCCATTATTACCAACTCCCGCTTCAGAAGATTACCTTACTTCCTTATATATGTATTCGGTAGCAATGTCCTTATAGCATATTTCTTACGCGAAGAGAAAATCGAAAATATTTGATGTGAACACCATAAATAATAAAATACTTACAGCAACTCCATAAAAACCGTAAAACCAAACACAATCTTCTTTCGTATCTAAACCGAAAAATTTATTTACTGATTGTAATAATGTGCCACGCTTACTTTGTTTGTTTCGTAATACTTCCACTCGTTCTACAACATCTGCTGGCATCATAAATCTTTGGTCTACTGTCATTTTCATCATTTATCTCTCCTTAAAATCATTTCCGTTTTGTTTATCTAAGGAAAGTATAGCACATTTGTTCGTACAGAACAAGCGTTCTTTTTGTTTTTTTATTTTATTTTTCAACAAACCAAGTAAGAATTGTAATTACAAAGGCGATAATCGGTCCTACTACGACTGTACCAAATATTAAAAACAAGAGCCCTTCTCCGAACACCCGAACGCTACTTGTTTTTCGGGCTTTCATCGTTCTTGCAAGTTCTCCCTCTAACCTCTTAACTTTTTCTTCTAATTGTTCTACTCGTTCCATCATTTCATTTTCCATATACAACACCTCGCTCTAATACTTCAACAAAAAAACGTGATCCCCTCGAAAGGAATCACGTTTTCATTAAAAACTTTATGCTTATACCCAGCCTCTAAAGCGACTAGCTTCAGCCATTTTACGAACACCAACCATATACGCAGCTAAGCGCATGTTTACTTTACGAACTTGTGCTGTTTCATAAATGGAATCAAACGATTTTACCATTACTTTTTCTAAACGTTGTTCTATTTCTTCCTCACTCCAGTAGAAACCTTGGTTATTTTGTACCCACTCAAAGTAAGATACTGTTACACCACCAGCACTAGCTAATACGTCTGGAACAAGTAAAATACCACGATCTGTTAAAATCTTTGTTGCCTCTAATGTAGTTGGACCATTGGCAGCTTCAACAACGATTTTCGCTTTAATCTTATCAGCATTTTCTTCTGTAATTTGGTTTTCAATTGCAGCTGGAACTAAAATGTCGCAATCAAGTTCTAATAATTCTTTGTTTGAAATTGTATTATTAAATAGTTTTGTTACAGTACCGAAGCTATCACGACGGTCTAATAAATAGTCAATATCTAATCCATTTGGATCATGCAATGCACCATAAGCATCTGAAATCGCAATAACTTTCGCACCTGCATCATGCATAAATTTAGCTAAGAAGCTACCGGCATTACCGAATCCTTGAACAACAACGCGTGCACCTTTAATATCAATGTCACGTTTTTTTGCAGCTTCGCGAATACAAATTGTTACACCTTTCGCTGTCGCTGTTTCACGTCCATGTGATCCACCTAATACAAGCGGTTTACCTGTAATAAATCCTGGTGAATTAAATTCATCGATACGGCTATACTCATCCATCATCCATGCCATAATTTGAGAGTTTGTGAATACATCTGGAGCTGGAATATCTTTCGTTGGACCTACGATTTGACTAATAGCTCGTACATAACCGCGGCTTAATCTTTCTAACTCACGGAATGACATTTCACGTGGGTCACAGATAATTCCACCTTTACCTCCGCCATATGGTAAATCAACAATACCACATTTTAAACTCATCCAGATAGAAAGTGCTTTCACTTCATTTTCTGTTACATTCGGATGGAAGCGAATTCCACCTTTCGTTGGACCAACAGCATCATTATGTTGCGCACGATATCCTGTAAATATTTTAACAGTCCCGTCATCCATACGAACTGGTATTTTCACTGTCATCATACGAATTGGTTCTTTCAATAATTCATACACTTCGTTTGGATAACCCAATTTTTCTAATGCTTCACTAATAACAATTTGTGTCGAATTCAATAGTTCAAAATGTTGTTCCCTTTGTTGTTGTGTTTTTGTTTGAGTTCCCTTTTCGGCTACCATAGTAAGTAAACCCCCTGTAATTTCACTTGTTTAGTAAACCTTCATTGCCTAGTATACACCCTTAAATTTGGAATGCAATAGAAAACGCTAACAAATATATACAAACTATTTTCTGTTGCAAGCGTTTTCACTATTATTATAGTCCTTTTATTACTTTTAGAAAAGTAAAATACTTAAATATTTAAATTTTTTTATTTTCATCCCATAGAAAGCGCTGAAACAGATATATTCAATTAAGAAAAAGAATAACTAAGTATTTACTCTTATTGCTGTACCCTCTCCCAGTTTTTCGAAACTTCAGACCAATACTTTCTAGCCCTTAGCTAAATAAAAAAACAAAACCTCAAGCTATGTTATATTAGCTGAGGTTTTGTTTTTTCACAAAGTAATTGTATACTTGTTCAATTGCTTGAGAAGCCATTAATTCTTTTCCATACTCCATAGTGCGATAGATGGTTGCTGTAGACGGATTACCGTATTCCGCTAAAATAGCTATAAAATCCTCTTTCAATAATTGAACTTGCTCCTCTTCTTCCATCCAAAGATAGAAACGCTCATCCCACGTATATAACTTTCCGCCAGTTACACCAAGGTTATATAAGCGATTTGACAGGTTAATTACGTCATCTAGTGTAGCAAACTCATACAGTATGTGCTCGCTCTCATCTAGCGTCACTTGCATTTCAATAAACTCGTCACGGAACTCATCATCTGTATCCATTTCTTGATTTTCTTTCGTTACAATTACAACCATTCCTTGTGCTTGTAGAGAAAATACTTCAACTGCAATCGGACCATCTGCTTCAAATCCTAATTCTTTATTTGCTTCTTGCATCATATCACGAAATAATTGCTGTACTTTCGGTGCATTTCTCCATAAATCCTCTTTCGTTAATCCTCGTTCAGATAAATCATCGAATGTTAGGAAAATTTTTATCTTATTATAATTTAATCGTTCCAGCCTCATCTCATACCCTCCCTACGTAACCAATGAATCTAATTTTTATTATATGAAATAGAAAATAGATGGTTCTTTTCGAACAACTATTCTGACACTTTTAACCATTCATCCCATTCATCTTTCGTATCACCGATTAAGATCGTTTGACTGTTCAACTGATCTCGAGCGTCTATTTTTCCTATAAGCCCAACAAAAAGGTTCTCATTTTTTTCTTGCAACAAATTAACAACGTTCACTGTCTTTTTAAATTCTGGTCCGTCATCAAAAGATACAAATACATATTTAGGCTGTATTTGCTTAATAGCTAACAAAATACCATTTTCCTCTAAGCTTGTCCTAATATATATCGCCTCATATCCTTTTAAGCGTAAATACGTTGAGAAAACAAATCCTTTCAACGCATCCTTTTCTAACACAATAACTTTGTGTAAGGAGGAAAACTTTGAGGCATTATGATACACCATTCCTAGACGTGTTTGTAAAAATGATAGTGCATATTGGAATTGCACTATTGAAATCTCATTCTTATTTTTTAACGTTAACAATTTGCTTGTCACTTGAAGAACAATACTTGCAACAACCTTTTCCGTTGAATATATACTAAAAACCTCGTTTATTAATGCAGAAGTTGTAATTTCATCAAATTCTAACAAAGCTTGTAGTAAATCGTCCACTAAAACAACTTCTTTATCATAATATATTTCTTTTTGAACAGCACTCTGCAAACGATTCCCTTCTAATAACTGAACTGCTTGGCCGATCATCATACCAGAAGAAACCTTTTGCATTAACCATTTCAAAATTCGAATATGTTCTTCTGTATATAAACGATGCCCAGCTTGATTCCGTTTTGGGGCAATAATTTGGTATCGCCTTTCCCATGCGCGAAGCGTACTCGGCTGAACTCCAATTATATTCGAAACAGCTTTTATATTATATTTCCCATCCAGAGTTGGCATCATTTTCCTCCGCACAATGTAATAATATGTGTTTGAGCAGGCGCTCGGAAGCGAAGCGGGAGCAATGTTGTTCCATATCCATTACTAACAAAGAGAGTTGTATTTGAATGATTATATACGCCACCCTTTAAATATTTTTTTGATGGGAATAATCGAATTTGTCCTCCATGCGTATGTCCACTTAATACAAGTGAAATCTGTTCTTTTCCAGACATTTTTTTTATTATATCGGGATTGTGACTAATTAAAATACGAAAACCCTCTTCTTTACAATCTGCCAATGCCAAATCTAAACGATCACGTTTCAATCCAACATCATCTATACCGAGTAAGCAAATTTTCTCAGTTGACTCAGACTCAAATACAACTCTTGTATTATCTAAAACTTTCACATTATTTTCTAATAACAAAGCATCTAATTCATGGTATTCAATCTCATAATCATTATTTCCCCATACAAAATATACAGGAGCTATCTCTTTTAACTTTTGAATATTTGCAGAGATTTTCGATAAGGGGACACCTTTTTCCGCTAAATCGCCACCAATAATTACGAGATCTACTTTTCCTTTTACTTGCTCAATTAACGAACTTGGAACGGCTCTTCTATGAATATCAGAAATAAAAAACACATTCACTTTTTGAAAACTTTTCGGAAATTCTTTAAATACTAAAGTATGTTCCAACACCGTATTACGCATCGCTTCTTTATACATTATAAGAAGAAATATAATACCTATACATATGAGAGTACTTATTAATATAATCCATATCATATTTTGACTCCCCTCCTCATAAAGATAATCCACAGTTTTTATAACAAGCTGTGAATCGCTTAATTCACTAACTCTCTTGCTTTACGGACTTATCTTTTATCGGAATTTTTAATTCTTGACCTGCACTCACTTCATCTTCTTGTAAGTTATTATACTTTTTAATCACTTCAATCCCATTTTCATCTGAAATATATTGCTTCGCTATACTTTCTAAAGTTTCTCCCTCTTTCACAGTATGCGTTACTACCTTCTCAGATTGTTTCTGCGTTTCAGATTTAGCCGAATCAAAGAAAATTACTTCAAATGCACTTTTTCCAGCATTATTACTATCACTTTTCACCTGGATATATTTATCGGTATACCATAATATGCTGATTGGGAGCAATATGAATAGAAATGTTAATACTCGGACAAAGATGTGATTCATTTTAAACTTTTGTTTTTTCTCTTTATTTCTATGAATTTCACTACGCGGCGGTAAACTTTCATCTTCTTCCACTCGCTCAACTTCTAATTCCTCTTCAAAGTCAGGAATTCGTTTCCTCATGTTGTTCACCACCACCTTCCATTTATTTTCTTAATTGGAGTCCCATTATAAAATCAACAAGAAAGTGTGCAAAGATTGTTATAAACAAATTTCCTGTCCATTCAAATACATAACCAAAGACAAAACTAATGAAGCAGACGAAACAAAACAAAAATGGCTTTGTTATATAGCGAATATGTAACACTGCAAATACTAAACTTGCTATTACAATTCCAAACTGAGTCTGCATTACACCTCTAAATAAAAATTCTTCGGCAAATCCGATAACAAACGTAATAACGAGTAAATGCATAACTGACATTCCTTGAAACATCTTATCGTTAATACCACCATCATCAAACCAAGACTCTGGAAACACTCGCATTGCAACATAATCTAATAACACAATACCAATCGCCAACAAACTGCCTACTACAAGTATTGGTACGGGGTCCCACTTCCAAAGACTCAAAACTTCTTTTGTATCTCGAAATAATATATATGCTAGTAAACAACCAATACCAATAATAATTAGCTGTGTTATATACAAATTCAGCCTTATTTCTTTCGGACTCATATCTTCAACACTATGCCTTTGAATGTTCATCATTCCTCCATCTTTTCTAGGCCGAAAAGCTTTTGTAACTCTGTTTCCCAATTATAGTCGAAATCGGATTGTTGCGCTCGTCTTTTTTTATAATCTGTTTTTGTAATACCACAATAATCACAGCAATTTTTTAACTCTTGCTCTTTTCTATAACCAAACTGTTGAAGTACATATTCACGTCTACATCCTTTAACTTGTATCCATGACCTCATGTTTTCTAGCTCACTATATTTATTACGTAATCTTATTTCTACTTCGGCTATTAATCTGTTCATAATTTCATCTGACAAGCTCTCTAATATTAGTTTTCGTCGTTGTATGATTCCAAGCTGTTCGAGATGATAGCGGATGAAACGCCAATATTGTTCATTAAATCTTGCTGCATTGTAACAAATTTCTTCTACATCTTCTATTGGTAATTCCTTCGTTTGAAACATTCTTTCTTGTAGTAAAGAAAATAAAAATTGTATTTGCGACTTACTTGGCAACTCATCCTCAATTATTGAAATTGGCAAATCGTGATCTAATGGACTACATAGTAAAAAGGCTATACTCGGTTCACCATCTCTTCCAGCCCTCCCAATTTCTTGTAAGTATGAAGCTATATTGGTCGGATAATGGAAGTGAATGATATATCTCGTATTCGACTTATTTACTCCCATACCAAAAGCGCTTGTACATATTACAAGTTGCAATTGATCATTCATAAACTGCTGCTGAATTAACATTCGCTCTTCATGTTCCATACCACCATGATAAAAAGCTACACCAGTAACGCCTTTTCCCCTTAAATATTCCGTTAAACGTTCTGTCCATGCTCTACTTGAGCAATATACAATCCCTGGCCCTTGTAAATACATCACCTGTTCCAAAAGCGCTTCTTTCTTCTCTTCTATCGTCTCTACAAATTGCACTTCCATTGCAATATTCGGGCGATCAATAGAGTATACATGCTGCGAGACATTCTTTAAATTTAAACTATCTGCTATATCTCTCAGTACATCTTTTGTCGCTGTGGCAGTTAATGCTAGTACCGTAGGAGATCCGATGTTCTCTATTACTACATCGAGCTTCTTATAATCCGGTCTAAAATCATACCCCCATTGTGAAATACAATGGGCCTCATCAACAACAAACAATGAAATATGAATTTTCTTCAATTCTCTTATTAATAACTCCGATTGCAACATTTCTGGAGACACAAAAATAAATTTATAAAAAGCTAATTTTTTCATCGCTTCTCTTTTTTCACTTAATGTCCGAAAACTATTAAATGCAATCACTCGATTTTTCACAACATACTTTAATTGTGTAACCTGATCTTCCATCAAAGATAGTAATGGTGATACAACAAGCACTGTTCCTTCTTGCATTAGCCCTGGAAGTTGATAGCACAAAGATTTCCCTCTCCCAGTCGGAAGCATCGCTATAACATCTTTTCCTTCTAATAAATCTGTAATAACGTCTTTTTGTCCTGGACGAAATTCAGAATATCCAAACCACTTATATAAATATTCCTCAAGTTTCATTTATACCCTCCATCCGTGCCAATACAAGACGGACTTCAAAATAAGAGATATCTTCTCCAACCGCTTGTTTCAATACACGCAACTTACGTGTTCGCAATGCCTCAATTACTTTTATTACTTTGTCTACCTTTTCTTTTTCCATAAACATTTCAATAGCAAATTCTTTTTCTCGCAAAGCAATTTCAACAAAATGATCTTCTATCGTTGCAACCTTTAAATTTCTAATTGTCGCGATCTCTTCTAAAGAACGTCCTTGTCTCCAAAAATTATATGTTTTTTTCGTTGATAAACTAAATAATTCAGCTCTCTCATTTGGATAAGATATAATTTCTGCTAATAGCGGAAATTCATTTTCTTTCTCACGAACTTCTTGTATAAAGAAGTGAATTGTACCCCAAAATAAAAAATACACCCTAAATATATCTTGTTTCGTAATTTCTGCTAATTGTTGCAATGTATAACCGATACGTTCATAACCTGTAAATCGATACGTTACAATCGTCGCTTCTACCACATTACTTCTTTCTAAAAGTTGCTGTATTTCTTTCCATAATCTATTAGCCAATTCACTTCTCCTGTATGGTATTCCCGTTAAAAAACGTTTCACCCACACCATTATTTCTATATCTTGTTGAATAGGGGTAAATTTCGTATTATTTTGTTGTAAATTCGATATAGTTTGAATAATTAATGATAATCTTTTCCAAAATGTTTCACCTAATTCACCATAGTGCAAACCGTGTAAATAAGTTGGAAAAGCATAAACTTGCTCCCATTTATGTAACTGCGTTTTACCTATATGTGTTAACACATATGTATTTTCATGTATTTCTTGAATAAAATCTGCTTGCAACAACTTTACAACTTCACGATCATAGTCCATTCTATTTAACGATTTATATATTCCGAACAAAAAAGAAATTTGAAACATATTCCCATCTTGTAATGTTTGCGAAGAACGTTTTCCTTTTAATAAATAATAAATAGAGGAAACGGTCCTTTCACCATTCAATTGTTTTAAACAATACAATAAAGTGTATTGTATTTGCATTACCGCTCCCACCTTTCAATCTAGCTTCATTCTTTATTCAGTAGTACCCATTAAAGGTATCATATTACCACTAGCTACTTGTATATATTCTATTGTACCAAACGAAATAACATTTACGTATTTTGAAAATCTTATGACATAATTCAAAAATAAGTTGACACCCTAATTGATAAGCATTATCATTATAATTTTATGTTGAAAAGTTTTAAAAACCGTTTTACAATAAGGTTATAATTTTTATGGCGAGCTTTTCACATACATATTATCAGGAGGGAAAAAAGATGGCAAAATATACAATCGTTGATAAAGATACTTGTATTGCATGTGGTGCTTGTGGCGCTGCTGCACCAGACATTTATGACTATGATGATGAAGGTATTGCGTTTGTAACATTAGACGATAACCAAGGTATCGTTGAAATTCCAGATGTATTAATTGAAGATATGATGGATGCATTCGAAGGTTGTCCAACTGACTCAATTAAAGTTGCTGACGAATCATTTGACGGCGACGCTTTAAAATTCGAATAGTTTTTTATTAACTTCAAAAAATGTCCCTCATCTTGATGAGGGACATTTTTTGTTTTCTATTTTCATTCTACTTAATAAAAAACCATTAGTAGCTCCATACTACCAATGGTTTTATTTTATCCCGCTATTTGCCGGGCAGTAAGACCCCCACCTCAACATTCAGCAAAAGCAAAGAAGTTAGGTGAGGGTCGGGCTGCCCGTAAAAGCCCGATTGGTGAAGGCTAATAATCAGTGGGGGATGAACAAAACCCCCACTGATTAAAGTTTCACTTTATATTTTATGCATTTTTCATTTTTGCAAAAACCCATACTTTTAGGCGTGAGAACAACGCTACAAATACAATTGTTACTACAATTCCTTTAATCAAATTAAACGGTAAGATTGCTGTTACAACAGTCGTTCTTATAGCTTCACTAGACATAGCAGGTGCATTTAAAAACCAAGTGTAAGCTGGGAATATGATGATGTAATTTAATACACTCATAATTAGTGCCATTGTAATTGTCCCTAGTGCAAGTCCTGTCGTTAAACTTTTTACAGTACGATACTTTCTAAATAAGAAAGCTGCTGGTCCAATAAATAAACATCCCGCAATAAAGTTTGCAATTTCTCCAACTGGTACTCCTGTTAAACTTCCTTGAATCCCGTAATGTAGAATATTCTTTATCCCCTCTACAATTACCCCCGCAATTGGTCCGAAAATAATTGCAGCAATTAGAGCTGGCACATCACTAAAATCAATTTTTAAAAATGGCGGAAGCCCTGGGAACGGGAAATCCAACATCATCAGTAAATATGCAATACTACTTAGCATTGCTACACTCACCATCTGCACTACACTGTTTTTTTGTTTCATCTTTCTCTCTCCTTTTCCATCGATCGTCTCATGGAAAGTGGAAAGGTTCTGCTATGCCTATTTTTTCATAGAACGAAAAAACCCTTTGTGTTTTACACAAAGGGAGAATTTAAGGCACATCAAACAGACGTTCAAATCCATTTCTTTTTTGAACGCTTGAACCTCCATCTTCTCCCATCCAGACTATACTGTCGGCTTTGGAATCACACCAAATCCTGCCTTAACGGCTCGCGGGCTTAGAACGAAATCATAAATAGTTCATCACCGCCGGTCGGGATTTTCACCCTGCCCCGAAGATAGACCGATATTCTATTTTCCCCTTCATTATACAACAACCTAATAATATTGTGAACTAAAAAATTGTAACTTATTTAAAGTTAGTTATTTATTTTTTCACAATCAGTTAGTAGTCGTAAAATATTTTACAATACAATCCATATTTTTTATTATTCGGTATTTCCCTGATGAATCCCCTAGTCATATATAATTAAAAGTGATAAGATGTTGAATTGTTAAGATAAGAACATTTTCTGAATTATGGAGGAAATGTCATGAAAAAAGAAAAGAGACACTCTATTCAAGAAGCAATGAAAAAAAACTTAAGAAAAGAATACTTTTACTTAAAAAAAGAATTACTTTTCTACTGTCCAATTGATTTAGGCACATTCTCAAGCGAGACATACTATGCTACTTTCGATGAAGATGGCATCAGTATTTATCAGTATGATAAAAAAACAGAAAGTAAATTAAAATTGTGCGAGCGACATCCATGGAAGAGTTGGAATAAAGTGAAGGTTGATCACTATTTGACAACCTCTCAATTTATTTTTCAAGGTGAGCGTAACTGGATATTATCCCTTTTTCAAAAAGGAAAAAAAGCTCAAAAAATTATCGAAGAGCATACATCTTTACAAACAGAAGTTGTTTCCCGCTCTTTCGTAAAAAAACTCCCTGGTTTTCGTTCTAATACACCGTTGAATAAATACATCGGCAGCATTTGCTACACTGCACTTATTGCATTTTTATTAAAATGGATGATTCCATTTCAAGCACCACAAATCGCCCTGTATTCTATTTCAATTGGTTGTATGCTTCTTGGTCTACTCTGTCTGACAATCGGTTTAATTGAACCGACTATTGTACTGTTTCGGACAAATGAGAAAACAAGAACAAAAGTCTTTTACTTATATAGCTACTTAGCTATTTCTGGATTTATATGTGTCTTTATTTTTTGGTAAAAGAAACCGTCCCAAAATATCTTTTGGGACGGTTTTCTTTTAGGTATAGGTTACTCTTATAATTATATTTTGTTGTTAAATCAACATTTTTTGTCGAAGCGTCGATACAATTTCATTTATTATCGTAATCTTAACAAAAAATAAATCGATTCAGAAGTTATACTTTCGGAACTGTTCTCTTACTTAACGTATAATTGTTGATTTGGATAAATCCGCTCTTGCTGCAGTCCATTTTTTTCTTTAATTTCCTTAAGTGTCATACTAAATTTTCGTGCAATACTAACTAAAGTGTCCCCTTTTTGCACGATATACAATGATGAAGAAACAACTTCGTTTCTTTGTTCATTTAAAACAAGCAATGGATTCATCGCATTCTTTTTCGCCATCGTCCATCTGCCTTGGTGAAGTTCTAAATGCAAATGCGCGCCTCGCGATTCTCCTGTATTTCCTACTTCTCCAATTATTTTTCCTTTTGAAATATAATCCCCTTGAACTACATATCTCTTATTTAAATGTGCATACACAGCCTCATATTCTCCATGTTTAATAAATACAACGTTTCCATAACTACTTGAATAATAAGACTTTGTCACCTTACCATCTTGAATAGCTGCCACAGGTGCTCCGATCGGTGCAGCTATATCAATACCGTAGTGTTTTCCATGCCTTGTTCCAAAATAATCACTTATCTGACCTTCAACAGGCCATGTCCATCGATTTTCTTCTGCGTAAACATGTAATTGAGATAAAAACAGAACAGACAATAACATGACGCCACATTTTAACACTTTCATATACATCCTCCGTTTTCTAATTACCACCATACCTTCTCTATTTTGGTATATTACAGAAAAAAGTATACAAAAAAAGAAAGTGAATCACTCCACTTCCTTCTCTTTTTTATCACGAAAAACTAATGCACTGCGGTTATACTCCACATCTTTTACTTGTAATCGAACATTTATTACTCTAGCTACCGCAAACAAATAATCAGATAATCTATTTACATACTTTAGGACGACTTCATTTATTTCTTCTTCTTTTTGCAATGATACTATGGAGCGCTCTGCTCTTCTTACAACAGTACGTGCAATATGAATTGCAGCTGCTGCCTCGCTACCACCTGGTAAAATAAAGCGCTCTAACGACGGTGCTTCTTCTGTATACGAATCAATTCTTCTTTCTAAGCTTTCAACCATTTCGATTGTTAATTTATAAGGAATTTTTTGTTCTACTATTGCCAAATCTCCTCCGCAATCAAATAATTCATGTTGAATATTTTCAAGTTCATTATAAATATCTCCAAAAGACCCGCCTTCTAGCTTAGTCATCGCATATCCAATATGAGAATTCGCTTCATCTATCGTGCCATACGCTTCTACACGAATATCATCTTTATCCACCCTGCCACCTATTACACTTGTTTTTCCTTTATCTCCTGTTTTTGTGTATAATTTCATCTCTTCACGGCACCTTTCTTGTTATGCTAAATTAGACTAAAATAGAAAAAAGTTCTACTATAATTTATTTAATTGATTTTACAAAAAAATAAAAAACAGTAGAACTTTATTCATTATCAACTTAAAAAACACATATCTAAATTATACGATTTGGTAAATATACAGAGAATATAGTTCCTTCTCCAACAACACTTGAAACAGAAATCTTTCCATCGTGGCCTTGAACAATATTTTTAGCAATTGCAAGCCCGAGCCCAGTTCCACCTTTTTTTCCACGTGTTCTTGCTTTATCAGCTTTGTAGAAACGATCAAATAAAAATGGAATATCTTCTTCTGGAATGCCTGCGCCTGAATCTTGCACTTCGAAAGTAAGGCCATTATTTTTCGTATCAATTACAAGTGTAACATGCCCACCTGCATTCGTATGACGGATTGCATTATCAATTAAATTCGTCAACACTTGTTCCATACGGTCTGCATCAAACGGATATTGTTCAATTGGACTTTGGAAATCAACTGTTAGTTCCACTTCTTTATCCTTTGCAATCCCTTGGAATTTACGACCAATTTTTTCGACAAATGGATGAATATCTACTTCACCTATATGTAACTCTACATTACCACTTTCCATACGTGCTAAATCTAATAACTCATTTACAAGTTTACCCAAACGAACAGATTCATCATAAATGATTTGAACAAATTCATTAATTTCTTCTTTCGTTTGCACAATATCATCTAAAATCGCTTCACTATACCCTTGAAGCATTACCATCGGTGTACGAAGTTCATGTGATACATTCGCAATAAAGTCTTGACGCATCTTCTCAAGACGACGTTCTTCCGTCATATCACGCAAAACTGCTACAGCCCCACGAATTTTCGTTTGATTGTAAAGCGGCGTCATAAGAACTACATAGTTCCCTTTTTGCAAATTAATTTCAACAACTTGTTGTTGCTCGCTTTCTACAACAAGATGGAATAGTTCAACAAGTTCAGAAGGGAGTTTTTTACTTAACTCTACTTCTTTTTCTTCTTGCCAAACTTGTAAGAAATGTTCAGCCGGTGGATTAATCACAACGACTTCACCTTCTTGATTTAACGTAATAACCCCATCTGCCATACTACTCAAAATACTAGCTAATTGCTCTTTTTCTTGCTGCAAAGCGTTCATGTTAAACTTCAACTGTCTCCCCATTTGATTTAAGGCCGTTGCAAGCTCACCAATTTCGTCCTGAGATACCATAGGAGCCTTTGCATCAAACTTCCCACGTGCCACTTCAAAAGCAACTTCACGCATTTTACGAAGCGGTGCTGTAATTCGAGTAGATAAGAAGAATGCGAAGAACGTCGTTAAAATAATCGCAATACCTGCTGATAAGAAAATGAAATCAGTCGTTCTCTCCATACCCTGTATCGGAACTTGTAAAGATTCATATACAAACACAGCACTTTGATTTTTGGATTGCACCGGTTTTCCGACAATCATAATATCATTTTCAGTGTTTTTATTCTTCCTACTATTAGATGCTTTTCTAATGTTATTTTTAATTTCTTTTTTATCTGTAAAAACAGCTGCTAATTCTTTATCTTCTTTCAAATCATCCATTGTAAGGGTGACTAACCCTTCTTGTTTCGGTGAAGAAGATATTTCCTTACCATCTTCTACAATAATAATCCTTGAAAGTGGATCAGAGAATTTGTACGCGATATTCTCAATCGTTTTTACATCGGCACCTTCTTCAATTAACTCTGAAACACTTGTTGCGACTTTCTGAAGCCTAGCTTCACTCATATCAACATAATACGTTCTAAAAAACTGTGAAAGTAAAATCGCAACAAATCCAAGAACAAACGAAACGAGAAGTAATATGGTCATCCATAACTTCCCTACTACACTTCTCCAAAGCATCAGTCGTTCACAACCTCAAACTTGTAACCTACGCCCCAAACGGTAACAATCATCTTCGCAGCATCTGGTGATTTTTTACTTAACTTCTCACGTAAACGCTTTACATGCGTATCAACTGTACGTAAATCTCCAAAGAATTCATATTGCCATACTTCTTTTAACAATTGCTCACGATCGAATACTTTATCAGGAGCTTTCGCTAAGAATAACAGTAGTTCATATTCTTTTGGTGTTAAGTTCACTTCATTTCCATCTGCAGTAACACGGTGTGCATCGTTATCAATTGTTAAATGCGGGAATACAGTAACATCTTTTGTCGTTGTATCTTGTGTAAAGAATGTTGTTGGTACAGCACGGCGTAATACCGCTTTCACACGCAGCACTACTTCACGTGGGCTAAATGGCTTTACAATATAATCATCTGTTCCTACCTCAAACCCCTGTACCCTATTTACTTCTTCACCCTTTGCTGTCAGCATAATAATTGGTGTAGCTTTCTTCTCACGAATTCCTTTACACACTTCGATCCCATCTTTACCAGGCATCATAATATCCAATAAGATTAAATCATAATCATTTTGTAACGCCATTTCTAAAGCAGTATCACCATTATCTGCTTCTTCAATAGTATATTGTTCTCTTTCTAAGTACATTTTCAATAAACGACGAATGCGATCCTCATCGTCTACAATTAAAATTCTTGATTCATTTTCCATTTCTACCCGCTGCGCACTTTCACCCCAGCGGTTCACACCTACCCTTCTACACTATTATGTTGCGCTATTCTCGTTTATTTAAGCAATCCTCTAAATGTTTCACTTTCCATATTATGCTTCACAAGAATAATAAAGTTTGTTCAATTTTTTTCCAAAACTATGTATTTTTTTTGAACAGTGTATTATGTCCTCGACATCATTTTACAAAATCAACCGCTACTTTGTCATGTTTTTCTCAAAAAAGAAGAAAAGTTGACAAAAATAAAATAGGAAAGTGACATACACTCTCCTATTTTATTTCTCTATGCATATGAATGTAAACCCGCAATAATTAAGTTTACTACAATAAAGTTAAACATAATGATTGCAAAACCAATTACTGCAAGCCAAGCTGATTTTTCTCCATGCCACCCTTTAGATAAGCGCAAATGTAATACCGCGGCATAAAAGAGCCATGTTATAAGTGCCCAAACCTCTTTTGGATCCCAACCCCAAAAGCGTGTCCAAGCGATTTGAGCCCAGATCATCGCAAAGATTAACGCTCCTAATGTAAATATCGGGAATCCAATTGCTATAGAACGATATCCGATTTCATCTAATAAATCACTATTCGTATTTTTTACTAACGGCTGAAGTGCCGCTGATACTCGTTTGCGTAAAACAAGTCTTAATACAATATAAAGTAGTGTTCCAACTATCACTGACCAAATAACAGTATTTAATTTTTTTGCATTTACAATCGCCGGAACTTCCACCGCCGGTTCTAATTTATTTTCTGTCAATAACTTCCCTTCATGCGGTCCAACTAAAGCAGGAAGGTTATACTTCATCTCAACTTGTTGTTCATTTTTATCAATCCATTGAAACTTCGCTTCATATTTCATACTAGAAAATACCGTTGTTACCGCAATAAATCCAACTGTACAAACAAGTGTGAACACTACCGTTTCTAACCAAAATGTACGTTTACTTCTCGTTGATTGATCTACATTTTTCAATAAATACATGACGCCTGTAATAAAACTAATTGCTAAAATCGCTTGTCCTGCTGCTGCAGTCGTCACATGAATATGTAACCAGTTACTTTTTAAAGATGGTATAAGCGGGGAGATTTCCCTTGGAAACATACTTGCGTAGGCAATTAATAACAAGGCAACCGGTAACGCAAATAGTCCAATTATACTTACGCGGTACATAAAATACATCACAATAAATGCTCCGACAAGCATCATACCGAAAAATGTACCAAATTCAAAAAAGTTACTAACTGGTGCATGACCTGATGCAATCCATCTTGTAATAAAATATATTATTTGTGCAATAAACCCTAAAATTGTGATTGTTATTCCTACATTTGCCCATTTATGACCCTTTTCCTTAATTGCACCTCCAAAAAATAGGGTTGCAATTAAATATAGAATAAATGCGGTAAAGAGAAAGTTACTACTTATTTGCACCATATCGTTTCCCCACCTTAACTATTTTTTTTATCAATCACTTTATCATTTGGTTGCGGAATTGTTGTACCTTCTAGTACTCTTTCAATATCTTTTTTTAAACCGAACCAATTTTTATTCGTATGTCCTGCAATCCACCATTCATCATTAACACGCTGTATCCAAATACGTCGATGATTCCAATACATACCTTGAATCACACCAACCATAAATATAAATCCTCCAATACCGAGAATCCAAAGCGTTAAGTCTTTTCTTACAGTAAGTGCTGTTGCATTTTGCATTTCCACACCTGCGAATGACATTTTATATTTGTTATTTCCATCTGGTTCTATATTTTGCTGAATACCAACAAAACTCACTTCACCATCTGGCGTCTCAGGCGTAAACATTTTAAATACAAATGCAGGATTGTTTGGTAATTTCGTTTTTGTATTCGGTTTTCCATTCTCATCAAAATAAAAATCTGGGAAATAACTTAATAGTTCTAGAGAATAACCATTTCCTAAATCGTATTTTTCTATTGGATTCGCTAAATCTACTTTAATTGGACCCCACTTTTGATTATTTTCTTTGTTTTGCAAGTTAAAGGACATGCTTTTAAATTCGCTTTCTTTATAATCCACTTGATAAACAGCAAATTGATCAAATTTCAGTGGTTCATTCACACGAATTTCCGCTTCTTTTACTTTTTCCAATTTCGGTTTTTGTCCTGCTATATTTTCGCCCACCGCTTTATATAATACAGCATTCGTTTGGAAGTTTTTCGCAATCATTTTATCGCCTACACGGTCAATTGCTTCATCATAAACTTCCTTATCCTTACTTTTATCATAAACTTCCTTTATAAACTTCTCATTTTTCAAATAGTACTGTCCATCCGTCCCTGGTATTTCTTTCGTTTCACCATCACGTAACCAAAGCGCTTCGTCTACATACATACTCGGTAAAAAACGAAGCATCGCACCGAATAAAAAGATAATAAGACCGATATGATTTACATATGGACCCCAGCGTGAAAAACGTCCCTTTTCCGCTAAAACATTTCCGTCTTCCACTTTCACATTATAGTTTCTTTTCTTTAAATTCATTTGTACTCTTTCCAAGTCACCATCTTGTGGTGTACCAGTCCCGTATAACCTTTGTCTCTTTAAAAAGCTAGGGTGTCTTTTCACACCTTGCTTTTTTAAAGCTTTATAAAGCGGAATGACACGGTCCAAACTACAAATCACTAGTGAAATCCCTATAGAAGCAATTAACATCATGTACCACAATGAACCGTATAAATTATTAAATCCTAATTGATAATATAATTGTCCTAAAAATCCGTACTCCTGCTTATAATATTCAGCTGGTACGATCCCTGGAGTTATATACATTTCCTGCGGAAAAATAGTTCCAATCGCCGATGCAGCTAAAGTAATTACAATGAGCCATACACCTACTTTTACAGAAGAGAAGAAACTCCAAATTTTATCTACTATCGTTTTTGTATGTGTGAGGGATCTCCGTGCACTTCCCTCATATCTCATATCTAGTAATTTCACATTTTCATTGCTTTCAAACGGTTTCCCGCATGCTTCACAAAAAATGGTTCCTATCGGATTAACATGTCCACATTCACACTTAATTTCTTTCAACATTCTCACCGCCCCGTAACTATATGTACTATTGTATCTTCCAACCTAGAGTTACCGCAATACTCAGAATTTTTAATTCAAAGGCACTATACGTTAGTACCTCGTATGTAAAGACTTTCTTTATTACGGAGTAATTTTCTTTAAATATCCTTCTAACTGTTCTTTCGTTTGTTCACCTATAATTTTCTCCACTACTTTTCCCTCTTTATCAATCAAAAAGCTTGTCGGTAATGGTCCTACTCCATACGTTCCTATAATCTTTTGTCCTTTATCAATTGCAACTGGGAATTTCAAACCATATTGATTCACAAAGTTCTTTACTGCGATATCCGTTTCATCTGCATCTAACGCAATAATTTCAACGCCTTTTTCTTTATACTTTGGATATAGCTCATTCATATAAGGCATTTCTTTTTCACAAGGTTTACACCAAGTTCCCCAAAAGTTTAAAAATACACCTTTTCCCTTTAAGTCTTTTAGTTCAATTTTCTTTCCTTCCAAATCCGTCACAATAAAGTTAGGTGCTTCTTTTCCAATTTGCATTTTCTCTTTATCAGCAAAAAATCCTTGATAGAGTGTAAATCCTACAGCACCGCTTAAAATGAGCAGAATGATAACACGAAATAATAAGCGATTTTTTTTCATATTGCCTCTCCTCTCCTCAATAAGTGTATGTATTCTCATCTGTAAATGTTGTATTGAATAAATCACCAGCGGAGCATCCCACTGGTGAAAGTTTCACTCTATAGCTTATCGTGGCTTTGTAGAAGCCAATGCACGTAATTGCTTCACTTCATGCGGTGACAATTCTCTTGCATCACCAGGTCGCAAGCTACCCACTTCTAAAAAGGCATAGCGTTCACGCTTTAATTTCACTACTTTACAGTCTAACGCTTCAAACATACGACGTACTTGACGGTTACGTCCTTCATGAATTGTTAATTGTACAATCGCCATTTCTTTACGCTTGTCCCAAGAAATAATTTTCACATTTGCTGGTGCTGTCTTTCCATCTTCTAATGTAACACCGCGTTCTAGCATGCGAATTTTCTCACCTGTTAATGGCCCTTTAATTTTCGCAACATATGTTTTTTCAACTTTATATCTCGGGTGCATTAATACATTGGCGAAATCTCCATCGTTTGTCATCAATAATACCCCAGACGTATCATAATCTAAACGTCCGATTGGGAATAAACGTTGTCTGATTTCAGGGAAAAAGTCTGTTACAACACTTCTTCCTTTATCATCTGATACACTTGAAATTACACCAGTTGGTTTATATAGTAAAAAATAAACAGGTTCTTCTTTTTCAAGAGGGATGTTATTTACTTCTACTTTATCTTGAGGAGTTACTTTTGTTCCTAACTCCTTCACTATTTTTCCATTAACTTTCACTTTTCCTTGCTGAATTAATTCCTCAGCCTTTCTTCTTGATGCAATACCTGCTTGCGCAATCACTTTTTGTAATCGTTCCATTTCTTTTTTTCACCTCGAATTTATCTTACCTTACATTAGAAAGACTTGGCAACCGCATACGCTTTACCGCTATTCGGTTCATCTCACTTAAATAACATAGCGATGATAATAAACATATAAAGGTCAAATCATGTTTTATCCTTTATTATTGTCCATATTTTTCATATTTCTCACAATAAAAGTTCATCATTTTGTCAAAAATACCACATAAAAAAACCACTATTAAGCTACGCCTTAATAGTGGTCGTATACGTATTATAAGCGAAATAGCGTAAAAAATGAATAGCATTACTGAAACAATAAAGAAACGAACACAATTGAGCAAATAATCCCGATTAAATCTGCAAAAAGTCCAACTTTTAATGCATCTCCCATTTTCCTAATACCAACGGCCCCAAAATATACCGTTAATATGTAAAAAGTCGTATCTGTGCTTCCTTGCATCGTAGAAGCCAATCTCCCAATAAACGAATCTGGTCCATATGTAGCAATTAAATCGGTCGTAATACTTAAACCAGCAGATCCCGAAATCGGACGTATAAGTGCTAGTGGAACAATTTCTGCTGGGACATGAATTAAGTCTAACATCGGCTTCATTACTGATATCATCGCATCTAGCGCTCCAGACGCTCGAAAAATCGAAATCGATACAAGCATTCCAACCATAAATGGTAAAATGGAAACTGCAATTTGAATCCCTTCCTTTCCTCCCTCAACGAACGATTCATACGTTGGAACTTTTTTTATCGTGCCATATAAAAGGATAAAACCGATTACACAAGGAATTACCCATAATGAAATCGTATTTACAATACTCATTTTTTCCGCCCCTTTCTACTCCTTCTTCGGTAAAAATAGCGGTCAATCCAAATTGCTCCAATCATAGAGAGTACTTGTGCAATGAATGTTACCCCGACAATTTCAGTAGGATTCGCGGATTCATACGTCATTCGAATCGAAATGACGGTAGTAGGAATTAATGTAATGGCTGATGTATTTAGTGCTAGAAACGTCACCATAGAACGACTTGCCGAATCCTTCCTACCATTTAATTCTTTCAGTTGTTCCATCGCTTTAATACCAAGAGGGGTTGCCGCATTACCTAAGCCAAAAAAGTTCGCCATCATATTTGATAAAATAAATCCCATTGATGGGTGATCCTTTGGTATTTCTGGAAACAATCTTTTTACTATCGGCATGAAAAGTGTAACTAACTTTTTTAACAATCCTGCTTCTTCTGCAATTTTCATTAAACCAAGCCAAAATACTAAAACACTAATAAGTCCAATGCAAATCGTTACCGCATCTTTTGATCCTTCAAATACAGCTTTAGTTACTTCTTCCATCGTTCCGTTTATCATGGCATACACAATCCCTATGACCGCCATCGCTGCCCATACGAGATTAACCATCGGTACCAACACCTATCATATAAGAAAAAATTTCTTTCACATTATTCCAGTACATTCCCGTTGTGGCTACTAACTTCCGTTTGCTATAAAATAAATTGCGTTCTCCAACTTTCTCATTGCCAACATAGACTTCTGTCTTCCCAACTTTAACTCCGTCTGTTAGCTTTGCACTTTTATCAAGCTCAACTTTTAGTACTACGTTCTTTCTTTCTTCTTCAGCTAAAGGTACCGAAAAACTATTTTTCGTATAAACATGATTGGCATATTTCTTTTCATTTATTTCAGCGAGTGCTCCTTGTCCTAAAACTTTTGTTTGCTTGAAACGTTCAAAACCTTTATCAAACAAATTCATATGATCATCCCAATCACTAGAGGCACTCAAAGTTACGACAATTAAATCCAAGCCATCTTTTGAAGCCGTTGTAACAAGCGTTCGTCCTGCTTTCTTCGTGAATCCTGTTTTTCCACCTGTTGCAAATTCATAATAAGACGTCACAAGCTTATGTTTATTTTTCCATGGATAATCCCAAGAATCTGATTTATACGTTTTTGTTCCAAAAATTTTCTTGAAAGTCTCATTTCCCATTGCGTATTTCGTTAAAAGTGCCATATCATAGGCCGACGAATAATGCGATCCATCTCCATCCAAGCCATGAGGGTTTGAAAAGTGCGTATCTTTCATTCCAATTTCTTTTGCTTTTTCATTCATTAAATATACGAACCCATCTATACTCCCACCTACATTTTCAGCAATTACTTGTGCTGCGTCATTACCAGACCGAAGCATAAGTCCATATACTAAATCTTCTAACTTCACTTTTTGTCCCGGCTTTAAATAAATCGCCGACCCTTCCACTCTTACCGCTTCATTACTAACCGATACCATTTCTTTCATTTTCCCTGATTCAGCAGCTAACAAGGCTGTCATAATTTTTGTTATACTAGCAATTTTTTGTGGTTCATGTTCTGCTTTTCCGTATAATACACGACCAGAATGTTGCTCCATTAATACAGCATTTCGAGCACTGACATTGCTGTTCATCTTTGCATATGTAGGAATCGGAATAACGCTTGCACACATAATAAGAAGCGTGATTATTACACAAATTCGTCTCATATTTCCCCCCACGTCCTTTTGGCACTTTTTGTACAAGTGTATGCTTGACCTTTTAAAATATGAACGAAACCTCCGTCTCCTTCTAATAAAAAAGACGCATAAAATATGCGTCTAATACGGTGTCCATTCAATTTGTTTCGCACTTTCAAATCTTTTTTCTACATCAGGCCAATTTACAACATTCCACCAGTTTTTAATATATTCATCTTTTCGATTTTGGTATTGTAAATAATACGCATGTTCCCACACATCTAGTACAAGGAGCGGTATCGTATCCCATTGGGTAAATAATTGATGAAGTGTACTTTGCAAAATTTCTAATCTTCCAGATCGGGGCACCCAAACGAGAATCGCCCAGCCTGACCCTTCCACTTTAGAAGCTGCTTCTGTAAAATGTTTTTGAAAACGTAAAAAGCTCCCAAAATCTTGTTCAATTTGTTGTGAAAAAGCACCTCTTGGACTTCCACCACCATCTTTTTTCATGTTATTCCAAAATATCGTGTGCAAGTAATGACCCGATCCATGAAAAGCCGCTTCTCTTTCCCAATGCTTAATTAAATCAAATTGATTTGTTTTTCTCGCTTCTTCCATCATTTTCTCTGCTTTATTTAACCCTTCCACGTAACTACGATGATGTTTATCATGGTGTAACATCATAATTTCTCTAGAAATATACGGTTCTAACGCATTATATGGATAAGGTAATGGTGGGAGTGTATGCCCTCCAATTGGGACAGCTCGTTCACTATCCCCTCTTTCATATAGTTCATATTCCTCTTCTTCCTGCATAAATACTTCCTGCAGGTGATGCTGAATATGTTCTACATCATCACTTATTTCATACATAAACTCCGCGTCTGTATCGTACTCATGCTCTTTCATACGCTCTAATAACGTTTGAATTTTATAAGCAAGCATATGGACATCATACACTTCCATTGCACGGCTATCTAATACGTGAAGAACACTTTCACACCAATTTTCAACTTCATGAAAGTAATCTGTAAATACACCTTGCTGATTCATGTTACACCTCCTTAATGCTATTCCCTTAACTATATTCAATGAAAATCCCTTATATAACTGTACAAAAGGAAAAGAAGCTAAGTCCTCCTTAGCTTCTTTTCCTCAATTAGTATTTGTGTAACATCTTCGTTTGGTAATCCGTCTCATAATATTCTAGTTCTTCACGCATCAATTGAAATTTACCTTCTAAATTCTTCATCACTTGCTCTATCGAGGCAGGCGGCGTTTGTTGAAAAAAAATAGAATTTTTCCCAGTATATGCAGAACGACTATTTTCATACCAATGATCACTTTTTGGTGAGAAAAACTCTGCAATTACTTGATGATAAATCTTATACAAAATTTTTTCAGCTGCTGTTTTTCGAAATGGCTGGCTATTCAACAAAACAAAACACGCATCATGTCCTTCTTCACAAAACACAAGAAGACGTCTTATTGATGCTAATAACCCTTTATAATATTGTTCGTTCCCTGCTGGTGTCTCTTCTAATAAAGAAGGCAACGTATGATAATTTACATAATTGGTTATCAAAGTAATAACATCTTCTAAAAACATAGAAACTTGTTCTGTTTGATTTTCAACCATCAAATTCGACATTTCTTCTCTCTCCTTTGCCATCTCACGCTATTTCTACTCTTTTATTTTTATGTAATTCAGCCAATATTTCTTGTACTTTCGCCACTGTTCCGTCATCAAAATATTGTTGGAATTCTTTTATATTATTGAGATACAAACGTTTTTGCGCACGAAGCCCCTTATCTTTCACCAAACAAGATATCGCTACAATATCCCGCAAATATATGTCTTGTTCTTCTACTTTACATACTGGATTTCCTTCAAAAGGAGTAATTTCTTGTAAAACTTCTTCAAAATATCGAACGTATAAAACCGAAAAAGTTTTCTCTTTATCATTTAATATATATGTCACTTCAGATCTATTAAAAAAATCTTCTGATGTATTAGGTTTTGCTTTCTCTAACTCATACCCTGCATAACCTATTATAATCATCTGCTTCCCCTCTCTTCCTTCTTTCATTTTAACTTAATTTTCTGGTAAACGAAATATTCTTTTATATATACCATATATAAAAAATAGCTCCCCTATACAGGAATTTACCTTTTTATTTTTCTTGAACTTTGTCATAATAATATTATTGTCTCAGTTTTCTTATACAAGGAGAGTTGTATTTATGTCGTTTTCATGGAAACGTTTCTTACAAATCGGGAAAATTATCTTCCCATTTGTTGTATTAACAATTGTATTCTTTCAAGCAAAAAAAGAATTAGCAGGCATTTCTTTTTTAGAAGCGATTGATTCAATTAAAAATATTCCAACTGGAGGAGTCTTTTTAGCAATTACACTTGGTGCATTTGCTGTATCAACAATGTTCTTTTATGACTATGTTATGCTTCGTTACTTAAAAGCTGATATACCTGTCCAAAAGATTTTCCGTATCTCATGGATTGCTAATACTTTAAATGGATTCATCGGATTTGGTGGTCTCGTTGGAGCTGGTGTACGCACAATGCTTTATCGTCCATACATAAACGAAAATGGTAAACTTATTAAAAGTATCGCCTGGATGACAACTGCCTTTATTAACGGATTAGCTATTCTTTCATTCCTTGGTCTTATTGGAATATTAGACACAAGATTTATTTTGCATGAAAAGCCGTGGCTATGGCCTGTTCTTATCTTTTTTGCTCTTTTCGTCCCTATTTACATTGGCTTTTCTAAACTTAAAAATAGAAAAACCAAGCAAACAGAAGGACTTGAAGTACAAGAACAAGAGAAAAACCCAACTGTTTTATACTCATTAGTTTCATTAGTAGAGTGGGTATCTGCTGGTATCGTTATGTACGTCATTTTAATATTATTTGGAATTGAAATTGACTTTCAAAAGTTTTTAGGTGTGTATGTAATTGCTGCTTTAGCTGGCGTCGTTAGTCTTGTACCTGGTGGACTTGGCTCATTCGACCTTGTCTTCTTAACTGGACTAGGACAATATGGCATCGATACAGGTGTATTACTGCCCGCTATGTTATTATATCGCCTTGTCTATTACATCTTACCGTTCTGCCTTGGTCTCATTTTTGCAGCTTTTGAAATGACAGGAGCGGCCATTAAAAAGTTTGAAGATAAACCTTTTATTGCGCCGGCACTAGAAACAACTGGTGTTATATGGACTTTACAGCGTGACTTTTTAGGAAAACTAGGTTCATGGGCATCTGCTGCTTTAACAGTATTTGCTGGCTTAATGGTTATTTTATCGACCATTCTACCAACAAGTGTAAACCGGGCACACGCCTTACATATTCTAGCTCCAAAACATCTTATTCAATTTTCTTTTAGCTTATCGCTAACATTTGGTATTCTCCTACTAATCCTTTCACGGGGGATATATTACGGAACAAAACGTTCTTATTATATGACGATTGTTTCTTTAATTGGAGCGGCTATCTTTAATACGCTAAAAGGAATTGATATTGAAGAAACATTTATTTTATTAATCGTACTGGCTGTATTATATATGCTTCGAAAAAGGTTTGTACGCGAGAAAATGGAAGTCTCCCTTTCTGATATCGTAAAAGTTTTTATATTCTTACTTGTAACGTTATATTTATATAAAAACTTAGGTATTTTATTTGCAGGTGCAAAAGAAGCTTTTAAACCTGATTTTGTCGTTCGTAATATTACACAAGTGAAACGAAGTGCATTAGCCGCTGCCTTTTTCGTTCCTACTTTTTTACTGATTGGCTCACTCATTGCCACTCGTTATCGAAATGAATTTCCCGGGCAACCAGCTAACGATAAAAGATTGCAAAACTTTTTAGATGAACATGGTGGAAATGTACTTAGTCATTTAGGATTTTTAGGTGATAAACAATTCTTCTTCAGTAGTGATGGGAAAGCGCTCCTTCTCTTCTCCATAACTGGAAAACGTCTTGTTGTACTAGGTGATCCAATTGGTGATCCTTCCTCCTACCGTACTGTTTTGCAAGAGTTTTTAGCTGAAGCTGATCGATTTGGGTACATTTGTGTATTCTACCAAATCGAAAGTAAATGGATGAGTTTATATCATGATTTTGGTTATAACTTCTTTAAGCTTGGTGAAGAAGCTGTCGTTGATTTAAATACATTTACAATCACAGGAAAGAAACGCGCTGGTATGCGAGCGACTTTCAACCGCTTTGAAAGAGAAGGCTATACATTCTCTATTCATGAGCCGCCGTTCTCAGACGAATTATATGAGGAGTTAAGAAAAGTTTCATATGCGTGGCTCGGTGGAAAAAAAGAGAAGGGCTTTTCACTCGGATACTTCGATCGTGAATATATTAGCCGTGCTCCTATCGCTACATTATCTGATGCAGAAGGGAAAATTATCGCATTCACAACCTTTATGCCCGTGTATCAAAACGGATCATTGTCTGTTGATTTAATGCGCTATTACCCAGACGCGCCTAGCGGAATTATGGACGCAATCTTCATCCACTTATTCCAGTGGGCAAAAGAAAATGAATACCACTCCTTTAATATTGGTATGGCGCCACTTTCAAATGTAGGTTTATCGACACAATCTTTCTGGTCTGAGCGAGTTGCTGCTGCAATCTTTAATAACGTTCGTTATACGTACAGCTTCAGCGGATTACGGCATTTTAAAGAAAAATATAAACCAGCATGGAGCGGTAAATATTTAGCATTTAGGAAAAATCATTCTTTACCACTTACGATGCTCTCTGTAACAAAATTAATAGGAAAAAGAAAAAACAGCTAAACAATTAGCTGTTTTTTTTCTTTTGCACTTGTAGAATAAATTCCTTTTCATATTTCTTACCATTTATATAGAAATCTCCCCATATTTTATATGTTCCTTCTACAGGAAATGTAATACGATATTGTAATTGCTCATCTGTATCAACTGGTATTGCGTATAAAAAGTTTTCTCTCGTTTCGTCCACGATATAGAGCGCCTCCACTTCTCCTCTCTCTGAATGTAATTTCAATTTTTCACCCTTTTTTGCTTGGAATTGAAATGTTAACGTCGCCGGTTCATTCGGATGCAATGCACCAAATAAAAGAGAAACTTCATACTCCCCTATTTTTTTTGTAAGTACACTATCGATTGGAAATTTTACTTTTTTCTTATTTTTCTCCTCTTTTTCTCTCCCAAAATCTTTCTTCGCAAATGATTCCACAGACTTGTTTTTGTCTTCATATAAAAATATTGTATATCCTTCATCTTTTGCTATTTTGGAAGATAGCTTATATGATCCATTTCCTGCAAATGTGGGTTTCATTTGTTGTACATGCTTTAATTGTCCGTCTACAATAACTGCCCGAATTTGATCATTCACACCACGAACTTCATTATTATTTTTATTTAGTAATTGAAACAAAATATCAACTTTCTCATTTCCCTCTCCATTAGACACATCCCATTTTACTTCCTGAACATCACCTACTGTCTCTACGGTTTCTTGATATTTTTTTATGTAAAATCCTCCTGCTACAATAAATAGCAAAGCAACAAGTCCAATGACAAGGTTCTTCAAAACATCACCTACCATTTTTATTGTCTCTATCCATACAAAACTTCTTAACATATATATTCTAGATTATGATTTATGAAATCCTCCTCTTTTGCACATATTACAAATAATTAAAAAGATTTTAATTGAACGGATTCGTAGTGTATAATGCAAATGATATTGATTTCTATCAATACATTATAAGGAGGACTTTTCATGAGTGTACATATTGAAGCAAAACAAGGCGAAATTGCTGAATCTATTCTATTACCTGGTGATCCATTACGTGCAAAATATATCGCTGAAACATTTCTAGAGGACGTTACTTGCTATAATAACGTACGTGGTATGTTAGGGTTCACTGGAACTTATAAAGGAAAACGTGTATCTGTTCAAGGTACAGGTATGGGCGTTCCTTCTATTTCTATTTATGTAAACGAATTAATCCAAAGCTACGGAGTTAAAAATTTAATTCGCGTTGGAACTTGCGGTGCAATTCAAAAAGACGTAAAAGTACGTGACGTTATTATTGCAATGACAGCTTGTACCGATTCTAATATGAACCGTTTAACATTCCCAGGTTTTGATTTTGCACCAGCTGCAAACTTTGACCTTTTAAAGAAAGCTTACGATGCAGGAACTGAAAAAGGATTACACGTTCGTGTTGGTAACGTGTTAACAGCAGATGTATTTTACCGCGAAAGCATGGACATGGTTAAAAAACTTGGAGAGTACGGTGTATTAGCAGTAGAGATGGAAACAACTGCTCTTTACACATTAGCAGCGAAATATGGTGTAAATGCCTTATCTGTATTAACAGTAAGCGATCACATCTTCACTGGCGAAGAAACAACATCTGAAGAGCGTCAAACTACATTTAACGAAATGATTGAAATCGCTTTAGATGCAGCAATTCAGCAATAACACATTAAGAACTCGTCATACGTCTGTCGAGTTCTTTTTATGTGACTTTTTATAAAAAACTACTTTAGAAAGAGACAGATTTCCCCCTCTACTTTCTTGTCACGTTTGTTATAATAAAGAAATCATTTAGAGTATTTCTCATAAGAGGTGACGCAGTGAAAAACAGAAGTATAGTCTTTAAACTATTTTTATTAACATCAACATTATTTACAATCATATTCCTCCTCTTTTTCCTAGGACAATCTCTATTTTTAGAGAAATTTTATATTAATAAAAAAGTAAAAACCGTTGAAACTGCCTTTGAAAAATTCGTAGATAATTACGAAAAAAGTGATAAAAGTTATGAGGAAATTAGAAAACTAAAACAAGAATTTCATGATAAAACAAATGCTGACATGCAATTTTTAGATTCTAACGGTATTATTAAAAGTGAAAATAATTTCTACATTGATGTAATTAACCCTAACAATAATAAAACGTATTCCATTCCACTCAATAATCTTTTAACGCCCGAAGAATATAATAAATTCGAAAATTTAGGTTTAAAAAAAGATGGAATGATATACGTCGATGGATTTGTACAAGGGAATATAATAACACCGCTAGAATTGACGACTAATTATAATCGATGGCGAAACGAACATGTCAATTCGGATTTCCAATCAATTAATGGTAACCCTTCTAAAAATAAACTTACAAATCGATACAAAACTACAACTCAAATCGGGTTTACTGGCGTTATATCTAAGTTACAGCTCCCATCTAAAGCTGAAGTTCGCCTTGCAAATGATTTTGAAACATTACAAGCCGTTCAATATTTTGCAGGTACTATTAGAGAAGGCACTTCTAACTCACAGCAATTAAACACTTATATATTAGATGGTGGGGAGAATATAAAAAATAGTATCTTTGTAAAACCTATTATGGAAAACGGAAAAATTACAGAATACGCTTTTGCGATAGCATCTTTGCAACCTGTTAATGAAGCTATGCTCGTTTTAAAAGACTATTATGTCTATGCCTTAATCATCGTGTTTCTCGTAATTATTTTGTTATCCTTCTACTACTCCAAAATCATTGTGAAGCCATTAATTAAGATTAATCGCGTTACAAAAAAAATGGCTAATTTTGATTTTAGCGAGAAATTACCTGTTACAGCAGACGATGAAATTGGCGGGCTTTCCGGTAGTATTAATACATTATCAGTAAACTTAAAAGACCGAATCGATCGATTAAATGTCGCCAATACAAAATTACAACAAGATATTGAACGTGAACGTCAATTGGAAAAAACGAGAAAAGAATTCATTTCTGGTGTATCCCATGAATTAAAAACACCTCTTAGTGTGATTAGAAGTTTCGCAGAAGGGATTCAAGATGGTGTTAGTAAAGATACAACATATTACACAGATGTTATTTTAGAAGAAACAGAAAATATGAATAGGCTTATTGTTGAAATGTTAGAATTAGCAAAACTAGAATCTGGTACGTACAAACTAGAAATGACAACATTCTCAATCGGTGAATTAATTCAACAAGTCTATACAAAGTTATTATTTAGCATGGAGGAAAAGCATTTACAAGTGGCTGTTGATGCAGACTCTTCTATATTTGTTACAGCGAATCGTAGTCGCATTGAGCAGGTAGTTGTGAACTTACTGAGCAATGCCATTCGCTATACGCCAGATGGAGAAAAAATACAAGTCTCTGTTGTAGAAATGGAAGATGCAGTGAAAATCGAAATTGAGAATACAGGAAATCCTATCCCAGAAGAAAGTCTTGAAAAAATTTGGGATCGCTTCTATCGTTTAGATGCATCACGTAGTCGTCATACTGGAGGTACCGGTCTCGGATTATCTATTGTAAAAAACATTTTAGATCTCCATCATGCTGAGTATGGTGTATATAATACGACGAATAGCGTTGTGTTCTATTTTAATTTACAAAAAGTAAAAGAAGTCAAATAATTTGTCTTAATTTCACTAGGAGTTCACATGAAATTCACACTCTCCCTTTATAGTAAGAAACAAGTTAATCCTTTCCTTTACACATATAAAAGAGGAGAGTGCGTGAAATGAAACAAGCAGGACAACCTATTCAAAATGAAAAACAATTAGAAACTATCAAAAATATACTTTTACAATCTTCGAAACGTGATGGCTTATTATTCGTATTAGCTGTAAATTCTGGCTTAAAAGTAAGTGAAATCTTACAATTAAAAGTTAGTGATGTAATCGATGAAAATGAAAATGTTCGCCATTCCATTTTATTTTACAATGAAAAAGTAAAGAAACATAAATGGTTTGCTGTAAATGAAGACTTACAGCACGCAATCGAAGACTACATGAAAGAACGTAAAACTTGGAAACGTAATGAGCCATTATTAAAGTCTCAAAAAGGCACAAAATCTATTACGAGACAACATGCATGGTACATTTTAAACAAAGCTGCAAAAGAAGTTGGATTAGAAGGGATTAGCTCACATACACTTCGAAAAACTTGGGGCTATTGTGCATACAAATCAGGTGTTGACATTGCATTTTTACAACACTTCTTTGATCATAGTACTCCATCAAAAACTTTAAAGTATATCGGTATCGCTTAATACCTCTTATACATAAAAAAGGTTACCATTTAAAAATTGGGTAACCTTTTTTATATTCTCTTTTCTTGTCTCTCTTATATTGTAGTGGTACTCTAATAGTAAGGGGGAGAAATTATGAACACACTTACTATTGAATTACCACAAGAAACGGCTGAAAAACTCGATTTATTAAAACAAGCTTACGAAAAGAAAACAGGTGCCAGCATTTCTGAGAGCACTCTTGTTCAAACACTTATCTCAAAAGAATTTATCCAAGCGATAACTCCTTTTGATTTACAACAATTCATTAACGAAAAAGAACAGCATTAATCGCTGTTCTTTTTTTATTGCTATTCAAAACACAAAAAAATTTTACTTATTTTTCGAAAAACTATTGACAATGATAATGATAACCATTATCATTTATTACGAAGCCAACAATTGATGAATCAACCAAACGCTCAGTAACATTGTTACCCCTCTTTTTCATATAGAAAGGCACTGTACATTCCCCCTGTTTGTACAGTGCCTTTCTTGTTTATCATTCAAATAAATTTAATTGCTCGGGCTTCGGCTCCCCATATGTAATGTTCATCATTTTCATAAGCTGTTTCGCATTATCCGCTGCATCCCCGCCCGAATTATTATTAAATAGTACGTATACTTCCTTTGTTTTCTTTTTTAATTGCTCGAGTCTTTCTACCCATTCTTCCAATTCTTTATTGTTATAGCGATATAAACAGCGTACCGCCCTCCAATTTTCCCCTTTATCCAGCCAACCATGAACATTCCGACCATGAAAACGAATTAACGTTATATCTGAATTCGTCGCCTCTAATACGAGTGGAACCGAACCAATTCCCGCTTGCGGTTCATCACAAATTGTATGAATCCATTTTTCCTTCTCTAAAAATTGTAGCGTCTTATCTCTCATTCCTGGATAAAACCATGTTTGATTTCGAAACTCTATGGCACACGGTAAACCTTCCATTTTCTCTTTCGTATATCGAAGGAAATCTACATTTTTCTTTTTACAATCAAACCATGGTGGGTATTGGAATAAAATCATTTTTAATTTATTTGCTTCTATTAAAGGAAGAATTGATTGTTTATACACATCAAGCATCTCATCAAACGTAGAAAAAGGAGTTTCTCCTTTCATGTGCCCTGTCATTCCTTGATACGCTTTTACGATAAAAGAAAAATCTTTCGGTGTTTCCATCGCCCATTTTGTATAATTCCGAGCTGGTTGCATCGCATAAAATGAACTATCCACTTCGACAATAGGGAAATGTCCACTATATGTTCGTAATTTATTTTTATTTTCATAGGGATCTATATATAAAGAATCATGATCTCCCCAACCTGTCACTCCAATGAACAACAAACATATTCCTCCCTTTCAACATTCATTCTACTGACTTCCCAATTATCTTGGCTAATCAATTTCATTAAGTTTATCTGTATAAAAATATGATATACTATATGGAAGAATTTTTAAATTGAGGGGTTATTTATTTATGCTTCCAAACGATGCTATTGTATCTCATGAAAAACGAATAGAAGAACTTGAAAACAAAGTACGTTTTTATGAAGAACTTGTGAATCAATTTCCACATCATTTCACATATAAAAATCCATATATTGGTTTGCAAATAAAGAAAACAAGAACAACCCATTCCATTCAAAGCATACGAAAAGAGAATAAAGATGCTGATTTTCAACTTACTTGCGATTCATTATTTTTATTTGAGCAACTCGAAAAACACTTTATTCATATTTTTGATGCTTTTTCACATCATGTAACCTTTGTAGATAGTAAAGGGAATATTACTTTGTGTAATCAAGCTGCTGCAGACGATTTTGGTGTAATACGAAATGAAATAATCGGCAAGCCAATTCAGCAATTATTAAACTTGCCAGAAGAAAAAATTAAAGCTATTGAAACCTTAAAAACAGGAACCGAAATATATAATGAAGAGGTTTTAGACAAAAACTATGGTATTATAAATAACCGAATTATTCGCGATTATAATGGAGAGATTTTTAGAGTTATTAGCGTTTTTCATTATTTAAACACAGAACGTGATGCAGAGAAATTTTCATTAGCAGGACGAATCGCCGCCGGGATTGCACATGAGGTACGCAACCCTCTTACAACAGTACGAGGATACTTACAATTTTTACAAGAGAGTGTTTCTCCATCAAATAAAGAATTATTTAAAAACTTACTGATTCCTGAATTAGATCGTGCAAATAGTATTATTACAAAATTTTTAGCTATTTCAAAAACACGTGAATTTACAAGAGAACCGTTTCCTATCAATACATTTTTACGTGAATATATTCAACAGTTACTAGCAAGTGAAGTCTTCTTGCATAACATTTCAATTGAATACAATTTTTCTAATGAGTTAGATAATATTTTAGTCCATATTGATCGCCATGAACTTGTTCAAGTGTTTTTAAACCTATTTCAAAACGCTGTCGATGCTCAAGGCGAAAAACCTCTTTCTATTCAAATCACTAGTTATAGTCTAGATAACTTTGTTCGGATTACTTTCACAGATAATGGAACTGGTATTCCTCCAGCTATTCAAGAATATATCTTTGATCCGTTCTTCTCAACAAAAGATTCAGGAACAGGGCTGGGCTTGTCAGTAACGAAAAAAATCATTCAAAATCATAACGGTACATTAAAAATGACTAGTAATCAAGACGGTACAACTTTCACTATTTCTATTCCAATTTTACCCAAAACAAAACATGAAATAATTAACTAATAAAATAGTAGGACTGCTCTATGAACGTTCATCAATTGTTAGACACATTCTAACAATTGATGGGCGTTTTTATGCTAAGTTATATAAATTTCTCTCTATTTAATTGTTCTTGCCTGGTAGGTAAACTTCTTATTTTTTAGAAATGATAAGTTTGTCCATTACGAATCTAGTCTAATTTTCATTTTAATATATAGTAACGACTATTTATTCTATAAAAGAAAGGAATGAAAAGATGAACAACAAGAATAAAGGAAAAGTATTCTATGGTAATGATTGTTGCGAAGTAAGAGCCTGCAGTTATATCAACATATCTAAGTCCGAACTTAAAGAATTCGTTAGACTTCTTCAAGTTTTTGGTCAAAATATTCAAGCTGTATTTCAAAACCCTTCTCAAGGTAATATCGATATTCTAAATAATCTACAAAAATCCCTCAATTGCTTAGATTTATCAACCGCACAAGAAAAAATTGGGTGCTCTATTATCGCTAAGTTATTCAAAATCGATTGCTGTACTATTGATAAACTTGTTAAGCTTATTACATAACTTCAAACTATCTTAGTTTAATATGGATCTGATTGCCTAGGTGGAGGAGCTACTGGTGCTACGGGAGCTACTGGACCTCAAGGCGCTCAAGGAACTCAGGGGGCTCCTCAGGGGCCTCAAGGACCAGCTGCCAATCCACTTCCTGTAACTATAGCAGCAATAGGAAACTCCAATCCACAAACTATATCCCCCGGATCAAACGTCCAATTCAACCAAGTTTTTGAATTAAATAATATGAATTTTAATGACACTGCAGATACGCTAACAATTTTAGAAACAGGAGTATATGATATTAGCTTCTCAGCGTCTACAACTTTCCCAGGCTCTTCACCGTTTGGATTCGGTATTTCCTTTAATGGCCAACCACCTACTCGCAACTTTTCAACTAACGTTATCGGTAGTGCAGTTTCTTTCTCTACAATCGTTACTTTACAAGCTGGTACTACAATTTCTGTACAACCTACAGCAAATACGATTTCCATTCCTAACACAGGTGACACAACAGCAACACTATCTGTATTTCGAATTTACTAATTTTCACTAAATAAGCATATTTATAATAATATGTATCGTTTTAATGTGTATTAAATCTCTCTTTCAATAGAACGGAGCACTTATTTGGGAGGATAAGTGCTCCTTCTTTACGTTTCTTTACCTCAAATTTACTCTATCTTAATTCTCATTTTGTATGATAAATAGTGAAGTCAAAGATATGAAAGAGGGATGAAAATGAGAGTTATGTCACTAATACGCATTTGGATCGCTTTTATGGTATGCATTATTTTATGTGTAGGATTTTTTTTAACTCTAAAATATTCCACTATTTCAAAAGCAGAAAGAAACACAGTTCCATACAAACTTTTATATACAAAACAAAGCAACATCCCTTATTCCTATTCCACAAATAATGAAAAGAAAGTAATAAAAGGGATGCTTATCACGAAAGCTTCTAGTTACGAAACTCTTCTTCAGATTGCTGAAGCGATTAAAGATCAGTATACAAATAAGGGAATCGATGAAATTACGCTTTCTATCCATAATGAAAATAATGGTAGTTACGAAGAAGAATTGCCTTATGAACCTATTAGTAAAGGAAAGATAAGTGTCACATACGATTCTCAACATTTTGGTAGTACCAATGTTACACTTAACGAGTAATATCATTTCCCCTGATTGGTGTGGTCTAATAACCAGTAGGGATGAACAAAATCCCACCGATTAAAGTTTCACTTTATTTCCCACAGAAAAAAGAGGCGAATTTCGTTATTCGCCTCTTTCTTTCACCAAAATGATGGGATCAATTCTTTCACTTTATCAAACCAATCTTGCTGCTCTTTTTTTCTTTGTTCTTCTTCTTTCCGTCTCTTCTCTTCTTCTTTTCTTCGTTTTTCTTCTTCAATTGTTTTCAATTGTTTTTTGTAGTCAGCCTCAGGTATTAATGATAATTGAAATGCTTTTTGAGCAGGGTTTGCATCTGCTTTTTTCATAATATCCCGGAACATCGTCGTCGTAATTTGACTTCCCCCTGGGACATAGTGCTCGCTATCTGTTTTATCATATCCTACCCAAATCGCACCTACTAAATCTGGTGTGTATCCAACAAACCACGAATCCTTTGCACCAGCGCTTGGGCCATTTACAAGTTGAGTAGTCCCTGTCTTTCCTGCTGTATCAACATTATTAACCTTCGCTTTTTCACCCGTTCCCTTTTCGACAACACCTTTTAATAAATATGTCATCTTCTGAGCAATTTTCTCACTCGTCACACGTGTCTCTTTCTTATACCATTTTCCAATTGTTTCTCCTTCAGCATTTTGAATTTCTCTAATTGCATGAGCCTCCACTTGAACACCATCATTTGCCAATGTACTATATGCTTGGGCCATTACAAATGGAGATGTACCTACATGCATCCCACCTAAAGCAATTGGATACGTGCGATCTTCCGGCACTAATGGAATACCAAATCGCTCTAAAGAATCCAATCCTTTCTCTAATCCTATTTGTTCTAACAGCCAAACAGCTGAGACATTATACGACTTTGCCACCGCTTCATACATTGTCACATCACCATGAAAAGTATGATCACTATTTTGTGGTTCATATTCCTTAATACTAAATGGTTCATCTTTTAATATATCGTATACTTCATACCCTTGTTCTAACGCTGGTACATATACAGCAAGAGGCTTTAACGTTGAACCTGGTTGTCTTTTTAATTGAGTAGCATGGTTAAATTGTAAAAACTGATATGGTCCTCTCCCACCAACTAAAGCTGGAACACCGCCAGTTTTTGGATTCATAAGGACCACTCCTGTTTGCATGAGCTGATCTGAACTACTATCTTTAAAATAATTATCATTATTCACAACATCTTCTACAGCCTGTTGTTTTTTCGGATCAAGCTCTGTATAAATACGATAACCACCTGCTAAAATTTCATTTTGTGTTAATTCGTACTTGTCCATTGCTTCTCTAACAATATAGTCTACATATTGAGAATATTTACCTTTGTATTTATCATCAACACCACGTTTTAATACAAGACCAGACTCTTTTTCTTTATTATACTGTTCTTCAGAAATATACCCTTGCTCTTTCATTAAACTTAATACGACATTACGTCGTTCAATTGATTTATTAAAGTTTTTATAAGGCGAATACGCAGAAGGTGCTTTAATCAAGCCCGCAATCGTTGCCGCTTCTGAAATTGTTAAATCTTTTACATCTTTATCAAAATAAGATTTAGCTGCTCTTTTTATCCCCCAAGCACCTTCGCCAAAATAAATTTGATTCATATACATTTCAATAATTTCATCTTTTGTATAAGTACGTTCTATTTTTTTGGTTAGAAAATATTCCTTTATTTTCCGAGAGTATGTGCGATCTTGTGTCAAAAATACATTTTTTGCAAGTTGTTGTGTAATGGTACTGCCCCCTGCTACAACTTCTCCTGCGGTGAGATTTTTAAAAACAGCACTTATAATTCCACTATAGTCAATACCGCGATGGTTAAAAAACTCCTTATCTTCTACTGCAACAATTGCCTGAACCATAATATCTGGAATATCTTTCCTTTTAATACCTTCTGTTTTCGAAGAAGCTAATTTAGTCGCGACTTCATTATTGGCATCGTAAATTAAAGTCGGTTGCGGAACAGCTTGTTTTAATGCAGATATGTCTTGAATGGAAATTATTATATTTACAGCAATAAATAGAGTAACGAATAAACTTCCCAATACAATTAATGTATTTCGAAGTTTATTCCTTTTATTAAACCACTCCAGCGTTTTTTTTAAGTGAGTGTTTTTCACTTTCATTCGTTCACTTCCTTCGTTTGTTTACACCCTTCTTTTTAAAAGGAAGAATATACCTCCTTTTAAATTTATTATAATAACGTAGTCGTTCCTATAGTGTAAAGCTTTTCTTTCACATTCATACTTTTTGCAAGAAAAGGACATTCTACAAGTAAGATATTCATTATTGAGTATTAATATTATTAATAGAACAACGCGAGTTATGTTAAGTTTTTGTAAACTTTTCGATAAAATGTTTTAAAATACGACAGTTTTTTGTTAGAATTGACTAGCCAATATATTTTACATATATTACTTTTGTGGGGGTAACTAATAATGGTCTTTAAATCAAAAAAAGATAAATTTTCTGAAATGCTAATGAACGTTTCCGAAAATTTAAAAGAAGGCGCGCAGTTTTTCGTGGAGTATAAAATTAAAAATGCTAGCGATTTAAAAGAATTTTCTATGCGCATGAAAGAATACGAGTCAAAAGGTGACTCATTTATTCACGAAATCATTATGGAGCTAAACAAAGCGTTTATTACTCCGATTGAACGTGAGGACATCCTGCAACTTGCAATGAGTATGGATGATGTATTAGACGGATTAGATCACAGTGCTGGTCTATTCGAAATGTATTCTATTACAGAAGCTGATGAATACATGATTAAATTCGTTGAAGCAATCAATCAATGTGCAATTGAGATTGCAAACTCTGTTGAATTAATGTCTAACAAAAAATTAGTCGACATTCGTACGAATGCGATTAAAATTAAGGATTACGAGTCACAATGTGATGATATTCGCCGTCACGCGATTAAGAACTTATTCTCTCGTGAAAAAGATCCGATTAAGATTATTCAATACAAAGAGATTTACGAAGAGCTTGAAGAAGTAGCAGATAGCTGCCAAAGCGTTGCAAACGTATTAGAAACAATTATTATGAAGAACGCATAAGGAGTTTGATCATGGATACACTCTTGATACTGACCGTTTTAGTAGTCATTTGCGCTTTAGCTTTTGACTTTATCAATGGATTTCACGATACAGCAAACGCTATTGCAACGGCTGTTTCAACGAAAGCTCTAAAGCCTAGACATGCAATTATTATGGCGGCTATTATGAACTTTTTAGGTGCAATGACATTTACAGGTGTAGCAAAAACGATTACAAAAGATATCGTTGATCCATTCGCCTTACAAAATGGTTCTCTTGTAATTTTAGCTGCTTTGCTTGCGGCAATAGTTTGGAACTTAGTTACTTGGTACTATGGTATTCCAAGTAGTTCTTCGCATGCAATCATTGGTGCAATCGCAGGTGCAGCAATTGCTGCTGCTGGTTTTGCTTCTTTAAATTTCAAAGGGTTCATAAAAATTATTGAAGCTTTAATCTTTTCACCGATTATCGCTTTCGTTATTGGTTATATCGTATACAGTATTTTTAAAGTCGTCTTTAAAAACTTTAACTTAACAAAAACGAATAAGAACTTCCGTATATTCCAGATTTTCACTGCAGCATTACAAGCTTATACACACGGTACGAATGATGCACAAAAAGCAATGGGAATTATCACGATGGCTCTTATGGCCAATAACTATCATACTTCTGACGACATTCCGTTCTGGGTACAATTGTGTTGTGCAATCGCAATGGGACTTGGTACGTCTGTCGGTGGATGGAAAATTATTAAAACTGTCGGTGGACAAATTATGAAAATTCGTCCTGTAAATGGTGTAGCTGCCGATTTATCATCATCACTTGTTATTTTCGGTGCAACATTCATTCACTTACCGGTTAGTACGACGCACGTTATCTCTTCTTCTATTTTAGGGGTTGGTGCTTCTCACCGTGTGAAAGGTGTAAAATGGGGAACTGCAAAACGCATGTTAATTACATGGGTTATCACACTTCCTATTTCAGCTTCTTTAGCTGCTCTATTCTACTACCTATTACAACTTGCTTTCTAATCAAAAGTCGTCTTCCTTATTTTTCTAGGAAGACGACTTTTTTGTGAACAAGCCTATTTCTTATTAAAAAGCGTGTATAATAATTGGTGGATAAGTTATTTAGAGGAGTTGGCAATTTTGGAATACATCATGTTACTTTTCATTGGATTAGTCGCCGGGACGGTCGGAAGCCTAGTTGGGCTTGGAGGCGGAATTATTATTGTTCCGCTATTAATTGGCTTACACAGTTTATCACCACAACTTGCAGTAGGGACTTCTATGGTAACAGTCGTTTTTACAGGACTATCTTCCACCCTTACTTACATGAAACATAAACGAGTAGATTATAAAAGCGGACTTATTTTATTTATCGGAAGTGGCCCTGGTGGTATTATCGGATCATGGGCAAACAAATTTTTAAACCAAGATACATTTTCGTTATATTTTGGGATTTTCCTTATATTCGTCTCCATTCTTCTTATGCTACGAGACAAATTAAAACCTCTTTCCATATCAAATATGACTGTAATTAAGCGTTCTTTTACAGACAATGAAGGAAATACTGTACACTATCAATTCCCACCGTTTCTTGCTATCTTTATCGCCTTTATAGTTGGGTTCATATCTGGGTTATTTGGAATTGGTGGCGGTGCCTTACTTGTACCAGCAATGATGCTTCTTTTTGCATTCCCGGCACATATTGCTGTAGCAACTTCGATGTTTATCGTATTTCTATCAGCAATTGTAAGCTCTGCAACTCACATCTCTCTTGGAAATGTTAGCTGGATGTATGCCTTAATCCTTATTCCAGGTGCGTGGATTGGCGGAAAAATCGGGGCTTATATTAACACAAAATTAAGCGGTAATGCCGTAATTAATTTATTACGTATCACATTAATGATTCTTGGAACTAGATTAATCATTACTTCCCTTTTATAACGTATTCTTTTTAGAATGCGTTTTTTCTTATACACATGAATATAAAAAGGCTCCTAGGAGAATAAATAAAACTAAACAAACACTCAATAGCATAAAATTCGAAATATGTATTTTCTTCAAGTTGACCACTCCTATAGCTGCGACTGTTATCTTTATGATAGCGAAAAAACAGTTCGCATGCAGTTACAAAGTGTTAACAATGCAAAATCATTTATTACAAATTTTATCCTTTTATTTCATTTCTTCGTACAATCTATCGATTCAATAAAAAAAGATGTCATATTGACATCTTTTTAGTGAAGAAGTGACCATCCCATAAAGTCCTCATGTACTTGGCACGCCCTCTTATCGTTTCGATCATATAATTCAGCATAACTATCTGTTTCTTCATCATAGGCCATCGTATAAATAATTTGGCCGTCTATTTCAACGGATAGAACGACTCCACCTTTCATCTCTTCTACATGAATGATAGCATTCGCCGGAATTCTCATATCCGTCATCTTCATCGCATCTAACAATATACTAAACCCCCTAAGCGTATTCATTGCTAGTACTATTACACACTAAATAGTATACTACTGTAATAGCATACATTTCGTCAATGAAATTGCTGTTTAAATGGCATATTGTCTTTATACATATACGCTAAAATTGAAGAAATAGAAATGTTTAAATGGGGGGCTTACTTTGATTCTACACAAAGGAGATATACTATTCCGTCAAGGCGAGGATGGTCCTTTATACTTTATAAAAACAGGCTTATTAAAAGTAGTAAGACTACAAGAAGACGGAACACCATTTTTATTCAACATTATCGTTCCAGGTGAAACGATACCTCACCATTCTTTAATTTCACAGAAGGAATATCACGGTACAGCTATCGCTTTAGTAAAAACAGAAGTAGAGCCTATTATGAGTAGCGAATGGTACGATCAACTTCAGGCAAACCCTGCATCATATGCAGATATTGCTATGCAATTACAATCGAAATTAAGAATGATGCAACAGCGTATCGATCAATTAACAACCGTATCTCCAAAAGAGCGTCTTCATCGTTTACAAGAGTGGTTCATCTTATATTTAGGTGATATCCCTATTTATGAAATATTAACGCAAAGTGAAATTGGTCAACTGATAGGTGTACGCCGTGAAACAGTAAATCGATTATTAAGAGAACAAGCAAAAAACGAGGTNNACCTCGTTTTTTGCTTGTTCAAGTTCCCTCTATTATAAACTTGCTGCTGGACCGAAAAATTCATAATGAATGTGCTCTTGTTTCACACCTAAATCAGTTAATATAGCATTTACATGCTTCATAAATGGCACCGGACCACAGAAATAAAATTCTGCTTCAGTTGTTGGAATAATAGATTGTAACCATTCACCTTCAATAAATCCTTCTTTATCAAAATTCTTCATTTCTAAATCTTTTTCAGTCGGTGAAGAGTAGCAAGTATATGCTTTTACTTGTTCGTGTTCATTGTCTACTACCTTAACGTGTTCTTTCATCGCATGAGTATTACTATTTATTGCCGCATGTACAAAACATATATTACGTTTTGAATCTTGTTCAATTAACGTATTTAGCATGCTCATCATCGGTGTAATACCTACTCCACCACTAATTAGTACAACAGGTAATGTCGAATCCATATTTAATACGAAATCTCCCGCTGGTGCACTTACTGGTAAGATATCTCCTTCTTCTACATGATCATGTAAGTAATTAGATACTTTACCATCTGGTGTATCTACACCTTGTTCTTTCTTTACACTAATACGATAATATTCTTTTCCAGGAGCATCAGATAAGCTATATTGACGATTATGTGTGTATGTTTCACCTTTAATATTTATTTGAACTGTTACATATTGTCCTGGAATGAATGAAGAAACTTTCCCACCATCTTCAGGTTTTAAATAGAATGATGTAATAACGTCACTTTCTTTCACTTTTTTAACTACTACAAAGTTGCGGAAATCTTTCCATCCACCTTCTTTATGTGCAGCCTCTTCATACATCTCTGCTTCAATGCTAATGAATGCATCAGCGATGACTCCATACGCTTCTCCCCATGCATTTAAAACTTCATCTGGTGCATCTGCAACCTCTTTAATCGCTCGTAGTAAGCATGTACCTACAATCGGATAATGTTCCGCTTTAATCCCTAAACTTCTATGCTTATGACCAATTTGTTTTACAACTGGAATAATAGATTCTAAATTATCAATGTACATTGCAGCTGCATAAACAGCATTCGCTAACGCTTGTTGTTGTCTACCCTTTTTCTGATTCGTATGATTGAAAATATTCAATAACTCCGGATGTTCCGAAAATAAAATTTGATAAAATCTCGTTGTGATTTCAACGCCTTTTTCTTGTAGTAATGGCACTGTTGACTTTACGATTTCGATTGTTTTTGCACTTAACATTGTATACCACTCCTCTATTTCCTTAACTGCTTTTAGTGTAACTGAATTGTACAATACATATTGTGATTTTAATCACTATTAACATGGTGTTTTTGTGAAAAATATATGAACAATGCACTTACAAAAGAAAATAAGCTAACTAGACTTCTAGTTAGCTTATTGTTTTTCTTGTATAGCTTGTTCAATTACTTTTATATTTTTCCCATCTCCAAACTCTGTATACCCCCATATGTTCGTCTCGCCTCTATATTTATTTACGATAATATCCAAGTCATGATATACACGATGAGCATACACTACATACTCAATATTTTGAAGTTCCACACCTTTTTTTACAATTTCATAACTTCTATTTACATCACGTTTTATTTTTTCATTCTTTATTTCTGTATGTATATTTTTTAAAGATGATTCTTGTTGTTGAAACCATTGCTTAAATTGATTCCAGTCCCCGTCTGTATAATTTTCTGCTTTACCATAATTCAAAAAATTATTATAACTTTCATGTGTCATACGAATAAAATCAAGCACTTTTGTCTCTTCTTGCACATCCTCTATTTGAGCTATTGTACTTACCCCAGCGGGCTTATTCGCATAATGTAATAACACTTTCATAAGACTATAACTTGCAATGATCATCACGATAATAATACCGAACAAATTTAGCAATTTCTTCATATACAGAACTCCTTTTCTACTATGAATATTACAATGTACTGTTACACTTGTAACATTCTCTCGTAGAAATATAATTCCTGTTTAAATCTTTCTTGTCGTTTCGACATTATTTTTCTACAAACTTCTCCTTGGTAAATGTTCTTGTAAAACAATATACCCTTCATAAGCTGTATAACCCAATATAACCATTAATCCGATATAACCAGCAAATACTGTCCACTTCGTTTTCGTATCGACTTTATAATAGTTTTCTTGTTGTCTCTTTTCTGTATCCCATTCATTTAATTTTCTTTCTGACATTTCAAACGCTTCTCGTACATGAATTGTATGCGTTTCTTTTTCATCTTCATACGGGACATAATCAAGCGGTTCAAACTTTGGTAAAAGGTACTCTAACACTTCGATTTTTTGAAGTTCTCCTGTTTTTAATTCTTTCTCACGCTCTTTTTGTCTCAATACATTCATCTCGTGATGCATCATATATATAGTTCGATGCACCGCACCGGTTTCTTTTAATTCCCCTTCAAGCTTAGCAACATATTCTTTCATTTCATCAACTCTATATCCTAATTCCTTAATCGGCTCCTCTCTCTTTATAACTCTATATAGTTCCATACAACCGATAATAACAATAAATCCTCCCAAAATACTTTTAAAGTAAATTGAATAACCAAGTAGTAAAACAAGCCCAGCTCCCCAAATTTTAGTACTTACAACTGAAATAATTCGGCCACCGTCTAACGGCGAAACTGGAATTAAGTTAAAGAAATTGATCATACTTCCAAGTAAAATAATAAGCGCCCAAAATGGCTCTTCCGTTACTATATAAAGTGGAATAGCCGGTAAAAATGAAAGTAAACCGAAAAGAGGCCCCATAAAGGCGATGTAAGCTTCATCTTTTGCATTTTTCGGCATTTCTTTCATGCCAATAAGAGCTCCCATAAATGGAATAAAGATCGCTGGCGATGTTGGTATTCCTTTTCTTTTCGCAGCCCATAAATGACCCATTTCATGAATGAACAACAAATAAACGAGCGCTACCCCAAATTTCCATCCATATATAACCGCATATGCCCCAAGCGATAAAAACATACTAAATACTGTTGAGAATTTCGCTAATTTAAAGATTGCAAATATCCACTTTAACTTAGACAGTAAAAATAGCCCTATTGCAACAATAATTCCCCATAATCCTTTTTTATTATTTTTCATAGTCCTCTCCTTTACCTCTCTTTAACGAGACATATTCACTCATCAAAGCTTATTCTTTTCTTTATTATGACATATTTTTTTCTTTTCTTAGAAATAATGTTTATTTCATCCATTTTTAGTCGAAAATACAAATGAAAGGAGGTATACACAAATGAAATTACAATCTCTTATGATAGGTGCTCTATCGTTTTTAGCTTCAACTCTTATTTTTTATACAGTTAGCTACGTATTATTATTAGATTGGTTGCCAAATCACTTATTTATCGCTCTTATCATTCTTTCCGCTCTTATGATTTCTTTTCTTATTACACGAAAATCAATGAATGAGCCATCAGCAAAAGCAAAATAATAGAGAGGGTATTCTTGCCCTCTCTATTATCATTTCCTAGGAAAGGCCATATAGACATTACGTTTCATATTTATCTTTGTAAATTCATTTTTTCACCATACTCTTTAACAATTTGAATTACATTTTGAAAAACACCTATTTTTTCTTTTTTACTATTTAATATTTTCAAATCGTAATTTTCATAATATGTTTCTAATGATTTTACTTGTGACAATGAAGCATCTTTTATCGGTACAGTAACATTCAATTCGTACTGCTTATACCCTTCCTTGACTTTTTCAGCTGAAATAATTTCACTCTCTTTTGCTCCAATTAATTTTTGAACTTTTTCCGGGAAAATGAGTTGCAAATAATATTCTTGTTCCTTCACTAACTTGTTGTATAGTGATTGTGAAATCGTATAACGTACCGTATAATTCACTTTTTGATCACCTGCTTTAATATGAAACGCAGTAATCTGTAAATCTTTTTTTGTTACTTCCGTTAAAGGATCTACCTGCACCTCATCTTCTTTTTGTTCTGGATTTTTTGGGAATATCTCCAGAAGCTTTTCCGTATCTTTTTCGTTCAGCATATACATGTCATCCTTATATTGCACCCATCCTCGTCGGTCTTCTCCTCTTAACCATGCATAATACGTTTCTTTTTTCCCATCTCTACTAATTTGTATTTCATATTCCGGTTCACCAAAACTTCCTGTTACTTCTTGTTTCGCTGCTTTCGTTATAATGCCTACTACTAACTCTGCATCTATTTTCTTTAATTTTTTTTCTTCTTTACCTTTTTGCATAACTGTTACCTGTAATGATTCTTTCACTTCGTTCACTGTCTCCTCTACTTGTTTCGTTTCTTTCTTTTTCTCGACTTGACCGCACGACGCGAGTAAAATCACACATAACGCCATTAAATACTTCCCTTTCAAATCGATCCCTCTTTTCTAATAAGAAACCCTTATAACCTTCATATAAGAAACAAAAACGCGACATGATATTAAATGAGCTATACTAAGCATTAAAAGGAGGTCTTTATAATGCCCATTAATTTTCATGATGCAAATAATAAGTACACATATGCAACGAGAAATGCACATATTTCTTGGGTCGAAATGATAAAACATATTACAGATATACAAAACAAACAAATAATCGATATAGGCTGTGGTGGTGGAATTTATACGAAAGAACTCGCTCTTATGGGAGCCAAAAATGTTGTTGGCCTTGACTTTTCAAAAGAAATATTACAAGCTGCAGAAGAAAATTGTAGCGGCGTTCCAAACATTTCATTCATTCACAGTGATGCACATAATATCCCATACCCTAACGAAACATTCGACCTTGTTATTTCGCGCGCAGTTATTCATCATTTACAAGACATTCCTACATTTCTACGTGAAGCTTCTCGCATATTAAAGAAAAACGGTGTACTTATTTTACAAGATCGAACTATTGAAGATTGTACAATCCCAGGAAGTCCTGAGCACATTCGTGGATATTTTTTCTCGGCATTTCCAAAACTTATTGAAACCGAATCAAAAAGAAGACCAAAAACTGCTACTATACAGCAAGAATTACAAAAATATTCTCTTCACGTGTTTCCTACTCAAACACTATGGGAAGTAAGGAAAATACATGATTCTGTAGAAGCATTACTGCAAGACTTATCTCCTCGAACCGGACGATCCATTCTATACGAATTAACAGATCATGAACTTTCTCAACTTCTCCAGCATATCCAAACCGCATTACAAAACACCTCTCCTATTGTCGAACAAGATCGTTGGACCATTTGGAGTGCTATGAAATTGTAAGGAAGGAAGCCTCACAAAATAATGTGAGGCTCCCTCCTTTCATAATCTAGTTTTGCAACACTCTTGATATCCTCCACTTCTGGCCTGTGCACTTCCACACTTCGGACATACTAAATATCTAGACTGATTTGTCAACAAACTACCTTTTTGAAAGAGTAAAACTTCTGCTTGTTTAAACGAACGCGAATAATATAACCACATAAAACCAATTATAGCAATAATGCCAAATAATACTCCCATCGCAAGCATTTCAGTCACCTCTTTTGGTTTGTTCTTTCCAGTAAGTGGATTGTTGTATTATTCTCTATAAATTCAATCAATACCTTCTTCACTCCTATAAATATCAATTTTCTCCACATTTTTTACAATCCCCTACAATTTTCCACTTCATTTTTACAAAACAATATTGAAAATCTATTCCCTTTAAAAGGTTTATATTACCGACTATATTTCAATATTCAATTGTTCTATTCAAAAAATATATTGACTTTCAAAAAAAATCATGCAACAATATTGTCAGAATACTTTAACAAAAATTCACTGACGAGAACGAGTACGTTATAGAACTGTTTCCCAGAGAGTTGGCGATTTGCTGAAAGCCGACGTTCAGTGCGTAACCGAAAATCATCTCCGAGAAGTAGAACCGAATGTCATAGTAAGTTCTTACCGGCTGGCCTCCGTTACAAGGACCACGTATCATGTTGTACGTTGCAAAGCCGTATACATATAGATTAATTTCTACATGTATAAATTAGGGTGGTATCGCGGGTAAATATAACTCGTCCCTTTCTTTAGGGGGCGAGTTTTTTGTGTTCTTACAAATGAATTGAAAAAAGGAGGAAAACAATGAACACTGTATCAAAAAAACATATTTTTTCCACAGGGCTTATGCTATTTTCTTTATTTTTTGGGGCAGGTAATTTAATTTTCCCTCCCATGCTTGGACAAAATGCTGGTGAAAACTTTTGGCCGGCAATGATTGGATTTTTACTAACAGGAGTCGGCTTACCATTATTAACTGTTATTGCTATTTCTTTATCAGGGAATGGTATGCAACAACTTGCAAGTCATGTTCACCCATTATTCGGAATTTTCTTTACTGTAGTTGTATACATTGCAATCGGTCCATCTATGGGCATTCCGCGTGTTGCTAACGTCGCTTATGAAATGGGAGTTAGTTCTTTCTTGCCTGAAACGATTCGTTCTAGCAACCTAGCGCTATTTTTATACACAGTCATCTTCTTTGCTATCGTATTTTGGCTTAGTTTAAATCCTTCTAAGCTCGTCGACCGTATCGGAAATGTATTAACACCTATTTTATTACTCTCTATTTTCTTATTATTTGTTAAAAGTGTATTTACACCACTCGGGCAATCAGGACCAGCAATGCAAGAGTATCAAAATTCTCCACTCTTCAAAGGTTTTATGGAAGGATACTTAACGATGGATACCATTTCAGCACTTGCATTTGGCATTATCGTTGTAAATACCATCCGTTCTAAAGGTGTGAACGATCGCAAATCCATTGCCATCGCAACAGCAAAAGCAGGACTTATTGCCGCTACTGGTCTCGTACTTGTATATAGTGCACTTGGTTGGCTCGGTACAACCAGTGTCTCTCTCGGATACGCAACAAATGGCGGACAGCTACTTACCGTTATCGTACAGCAACTATTCGGTCCATATGGTCTGCTTCTACTATCACTTATCGTTACACTCGCTTGCTTAACGACATGCGTTGGACTTGTATCTGCATGCAGTCAATACTTCTCAACATTATTGACAAAATTTTCATACAAAACGCTTGCAAGCATTATTTGCTTTTTAGGACTACTAGTTGCTAACTTAGGTTTAACAAAAATTATTGCAATCTCTGTTCCTATTTTACTTGTTGTATATCCAATTGCAATTGTACTCGTCCTACTATCGCTACTTCATAAGTATTTCGGCGGGTATCGCTCTGTTTATGTAGGTGCTTTAATTGGGGCCGCAGTGGTGAGCGTATTTGACGGGTTAAAGCAAGGGAACATTCCTGTTTCATTCATCACGCCCTATTTTGAATTGCTTCCATTGTATAATGAAGGAATCGGCTGGATAGTACCAGCATTAGCCGGGGCTCTTATCGGCTTTACTATCGCTAAGCTAAGCGGTGCAAAAAAAGTCTCACTAATAACTGATTCCCATGAAACAAAAGTATCCTAAAAAAACTCCCAAAAGGGAGTTTTTTTACATTTGATAAGCACTATGATTAAAACTACTTATTTTATGCGCTTCCGTATAATAATCAATATTTGTATCTACTGTTTCTACTTTAATAACATCGTAACAGTCTTCTTGCTTTACTAAAAATAAATAGTATTCTTCTGTCGCTTCAATAATAGCAATTCGTTCTGTTTCAACATTATATTGCTCACAAAGCGCTTGTAATGCGCTCACATAATCCCCTAATTTTTTCGATTTATCCATTCCAAATATTGTTTGAACTAACATATACATTCTCCCCCTTGTATGTACTGTTAACACATCGATGATAACGTTTACATAAATAATCGTCAATAAAAAGCTTTGGCGATGTTACTAGCCAAAGCCCTTTATCATTTCGTCAATTGATGTCTAAAGGCATAAATGACTGCCTGCGTTCGGTCACTCACATTTAACTTATTTAATATATTACTTACATGTGTTTTCACTGTTTTAAGAGCGATAAATAGTTCATCTGCAACTTCTTGATTGCTTTTCCCCTCTGCAATTAATAACAAAATTTCATACTCTCTTTCTGTTAACTCTTCATGCAAAGGTTGTTCCTTCTTTTGACGCATACGAGACATCATTTTACCAGTAACTTTAGGCTCTAATACTGTTTCTCCATCATAAGTAGCTCGCACAGCGTCCGCGATATCACTCGCTCTTGATGTTTTTAATAAATAACTTGTCGCCCCAGCCTCAATAACAGGATACAATTTTTCATCATCTAAAAAGCTCGTTACAACAACAATCTTCGCTTCTGGCCATTCTTGAATAATTGCTCTTGTTGCTTCAACCCCATCCATTTCATCCATAACAAGGTCCATTAAAATAATATCAGGTCTTAATTGCAGTGCTAATTCTGAACCTTTTCTTCCATTTTCAGCTTCTCCCACTACTTCAATATCTGGCTGTGTCGATAAATACGCCGATACACCCATGCGAACCATTTCATGATCATCGACAAGTAATACTTTTATCATACTTCTCCCCCTCTCCCAATCATAATCGGAACTTTTACTTCTATTTGCGTACCTTTGGATGGGAAGCTAAGTACTTTTAATGTCCCACCAATTTCATGAACACGCTCTTGCATTGATTGTAAGCCGTATGAACCCGCCTTATTAACTCCTACTTCAAATCCAACACCGTCATCAATAATTTTTAAAATCGCATATTGATCAATTTTACGAAGACGTACTTCCGTTTTCTTTGCCTTCGCATGTCGTAACGTATTTGATAGCGCTTCTTGTACAATACGGAATAAATGATCTTCTACACCTTTTTTTAATTCAATTGGCTCAATTAGCCATTCAATTTTCATATGTTGTTTTCTCGATAGTTCCGTTAATAATTCTTCTATGCCTTCTGTCAGTTTTTTACCTTCCAATTGTACAGGACGTAAATGAAGAAGTAGTGCTCTCATTTCTGATTGTGCATTTACAACCATATTCTCAACAAGCTGTAACTGTTTTTTCGTCGTATCTGGAATTTCAGCTGCTTGTTCATTAATCGCTGACATCATCATCGACATTGCAAAAAGCTGCTGACTTACTGAATCATGCAGTTCCCTTGCTAATCGATGCCTTTCTTGAGAAATCGCTTCTTGCCTCATCTCTTCATTCCAATGAGCTCGTTCATTCGTTACTTTTTGAAATAGCCCTGCTTGCTCCTCTAATCGACGAGCAAGGCCGATTACTTTTCGTTCCACTTCATGAAATTCATCATCCGCAGTAAACGAAACATCATTTGGAAAATTCCCTCGCTCTACTTCAAATAGAAACGTATTTAATCCTTGTATACGCTGCTCTATATAATAACCGATTGCATACCCTACAATTCCTCCAATAAGAAGACTAGTACTCATAATAAACAAGCCAATTGGAACAGAAGCGATGGATTCTTTCCATAGTAAATCATAAACTTGTTGTTCGCTTTTCCATACATATACAATTGTACAAATAAGTGCGATACTCACAGAGGATAGCATAGAATATCGAATATACATCCACGAAATATTCTTTTGTTTTTTCATTATACTTTCCTCACTTCCGTATCGCCTACGACAAGCGAAGAAATAATTTTTATACGGCGAGGAGCTTCTTTATACTGTTCTGTTCTAAACGTAACATTACGGTTAAACCCCGTTTCTTCGTGTCCTGGCAGAAGTACCCGCCCAACAATAACAGAGTGATTCAAAGACAGCTCAATATCATATGGAACATATAACCGAATATTACCAACAACACCCCGAATAACAATTACCGTTTCTCCCTCTGGAATCATCGCATTCGTTAAATCTATTTCAACATCACAAGCACCATATTGAATATTTACATCTTCTAATTCATAAATATGATCCATCATCCGGACATTACCTACAAACATATTTTTCAAATATGGTTCTGTACGATATATTTGCTTCTCTTCATCTATATATCCTTTTTCTTTAATTTCAACTTTCATCGTTTTTTGCTGATGCCCTTGCTGGATAAGTTGATAGCCAATTAGAGCTAGACAAGCAAATACTACGAGTACAAAGGCTGCTGATGAAAATAAGAAGAATAAAAATACTATGCCACCCACAAATAAAAATACATTTCCCCTTACATAACGATTCTTCTTCCGATAATGCCTACCAAACATAATCATAATAAATGCAAAAATTAGACCACCTGGTTCAAAATGTCCAAGTACCATATCAAGAAAAAGACCGAATCCAAATATGATGAGGAGCATCCCCATTAATTGTGTTTTTGAAAATTGCTTCTTCATTTCAGCTCCCCCCTTCTAATCACATATACATAGAAGAAAAGGCATTGCTTTCCAACACCTTTTCTTCTATCACTATATCATAAGCCCGTTTTATAATATACTACAATTATTTTGTTAACTCTTTCGTTAACGATACCTCATTTTTCTCTTTCATCTCACGCTCTAGTTTTGCAATTTTCATATCAAATGTATCACGCTCATGCTCTTCATTTATACGAAGCTCTAAATCACGAATGTGATCTTCAATTTCTTCGAATCGTAAGAACGGATTATTTTCATCCATTTTATGCATAGCAGTATTCATACGGCGATTTGCATGCGCCATATTTTCACGTGCCATTAATTCCATACGCTTTGCGTTCATTTCTTTTAATTTATTTTTCATTTCTGAAAGACGACGCTCTAACTCATCAATTTGCTCTACAACACCAGCATACATTTCTTCTAAGCGAGTTACTTGCCCTTCATAATACGCTACTTCTTCTAATGCACGTTCATGCAATTGTAGTTCGCCTGCTTCTTGAGCAATGATAGCTTGCTTCGATCTTTTATTAACGAAATAACGTGCTTGCTCAAGCTCACGAGCGAAGTTAGATTTTAATGTTTTATGACGCTGAATTAACTTCTCAATTTTTGTTATTTCACGTTCACTGTCGCGTAAATATTGGTTTAACATAGCAATTGGATTTTTTCTTTCTTTCTCATCTAACACATTATGAAAATCAGCTAAAATTGCATCGCGTACACGTCCGAATAAAGATTGTTTCATTATAAATCTTCCTCTCTTTTGCTTTATAATTTGATTTGATTTATTTTATATTAGTTTTTCATTAACTTGTTCCACTCATCTTCAAAGTTACTATATGGTTTAGAACTGTTTTGAGTAGAATCAACAACTACATTTTTTTCTTTTTTCCATTCACGGTACCCGTAGTATAAAACTACTAATGCTACGATACCGATTAATGCTGGGAAATGAGAAAGGCCGATGGACAAGCCGATTAAACCAACAATACCCCAAGCTAACTTTCCAAAGAATGATTTAGCTCGCACAAATGATTTATAGCTCCAGTACATAACTCCTGCTCCAATTGCGAATCCTACAATACCAGCAAGACTACCAAGAGCAATTAAAACCAGAATACCGGCCGCGATAAACGCTAGAAATTGTTTCATCTTGTGCTCGCCTCCCTTCGATTTGATACTCTTATCTTAACTATTTTTTCATTTTTCCATAACGAGCTTAAGAACCGTTTTCGCCTCAGACTTAAGACTGAGTTGAATTCAGCCTTTTGTAAAAACACAAGGTAGGATAGGATACTGCACGCTTTTATTGCACATAAAAAACCGTGCAGAGAATATTCTCTGCACGGTTTCAATTACTAACGTCATTAACTTACGCTGTTTTATGATACTCTTTTTTCTCCGCTACTTTCGAAAACTTCGGAAACCCAATCAAAATCGAAACAACCCCACATACTCCAACTAAAATTGGATAAAATGCATATGGCAACAATTCAATCGGAGATAAAGCTGCAAATCCTGCCGCAGTTAACATTTGAGCACCATACGGAATTAATCCTTGCACACAACATGAGAAAAGATCTAATACACTTGCTGATTTACGTGGATCAATTTCATACTGATCCGCAATATTTTTCGCAAGTGGACCTGTAAAAATGATCGAAATTGTATTGTTTGCTGTACACATATTCGTCATGCTCACTAATCCGGCAATACCAAACTCCGCTCCCTTTTTCGAACGAATATTACGCGTTAAAAGATTCATTAAATATTGAATACCGCCATTATATTGGATCAATTCAACCATACCACCAATTAAAATAGCAAGTAGCACTAACTCCATCATACCGCCCATTCCAGTCGTTACACTTTTAAAGAAACTCTCTAACGTATAACTTCCATCTATAAGACCGATTACACCAGATAATACAGTTCCACCAGTTAATACAATGAGTACATTCCAGCCAAGCAGTGCTGTAATAAGTACTCCTGCATACGGTAAAATCTTTATCCAATCGAATGTATGGGCTTTAATTTCTGTGTCACTTCCTATAGTAAGTATTACTAATAGTACAATTGTAATAATAGCCGCTGGTAATACAATTAAAAAGTTCGTTTTAAATTTATCTTTCATTTCCGTTCCTTGTGAACGAACTGCTGCAATTGTTGTGTCAGAAATAAACGATAGATTATCACCAAACATCGCTCCGCCAACAACCGTCGCCATTGTTAATGCAATTGAGATATCAGTTTGCCCACTAATACCTACAGCAATCGGTGCTAACGCCGCAATTGTTCCCATTGAAGTTCCCATCGCTAATGAAATAAACGCCCCGATAATAAAAATTCCAGCAACGATAAACCCTTGCGGTAAAATAGATAACGCTAAATTGACTGTAGAATCGACTCCGCCCATCCCTTTTGCTGTTTCAGAAAATGCACCTGCAAGCACAAAAATTAATACCATAATCATAATATCTGGATTTCCTGCACCTTTAGCAAATCGTTCTACTTTCACATTAAAGCTTTCTTTACGATTCATCGCTAAAGCGACTCCTACAGCAATTGAAATCGCTACAAGTATCGGCAGTTTATAGAAATCACCTGTAATAATTCCAGAACCAATAAATAGCGCCAAAAATATTCCAAGTGGTAATAAAGCTAAACCATTTCCTCTCGTTTCCTTCAACGTATCATCTCTCCCTAGTTTTAAACCTTTTCTATTGAACAACAAAAGACCTCTTCCGGCGAGAAGAGGTCTTATACATCTATAAGAAACACTCTTCTCATCTTTCAAGCACATGCTTGCTGGATTTGGCACAGCACTCTGAAATCGAGTCCGCTGCCGAGGCATCGTAGGGCCAGTCCCTCCGCCTCTCTTTATAAGAAGGTTTCATATTTATTTTTTAATAATAATTTCTTTCCTAACTTTACTCGCTTACAAAAAAAAAGTCAATTATTTTTTGTATAGATTTTTTTGGTAATTATACAAAAATACGAATACAACAATCATTTCAACTTTTCAATTTCTTTTTCCAATATTGAAATCCAATAAAATTCTCTATTTTGTATCGCCGCTATTATCCATTTTGTTGTATGCCAGGCTAACTCATATTCTGCCTTTGTAACATCACCCATTTTATATGCATCCTCTAATTCATCTTCATCCAATACATATATTTCACCATTTGGTAACACTACTACATCTAAATATAAATCATCAAAATAAGGTAAACCTCGTTCGTCTATTTCATATTTTTTCGTTACGTCAATATAATATTGCACTAATTTTTTTCTATCATCTAGCATAGCTGTTATCGCAAAGTTCTTCCCGGTTATAAAATATTGCATCCATGTATACCCATCATCTGCAATGCAAAGCTCTTTACCATTGTATTCTTTATAACTAGGCTCTCTCACTTTTTTTATATCCAATACCCCTAACATACCTGCTTCCACTTGCTTGACTATATAATTCTTCTCTATTAGTCGCTTCCACGAAGAACCGTCACCATATTTACGTTTCATTACGTCCGCTCCTCTTCTATATATAGAAAAGCCCCCACATATTATGTGAGAGCTTGTTCCTATTATAATTAAGCCGCTTGACCTTTTTCAGATATCTCTTTTAAATAAGCTTGTCCTTTTTCAGCGTCATATTGACCTTCCCACTTAGACATAACTACAGCTGCTAAAGAGTTACCTACAACGTTAACCGCTGTACGAGCCATATCTAAAATACGGTCAATACCAGCGATGAATGCTAAACCTTCAGCTGGAATACCTACTGTACCAAGTGTCGCTAATAATACAACAAATGATACGCCCGGTACACCCGCGATACCTTTTGATGTAACCATTAATACAAGTAATAATGTAATCTGTTCCGTAATGGATAAATCAATACCGTACATTTGCGCTAAGAAAATTGCTGCAATTGCTTGATATAAAGTTGATCCATCTAAGTTAAATGAATAACCTGTCGGAATAACGAAAGATGTAATTGCTTTCGGGCAACCGAATTTCTCCATTTTCTCCATGATTTTCGGTAAAACTGTTTCTGAACTTGCTGTAGAATACGCTAAGATCAGCTCGTCTTTTAAAATCTTAAAGAATTGGAAAATGTTAATTCCAAATATTTTCGCTGTAAGTCCTAACACGACCACAACGAAGAAGATCATTGCTCCGTATACTACAATGAGTAATTTCCCTAATGGAATTAATGAAGAAAGACCAAATGTAGAAACTGTAACACCAATTAATGCGAAGACACCAAATGGTGCAAATTTCATAACTTGGTTCGTAACGTAAAACATGGCGTCTGCTACACCTTGGAAAAATTGCAGAACTGGTCTACCACGCTCACCAATCGCTGCTACACCTAAACCAAATAGTACAGAGAAGAAGATAATCGCAAGCATATCACCTTCAGCTAATGATTTCATAATGTTCGTCGGAACAATATTTACAAATGTATCCGCAAACGAATGACTTTGTACTTGCTCTGTTGTTTCTGCATATTTAGAAATATCCGTTTTTGTTAATTTATCCATATCGACGCCGGTTCCTGGCTGGAAAATATTCGCTACCAATAGACCGACAACAATCGCAATCGTTGTAATAATTTCAAAGTAAAGAATTGTTTTTCCGCCTAGTCGGCCTAGTTTTTTAATATCACCAACACCAGCAACCCCAACAACAATACTTGCTACAACAATCGGTACAACGATCATTTTAATTAATCGGATGAAAATATCACCAATTGGTTGTAAGTACTTCGCAACTGCTGGATTGTCAAAGAAAATCGCACCAACTGCAATACCAAGCACAAGTCCTATTAAAATTTGCCATGCAAGTCCTATTCTTTTCATACTTGTTGTAACCCCCTCGATGTGTCACTCTATCTATCTCTCATTCTATCTATATCTATAAAACTAAGAAATTAAGAGTATTACATATTATTCGACAATTCACTACATTTTGTCCCTGTTAAAAATCATAAATCAAAAATTAAAATCTGACAACAAAATAAGTTTGCCCGAACACAAATAATTTTCTTGACAAAAACAAACCTCATGTCAGAAAACCTCACATGAGATCGATTCCTTACTTGTAATTTATAGGTTTTAAAAATGATGTTTCCCCTCCAAAAACTCCATTATTTTCTATTTTTTCTTAAAAAACAAAATAGAAATCCACACTTTTTATACATTCAAGAATTTTAACTTTATGACGAACAATACGAAAAAATACTAAATTCCGACAAAACTTAGCAATTTTATAAAATTCTCTTTACATTATGATTACAATGATAGACACCCTCCTTCTTATGATATATAACATTCATAGGGAAAGGAGCCAGACAACAATGAAAAAGAAATTTGCAGCGTTTAGTGTTTTAGCAGCAGGAACGATTCTCGCTTCCCCGTTACTTTCACCCGCATACGCTGAAACGAATGAAAATAAATTATCTAATATACAATCAGAATTAGATGGCAAACAAAATGACTTACAAAATAAATCAGCTGAGAAAGAACAAATAGAAAAAGAAATTCAAGAATTACAAAAAAAAATCGACGAATTAACTACTTCTATTAATAAAAATGAAGCTGAATTAAACGATACGAAAAGAGAAATTAGCAAAACACAGCAAACAATTGCTGAAAAAAAGAAACATATAGAGCAATTACAAACGAACATAGATACACGTCAAGAAGTTATTAAACAACGACTACAATCTATGCAAGAAAAACCTCGTACAAATATCATTACAGAAGTACTAACAAATTCTTCAAATATTGCCGATCTTATTGATAATATGTACTCCGTAAGTTTAATATTAAACAATGATACAGATATTGTGAAAAAACAAACAACTGATCAAAATGCTGTAACGACAGAAAAAGAAGCTGTTGAGAAAAAAGAGCAACAACTGAAAGAATCTGAACAAAAATTAGTACAAAAACAGCAAGAATTACAAAATAACCAACAGCAACAACAAACTTTCATTAACGATCTACATACAAAAGTAGCAAAAGTAGATTCTGAGATTGAAGGGTTAGAAGAGTCGAAAGGCATTTTAGAAAATCAGCGTCAAGCTGTTCAAAAAGCAATTGAAGAAGAAAAACGTGCGGAAGAAGCTCGGAAAGCTGAAGAAGCTCGTAAGGCTGAAGAAGCACGCAAACAAGCTGCTACACCCGCTCAAGCTGCTCCAACACCACACGATACGAATATAGGTGGATTTATTAAACCAGCAGCCGGATCGAAAACTTCTGGATTTGGTACACGTTCTTTAGATAACCATAAAGGAATCGATATCGCAGCTTCAGGAACAGTGCCAATCGTTGCTGCTGCTGATGGTGTGGTTATCCGTTCAGAATTATCATCTAGTTACGGAAACGTTGTGTACTTATCTCACCGTATAAACGGAAAAACATATACTACTGTATATGCACATATGAGTAGCCGTTCTGTATCTAATGGACAAACTGTAAAACAAGGCGATCAACTTGGATTCATGGGGAATACTGGTCAATCATACGGACAACATTTACACTTTGAACTTCACCTTGGAGAATGGAATGTCGGTAAGACAAACGCTGTCGATCCATCTCCTTATATTGGATTATAAAAAACTCGGTGCATACCGAGTTTTTTACTACCATTTCACACCTTGTAGGCATTTTACATAAACTACAACTAAATGCCTATATTTTGCGGGGTGATTAATATGAATACACAATTACAGCAAGAAATAGAAGAAGCTAGGGAAACATACATCGGCCGGTTATTTACATTCGGTGGCTCAGCGTTATTTTTAATTGGATCATTTATCGCAGTTGTCACAGCTTATAAAGCATACAATCGCTTATTAAATACTTCTACAACATAATAAAAAGACGGAGAAATCTCCGTCTTTTTATTATGCAAACATTTTAAATACACCTATCGCATTTAAAAATACGATAATTACAGTTACCGGAATAACATAACGAAGTAAGAAGAACCAAATGTTAAATAATGTTTTCCCTTTCGTTTCCGTAACTTCTAATTCTTTCATTAATAGCTCTTTACTCATTTTATTCGGTACAAATAGCGAAATGGCTAGTACCCCTAGCGGCAGTAATACATTACTTACCGAAAAATCAACGAAATCAAAGAATGTCTTACCAAATATTTTCACATCACTCATAATTCCAAACGATAACGCTGATGGAATGCCGACTGCAAAAATAAGAATACCAATTAATAACGAAGCTGACGGACGCTTCTTCTCGTTATCTTTCGCAACAGATGCTACTACAATTTCAAGCATTGAAATTGCAGATGTTAAAGTCGCAAAGAAAAATAACACTAAAAACATAATAAAGAAAAATTGTCCAAATGGAATTTTCGCAAAGACAGCAGGAAGAACGATAAACAGTAGCCCTGGTCCTTCTGTCGGTTTAACTCCTAATGCGAAAATCGCTGGGAAAATCGCTAATCCTGCAAGTACTGTAATAAATACCGTTAAACTTACAATAGATGTTGCTGATTTAGCTAAATGCTCTTCTTTCTTTAAATACGAACTATACGTTACCATTACCGAGGCACCTACCGTTAGTGAGAAGAAAGATTGTCCCATCGCATATAAAACCGTATCTGCTGTAAGCTTTGAAAAATCTGGTTTTAAGAAGAACTCTACCCCAGCCATAGCACCATCAAGTGTTAACGCACGAATAATAATCGCAATAAATAAAATGAATAATAGCGGCATCATGTACTTACTTGCTTTTTCTATCCCTTTCTCTACACCTTTACTAACAACAAAAATCGTACAAAGCATAAAGATGAATTGCGCCCCAATCGCACTTACTGGATTTGAAATTGTTTCAGCAAACAATTGCCCATAATCGACTACTCCGTTCCAGAAACTACCTGTGACACTATAGTATAAATAAAGTAAAATCCATCCACCTACAACACTATAAAAAGATAGTACGCTAAAACAAGTAACAACTCCCATACGACCAATCCAAGGATATAACTTGCTATTCGGTACTAATATTTTATAAGCTGTAACCGCCTCTTTTTGGGTACTACGTCCGATAACAAATTCAGCTATAAGAAGAGGCATACCAATAAATACAGTTAATAGTAAGAATACAAGGAAGAATGCGCCTCCCCCGCCATTACCTGCAACATATGGAAACTTCCATATTGCCCCGAGACCTACTGCGGCTCCCGCTGCTGCGAGTACAAAGCCTATTTTCGACGTCCATTGCTGTGTTTCTTTCATTATAATTTCTCCTTTTCTGAATATTTAAACTTTTACTAATTATACACTTTCATTTCATACTCGCACACCTCCTTTAGAAAATAAAAAAGTCCCCTACACGCAAATATGCATGTAGAGGACGATATATGTAATATAAATACCGTGGTACCACCTCAATTGGATCAATAAATCCCACTTGTTCAAGTACAGGAAAAATCCGATACTCTATCCTTTTAACGGCGGAACCCGGGTTGCCTACTATTCTGTTCAGCATACCTCTCGCAAGCCCATTCTGTATATTTTATCGTACCGGGCTCACACCTAACCCCAGCTCTCTGAACGCCTCAAATATACGTACTCTTCTTGCTCATCGATTTCATCTATTGAAGTTACTTGTGATTATAAATTATATTTTTATATTTGTAAAGCGCAATTTACTTTTTATTTTTTAGATCTCTCTCCTCTAATTCTTGTAAAAATCGTTCTCTTTTCCCCTCATTTTGCACATATGCTGATTTCAATACTTCTTGTAATAAGATATGCCGTTCTTTCTTTTCTAATTGTAAGCCTTTTAACTTCACCCTTACTTCATATAAAAAATCTAAGTATCTTTCGTATGTTTCATCGTATTTATTCGCGATATCATCTCGAATTTTTTTCGCAAGTTTTGGACTCGCTCCTCCAGTAGAAACCGCTATATTAAGCAACCCACGATGAATTGCCGCCGGAAAATGAACATTTCCACTTTCCGGATTCGTAATAACATTCACCAATTGATTCTCTACGGCATCTTCAGCAACTTGTTCGTTTAATATAGAATCACTACTCGCTGCAACAACTAAAAAAGCACCATTAATATCCCTTTTTTCATACTCTCTTTGATACCAACGAATTTTCTTCTCCTCCACAAGTTTCACTAAATTTGCATCTAGTTCTGGACTTACTACAACTATATCCGCACCTTGTTTTAGTAAAGGAATAATTTTAAACCCCGCAACTTTCCCTCCACCAATGACAACAACACGTTTCTGATCAACTCGCACTGTAAGTGGATACATATTGATCTCCCTTCAATATTCCCTCTGTTTTCTGAATTAACATCTCTCGAAACGCCACATTCTTTCCTAAATATGGACTTATTTTTATCTCTTCTGGCTCATATTGACGCACTTCTTTCTCAATATGTTTCATGAGTAAGCCTGTAAATAATAAGTAAGGTAGCACAACTATATTCTCTTCTTTTCGTTCTACAACTTCTTTCAACTTCACCTCAAACTTCGGCTCCGCTGCTGCTAAATAACAAACTTCCACTTTTTTAACTTTCTTTTCTCTTTGAAATAAAGAAGAAATCCACTTTATGTCTCGTAAAGTTTCCGGATCACTACTCCCTCTTGCAACAAGCAAAAGTGTAACATCCTCTTCATAATCTGTAATGCCACTTCCATTATATACAGCTTTTACAAGCACTTCCGATACACCAAATGGGTTACCGTACACTACTTTGACATTCGGATATTGCTCATTTAACTTTTGTAATTTAAGCGGAATATCTTTCTTCACATGACCTGCCGCTAATAAAAAAACAGGAATAGCGATAACCTCTGTCGCACCACGTTTCACACATGTACGAAACCCTTCTTCAATAGAAGGGCTCGCTAATTCTAAAAAACAAATTTCTTGAATATTTGTCTCTACACGGTCCATACATGACGTAATAAATGCAACCGCTTCTTCTTTCGCTGCCCTCAAACGACTTCCATGACATATATATAAAATAGCCTTCATTTTACAATGCTCCGCTGACTGGATATGCATTTTCCGCTTGTTTTTCAAACCAATGGATCTTTTCTCTAAAGCGGACAACTTCTCCAATCACGATCATACTTGGATTTTGAATCTTTTCTCTTTTAGCAATATCCACTATCGTTCCTAACGTACCTGTAACGGTACGCTGCATAGACGTCGTTCCTCGTTCAATAATAGCAGCAGGTGTACTTGTGTCTTTTCCATACTTCATAAGTTGCGCACATATATAAGGTAAATTACTAACCCCCATATAGACAGCTAAAGTCTCTACACCTTTCGCTAAATTCTCCCACTTCACTTCCTCTTCAGCATCTTCTTTCCTATGCCCTGTCACAATAGCAAAACTCGCGCTTGCCTCACGATGCGTTACTGGAATTCCAGCATAAGCAGGTGCAGCTATTCCAGCCGAAATACCTGGGACGATTTCAAATGACACACCTTGTTTCGCTAACGCTTCAGCTTCTTCTCCGCCTCTGCCAAATACAAATGGATCTCCCCCCTTAAGTCTTGTTACAACTTTTCCTTTTTTCGCATATTTAACAAGAAACATGTTAATCGTCTCTTGCTTCATCGTGTGATAATTCGGGAGTTTCCCGCAATAAATTAAATCCGCTTCCGGCTTTGCATAAGAAAGCAATTCTTTATTCACGAGACGGTCATATAAAATAACATCTGCCTTCTCGATGCATTTCAATCCTTTAACAGTGATTAAATCCGGATCACCAGGACCCGCTCCAACGATATAAACCTTCCCCATCATCTCTCCTCATTTCTACTATTAAAGTGAAACTTCCATCCTTATATATGAATGGAAGTTTTCATTACTTCATATTTCAATGTTCCTTACTCATGAATAACAAAGGCCGCGCCTTTTCGAATCTTCTTTTTTTCAAACAAGGAAATCTCTTTTACTTCTGGCAATGGTAAAAAATGTTTTTCAAGCTCAATCTCCGCAAGCTTAAATGCCTTTTCTTCACTTTCAGCAACAACAACAATTGGAACAATAGCATTTGCTAATACAGCCTCTAATCGATATAAATCCATAATGTCCCTCCTAAGACGCAATTACTTCTTCCAATACTTGATTTAATGCAATTTGCAATTTTTCCACTCCAAAACGTCCTACGAAATCATAAAACGTTTCAGCTGGTAGTTTATTTTTTTGGAAATAACTTAAAAAGGATACAAGAACGTCTGGTAAATCTTCTCCATCTATTTTCCCTTTTAATTTTTCGTTATAAGCTCCCCCATTTAATAGCGTTCCACCTACATAAATTTCAAACGCCTCAACAATTCCTTTTTCCTTCGTTTTCATTTTCACCCCTTGTAATCCAATGTCAGCAATTTGGCGTTGACCACATGAGTTCGGGCACCCTACCATATGAATTCGAACTGGAACATCGAGTGCAATTTGCGTATCTAAGTATTCTGCAATTTTTCGCAATCTCTCTTTCGTTTCTACTAGAGCAAGATTGCAATATTCAATACCAGTACATGAAACCGCATGACCGATAAATGATTTCGGACTTGCAGAGATTGCTTCAAACAACGGCTCACTTAGTAATCCTGCTACATTTTCCGGTGGTACGTTCGGAATAATGAAATTTTGCGAGTTACATGTACGAATTTGTCCATTTCCATATTGCTTGGCAATTCTAGCAATCTCAAACATTTCTTCTGCATGTAATCGTCCTACTGGCACATTAAAACCGACATATTTTAGTCCCTCTTGTTTTTGATCTTGAACACCGTAAAAATAGCCTGCATTCCATCCTTTGAGTGCACTTTCTCCTTTACTTTGTAAAGGTCCTGTATACTCTATTAATTTCTCTTTGAATTTCTCAGCTCCCCAGTCTGCAACAAGAAATTTCAAACGTGCTAAATGACGTTTTTCACGATATCCAAAATCACGGAATATAGTAGCAATCGCGATCGCTACCGCCTTCACTTCTTCCGGTAAAACGAACACATCTAATTCTTCCGCTAAATATGGACGAGCTGATAATCCTCCGCCTACTTTTATATGAAAACCAATTTTTTTCTCACCCTCTATTTTTTTCGTAGCAGGTGTAAATGCAACACAGTTAATCTCTGCATTTGCAGAATTATAAACGTTTGAACTAATGGACATTTTAAATTTGCGTGGTAGGTTAGAAAACTCTTCATTATATTGAAAGTAGTCATATACTTCTTTCACAATAGACGTTGTATCAAATAATTCATTCCCATCAATTCCAGCAAGCGGATTCCCTGTAATATTACGTGTTATATCACCACACGCCCCTGCTGAAGATAATCCAACTCTCGCTAATCTTTTAAAGATATCTGGAATCTGCTCGATTTCTAACCAATGGAACTGAATCGCCTGCCTTGTCGTAATATCTATCACATCGCGTCCATAATCCTCAGCGATAGAAGCAAGAGCTTCCGCCTGTGCATTTGTAATAATCCCTGAAGGAATATTTACACGCATCATAAAATAACCAGCTTCTTTCGGACGCTGTAAATACAATCCTGCCCATTTAAATGCGTCCCACTCTTCTTTCGGAATAGATGCAAACCCATTCTCCGCATAGTAAGGAATATCATTAAAGATTTCCAATCCATCTTTTTCTAATTTATTCTTCTCAGTCTGATTTAATTTTTCATTGTTAGCCCATACTTTTTCATAACTCATTTTTAATCCCCCTATATAAAACTACGCTCTTGTAAGTACTTCACAATTTGTTCTGCACATTCTTCAATAGAATACTTATGTGTTTCTACAATTAATTCTGCTCGTTCTGGCTCCTCATATGGTGAATCAACACCCGTAAACTGTTTAATATCACCTTTTCTTGCCTTTTTATAAAGACCTTTCGGATCACGTTTTTCACACTCTTCAATCGGACACTTCACAAACACTTCAATAAATTCATCCGCCGCTAATAGATCCCTAACTTGTTTTCGGTCTACTCGAAATGGTGAAATAAATGCCGTAAGAACAATCGTTCCTTGATCTACGAATAGTTTAGAAACTTCACCAATACGACGAATATTCTCTGTACGATCACTTTCAGAAAAACCTAAATCGTTATTTAAACCGTGGCGTATATTATCCCCATCTAGCACATAGTTTCCGATATTCTTTTCAAATAGTTTACGAGCAACCGCATTCGCTACTGTAGATTTACCTGAAGCTGATAAACCCGTAAACCAAATTACAAAACTATGATGGCCATTTTTCACTCTTCTCTCATCTTTTGAAACAGAGGCTGTATGCCAAGTAATATTTGTATTCATCTCGTTCTCTCCCTATTTTGTTACTACACCTTTTTTCAACCCTTTAATTAGCACTTCCACTACTTCTTTACGACTAAATGTACTTGGCGGAATCTCACCATTTCTTAATAGTTCTCTTACTTTCGTGCCCGATAAAATAACATGGTCCTCTTTTCCGTGCGGGCATGTTTTTGTTGAAGCCATTGCTTCACATTTCCCGCAGTAAAAGCTATGTTCAAAGAATAGCGGTGTAATCCCTAACTCTTCTATCGTAAAATTCGTAAAGATATCCTGCGCTTCATATGTCCCGTAATAATCTCCTACCCCGGCATGGTCGCGACCTACAATAAAGTGTGTACATCCAAAATTCTTTCTTACTAATGCATGAAATATCGCTTCTCTTGGCCCCGCGTAACGCATTGCTGCAGGAAACACACCTAAAAAGACACGATTTTTCGGATAATAGTTTTGAAGTAATACTTCATAGCTTTCCATCCTTACATCAGCAGGAATATCATCTGATTTCGTTTCCCCAACAAGCGGGTTCAAAAAGAGACCATCTACAATTTCAAGGGCCGACTTTTGAATATACTCATGAGCACGATGTACCGGGTTTCTCGTTTGGAATCCAACTACTGTGTTCCAACCACGTTTTTTAAATTCTTCTCTCGTTTCAATTGGATCTAAATGATAAGAAGGAAACTGATTATTTTCAAAGCGTTTTGTAAGAATAATAGCTCCTCCAACGTAAACGTTTGGCCTTTCATATAATTTTTTCACTCCTGGATGAGCCTCATCCGTCGTTTTATATACGAGTAACGCTTCTTTTTCTTTATCTGGTACAAAAATATCTTCTATTTGAATGACACCACATACCGTTCCACCTTTAATAAGCTTTACTTCTTCTCCCGTTTTCAAATCCGCTGCAACTTCTTCTAGTACTGGTAATGTAATCGGTATACTCCATACGCTACCATTTGCTAAACGCAGCGTTTCTACAACGGAATCATAATCTTTCTTTCCTAAAAAACCTGTAAGCGGACTATATCCTCCTGTCGCCAATAGCTCTAAATCACTTATCGCAATGTTATCTAGTTCAATTTCTTTTTCTATTTTTGATATGTCGTATGTCTCATCTATACGGTTTACTAATTCGTTTCTTATACTCATTTTCTATACCCTCTCTTAGCTTTATTTTTCAATTTATCTTATTGATAATGAAGACCACATTCTGTTTTCACTTTGCCAGCCCATCTACCATCTCTTGAATCGCCACCATCTACAGGTAACGTACACTTCTCACACCCAATACTTGGATAGCCAACATCATGTAATGGGTTATACGGCAAACTATGTTTGTGTACATATCGCCAAACTTCTTTCCATGTCCAATGAATGAGTGGACAAATCTTAATAGATTGAAAACGATGATCTTGATTTATAAAGTTTGTATGTTTGCGAGTTTCTGATTGTTCCCTTCTTAAACCTGATATCCACGCCTTTTCATTTGCTAATGATTTTTCTAAAGGTAAAATTTTTCTAATTTTACAACAAAGATTCGGATTGCTTTCCCATAGTTTCTCGCCATGCAACTTTGCTTGTTCATCAAGTGTAAGTTCTGGCTGTTTTTCTATAATATTTAATGAAGGAAATCGTTCCCGCACTTTTTGAATTAATTCATACGTTTCTTGAAAATGAACATTTGTATCTAAAAATACAACTTTAGCAGATGGATTTACTTGGTTTATAAGGTGCAGTAATACCATACCTTCCACTCCAAAGCTACATGCATATACGATTTCTTCTTTATATTCTTTATAAGCCCAACTTAATACTGATAGCGCGCCTTTCGCTTCATCATCTTCCGAAAATGAAACACCATTTTCATCCCACGTTTCATACGTCAACATGTTTTTTCCCCCTGTAAAAGCAAAAAGACGGTTTTAACCTAATAAAATAGGTTAAAACCGCCTCTAGTTTTTCTAGTCAGCGCTTTTTACTTTAAACGTACTTTTTCACTTTTTTCTAATTGAATGACTTTCCCATCTTGCACAACAATTGTAATTGAACCGTATTTCATATCAGCAAGCATCGCTTGAATCTTCTCTGATACTTCCTCAAAATGTTCCCGTACACTCACGCGAACAGCCCCCCTTTTTATTCATAAAAAAAATCTTTCCCATTTCGAAAAGACTGTTCGGTAATATATTTTACCTTATCTTTCAAAATGGATTCCATTTTGCTGGATTTAGCACCTTGCTTTCTACAAGCAGGTTGCCGAGCTTCTTCGGGCCAGTTCCCTCCGCTTCTCTTGATAAGCTTTGTATTTGTATTTTAACACAATTCTGATTTTTTTCAATCCTAGTTTTCCGATATATTTTAATTATTTTATTTTATAAAAAAGGAATTGCCCATCTGAACAACTCCTTTTCTCTATTTAAACAAGTTCTTTAATACGTATGCGATCGTTCCTAATAATATTTTCATATGTTTCGCGTTCCACTACAACTTGCGATGTTCCACCTTTCGCAAAGACGACAGCTGGTCTCCGAATTCGATTATAATTATTCGCCATCGAGTAGCCATATGCTCCTGTACAAGAAATTGCTAGTAAATCGGAAGAAGCGACTTTCGGTAAATGAATATCCCAAATCAGCATATCTCCACTCTCACAGCATTTCCCAGCAATCGAAACGAGTTCTTCATTTTCATCATTCCCTCGATTCGCTAGCATCGCTTCATAACGCGCGCTATATAAAGCAGGTCTTAAATTATCTGTCATTCCACCATCCACTGATACATATTTCCGAATACCTGGGATATCTTTCACCGATCCGACTGTATAGAGTGTTGTTCCAGCATCACCTACAATACTACGTCCTGGTTCAACCCAAATTTCTGGCAATGGATAGTTACATACTGTAAATTGTTCTCTCACTGCACTCGTTACAGCTCGCACATATGTCTCAAGTGTTAATGGCGTATCCGAATCTGTGTAGCGTATTCCGAACCCCCCGCCTACATTTAACACTTTCACTACATAGTTTGTTTGCTCTCTCACTTCTTCTAAAAATTGGCGAAGAACTTCAATTGCTCGAATAAAACCAGCTGTTTCAAATATTTGTGAGCCGATATGTGAATGGATCCCTAACACATTATAATTTGATTTTTGTAAAGCAAGCCCAATCGCCTGCATCGCTTGACCATTTGAAACACCAAATCCAAATTTCGAATCCTCTTGGCCTGTTGTAATATATTCATGTGTGTGTGCCTCTACTCCAGGCGTTACACGAATTAATATGTTCACAAATTTCCCATGTTGCACTGCTAAATCATGTAAAATTTCTAATTCTAAGAAATTATCGACTACAAAACAACCGATATTCGCCTCGAGAGCCATCACTATCTCTTCTTCTGTTTTATTATTTCCATGAAAATGAATACGTGATGCCGGGAATCCCGCTTGAAGTGCAGTATATAGTTCTCCTCCAGAAACAACATCTAATGACATATTCTCTTCACGAGCTACTCGGCACATCTCCATGCACAAGAACGCCTTGCTTGCATATGCTACTTGATAAGAGAAACCACTTTCTTTAAAAGCACGATGAAATGCGCGGCACTTTCCGCGAATTGACTCTTCATCGTATACATAAAGTGGTGTTCCATATTGCCTTGCGAGCTGCGTCGTATCGCACCCACCAATTTCTAAATGTCCTTGCCCATTGATTCGGCTCGTGCCGTGTAAATACATTTGAATTCCTCCCTTATTTCCTCTAAAACTCATAACCCCAATCTTCTATTCATTGCAGCACGCTTTTAGATAGACAAAAAACGCGCGGAACAATGTTCACACGCGTTTCTTATTAGGAAAAATATATATTGAAAAAATAAACGAGTTGTTATCTCCTCAAAATAAGAAACCGCATCAACATCTCCAAATAGCTCTCCATAAAATAATTCTTATGACAGTACTACATTTATTTAATGCAGTCCCAATATATGAATAAGTTGGTTATTCTTATATTTCGGCAATAGTCCCTTTCAACCTATGATCACAGATTCCACTAAATCTCCCATAGCTTACTCTTTCCTATCGCGGCCTCTACCTTTGAGAGTAGATGAGGTAAGTCTATTTAATTTTCAAACATCTAATTGTTGCTATTAACAATACCAAAGGACCATTTTATTTGTCAAACAATTTTTTATATTGTTTTTTTGCAGTTTAATTCCGTGTCATTTGGTAAGCGCTTTACTATAATCTTTGTTACTTCCCACTCGCCTTCCTCGTTATTAAACGTTATTGTTACTTTCTCAAATGGTGGAGCAATTTTCCCACCAACTCGCTCATACTTCGTTACTTCGATAACCGCTTGAAATAAATATGTATTACTATACACTTTTTTTAAACTAATAATTTTAGGACATTGATAAGGTTTCAAGCTCCCATATTGTTTTTCAATTGCTTTATTTATTTTTGGGAATAAAACAGAATAAAGTGCATCTTCCATAAGAGGTGCATCATATTGGGCTACTGACACACTCGGTGAAGTAAACAGGATAAAACTACTGCATACGATAAAATATAATAATTTTCGCATTATAACCTCCGTATCATTACGCGATGCTTTCTATGTTTAGCAAATGATAATAATCATACATAGAAATTCCGTTTTATTGTCTCCCACTGCTCTTTTTCTACTCAATTATTATAAAAAAGTCCACAACTCTCTTTTATTTTCGTATAATGATACTCATAGTGTAATAATCATATTAATAAAGGACTGTTCGTATATATAAAGTGGGAAACTAATCAACGGACTCACAAGAACTGTCATGCTTTTTAGGAGAGGAGTATGTTATGCTACAACGTTTATTTCCAAAACTGCGATTTGCACTCGTTGCAGTCGTTTTATTATGGATTAAAACATATATTGTGTACAAGCTAGCTTTTGATATTAAAATTGATAACTTCTTTGAAGAATTTATGCTTTTTATTAATCCGTTAGCTTCATTACTTTTATTTTTCGGTTTTGCTTTACTTGCATCTAAGCACCGAAACCGAATTATTATTGGAATTAGTTTTGTTCTGTCATTTATTTTATTTGGAAATGCAATGTTTTACGGGTTTTATGATGATTTCGTTACTTTCCCCGTTCTATTCCAAACAAATAACATGGCTGATTTAGGAACAAGCATTAAAGAACTCTTTACGTATAAAACATTACTTTTATTTGCGGATGCAATTATTTTAATGTTTCTTTCGCGTAAATTCCCGGCATTTTGTGACAAAACACCACTTTCACGATCTGAGAAGCGCACTTTCTTTAGTGGTGTAACAGCTCTATTAGCACTGCAAATCATCGTTTCAGTTATTTATAAGCCACAAATGTTCTCACGCTCATTTGACCGTCAAACTGTCGTGAAAAATTTAGGTTTATACACATATCATCTATTTGATATTACGCTTCAATCTAAGTCTTCAGCTGAGCGTGTATTTGCAAGTGGCGACGGGTTCTCTGAAATTAAAAACTATACAGACTCAAAAGATAAGCATGTTGATAAAAACTTATTTGGAGCTGCAAAAGGTAAAAATGTAATTTTAATTTCAATGGAATCTACACAAAGTTTTGTTATTAATAAAAAAATAAATGGAAAAGAGATTACTCCATTTTTAAATGAATTTATTAAAGATAGTTTTTACTTTGATAACTTCTATCATCAAACGGGACAAGGTAAAACTTCTGATGCTGAATTTATCGTTGAAAACTCACTTTATCCGTTAGATCGTGGTTCTGTATTCTTTACTCATGCAACAAATGAATACACTGCTACACCTGAACAATTAAAAAAATATGGTTATTCTTCCGCTGTATTCCACTCAAACGATAAAACGTTTTGGAATCGGGATGTAATGTATCCTTCGCTTGGATATGACCGTTACTTTAACTTAAATGATTATGTGGGCACGGAACAAATGTCTGTCGGTTGGGGATTAAAAGATAAAGAGTTCTTTGAACAATCTATTCCAAAGTTAAAATCTTTACCAGAGCCGTTCTACACAAAATTTATCACTTTAACAAACCATTTTCCGTTTCTTCTAAATCCAGAAGATCAATATGTAGATGAGTTTAATTCGGAAAGTGATGTTTTAAATCGCTACTTCCCTACAGTTCGTTACACCGATGAAGCTCTTAAATTGTTTATTAATCAATTAAAAGCAGAAGGACTATACGACAATTCTGTTATTGTCATTTATGGAGACCATTATGGTATTTCCGAAAACCATAACGCTGCTATGGCTCAGTTCCTTGGGAAAGACACTATTACACCGTTTGATGCTATGCAATTACAACGTGTCCCCCTTATTATTCATGTGCCTGGTCAAGAAGGAAAAGTTATTTCTAAAGTATCCGGTCAAGTTGATATCAAACCAACTCTACTTCATTTACTTGGTATTAAATCAAATCAATCCGTTGAATTTGGAACTGACTTATTTATTAAAGAAAAAGATCCGCTTATGGTAATGCGGGATGGCAGTTTTGTTTCGGAAGATTATGTTTATACAAAAAATATGTGTTATAAAAGAAGTACGGGTGAAGAAACTGATAAAACACTATGTCAACCTTATATCGAAAAAGCAAAAACAGAATTAAAACTCTCCGACAAACTTATTTATGGAGATTTATTACGATTCGATCCTAACAATCGATATAAAACTGGAACAATGACAACGAAATTTGAATAGTGTAAGAAGCAACTTTATATGAGTTGCTTCTTTTTACTTATTCCACCAATTATTCTTCGATGAAATCTTTCACGAATTGGGAATTTCTTTCGTATGAGAAAGAAATTTATGGTATGATAAAATAAGTAAACTTTCATACACTAATTAAGAATTTATAACAGAAAGCAAGGGATCAGATTTTGTATAGAGCAGCTATTCCAAATTTATTTACACTCGGAAATTTATATAGCGGATTTTTATCAATCGGCTATGCATCTTTAGGATATTATAAATCAGCTGCTATTTTAGTACTTATCGGGATGATGTTAGATAGTCTTGATGGTCGTGTGGCTCGTTTATTACGTGTTGATTCACAAATGGGAAAAGAGCTTGACTCGCTCGCAGATGTCGTAACATTCGGCGCAGCACCTGCTGTTTTAATGTATTACACATCTTTCTCCAACTATGGAATCATCGGTTTATACATAGCGGGATTATTCCCTCTTTTCGGAGCATATCGTTTAGCACGATTTAACGTAACACCATCTTCTACTTCAATGAAATATTTCACTGGAGTTCCGATTACTGCAGCAGGAGGGCTTGTTGCTTTCCTAACATTATTTTCAAATACCATTCCAAAGATCGTTCTTATTACAGTATTTGTAACGTTCGCATTTTTAATGGTGAGCCGCATTCGTATCCCAAGTTTAAAGGATGTACCACTTCCACGATATAGCATCATTATTACACTATTTTTAGTTGGAAGCATTATCACAATGTATCAAACAGGTTTTGGTAATTTTTCTGTTTTCTTATTCATTGCCATTCCACTATATATTTTGTATATGCTATCTCAATTCCTTAGACAAAGACCTTCTAAAAGAGCAAATAAAGAAAAATAAAAAAAACCTTCCGAAATTGGAAGGTTTTTTTTATCCCGGTTAATGTGGGCTAATAATCAGAGGGATGAATCCCCCACTTTATTTTGTAACGAATACTTTTTGATTTACAGGTGTTACTGGTTCTTCACCATTTAATACAGCTAAAATATTTCTTACAGCCATTTCAGCCATCGCATCACGCGTTTCAAATGTTGCATTTCCTACATGAGGAGCGAGCACAACATTCTTTAATCCCTTTAGCTCTTCTGTAATTTTCGGTTCAAATTCAAACACATCAAGAGCTGCACCTTCAATTTCATTCGTTTTTAATGCATGAGCGAGTGCCGCTTCATTCATAATTGGTCCACGTGAAGCATTTACAATATATGCTGTTTTCTTCATCATTTTAAACTGTTCTTCATCGATCATATGATGTAATTTCGGATTATAAGCACAGTTAATTGTAATAAAATCTGCTGTTTGTAATAATCCTTCCAATGTCACATATGTTGCGCCCAGTTCACTTTCCGCTTCAGGCTTACGATTTGGTCCTGTATATAAAACATCCATTCCAAACGCTTTCGCACGCTTTGCAACTGCTTTCCCGATTTCCCCAAGGCCAATAATTCCAATTGTCTTACCGTGCACTTCGCGGCCCAAGAAAAATAATGGTGCCCATCCGTTAAATCCAGTTGTACGACATAATGTATCCCCCTCAGGAATTCTACGTGCCGCTGCTAAAAGAAGTGCAAATGTTAATTCTGCTGTCGCTTCAGTTGATACTTTCGGTGTATTCGATACTGCAATTCCTTTTTCTCCTGCATACGTGAAATCAATATTATCGTAACCAGCACCATAGTTTGCAACAATCTTTAAATTAGGTGCCGCATCAATAACTTCTCTCGTCACCTTTGTAGAAAGTAAGCTTAACAATGCGTCTTTATCTTTTACACGCTCTGTTAATTCATCTATAGAAATTAACTCCTCTTTATCGTACATTTCTACATCATGACCCTTTAATAGTTCTAATCCGATTTTTGGAATTTTCCCTGCTACTAATATTTTCGCCACTACTAACACCTCTTCTATGCAAAATAAGATATCTCTTATATTTCATTGTAAGAAATCCATATATAAAAACCAAGGAATTTGATTATAGTTTTGAAAATCGTCATTTTTTCACATAAGAAAAGAGGAGATTCATCTCTCCTCTCTTCTTACGCTTTCTCTTGCGATTCTTGTCCAAGCTTCGCATCAATTGTTCCTTCTGCAACTGTATCGCTAATTTGTTCCTCGATAACTGAGTTAGCTGTTTCATTCGTTTCAGAAGTATACGCTTGGTCCACCGCTTGTACATTTTGTTTCTTTTGTTGTTTCGCCATTTCTTACCCTCCTTTTCATTCTTTCTTATTTTGAACAAAAAGGGTGGTTTTCATCAAAAAATCGTGTTTTATTTTGAAATTGTTACTTCTTCTTCAAGTTGTTTCATTACTCTTACTCTTTTCGAAAATGTTGCGATTTGAGTAATACCGTGAGTCCGTAATGTTTGCACATTTTCTTTTACGTATTTCCCTAAATCATTTGGATAATGTGCATCTGAAGAAATCGTAATGGGAACTCCCTGTTTAGCTAATACTTGTAGATAGAGCGGACTTGGACACATTTCACGAACTGGATAGCGATAGTACAATCCTGCATTTACTTCTGTTGCGGTATTCGTTTCTACTAACGCACGTGCAATTTCTTTATAATAAGAAAGCTGCTCATTCTCATCCAACCTGTAATTAAATACTTTTATGTTATCAAGATGAGCTATAATATCAAATAACTCGGAACGAACGGCACGCTCAACAGTTTTGAAAAAAGTATCATATAGCGCATGTAAGTCATGCTCCTCAAAATATTCTTTCGTATCTGGATTATCAAAGCCCCATCCGTCAAGAAAGTGAACAGAACCAATTACATAATCAAAGTCTCCTAGCGCTAATAACTCTTTTAGCTCTTCCTCACCACCGATAAAATAATCCGCTTCAATTCCCAGTTTTAGTGTTACCCCTCGTTTACTCCATCGCTCTTTTGCCTCTTCAATCGCCTTTGTAAAATCATATAGTGAAACTACTCTTACTTGGTCTAACCATTCCTTCTGTAAGCGACCGAGTTTTGAATCACTAATATCAACATACTTTTCATAATATACTTTCGCCTCATGAAAACGATATAAATGATCAACAATGCCAACTTCTTTTATACCTTTTCGCAACGCTTCTTCTAAATATAAATCGATCCACTGTTCTGTAAACGGCCCTTCCTTCACACGTCTTTGCAAACGCTCTTGTGTCTTCATAAGCCAATCGATAGAATGTCTTTCTTCTTGAAGCGGCTCATAATATTCCAGAGCCTCATTTATTTTAGCAAGCCAACCTATTGAATATGGCCCTTCTTCTAAATGAAGGTGATAATCCACTTTCATTTGTATTCCCCCTTATAATGTATCTATTTCTCTTCGTTCTCCTACTCTCGAAAGCTTTCCATTTCTTTCTTTTACTTCTCGCATGACATCTTCCATTGAAATATTTTTTTCAGCTAATAGAACGAAGCAGTGATAAAAAACATCAACCATTTCTTTTACGAGTTCGTCTTTATCATTATTTTTAGATGCGATGATTACTTCCGCGCACTCTTCACCAATTTTCTTTAAAATTTTATCTTCTCCTTTTGAAAATAAATAATTTGTATATGATTCAGGCAGTGGATTTTTCTTTCGTTCTTCAATGGTTTCAAATAATATCTTCAAAGTATCTTCCATATGTATCCCCTTATATAATTTTATAGTGAAAACATGTTTTTTCTCCCGTGTGGCAAGCAGGTCCTACTTGCTTTACGACAACTACAATTGAATCTTGATCACAGTCTAAATAAAGCGATTGCACATATTGGACATTTCCTGATGTTTCTCCTTTATTCCATAACGATTGTCTCGAGCGAGAATAAAACCACGTTTTTTTCGTTTTTAGCGTTTTTTCATATGCTTCTTCATTCATATAAGCTAGCATTAAAACTTCTTTCGTATCTTCCTCGATCACAACAGCTGGCAGTAATCCTTTTGAAAAGTTAGGTTTCATAACCGCACCTCAACGTTAGCTTCTCTTAACTTTCTTTTTACACTCTGTACAGTTTCTTCACCATAGTGAAAGATGGATGCCGCTAATGCTGCATCGACTGTTGTCTTTTGAAATACTTCTATAATGTGATCAGTATGACCACATCCCCCTGATGCGATGACTGGGACGGAAACGCTTTTTGAAATTTCTTCTGTTAAACGAAGATCATATCCATTTTTCGTTCCATCTGCGTCCATACTCGTTAACAAAATTTCTCCTGCCCCGAGCTTAACGACGCGCTTCGCCCATTCTATTGCATCTATTCCCGTATCAACTCTTCCTCCGTTCACGTATACATTCCATTTATCTTCTGCTACTTTTCTAGCATCAATTGCTGCGACAATACATTGTGAGCCAAAATGTTCTGCACCTTCCTTGATTAACTTGGGATTTCTCACTGCCGCTGAGTTTATTGAAACTTTATCTGCTCCAGCTCTTAGTAAATTGTACATATCTTTAACATTTGAAATCCCCCCGCCAACTGTTAAAGGAATAAATACTTTTGAGGCTGTTTGTTCTACAACATCTATAATCGTTTTTCGTCCTTCATGTGTCGCAGTAATATCTAAAAAGACGATTTCATCCGCTCCAGCCTCATTATATACAGCGGCTATCTCAACAGGATCACCAACGTCTCGTAATCCTATAAAATTCACACCCTTTACGACTCGACCTTCTTTCACATCTAGACATGGAATAATTCGTTTCGCTAACATAACTTTGTTACCTGTAACACTTCTTCTAAATCAATCGTTTTCTCATACAGTGCCTTTCCAATTATGACGCCGTAAATGTTCATATCATGTAATTTTTTCACATCTTGAATAGATGCCACTCCTCCAGAAGCGATCAGACGAATATCAACGCTATTTTGTAATGACTCCAATTGCTCAAAGTTCGGTCCTGCAAGCGTCCCGTCTTTCGAAATATCTGTAAACACAATCGTTTGAACACCCAAATTTTCCATCTGCTTCGCTAAATCAATGTAAGAAATTTCAGACACATCAAGCCACCCCCTTGTTGCTACGAAACCATTTTTCGCATCAATTCCAACGATGATTTTCTCGTTATATAGACGAATTGCTTCTTCTAAAAATGCCTTATCATAAAGGGCAGCTGTTCCTAAAATCACTTTTTCTACACCTGCTAACAATAACTTATCCACTGCTACAAGTGATCGAATCCCTCCTCCAACTTGCACAGGAATACGTACCGCCTTGCATATGCTTTCAATGACAGACAAGTTTAATGACTCTCCAGCAACTGCACCGTCTAAATCAACAATGTGTAGTTTTTTTGCTCCGAGTTTTTCAAATATAATCGCTTGCGCAACTGGATCTTCATTCATTACTGTTTCTTTACTAAACTCTCCTTGATAAAGTCTCACGCATCGCCCTCCTTTTAAATCGATAGCTGGGAAGATCTCCATGCTTCTACCACTCCTTTGAAATTTTTTAACATTTGCATGCCAATTTCACCACTTTTTTCAGGATGAAACTGTGCGCCAAATATATTTCCTTTTGCTACAAAACCAGGTACTCGCACTCCATATTCACTTGCCCCGCACACAATTTCCTCTGGACAATCCGCATAATAAGAATGAACATAATACACGAAGGATCCGTCTTCTATCCCATTCCAAAGCGGAATTTCTCTTTCTTTCGTTAGTTCATTCCACCCCATATGCGGAATTTTATAAGGAACTTTTAATTTTCGAACGACACCTGGCAATAAACTTAATCCATTACAATCTTTTAATTCCTCACTTTTTTCAAATAAAAGTTGCATGCCTAAACAAATACCCAGAAGCGGCTTCCCTGAACTCCCAACTTCTTTTAGCACACATGCTAAATCTTTTTCTGCTAGAACGTCCATCGCTTTCGGAAATGCACCTACTCCTGGCAGCATAACTCCATCACTTCTCAATATTTCTTCTTTATCATCTGTTACGATGTACTCTGCTCCAATATATTTTAATGCTTGTTCTACACTACGAATATTTCCCATTCCATAATCTATAATGGCAATCAATTACAACATCCCCTTCGTTGAATTTACACCAGTAATGTTGGTATTTTTATCGACTGCCTCTCTAAGTGCTCGACCAAATGCTTTAAATAAAGCTTCAATTTTGTGATGTGTATTACTTCCGTATAGAATGCGAGCATGTAATGTAATATTGGCAGCATGAGCAACTGCTCTAAAAAATTCTTCTGTTAATTCTGTATCAAAATCGCCTAGTTTTGGATTTGTTAATTCGCCTTGAAATACAATATAAGAACGCCCGCTTATATCAATTGCAACAAATCCTAAAGATTCATCCATTGGAACATATGCCGACCCGTACCTATTAATCCCCTCTTTATTTTGCAATGCTTCTTTCAAGCAATTTCCGAGTACAATTCCAACATCTTCAACTGTATGATGAGCGTCGACAAATACATCCCCCTCCGCTTCAACTTGCAAGCCAAATCTTCCATGCCTTGCAAATAAAGTTAGCATATGATCAAAGAAACCCACTCCCGTTTGAACAGAAACATTCGTACTCTCATCAAGCTGCAAACTTAATTTAATTTTTGTTTCTGTCGTCTCACGTACTTGACTTGACTGACGCATTATTCTTCCTCCTCAAATCTAATTTGTATTGCTCTCGCGTGTGCATGTAAGCCTTCTTTATTTGCAAGTTCTACAATATGATGCTGTACATTTTTTAATGCTTCCTCCGTATAAGAAACAAAGCTTGATTTTTTCACGAAATCGTCGACTGATAACGGTGAGAAAAATCTTGCCGTTCCACTTGTCGGTAATACATGATTCGGTCCTGCCAAATAATCCCCGAGCGGCTCAGGTGCATATGGACCAAGAAAAATGGAACCTGCATGCTTTACATAAGCTAACGCATTCATCGGCTCTTTTATATGTAACTCTAAATGTTCTGGGGCAATTTCATTTGATAAGTGAAACGCCTCTTCTAAAGAAGGGACAATAAACATGGCTCCATTTCTTTTTATTGACTCACGAGCTATTTCACTCCTTGGTAACGTCTCTAGCTGTCTTTCTATTTCTTTTTCTACTTCTTTAGCAAGCTGTACATTTGTTGTAATACAAATAGCTGTCGCTCTTACGTCATGCTCTGCTTGTGACAATAAATCCGCAGCAATATATTTGGCGTTCCCTGTTTCATCAGCGATAACTACAATTTCTGACGGTCCAGCAATCATATCGATATTTACTATCCCGTATACTTCTCGCTTCGCTAAAGCAACATACAAATTTCCAGGACCCACTATTTTGTCTACTTTAGGAATCGATTCCGTTCCATATGCTAGAGCAGCAATTGCTTGCGCACCACCAGCCATATAAATTTCATCTACACCCGCAAGACTTGCAGCGGCTAAAATATGCGGATCAATTCCTCCTTTTCTCGGCGGTGTTACCATTACAATTTTTTTCACTCCTGCGAGTTTTGCTGGCAATACATTCATTAATACAGATGAAGGATAAGAAGCCGTCCCGCCCGGCACATACACACCTACATTTTCTAATGGCCGAATAAGCTGACCTCTAATTACCCCTTCACTCACGCAATCGAACATAGATTGCCTTTTTTGCTTTTCGTGATACGAGATAATATTTTTCTTCGCTTCTTGTAACGCTTCTAAAAAAGAAGGCTCTACAAACATACTTGCTTGTTCTATTTCTTCCTCACTTACACGAAAATTTGTAATCTCCACACCATCAAACTTTTTTGTGTACAAAGATAAAGCCTCATCCTTACTCTCTCTTACATTTTGAACAATTTCTCTAACATTTCTTTGAACAGTTTCTTCTATTATATTAGCGCTTTCTCGTAGCGCTTTTATTTTGGATAATGCCTCTTTGAAATCTTCATAAACGATCTCCATTTCAAGCCCCCTATTTCCTTGACAAAATTTCTTGCTCCATCATATTTATAACACTGAATATTTCGTCTTTTTTAGTTTTTAAAGCTGCCTTATTTACAATCATTCGTGCTGATATAGAGCACATTTCCTCAAATACAATTAAACCATTCTCTTGTAACGTTTTTCCTGTTTCAACAATATCAACAATCGCATCTGCCAATCCAAGAAGAGGCGCGATTTCTACAGAACCTTCTATTTTTATAATTTCTACATCCTCTCCTTTATCATGAAAATAAGTAGAAGTGATGTGCGGGTATTTTGTAGCAATTCTTTTCTTTCGGTAACTCTTTGGATTGTACGTAGGAATAGAAGCAACACAAAATTTACACACACCTACTCCTAAATCCAACATTTCATAAATATCTTTCTCATTTTCCATTAAAATATCTTTACCAACGACACCAATATCAGCTACTCCATGTTCCACATAAGTAGCAACATCCACCGCTTTCACTAAAATAAATGAAATATCAGTATTTTTACTTTGAAAAACAAGCTTTCTCCCTTTATCTTTCAGCTCTGAACAATCGATACCGATTTTCTCAAACAGTGGAATTACATACTTTTCTAGCCTTCCTTTCGTTAACGCAATTTGAATGTTACGCACGAAGTCTCCCCTTCTTTCTGAACAATCCATTTCTCTTTCCATACATATTCCACTAACGATTCTTTCCTGGCCTCAACGACCGTTACTATTTTATTTTTTCTTGCAAATTGAAAGGTATCGTTTAAATTAGCGAATAGAGATAATCTAGCATTCTTTCCGTCCTTTCTAAGTAAGTTTCGTAATCTTTCTGCTTCCGCTAATCTATTTAACTCATAATGGATCATCATATCTATCGGCTCTCTTTCATACGATTCTTGCTGCTCTTGAAGCGCCTTAACGATCTGATTTACTTGCACCGCGAGTCCAACCGCTGACACCATCTCTCCAAAATTGCCAATTAACTCATCATATCTTCCGCCACTAACAATTTCTTCTCCAATTTCATATATATACCCTTTGAAAATAACACCCGTATAATAATCTAAGTGTTGGATCATACCTAAATCAATTGATATGTAAGAGCCATATCCTAATTTTTCAATTGTTTCATATATTTCTTTCACTCTTGCAATAGCCTTTTTCATTTCATTACTTGAAGCAAGTTTTTCTGCTTCCTCAATGACCTCTAAATTCCCAAATAGCCTCGGTAATTTCTCAAGTAATCTTACTGTTTCATCACACCGGTCTAATTTCTTTTCTCTAATAAAATTTGAGAGTGCAGCATAATTTTTACTCTCAATATACGTTCTAAGTACTCTCTCTTCTTCATCACAAATGGAGAGCTTTTTTACAATACACTTATATAACTGCACTTGCCCAATCTCAATTGTAAAAGATTGTACCTTCAATTTTTGTAGTGCTTGAATTACACTTATCACACACTCAATTTCAGCTCTTACATTATCAATCCCGATAATTTCAATACCACTTTGTACGATTTCATTATATTTTCCAGAAAGAGACTCATTTGCTCGAAATACATTTCCACTATACGTTAATTTAAGGGGCGTATCCCACCTCTGCGTCCCAATTACTCTCGCTAAAGGAATCGTCATATCTGGACGCAAAACGATAATTCTTCCTTTTTCATCAAAAAACTTATACATCTTTTCTTCATCTATCGGCCGATTTTGAAATGCAAAAACATCATAAAATTCAATTGTCGGTGTCCTTATTTCTTCATAACCTCTCTCTAAAAAGGTACGCCTTAATTTTTGCTCCACTTCTTCAATTAACGTACACTCTTCAAATAAATAATCTCTCGTTCCATTCGGGTTTGCCCTTTTCCATTTTGTCATCTGAATTTTCACACCTTTCCTTTTCTAATGTATGCCCATTTCATTCACCTAAACCGAAAATAAAAAGAGCCTTGTAGACAAAGTACCTACAAGGCTCTTTAGTAGAGTGTAGGTACAATGGGAATAACCCTTGTACCTACACGTTTTCACGCTAGGTTCAAGGGTTTCATGTATGATGATGTAGTTGTGTAAGCATTTTAATAGATTGTATTGTATTCATAATACTTACTCCCTTTCCCCTCTGATTTTTACATAGTATATAACAGATAATTCTGAATGTAAATACATTTTAAATATTCAGCTTTTAATTAATGTGAGGACACTTTTCTTTCATACTCTTCAATTTCTTGTTCATATTGCATGGTAATACTGATTTCATCTAAACCATTTAATAATTTCTCTTTCCACATTTTCTCGATTGTAAAATGGAATCTGTGTGTACTCGTAGTAATTACTTCATTCTCTAAATCGACCTCTATTTGATCTCTCGCATCCGTCTTAGCAAGTTGTTCGCGCATCTCTTTATCCATTACAATCGGTAACATGCCATTCTTCATACAATTCATATAAAAAATATCTGCAAATCCACCTGCGATAATAACACGGAAACCGTAATCAGCAAGCGCCCACGGAGCATGTTCTCTTGAAGAACCACATCCAAAATTATCCCCGGTAATTAATATACTCGCGCCTTTTCTTTCTGGTGCATTAAGCGGAAATTTAGGATTTTCATGACGATTATTATCATATCGCCACTCATCAAATAAAAACTTTCCAAACCCTGTCCTTTCAATTCTCTTTAAATATTGCTTCGGAATAATTTGATCTGTATCAACGTTATCATTCATAAGTACCGCGACAGTACCTTTATGAATACGAAATGGCTCCATCATAACTCTCCTTTCTAATATCAACAAAATGACCATATAACGCAGCTGCTGCCGCCATTGCTGGGCTAACTAAATGCGTTCGTGCGCCTTTTCCTTGTCTTCCTTCAAAATTTCGATTTGAAGTAGATGCACAATGTTCCCCTTCAGGCACTTGATCCGGATTCATTCCAAGACACATTGAACATCCAGGCTCTCTCCATTCAAATCCTGCTTCTTCAAATATGTGATGTAGTCCTTTTTGCATCGCGGCTTCTCTTACTCTTTTAGACCCAGGCACAACAAGTGCTCGCACACCGTCTTTTACCTTTCTCCCTTTCACAACAGATGCGGCAATTTCTAAATCGGATAATCGAGAATTTGTACAAGATCCAATAAAGACATGCTTAACTGGAATTTCATACGTACTTTGTCCAGGGCTTAATCCCATATACGAAAATGCTCTTTCATCATTTGCATCATGCTTTTCTGGCAACTTTTCATCAATACGAACACCCATACTCGGATTTGTTCCCCAAGTAACGTACGGTGCTAAGTCCGTAACATCTATCGAAATATGTAAATCATAAACTGCATCTGAATCTGTATAAAGTTCCGACCATTTTTTCTTAATAGATTCATAGTCTTTCGGTGCATATTTACGCCCTTTTACATAAGAAAATGTTTTTTCATCTGGTGCGATAATACCCGCTTTTGCTCCCCCTTCAATTGCCATATTGCAAAGCGTCATCCTCTCCTCCATCTCCATAGCATGAATCGTCTCTCCGTAAAATTCCATTACATATCCAGTTCCAACTGCTACGCCGTACTTTGAAAGGAGATGCAAAATAATATCTTTGGCATACACACCTTTTGACAACTTTCCTTTTAATTCAATGCCCATCGCTTTCGGCTTTCGTTGCCACAACGTTTGCGTTGCTAATACATGCTCCACTTCACTCGTACCAATACCAAATGCTAGTGCACCGAAAGCACCATGAGTAGCCGTATGACTATCACCACAAACAATCGTTTTTCCTGGTTGCGTAAGCCCAAGCTCTGGTCCTATAACATGAACAATCCCTTGCTCCTCATCTCCGATATCCGCTAATAGCACCTGAAATTGTTTACAATTTTCACGAAGTGTATCCAATTGCTGCTTCGCAATACGATCGGTAATATTCCAAACATCCTTCGTTGGAATATTATGATCCATCGTTGCAAATGTTAAATCAGGTCTGCGGACAGTTCGATTTGCCATCCGCAAGCCCTCAAAGGCTTGCGGTGACGTCACTTCATGAACGAGATGAAGATCGATATATAGTAAATCCAGTCCATTTTCATTCGTTGCAACTACGTGTTTCCCCCAAAGCTTATCTAGTAATCTTTTTCCCATTATCGTCCTCTCCCTACTAGCGCTTGCTCTTCCATTTCTTGCATAACTGCCTTCGTAAATGAAGTTGTCGTCTCATCTCCTCCGATATCTACTGTACATTTTCCTGATTGAAGAACCGCAGAAATTGCCTCTTCAATTGCCCACCCTTCTCTTGTTAATCCGAATGATTGCCCAAGCATCATTGCAACAGAACGCATCATCGCAATTGGATTCGCCTTATTTTTCCCCGCAATGTCCGGTGCTGATCCGTGAATAGGCTCGTATAACGAAGGGCCATTTTCAGCGTGACTTGCTGATGGAAGCATTCCTAATGATCCAGCCAATACAGAAGCCTCATCACTTAAAATATCACCAAATAAATTCTCTGTTACAATAACGTCAAATCTCCTTGGGTTCCGAATTAACTCCATAGCAGCTGCATCTACTAAAATATGCTCTAATTCAACATGAGGATAACGAAGAGCTACTTCTTCCGTAACAGTTCTCCATAATTTACTAGATTCTAAAACATTCGCCTTATCAATAGACGTTACTTTTTTCTCTCTCTTACTCGCTAATTGAAAAGCATAAGAAACGATACGTTCAATTTCATGGCGATGATACGTAAGTGTATCTGTTGCTACTTCGTCCGTTCGTTCTTTCGGATAAGAAAAATAAATCCCGCCTGTTAATTCACGAACAACAACAAAATCAATTTCGTCAGCATTTTTTAATGGCGATAAATGTGCAGTTGCACTTTCTACCGTTACAGGTCGAACATTCGCAAATACACCAAGTCCTTTTCTTAAAGCTAATAATCCTTTCTCCGGCCTTTCTTTCGCATGATCCCAACGAGGTCCACCAACTGCTCCAAGTAAAACCGCATCACTCGCTAAACAAGCGGCAAGCGTTCGCTGCGGTAATGGTTGCCCCGTTAAATCGATAGCAGCCCCGCCAAAGCACTCATCTTGCAAATGAAAATGATGTCCATATAGCCTCTCTACCATATGCAATACTTCCTTCGCACTTTCCATAATTTCCGGACCAACACCATCACCAGCTAAACAAACGATACGTTTTTCCAATGTAAACACTCCTTTTAACTGAATTTTCAGAACTTTAATGTGATAGGTGAGGAAAGTTTCCCTCACCTATCACACAATTATTTTACAAGTGATATAAAAGATTTCAATTTCCCTGCTGCATGGACATAAGCTCTTGCCGATGCTTCCAATACATCTTGCGCAACACCAAAACCTGATACTTGATGAGTTCCTTCTTTCAATTCAACATGAACGTGAGCAAGTGCATCTTGACCTTGTGTAATAGATTGTATGCGGTAATCTGCCAATTCACATTCTAACCCTAAAATTCTTTGAATTGCATTGTATATTGCCTCAATACTTCCAGAACCAGTTGCTGCATCTTCGTATACATTTCCTTCCTCATCTTCCAGAACGACTGTCGCGCATTGTGTACTATTGGATACGAAATGTACTTGCAATTGCGTAATGTTATATTGCTGTGCTGCAAATGCTGCTTCACCAAGCATAAGTGCCCGTAAATCTTCTTCTGTAATTTCCTTTTTACGATCTGCCAATTTTTTAAATGCCTCAAACACCACATCCCGTTCTTCTTTTGTAAACTCATAACCAAGCTCTTTCATTTTTTCCGTAAACGCATGACGCCCAGAATGTTTACCAAGTACAAATAAGTTTTGAGATTCTCCTATAAGTGACGGTTCAATGATTTCATATGTCGTTACTTCCTTTAAAACACCATCTTGATGAATACCTGATTCGTGAGCAAAAGCATTTGCTCCAACAATTGCTTTATTTTTCGGTACAACCATACCTGTTAAACGACTTACTAACGTACTTGTCGATTTAATCTCTTTTAATGTCATAGAAGACTCCGCTTTATAGAAATCTTTCCTAATATGAAGAGCAACTGCAACCTCTTCTAGAGCTGCATTCCCCGCTCTTTCTCCAATTCCATTAATTGTTCCTTCTACTTGCAGTGCTCCGCCTTCAACCGCAGCTAATGAATTTGCTACTGCCATCCCAAGATCATCGTGACAGTGACAAGAGAAAATTGCTTTTTCATACCAAGGAACAGATTCTTGTAAGTATTTAAAAAGAGAATAATATTCTTCTGGATTCGTATATCCAACTGTATCCGGAATATTAATTACATTCGCTCCTGCGCAAATCGCAACTTCTACTGCTTCAGCTAAAAATGCTCTTGATGTTCTTGTCGCATCTTCTGCAGAAAATTGTACTGTCGGAAATAATGATTTTCCGAGCGTAACCGAGCGGTGAATACTATCTAACACATCTTCTTTTGACATACAAAGCTTATATTTCATATGAATGTCACTCGTAGCTAAAAATACGTGTAGACGAGGAGATACAGCACCTTTCACAGCTTCATAGGCTCTTCGAATATCACTTTCTTTCGCCCTAGCTAAACTCATAACCGTAGCATCTTGAATGGTATTTGCGATACGTTTTACCGATTGAAAATCCCCTTCAGAAGCTGCTGCGAATCCCGCCTCCATTACATTAATGCCAAGTCTCTCTAGTTGCCTTGCAATCTGTAATTTCTCTTGTTCATTTAAATTAACTCCTGGTGATTGTTCGCCATCACGAAGCGTCGTATCCATGAACAAAATCTGCTTCATATTATTTAATCCCTACCTTTACTCGCGGTTGTACGAAAGGCATCATTTCACGTAATTTACGTCCAACTACTTCAATTTCATGTTCATTCTCTCTCTCATTTGTCGCATTGAATTGAGGTCTTCCTGCTTTATGCTCCGCAATCCAGCCTCTTGCAAATGTACCATCTTGAATTTCCGCTAGTACTTCACCCATCGCTTTCTTCGTATCTTCAGTAACAACACGTGGTCCTGATACGAAGTCTCCCCACTGCGCTGTATCCGAAACTGAATATCTCATATTTTCAAGTCCACCTTCATACATAAGGTCAACAATTAGTTTTAGTTCATGTAAACATTCAAAGTATGCAAGTTCAGGTTGATATCCTGCATCAACTAACGTTTCAAACCCTGCTTTTACAAGTGCAGTCACTCCGCCGCAAAGTACAGCTTGCTCTCCAAATAAATCTGTTTCTGTTTCTTCTTTAAACGTCGTTTCTAGTACGCCCGCTCTCGTCGCTCCAATTCCATCAGCATAAGAAAGTGCCTTTTCAGTCGCAACTCCTGTTGCATCTTGATATACTGCAAATAATGCCGGAACAGCACCTCCCTCACTAAACGTACGGCGCACTAGATGCCCTGGACCTTTTGGTGCTACTAGAAATACATCTACATTCGCTGGTGGTTTTACTTGATCAAAGTGAACATTAAACCCATGTGCGAACACAAGAGAATTTCCTGCCTGTAAATTCGGTGCAATTTCGGCTTCATATACTTCTGGCTGCAATTCATCCGGTAGGAGAATCATTACTACATCCGCCTGTTTTGCTGCTTCTGCTACTGTATATACAGAAAATCCATCTTCTTTCGCTTTATCCCAAGACTTGCCTTTTCTTAGCCCTACTACTACATCAAATCCGTTATCACGTAAGTTTTGTGCATGTGCATGACCTTGCGAGCCATATCCGATGATTGTAACTTTCTTTTCCTTTAATACATTTACCTTTACGTCTTTTTCATAATAAACTTTTGTCATTTTCTTTTCCCCCTATATTTAAATGATTATTGAATTAACATAACTTGCTTATCTTGCTTTTTCATACTACGTGTAAATGCTGTTACACCTGTTCTCGCAATTTCTTTCAAACCGTATGGACGAAGTAATTCAATTAACGCTTCTACTTTCTCCTGCGTACCTGTTACTTGCACAACTATGGAATCCTTCCCAACATCTATTACAGCGGCTCGAAATGGTTCAATTAAACTATATAATTCTGCTCTTGCTACTGAAGTTGCTACTTTAATAAGTGCAAGCTCTCTAGCAATCATTGCTTCTTCTGTAATATCTGATACTTTCAGAACATCAATTTGCTTATGAAGTTGTTTAATTAACTGCTCAACTTGCTGTTCACTTTCCACATGCACAACTATCGTCATCCGTGAAATATCCGATGATTCCGTATGCCCCACTGAAATACTTTCAATATTAAAATGCCTTCGGGTCATAACACCTGTAATTCTATTTAACACACCGCTCTGATTACGAACTGTCGCTGTAACAATTCTCTTCACCTTTTTTCCACTCCTTCCATTTGGTGAACACCTTTCCCCGGCGCAACCATCGGCATAACTTTCTCAGATTGAAGTACACGGCAATCAATTAAAACTGGTTCTTGTAATTCAATCGCATGCTTCAATTGCTTCTTTGCAAGAAGTGGATCATCAATACGAACACCTTTTATACCATACGCATTCGCAAGAGCGACGAAATCTGGTTGACACGACAATAAAGAATGTGAATATCTTTGATTATAAAATTCGTCTTGCCATTGCCTTACCATCCCTAAAGCTTCATTATTTAAAATAAATACTTTAACGGGTAAAGAATGTTCTTTTAATACACTTAATTCTTGCAATGTCATTTGAAATCCAGCGTCACCGACAATTGCAATGACTAGTTCATCTGGCTTTGCAATTTGCGCACCAATTGCTGCCGGAAATCCAAACCCCATCGTCCCTAATCCTCCAGAAGTTACCCATTTATCTGGATTTTTCAGCGGATAGTATTGTGCTGCCCACATTTGATGTTGCCCAACGTCTGTTGTTACAATCGCTTCTCCTTTCGTGATTTCATATAGCATATCAATCGCGTATTGAGGTTTAATACTTTCAGAATTTCGTTTATAAGTTAATGGATACTTTTCTTTTCTACTCTTTAATAAAGAGAGCCATTCATGATGATTTTCTTTCTTCCCTTCTGATTGAAGTAATACTTCCAACGCTCGCTTAGCACTTGCAACAATAGGAATTTCAGTCGGCACATTTTTTCCGATTTCTGCTGGATCAATATCGATATGTGCGACAGTCGCCCCTTTAGCAAAATAAGCTAAATTTCCAGTAAGACGATCGTCAAATCTCGCACCTATATTAATTAGTAAGTCACATTCATATAACGCCATATTAGCTGTGTAAGAACCATGCATTCCTCCCATCCCTAGAAATAGTTCATCATCTGGCGGAAACCCTCCAAGACCAAGTAATGTATGCACAACAGGGATTTCATACTGACGAGAAAAATTTGTTAATTCAATTGTAGCCTTCGCGTGTAACACACCTGCCCCAGCTAAAATTAACGGCTTTTTTGAAGTCTCAACTGCCTGTAATAATTTGTTTATTTGGAGTAGATTTGGTTCATAATTAGGGTTATATCCTGGTAAATCCATTTGTACATTACTACATCGCTCCCCTTGCTCTACTACCATATCTTTCGGAAGGTCAATAACGACTGGGCCTGGTCTTCCTGTTCTAGCGATATGAAATGCTTCTTTAATAATTCGAGGTAAGTCGGATGCTTTTCGTACTTGATAATTATGTTTTGTCACTGGCATCGTAAGCCCCATAATATCCGCTTCTTGGAATGCATCACTTCCAATTAACGTTGTTGCTACTTGCCCTGTAAATACAACGAGCGGTAAAGAATCAATCATTGCGTCAGCTAGACCGGTAATAACATTTGTAGCACCAGGTCCACTCGTTGCAATGACAACTCCTGGGTTTCCTGTAATTCTTGCATATCCTTCAGCAGCGTGAATGGCCCCTTGTTCATGCCTCGTTAAAATATGGGGAATTTCACAGTCATAGAGTGCATCATAGAGAGGTAAAACGGCACCACCCGGATAACCGAAAATCACTTCTACGCCTTCCTTTTCTAGCGCTTCTAACAATAGCTGTGCACCCGTTCCCAGTTTCTCTTCTGTTTTTGAAGACATTTTTCTTATAAGCCCCCTTTTAAAACTTTTATACAATAAAAAAATCCTACGTCCACACTCCAGCTATGTGCTGAAGGGACGAAAGATTTCGCGGTACCACCCTTCTTTGCAAGAATACTCTTGCCTCAGTGACTCGGGATGAGTCTAGCTAATAACGGAGCCACCGTCTAAGCCTAGGCAAACGCTTCAGCTTAGCACTCAAGGGCGATGTTCGTCGACGTGAACCATCGGTTTCCAGCAACCACCGACTCTCTGTGAGGCTTCACAGTCAACTACTCCTCCCTATCAACGCTTTATCATTTCATAAAGAGCTATTATCCAACTTTATTTTCTTCGTAAATTTTCTCTCCATCTTCTACAACTAATTTACGGAATTCTTCTAATAAACGATTCGTATGTGGACCAGTTTTCCCCAAACCAATCGTCCTACCATCTACTGTTGTAACAGCAATGACTTCAGCAGCTGTTCCTGTTAAAAATACTTCATCAGCTACATATACATCATGTCTTGTAAATAACTCTTCTCTTACGTCATACCCAAGTTTTTCGCCGATTTCTAAAATCGCATTTCGTGTAATCCCTTCTAATGCCCCAGCTGAACTTGGTGGTGTAATTAATTTATTTCCTTTTATAATAAATACGTTATCTCCGGATCCTTCAGCCACATATCCTTGATCATTTAACATAAGTGCTTCTTGTACTCCAGCTAGCTTCGCTTCAATGCGAACCAAAATATTATTTAAGTAATTTAGAGATTTTACTTGTGGCGACAAAACATCCGGACGATTACGACGCGTTGCAACTGTTATAATCGGAATTCCTTTTTCATAATATTCTTGTGGGAATAAAGATAGCTGCTCTGCGATTACTACTACATTCGGTTTTGAACAAGAATCGGGATCTAATCCAAGATTTCCTACTCCTCTCGATACAACAAGGCGAATATATCCATTAGATAATTTATTTTGTCGAATCGTCTCAACAACAATATTCGTTACTTCATCTAACGAATATGGAATTTCTAACATGATGGATTTCGCTGATTCATATAACCGGACAAGATGTTCCCTCAAACGGAAAACATTACCGCTATAAACTCTAATCCCTTCAAATACTCCATCGCCATATAAATAACCATGATCATATACTGAAACTTTTGCTTCGTCTTTTGGAACAAATTCTCCATTTAAGAAAATATATTGCTCGTTCACTGGAAAGCGCCTCCTATGTTCTATGAATTTTTTATTGTTTCCTAGTTTACTCTCCTTTCCAAATAAATCAAGTGAATTTTTAGAAAATTTATAATTTTTAATCGTACGTACATCTTTGATTATATTGATTTAACAACATTGTTAACGTTTACAAAAAGTCAAAAAAATTTTTTCGCCAATTTCCACTAAAAAAAATATTTGTTTAAAAGAAGGAGTTTCGTCAATTGATACGAATCTATTGTATTCAATAAACGGACGTCCGATTTTACAAATTCGGGAATATATAACGACTTTTGCTGAAAAAGGGGGAAAATAAAAAAATTAACGCTGTCTAAAAATAACATTCATATTTTTCATTTCGGAATCATAATCCTATTTTTAAAAAACAATTTGTCAAAATGAAGGAGGAAATTAATATGGCATGTGTACAAATTAAAGGAACGAGACAAGAGGTAGTAGAAATGCTACAACTATTCGATCTAATGGATACGAAAGGTTTTTGTAAATTTGATAATTATGTAGAGGTAGAACCTAATAACAAAGAACATAACAACTTTATCGCTTCAATTGACATTCAATCTAGCAGCGATTCCGCCCTAGATACATTAAACGATCAATTCGTTAGTCAAATGCTTACGGGTGTTTATAACGACTAAACAAAGATATGCTTCCTGCCTTCTTTTTATAAATATATGCTATGTACTTGAGCATACTAGCAATTAGATGGTAGGAGGTGAGATTTATGGCTAGAATTGGTGTTGAAAACTCTTTAACAGATGTTCAGCATGCTCTTCAGCAACAGGGACATGAAGTCGTGACACTTAACTCAGAACATGATGCACAAGGATGCGATTGTTGTGTTGTAACTGGGCAAGATTCTAATATGATGGGTATTGCAGATGCATCAATAAAAGGATCGGTAATTACAGCTCATGGTTTAACAACGGATGAAATTTGTCAACAAGTTGAAAGCCGTACTTAAAAAATGAAAGAGGACTCCTCTTCAAAAGGAGTCCTCTTTTTTATATTCACCTAACGGGAAAGTAACATATACTGGATGAAAGCCCTACCTCTCTCTCATCATTACGGTTCCACTGACCGCTCCTTGATTCACTAGTATACATATAAAGCTTACAAGTACAATTTATAGGGTTGGTTCACAAAAGTTGTTGATAAAATTACCCGATCTTTCGCAAACTTTTCATATTGTATTCATAAGAAATATTCACTTTACACTAGCTGTAACCGAGACACGAATTAAAATTTTAACACCAATACAATAACTTGTCAACATTTATTGCAAATTAAAAACAGACAGTAACGGTTTGTCTGTTTTAGAATGGAGCTTTTTCTTTTATTACATATACAACAAAGCCGCTTACTAACATACATAAGCCAACTACTAAATTTTTGATATTAATCATAAATTCCCTCTCCCTTATTCCACACATCGTCTATATTTACATTTCAATTATTCCGATCATCCTAAAGCACACTTTTTTTAATATATCACAATTCCTAAAAATTGCAAGTTCACTTTTGACGACTATTTACAAATTTATCCACAGTGCTCGGTACAGTATTTAAAGCTTTTTCAATTAAATGTGTACTACTATTGAGATGCAATACTTGTACACCGTTAGAACCAACTACTAAAAAAGCGACTGGACTAATAGAAACCCCAGCACCACTTCCGCCTCCAAATGGATGCCCTTGCCTGTTCTCTTTATGTTGCCCTTGTCCACCATTATGTTTTTCTGTAGTGAAATCCCCTTTAAAATCACTTCCACCAGCTCCAAAACCAAAAGCAACTTGAGATACTGTTAATACTACATTTCCGTCCGCTGTGGAAACTGGACTTCCAACAATCGTATTTACATCTACCATCTCTTTTAAATTTGTCATTGCTGTTTTCATTAAATTTTCAATTGGATGTTCCATTATGTACTGCACCCTTTCCTCATTATTCTTTTTTATACTTTCCAAAATAGAGGAAGTCATACTAACTTTTCCTATTTCAAAAAAACAATTTCCGTCTTCTAAATGGATATTACTCCCTGCATAGCCTCGGATAAAGTGGGGGTTTTGTTCATCACCCATTGATTATTAGCCCTCACCAATCAGGCGTTTACGGGTAGCAGGGCTCCCGCATAACTTTTTCGCTCTAGCCGAATTTTAAGGTGGAAGTCTTACTGCCCGTAAATAGAGGGATAAAAAAGAAAAAGAAATACATACTACTATTGAACCTTGTTATGAAAGGAGTCATGACTTTGACTGAGAAATTTGATGATTATAAAAGAAAAGATAGAATAGATAGTGACTATAGTGACTACAAAGAAGAATATGCAGCTGAAGTTGCACCACAGCGTATTGATTATGATGATAAAGACGATAAAGATGCTGTAAGATCATCTGCCGCTGGGTCAACTGCTGGTTTTATTGCTCTTGCTTTAGCAATATTATCACTCTTCACCTTCCCGACACTATTTGGTCTCGTTTCTGTTTTACTTGGAATTTACGCTTATAATCGCGGAGCTACTGTAACTGGTAGTATCGCTGCGATTGTCGGTGGAATTGCGGCACTTATCGCGATTTTATTCCGAGTGGCTTTGATTGGCTTATTGTTCTCTCTTTTTTAAAAAGAAAAAGGTATCTCGCTTTATGCGGGATACCTTATCCTGTAAATACATCTTCCGATGGATATTTTATTTTTTGTTTTGCTGGGCGCGCTAAAGAAAACACAAGTGTTAACGGTCCAATTAATCCACAAAACATAACAAACATAATAATACATTTTCCAAACGCCGATAACTTCGCAGTAATCCCCATTGTTAATCCCACTGTACCAAACGCTGAAATTGTCTCAAATAATAACTGAATAAAACTGAAGTCTTCTGTAAGCATTAATACAAATACCGCTGTCAAAATGAGTATTTGACTGGCAACGACAATTGCTAACGCTCTCGTTACTGTCGACATTTTAATGGTACGCTGAAATAAAACGATTTCCTCCTTCTTTCTAAAGAAAGAAAGGACAGATGTAATTAAAATAACAAACGTTGTTAATTTAATCCCTCCACCTGTTGATACACTTCCTGCACCAATAAACATTAAAACCATCGTAAATAATATAGATGATTCTTCCATACCACCATAGTCAACCGTATTAAATCCAGCTGTCCGAGGTGTAATACCTTGGAAGAAAGAAGCCCATAATTTTTCACTTAAAGATAAATCTCCTAACGTTTTCACATTATTATATTCCAATACAAAAATAACAATCATCGCTATAACATTTAGCGCTACCGTTCCAACAATCATAATTTTGGAATGAAGCGATAGTTTTCGAAAACTGCGACTATACCATATATCAATTAATACGGTAAAACCGAGTCCCCCTATTACAATTAAAGAGCAAATTCCAATATTAATAATAGGATCTCCTACATACCTTGTTAAATTATCCGGCCAAAGAGCAAATCCAGCATTATTATAGGATGCGATTACATGGAAGATACTATAGTATAAACCTTTTCCAAAACCAAACTCTGGAATAAATCGAATCGATAAAAATATAACGCCAATAAGCTCAATACAAATAGAAAAAATAAAAACTCGTTTCACTAACTTTACAAGACCACCTATATTTGTTTGATTAAATGCTTCTCCAATTAATAATCGGTGGCGCAAGCCAATTTTTTTGCCTAATACCCAGACAATTAATATGGCAATCGTCATAAGACCTAGACCACCTGTTTGAATTAAAAACATAATAACAATTTCACCAAACATCGTAAACGTACTTGCAGTATCTACTACTCCTAAACCCGTTACAGTCGCTGCTGACGTTGCTGTAAAAAAAGCATCTACCCAACTAATATGTACTTTCGTTGCGAATGGTAACTTTAATAACAAACCTCCAACCACAATTAAGCAAAAAAAGCCTAACGCTAATATTTGTGGTGGGTTTAATCGTATAAAACGATTATAAAGCCCTTGTCTTTTTGTTACTTCCATATCACTAACTCCCTTGATAAAGTGAAGCTTTCCCTTGATAAATAAAAGGCTTTTTAGGAGCCCTCAAATCGTTGGGATAAACCTTATATTCTTATAATATAGTTGAGCATAATCCTTTTTTTCATAGATTTCAACTTTTATTTATATTCGGACTTCATCCCTTTCTATTATCTCTAGAACTTTTGCAATAATAATTTCATATATACTATATTTCAAATCCCCATATCTTTCACCCTATCTTCACACCGGGGTCACATCCACCTTTTATAGTATATGTAT
>NZ_NUVD01000023.1 GCF_002564555.1 Bacillus cereus | reverse complement strand
AATCGAAGAGGATATTAAAGAAAGAAATAAGTTAATAAAGGAAGACATGAAAGATCGGAAGGAACGTGAAGAAAGGATAGAAAAGAGGTTAGAGCTAAGGGATGATAACCTTATGAAGATGGTCAGAGAGATTCAAGATGCTAAACGTACGATTGTATCAGCTCAGGAAGAAATCGCGGCAGCAAAAAGGAAATCTTGGTGGAAGTTTTGGAAATGAGTACATTCATTTTTGGGTGTACTCATTTTTAGAAACTGGACTAACGGTTTTTAGTATTATAGGGATATTTGGAAAGAGGGAAATGCATTAAACTATAATTATAATTTCATGTACCGTATTTTGAATTTAAATAACGCATACAACGAGGGGGCTAGAAAGATGGATCTATTATTATTTATGAAAAAGGCGTTTAAGGAGATGGGTGGAAAAGAGACTGTATTGTGCGATGGAAATCAAATAACTTAGTGGTTTTAAAAAAGGAAAGATGCTGTAATCTATTTAAGAAAGAATCTAGTTTGTTCTTGAATTAAATTTTGAATTCCTTGAAACTGTTCCGGTAAAATAGCAAAGGTTTGCTATTTTATCATACATCTTCCTTTGGGCATATAAGAGTTCATCATACTTTGTGTCTCCCTAATAGTGTGTTTCTGTAACTTGCTGTAGCGCTATGCGTATAAGAAATCCCTCTTAATAGGCTATTCTTCCCGAACTTAGTGCGTATTTCATCCATTACTTTCGTTAATTTTATTTCTTTTTCTTGTCTTCAGTTGAAAGGACTGTTCTTTCCATACCTGGTATCCCTAGTACTGAGATCTTATTATTTTCAAAATGGACGTACTTCATCTGTAAACCTTTAAGTTCTTGTAAGGATAATTCATTATGAATGAGCAAATGCACAATGGATTTCTTTGTCCATCCCCCGAAAAAGGAGAATGATACAGAAAACCAATTTTAAATAAAATCATTATTTGAATAGAGCTAGCCCCCTTACAACTAGATAAGGGGGCTAAGATAGAAACAGATAAATATCGTATTTGAAAACTCCAACCCATCAGAGCTTCTATGATAGTTTAGCATGTATATATAACTCTGTTTGTTAAGAAAAGGTAACATTGTCGGAAAGAAATTATACATGTAAGGGGGGTATGAACATTTTGGAGTGATAATTTAAAACGAGTATAACGAAGACTTAGAGTTTAACAGAAAACATGGGATTAGTTAAACTCTACAAAATAGTTATTATATACAGAAAAAATAAAAGAACTCGTTGGTTATATACGGATTCTTTGTAGCAGAGGTACCGGGCACACCAGGAAGTTGGTCCAGAGTAACTGTGTATTCACTTGGATGATAATACTATATTCAAAGGGGATAAAAAGGTAATGAAAATTAAATAAAATCCTTATTTAATAGATTTTTGATAAAAAAGCAATTATCATAAAATCGCACTTTAATCAATTTTTGTTGTTGGTAAATGGAATGTTGAGCAGACAAAGTTAAAGACAAGATAAAAGCTAGAGTTAACAAAAAACGACGTTTTTGTTTTTCAATCGTTTGTTGTTGATTGTTAGGATTAACTTGTTTTTTGATGTTAATAGTATAGAGGAATTTTTAGCTGTTCATTTATTAGAGCATATTCAACGGCCTTTAGATTCAATGGAGGAATTGCATCAAATTGCAAAACAAAATGCAATAATGGTTTGCCATGTTCCTTGTGGATTCAGTGATGATGCGTTTGAAGACCCTACACATATTCGACAATTCTTTTGAATTCTTTTACTTATTTTTCACAGCCTATTTATTGGAGAGCAGATTATGGATATCGGGGGGATTGGCTTATTGAAAAATTAATCTTGGTAATAGCTGCTGGAAAATATAGGGGTAAGACTGCTGAAGAAATATTGTGTGGTGTCCATAAATATAGAAATGTTGTCATTGAAATGATTGTAGAATTAAAAGCAATAAAACCGATAAGAGAAGCAAAACGTAAATTATTAACTAATTTCCCCATTGAAATCCAATTAACTCAAACAAATTCATAAAAGAAAAAGTAATTTCTTTTTATATCTAAACAAATAGTTGTAATTCATCGGATATAGAAATAAACATACAAAAACACCATCCTTTCCTATAATTCTACAGAAAGAATAGCGTATTTTTTAGAGGTGATTTTGTTTTCTTAGCTTGATAGCGATGTGGCGGTACCCATATATTGTATTTACAATTAAAAATTGTTCTAAATTAGTACAAGCAATTTAATGATAAGAATAGAAATTGGTCATTATTACTATGGCGTTTATTTTCAAGAATTCATAAAATACAGAATAACTCTATTTTTAAAAGGTAGGTGAAAAAATGAATAGATTTAATAAATGTAATCATATTCCTTTCCCGTGTGCTTTTCCTATTCCTTCTGAGGGAGCAACAGGACCAGTTTTACAACCATTTGTGAATGGAAATATTGATGGTCAAACCATTGCTAGTGGCGGTGCAGTAGTATTTCCTCTTCCAGCCGACACCTTTCACCTCAGAGTTACCGGAATAACATATAATGGTACAGATACCTTTACAATAATTGAGTCAGGTTTATACTTCATTGATGTTACATTAAATTATGCACCAGGAACACCAGTAAATTCCACATTTACAGTATCAATAAATGGTGCGATAGGTGTTTCACCAGCTACTAATGCTGATACGGTGGGGCCAATATCTGTTATAAGAGTAGGAAATTATTCTGCGGGTGATACAGTAAGGATAATTAATGATTCACCTAATCCAGTAATTATAGCAAATGGAAATAGTACAGTTGGCCCTACACTATTTACTGCTGGACACATTACTTTTTTTAGATTTGCAGATGGACCACAACCATAATAATATTATTTTAATAAATCTTAATTATGTAAAAAAGACGGTATATTGTCCGTCTTTTTTATATAATTAAAATTTCTTTGATAGGGATCACACGACATGCCCATCAAGCTAAGCTTATATAAGTTTAATTTTACGTGAGATTTTTTCTTTTTTCTAAAGGTCCAGTGTAAGTTCTTTAAAGATTTGCATACTAAATAAACCCTATCGGGTTTCTATTTTTTTGATTATGCTACATGATTGTGAGACATAGTAAAGTCATATACGACGCCTAAGATATCAAAGACTGTTTTCTTCTTGTACCGGTGAGATTTTCTCCCGTTTTTTTCTAAAAGATAAAACAAACGCAGTAAAACTTTTAATAATTCATGGATGCCCTTCTGTAATCCTTCATAAAACAATAGATAATAATTCTTTATCATATAGATGGATTTGTATTCACTTAGCTCTTTTTTTTTCTTATCCAAGAGTAACTGACGCATTTTGAACATCGTAGATGAACAGAGTAAAATACTAATGAGTTGTCCATATAAATGGCATTCTAAACGTTCCTTCTTGATTTCCTTGCACTTGTCAATTTGAAAGAAAGATTTCCATGTTTTGAACAAAATTTCAATTTGCCAGCGTAATGAATACAAGTCATGGATATGTTCCGTTGGAACATTTTCTGCAGAAAGATTCGTAATATACACGTTGATTCCACTCAACCGTTTACTTCGTTCTTTGTAGGTTATGCCTTTCTTTTTTTCTTTTTTGGCTTGTTCCTTTGTTAATCGATGAATAATAACACGAGCTGGTAATTTTTGATACTGTCCAATGTATGCCTCTGAAATCTCCATTGTTTGACCAGGGAGCAATTGATTTATGAGTTCTTCCATATCTAACTGAATATAGAGTGTTCCTTTCTTCATGATCCCATTTCGAAAATATTCTGGCTTATCATTCTTACGATAGATTCGAGAATTTAATTTCAAACGTGAGATATAGTAAGCTTCTTTATCATGGATCTTCTGTAAGTCATGTAAGTCGAAATAGCCTAAATCTCTTATGTACAAGTCTTTTGGTTGAACGGTTTGTAGGCTTGTTAAACTAAAGGTTTTATCATTTTCTCTTCCTTCTCCTACATAAACGTGCAGAAACTTTCCACTCAACAGGTCATACTCCAATTGAATTTTAACTCCTGCTGTATGGCTACTTCCACCTGAACCTTGATAATGTGGAGAAAACTTATCTGGAAGCTGGAATGTTGTAGAATCTAGAATCCGAATGTGCTTAAAGGTCGTGGTATATTGATGAATTATTTATTTTGTTGAATGAATTCTTTGAGTTAGAAGTTTAGCTAGCACTTGTTCAAGAAACTGTACTGCGGAAGCATTAAATCGTTGGTTAAGTCCTTCAGGACTGATAAGAACACCTGTAGATACTTCAAGACAGCTACATAATTGTGTGAGTGATGTACTTGCAACCTGTTGACTAAGCCATACACATAAAGCAACTAACTCCTGTGCTTGATATTTACTCTTTCGCTGAACGAATCCTTTTTCTTTGGCTAGGTGTTCTAGAGTATGAGGAGACATATGTCGTTGTAATTCTTCAGCAATCAGTTGAAGTTCGTCAAGAATCGAAAGATTCATAAAGAAACGCCATCCTTTCCTATAATTCTACAGAAAGGATAACGTCTTTTTCGCTTTATAGGTAGTGTAAAATATTAGCTTGATAGCGATGGGGCGGTACCTCTATATATTCTTATACTTTTGAACTACTCTTATTTTTTCTTCGATATCGTTGTACTTTTGCTATGGTACCACATGACCTTCCTTTTGGTTCGGATGCATACATCCCACACCAACGCTTACTCCCATTTCTAGAGTTGTCATAAAAAACCCATTTGCAATCTGGACATGCTTTAAGACGTTTCCACTGATTTAAGGAGATGTTTTTAACAATTATAATCAAAACTTCACTAAAAAAGTTATGTTTTTTAATAGCATTATATTGAATATTATCAATATCTAAAATGGATACATTTATAGGATAACTTGTTAACCACTTTGTTAAATTATCAATATTATTTGTTTCTAATGACATGCGAATATCTTTTCGAAATTGAAGGACATCCTCTAACTCATCGGAAAATTTAATATCATTAAAATTCTCTGATATAAAGTTTTTTATATCTTCTTCAGAATTTAAATGTTCTCTAGGCTTACGTGTTTCATTTGGAATGTCCCAAGTATTTAAGAAACTACGGATAATTTCTAAATTCCCTGGAGCCATTTGATTATTAATCACCTTCGTTCACCTCCTAATATTCAGTATTGACTATATTATACAACTATTGGTAACATAATAAAAGAAAATGTTAACCATTAAAAACTTATAATGGTTAACGGTGTCGAACTTAAGTATTAAAGGTGGTGATAGTATGTGTTATGACATTGTTCATTTGATAAAAAGTATATCAATCAAAAATGAAACTCATCATGACCACTTTATGAAAATTTTAATGTATACCATTGTTTTTAAGTGGAAAGTTCTGAAAATTAATTATTAGTAAAATGTGCATTTGTTTTGTGATTGAAGTATCCGACTATTAATAAAGAAAAATAACTACATATAAAATATATAGGAGGCTATTCAATGGAACTAAATATTGAAGTAAATATAGAAGAGATACAGAGGGGGGAACAATAAATGATTAATGAAAAAATTCCTGTTCCCATCAAAATGTTACTTTTAGCTGTGTTACTTATGAATACAGGAAGTTTTATGATTATGCCTTTTTTAGCACTAGATTTAACAAATAATCTTCATTTTTCTTCTTGGGAAGTGGGGACTATTTTAACTACAATACTCATTGCGCACCGTGGACTACCAGTATTTACGGGCTTAATAGGTGATCGTGTAAGTCATACAGTAAATGTGATTGGAGGAGTGATGGTAAGAGCATTAGGGTTTGGAGCATTTGTTTTTGCTGACAGTTTCTGGTCTGTAATCATTGCAGCATTTTTTTTCGGATTTGGGGGAGCGTTATTTGATCCTTCGGTTACTGCTTTTTTTACATCACAAAAAGAGACAGTTCGAAAAAAAATATTCACTTACTTTAATCAGATGCTTAATACAGGAGTAATTATAGGTCCATTAGTCGGGGCATTATTAATTCAGTTTAATCCAGTATATCCATTTACTATTGCAGGTATTACTATGCTAGTTTTAAGTTTTATTCTTTTTATCTATCGTAGTAAATACCCTAGAACTATTAAAGATAATCAAAAAGTATTATTAAGTTTAAAAACTGCTATTTCAAATAAATTGTTTGTTTCATTTATATGTGTACTGTCTTTATTTTGGATTATGTTTGCTCAATTAAATATTTCATTTCCAATTAAAGCATACGATTTATCTGGAAACACCCAATTAGTAAGTTCCCTTTTCATAATAAATGGGGTTTCAGGATTACTGTTAATGTTCTTTTTAAGAAAGGTGTTTATTAATCAAGATCCTATGATTATGGTTAAAATAGGTGTATTGATTATGGGAATAGCAATAGGAATGATCCCTCTTATTCCATCTATTTATTGGATGTTATTTTGTGTTTTTCTTTATACATTAGGAGAAACACTGGCTCTACCAGGAGCTGAAATGACAGTGGCGCAATTTAGTGCTAATAAACCTGCAGGGTTGTTTTTTGGAATGTTTCAAGCTTGTTGGGCTATTGGTGGCTCCTTAGGAAACTATCTTGGAGCTTGGTTAAATAAATATAATGATATTCCATGGTCTTGGTTTATATTTTTAGCAATAGGTGTTTTGGCTTCAATTTTATTTAATATGATACATCAAAGGATGAAACGAAACTCATCCATGTAGAAAAGCAAACTATGAATTCATGAACTTAATTAAGAATTACTCATATTAATGAGACAAGATAATATTTTTTAAATAGGTGTTTTTGCAATACAAAAACGGTTCTTACGTATATTTGGTGAAACATTATATGACACTTTCCACTTCACTTCTTCTAGATAACATACTCTTTTCTTCAAACGAAAAAGGGGTTCAGCCGAGATACATGTAATTTTGGGTCATAGGCTGTATTTTATTTACATTATCAGATTTCGATGTAATAAAAAGGTGTTTTACTAATAATGTTACGAATTATTTTTGATACAGTATTTTGTTACAGCTAGTTTAACGGTTAGGATATTTCATATTTTCAAACATAGCCTTCAAGCTAACAATCGATATATCCCCAAAATGTGGCTTTATAAAAAAGATTGATAGTTTATAATTAAGTTTGATAAAATTCTCGTTTAAGAACATGATATGAAGGAATTTTTATGCCAACTTTTCTTTTTATCCTATATAATAAAAGCAAGAATATTAAGATGTTCGTATAGTTAAGAAAAGGGTAGTTTTTAATGTTGTTATAATAATTGAATATAGATTTGAAAGGATGTACATCATGATTTTAGTTAGTTCTTGCTTAGCTGGAAACCCAGTAAGATATAATGGCACTGCATGTTTAAACGATACAATTCAAAAATTAATTGATGAAAAGAAAGCGATACCTGTTTGCCCGGAGTTATTAGGTGGTTTTGTTACACCGAGAGAACCAGCTGAAATCTTGGGCGGAGATGGATATGATGTTTTAGAGGGTAAAGTAAAAGTAATGGAACGTTCAGGTAATGATGTGACGGAATTATATATAAATGGTGCTATGAAGACTTTAAATTTAGCACAAGAAATGCAAGCTAGCCATGTAGTTTTAAAAGAATATAGCCCGTCTTGTGGAAGTAAAGAAATTTATAGTGGTGAGTTTGTTGGAAAAAAGGTAACAGGAGCCGGCGTAACGACTGCTCTATTAGAAAGTAAGGGCATTAAGGTTATATCTGAATTAGAATTAGATAAATTAATTAATAAAATATAATATTAGAGGGCGAATTTTAACGATTTGCTTACCGAAATTATCAAACTTTATTATAAAAATAAATAGCTTGTAAAATTTTAACTCTCGCATTTTAAACAAATTTTTTTCAAAATGCGTGAGATTTTTTTGTGATGAAATCAATGGTTTCACCTAAATTTTAATCAAACTTAATTTCAAACCAACACCAAAATAAAAAATTTAAGCTTTATCCAATAAAGAACTTCTAAAATTTTCGTTTTGGGGGTAATTGTTTTTCTTAGCTTGATGGGCATGGGGTCACACGACCGAAAAAAGAATATTGTACGTTAAGGGATATTTTTTACATAAAAAAGGAAATTCTTTTCTGTATTAAATACAAAATATTATTTATGGAATCTTCTTAATGTATGGTAAAGCAAAGTTTTTTGCCTTAATAATTCCTTAGCGTATGAAATTCGCGTTTTGATGGCGTTAAACCTTCAAGAAAAGGTGCAAATGATTATTCGATGCAATTGATAATTTCACGTACCTTATTTTTTATAAAATTATAATTTTAAAGAATAAAATACAGGTATGACCTGGATTTAAATGTATCTCGGTATGGTTCCAAATGATGGTGAGTTAACAGAATTAATCTAATCCACCGATCATATCTGCTGGTAATTTATTATATACAGATGCTCCATAAATAATAGCAACCAATACTACATATAACGGTAAAGGTATAACATCGATTTTAACCTTCATAATTTTAGAAGCGAAAGATTCACTTTTCAATTCATTCCCATCAGTAAATGATAGCGCGTCCACATTCTTTTGAATTCCCATATGCCCACCCTTGTTTTCTTAACAAGAATATTTAAGCGCTTTCGATAGGTATCCAATTGATGTGCTGTTGTTCGACTGTGGACTAATAAAACGCTATCTCCTCTAAAAATAGCATTTTCAATCTGACTCCAAGTATTCATAATTTTAATTTGTCTTAATGGAATTGGAAGTTCCAAATTAGTATCAAAGGACTTAGAACATGATTTTGAATCGATTGTTTATCTGTTAATTTAGAAAAATACACTAAAGCTGCTTCTAATCTATCTACTGTCATTTGAAACCGATGGATCACTAAATCAAGTGCGTGACGAAATATATTCTGAATATCAGCTATGTTTTTCGATAAATCAGCGTCTAAGAGGGAGTCCGCAATATTTCGTCAATACTCTAAGCAACCCGTTTCTATACTCAAAGTAGTTAGCTTTTTTGTAGTACAGGCACCTATTTATTAACAGTTGAATAAACTATTTTGAACCTTACTTGTTGCATCATTTACTTGTTGATGACTCACAAACATAACAATAATGAATGCTTAGACACTTGATGAACGAGCACTTATATACGGTGCTCGTTTTCATATTTAACGAATTTACTGAAAGAATTCTCCTTCCTCAAGCGTGTGAAGAGTAATAGTCCAACAGTAGGTGGGAGATGAATTTCGGTTTGGCATAGCCAAAAACTTTTGATAACCTAGCTATACATATATCATTAGGTGCTTACTTTAGGTCTGTTATCTTTACATCCACATCGTTAGATATTCCGAATTTTATACTATTTAATCTTACTTTTCGGTAAATAACGTCGTCTTTAACGACATACACATTTCTAATGTATTAAACGTTTATCCCCGTACATTCGCAAGTTTGCCAGTCCATTTGGATATTCTCACCATAGATATTTTGTAGCATCCCGACCTATTCATTACGATATGATTTATCACTTAGGTTTTGTTCAGTCGACTGCACCTAGCTACATACAATTTGTGACTACTATCATGTCTTGTATGTAGGATTATCAGACAAGTATTTTCAGCTCAACCTGGTGGCTTTCATTCCTACTCTCAGTCAAACAGTTGTTGTTATCAAATTGATAATCCTCCTATTTCGTGTTTGTACATTTATGAGGAAAAGTGTCGCACAAATAGCGTTTTGTTACTTTTTCGTAATCACTATAGGTATATATATGTGTTAAAATTTATAAGATTTCGCAGATGTGTTCTCCCTGCAAATCTATGTATTTTCTGCCCTTATAGTCCCCTTTTATAAGGGCAGTTTTTTTTAAGGATAGGAATTTTTTAAGTTTACAAACCCTACACTTAAAAAACGAGTTCAAAATTGCAATTTTGTTTATATAATTTCCTTGAAAATTTAAAATTTTATAATTAGTAATGGAGGCATTAAAATGAGTAATACTCCAAAATTATCACAACAATTAGTCATCAAAAACCAAGTTAATCCTAATAATCAACAACAAACGATTGAAAAACAAAAACGGCGGTTTTGGTTAACTCTAGCTTTTATATTATCTTTAACTTTGTCTGCTCAACATTCCATTTACCAACAACAAAAATTGATTAAATCAAAACAAGTGCTCATAATTCAAGAAAAACAAAGATTATCAAATTTAGAAAATGTCGGGAAATATCTCGAGAAAGATATTAAGACTTTAACAGTAAGTGAAGAAGGCATTTTAGAATTCGCAAGGAAATTGTATAACTTTTCCAAATCTGGTGAAACTATATTTCAAATAACTAATTAACTTATAAATATCTAAGCGATTATCATTAATTAAATTGTGATTTTATCAAAAATCTATTAAATAAGGATTTTATTTAATTTTCATTACCCTTTTATCCCCTTTGAATATAGTATTATCATCCAAGTAAATACACAGTTGCCTTGAACTAGCTGAAGCGTAAAAGCTTCGAAAATCGATATATAAAATAGTTCTATTCGGTAAAAGTGATTAGTCATACACTGAGATTCCACATTCATTCAGGATTTCAGATACATCGCGATAACTTAAAGAAAAACGGCAGTAGTAGCCAACAGCCACTAAAATAATATCTTTCTTGAATTGTTTTCCTTTAAAATATCTCATGTCTGATTCTCCTAAATCCTGTTTTCTAGAGTGTAGATTCATATAGAAAACTTTGCAACAGAACCACCAAAACGTATCTTGTCATTTTTTAATTGCGTAAGCTCAGCGGAGCAACCAAGATAGGTTAATCCCTTTCCTGATTCTTTATACGTATCATTCCAGCGTGAAAAAATGGTTAAATACAAAGCGACTGTAACCGATCATTTTAACAATTAATATTTCTTGTTTCTTATTTTGCTAGATGCGAAATTTATATGCTTGATTTCCTAACATAGGTTGTATCTCACTTTGCTATAGGATATCTACAGTACACAAAAAAACGTAGATTTATGCCTACTGGCACTCATCTCCCACCTAACGTCCTTCACACGCTTGAGGAAGGAGGATTCCGTCAGGAAACGATAAAATACAAACTAATTTTCTGCCTCATCGCCCTTTTCACTTCCATTTATATCCTTTTCCCCACACCGTAAGGAGGAACTGAGGATCAGAAGGACTAGGTTCGATCTTCTGACGAAGACGACTGATATTCACATCTATTACTTTTGGGTTACCTACACAACTTATACCCCATATTTTATTTAAGAGTTCATCACGTGAAATTGGTTTTATGGAATTTTCCATTAAATATCGTAAAATAATATGCTCTGTTGGAGTTAAATCAATTACTATCTCATCCCTATATAATTTGGCTTGCAGAAGATCTAATTGAAATGGGCCCGAATGAATCGATTTCATATCCTTTTTACTTTCTTTTACCCTTCTTAGCAACGATTGTACACGTGCTACTAATTCAATTATACTAAATGGTTTTTTAATATAATCATCTGCTCCAATTGTCAAACCGTGTACCTGATCTTTCTCTTGAGCACGTGCCGTTAATATAATAATCCCAACCTTTTCATTACTTTTTCGTATTCTTTTACATACCCGAAAACCATCTATTCCTGGTAACATAACATCAAGTATTACAATATCAATATTATGATGTTCTAAAAGCTCAAGAGCTTTTTCACCTGTATCGGTTTCTAAAACATTGAAACCAGCACGCTTCATATTTAATGTAATAAAACTACGAATTGTTATCTCATCTTCTAGCACTAAAATTGTTGTCATATTCACCGCTCCTTTACTCTTGTTGATAATCGGCTATGGGTTTGATATAAGATTTAAGCTTCTGGTAGTTTAATTTTTTGAAATTGCATATACATGAGCTCTTGTTTTCTTAACAACAATATTAAAACGCCTTCAATAGTAAAAATAGTTTTTGTAAGTTTTGTAACTACTTTTGTAATTTTAAAAAAGTATAAGCGACTTATAATAAGTCGCTTATACTTAAAAACCTATTTTATTTTCTTGTAAAAGCTCCTTCTTTACTCCCCATAAAATACACTCAGACCATTTTGAACAGAGCGTTGTAATCGTTTAAGTTCAAGTTTTAATACCTCTTTGCCTAAAGGGGTAAGTACGTAACATTTCTTTCTATCTATCGATGCTACCTCATCAATTAGTTCTTTGTTTAATAGTTTTTTGATAATCCCATACAATGTGCCTGCTCCAAGTTTAACTTCTCCATGCGTAAGGTTTTCAACCTCTTGCATAATTCCATAACCATGTATAGGTTTTAGTAATGACAATAAAATATAGTATTGTGCTTCTGTTAAAGGGATGTATTGTTCTACTGCAGGCTTCATTATAACTACCTCCGATATATCGTATATCGATATCTTAAGACGATTTTTCAATAAATGCAACCAATGGAATTGTCCTATATATAGGAAGAAAGTCAAATAAAAGTGTACCTTATGTTTAGTCCGTTGATATAAAACTGATTTTTTTGAAATATGCAATATTACATATTTTCACTTCCCAATTTTACGGTATTCTGAAATTGTTAAATATGGTAGATATTTCATTTTCCTCAATGCCAGTTGAAACATAGTAAATAATAATCATATCTAACATCGCTTATTCTGTTTATTTATATGGTATGTATAAGTGATTTTATAATTAGCTTAGTAGGCATAATGAAAGGAGATGAAAACAAAATGTTAAATTTAAAATTCTTAGAAATCGAAAATGAAGAATTAAACTGCGGTTGGTGTATGGCAGGTGGCGCGGTTGTAGGTGGCGGCGCAGCAGTTGGAATTGGCCTTCTTTTAACGTAATCAAAGGGGATTCTTAATATGAAACAGTTATTCTATACAGAAGTTGAAATAGAAGAATTGAACTCGGCGACTAGTTGGGCTCAATCGGTAGCTACGGGTGGCGTTGGAATTTTCGTCATTTTAACTTGATGTTATAAATATTCCATCGTTAAAGAAGGTGAGAAGCATGAAAAAATTATATTTTAAAGAGGTTCAATTAGAAGAATTAAACTCTATGCCGTGGAATCTGAAAATTGCGATAGCGGGTGGCGCAGGTGCAGCAGCAGGTATTACTACAATGATTGTTATTACCTGATTTTAAATATAAACAAACTACTTGAATGTTGAAACAAGGAGGTGAAAAGCATGAAAACATTATCTTTTAAAGAGGTTGAATTAGAAGATTTAAACGTGTGGGACATGATTGGTTACGGTATTGGTGCTGGTGCAATACTTGTACTTACATGATTTTAGCTACAGGGATTTGTATTTTGAAAATTAAATAAGGAGGTGAAAAAAATGAATACATTATACTTCAAAGAAGTTGAGTTAGAAGAAGTAAACTCTTATACAGATGCTGCTGGATTTGCTATCGGATTTGGTATTGGAGTAGGTCTTGTACTAACTTGATTTAAAATGATGATGCAAATAAATTAAAAAATTCAAGTGAGGAGGCGAAAAAGATGAAAAAATTATTCTTTAAAGAAGTTGCATTAGAAGAATTAAATTCACATGGTACAGACTTCTGGACTGGAGTAGGTATTGGAGCAGGTGTGGTTGCTGCTGGTGCTGGTGTAGCTGGTGTACTAATTGTAACGTGATGAATGATGGAGTGTTTAATATCAATTTTGATATTGTAGCCTTCAATTACATATTATTTTTTGTATATTAAGTTATTAAACGAATATGCAACATTGCATATTCGTTTTTCTTTATTCCATGTTATTCTCAAATAGTTATATATGGTATTTAATGGTATCCCGTATTTCTAAGACATAAAAGTTATTAAAACCATCTATAATTTCATTCAGTCAGTTTTTTATATCTGTATATATAATGATGATTTTCTAGTTGATACCTCTGAAGACTATATGGAAGGAGATGAAAACAAAATGCTAAATTTAAAATTTTTAGAAATTGAAAATGAAGAATTAAACTGTGGTTGGTGCATGGCAGGTGGCGCGGTTGTAGGCGGCGGTGCAGCAGTTGGAATTGGCCTTTTACTAACTTAATAGAGAAGTGAATGATCTATGAATAAATTGTATTTTAAAGAGATTCATTTAGAAGTACTGAACTCTTATAAAATTGGAATTGCGGGCGGCACAGCTGTAACGTTAGGCGCTACAGCATTGATCATACTTACTTGATTATAAATCCGAATAAACTTTTTGGAAGATAAAGACAAGGAGGCGGAAAATATGAAAAAATTATTCTTTAAAGAAGTTGCATTAGAAGAATTAAATTCACATGGTACAGATTTCTGGACTGAAGTAGGTATTGGAGCAGGCGTGGCTAGCGTACTGATTGTGACGTGATGGATATGAATAAAAATCTACTATTTATTATAATCCCAGCTCTTATAGTGTTAGGTTTAATTGCTCTCGTTAATAGTAGTAATTTATATATGAATATTGCTTTAGCAACTGCAATAACTGTAGCTTCTGGAATTTTAGTAAGCAGAGTACTACATTTACGAAAAAATTAAATAGTAACGCACTATAAAAAATTTATCTTCCAAATATTCACTAGAGAATCAGTGGTTTAAAGTGCCTGTTTCGTTACTTTAACAAAACTTACATGATCTCAGCCGTAGAAATAAAATTTCAAAACGAAAATCAGAAGGTGAAAAACATGAACAAATTACACCTTAAAGAAATTAAATTAGAAGAGTTAAATTCAACAATGGACATAATCTATGCGGTTACAGGAGCGGCTATTGTTGGTGGTGGAGTACTTATTATTACTTTATTATTTCATTTAAATATTAATATTTTATAAAATAATATTTTTAGAGGTATCAACTAGAAAATCAGGGGGACAAACTAATGATTGGAATTTCGTGCATAATTGAAGAAAACTGTTTATTTAAAAATATCAATGAAAGTGACGCAAAAGAGCTATTTTCTGCTGAAGCTAAAGATGTACACTTTGATAAATTTGATTTTGAAAATAACACATTTATAGATTTTGTTGACTATCTAGACTTTCAAGAATACCAAAAGTACATATTTTTCGTTGGTGGTAGCTTGGAAAGAATATATAAACTAGTTCAATTTTTAGAATCAGAGTTAGAAGAAACAGATTTTTGTATAGTAGATGATAACTTGGAAGTAAAACATGGGGATTTTGAATTGATAGATATGCTACACCCTTTAAAAGGTATATTCCAACTAGAGAAAGAAAAGGCTAAGTTGTCTCACATGCAATATTTAAGAAATGGTTTAATGTCATTATTTTCAGGCGTATATCCACCTATTATTAATAAAAGAGCGTTAAAACATCTCTATGTAGAAAATTGTAATGTCATTAAGAATATTGAACCAAATGTGTATTATAACATGGCTGTAAACAGTTCAATTTTTATAGATCAATCTAGTGAAGAAGTTGAACTAAATAGCAATGACATGAAAGAAGTACCAAACATTATATTATTAAATAATTCTGTTCCGAGTTTTCAAAAAGAAGATTTGACGTCCTTAGAAGCAGATGAGTTAGATGAATTAATAAGCAAGTTTAAAAATTCAGGTGTTATTGAAAACAAAGAAAGTAAAAAAGCGATTTTTGATTACGCAACTTTGACAAAGACTAGCACAAATAATAGATTATTTGTCTATTCTGACGGGATTTTCAATGATTACTTGAAAGAAAATGTAATCTCAAAAAACATTAAGCTTCATTATTTTGATATTGTTTCAAAATATCAAAATAATGAAGAACAAGATAAAGTAGAGGCTATGGTTAAGAACATCATTCCGTTGATGTTTAATTTGGCAGCATCATTTAAAGGCGGGGCAACTACTTTTACTACGCCTTATACGAAGAACAAATTGGATCTAGTAGTAGATTCGATTGTTGAATTCAAATTAATTGGAATTCAAAATAATAGAGGTTGTTTTGTTTACAATATCCAAACCAATAAAGTTTTTGAAACGGATGAAACGTTCCTTGAAATATTAGAAGCCGATCAAAAAAATAGCCAAAGCTACCTAAAAGACCGCTTCAAAGATCAATATGATGCAATTATGAATGAATATAAGGGATTGGTGGAACATGCATAGTAAGTATATATTTGGTCCCTTTTTAAGAAAAGTTAAAAGGGGAAATGTGGAAATTTCAGATGATATTTATTCAGATACCCATTTTGCTGACTTTTATAATCGCTCGATAAATGAAAAATTTGAAATAAATGATTTAGATTTCTATAGAGAAAAAATCAATAATGATGATGTAGTGCTGGAAATAGGATCTGGTAATGGTAGGGTATTTAATGTTCTATCTAGAGAAGGTGTCAATATATATGGGATTGAACCACAATTGGAAATGATAAAATATATCGACACTTGTTACAGGGATAAGATTTTCAATATTGGTATTGAAAACCTGGAAACGATTAAAGATATTAAATTCACAAAAATTATTATACCAGCCACAACTGTTTCTTTGTTTTCAGAAGAACAATTTAAAATCTTTTTAATTAAAACAAAAGATTTATTGGATATTCATGGCTCAATAATTTTTGATTTCCTTAAACCTTCTTGTATAAAAGAAAATTGTGAAAAAGTTTCAAATTTTAAAACAGCTGATAGCGTATTTTTTGTAAGTAATGCCATCATAGAAAATAAATATGTTTTAAATATATATATGAAAGGCAATGGTGTTAAAAAAGTGGGATATTCAGTGAAAAATCTACACACTATTGAATATTTTGAGAAAGTCTCTCAAGAGTTAAATTATAAATTAAAGATACTATATAGCGGAGAAAATTTATATTTCTTGGAGTTGGATAATTGTGACGAATAATACCTATGTTGTTCCGATGGGGGAGGTTACGCAATCCCCTTTTTATAATATTGTTATTAAAGAAGCTAAAGATAGTTTTTTACTAGATACAAATGGAAAAAAATATTTAGATTTAAGAAGCGGATTATGGAATGTTTCATTGGGATACAAGCAAGAGCTATACCAAAGAATATCATCTCAATTTGATTCGTATTTACAAAAATCATTAACTTTTTTAGATATCCATGCATACAATCATCCTTTGTATAATGAATATAGTAACGCTTTGTTACATTTCATTAATGAAAAAGATTCTGCATATAATAAAGTCTTTTTCACAAATAGCGGTTCGGAAGGTACAGAGCTAGCAACAAAGGTTGTAAGACATTTAAACAACAAAGATAAAAAAGTTATTACGTATGATAAAAGTTATCATGGGACCTTTTTTGCAGGGGTATCAGCTAGTGGATTAGATGACAAGGTAACTGAAGATTATCAACCGAAATTAGATGGATTCTTAAGTATAAAAACTCCTCAAAATCGTGATGATGAAGATTATGTATTGAATTTTATAGAGGAAAATCATCAAAATATATCAGCTTTTTTATTTGAACCTATTATTGGTTCAGGCGGAGTGTATATTTTTAATAAAGAATTTATTGAAAAACTACACAACACTTTAAAAAAATTCAACATATTACTGATTTTTGATGAAGTGGCAACAGGTTTTTATAGAACGGGCAATCGCTTTTTCTTTAAAGAACTAGGGGTGACTCCAGATATTTTAATTTTGAGTAAATCGATTAACAATGGAATTCTCCCATTTGGAGCAGTAGTAATTTCAAAAGAAATTGAAGACGCTCTCAAAGGTAAGCATATCGAGCATTTCTCTACTCAAAACGGAAATCTGCTAGGGGTACTATCAGCAAAGGTCACTTTAGATTACATTTTAGAAAATGAGACAAGTATTATTAACAATGTTCGAGAAATTGAAAATATAGTAACGAATACGCTAAAGATGAAAAATTTTAGTTACACGGGTGTCGGGGGAATGTATTCGATCCCTGTAAATGATCCAATTAAAACTATGGAAATAGTTAACGGATTAAAAGAACTAGGTATTTTAGTTTATCATTACATGGATAATGATGAAGGTAATGGTATTACACTATTTCCTACCCTTTTAATAGATATGAAGGCATTTTCAAAAGCTATGAAAATAATTGCAAAGAGGGTATTGGTTTGAAAGAAGTATATAACTTAAATGTTTGCAATGTAAATCTTGAATACCACATAGACGACTATGTTTATATATATAACCCTAAGAATGAGAGAATGATACAAGCAGATCAGAATACACTAGAGTATCTTAGGAGCTATAATACTGAAACTAGTGAAAAAGTAGAAGGTTTAGAAAGATTTTTGCATGGCAAAAAAAAATACAATTTATTAAATTTTAAATTGCTAAAATTAAGTGTAAGTACAAAGGGATTTGAGACATTATATAAAATCGAAAACATTAAGATTTTCAAGTACTTGTTCGTATGTTTACTTTTATTTTTTGCAATTACTTTTCCTGTTGTAGTGAAAAAGGGATATACGCTCTTCAATAGTGGTGCAATGAACTTTAATGTATATCATTTAATATACATATACGTAGCACAATTATTTATTGTTTCGTTCCATGAATTTTCGCATTATTATACTTACAGGAAATATATTAAATCTGACAAAATGCGTTTTGGAATAATAATTCGATATTTCTTTTTATTATTATTCTTTACAAATGTTAACTATATGAGGACGCTCGATAAGAGAAAAAAAATAGCAATAATGTTATCAGGTGTTATGGGACAAATGATTTTAGGAAGTCTATTAGCTATAATGTATCTTTTGTCAAGTTCTGACGTGATATTATACATATATATTACTAATTGTATAATTATATTTACTAATATGATGCCGTTTTTAAAGTTAGATGGTTATTGGATTATAAATCAAATGATAGGTTCAGAAGATTATATGAATAGCTTCAAACAATTTATATTCAAACGACAAAAGATAAAATCTTCTGAGTTACTACTCGGACTAGTAAATTGTATTCTCATAACCACAGTTATTTTAAGTGGTGTTTATTGGGTATTCGATGTTGTAAGGAGAGGAATAATTTGAGTGGTAATATACTGATACTAGGTGCTAATGGATATGTTGGTAAAGACTTACAATCGGTAATGAAAGACACAAAAAATATATACTGTATCGATAAAACTTATAAAGAAAAAGTAATGAAAGATACCAATAAAGTTTATTTAAATTTAGATGTTAGCCAAGAAGAAGATATTAGATTTTTATCCAATTACTTAGAAGAGAACAATGTAACAATAGATGGTATTATCAATTTGATCGGGGTTAATACTTTATCTAATTTTTATAATGTGACAAATGAAGCTTGGGATAAAACATTTGATATAAACATTAAGAGTTTTGTTTTTTTACTCAAGTCCATTTATAGCTCACTTTCACACCGCGTTTCAATTGTAAGTGTAGCCTCACAAAATGGTATAGTGGCACATGAGGATAGAATTGCATATGGTGCATCAAAGGCAGCGTTGATTCACTTAACAAAAAATTTAAGCATTGATTTTTTGAAGGATCAAAAGAGAGACATTAAGGTGAATTGTGTTTCACCGTCCTATATTATCAACGATAATAACGAAAGCTATTTGAAGTCCTTTGAAGGAAATAAGTTATTAAAAAAGATACCATATAGGAAATTTGTTGAAATTTCAGATGTTACAAATGTCATCTTATTTTTAATGTCTGATAAAAGCGATGCCATTAGAGGTCAAAATATTGTGGTTGACTATGGATATACAATTGTATAAATAAATCATCTTGGGAAATGAGGGTGTGGATAATGAGCTTACTAATTAAACATTTAACAAAGAAATTTGACGAACATTTTGCAGTGGATAATTTGAATATCGAGATACCAAAAGGTGAAATATTTGGGTTCTTGGGCGGGAATGGAGCAGGTAAAACGACTACATTTCGAATGATACTTGGACTTTTATCAAAATCAAGCGGATCTATTTCATGGAATGGTAAACCTATAAATTATGATGTTACTGATAAGATTGGTTATTTACCAGAAGAACGGGGGCTTTATGCGAAAATGACTGTCAAAGAACAAGTTAACTTTTTTGCAAAACTAAAGAACATGAAAAGTAAAGATGCAGAAAAAGAACTTCACTATTGGCTGGAGCGTTTTAATATAACTGAGCATCTGAACAAAAAAGTAGGAGAACTTTCTAAAGGGAATCAGCAAAAAATTCAGCTGATAACAGCGATTATACATAAGCCTGAACTCTTAATTTTAGATGAACCATTTAGTGGTTTAGATCCAGTAAATGTTGAAATGTTAAAAGAAGCTGTTCTTGATATGCAAAAACAAGGGTCGTCCATTCTTTTTAGTTCACATCGTATGGAACATGTGGAAGAGTTATGCCAAAACATTTGTATCATGCATAAAGGAGTACCTGTTGTTCAGGGCGACATTGCCAAAATTAAAAGTGATTTTGGTAAAAAGAACGTTGTAATCGTTGGCGATTATGACTTTGACCATTTGAAAGAAATAAAAGGTGTAGAAAGTATGAAGAAACGTAAGAATGCAGTTACTCTTAAAATTTCATATGAAGAAGTTTCGCATGTTTTATTTAAAGAGATAACGAAATTAGGGTATGTTAAAAAATTTGCAGTAGAAGAGCCTACATTAAATGATATCTTTATTGCGAAAGTAGGTGCACAACATGAGTAGTTTCTGGACAATTTTTTTACAAAACTATAAATCTAAGGTGAAATCAAAATCATATTTTGCTATTACAATAATAGTTTCTATGTTAATTATAGGATTGATGAATTTTGACAAGATTTATAACTATTTTGCAGGTAACGAGGAAGATCAAGTTGTTGTTGTTACAGAAAAAGAAGAATTATATACAACTATTCATCAAGTGTTTAAAAATGTCGATAGTAAAATACATGTTAAGCGTAGTACGGATAAACAAAAAGCAGAATCTGGTGTTAAAAATGGTGATTATACATATGCAATCGTTATAGAGGAATTGGATAATAAACAACTAAAGGCTACGTATATAACTGAGACAGATGTAAATCAGCAAGATGTAAATCAGCAAGATGTTAGCAAGGTTCAAACGATTTTATCTCAAATACAATCTTCTATTTTCGCCCAGCAATTGAATCTATCGCAAGATGAATTAAAGGTGTTAACAACGCCAGTAGAAATTCATACCAAAACTGTTTCAGATAAGGTTAAAGATGGAGAACATACAGAGGGTGTAGGGATTTTAATTAATGTCTTTATCATACTAAATTATTTAATGATATTATTGTATGCTGCACAATTAGCAACAGATGTTGCAACAGAGAAATCTTCTCGTGTAATGGAGTTAGTTGTTTCAAGTATTTCGCCTACAAAACATTTATATGCGAAGCTCTTCTCAACATTATTGGCAGGTATTACGCAAATAATAATTTGGGGCTTGGTCGCAACTGTTGGGTATAAAACAGCAATTAATGAATCGAAAAATGATATTTTAAATAGTATTGATTTAAATTCTGTTGCTCCTACTCTAGTGGTGTATGGGATTCTATTCTTCACATTAGGATTCTTATTATACGGCTCATTATCTTGTCTATTCGGTTCTATTATTAGTCGTATAGAGGAATCTTCTCAAGCTGTTATGCCGCTGACATTTATGTTACTTGCTGCTTTGTATATCGCACTTTATGGAATGTCAAATCCAAGCAGCGCGGTTGTTACCATTACTAGCTATATACCTTTCTTTACTCCTATTGTTATGCTCGTACGAATTGGATTCCTCAATATCCCAGTATGGGAGATTGCGCTTGCATTAGCGATTCTATTAACAACAATATGTATGATGATTGGTTTAACGAGTCGTGTTTACCGCGGTGGCGTATTATTATATGGTAAAGGTGCATTCAGTAATATAAAAAAGGCAATCAAGTTAGGGAAAAACTAAGATTGGCCTATTCATTTTTGAAACTTATATTTACAATATATATATAAATAAATATAAAAATTATGGTTCTGGTGCAAAAATAGAATAAAAGATAATAAAGCGCATAGACTCCTAACGGAATCGTATCTTATGCCGTAAGCCCAAACAATTGATGGATGAATTCTTTCTGTTTTTGGACAGACTGGTCCCGTAAATCAACCCGTTCTTTTTTAATCATATGCATGACTTCTACTCCAGAAAGAATGGATGTAGCTGTGTCAAAACATTTGAACCCTAGCATAGAACGAATTCGCTTCTTTATAAAACGATGATCTTGTTCTACTATGTTATTCAAGTACTTTTGTTGTCTAAGTCGCATACCACCAGGTATGCTTTTTTCTTTTTTCAACTGTTCAATTGCTATAGGATAAGCTGGATTTTTATCGACCGTTATAACACGAGGTTTTGAAACATGAAAAGACTGCAAGGCCTTCTTGAAAAAGCGCTTTGCAGCTTTCTGGTCTCTTGTTTTGCTTAGGTAAAAATCGATTGTATTTACTTTTGAATCAACAGCACGATACAGGTACATCCATTGACCTTTTACTTTGATATATGTTTCATCGACTCTCCAGGATTCATTTGTTTAAATAGTTTTATAAGTGATTTAAGAAAAGTAAGTATCCAGACAGTTAGATAAAAGACAATAAAGTCTATTTCTTATACATTAAAAGAAATAGACTTTATTTATTTGAATTTTCTTAGTGTGCAACATTCCCGCCTTGTTGAAAGAACCTTATAGCTATCAAGCTAAGATAATTTTTTATCTATATAATGAAAAGAACACTGTTCTTTTCTAGAGAAAGGATGGCGTATTTTTATATTTGTGGGATAGTTTTAGAGATAAAAATAATAGAAATATAAAAAAATAAAGGATTGACGCAATCTATATACGTCTTAATGCAAAATATATATTGCATTTATCCTGTATATAATTTAATATATAGAATATAAGATGCGAATTATAAAGATTATCTTTACAAACGGGGTGTATTTAATGTCAGTAAGCAAAATAAAAATTGCAAGAACAGAAAAGGGGCTAACTCAACAAGAATTAGCTGTGCTTGTAAATGTTACTCGACAAACCATTGGTCTTATTGAACTTAATAAATATAATCCATCTTTAAAGCTTTGCATTGATATAGCTAAATCACTCGATAAAACTTTAGATGAATTATTTTGGGAGGAAGAATAGAATGGAAAAACTAAAAAATTGGTTTTCACTCAGTACACATTCAGATGAAAGAATTCAGCAAATTGAAATGAAAATTTGGGCCCAATCTGGAATTGTGGTTTTATTGCTAGCCTTCATAGATTTAATAATAAGGGGCGTATACTTACAAAGACCGTTTCTAGAATGGGCTACAGCTCTTGGTATCATTATCTGTTATATGGTATTCTTCTTTATTAGATCCATTTTAGCTGGTGTTTACGAAACAGAAATCGATAACAAGGAACAGTTAAAACAAAAATTAAAAGATAAATTATCTTATACCCTTATTTTATCTTTTACTGGTGTAGCCTACACTACATATCATAATCAATTACCTCAAGACATTGTTGGATGGATGTTAGTATGTTTAAAGTTCATTTTACTTGTTACTATCTTGTTTGGTATTCAATATTTTATTACTAAATTAGCATGGAATAAATCCAATAAAATTCAATAAGTATAGAAAAAAAGCTTATCTTTTAGCACTTAATGATAAGCTTTTTTATTGTTTTCTCCATCTCTTTTTCGTTTTAGGGGGTATTTTGTTTTGATAGCTTGATAGCGATGGGGTACCGTCACATCGCCATCAAGCTAAGATTTTAAAGTACCCCCTAAACAAAAATTTGTGTTTTTTATAGCACCGAAGTTCATTTTTATCGTTTTAGGGGCAACCTGTTCTGTAAGTTGATGGACGTGTGGTTGGACCTCTACATGGAATCCTACTGTCTTTGTTTTAATTTAGAAATTTCTAAATTAACTTTCTTTTCATTTGAAATTGTAATACAATCAAGTTAAATAAATTTAACTGGTTAAAAAAAGGATGATGCATAATGAAACAAAAAGCCATTTCCATTATCGAAACATATGAACAATTAAAAGTTATAAGCGATCCATTACGTACAAAAATGCTTATATACTTAGTCGAAAAGCCATATACAGGTCATCAACTTGCTCAGCTTTTAAATCTTTCTCGCGCAAAAATACTCTATCACCTCCGCGAACTAGAAAAACACAACATCATTCAATTAGTAAAAAAAGAAGAACAGGGAGGGAATATTTTAAAGTACTATCAGGCTGTTTCGCGTGGCTTTATTCCTGCAAATCACTTACTTCACTACATTGAATCGCAACAGGCAACAAGACAATCCTATTTAGAAGTATTACATCGTGCACAAACAAGAGTATTAACTGCTCCAGATACCTCATTCGATTTAACATCTTCCCATGTTGAAGATTGGCCAAGTATCTCGATGCAAACAGAATTCTCATTAACAGAAGAACAATTTATAAAGTTTTTAAATCAGTATAGAAACCTTGTTAAAGAAACTTTAGCAGCTTCCACAGAAACTGATACTAATAAAAACTTTTATGTTACAATCACAGGTTTTGAAATTGATCAACTGCTCTTTAACGAAGATTTATAATTCATTATTTGTGGGGAGGAATATTCTTTGAGTGAGCCACTTATATCACAACAAGTTCAACCTAAGTATACAAGCATGTCATTATTTAAAAATCGTGCATTCTTATTTCTTTGGTTATCTAGTACCTCTTCTTTTCTTGCTCTTTCAACCTACCTATTTGCAGAGCAATGGTATGTTATTCGAGCTTTAGGTCAGGAATCAGTACTTGGGATTGTCATGATGGTGACTCTAATCCCGCGAGTCCTCCTAATGACTGTTGGAGGTGTATGGGCAGATCGCTTTAAACGTTCAAAAATTATGTTGGTTTCTAGCTTCACGCGTTTTTTACTGGTTTTTGTAATGATTACTTTATTACATTTACATCTATTAAATTTATGGTCATTACTGTTTTTTGCACTACTATTTGGAATTCTGGATGCTTTCTTTTCACCAGCGAATCAGTCTCTTCTTCCTCTTCTAGTCCCAAAAGAGATGTTAACTCGATCTAATTCCTTTATTCAAACTTCCAATCAAGTTGCAATGTTTGCCGGACCAATGATAGGTGGCTGGATTATTACAGTTAGTTCTTTCTCGGTTTTATTTCTCTTCGTTACTTGTTTTTTATTAATTACATCCGCTTTCACTTTATGTATTAAAGAAAAAAATTCTTCACCGTCTTCTAAGCAAGCATCTACCAGACAAGAGCTATTAGAAGGTTGTCAATATGTATGGAACATGCCTTTTTTAAAATCTATACTTTTTATTTTAATGACAATAAACGTCTTCTTCTTTGGCCCTTTACTTATGGGTATTCCATTATTAGCGAGCGAGGTATTACATGGAAAGGCAGTTGAGGTCAGTTTTTTACAAAGCTCTTATCAAGGAGGAATGCTAGGAGGCGCTTTATTGATTGGGCTTTTAAATATTAGGAAAAATAGAGGTCTTTCTATTCTAATACTTATTTCTTTTCTTGGTATTTTTCTTTCTCTCCTTGGTCAAATGTATGTTTTATGGCAAGGAATCCTTTTACTTGTGATGATGGGTTTCATGTCTTCTATGATTAATGTACCACTGGTGTCTATTATTCAAGAAAACAGTGAAACAGATAAGCTAGGGAGAGTTATGAGTTTCGTAAATGCCTCTTCGAACGGTTTAGTTCCGCTATCTTATGCTTTTGTATCTATATGCTTAACATTTGGCACTTCTATATCTAACATTCTACTATGTTGTGGCTTACTCATAACTATCTTATCCATTCTTTTCATAACAAAATATAAAATTGTACGTGATACAAATTAACTAAACAGTGCAGTATTTCTAGAAATTAAATGTTGGTTCAGGTTAAGCAGGTGGAGCAATGCTATTTATAAATGTACTAAAAATTTTTTCCGTATTGGGTGTACAGAGGTATCTTATTTTTATTGGAAATAAGTATATTATTCGGTATTAGGGTCCCACTATACATGCCCATCCACTTAAAATATAGGTTGATCCCCAAAACGAAAAAATAATCTGAATTCACATAAATAACTGTCAAGAGATAAAAATTTCGTTTTGGGGTATTTGCTTTTCTTAGCTTGATGGTGATGGGGTACCGTCAGCATTTCGGAAAAAAACCACGCTAAGAGTATGCAAGATTTTATACAGTTTTTCGGCTAATCCAACAACAAACAAGAACCATAAAACCGCGCCAGGCTAGGAATGTATAAAAAAATGCATAGATCCATAGAACAAAACAAGGAGGTTCCCTTGTGAGAGTGAGGGAACCTCCTTGTCCTTGCTACCGATAATGAGACGTTATGTTAACCGAGCATGTATACGATATTCATTTTACTTTTCTCTAAAAAAGCATGATAAAATGGAACAAAAAGGAAAGCGGGAGGTTGTATTATGAAACAAGAAACAATCTGTACTAATTGGAGTTCAATTAATCTTAAAGAAGGAAAAGTTGGTTATGCAGCTCATGCTTATGTCTGTGAAGATACACCTTCTACTATTTTTAACGGAGGAACTCGTTCTAAATTATTAACTACCTTTTGTTTAGATTGTGGAGTAGTTCAATCTTTCAGAGTCGAAAATCCAAAAGCATTTAAAAAATAATGTTAATGAATTGACTTCCGCTTTCGGAAGTTATGTCAATACGAAACCCCTTCGGTAAGGAAACCGAAGGGGCTTTTTCTAGATACATTGAATACCGATAAGTGGTGTTATGGTAACCTTATTTAATCATTGATAGTTTTTTGCATATCATTAGCAATTAAATTTTTATCTTAACTAATTCTACAAACTTATTTACTTTTGATGGACTTGAAAAATTGGTGAAGACAATAAATTCATCTTTATAATTTATTATTAACTTTTTGATAAAAGGAACAGAAGAGTACTCTAAAATTAAAGAATTTGTATCATTAATTTTTGAAATACCACTATATTCATACTCCCATTTAAGTCCTTTTCCAAACATGTAATCAGCACAAAACAACAATTTTTTATTCGTAGCAGCTAAGACTCCAGATCTACTAATCTAATGTAGATCTATTGTACAATAAATTGTAGAAAGGATTTCTTCGTTGTTTTTTAGATGTTTTTTTATCGTTTCCAAGTTTGCTTTCATTGTTATACTCCTGTTTTTATTCATATAATTTTAATATTATATATTTTAAATTATATATTATTAGAGTAAATTCTGTATATAAAATTAAAATACAAGTACAAACGAAACTAAAATCTTTAAATTGGAGAACTATCCTTTTTGGTTATGTGTTTTCTAATCTCTTTTTTATCATATTTTGAATGTATACTTTTGTTGTTTATTTTGAGGATATCGGGGGATTTGGTTTAAAGTCAATGATTTCGGGGAAATGAAAGTAAACTAATATTGAAAAGTTTACTTTCATATTCAAAATAAGTTAAAAGCTCTTTTTAATGTTTTAAAAGTGCTTTTAACTTGATGTTGATGTGACGGAATCTCAAGTATGTAGAAATTTAAAAAAGTCCCTTAATAAGGCTAATGGACTTTGCTCACACAAATGATCTGTACATCAATTCACTTTTGATATACAGATCATTTGTATGATAGTTTTTATAAATAATTGCGGAATAATGAACTTACATTACTGCTTTTAAAAGTTCTTGTACAAATGGAATGATTCCACCTACAAATTTTAAAACTGCCATTGCGATTGTCATATTATTTCCTCCTCTTTTTTCGTATTAAGATGTGGTGAATCTTTATACTCTTATTATAGTAAGCGCTTATATTTATAACAATACATTTTTATATGCAATATTACATATTTATACGTTTAGATAAAAATTAGACCTCTATTAGTCATTCTTTAATGGTACCATAGCGAGGTGAGAGTCTTTAAGGGTTCTCCTTCATAGGAGGAAATGAATATGGAAAGAATGCAAGTGATTGATAGTAATCTGAAACTCAAGAGCTGGGTTAAACAGGTATTAGCTGTAGGCGGAATGTTAGGTTTCTGCTATTTGATGTTATATGTTTGTAGTTTCTTAATTGTTATGTAAATATATACAGCTATACTAGTGGAGTCTTTCCTACAGAGGTAAGGCTCTTTTGTTGTATCTGAGGTGAATTTTTTTGGAGGTACTCTAAAATATTAGGTTGATGGACATGTGGTTCTACTTCTAATTTGAAAGTAAACTTCTATTCAAAAGTTTACTTTCAAAAATGATAACAACAATCTAATTAATTAAGGTTAATTTAAGGTTATTTCCATAGATATTTCTAATTTATATATTATAATTACAATATTAAGTTGTATTTATGGAGGATGTTATAAAGTGAACTACAAAAAGGGTATTATGATAGGTCTATTATGTGTATTTGTTTTTTCATTAGGTGGTTGTGATTTTTGGGATGGATTTAAAGGTGGATTCAATACTAAAATTGAAAAAGTAGAGAATCAGGAGAAAAAATAAAATTTTATAGATGTTTTGGCTTTTTTTCTAGTGGAATTAAAAGTGAACTTCTATTCAAAAGTTTACTTTTAATTTATAAAAAAAGATGTACCATTTACAAAAAAGTTAAAGCGTTATAAAAAATGCACCGCCTGATAAAAATTTATGAGGCAGTGCATTTTTTATGTGCCGTATCTTCTAGACTTTTCTTAGTGTATAGTTGTGTCCTTCTGTTTCTTTCCCCTCATATCAACGGCAAAGTTCATGATCTCTTCCTGTGTCAATTTTTCTTCTTTAATATCACCGAAAATGCCCGAACCAACATATTTCATATCATCCCACTTGCAGAACGGTTCTTCATCTTTTAAAACCATTTCTGTATACCTTTCCCATTTTCCATTAATGTTTGCCATATTGAATCGCCCTTCGTCTTGTAAAATTCTTAATGCAAACATCTTATCTGAGTAATAAAAGTCGTAAGGTGTATCCTTATTAAAATAACGCTGAAAATCGATTTCATCTTCTCGTTCTGGAATATTTCTCTTTTCTGTTTCAACTTTTATATAAGAAGAAAGCGGAGAGTCCTCAAATTCATCGTCATATATATGCTCTAAAACCCAATAGTTACTATCTGAATCTCCAGGATAGTATATAAACCATTCGTCTCTGTCTGTTTTAAACACATATTCCGTGTTTGAATGAGTTTTTTTTCGATATGTTTCAACTATATATTTATCAGAAAACCAATCTGTCTGATCGTAAGAAATATCTGATAAGATTATGTCATTATCTCCATTTATAATGAAGAATTCCTCGGTTTCCTTTTCTTTACAAGAGTAACATTCGTATACTTGAAATTCTTCGTATGTCCTTAAATCCCCTTCTGCTAAAGCACCTCTAATTTCATCCTGAACTTCTTGAGGTATCCCTTCTAAACGTAACAAACCATTTAAATCACGCATTCGTACTCCATTAGGTTCTTCGGCTACTTTTATGCCATACGGCTTTAGAATTTGGGTTAACTTTTCTACAAGAGGCCAATCAATATGAAACATATATTCATAAATACTTGAATCAAAATCATTTATAGGAGTTAATAAGTCTCTAGTTTCAAAATTGTCACTAACGAGCCATTTTTGAGGATAAGAAAATTCCCCTTTTTTAATAAATATCGATGCGTCATTGTACACATATTTTTTTAAACTTTCATTCGGAAATATCAGATACCTTGTACTTTCATCAGTTTCGTATTCAAATATTCTTCTTCCCTCTAATAATATTTTCATATATACACCTCTATAAGATTGATAGTGTAGCAGTTATTATATAGAACATAGATTGTTAATAATATTATAGGCGTCACGTCACATGCCCATCAACCTAAAGAATCAAAATCCCCCATAACAAAATTTCTATTCATTATTGACTACTGATAATGAGATGTTATGTAAATTTGATATAAATAGAATATAAAAATAAATTGGTGGGATTTACACTATGAATGGTGAAAATAAATTGGAGCAAGAAATTGAAGGATTAAAACAATCTTTGGAACAATTAACAGTTGAAGTTCAACAATTAAAAGATGAACATAAACAACCAAAAAAAGAATATAAATTCAAGTTTAAAATTGTCGAAGAGATCGGAGGAGCTATATTTATTATTTTGGTAATTATAGCTTTATTCATGTTTCGCTAATACTTAATTAGAAAGAAAAAAGACATTTAAGATGTCCTTCTTTACTATTTATAACGGAAATTAGGTGAATGACAAGTCCCTTCAGATCTTCTGAAGGGACTTTAATAGGATTCTAGATAGATTGACTTCCACTAAGTTATGTTAATTAACATAACTTAGTGTTTTATAATGTGAAGTTTGCAATGAAATAACCAAATTCATAACCTATTCTTACTATTCCAGCTCCTAATATTATATATAGTGAATATTTAATAAAATGGTTTTTTTCTATGAAGTTTTTTAGATTATTCATGTTAAATCCTCCATGTTAATATTTATTAATTAAAATATTAACATGGATATGTGATTATTGATAATATATAACAACGTTGTTACGAATATTCGGAGTTTGGAATGGAGAGGGAAAGGAAATACCTTCAGATCCTATTCTAATAGCCTAAGATGGAAGGGACACCCCTCGAATCTTAGGCTATTACTCATTTTCGTTAACTAAATCGTATTTAATCTATAGTAGCACCATAGATATACAAAATCAAAGAAATACCAATATATGTTACAATGTTTATACAGTGAACTACTAGATTAAAATAGGAGGTATATCATGTTTAATAAAATTATAGAGGTACCAATGCACGCTACAATAAATTCAGGATTATACAAGCTCTCGATTCCGTATTTTGTAGGTCAGTCTGTTAATCTAGGAGAAGAGCCAAACGAAAAATATAATACATATTTAGTAAAGCAATTCCCAGTTGAGGCGTATATTTGTCTTGATGAAGATCTTGAAAATGGGTTATTCGCAAGATTTGTAATATACGAGAATGAAAAAGACTTAGTAGGATATCGCTACGCAGATTTAGCTACGGTTTTACGTAGATCGTATTTCACAACGATGTTTTTACCTGATAATCCCGAAACTATAAAATGGATTGAATATCGAAGTGCTGAAAAAAACCCTCAACATGAAGAGGAAATATTAGAAATCGAGTTAGAATGGAATAAAGAATCAGCTTCTTATAATTTTGTTGGACATAAGAAAATTGATAGCATCTTTGGTTAAATAAATACATCTAATAAAGTGTATTTTGGTAAACTTTTTTCAAAAAGAGTCCTTACTCATATCGAATGAGTAAGGACTCTTTTTCTAATAATGTTTTATGTACTTCTTTTTCACCAGATATATCAAACTTTACTTCACCATTTACTTTATAAATTCGTTCAATGATAGGTATTTTTGTTGTCATTTGTTGTTCTCGTATTTTTCTGTTTTTTGCTTGTTCAAAGTTAATAACATCCATGTTATATGTCTCCTTTTTGAAATTAATTATTAAATTTACAATCGACTATATCATCCAAGTAAAACTTGTTTTGAAAACGAAATGCATCTGTCGTTATTATTATTTTTTGATGTAGATCAATCTTTTGGATGTCCATGATTTCATGATGGATATAGCCATTTCTGTAGTACCATAGAATCACTTCTTGCTTTGTATGTATCGCTTCATTTAATGTTCTCCCTATTTCTTCTATTTGTTGTTCATCCAATACTGGCTTCGCTACTTTCGATTGCTCTTGAATGATTTGGTTAATCCCATGAAACTGTTCAGGTAAACTAGCAAACGCTTGCCATTTTACCATAGTCCGTCCTTTTGGCATACGAGAGTTCATCATGCTTTATGGCCTCCTAATAATGTGTTTCTGTATCTTGCTGTAGCGCTATGCGTATAAGAAATCCCTCTTAATATGCTGTTCTTACCAAACTTAGTGCGTATTTCATCCATTACCTTCGTTAATTTCATTTCTTTTTCTCGTTGTATTACATTGTCAAAAAGAGATATTTGTTCTTCACCTTCATTGATTAAGTTGGTTAAAGAAACATTGATTGATCTAATTGGTTCACCAGTATAAAACTCGTGTAAAAAGTATGTACAAACGTTATATATACCCATTGTTAAATTGGTTGGTCGGTTCATAGTGTGAGTTTTTCTGAAACTGCCAACGTAATTTTTACTGTAACCAATGGAAAAATGGATTGTTTGAGCTAGTTTGTTTTGTCTTCTCATTCGATAACAAACTTCCTCAATATGTTCCAGTAGGATAATTGGGAATTCCTCTATCGTGTAATCACGCATAAGTATTTGGCTTTTACCTATAGAAGTTGTTGCGGGAACATATTTTTCTGAAATACGGCTGAAATCTATGCCATTGCTATGTAAGTGCATTTCTACGCCAATAATCCCGAAGCTTTGCTTTAGTACTTGAGAGGGTATTGCGCTAAGTCCCCAATCGAATATATTCCTTTTCGATTTAACTTTGCTTCTGTTTTACCCGAAATCCCCCAAAACTTATTGAGTGGTCGTATCGACCATAATTTTGTGGGTACATCTTCGTATTTCCAATATGCAATGTAGTCTTTTGTTTTCTTCGCTTCCACATCTAATGCGATTTTACTCATCAATGGGTTAGGACCAATTCCTATTGTACATTCTATGCGCGTATGTTCATAAATCTCATGTTTGAACTTTAATGCAAATTCATATGGATCATTAGCAAACAAATGAATACTATCCGTAATATCCATGAAGAATTCATCGATGGAATATTGGTGAAAATCCTCAATGGGAACGTATTGTAGAGCTAATTTCGTTATGTAATTGGAGCATTTAATATAAGTTCCCATAATTGGATTCACAACAAGAATATCTTTTTGCCGAGGGATCTCGTATAGTCTTGCCATCTTCTTCACACCCATTGCTTTTAATGGTGGAGTTGCGGCTAAGACAATTGAGCTATTTCTATTAACATCACCGACTACAGCTAATTTTGTATGAAGTGGGTCTAACCCCATTTTGATGCAACTAACTGATGCGTAAAAGCTTCGTAAATCAACACATAAGATGATTCTATTCGGTAATATTGAATAGTCATACACTGTGATCCCTCCCTATAGTAAAAGAACGTTTGTTCTTTTATAAGGGGTTTTGGAAATATAATTTGATTATAAGTAAATTTAAATTAAGTGGGTGTAATTTAGCATTGTAGGTTCGACAAAACATAGCAAAGACTTTGCGAGCTTCGTCGATGGATTTTAAGAGGTATTAGCCCTTGGATATGGAATTTTCCATGTAGGAGGTGGCGTAGCGCTATGTCAGAAGCAGAGATAGTATATAGCAGCAGTGAGGTCTATAGTCGTTTAGGAGTTAGTGGTAGCACACTTAGAAAGTATTCGGATGTTCTTGAACGTGAAGGGTATGATGTAAGAAAGAATAATCGAGGAAGAAGGGAATACACAGAGTTTGATGTTGTACTTATTGAACAGTTAGTAGAGTTGAGTAAGCAAGATGGTATGACTTTAGAAAAAGCTGCGAAAATGATTGCAAAGCAGTTTGGAATCGATAATAAGAAAGAGGAATCCCAGGGGGCAGATCCTGTTCCTTATCAATTCCAGCAACAATATAGCGCTATGATAGAAGAAGTTAATAAGGTGCAGCAAGCTAACCTTTTAGAAATGGAAAAGAGACTAGGTGATCGTATAGAGCAAAAGAACAAATTAATCGAAGAGGATATTAAAG
>NZ_NUVD01000022.1 GCF_002564555.1 Bacillus cereus | reverse complement strand
TGGATGGATGAGATATACAAATCCATAAGGTTTACTTAACATACACTAACTAGCTTGGTGAGCATGAGGCACCGTCACATGCCCATCAACTTGAAATCTTGAAATACCCCCAAGTATTTTGGTGAAAAAAGCCGAAGCTAGACATGCACACACATATAAAACCAAAATAATTTAACCATCTATGTACATTTTTCATTCTTCCCCCTCCTTAAACTACATTTTATCATTCCCTCTTGATTTTGGGTGTGAGTGTGCTGGCTAGTCGCGTGGTGATACCCCTATATGGTATTCACACTCATATATGGTATTTCCCGATGTATAACCTCAATAGTTGGATGTCCTTTTAGAGAAATAAACGCTTGTAAGATTTGCATTCTTTGGTGTGTTGCACGTAATCCATGTTTTTTTTAAATAGCAATCTCTTTTGAAAAAAGTTTCTCTTTCATAATATTTAACCTCCTTACTTGGAGATAAAGAATGGGTATTCGTTACAGAACAACGAATACCCAACGTGAATAATGGTTGAGAATAAATATGAGAATAGTTTTATAAAAATATCTTTATCTATTCGTTAATTAGCTTTTTTCTTTTTTAGTAATCGTTATGATCATAGGCAATACTTTCAGCTAAAATGGTCACCTGAGGAGGCTGCTTGCTTATCTCAGGTGTCTCTTTCTTATCAATCGTAATAACAGTTAATTAAGGTCAAAACGATCTGCATTCATTACTTTAACCCAGGCAGCTACAAAGTCACGTACAAACTTCTCTTTGTTATCATCTTGTGCATAAACTTCTGCAATCGCACGTAGAACGGAGTTTGACCCGAACACTAGGTCAACTCTAGTTGCTGTTCTTAATACTTCATTTGTATTGCGGTCACGTCCTTCGTATACGCCTCCGTCTACAGGCTTCCATTCTACACCAATGTCAAGTAGGTTCACAAAGAAGTCGTTAGTAAGTGTGCCTACACGATTAGTGAATACACCGTGTTTTGTGCCACCATAGTTTGTACCTAAAGCACGCATACCACCAATAAGGGCAGTCATTTCTGGTGCAGTAAGGCCTAGTAGTTGTGCTTTGTCTACAAAAAGCTCTTCCGTACTAATACTGTACTCTTTCTTTTGATAGTTACGGAAGCCATCAGCAACAGGCTCTAGCACGTCAAAGCTTTCTGCATCAGTTTGCTCTTCAGTTGCATCACCACGTCCTGGAGCGAAAGGAACAGTCACATCAAAACCTGCTTCTTTAGCCGCTTTTTCTACCGCAGCAGTTCCACCTAGTACAATTAAGTCAGCAAGACTTACATTTTTCTCAAGATGACTTTGAATGTCTTCTAGTACTGAAAGGACTTTTGAAAGCTGTTCCGGTTGGTTCACTTCCCAATCTTTTTGTGGAGCAAGACGAATACGTGCACCATTTGCGCCACCACGATTATCTGAACCACGGAATGTGCTTGCTGAAGCCCAAGCAGTTGTAACTAGTTCGCTGATTGTCAGTCCTGAGTCAAGAATTAGTACTTTAATTTTTTCTACTTCTTCTTCTGTTAATTCATAATCAACAGTTGGAACAGGATCTTGCCATATAAGATCTTCTTGTGGAACCTCTGGACCGAGATATCTTGTTTTAGGACCCATATCACGGTGTAAAAGTTTAAACCATGCGCGAACAAATGCATCAGCAAACTCATCTAGATTTGCATGGAAACGACGTGAAATCTTCTCATAGATTGGGTCATGACGGAGTGCTAAATCAGATGTAAACATAACTGTCGGAACTTTCTTGGATGGATCTGCTGCATCTGGTGCAAGGTCTTTTTCATCAGGGTCTACAGCCATCCACTGATATGCTCCTGCAGGACTCTTAGTCAACCACCATTCATATCCGAATAATAAATCAAAGTATCCGTTATCCCATTGTGTTGGGTTTGCAGTCCAAGCACCTTCAAGACCACTAGTGATGGTGTCGCCACCTTTCCCACTTCCATATGAACTTAACCAACCTAAGCCTTGTGCTTCAATTGGAGCTGCCTCTGGCTCTGGACCAATTGAAGCAACATCTCCTGCACCATGAGCCTTACCAAAAGTATGTCCGCCTGCAATTAATGCAACTGTGTCTTCATCATTCATACCCATACGTCCAAAGGTTTCGCGAATGTCGTGAGCACTTGCAATTGGATCTGGCTTACCGTCTGGACCTTCTGGGTTAACGTAAATTAGACCCATCTGAACGGCAGCAAGTGGATTTTCAAGCTCTCTTTCACCAGAGTAACGGTTAGTCCCTAGCATTTCTGTTTCAGTACCCCAGTAGATGTCTTCTTCTGGATGCCAAATGTCTGCACGTCCACCTCCGAAACCAAAAGGCTTAATACCCATTGATTCAAGAGCAACGTTACCTGTTAGAAGTAATAAGTCAGCCCAAGAGATCTTGTTACCGTATTTTTGCTTGATTGGCCATAGTAATCTACGTGCTTTATCAACGTTCGCGTTATCAGCCCAGCTGTTTAGTGGAGCAAAACGTTGGTTACCAGTTCCGCCGCCTCCACGTCCGTCACCAGTACGGTATGTTCCTGCAGCATGCCAAGACATACGGATAAACATTGGACCATAGTGTCCATAGTCAGCAGGCCACCAATCTTGGCTGTCTGTCATTAGATCGTGAAGATCTTTTTTAAGAGCTTCATAATCTAGCTTTTTAAATTCATTAGCATAATTAAATTCTTTTCCCATAGGATTAGATTTTTGATCATGCTGATGAAGAATGTTCAAGTTCAACTGGTTTGGCCACCAGTCTCTATTAGTCGTAGCGCTAGATTTGTTACTAGTAACACCACCTTGACTAAATGGGCATCCTCCAGTATTAGCATTGGTATTAGTGTCCATATTTGTTTCCCCTCTCCATTTCAATTAAGCAGCAAATAATTTAATTAACTTATTGAAACAAATTAACATATTTGATTTTTGCTCTCTTCTCATCACCTCATAGGAGTGAAAGTTAAGTACAACTAAATGATAACATCTTTCATTTGGAAGTCAATATTAATTTATAATTATTATTAATAAGTAAACTATATTAATAAATCCGCTTGTAAGTAATTTGAAAATAAAGGAAAAAATAACATAAAAAAGTAATACTCATTTAAAATATCTTATGTCTGATTCTCCTAGACTCTGTTTTCTAGAGTATAGATTCATGTAGAAAACTTTGCAACAGAACCAAAAATTTCATATAGTACCCCTTAAATCGAAGTGGAAAACACAAGATTTCTTCAGATCACGCAATATACTCTTTTAAATCTCCTTTGTTAACTTTTTGTTACCTTTAGATAAGCTATCTATATGTTAAAATTAATCCGTATCCCACTAATTAATTTAGTTAGTTAGTTAGTTAGGAAGTTCTCTCTCAAAAAGCCCCTAGGGAATAGGGGCTTTTTTCATTTTATTAACCTATTATTCTACTTCAGCCCTTTTATCTTTAAAGTAAATAAAAATCTTATGATAAAACTCCGTATGCTTTGCATACCCACGGATCATCATCCTCAACGTCATTGTCCAAGAATATTTCCACTTTCACCTTTTTCCGTTCTCTATAATCATAATACTTTTGTAATAACCCTCTATATATTCTGTTTTCTCTTCTTCTGTATCAACTAATAGGGCTCATCATAGATGCCCATCAACTTAAGAAAAGTAAACATCCCAAAAACAAAAAATGAGCGAACTTCTCAAAATATCTAACTATAGAGAAAGAAAATTTTCATTTAGGGGGGTACTTCAAAACCTTAGCTTGATAGCGATGTAGTGCTACCCCATAATATGATTAAACTCTATTGCCGTTCTTGTTCCACTACTATACAGACCCCTAAAATTAATCCGTTAAAAACATGTGTGACACCCTATTTTCTTGTTAAAGGCCTCACTTCATTCAAATAACAATTTCATTGAAAAATACATAACAAAAAAGTAACAAATTATTCATCAAGTTATATATTACCGAGCACTATGCTAAAATAAAAAAATAACTCCCAATGCTAATGGGGGCTATTTTTAAAATATTGCATAGGAACATCTCTATTCCTAATCCCGGTTCCTATGCAAATATAACCTCCTTATGATTAACTCCAGTAACCATAAGGACACTTTAGCGCTGTTGATTTCTTATAAACAAATAATAAAAGGTAGACCCCTCTTATGAAAGAGATGTTTACCTTTTATTGTTGTAACTGGTCCTACTTTAACCGGATTAAAGCCTGTTGAAGTGGCTTTTCCACCTTTCACTCCAGCTTCACCTTTATTCTCTTCTTCTTTCCCTAGAAAAAGGTGATTTTAACTTATTTTTCAATTTCCCTCCTATTATTCTGATACTTTCCAACACTTCATCAATTGGAAGATAATTATCACAATTCACATCATGTTCAGCATCTTTTGAAGGTAATCTATAGTAAGGATTTTCCCCTCCTGCATGTACCACCTGTCTCATACAATCCATACAATGAAAGATCCCAGTGTTTTTCATTTCCCTCGTGACATTTTTACAATTCACTTCTGTTCCTTTACCTGTAGTGTTATTTCTTATATAATATGCCTCTCTCATAGGTTTGCTTCTACCCATGCAAATGCCTCCAGTTTCATTGTTTTTCTGTAAATTAAAATCATAACAATATTGGAATTGTATGTCAGTTCAAGTGTCAAGCAATCTCATAGATTACCGGAATACAAACCGTTAACTATGTACAACAAGGTCAATATATACAAAAAACGGTTCCGGTGCAAATATATGAAGAAGAACATGGATGATAGTAGATTCCTAACGGAATCGTATTTTATGCTATAAGTCCAAACACTCGGTGGACGAACTCTTTTTGATTTTGGACAGACTGATTCTGTAAATCAATTTGTCCCTTTTTTATCATATGCATGGCTTCAACACCATCCAATATAGAAATTGCTGTTTTAAATGACTTGAATCCCAACATAGAACGCACACGTTTCTTAATAAAACGGTGATCTTGTTCCACTATATTATTGAGATATCTAACTTGCCTTAGTTGTATGCCTTTAGGCATATGTTTCTCTTCTTTCAACTCTTGAATCGCTACAGGATAAGCAGGGTTCTTATCTACTGTTATTACGCGAGGTTTAGAAACGTACGAAAAAGCCAAGGCTTTCTTGAAAAAGCGCTTGGCTGCTTGTTTATCTCTTGATTTACTTAGATAAAAATCAATTGTATTACCTTCTGAATCGACTGCACGATATAAATACATCCATTGCCCTTTTACTTTAATATAAGTTTCATCGACTCTCCACGAGTCATTTGTTGATTTAAGATGATGTCGTAATTTCTCTTCTAATTGAGGTCCATATTGATGAACCCAACGCATAATCGTTGTGTGAGCAATTGATAATCCCCTTTCCTTCATCATTTCCACCGCTCAAATTGTACCGTAGGTACCACCTTACTGTTAATAAGATTAGTTCAGGCTGATAATGCTTCCATTTGAACAAATTTTCCTTTTCCATACTGATCACACACCTTTTATAGAGTAGTAATATCAGTATGTCCAAATTTAAGAGATTTTTTGCACCAGAACCAAAAAAACTTTATATATTACCCTGCGAATCAAAGTAGAAAACATAAGATTTCTTCAAATCACGCAAATATAATCTTTTAAATAAAACTTCTCTATTCCACACGATTCGTTTTTAACGATAAAATTCTATATGCCACATGTATTATTTTTTGTTACCTTTTGTTACCTTCGGATAAGGTAGCTCTATGCTAAAATGTTAAAGTATTCACACCCAAGCTATGTAAAGCGTTATCACTAAAGAGTCCCTATTCCCCTAGGGACTCTTTACATTTTAAATGTTTGATTATATTCCGAAACAAGCCTAACTTCAAAAAAACTCCCCGTTCTTTTATCTGTTTTGGAGCTATCATATATGATGTGATTTTAAATAAAGAAGTGATATTACTTGGTATTCTAGCCCTAATTATTATTATAATACATACAAAAGAATATACTTACGTTATGAAAATAATAAAACATTAATACGAAATTCGATATTTTTAGGCTTTGTTTTATATACTTTATTCACACATTTATCTGGAGCATGAGAGACCTTACTGGGAACAGTATAGGCTGCGTTTTTTTGTCTATGTATGTATGGATATAGTAAATATGGTTCTGGTGCAAAAGATTCAGGAAAATTGCAGTAAATCTACAAATATTGGACATACTGATACTACTAATCTAAAGAAGGTGCGTGATTGGTATGGAAAAGGAAAATGTATTCAAATGGAAGCATTATAAGCCTGATATTATTTTATTAACGGTAAGATGGTACATGGTAACTACGGTACAACCTCAGTTTTCGTGATTTAGTAGAAATGATGGAGGAATGGGGCTTATCCATTTCTCATACAACGATTATGAGTTGGGTTCATCAGTACGGCTCTGAATTGGACAAACGAATCAGGCGTCACCTTAAACAAACAAATAACTCCTGGAAAGTCGATGAAACATATATCAAAGTAAAAGGTCAATGGATGTACCTGTATCGTGCTGTTGATTCGAAAGGAAATACAGTCGATTTTCACCTAAGCAAAACAAGAGACCAGAAGACTGCAAAGCGCTTTTTCAAGAAGGCCTTGCAGTCTTTTCATGTTTCACCCCCCTCCGTGTTATAACAGTCGATAAAAATCCAGCATATCCTATAGTAATTGAACAGTTAAAAAAAGAAAAAAGCATACCTGGTGGTATGCGACTTAGACAACAAAAGTACTTGAATAACATAGTTGAACAAGATAATCACTTTATAAAGAAGCGAATTTGTTCTATGTTAGGGTTCAAATATTTTGACACAGCTACATCCATTCTTTCTAGAGTAGAAGCCATGCATATGATGAAAAAAGAACAGGTTGGTTTACGGGACCAGTCTGTTCAAAATCAGAAAGAGTTCATCCATCAATTGTTTGGACTTGCAGCATAAGATACGATTCCGTTAGGAATCTATGCACTTTATTATCTTTTATTCTATTTTTGCACCAGAACCTATTTAACGGCATGATCAAATGATTTTTTCAATTTCAAACATCCCTTTGATATGGAAATAATATACGGAAACTTACATAAAATCGAATGCAATAGTCATGAAATAAAAGCAATAAATGTTGGGTAAATTAAGCAGTTCAGAACATAAAATGATTAAAGTATATTTTAACTGAAATTTACAAAAAAGCTATCCATTATCCCCTAAGAACTCTTGATTTAAAAACACATATTACTTCGACATAGATAAGAGGACATATGACGAAATCTAATGATAAAAAAGGGTTCGTCATATGTATTTCGTCATATGTGTTGTAGAGTATCAAAAATAGATAAAATGTACAGTGAATATATTTTTGTATAGACGAAGTGGTTCTGGTGCAAAACTATAAGATTTATATAAATAATATCTGATATTCAGATATTATTTATACTCAAAAAAAGGACGTGATCAGTATGGAAAAGCAAAATTGTAGTGGGATTAAACGTGGACGTAACGAATACACCTTGGAATAGGTACAAGAGTTATATACTTTGCGTTGGCAAATAGAGATTGTCTTTAAAACGTGGAAATCACTTATTATCGTCATGTAAAACAGGGACGATTAGAGTGCCAATTATATGGAAAGCTGATCGCTATTTTTCTATGCTCCTCTACGATGTTTAAAATACGTCAACTGCTTTTACAAAAGAAGAAAAGAGAATTAAGCGAATATAAAGCGATTGGGATGAACCAAGACCATTTATTTCTTCTGTATCAGGCCATACAGAAGAAATAACACAGATTCTGATCCACCTAGTCCACATCAATATTATGATGTTCTAAAAGCTCAAGACCTTTTTCGCCTGTATCGGTTTCTAAAACATTGAAACCAGCACGCTTCATATTTAATGTAATAAAACTACGAATTGTTATCTGATCTTCTAATACTAAAAGTGTTGTCATACTCACCGCTCCTTTACTCTTGTTGATAATCGGCTATGGTTTTGATATAAGATTTAAGCTTCTGGTAGTTTAATTTTTTGAAATTGCATATACATGAGCTCTTGTTTTCCATATGTATCAACTCCTAGGAGTCACCATATATGTCGATCAACTTAAGAATCTAGTAAAAAAACGTCATCCTTTCTATTTAGTTTTTTAGAAAGAATAACGTGGGGATAGTAAAGATTCTTAAGTTGACAGACATGAGGCGGTATCCTTAGTTTATCAGTTTTATATTAAGTAAGTGGTAGGACTTTTTCGTCTGTAATCTCACTCACTCTCCCGCCAACCGCACCACCAAACAATTTATTACGTGAAAACGAAATGTGTTCCATCGTTTGTTCTAAAATTTTCGTGTTTTTATATATACTTCGAAACGCTTTGACTAGATAATCCAAGTTCTCTTCTGGTTCCCCTAGATGAAATTGAATCTTCTGACCATTATAGTCTACATCTTCCGACTGATACATAAGTAACCGATACCAATCGCAACTACTTTAGTGGATTTCTCTAGTTCTTTTTCAAACTTGTTAGATGCCACAGTCTTACTTCCTTTGCATCAACTATGAAGAATTACTCGTTCCTTTTTAATTTTTTTAGATACTTTTCTAATTCTGAGGGCTCTAATTCATAGGGCTGTCTTCTTCCACCCTTGTAAAATCCACAATCGATCAGCTGACTAATGATACCCTGTTTTTTCTTTCTACATGATAAGTATGTTGTTCTAGCTTTTTTGGGTCTTTTGCATACTTTCAAGAAATAAATTCTTGTGTTGCCATTTCTACAAACTGAATATCAGACTCTACAAGATAACGAATATATGCCGTTTTCGCTTTCATATATTCATCTTCATTTTTCCATCTATGATGGCTGCCGTCACAGAGTACAACAAAGGAAACGTTTCTCAACTGACTTACCAATTTATTGGTTTGACCCTTCGGATTAAATATTTCTTTCGCTTTTTTATGTGCCTGTAACACTTTGTCTTTCGAACATCCGCCTACAAGTAAATAATGTGGAATGATTAAACTCATTTTGTTATCTCACCTCTCTATTACTCTCATACACAGTCCAAAAAGGATAAGAACAAAGAGCACGCGTCGATTCTTTACACGCTAACATGATTTGAAAAGCATGATAAGAAGGATGATCCTTTTCCAAATGGTTAGTGATATATTCTAAAAAGCCGTCCTTCTTCTCACCTTGTACAACAAACGCCTTCAAATCGGATAAATGAGCCTGTCCTTTATCCTTATCCTTATCCTTAATATAAAGGATTGCTCCACTAAAAAATGAATGTGTAGTTCTCAACCATGTTAATCCAGCGCCTTTATGAAGCACTTGTTTTGTCATTTTCATTGCGAGTTCACGTGCCTGATTTTTAGTTTGAATATCAGCAATTCCATTCGAAACAATCATTTCTTTCATCCTTTCATAGTTATATAGTTTTCATATAACTAAATACAATACAATTAACCAAAATGGTATTACCATTAGAAATCCATTTCTAATTCCTTTTGCAATAGCCAATGGATCATCATTACAGTATGAAGTTCCCTCTTCTTCAACCCACTGCAACATCTTTTTTTGGGGTGAAAGGCTCATATTGAATCCCCTCTCCTTTCAATCTGTTTTCATTTTCCATAACAAACTACCACCAAAACAGCCTATACAATAAATCATTATAAATTTTATGCAAATTTCTATAATTGCATCCATCACTTCCCAGTATCCTCTCCCAAATCCTGTAATACACAAGCTATGATAATAATAAACTCCCTATATGTCGGCATTTCCCAAACAACGACATCCTACCCTCGCAATTAACATTTATTTCAGAAAAATCCTACGGTAAGAAAAGTCAGACAATAAAAGTTCCAGATTTTACCTCGTTAAGAGTAAATCAGCTCTTTAATATTCAAATTTTCATAGAAATCTTCTAATCAAGGAAAACTATTATAATAGTTTTTAGCTGATGTATTCGTAATTAGACAGCATATCATAATGAGAAATAGCCCAGTATTAATCGGAATTATAATCCATTTCGAAAGAAACATCATAAGAATACTCATAACCATAAGAATACTTATGGCTATATGTGCAGCTGTTCCATCTATAAAATCAACCATTTCATCATATTCCTTTGATAGTTCTCTTTCTAACTGTTTACCACTAGTTTTATGTTTAGTTTGAGAAACTAAAGCAAAAATTAAAAACAATACTCCCGTAAGTATCTTTAAATTCCCCAAATAAAACCCTTCATTAGTTGGTGAATAGTACATACTATCCTCAAAAGATATTAATATAATCTGAATACAATATCAATTCTTTTTNNAAAAAGAATTGATATTGTATATTTAATAAAATTTTCCGACAAAATATTTACTTTTACAAATTATCATTTTATAATGATTATAACTTGATAGGTATACTACATATTGTGTAATAATTACTTAGTTGAACATATAGTTATCAAAATACGGATTGTTAAATAATCCTACAGATGATGAACGAATGCTCATTACGGATTAACATCCAGAAATATAAGGAAACTAAAATTCCAGAAAAGATGTGTGATTAGTATGCTCAAGTTTAGAAGATTACTAATTGGTTGGTGAAGTGTAGGGAATACACCAGATTCATGGATTTGATCAGATGTACAAAACTTGACGAGAGGTTTATATATAAAGTAGGCTATGACTCTTTTATTTATTGTCCAATTGGATTTATTGCAGAGTATTTTAGGCTTGCTATGCTAAATACACAAGAGATATTTATGGATTGTTTCGCGGACCCTATCTCAAAAAATGAAGGAACTGAAACACCTGTATTCGTTCGTTTCTCAACGGTTATTCATGGTCAAGGTTCTCCAGAAACAGCTCGTGATTCACGCGGGTTCGCTGTTAAATTTTATACAGAAGAAGGAAACTATGATATCGTAGGTAACCATTTACCTGTTTTCTTCATTCGTGATGCAATTAAATTCCCTGATATGGTGCACTCTTTAAAGCCAGCACCTAATACAAACATTCAAACACCAGATCGTTACTGGGATTTCATGACGTTAACTCCAGAATCTACACATATGCTGACATGGGTATTTTCTGATTAGGGTACACCGGCAAACTATCGTGAAATGGAAGGTTTCGACGTACATTCATTTAAATGGATTAATGTGGAAGGGAAAATTGTTTACATTAAATATCATTGAAAATCACAGCAAGACGTCCGCAATTTAAGTACAAAAGAAGCGGAAGTAGAACAAGCGGCATTTACGCCAAGTGCAACTGTACCTGGCATTGAACCATCTGAAGATAAACTATTACAAGGTCGTATATTCTCATACCCAGATACACAGCGTTACCGCCTTGGTGCAAACTATTTACAAATTCCTGTAAACTGCCCATACGTAGCTGTTCGTAATCAACAACTTGATGGTGCAATGCAAATCAATCAAAACCCATCTACAATAAACTACGAACCGAGCCGTCATACAGAAAATCCAGTTGAGAACCCTGCTTATCCTGTAGTTTTGAAATAAAGTTTGATCAAAAATGCCTCATAAACCCATATTTTATGATAAATCAATAAAATCCATTTTGGAAACAGTTTGATCAAAATAGATTCTTCTTCAGCAGAATTAAAATTGGTTTTTATAAAAAAGTTTAATCATTTTTTGCCTTTGTTATTCAAAAAGCGTACCCAATTGTTGAATAATTCTACTTTTATCTAATACTCTGGTCAAACATCCTACAAATAATCCAGGCTATTAAAAATCAGGACGAGTCCAACTATACACATAATCCACGAAAGAGCCGATTCTGTATTATTAGCGATTTTCACTCGAAGCTTCTCGAGAGATGATTGCATCCACCGCCCAAACAGGAGGTAGAAGAGAAACAGCACGAGGGAAGGCAACACCATGATAAAGTTATATCCAGCTAAAATAGAAGACCATTCCACCCATGATAGATTAGAAGTAGTCATCATGCCAATTGCTGCAAAATAAGGAAATGCAGTACCTACTTCAATTAATGAAGTAGTGAATCCCAGAGCAACCATTGAAAGAATGCTTTTTGATTTTGGTGCAGGTAGGTCTGAACTTTTCTTTGTTGGAACATAAAAACTTGCTATGAACAATATCATCCCAATAATAAAGAACGTCCAGCTTACGATTCGATTTTGAAATACACCAGAAATAATCTCAAGCAAGAAATCTAATCCTAACATAAGTGAAACCCCAACAGCAAAATAAAACCCTGCTACCGTCAATAAATAAACTAATAAACGTTTGGTAAGTCTCTCTTTATCTGTTAGAAGCAAATATACTGTTACCCCTAATATGGTAGGGCTTAGCATGTCCAATAGGGCCAATCCCCCTATTAGGAGAAGTAGGTCTGTACTCATCATTCTCCCCCCTTATTCCTTTTGGGAATTATCCTTTTCAGCCATAAAAATGGCATATGCCTGATCCATAAACTCAAGCATATCCTGGTCAATTGGATATAATCTCAGTTTCTCTGATTGCTTTGGCGACATCCTTATTTCCCACAGCTTATCTAAAAATTCATCCTCACCTTCAAACTCCTCTAAACGCTTTTCATTCATTCTTCTAATGATATTTTGGACTTTGGTTGCTTTTGGGCCGTCTTTCATATAACGCTTTAACTGACCTATCAGAGCAATCCATTCGAGTGAATCAGGGTTGTCACTTGTCATATTGGGAACCTTTTCCCATAGTTTTATTTCCCTATCTTTAAATACAGATTCACGATAATACTGCTGTATTTCTTTATCTTTACTGGATAATTGCATAATCTTCTGAATCGCGATCCAGTTTTCTTCTCCTTCTATCGCGATTCCATGTATCATTTCCCGTAAGGATAACTCTATTTCCTTTAAACTTTCCTGTTCTTTTATTACAAAAGATAATTGACTCTTTAAACTATCCGACCAATCCCACGCACTGGAAGCGAGCATATTCTTAATCTCATGTAACGGAAATCCAACCTTTTTTAAAAATTGAACCTGCTGTAGTTTTTTTATTTCTTCATTCGTATATAAACGATGGCCACCCTCTGTTTTGGATGCTGGTTTTAATAATCCTATTTGATCGTAGTAACGCAGTGTTCTTACTGTAACACCTGTCAGCTCCCCAACCTTATTAATGTGTATCAACTGATAAACCTACCTTTCTGTATGTTAAGACTCTATCGTTAACAATTGTTTTATTCATTCCACATTTATTCTTCTTTACGAAAAAAATTTTTAAGTAAGTATCCTGCTCCTAAGCCAATCAGTACACCAGGAAATGCATTATCCAGTGTCAGTCCAAAACCTGCACCTATAATGACGCTTCCATAAATAATAATATCTCCCTGTTTCATCTAAAAACCTCCTATCTTCCTAATCTCTTTTATCTAGATATCTCTAAATATATAAATACAAATTAAAAAACTGATATAAAACCCTTCTTTTTAGGTGAGAGAGAGCATCCGTTATGCATAGAAGCGGTTAGGTCCTTTTCCTGTGCCCCATGCCAAGTGAAAACAAAGAGAAAAAACGAGTGCAGGTCACCTTTTGTTATCAATAGCCGCGACTTATATGTCGAAAAATCAAAATGGATATATATAGTAGTTACTAAACAGTATATAAAATGACGCAACGTAAACTTCAAGTTTTTTTATACTTTTTTAAATTTTCATTAATAAATCTATATACAACTTGAAATTGACGTGACGTCACCTTTTATAATGGTATCCAACGAGAGGAGTGTTGAAAGATGAAGAAATACTTTATGGTCATGTCGGCTATTCTTGCTGTAATGTTTTTAAGTGCCTGTACGACAGGTTCGGAAGATGAAGACATTCAAATGGCTTCACTTAAAGATGTAGATACTATTCACATAGATCATGGAAGCACAAAGATAAATGTAGTATCCGCGGATATAGATGAAGTGGAAGCATACTTACTATTAAACGACAATGGTCCGGGAATTGTAATGGATAAGGAGAAACGAAAAATAATGATTCGAGTAAAAAATGATATAACCCGTCTGGTTAAAATCAATCTGATGCCCCAATTGGAAGTTCGAATTCCTAGTGAATTCAAAGGAGAAGTCATAGTCGATGGCACTTCTGGCAGCGTCGTTGGTAAGGAGCTGCAAACGCACAACATGCGAGTTAATGGAAGTAGTGGTAACGTAAAACTTGACTTCCTTCACTTCCATAGTGAGGTTTACGTTACTACCATAAGTGGGAATGTGGACGTTTCCTTGAATGTGGATGAACCAGATGCCGAGCTACTCCTCAAATCCAACAGCGGGAGATGTTCAGTAGGCTTCGTATTAGATAATCATCAACAAGGTAAAAAAGAAACAAGAGGAACATCTGGGAGCAGGGATCATAAAGTGCAATTGGAAACCTCTTCAGGAAGTATATCATTGAAATAATAGAGGGAATTTCTCTTTGCTATCTATAAATACGAAAATTCAATTAAGTAAAAGTGGTTTCGTTCCAAGTCTGATAAAAATTCATGCTGACGCTTCGTTTTGATACACTTAATCTCGTTGATCTACCCCATGATGAAACATCTTGAATCTTCTACTATGGCTGATAATTTAGACCTATACCTGAACCTCGACCTTGTTTAATCCATTTTTCAATTTTAAATGTTCTTTTTCTTTTAGACATAAAAACACCCCTTTAAACAAAAATATCTAAAGGGGTAAAACGGTGCAACTTTTTTATAAACAATACAACTCAATTTTCTTGTTTCGGGGTATTTGCTTTTCCTAGCTAGATTGTGATGTGGTGCTACCCCAACAAGCTTGAATTGTAATTAGGGGCTAGTACAATGTTTGTGTATGTACCTACACCTGAAAGGTACTTGTATTTATGCTTGAAACCTGATGGAATAAAAACAGATGCAGGGCTCTCAATGGTTTGCACGTCTCCCTCGATTTCCACTTTACATATAAGCCCTGTACCATCTATGTTATTACCCCAAAATACAAAAGCACTATCACAATGATGTGCATGATAATCCACATGACCTTCCAAGTTTTCGTCCATATGCTGATTACAGAATATACGTTGTATTACATAGAATGAAGCACGCTCATCTGTTCTATAATCCATCTGCACCCATCGTTCTCCTGGCCCATCCCTATGATACAAAAGTTCAGATGCCCCTTTTACAAATGGTTTACTGACGCGTAAATTCTTTGAAAGGCGAGGGCCTTTTCGTTCTACCCGTTTTTGTTGTATCTTCCTCACTCTTCCTATCATTTCAGGTTGAACTCCTTCATATGCTAAAACATTATGATTCACAGCTTTTACGTGATAAGGTGCTGTATGTGTAAAAACATTTTTTCCAACAATAGGTCTCCAATGATCGACTTTACAACCTGTAGCCAATTGAAGAGATTGTGTTAATTCTGGAATCATTTTTAATTGAAAGTGTTGATTATATTTTTGTGATAACAGAACAGATAAATTTAGTAAATCAACAATCCCAGCCCGTTCACCAATCCCACATAAAGTTGCATCAATGACAGAAGCCCCAGCATCAATAGCTGCAAGAGCATTCGCTAGTGCTAGTCCTAAATCATTATGTAGGTGTACTTCAATTTCACAGGGGAATGTTTCAACCGCTTTCTTGACTATGGTTGCACACTCATTAGGTTCCCAAATTCCCACCGTATCAGCTAAACTAATTCGATTTGCTCCCGCTTGATATGCGATTTTTCCAAGGTAAGAAATATCTTCCCAAGTAGTTCTGGAAGCATCTTCAATTGTGAATCGGATTTTCATGCCTAAGTAACGAGCTTCTTCAATCGCTTGTTTCACTTGATTCATCACATAATCTTTTGATCGATTTGTATACTTTGTTTGTAAAGAAATCGGATTAATAGATGCCCAAATCCCTACCCAATCAGCTCCTGCTCGATATGCAGCATGAACTTCTTCTTTTCTCGCTCGAGCATGCATTAAAATATCAGCTTGTTTTGCAGCAGCCGCAACTTCTCGGCAAACCGCTTCTTCTTCACGAGAAATTCCAGGATGTCCAACTTCAATTAACCGGATTCCAAAATCCTCAAGCATATGAACCAGCGTAATTTTATCTTTCTTTGAAAAACGAACACCACATTGCTGTTCCCCTTCTCGTAAAGTAGCATCTAAGATTGTTATATCTCTGTTCATCCCTTTTTTCCTTCTTTCATTTCTATAAAATTCAATACTTCTTTAAATAGAACATCATGATTTTTTTCATATACTGCCCAGTGTGTTGCATTAGGAATCACAACTTCCTTTTTTTGCTTAGTCCCAGTTAATTTCGACAGCATATCTCTATCGGCAAATAAATCATCTTCTCCATAAATAACCAGCACAGGAGAAGTAATCTGAGATACATCATATAAAGGACGGTTATTCCAAATAGAATATAAATCTTCTAGAGGCCCCATTGGTCGACGAATGATGCCATTATTTTTCTCGCTAATTGGATCTGAGTGAAGAAATACGTCTTTTACAGAATCCATAGCTTCAGTTGTAACAATTTTTTTCTCGTCCATCATCATATGCCAGTGATGCATTCCTTTATCAAAGTCTACAGTTTGATAAGAGGGTGCATGAGGATTGAATTCCCCTTGCTGTAAAGGATTGTCAAAGGGCTCTGTCATCATTGGAAGCGTAAATCCATGCATATATCCATATAAAACAAGTGTATTAATATCATCAGAATGTGATATTGCATAATTTCCAGCTACCACTCCCCCATATGACCAGCCAACAAGATGAATTTTTTTTACATTCCTTTTACTTTTAATCCAATTCACAACCGTTTCTAAATCTTTTGTTGCATCATCTAAATGAACGACTGGTTTATTTAAGTTAGGCGCTTCTGACATTTCTTTTGGCCTTGAAGATTGCCCAAACCCTCTAAAATCCATTGCCCACGTATCATATCCTTTTTTTGCATACTCATCCATCCATGAATATTTTGTTACATCAAAAGCTGCTGCAGTAGGAACACTAAATGGTTCTAAAAACAAAATGATTTCGTCTGATGTATATTGCTTTTTTGTATTTACACTTTTATGAAGTAAAAATAATGTTTCGTCTTCTAGTGGAATCTTATATTCTTCTTTTATTATTTTAGAAGTTTTTGTCCCCTTTGAAACTTCTTGATGATTTGAACAGCTAGACAGTAAAAGAACGAAAAAAATCCCCATTAAACTTATAGATTTCCAATTCTTTTTCATTTTTAAAATCCCTTTCTTTTCATAGAAATGATGGCTATTATTCCAGCTGCAATAATTAACCCCGCCGGTAACCCCTTTGTAAACAATACAGCCATCAAAGTACCTATTAAAACACCCAATAATATAGTTGGATTCATCGGTAGTACCCCTACTCCTTTTCCTCCTATAAACGACACTATAAACCCCGCTAAAATCGATCCCCACCCAATTGGAGAAGTAATTAACTTCATTATGTTATCACTCGAAATCTTCCCTGATGTAATGGGAGCTAAAAGAAATAACATGAGAAAGAAAATACCAATTGGAAAAGCATATTGTTGAATAGCATGCAAGATAGCTTTTTGTCCCATAGCAAATAACACACCTAATAAACTTGCTGCAATAGCTAGTGCATAATCCTTAACAATCAAAGCAAGTATAAAAATAATTCCTAACAATAGAAAAGAAACCATATATTTTACCTCTTCTATAAAGTTGTATAATCCCAACTGCCGTTTTCAGGTTCACATACCTGTACCATATTTGGATGTGAAAGGTTAATCTGTATAAGGTTTGGACTGATAATAGGTTGTAAATCTTCTCGATTTACAATAAACTTAAATGCTTCAAAGCTTGCTAGAATCCCTATAATGTTTGCAACAGGAGATAGTACAGCCCATGGTCGCTCGTTATTTATATAGCTATTCGCCCACTGTTCATCTGCACCATGTTTAATAGAATACAGAGCACGTCCATCTTTTAAACCATGAATTTTGTTTTGCATCTCAAGCGTTAGTTCTTGCTGATAAGATGGATATCCTAACGCAATTTCATAAGGTACAGATTCAGGGGTTAATGACATGACTCCACCTCTAAAGGGTGGTGTAACAGCAATCCAAATAGAAGGAATCTCTAAAGTTTGAGCCATACGGTGAATAATAACTCTTGCTACCAAATTATCAGTTGCATCTATAATAATATCTGTATTTGCTAACAGATCTTTTGCGTTATCTTCTGTAACAAACTCTTGTGTTATTTTTACCTGTAGTAGGGGATTAATGTCTTTTAAGGTTTCTAGAGCCACAAGTGCCTTTGGCTTCCCTAACTTACTTATAGAACTAAGCATTTGTCGATTAATATTACTCGCTTCAAAAACATCTTCATCAATTACATGAAGATTCCCTATCCCCATTCGTGCCAACTGGATAAGCGTAATCCCCCCTACTCCCCCAGCACCAACTACAGTAACACGAGCATTCTTTAATTTTTTCTGTTCTTCTATTGAAATTACACCAATATTTCGTGTAAAGCTTTCTTCATATATATTTTGTGTATTTAAATTTTCAGTGAACAATTTTGCTTCCCCCCTTATAATGTTGCATAATCCCAACCGTTTTCTGGTGCGTCTTTTATCTGGACAGGAGTGAGACTATCTACATCTATAACAATGCCCTTTGGTGCTCTAGCCAAAGGTTCACGACCAGTTAACACTTGTATCGCTTCATGAAAGCTAAATAACGATAAAAGATGTGCTCGCATAGGAGTAATAATCCAGCCTACTTTTCCCTCACAAAAATCTTTCGCCCACTCTTCAGGCGCTCCCTTATCAACCGAATACCATGCTCTTTTTTTCTTAATATCAGCAATTTGCTGCCTTAACTTTGAATCTGTTAATATGGATCCTACAACAGAAACATTCAAGGCCTCTTCATATGGAATCCCAGTTGGAAAGAATGTAGAAACAAATCCTCTTGTAGGAGGACTCCCTGACATACCTACACTCGGTATCCCTAATTCTCTAGCTGTTCTATGTATAATGACCCTAGAAGGCATATCATCCACTGCTTCTACCACAATATCATGACCCTTCATTAATTCCACCACGTTGTCTTCATCTACTTTTGTTTGTATAAAGTTTGTTGAGATATAAGGATAAATATCTTTTACAACTTGTTCAGCAACTTTTGCTTTTGGTTTTCCTACCACACTAGAAAGCGCTAACATTTGTCTGTTTATATTAGATATTTCAAATTCATCTGGATCGATTCCTGTAATATGTCCAACCCCCATTCTAGAAAAAAGGATGGCTTCATAACCTCCTACTCCCCCTAATCCAAAGATAATTACTCTTTTATTCCTAAGACATTCTTGTTCTGCTTTTGAATAGACACCAATGTTCTTTTTTACCATTTCCCAATAGTAAGTATCCATATCCATTTAAAAACCTCCTGTGATGTAATAATTATAAAAAAACTATCCATATAAAATAATCAACATATATAACAATAAATTTAAAATATGTTAATTTTGTGAGTTATTTGTAAAAATAATTAAAATTTTCAAGTTATTTATCTTTTGTTAACAGAAGACATCTTCTGTTTTTTGTGAGTGGTGTAGATTGACAGAATTATACCCACTTAATACTCAGGTTTTTGTTTATTTAAAAGTAGATTTTCATACGGTTAACAAAGTAAAATCTACTTTTTTATATGTGTAGCCAACTAATTTACAATTAGAAATTATACTTGCATGCTCATATTTATTTTGATCGTTTAGCAAGATTGGTAAGTATGCTGGTATCATCTCGCCAACTCATAAGTTCTTATTATCTATAGTCGGGGTAGAACCACATCAAAATCAAGCTAAGACAAACAAATACTCCAAAACGAGAAAATTGACATCTTCAGGCGAAAATGGGCAATTTTTTTGTTTTGGGGGCATTATAAAATTCTTAAGTTGATGGGCATGGGGTATCGCCAGCATTTTGGAAAAAAACACGCTAAGCAAAAAATAAAATAAGCCATCCATTTGGACAGCTCCTTTACATAATTATCGTTATTGGAAGTTATTGCAAACCCCTCCCTATCAAAAAGAGTAGTATAGTGGTCTTAAAATAATGATGTATAAGAGATAAAGTCCAAGAAGAACGGCAGTAATCACACGTGATGTTGCCGCCAATCTTTGGCTCTCGTACAACTTATTCAAGAAAAAGAAGAACAGGACTATCCAAATTCCCTTTGAAAAAAAGTCATGCAGTATACTGAATATAGCATCAAAAACTTGTATGAAATTCATTGAGCTTCCCCTTCCATTTTTCCTTATTATACCATTATGTAGGAGTGATACATCGTGTGATTTTTGTTAAATATGATATACATGCTCGGTTAACATAACGTAACATTATTGGTAGCAAGGAAAAAGACGAGCCCCTACTCTTACAAGGAATCCGCCTTTTTCTTTGTCTATGACTCTATTCATTTTTTTTAACATTCCTATCCTGACATGAGTTTTAGGGGTCTCATTTGTCACCCGATTAGCCGAAAAACTGTATAAAATCTTGCATTCTCTTAACCTGGGTTTTTTCCGAAATGCTGGCGGTACCCCATCGCTATCAAGCTAAGCTCATGTAATGTCAATGATAAGAGAGATTGTTTCTTTTTTTCGAAAGTCTATATGTAGGTGCTTTAAAGATTTGCATACGAAATAAACCCTAACGGGTTTCCTTTTTTGAATTAAGCCGCTTGATTATCAGACATGGTACAATTGTAAACGACACCTAATATATCAAAGACTGTTTTCTTCTCATATCGATGAGATTTTCGCCCGTTTTGCTGTAGAAG
>NZ_NUVD01000021.1 GCF_002564555.1 Bacillus cereus | reverse complement strand
GGAGTTACTGGGTCTACGGGACCTACGGGAGTTACAGGATCTAAAGGAGTTACTGGGTCTGCCGCTGTAGGTTTAACAAACTATCTATATATTTTTGATACTACTAATCAGTCAATTGTAGTGGGAGGTAATGTTACTTTTAATATAAATGGTCCTATAGTAGGAACTGCCCTTACCCATATAACGGGTACTGGAAATATTATAATTAATACAATAGGAACATACGTAGCAGAGTTTCAATTAGTAGCTACTCGTGAAAATCAATTTTCCTTTGCACTAAACGGTACACCGATTCCAGGTGGGCGTTACGGAACGGGATCGCCACATTCAGTCAATCAAGGTACTGTTGCTTTTACAGTAACAGTTGTTCCTTCAACATTAACTTTAATAAATAATACTTCTTCAGCAGGTACTATCACTCTCTCCAATAATGATGGTGGCTCTTTAACAAGTGTATCTGCAAGTATAAGTATTTTTCAGGTAGGATGATTAATTAGGTTAGAAAAGTGATTCATAAAGCAACTCTCCAAAACTTTTGTGAATTACTTAGAGAAGATAATTTTTAACCTTTTGATTTGATTTAAATTACTATTTTGTTATGAGGGGCCCGCCACATCGCCATCGAGCTAAAAGGTGTATCCATAAAATGAAAAACGCTATTCTTTTTGTAGAAATATACAGAAAGGATGGCGTTTTTTATGAATCTTTCGATTCAAGATGAACTACAATTATTTGCTGAAGCATTACATCAGCATCTTACTCCTTCATTTTTAGAAAAGCTTGCTAGAGAACTAGCTTTTGTACAACGAAAGCGCAAGTTTTCAGGTCACGATTTAGCTACTATTTGTGTCTGGATAAGTCAACGAGTAGCGAGTGATTCTTTAGTGCGGCTATGTAGCCAACTTCATGCTGTTACCGGAACTCTTATGAGTCCAGAAGGACTCAATAAACGTTTCAATAAAAAAGCTGTTTGCTTGTTAAAACATATTTTCTCTGCATTATTAAAAAATAAAATTTATGAAACATCAGTGATTCCAAGCTCTTCAATCACCTATTTTCAACGGATTCGTATTTTAGATGCGACGATTTTTCAAGTGCCAAAACATTTAGCTAGTGTGTATCCTGGATCAGGTGGTTGTGCACAAACAGCGGGTATAAAGATTCAATTAGAATATGATTTACAAAGCGGACAGTTTTTAAATTTTCAAGTTGAACCGGGGAAGAATAATGATAAGACCTTTGGAACAGAATGTTTAGCGACATTACGGCCTGGCGATCTATGTATTCGGGATTTAGGCTATTATTCACTGGCCGATTTAGATCAAATGGACCAACGAGGCGTGTATTATATATCGCGGCTTAAACTAAATAATATGGTGTATATCAAAAATGAGTTTCCTGAATACTTTCGAAATGGGACAGTAAAAAAACAGTCTCAGTACATCAAAGTTGATTTAGAACACATTATGAATACCTTAGAACCAGGACAGGTCTATGAAATAACAGATGCTTATATTGGAAAGGATAAAAAACTATTTACACGAGTTATTATATATCGATTAACTGAAAAACAACTTCGAGAACGTAAGAAAAAACAAGTGTATACGGAAAGTAAAAAGGGTATTACGTACTCAGAGAAAAGCAAACGATTGGCTGGTATGAACATTTATGTTACCAATACACCTTTGGAATGGGTTCCGATGGAACAAATACATGATTTTTATTCCCTCCGCTGGCAAATTGAAATTATCTTTAAAACTTGGAAATCCTTATTTCAAATTCATAATTGGCACAATATCAAACGAGAGCGATTAGAATGCCACATTTATGGAAAACTCATCGCTATTTTTCTATGTTCTTCTACTATGTTTAAGATGAGACAATTAATTTTACAAAAGAAGAAAAGAGAATTAAGCGAATATAAAGCCATTGGAATGATTCAAGACCATTTATACATTCTTTATCAAGCTATACAGCAAAACACCCGAGAAATAACAAAGATTTTAATCCGCCTGTTCCATCTTCTACAGAAAAATGGACGGAAATCTCACAGATATGAGAAGAAGACAGTCTTTGATATTATGGGTGTTGTCTATGAGTATAATGGATTGAGAAAACAAAAGAAAATTGCATAATTAAAAAAGTGAAACCCGTTAGGGTTTATTTGGTATGCGCATTTTTAAGAATATACTTCTATTTTCAGAATGTTTTAACCCTCCTGAACAAGAGTTCAGTTTGTTTACACTCTTAAGTTGATGG
>NZ_NUVD01000006.1 GCF_002564555.1 Bacillus cereus | reverse complement strand
TGTTCCACCAGCATTCTCCTGAGACTACTCGGATGCCAACCTGTTAATTCTGATACTTGACTAACTCGTGAAAATTTCATTATTATTCTCACCTCATTGAATCTAAATTAGCACATACGTTCGATAAATTCAATGAAGTTTGATAGATTCAATAAAATTTATCTCGTTCAACTAAGGGCGCAATTCCTTAGCCAGTTCTCTTATGAACTTCTCATGTTTTCACATGAGCGCAGACTATATGTTTATCTCTTTAGAGATAGAGGATTTTTCCACCACCATAGGCTTGTGATGTACTCTCGTCAGTTATACGAGATAGTCGTTGAACGTTCATCCTATCAATTTTGACTTAGATGATTCGAGGCGGAAGACCCATTGTTCTAGTGTTTAGGATTTAACCTTGCACGATCTGATTGATTTTTTCTGCTTTCGCGACATTCACGCCCGCTATTTCTAGCCACGTTGTAGTTCAATCAGCTTTAGGGATTGCCCGCAGTTAACCCTCACTACTAGCCAGTCACTTGACTAGCAGGGCTTACTGATATATTTAATTAACTTTCGTTATAATTGGTTAAATAAATCGTAACAGTTAGTTACCCTTCCCAGCGAAAATCAGGATCTAACATGAACCATTCTTCCTCTTTCTCTGTCTTCGATATCATTAAATAATGTGGAAACGGTTTTTGATGAAATTTATTTTCCCTCTCTGGTAATAGAGACATATCAACCATTACAATTACGTAACGATTTCCCGGTTTATTTTCTACTAATTCTAAAAATGTTTCTACATTACTACTTTTATCTTTTGCATGATCATACCATTCGTTCACTTTAATACCGTACAATTTTTCATACCAAAGTAAGTAATTATCATGGTTAATATTTTCGGAATGATATGAAATAATTCCGCCTTCTGTTATATCAAAATCTCCATCCCATAATCCAAAATAAAATGGACGAAAATCTATATCGCTACGCCTTTTTATAATTTCACAAAAACAACTCACTAAGCAGTGCACTTTTATTGAAGTCATACTCTCATCCACTTTCTCCAAGGTTAGTTATTCACATTTACTTCTTGTAACGGCTGTAACTCCTCCATGAAATCCAGCAAAGATCCTACAGTAAGAAACGCTTTTGGATCTACCTCATCCTCTGGAACACATAACTTCAAATCCATTTCTATGTATACGATGAGCTGCAATATCATTACCGAATCTATATATAAATCTTGATTTAAGCGCATCGTTTCTTCTAAATGCGTTACATTTTTCAGTTCCATTTTCCCTGTCATAATTTTCAACACTGCATTCTTTAGCGTTTCACGTCTCATACTGTAACCTCTCTCATTTCTAGTAACTTTCTACTTACTTTTCCAGTTTTATTTTTCGGAATTTCAGTTACACTTTCAATTTCATGCGGAACTTTATATGACGGTAAGTGCTGCATACACCACTCCCTTATTTGCAAGGGATCTATTTGAGAGATCACCTTCGCTTTAACAATTTCGCCCATCACAGGATGTTTGCCTCGATATACAATCGCCTCTTGAACGCCTTCTAATCGAAGCATCGTTTCTTCTACCTCTATAGGAAAGACTTTTAATCCCGAAACGTTAATTACATCATCCATGCGCCCCATGAAATGAAGACCACGCTCAGATTTATATCCTAAATCTTTCGTGAAAATTTCCTTCTCGTTCATTTTCACTATGATTTCTTCAGGTACATTCTCATCTGAACCTATGCATATACTCGCATGAGATAGTGGCTTTCCTAAATCTAAATGACTTTCCATATCATGGCATATACTAATACAACCAGCTTCAGAACAACCATATTGCTGCATCATATAAGTCGTCATTTCTTTTAGTTTATAAAATAATGTTTCTGGCAAAGATGATCCCGATGTCATAATTTTATGAAACTGAAATGTTCCTAGCGGAAAACTCCCCATAATATGTAGCATAAGTGGCACTGCATATATAATATGTTTTTCAGTATTGCGAACAACATTTAATGCGAATTTAGGGTTTTTATTCGTAATGATAATCGGTTTGCTCCCCCGCGTAATCGCAGATAACGTACCACATATTAATCCGTATGAATGTGAAACAGGAGCCATAACGATTGGCACTTCATCTACTTCACAATTTAAAGCTTCATTATAAGCAGCAATTTCTGTATCAACTTCCGTCCATGCTCTACGAATCAGTTTCGGTTCTCCCGTTGTTCCTGAGCTATATTGTAATAAAGAGGGCTCTTCTAATAATGGTTTCACTACTTCTAATTTTGTGAAGTCGCTATATTCTCCATATAAAAGCCCCGTACAATTTGCATGTCTTGCCATTTCAATAGCCGTATCTTTTGGCGTATCTTCATGTATAAGCAGTACAGACGATTGTTTTTCTTTTAAGAAATGTACAAGTGTAATAATATCAAATGGATCTTTGAGACAAAGTGCAAATCTATGTCCCTTTACTTCTTGGAATTGTTCCATTTCCTCGTAAACTTGTACTCTCGATTCAAAATCACTTTTGCTATACTCTTGTTTATTAACAATTAGCATAATTCCCCCCTGTAACAACTGATTTTTGTATGATAAGTTGCCTTGCTTTATACAATGGATTTGGGACTTCATGAACAAGTGATTCCACGTCCAAATATAAACGACGCTTCGTTAATTGCTCGGCATAGAATGTAGGAGTGTATAATTGAATGTTTTCAAATCTATCTTTCAAATGTGGATATTTTCTTAGATGGTTTTCAATTTCTTCGACAACCATCATCCAAAAACTGTCTTCGTTCCATTCATATTCATCCGCAAGTACGAAAGCTAATTCTCCTAAATTAAATAAGAAAAGTGCATCTAATACCATCTCATGCAAACATTCGATACGATCCATTTCAAAGAAATCATTCATTTTCCCCTTCGCATACGTTTTATGCATTTTAGTAAAGTCTGGACATTTGTCAATTTCTTTCAAGAATGGACGATAAAACTCAATTCCTTCATGAAAGTCCTTTAATGCAATACGGACAGGGACCCCTTCTCTATGAACAAAAATCATATTTTGGCCGTGTGATTCTAATGCAATTCCGTGCTCTACAACAAGATGCAAAACCGGTATTATCGCTTTTTGAATAAGTAATTGCAGCCAATTTTCTATTCCATATTTGTTTAACCATGCATCAATAATTGGTGTCCCATCTTTCTCTTTTGCATATAAGCCGTTAAAAGGAACTGCATCCTCTTTTGTATCCAAATACTTATGAACGCTTTCACGCCAAATACATCCTAATGAACCATATACAGATTTCTTATTCGTATCATACGTTACACTCGAGAACTCATGTAACAAAATCATGCGCGATTCATCTCTTAAATATGGATCATGACTTACGACATCATGTAACCAATTCGATATAGCTGGTGCACTCACAACAGAATATGGTTTCAACGTACGGAGCGTTGAAGTGTTGAGTATATTCAGCGATAACTTTACATACGGTTTCTTTAGATTCGTAACATTTCTTAACGTCCTCATAGATTGTTGCGCACAATAATCATCTTCTGATTTCCCTAAATAAATAATACATTTACCCTGTATATGATCAGCATAATTCGGAATGATGAAATTCTCCCACTGCCAAGGATGAACAGGTATAAACACGTACTGTTTTGGATTACATCCTGCACTGTGAATTAGTTCCATAAAACCCTCTAATTTACGCTTGCCAATCTCCTCTATTAAAATTTTGTCATAAATTACTTCATTCTCATAACCTACACTTGTGTATTTTTTATGAGCTGCAATCCATATGAGTTTTATTGGCTGCATAAACTCATATCCGTATTGAAAATTATCACGATATTGAAAGCCAATACGTGCTTTATAGCTAGGATGATAGGGATGGCCATCTATTAAATAACTTTCAAACTCATCGTAAGATTTTTGAGTGTATTCTTCCTTATTATTTCTTTCATATTGTGCAATCGTGTCTTTAAATATCGTTTGTTCTAATTCGTAAATAAAAGAATCTAATTTAGTTTGTTCCACGTTAACAACGCGAAAAACTTCTTCCAAAAATTGCGACACAGATTGTACTTCTTGTTGTTCATCTTGGACTCTTACTATTGATGAGTCTAAAGAAATACGACCGAATGTCATTCGTACTCTTCCATAACATTGGTACGAAACACTTTTGTTTTCTTCATCAAGTCCTTTTATAATAAAAAGAATTTGTTCTTCCTTTTCTATGCGAACCGGTGTAATAATCTCCTCATAAATTAACGATTCTACTAATTGACGTAGCACTCTTCTTCGCACTAAAATGTAATCTTCTGATTCGAGCGCCTTCAATATTTTCGTATGATACATGTCCACTCTCATAAAACCCTCCACTCCATGAAAAAATACCATTATTTGTATTACGTGAAATTTTAATGTCATTTATGAACGAACTGCCACTTCTCTTACAAGTGGATTATCTACTTGTACATAAATTGCTTGTTCTAAAGGATTTGTCAGTTCATCAACATCAAAAAATCTCGTGAGTAAATTCGCTTTACATGCCAACTTATCCTCTTCCAACAATTCTCTTAAAAATGTAGAAGGTTCACGGTTATATGGAAGGAATGATTCAAGTACAGATCTTAATTCAGAGAGAAGAATTTCCTCCTTAATTAGTCCTGCTGTACCAAAACCATTAATGAGTCCAAACATATGATTAAAAATTAAATAGTAACGAAATCTTTCATCTACAATATAATCGTCATATAAATTCCCAGTACGTTCTCCAATACCAGCCAACTCATTATTAAGCATCTCTTTCATTGAATTGCAGAAATAAAACCCTTGATTATCACGGAAATAATATTTTACCGGATAACCATCCTTCAGCTGAACAACACTATTTTGCTGATGAGCTTCTAATGCAACACCATACTGTAAATACATCCATACCATCGGTTTTAAAGAAATATTTATATATCGTCTAAACCACTCTAAACTTACTTCTTCACAGCTTCTACTTTCCAAATTTGCTAGGCGATGAATGATATTCGATAAACGAGTACGTTCCTCAGGTATAGCGTCTTGAACTAACCCAGCAATTAATGTAGCGTCATTTGCATGTTCACTATAAAAAGGATTCTCTCGAATAATCACTTCAAATCCAGATTCTTTTGTTCCATAATTTAATGTAATAAAGGCTGGGTCACAAATAAAATCAAAGCCTGGAAATCTTTCTCGTACTTCACCGATTGCCGTATTTAACATTTCCTTCCCTTCAAGACCACTCTCAAGTTCTTTCAGTTTATTAATACGCATTGAATTCGTTACTTTCACTGGAAATGAAAACTTAAGCATATACTTCGAATCGGGATGATATAGCGTCCTCAGTGATGATGTTGCCATATAATACTTACCTACAGGACCAATATACTCAAGCAATCCTTGTTCTATCGAATCTTGTACGTAAGCTTGATGTAGTAGCCATTCTGCCTGAAGCGGATGAATTGGAATTAATGAATATTGATCTTCCTTACAGTACCTCGCTATAAATTCCTTACTAACCATCTCATCATTACTTAATTCTTCTTTTATAATCGTTGTTGTAGAATCTGATAATAATGATTTTTCATTTACTATACTTTTATGTGCCCGAAAATAATGAAGCTGGCATTCTCCTTTTAATTCTGGAGAATACATTGCGCTTTTCCAATCCAATATACCTTGTCTACTTTTTGGTGTAGGATGAGTTAAATGCCCAAATAATAAAGACTGCTCTGCTTCTATAAAAGTTGTATGGAAACCATATAATACAGATGTATCTTCTGTTCTCTCTTTTGTAAATTCCTCAATATTTTGACAACTACGAATCACTCGAAGCATCAATTCAGCTGGATTCGTCCCTTCTCCGTAGTTGATAGACATCTCTTTTATTAAAAATGTAATAACTGTAACGTAATCTGCTTTTATAACCGTTTTACTTTCTCCAATTTGATAATAAAATTGTTCTCCAAACAAATGACGATCTGTTGGAGATTTATATATAACCTCTCCATACAAAGTAACGTTCTGTGCCGATAGCCGACAGCATAAATAAATAGAGCAAGTATCTCTTTGAAATGAATGGTAGAAAATATCCTCTATCCTTTTATCCTCTGTAATCCATTCTCCACTCCCTGTTTCTCTTAAATAACAATTTAAAAAACTTTGTATTGTTGCATGTTCCGCGATTTGTTTCGCACACTGCATACTTTGCCTCCTCTTTATATGAACGCTATCGGAATTTCATATTACAATTAATTATTGAATATCGTTATCAATTAAGATTCTAATTGATTATCATTATCAATTCAATAGTTTATTTCAGAATTTTTAAATCAGAATAAATATTCCTTTTAATCAGACTCCCTTGGATCTGATTAAAAATACACAAGAAAGCTTCTCACTTTCAAACTACATACTTACTATTTTTCATTATTAATTCATTAAAAATAGTGAAACAAAAGAGGTATACCTTTTTTGGTATACCTCTTTTTAACAACAAGTTTACATAATAATATTATTTATATCTCTCCAACAATACGCTGTTTCTTCTACATTTAATCTTTCTAAAAATTTCGTATCAATTTTTTCAGGATTAAATTTTTCATAAAACTTTTTAGAAGGATTATTCGTAACGACCCAAACTACAAGAGATTGTATATCATGTTTTATACATTCCGACAGTAACGCTTGAAATAACTTTTGTCCTATTTTCATCCCTTGATACTGTTGTAAAAGGTAAATCGCATATAATTCCCCATCGCAATTATATGTACCAGTTCTTTCTATACCTCCATCGATGAATCCAACTATTTCTCCATCTAACGTCTCTGCTACAAATCTATATTGATGATCGCCCTCTTTTTGAAAAATGTTTTTCCATTGTTTTTCTCGTTGTTCATATGTTTTACTTTCTAAAATTTCATTAGCGAATATCCCTTTGTACGTTGTTTTCCAGCTATCAGTGTGTACCTTCGCTATACCTGATATATCATTCTTTATCGCTTTTCTAATATGTATCTCCATCATTTTCTCCCCCTTGTTTCCTCATCATTATATCAATTCATTTCCTTAAAAATCCAAATAAAAAAGAGTGAATTTACTTCACTCTTTTTTACTTACAATTATCTACTTTCCACTTCAACTGAAACAACTCGATCAATCTCTTTTAAAGAGCTATATAACTCCGTTGTATATAAATCTTCTGGAGCTAAAATGACCATCTCCAATTGCTGAAAAGCTCCACTATCAATATCTTTAATTTTCACTCGTTTCACATGCATACCTAAAGTTTTAATTTGCTTAAATATACCATCTAACTCTTGATGCTCTTTTACAGTAATTTTTATAGATAAGTCCTTTTGTCTTAATGAATACGGGCCTGCAATTTTCACAAGATGAGGAAGTACGTTAATCGCTAAAATAATTAAAATCATAGCAACCGTCGCTTGTATATAAAATCCCGCGCCAATTGCAATACCTAAAGCTGAGGCAGCCCATACCATGGAAGCTGTCGTTAATCCAGAAATAACGTCATTACTTCTTCGTAAAATGACACCTGCACCAAGAAAACCAATCCCACTCACAATTTGAGCAGCAAGGCGCATTGGATCCATATTTGTATGTCCTGGAACAGAATATACATGCACTGATTCAATTGAAACCATCGTAATTAAACAACTTGCTACAGAAATAACCATACTTGTTTTCACACCAAGCGGTTTATTCTTTAACTGCCTATCTATCCCGATGAATAATCCTAAAAAGAGTGCTAAACCTAATTTGAATAAAAATTCATATGACATATTTCAATCTCCTTACTTCCTAATGTTTCCCTTGGAATAATTCACTATAACTCTTTTATGATATCAATTCCAGTCTTTTCTATTCATTTAACGTAAAAAACCGAAAAAACATTTGTGACGATGTTTCTCCGGCTTTTTATTACGCTTAAGATTCTTCTTTATTTCTGATCTTTAATCTTAATCTCTGCATCTTTGTAAAATGCTAATTTATTGTCATTATACTCTTTTGTATAATTGTTAAATTGCTCTTTCGACTTTTGTGCTTCCACATTTAACTCATTGACAGTTTTAACGTTTTCACCAATCTCTTTTAATTTCGTTTCTTTTACCTTTAATTTTTCATACAGTTCTTTTTCAGTCGCTAACGCCTTCGTATAATTTTCATTCATCTTTTGGAATGCATCATAACGATTTTTATACGACTCTTCTACTTCTTTCGCTTGCTTTTGCAATTTCTTATCTTCAAGCTTCTCTATGTTACTTTGAACAGATTCCGTTTCCTTCTGAGCTTTTTCTAGCATTTCTTTCTCATTTTTTAATGCTTTTTCACGATCATCTACATTTGCAGTAGCTTTCTCTATCTTCTTCATAACCGCTTCATTATGATCTTTACCTTCTTGTAAAATTTGAGAATATAGTTCTTGACCTTGTTTTTCCAAATCCTCTAATTTTTTCGCTTCATCAACTAAAGACTTTTCTTGTGTCGCTGCTGTTTCAAAAGCTGTATATAGATTTTCTTCTGGCTTTTCACCAAAACAACCTGTTAATAGCCCTACTGATAATGCTCCGACTACTGCTACTTTTCCATACTTCAACGTACATTCCTCCATTACATACGGTTGTCATGCCAGAAGTTCACCGGGAAGTGACTCTCTTCATGATAAGCTTCAAACTCATAACCCTTTTCTTTTAATCCCTTTAAAATTGCTGGTACTGCAGCGACTGATTGCGGATGAATGTCATGCATTAAAATTACTTCTTGTGGTTTTGTTGCATTTGTTATTACATTTTGAGCAATTTGTGCTGCCGCTGCATCAACTTGCATTTTATTATATTTCCAGTCTAATGAATCAATTGTCCAATCCCATACTTTAAATCCGCCCTCTACTACTTTATTTCGAAGTCCTTCATTTAATCCAGGCATCGAACCATATGGGGGACGTGTTAATTTAGGTGACTTCCCAATAATATTAGCGATTAAACCCTGATCTTCTTTCATCTCATTTACATACTCGCCATTTTTATATAACTTTGCAAAATTATGCGTCATACTATGCATTCCTACATAATGACCTTCTGCATTTTCACGTTTTACTAAATCAGGAAACTCTTTTACATTTGCTCCAATTAAAAAGAATGTCGCCTTCGCATCATGTTGTTTTAACGTATTTAACAATTCAGCCGTATATTTCCCTGGGCCATCATCAAATGTCAAATAAGCAACTTTTCTTTCCATTCCATTAAAACGACTTGGTGCCGTTTTATTCATTTCAACTTTCGGTTGTTCACTTGCTAGCTGTACTACATTTTCTTGTTTCGCAACAGCTTTTGCTGGTGAAGTGATTGATTGAAACATAAAATACCCAATAGCTACTACTGCAATCGCTATTAAAACGACTACTGCTCGTTTGATTTTAGAAGCTTTTTCCATTCTATCGAATCCCTCTCCCTATTAATCTTATATATAAATCACCCAATGTAATTATACATCTATTTATTTTTTTACACTATATAAATAGACTTTATATGTATTACAGTGGGAGTTTTATCAAAACGGTTGTTCCTATTCCTTCTTTACTTACGATACTAAGCGTACCTCTATGAAGATCCACCATTTTTTTTACGATAGCTAAACCAAGACCTGCACCTGTAGCATGATTATTAATCTGGTAAAACGACTGTTCTATATATGGTAAATGCTCTTTAGCAATTCCAATTCCTTCGTCTTTCACCTTTATTACTGCTTGTCCTTCATTTTTAGTCGCTTCAATGTATACTGTACCATTTTTATGTGAATATTTAATTGCATTTTCAACGATATTTAAGAAAACTTGCTTTAGCCTATTTCGATCTCCCATCAATTCAATTCGTTCTATATTATTGATGAATTGCATTTGCTTCTTTTCAGCTTTAGGAGTTAATTGCCAAATCGTCTCCTCTAGTATATCGTATAATTGCACCTTTTGTTTATATAAATTAAAATGATTTGATTGTAATCTTGAAAAATCTAGTAATTCTTCTACTAAATGAATCAATCGGTCTGTCTCACCTGAAATAATTCCCATGCCTTGCTTTATTTCTTCTTCCGTTAAATGATCTACTGTTTTTAACGTCTCACTCCAACCTTTAATTCCTGTTAAAGGTGTCCGTATTTCATGAGATATAGAAGCAATAAATTCATTTTTCACCTTTTCTGCTTTTTCCATTTTATCAGACATATAGTTTAAACTATGTGCTAATTCACCTAATTCCCCAGGATAATCTTCTTTAATTTTATTTTTCAATGTTCCCTCTGCGATTTGTGAAGAAGCTTGAATGATAGATTCAATTGGCTCCACAAATGAATTTGCCAAGCGTCTGCTTATTAAGAAAACAATACCTGAAATAACAATACCTACGGAAATAGTAAACATAATGATTTCAATAATCTTTGCATTCATATGTGTTAATACTGTCGTATATTTTAAAACACCGATAGTTTGTCCTTGATGTATAAGCGGGCTCAGCACTTCTAGTTGTTTTTCATTATCTTTCGTAGTAGTAACTTGATTATACATTTCACCTTCCAATAAAGATTGTGGGATATTCACTTTACCTTCTACCTTTTCACCACTTGAAGATTGTATAACCGAACCATGACGATCAATTAACTGTAATTCCGTTCCTTCTAATTGAAAACTACTAATTATGTCACCACTATATTCTTGCAAGCGAATAAAATATAATGAATTGTATTCAGAGAAAAATCGTGTACTCGTCTTCGCATGAGATTCTATATATTGTATAATCCCATTGTAATAATATCTATAAATTGAGACTGAAAATACTATTTCAAATAATACAAGCATTAGGGTAATGACCGTCATAAAATATAAAGTCACTTTCCGTTTCATCTTATAGTTTCCTTCCACACATATCCTTTTCCCCACACAGTATGGATAAACTCTGGTTCTGACGGATTACATTCTATCTTTTGACGTAACCGCCTCATATTTACATCTACTACTTTCGTCTCGCCTACGTAATTGGTTCCCCAAATCATATTTAAAATTTCATCACGCGAAACCGGCTTTGAAGCCTGATTCATTAAATACTGTAATATCATATACTCTGTAGGGGTTAAATCAACTGATTGTCCACCTTTATATAATCTTTCTTCTATGATATTTAACGAAAATGGACCAGACGTGATTGTATTCGTTTTTTCTTCATGTACTTCTATTCTTCTTAATAAAGATTGTATACGTGCAGTTAATTCCACTGGACTAAACGGCTTTGCGACATAATCATCCGCACCAATTCCTAGTCCTTGTACTTTATCCTCATCTTGTACACGTGCGGTTAACATAATAATACCCATCTTTTTATTTTCTTCCCGGATAGCTTTACAAACTTGAAAACCATCAATCCCCGGTAACATTACATCAAGTAACGCTACATCAACAGTATGTTCACATAAAATCTGTAACGCTTCTTCGCCCGTACTAGCTTCTAATACATAAAATCCAGCACGTTTCAAATTTAAGACAATAAAACTACGGATTGGTATTTCATCTTCTAAAACTAAAATTGTTGACATAATTCCCACCTCCTTACTCTTATTGATAATCCGCTAACGGTTTTATATATGCTTTCACTTTTTTAAACTTTGGTTGTTTCGGTACTGCATATACGTGAGAAGCCGTTTTAACTGCTGCCTCATATCCTTTTATTTTGAACCATTCTTTCCGCTTAAAAATATGGACTTCAAGCCATATTTCATTTGTACTTACATTCAAAAACTTTTGAGCATTCGATTCTTTTTGCTCATCTGGGATAGTAATCTTTCCTATTAACTCTTCAGGAATTTTTACAAAATACCCTTTTTCTATATCGATATATCTTTCTTCTATCGGTTTAATTCCCGATTCACTCCACTGTATGTACCGTTCAAAGAGCGGACTCTCACCATGTGATTTATCTTCCCAACCTTTTGGACGTACAGTACGAACAAATTCAATTATGCCGTCCTCATTCACATCTTTACTTTCCACAACATACTCATTGAATAAATCTTCTTTCCCATCCAAAGGTAGTACCTCATAATGATCCTTATCAAATTTTGCTACATAAGTTATACCTGAATGTGCCCCAATTCCTGCATCAATTACAATTGCCTTTAATGAGTTAGAAATACGTCCCATTTGTATCCTTTGAATATTATTAATAAATGGATCAAATGAAACTTCAGATATAGTCTTAAACTGCTCAATGAACTCAACTGTCAACTTCTCATCTTTTTCATAAGTAACGAGGCTTAAATCATTAAGACCGTTTCTATTTAGATCATCTATAAATAACTTTGTATAACTTCGATTATAAATCTCCTTCATATCATCATTTTCTTCCGAAAAAGCATACATAACATGTTCTAAAGATTCACGATTTACAGCGATTCCAATTAATAATTCTCGCTTCACGTTCCCTGTAAAATCACCAACTTCAACGATATCTATATCCTCACCATCAAACGTGTGAGTAGATTTTATTTTCCAGCCGTTGCTGATTTTCTCATATACAGCTAAATACACGCTATGATCTTCATTCGGCAATTTATAAAATAAGATGGCTTCTTTTTTATTATCTTGTTTAAAATCCATTGACCAAATCATCTGTTTATCTTTATTAGACATTGGAGTAAGCAATCGATAATTAACAGGCAAATCTTTATCTATTTGCTCTTTTAGTTCATTAATCCACTTTTCATTGGTAGGAGCTCCCATTAAACTTGTTGGAGCTTCAGACATTTTACATCCAGTCAACATAAAGACGATTCCCATAATGCCTATCCATTTCTGCATATAATATCTTTCCTTATTACAGATTTTAAGTATTTCTCTTTACTTTTTGCTTATCCAATATTCTCATACATATGAGTATAATTTTTCTAAAATAAAAAATCGTTACAGAAAAGTTACAAATCAATTGCCATAAAAAAAGATTGGCAAAGGCCAATCTTTTTTTACTATTCGTTTCGAACTGGTTTTGGAGCTACACCTAAATGCTCATTTAATTTTTCCGAAATCTCTTCCACATTTTTTTCATTTGGAATGTAATAATAAATACCACCGATACGTTTATCCGTACCTTCTACTTGCATTTTTTCCATTTCCAAATTAGATCCTGCCATATTTTTCGTAATAGCAAGCATATCATCAAACGTTAAGTTGGTTTTCATATTGTTATCCACTGCATCAAGTAACGAGCCCATTTTGCTAATTGATTGAACAGACATCGCTTTTTTCGCAATTGCTTCAATTACAAGTTGTTGCCTTTGACCACGCATTGCATCACTATCAATTTTACGTGTTCTTGCAAGTGCAAGTGCTTGTTCTCCATTTAAATGTTGGTAACCTTTTTCTAAATGAATCATACCTGCTTGGTCTTTACTATCTTGCTCTGTGAAAGTAACTGGTACATCAATATCAATTCCACCAAGTGAATCTACAATTTGAACAAATGATTCAAAGTTAAACTTCACATAATAATCAACAGGAACATTTAAAAATCTTTCCACTGTATCTCGTGTACTTTCAACACCACCGAATACGTGTGCATGAGTAATTTTATCTAATTTTTTTCTAGATGGAATATAAACACGTGAGTCACGTGGAATGCTTACTAACTTAACAGACTTATCATCTTTATTAATTGTCGCTAGTAAAAGTGCATCTGTTCGAACCGCTTCACCATATTGGCTTTTTCTCATTTCACTTCCATCTACACCCATGATTAATATTGAAATGTTATCCTTTAAAGGTTCAACTTCTTTATCACGCTTTGATGACTTATCAATTTCTGCATACGCATCACTTACAACAGCTTTTGCTTTGTTATATATAAACGATCCATATCCTACTCCTCCAAAAATAAGTAGGAAAAATGGAATAATAATGAACCATTTTATTGACTTTCTCTTAGAACGTTTTTTATTACTTCTTGTATTTTGTTCTAATTCAGAGCTCATATCCATTCGCCTCTCTTTCTCTTTCCCTAGTATAATGTATGTCTATTAATCTTCATATTGAATTTCCTTTCACTTACCTTACAATTTTGTAAGGTTACTTCATGGATCCAATATGTATTCCATTTCACATTATACTCTTGTACTTATTTTTGGCAAGTCACTATTCATTAAAAATAAACATTAAATCCATATATATTAATCATATTAATTTGGTTTATATATAATTTGCTTCCCGTTGTTAAGAATTAAAGCTGATTTTGCTTTTATTTTCGTTTTTTCTATCTCCACTTCATCATTAGAGAAATTCACAATGATTTTAATGTTTTTTCCATATGAAGCAGATTGCACTAATTTATTTTCTGACAGATATACAAAGTTTGTCATTTCTTCTTTTACTGCTTTTTCATGAACTTCATTCCAAACTTTCAGATGCTGTGTAATTTCTTTTTTATGCTTCTTCCACTCTACTTCATCTAAATGGTATAACGGGGGAACATTATACAATAATTCATATAACATTCTATTTTCAACCTCATCTTTTATCTTTAAACTTCCCCATTCCCAGTGATGCGTTGTAATAACGGAATCATTGTATACTAATTTATATAAAGGTACCGAATATACCGGATTTAAATACACTTGTTTATACTCTTCTTTTAATGGTACTTGTTTTGCATATTTTTCTGGAATATTTTGATTTGGTGACCAATATCCACCAACATAATACGGACTAGTCTTATTTTTTCTCATATCTTCATCGTCCCATTTAATTACAGGTGTTTCAATTCCATGGGCAAATGCAATCGTACTACTTGCAAAATCATTTCCACCCTCAGAGCCAACTACCATCCCTTTTTCTTGCGCAATATAATCCATTCGTTTTAATCTTGCTTTTAAATCTTGCTCTTGTGTTGTTATATGTTTTGTTGAATAATCATCGTAAATTTCACCCGTCGCATCACAATCAATAAACCATGAATTGTATTTAGGGCCATTTTGTAATATATCGTTCATTCGTTCTTTTACACTAGGAAGTGATAATGTCGGGTTTAGTTTTCGTCCTCTACCTAAAAATCCTTGCACTTTTTCTCCATTTTTCTTCGTTACAGTTCCTTCTTCATATAATGATGGATCATTAAAGACAGCTGTATTCCAATTTTTATCACCTTTCTCATGAATAGAGTGATAAGAATCATATGGACCAACTAAATACCCCAATTTCTTAGCCTCTGTAACAAAATTAGGTTGCATATATCCTTGTTCCCAGTTCGGTAGACCAATCCACGCTTTATCTATTCCTGCTTCTTTCATTTCCTTTATAATATCCGTTCCATCTGCGTTACCCCATTTACTTACTTCTTCAACCGCATCACTGAGTACTGACCTTAATAAATGTTTATTTAAGCTATACAGCTCTGTCTTCGATAAGCGATCTAAACCTTTCTTTAAAAACGCACTAGCTTCCTGATCAACTTTCGGGAAAACATCCTCTTTATACAATTCCCTCATTGATAATGCTTCGTTTACATAGCGCAAAATAACATTTTTTTGATACTTATCAATGAAATCTTGTTTACTTACTTGATCAAATACATTTAGTTCTCCAGGCTCTGAACTATTCTTTTGAATAAGCTCTTTTATATGGCTAAATACAGGGCTATTTATTTGCTCTCTTAATATTGGCCAATTTACGTTACTTTCTGATAAACCATTTTGATTCCAAAAATACAAATGTGCTGCGCCGTAAAGCTTTTCTATCTCTTTATTTTTTCTAGCCTTTTCTTGTAATGTTTTAAATTCACCTTTTCGAGCAATATTATCCTTATACAGTTTGGCAATACTTACTGCATCACTATTTGTCACATATAATTGAAAGCCATATGTTTTATTTTTATTTATACTCGGGAATTCATGTGTAAAATCAAACCCTATTTTCGAGTCCGAGTGAAATTTCAATTCATTATTAAACATATTGTTCACAATATATACAATCGAATATTTCGAACCATTTAATGCGAAAAACTTCATAGAAAATGATTCAGCAAATGAATATGCATCATCCTTTAAAAACTTCTTCCAATTCTCATCATTACTTGGAATTTGCTTACCTTCCCATAACGGAAGTGTATAATTTTCAGCCTGTACTTTCGGCCATGTAAAGTTTTCTGCACCAGTCGATTCCACTTCAATATTCAAGTGGTTTTTTTTCTTTTCTAAGTTCACTTTTATTTTTTGATCTGGATATTCCCATGATGTGTGATTCTTGTCTTTTTTTACATTCGACACCTTCATTTTCGGTAACGGTTGTGATGCCTGTTCCTTTATCCCGTCATGTTCTACAGTTAACGCGAAAGTCTCTGGATTTACATCGTAAGTAAAATCTTTATACGTTGCTTTCTTTATTTTAGACTCTTGTACCGCATTATTACCTTTTACATCACAACCGACTAAAATCGAAAATGACATCGTTGTAAGAAGACATATCGCTATCATTTTTTTCATCTTCTGCACCTCCACCACTGAATATACAGGTGCTTTGTTACAGGAATATGGCAAAAAATAATAGAGCTAGCATATTGCTAACTCTATTTTGAGTATTAAAAAGTTGATATGAACAACTATAACCCGCTCAGAATGGATATATCTCCATAAACTTTTATGTACATATTCTTCGAATATCATCCAAATCTTTAATTTTCAAACATATCATGTATTAAATGTTCACTGTACATAAAAGTTTTTCTGTACATAAATAGAATACATGTCTTCGAAGGAACACATTTCCTATTTTACTTTTTACCTTTTTTACATATTTAAAATAGTTTTAGGGAATTCTTCTTACAAAAGGTTCCTTAAAAACCTTATTTTTCAACCTTGATTTTGTATACAAATGTATGCAATAAACGGAGTGGTATAGATGGCAGAAACATTTAGAAGAGGCAAAATAATCGATCATACTAAACGCCTTATTTCCCGTAAAGAGATAATCTCAAGTCAAATGACACAAAATGAATTCTCTTGTATAAGAGAGAGTCTCTTAGGCCAAGCTCAATGTTTAGACTTTATAATAAACGAACTTATTATTGAATTTGACCTTAAAAATGAATTATAAACATCATTCAACTTACATATACCTCAAATTATCAAGATCCTTTATATGTATACATTTGTATACCGAATTTACTTGATGATCACTCCATGAAAAATCCCTTCTTAACACCATTAAAAGAAGGGATTACACTACCAGTATATTTTTCAATTCTTGACGTTATCCATTAAAACTTAAATCTGAAAAATCTACTTTTATCTTCTTTGGTTCTATCTAGTTTTGCTACGATACATTCATTCTCTTAATGAAAAAATACGCTCAAAACAAGCTCTTTTCTTTAGTTGATTTATCAATATTAATAGTAATATTTCAAAGCTACACTAAGACATAAAAAAACACTAATTTCCTGTAAGTGTTTTAAAAGATAGAAAACAACTGTTTACAGTATAAAAATAGTGCTATTACTAAGAGAAATTTTTTACTTTTCCTTAGGATAGCACTACACTACATTAAATAACTTTATTGTCTTTTTACATTTGAGACTTAGATGAATTATACATATAAACGTTTCAATACTTGTTTCATTTCTGGTTTGATATTAATACTTGAACGAATTTCTTTTGCTTTTTGTTCCGCTTCTTCTACGTTAGATGCATGCCCTAATTCTACTAATAATCCAGTTGCAACTGTACCTGTACGATTACGTCCACCGGAACAATGGAAAAATACTTTCTTTTCTTGTTCAACAGCTTCTTTGACAGCTGCAATTGCAGTTTTCACTGACTCATCTTGTCCCTCTACACCTTCTACAATCGGATAAGCATGACGTGTAGTTTCTGCTGGAAATCCTTCTGGTTCTTCTCCTCCGGCACGTAAATCAAATACCTCAGTGATTCCATGCTTTTTTACTGCTTCTTGTATCGCGTCCACTCCACCGATATATACTTTTCCTTTTACGAGTTCGTGATAGGTAGTCATGTTTGTTAGTCTCCTTCAATTTTTTGTTTTTGGGCATAATAAAATTCTTAAGTTGATGGCTGTGGGGTAGCACCACATGCCCATCAACTTAAAAATATTAATTACCTCCAAGTGTAAAAAAACGGTATTTTTATCTGTTAGTTTGATGGACATGTGACTGAACCCCTAATACTTTACTTTAATAATGACTCTTTTCATGAAATAAAACTCAGTTATCAGTCTAAAACATTTTTTAGATCTAACAATAACAAGCGTACATTTTTACCTTTCAGATAGTCTCTTTTATTCTAATTTCTTCATTTCTTTCAGCCGTTCTATATCCTTTTCTGAAGCATTTTCTATTTTATACAGTTCATAGCTACCCTTTATCTCATTTATTACTGCAAATTCAATTTCATTCCGAACATAGCTTTTAGTTTTTCCCTTTTTATAACCAATAACATTATCTAATATAGTTTCCCCACTATCTTTTTTATATAAATTATAGCTAACAGGTGGATGACCAATTACATACTTATTATCAGAAAATCCGACTATATCATCCCTCCCTAATCCTGTTGAAACACTCCAGACAAAAATAATCTGAAATATAGAATAAACAACAATACCGCATAAGAAAAAAAATAGGATTGATTTAAAAAATAACTTTAAAAGTATCCTGCCCAAAAACATTCCCTCCCATTTCATCTCGGAGTAGCAAGAACAAAACACGAATTTTGTACGCTAAGGAACCGAATTTTTTAGATTGTTGAACTCAATCCCCCGTTAGTGCCATAAGAAAAAGAGTTACCGCAGTAACCCTATTGTTTATAATACACGTCATTGGGAAAAGCTATGGATGAATAAAGTCAATCTATTCAATTTCCCACAATCTTTTAATCTCCACCAATTCCTGTCCATTGAATTCCATTCTGTATATATCTGGTTTTGATGTCTGTAGTAAAAAATTCAAATCATACTTACTATCATAATACCCCATCATCAAAGTCATAACAGCTCCATGGGTTCCTAATACTACTTTCTGTCCTCGATAGGTGTTTAATAATTCTTTTAAGACTTTTATAGCACGTTTCTGACAGTCGACATTAGACTCTCCTCCCGTTAAAGCAAAGTCGGGTTCTAAAAATGATTTTGTTATCAAAGGGAATAATTCTTTATCCGACATTCGTTCCTCTTCAGCAATAAAAATTCTCTCTTTTAAGTCTTCAAATACTAAAACTTCTTGTCCTATTTGCTTCGCTAACTGCTGAACAGTTAGAATTGAACGATTGTATGGACTTGAGATAACAATGTCAATTCCCTCACCTTGTAATACATCTGTTATTCGTTGAACATCTAATTTTCCTTTTTCAGTTAATCCTCTTGTTTTTTCTTTTCCAGATTTCGGTGAATCCCCATGTCTCACCATATATATGAAAGTTTTCATAATTCCCTCCATTTTTCCAGGTTCCTTTACAATTCCTTTCTCATATTAGCATATATATCCAATTCAGTTCCCTTATACATAACAGAAAACTGTGAATTCGAAATAAAGTCACGATATTTGTAAGAAAGACGCGAAGTTTTCACTATCCTCTGGTATAAAAAAGCGTTATTCTTTCTAAACAAGCTAGATTAGAAAGGATGATGTTTTTTATGAATCTTTCGATTCAAAGTGAACCCCAATTATTTGCTGAAGAATTATATGAACATCTTACTCCTTCATTTCTGGAAAATCTCGCTAAAGAACTAGGGTTTGTACAACGGAAACGAAAGTTTTTAGCTCATGATTTAGCTACTATCTGTGTTTGGGTTAGTCAACGGGTAGCAAGTGATTCTTTAGTGCGACTATGTAGTCAACTTCATGCTGTTACAGGAACACTTATGAGTCCAGAAGGACTCAATAAGCGTTTCAATAAAAAAGCTGTTTGCTTTTTAAAACATATTTTCTCTACATTACTAAAAATTAAAATTTGTGAAACATCAGCGATTCCAAGCTCTTCAATCGCTTATTTTCAGCGAATTCGTATTTTAGATGCAACAATTTTCCAGGTACCAAAGCATTTAGCTAGTGTGTATCCTGGATCAGGTGGTTGTGCTCAAACAGCGGGTATAAAAATCCAGTTAGAATATGATTTACATAGTGGCCAGTTTTTAAATTTTCAAGTGGAACCAGGGAAAAATAATGATAAAACATTTGGCACAGAGTATTTACCGACATTACGTCCTGGTGATCTATGTATTCGGGATTTAGGCTATTATTCACTGGATGATTTAGATCAAATGGACCAACGTGGTGTGTATTATATATCAAGGCTCAAATTAAACAATATGGTATATATCAAAAATGAGTTTCCTGAATACTTTCGAAATGGGACAGTAAAAAACAGTCTCAGTACATCAAAGTTGATTTAGAACACATTATGAATACCTTAAAACCAGGCCAGGTTTATGAAATAAAAGATGCTTATATTGGAAAGGATAAAAAACTATTCACTAGGGTGATTATGTATCGATTAACAGAAAAACAACTTCGTGAACGTATGAAAAAACAAGTGTATACGGAAAGTAAAAAGGGAATTACGTATTCAGAAAAAAGCAAACGATCAGCTGGCATGAACCTGTATGTTACCAATACACCTTGGGAGATTGTTCCGATGGAACAAATACATGATTTTTACTCTCTCCGCTGGCAAATAGAAATCATCTTTAAAACTTGGAAATCTCTATTTCAAATTCATCATTGGAAAAATATCAAACAAGAGCGATTAGAATGTCATGTTTATGGAAAGCTTATTGCCATTTTTCTATGCTCTTCTACTATGTTTAAGATGCGACAATTAATTTTACAAAAGAAGAAACAAGAATTAAGTGAATATAAAGCAATTGGAATGATTCAAGATCATTTACACATTTTATATCAATCCACACAGCAAAACACCCAAGAAATAACAAAGATCCTAGTCCGCCTGTTCAACCTCCTACAGAAGAATGGACGGAAATCTCATCGATATGAGAAGAAAACAGTCTTTGATATTTTGGGTGTTGTCTATGAGTATAATGGATTGAGAAACCAAAAGAAAGCTTCATAATTTTTAAAAACGATACCTATCTAGGCTTATTTGTTGTGCTCATTTTTAAATATACAAAATATTTTAAAAGTTTTTCCGTTTATGTGAACGAAAGTTCATTTTGTTTCCATTCTTAAGTTGATGGGCATGTATGGTGCCCCCTATTATGTGAAATATTCCAATTTTGCATTTGGGAAAAACTTTTTCATATAAGAATAAAAATGATTTTTTATATCCTCCTCTTCTTCTTTTTGATAAATATATTTTCCAATTCCATATTTCCCCCATTTATATCTTCTTCTCTCTTCATCTAATTCTAATTTGGTCATAGGGTAGTTTTTTTCAATTACCCTCTTAGCTGGCTTTGTAAAACGATGTTGAATAAATTCAAATGTAATATCATCCCTTACATCGAGGGGTAATTCAGCATCAAGGCGTTCAAACATATGATAGTACCCGTCCTGCCAACCTTCATGTAGATAAATAGGAGCTACGATGAACCCTATCGGATATCCTGCTCTAGCTATTTTTCCTGCTGCTTCAATTCGTTTAGCCAACGGAGAGGTCCCAGGCTCAAAGTTTTTAATAACATAATCGGCGTTTACACTAAACCGAAATCTTGTTTTCCCATTATGTTTTGCATCAAGCAAGTGATCCACATGGTGAAATTTCGTCACGAATCGTAATTCCCCATATTCCGAGGCTCCAAAATGTTCAATCGCTCGCTTAAGAGTATGAGTTAAATGATCAATTCCTACAATATCTGATGTACAGGAAGCTTCAAACCTTGTTAATTCAGGCTCGCGATCCTCCATATATTTGTCAGCAGCTTCTAGAATTTCATCGACATTTACATAGGTACGGATATATGGCTTACTTCCCATGGTTGTTTGTAAATAGCAATAGTGACAATGGCCCATACAGCCCGTTGCAAAGGGAATAGCATACTCTGCTGAAGGCTTTGAAGTATCAAATTTCAGTGTTTTTCTAATCCCAACGACAAGAGTAGATTTTGCTACTCGATACTTCTGGAAATCGTTATCACCTGGCAAATCTCTCACTTGATTATGGGAAGTAGTATGCCGAATTTCAACATCCATCTTTGAAAATTTCTCGAAAAGCTCTCTCCCTAATGGATAATCTAATGCTTTGGGTTCAAAATATACAAGTTTAGGCATGAATGGATTATTCATTCTAACATCCCCTCTGAAATATCGCCGTAATAGTAAGTATAGGCTTGGTTTGCCTCTTCTTCAGTAGAATAAACAGCCATCTCATTTGTTAGTGGATAATAAGTTTCGTAAAGAAATAATGCTAATTCATTTGGTCGCTCAGGGTTATTTACAACTGCTGCTGCTTGTATATTGGCTACATCTTGTGTGTGGGGATTTCGGTAAAAAACATAGACAATATCTCCAGCATAATAAGTTTTACTTTTATTAGACAATTTCATTCCATCACCTTTTCTTTTTATAGAATCCACTGAGCAATGTTATTCATTACTAAAATTTTGCCTTTAGTGCGTATAATTATGTTTTCTTTATTATGAAAAAAATAGACGGAATTAACTAAATTTATATAAAGGTGTTTTTGCCGATCCCCTTTTTCGAAGTATTGAAAAAAAAAACCATCTTACATATTTTATAGAAAAGATGACACACTATCTATTAGCTATTACTTAAATAGCTAAATTAATTGTTCATTCAATTGGCAGGTAATACATATTTTTATCTGCCATACTCTTTCCATATGCTTTTAATTTTTTAAAACTTTAATGTTTGGAGGTTATAAAAATGAATTTTCCACATTCGAAAAAAGAAGAGAGTAGTAATTCTAAAAACTTAAAATCAAATACTACACAAATTGGACTTCAACCAGTAGAACAAGCCATGAATGGATTGTATGGAATGCCAGAAACTGATATTGAAGACAAAGAACATCAAAAAAAGGAAATTTGAAAAATACTTAGTATTTCAATATTACTTTTATTATTCATACATATTTCAATTGTAATAAAAAACAAGGGAAATCAAAGTTCCCTTGTTTTTTATTACTCTTTATCCCATGTATTTTGTTTGTGCTTATACGCACCCCTCGAATTCTCTGTTAAATCTACTATATCTGTTTCCTTACCAAATTCAGTACTATAATTAAGTTTTCCATATTCTTTACGATTCATCTCTTGATTCGCATCCTTCATTGGTTGAAACAACTGTGTTAAGCACATTAACCCACTTATTCCAACAAGAGCAAAGATTACTCTTGCTAAAAAGGCATTTTGTCCACCAAATATTGTTCCTACTAAATCAAACTTAAAGAAACCAATTAGCCCCCAATTAATAGCACCAATAATAACTAAAGCTAAGGCAATTCGCTGTATAGTTCTCATTCATATAACACCTCCTTCAGCCTCAACTTTTAAAACTATGTACAGGAATATTCTGTATTCTTCCTGCTTGAATAGTTAGCTTTAATTTCCAATCAAAGTGATAGCTCATAATTCAACATAATACATTCCAGTACCATAATATAAACTTTGACTAACATTTTAATGTTTTTATTATTTAATACCGCGATAAAACTGCATGGTATTGCGGTTATCGGTACTGCAATAATTAACCCTATTTGTACTATCTGCATTATATTAGCTATCATGTTAGTTGCTAGGATTCAATCTTATTATTAGAAGTTAACAATGGTTTCATACACAAAATATCTAATGCATACTCAATTTATTATTTTAATTCTACAAAGTATTCATGATGTTGCATAACCTAACCTTTTCTGAAACAACTTGCTTCTTTTATTTCTTTACTTAACTTTTTTCTAGGTTGAAATCCTACTTGTCTTAAAGACTCATTCCAATTTTCAAAATTTCTTACATAAGTAGATAAAGCAGGTATATTAGGATCTTTTAATATTCCTTTGGCAGTCGGTAATTTTTGATAAGAATGAGCCCATTCCTTTAGCCTGGATAGCAAAATCCTTCTTGTATACATATTTAGCTTGTAACCACCTTATCGTTATAATACATTTAATCATTTAATTCGTTCTTAATTTATGGATTACTTTCAAAAAAATAAACAAAAATAATAAATACTGACGATATTAAAAAGGCAAGCATCAAAATGTGCTTGCCTTTTCTTCTAACGACGATGTTCCACAAGATCAATTACACCTAAAACAACGTGAGCTAAACCAAATCCAAATACTGTATTTGCAATCATCTTATTAGATCCACGAGTTTGCTTCAAGGCATAACCCGCAGCTGTAACTGCTGTACCTAATGTAGTCGGAATTAATCCTTCACGAATATTCATAGTAACGTCCTCCTAGTATCGCAGTTAGTAATCCTGCTTTAATACTTTGGAATTAAAGTACTAAAACAAGTATTAGTATTTTCCTGTCTTGTGAAAATATGTGGCGTTATTTTAAATATCTTCTTTTAATTATGATACAGCGTAACTAAAAATGTTAATGCGTAAGTTTTTTTAATACATTTACATGTTCCCTATCTTTATCTAAAATATCATGTATTAACATATGACTTGCTGGATCTAAATCACCATGTACAATTTCTTCTGATATTTGAACACCATAATAACCTTCGCCCTTTAACGCGCTACTTACAATTCCTTCTGTTGTATCTGGTACTGTAAATTGACCTATCAAACCTTGAACAGACCCAACGATTCCTTCATTATCAACTGGCACTCCTCCAAGATTTTGTATTCTTTCTGCTACTTTTAAGGAATGTTGTTTGTGAGCTTGTTGTATTCTTTGAAATTCCTTTTTTATTTCTGGATCTTTTAACTTCTCTATATAATGCTCATAGGCATGAATACCCATGTACTGCCCTTTTAGAAAGGCATTTAATGTATTGACTACACTCTGTTTTTCCATATCATCACTTCCTTTTTACGTTATCCTTTTACAGAATTCGATGGATTATCCATATCGTGTATGCAATACTATCAGTTAATTTCCTGTTATATTATATCTCTAAATCTTCGCTCCTCTTTCACTCACCTTGATATAAATATCATTTTTGTTTAATCAATCCCCATTAGGCTCATACTAACTTTTGTTTAAAAAATATGAGAAATGGAGCTGGATTAAATATGGAATTTGAAGGTAGAAATTCTACAGAATCTGCACTTCTTCATTATAAGTATGGTTTAGGTTTATTTACTGAGAAGATGCCTAAACTAGCCGAACAATTTAATTCCTTTACAGAGGAATGCTTTAAAGAGGGCACCTTATCAAAAAAACAAAAACAGTTAATTGCTTTAGGTATTAGTCTTTATTCTCAGGATGAATATTGTATCATTTATCACATTAAAGGATGTCTAGATCAAGGAGCTTCAGAACAGGAGATCTTTGAGGCGGTGGGAGTGACAGCTGCATTTGGTGGTGGTGGCACAATAAGTCAGGCAGTAACTCTTGTACAGGAGTGTATCCAAGAGTTAAAGCAGTAATAGGAATATCATTATGAATTGAGGAATATATTTCTCGAGTTGATGTGTTGCTATCTTTACACAATAAATAAAAACAAAAAAACTTGGNNCCAAGTTTTTTTGTTTTTATCCTTAATTCATACTATGAATTGCCCAAGATAAGTATGTGGCAAAGGTAGCGCATAACAAGTAGGGCATTAGAAGCAATGCAGCCACTTTAGATAACATAATGAATAAATGATAAGAATGGAATGTAGTAACGTCCACCAGCAGACAATCTAACGTAGCTAATATTAAATCTTTTTGGTTGAACTGAAAAAAGCTAAAAGTCAGATTTAGAATATACTTTAGAACTAATAGAGCAATTATGTTATTTTTCATCGTGAATAAAAAAACTAGCTCAAATTCATATTTTACATCTTTTAAATGAATAAATAAAAAATCAATAACGCTGTCACTTTACTCATAAGTTGGCCGAAAGTTTTAATAAGAAGCGTTATTTTGCCACAATTAAAAAGAACCATAACCTTGCCACAGTGTAGAGTTATAGTTCGAATCACACAAAAGTTGCTTATTGCTATTCTAGTCTACTTTGCCTCGCTTAAACGGACGCTAGTATTATCCGAATAAATAAGTAAAGTTGTATTTTTAAGACGAAGTGCTACCTGAACCGCCAAGTAAACCACCAAGGGACTTTATCAACTTTTTCAATACTGGTGTAATATCTTCTTCGGAAGTTATTCTAATACACGGTAATTCAACTTGGAGTTTCGTCCCCAAAAGAACAACTGTAATTGGAACTGGAATTGAAACACAAAGAGCTTCTTTCCCATCACATTGACACTTATATTGCTGTTGTTGCTGTTGCTGCTGTTGCTGCTGTTGTTGCCATTGTTGTGGTTGTTGCCATTGTTGTGGTCTTACCCCTCTACTCATATCTATATTTCTGTTGTCCATTACAAAAGGATAAGACTCGTTTGGATAATATTGATGAAAAGAATTTTTGTATTCATAATGACCATTATTCATTTTTTCATCTCCCTCCCGTTACATCGTATTAACCTAGTAGCCAATGGGTTCATTGGATTAACATTATCATTCGCCCATTATTTTATAGTAAAAAGCTTCCATCACTTACCCATATCTTATATTGTGTGTAACTGACCCATCTGGTGAATCCCTTGCTATCATTGACTTAATTAAACTTTCTCTTTTGAGTTACACAGCACGAAATTTATGAGTAACTGTATAGGAGTACCACCAGCATTTTGCAAAATAATCTACACTATGCGGAAAAATACAATAAGCTGCCCATGTGGACAGCTTATTTACATAATTCTCGTTAGCGGAAGTCAATATATCTCTTTATATTAGGAACCAATAATTGTATAATACCGTGTGAAATATCTATAAGAAACACTTTCTGTTACATCTCCTTTTTGAAATGCTAGAGCATTTCTATATATATCTCTGTCTAAAAATTGCCATCCATCTTTTTCTTTCATTTCAATATAGGGCTCTAGTTCCCCTCGTTTTACTAAATAGGTATCGGAAATATCGTCCTTTTGTACTTCCATTATATTTTTATCTGTAAGGATCATCTTTGACATAGCAATTGCGAGTGGTATCGGATTTCCTTCTTGAAAAATGACATCCTTTTTTTGTACAAAGAATACACATGCTATACTGAATATCACTAATAAACTTATGGAAAATATCTTTAATTTCATTAAGTTCTTCCTTTTCCTTTTAATTCCATTCTATCATAAGTGATTTATTTTGATAGAACTATTTTTGATGTATATTTTATTCATGTGAAGTTAACATAACGTCTCATTATCGGTAGCAAGGAAAACAGCGGACCCTTATTCTCACAAGGAATCCGCCTTTTTTTCTTGCTATCAATCTATGCAATTTTTTATACATTCCTATCATGGTGCGGTTTTCCGGTTCTCGTTTGTTACTGGATTAACCCAAAAACTGTATAAAATCTTGTATGCTCGTAGCGTGGGTTTTTTCAAAAATGCTGGCGATACTCCTAAATTTAAAACGAAATAAGCAATGATTAGATTTTAAACCTAGTCATTGCTTTATCCATTGCATCTTGGTTTACACCGATATATCTAAGTGTCACTTTCTCGCTTGAATGATTGAATATCTCCATTAGCAAAGCAATATTCTTCGTTTGCATGTACATATGGTACCCGAATGTTTTACGTAATGTATGAGTGCCTATTTCCTTCAATCCAAACTCTTCTGCTGTGCTTCTGAATATCTTATAAGCCATGCTACGTCCAATTGGTCTATTAGTACCTTCACGACTTTTAATTACATACTCACTGTCATCTCGTTCTTCAATGTACCAACGTAATTCTCTTTTTAACGCTGGAGTTAACTGAATACGTTTTTGTTTCCCTGTCTTTTTTCTCTCATTGAAATATGGCTGCCTTTCAAATCACCTATCTTCAATTTGAGAATGTCACTAATACGTAAACCTGCGTTAATTCCCATTACAAACAAAATAAAATTACGTTCGCTGTTTTCTTTCAGATATTCTTTAATCTGTTGTATTTGCCCTGGATCACGGATAGGTTGGACAAAGTTCATAGGTTATCCCCTCCATTCTGTTCTTCCGTCTCATATATTTCTAATCTAAGAGCAAAAGCTAGTTTATAAAAAGCATTAGATTTATTTCGTCTATATGTACGTTCACTCATACCAATCTCGTTATAAACCATGTAATCAAAAACTTCTTCATCCTCCAAATATCGTTTTACAATAATGTCCCTTTGGGTTTTGCTAAAACGACTTAATGCCTTATCAATTTGAAAAGATAAACGTTGTAATTTCACTTCTCTTTCACTCATAGCAACATTTGCTAAAGCAACATCTTCAGCTGGCTTTCCTATTATGTTTGTTGGACCATGATATCTTACCTCACCAGAGGCTGTGACCTTCATCTCGTTTCTAATCATCCCAAATTGTCTGTAAATACGAACGTTTTCTAAAATCTCTTCTAAACGAACCTGTGTTGCTTTTCGGTCAATTTTAGGTAAGAAAGTTAATTGCATCATATATATAAACACCCCTTATCTATTTTGTTAAAAAAACCAAAAAGCGGACACCAAACTATAGAGCAATACCACTAATGCTCTTTATAGTTTGATGTCCGCTGGTTCTTCCAGTAGGACTAAATGTGTAATTGATATTATTATATCATTTTCTCATATTTTAGTAACTTTCTTATTAGAAAAGGATTATTTTGTAAAAAGTTTATAAAATCCATCTTCATTGAGCAATTTATATCTAAAAGGAGTAATTATGAAAATTTTGAAATACATATTACTTAGCATTGGTTGGATTGCATTATTCGCAATGTGGTGGGCTATATTTTTTCATTAAATACATCTACCCCCTGGATAAAACTCAATATTCCGTCAATACTGTAGATAGGCTGTTAGCCAGAACTCATTTAAAGTAGTTTTCTCTGTATCTCCTTGTAGGGAGCAGTTAGCTTTTGCTAGCTGCTCTTTTGCATACTTTGTTATATTTAAACCCATACTAAACATTAGTTATGTTTATACATGATCAAAATTTCTAATAACAAATTTACTGTTCAAATGCATCCTTTGGTTATTCTCCTGTTGGATGCACTTGAACTTTACAAAATGAGATTTTTATTAAACTCATTTTCACTCCCACATAATATCTTTAATTCTGCTTATACTATAGCTGTAACTAAAAGTTACATATCATTTACTTGTAGGGCCTAATTTTCTTTTGTACAACAAGTAGTTAGCTAATTGAGCTAGCTACTTTTTTGTGCAATATGAAGTTTTTCAATTCACTTTACCCGATGAATAAACTTTTAAGTTTCTAACCATACTACTCATGAGCTATTACAGATGTAGCTCAATCTTTCCAAATCACATTTGTTCGTTCATTTAGCAGGCAGTTCATTTACCAACTGTCTGCTATCTTATTTTCATTGATTCTTTATTATAAAATTCAAGAATTAATTTCCACAAATTGTAGATACTATAGGTAAGCTAACAGCCATTTTAGTTTTCCCATGAAATTGTGCGAATCACATATCCTTAAGAGAAAGTACTAAGAACATTGCAGTTAGCTTAATTAGCTAGCTGCTTTGTTTGTTAACCATTTTTTGCACGAATACAGTTTATATGCATAACTTTTAAATTGAAATCCATACTATATTTAGGTCTTAATATCTAAAACCCTTATTTCAACCTTAGACCTAACAAATCGCTCCTCTCCCTTCCCTGGAGCTAAGCAGTTAGCTATTGCTAGCTGCTCTTTTATTTTTATTAGATTGATGCACCAAAAAATTAAGAAAACTATGGAACTTCCAATGAACATTAGGTGAAAAACATAGAAAACGCAAACCTAAAAAGGGTAAATATAATATTGATTGAGCATTTCAAACGTAAAGTAATACGATAAAAACCCTATTTTATTTTTGGGTTTTACATTGTAAAATTTAATTTTCATCCCAAAGTAAGGGTTTCACTCCTACACTTCGTAATATCATTATCTCGTGAATTATTTTAAAAAAATTTATTTTTATATATAAATTTATATGTATGAATTATTTTACATTCAATTGAACTAACAGTTGCATGTTAAAAATCCCCCTTTAACTAAAAAAGGATGCTTGTCCATGTCAGATAGGGTATTTCTTTCATATCTTGTAATATCTTCATAGAAAGGAGAGAAGATCCTATGGAAAATGTTGTGATACAACAAACTGAAGAATGTCCTACATGTCCAGAAGGCACTGTTTGTGAAGCGAGTGATTTACTATGTATAAACATTCCTTGTACGACTACGGTAGTATTGTTGGGATTGATTCGGTTAAATATTGGTCCATTATGTATTCGAGTTAGTTCAGTAGATGATTTGACAAAATTCTCAGATGAAGAGAGACTTGCCAAAGAACGACAGATATTTGATGAGCTAAGAAATACTCTCCCACATTTAAATTCACTGTTTAAAGAGTAACAATTAGGTGGTCTTCAAACAACACACTCATCCAACCTTTGACATTGAAAATCTCTTGAGTCCTTTCTCGTTTAACCGCCGAACTCGCATGGTCTTTGATATCTGTTCTAAAGTTTCTAGTTTTGATATCGAGTATAAAATCACCATTTTTTATCCTTCGTGTTGCTTGCGTTCTTATGATATTAACAACTTCTCCATTGCGAAGCCCACCCATAAATTGCATGTAAATTCCTAAAGTTATCCTAGGCGCTACCAAGATGGATATCTCTATCAGTAAAGTCAGGTATTGTATCGGAAAAATGTGCTCTTTTTTTGTATTAGCCGATTTAGGATACTTAACTCCCTTAAATGGTGATAAATAGTATTTTTTTCCCCATTGATTCTGTTTTTTACAAACTGATTCAGTGGAGTTTCAGGTAGAAAGCCCTTCGTGACTAAGAAGACGTAAAAATTAGTCAACGTTCTTTCGTACAGCCTTACAGTTCCATTACTCACCTTTACGTCTGTCCCCAAATGATTTAAAAACTCTATACCATGAGATATCTTCAATCCGGAAAGAGAATCTAATTTTAAGTGTTTTCTATTCTTCTGGATATAGTTTAAAAAAACCACTAAAATGTCCGCATACTTCTTCATCGTATTAGGTTTACTGGATGCATATTTACTTAAAAGGAATTCCGATACCGGATGTATGACTTTGACTGTTGCTCCACTTTCTTGATCTATCCTTCTCACTGATATCAATGCAAACTTCTTTTCATCGCCATACCAATCAATCCACATAATATCTGTAAAGAACTCAAATTTATACATAGGCAAGACACCTATGCTTTTGTTATTCTCCGCCATATTCATATTCATCATGTATAAATCTCCCTCAACTTTCTTACAGTTGTTCTATATGTATTTAGCTGTTACTGCTTGTTTTTAAATTCAAGGTCCTCGCACCGAGGCTATGTCCTCCTAAAACTGAAACAAACAATCCCTAATTTTGTACAATTATTATTGGTATTGTTTTACTCTGATAACTCTTAATGCCATGATACTAAAGAAAAAAATATATGTACAAGCGATATCACTCGCATAAAACAAAAAAACCTCTTATATCAAGAGAGATAATCACTTTTAAGAAATTTAATACGTCCAATATCTTTATGTACAATATTGCGGTGATATAGATATGTAATACAATAACTGCGTTTTTTCTCACTAATTATGAAACCAAATAATTCAAAGTTTTAACATGCATTTCTTAACTGAAAAAATAAGTGTATATAATGTAACCTAAAAGTAGTATTAAAATGATTATTCCTGTACCCTTCCAATTCATACCACCTGCCATATCAACAGGACTACCTGATTCCGCTCTATTGAGTCCATCATTTAAAGAACCAGTAGGATTATTTTTTAATTCACTTTGTCTCATACGTTCTCTTTTTTCCTCTGGTGACTCTTTATTCATATAATCACCTCCAAAATGAATGCACTCTTTACTTACATTATACAAAACTTCTATTAAAAATAGGTTTGCAACATAAAGAAAGCTAGCAATGCTAGCTTTCTTTATAATCCAATATGCTCTTCGTTGTTTACAGTAATCCCTTTATGATCGATTTCAAGCTCACATACTTTCATAACTGTGAATACTTTCGCTAATTGCTCAGCAATTTCTTGCCTCTTCTCATAAGGCGTTAATATAAAAATGGATGGTCCCGCGCCGCTAAGTGCTGTGCCATATGCCCCAAATTCTTTTGCACATTTACGGATAGATGGTAATAACGGCACAAGCTCTAAACGATATGGCTCGTGAAAATGATCTTTCTCCATCATTTCCCCTACAACTTCCCACTTCTTTTGGCAAAACGCAGCCACTAATACATTACTTATCGCACTAGCCTTAACCGCTTCATGAAACGGAAACACCTCTGGTAATACAGATCGACTTTCATCTGTATTTAGCTCTTCATTCGGAATGAGAGAGATTACGCCTAACTCCTTACTTTCAATTCTTACAACCGAAACATTCTTTCCATCAAGTGCTCCAATTACAGTTCCGCCTAAAATAGAAGCAGCAACATTGTCTGGATGCCCTTCAAAATTTGTAGCAATTTGAACTTTTTGATCAGTTGTTAAGCTCAAATTGCCAAGTTGATTCGCAAGCTCTATTCCTGCTACAATCGCTGATGCGCTACTTCCTAGACCTCTTGTAAGCGGAATATTACTAGTAACTTCTATTATATGGGGCGATAAAGAAGGACACACTTTACATGCCGTGCTAACGATTAAATTTTTTTCATCTGTTGGAATTGAATCTTCAAAGGAATGGATGACTTGCCATTTATCAGCTTGCTCTTTTACTACCACATCTAAATACAATGACAAAGCTATTCCCACCGAGTCAAATCCAGGTCCAACATTCGCTGTACTAGCAGGAACACGAACGCTTAATGGTATCACGACATAATCACCCCTTTTATATGATCTTTGATTTGTTCTATATCATTCGCAACACTTGCAATGTCAAATTTATTAGAAGAAATAGCGATATCAGGATCTTTCAAACCATTTCCAGTTAATACTGCAACAACTGTTTCTCCCTTTTTGATTTTTCCAGATTGAACATGTTTAATTACACCGGCCAATGAAGCATTTGATCCTGGCTCAGCGAAAACTCCTTCAGTTTTTGCTAACAATCTATACGCATGTAATATTTCCTCATCTGATACCATATCTATTTCACCATTTGACTGCTCAGCAGCCTCTACTGCATACGACCAACTTGCTGGATTCCCAATACGAATCGCTGTTGCAATCGTTTCAGGCGCCTCAATTACATGTCCTTTAACAATCGCTGCTGCTCCCTCCGCTTCAAAACCGTGAATTCTTGGCTTCTTATACCCTTTCTCTTTCTCGTATTCACAGAATCCTTTCCAGTATGCTGTAATATTTCCTGCATTCCCAACAGGGATAGCTAGAACATCTGGCGCTTTTTGCAACTGGTCACAAATTTCAAATGCCGCTGTTTTTTGTCCTTCAATTCGATAAGGATTCACTGAGTTTACTAATGTAATTGGCTCTTCTGCAGCAATATTTCTTACCGCTTTAAGTGCATCATCAAAGTTCCCTTCTATTGAAATGATCTCTGCTCCATAAGCGACTGCTTGCGCTAATTTCCCGTGCGCAATCTTCCCTTCTGGGATTACGATAATACACTTCATTCCGAGACGTGCCGCGTATGCTGCAGCCGATGCCGATGTATTACCTGTTGATGCACAAATGATTGCCTCTGAGCCTTCTTCTTTCGCCTTAGCAACCGCCATTACCATGCCACGATCTTTAAAAGAACCTGTCGGGTTCGCTCCCTCGTACTTCCCATATAACTGAATTCCTAATTGCTTTGATATATTTAATAATGGAATAAGAGGTGTATTCCCTTCCATTAAACTAACATCTGGTGTATTTTCACTTACCGGTAAATATGAAGAATATTGTTTTAAAAGTCCTTTATACATATTGTTTTTCCTCCTCAATACTGTAGTAACTGTTTATTTCACTTGCGATATCTTCAATCGCTCTTAACACTTGTTCAAATTGATATTTTGAAGTGTGATGTGTCACGATAACAACTTCTGCAAGTTCCCTATTCAGCGGCAACTGAATTACCTCTTTTAAACTTACAGAACAATTAGCGAAACATTCTGTTATTTTTTGCAACATCCCAGGTTCATCACTTAATGAAATACGTAAAAAATATTTAGAAACTACTTCTTCATCAGCTTGTAATTCATATGGCTCTGGTTCTTTTAATACACTTTTATGTTTCGGTATTTGATTCATATTTTTAACGACTGAAATAATGTCACTAACTACTGCAGATCCAGTTGGCAGTTTCCCAGCGCCTGGTCCGTAAAACATCACTTCTCCTACCGCTTGACCATGAACATATACCGCATTAAATTCGTTATTCACATTCGATAATGGGTGGTGACTTGGCAATAAAGTCGGTTCTACACTTAAATGAATAGATGATCCTTGCTTCTCCGCTTTACCAATTAGTTTCATAGTAAACCCTAACTTTTTCGCCATCTCTAAATCTTCTTTTTCAACCTTTCGAATCCCTCTAACTTGAACATCATCTAAAGAAACATTCATCGAAAAACCTAAGTTAGCAAGAATCGCTACCTTTCTTGCTGCATCCAGACCATCTACATCTGCTGTTGGATCTGATTCTGCGAAACCTAATTTTTGTGCCTCCTGCAGAGCCTCTTCATACGACCATCCATTTTGACTCATCTTTGTTAACATATAATTAGTTGTTCCATTTACGATTCCCATTATTTTTTCAATTTGATCTGAGGCCAGTCCGTCTGCCAATCCTCTTAATATCGGAATTCCACCTGCTACACTTGCTTCATAAAACAAATCACAATTATTTTCATTTGCTAATTGTAGAAGCTCAGCCCCGTATACAGCCATTAAATCTTTATTTGCAGTTACAACATGTTTTTTACTTTGTAATGCCTTAATAATATGCTGTTTTGCTTCTTCAATTCCGCCCATTACCTCTACTACAATATCTATATTTGAATCATTTAGAACTTCATCCACATTACGCGTAACTACGATTCCATCAATACAAACGTCACGTTCTTTTTCTAAATCACGTACAACGACTGCCTTTACCTTTACTTCACACCCTGTATCAAGTGCGATTTTTTGGTAATGTTCTTTCAAAATATGGACAACACCACTTCCGACAGTGCCTAAACCGATTACCCCAACATTAATTACATTATTCATCTTCTAATCTCCTCCTAAAATTTTATTTTGTTTGCTCTATCAATCACCTTGCTCTGCCATTTTCCCATGCAGGTGGTGGTTTTTTCGGTACGTACTAATCGTTTCATGTTACAGCACCCCCTTTCAAAGTAATAAAAAAACACACTCATCCCTAGGAAAGGGACGAATGTGTTTTCGTGGTTCCACCCTTGTTCCAACCTAGGCTCAATTTCTTCTAGATTGCTCAAGTTCAGATAACGGCTGATACCGTCAATAATTACTAGATTACTCGTTCACTATTGAAGTTCAAAGGTGGTAAAATCATTTCTCGTGTTAGGAAGCTCACACCCTTGGCTTCCCTCTCTGTAAACCGTAAAAATGATTTCATGTCCTTATCGTTACTTTTTCGCTCATGTTCATTTGTTAACTCATTATACTCGCATAAAAAACAAAATCAATACTATTTTTTAATTATTTTAAATTTTCAATCTTAAAACCTATAAAAAAACACACTCATCCCTAGGAAAGGGACGAATGTGTTTTCGTGGTTCCACCCTTGTTCCAACCTAGACTCATTTTCTTCTAGATTGCTCAAGTTCAGATAACGGCTGATACCGTCAATAATTACTAGATTACTCGTTCACTATTGAAGTTCAAAGGTGGTAAAATCATTTCTCGTGTTAGGAAGCTCACACCCTTGGCTTCCCTCTCTGTAAACCGTAAAAATGATTTCATGTCCTTATCATTACTTTTTCGTTCATGTCTATTTGTTAACTTATTATAGTTATCAACTTTTTAAAAAGCAAGCCTATTTTTACTAACTATTTTCAAAATAATTTTTCATTATATTTCACAATAACATTTTACAATGGCTACTTCATTTACCTATTTTGTAATTTTTCAACTTGTAAATCTATGGTCCATATATTAATATCCCATTCTAAAACGAGTAGATTTCCACCCTCTAAAACTATATTAATAAATAATTTTTAATATAATCTTTTCGTATAACTTTCTTCTAAAGAACGTGCAACCTCTTCTTCTGAAGCATTCACTTTCGCATGTTCCATTAACATTTTTGCTGCTGAAGGTAACTCTCTTTTATTTAACCAAGATTCTGGATCCCACATCTTAGAACGAATAAAAGCTTTTGCGCAATGAATATAGCATTCTTCAATTTCAACAACGATTCCAAGTAACGGATTACGTCCATTCGCCTGCATTTCTTTCAAAGTTTCTTCATCGTTTGTAATATATGCTTTACCGTTTATTCGGAGTGTTTCCCCAAGACCAGGAATAAAAAAGATTAACCCTACGCGTGGATTTGAAATAATATTCAAAATGGAGTCTATCCGACGATTGCCCGGTCTTTCTGGAATGATGATTTTATTATTATTTAATATATATACAAATCCAGGTGCATCCCCTCTCGGCGAAGCATCACACTCTCCTAATTTATTTGCAGTAGATAACACTAGAAAAGGAGATTTAGACAGAAAATCTACGCAATGGTGGTCTAGTGATGAAATAACTTTTTTTAAGGCCCGCTCACTTGGTTGCCCCAATATTTGCCGTAATTCTTCCTCTGTTGAAATTATTGATTTTATTTCCTTACTCTCTATCCCCACCTATAACCACTCCTTTTTCTTTATTTTCCCAAAATTCAATATAAATATTGTATAATATAATTTGCAGAAAGGGGAATTAAAATGACAGAGTGGTTAACAATATTTGATTCTGACAGAAATACACTTGGGAAGAAATTACGTGATGAAGTGCATCGTGACGGTGATTGGCACGAAACATTCCATTGCTGGTTTGTAGAAAAAGATGATGAAGATATGTTTTTATACTTCCAATTACGCTCTAAAAACAAAAAAGAAGCTCCGAGTATATGGGATATTACGTCAGCTGGACATATTATGCATAATGAAGATGTACAAATTGGCGGCCTTCGTGAAATTGAAGAAGAATTGGGGCTTTCCTTTCAAACTACTGATTTAGCGTACAAAGGAATCTTTAAAATAGATTATGAAATTTCAAACCTTACTGATCGTGAGTTTTGTCATATGTATTTTCACAATGTACTAAAACCACTTCCATTTGCACCAGGTGAAGAAGTAGACGATGTGATGAAAGTACATGCAACGTCTTTTCTACAACTATTAAAAAGAGAGATTTCATCTTTTACGGCTATTTCTGTTTTAAACAATAATCCGATAACAATAATGTTTGAAGATATTTATCCGTATGATCTTGCATACTATGAATTTGTTGTAGAACAAGGAAAAGAATTGCTGAAAAATAATAGTTTGTAAGTCAACTACCCCACTGAGATGAAACGTTTCAATGGGGGCTTGCGTTAGAACACTAGGTCTTTTCATCTATCGCTAGACAGTTTGACGCTCTAGCATTCATGCCACCTTATGGTAACACCCCAAGTAATTTTTTGGTTGGTACTGGCAACGAACGATTATTTTCCCACTTGCACCACCCTTTCGAAAAAGAGCAATTCATCCTTGCGGAAGAAGCCACCACTCAGATGAATCCGGCGTGTGCTACAAGCCCCGACAAGTCGAGTACACGTTGTCTTACGATATATCCCCTCCTTATCTACGACAGATTATATCGTAAGACAAAACGAAACAAATATTCGCCCTCAAAAAATTGTTATGAACGAAACAAAAGGGGTCAACCTACCTTCTGACGGCAATTCATCTCCACCTGAATTGTTGGGCTTTACCCGTAACACAAATCAGATGGAGTCTTCTTGCCGAAAAAGATAAAATAGGACTCCTAGCCCATATTCGCTGTGAGTCCTATTTTTCATTATTGTTCAAGTGTCTTCAATCTTTTCTCTACTCGAATAAATAAGCGAATGATTAGCAATAGCATAACAACCATAATCGCTATCATTGTATGTGGATATCTAAACAGTATACTAATAACACTTCCAATTAACATCATGATGAATCCATTTTGCTTCATCACTTCTGCACTATACCTATTACCCGCATCCCATAATTCTTTGTTTTTCATAGATCGTTTCGTACGATAACCATATGCCGCGTTAATATCTGTCGGTGGATTTTTTTGAAGTATAAGTGCTGCAAGTATAAATATAATACCAATCAATATGCTTATTCCTATGTTTACTAGTGCATCAATCAATTATATCCCCCCTAACTTACACTTTTATTATACGGCACAACCCTAAATTTCCCAATTCATAACACATTCACTTTCTTTCTTTCGATGTCTGGAACATACTTGAAAGTGTTACAAAACGTGCCCCTTTCGTTTTTAACTGCGGAATGATTTTGTCTAGCGCATCTACCGATCCTTGCAAATGCCCGCCTGGAGTTGAATGCTGAAGTATGACACTACCAGGAAATGAATTCCCTAACACATTATTTGTAATCGTATCAGCACTTACCCCTTTCCAATCAACAGTATCAACACTCCACTGTACAATCATAAAATTTTGCTCTGTTGCCCACTTCAATTGATTTTCAAGTATTTCACCATACGGCGGACGTATAAATTTAGGAGCATAGCCGGCTAAACCTTTTAATATTTCTTCCGTTTTTATAATTTGATTACGGTACTCAGCCTCATTTACTTTCGCTAAATTCGGATGACTATACGTATGATTACCAATTACATGCCCTTCATTCGCGATACGCTTTACTACATTCGGAAACTTTTCAGCATTTTCACCAAGCAAGAAAAACGTAGCTTTCACATTATGTTGTTTTAACTTATCTAATATTTTTGGCGTAAATACTAAATCTGGCCCATCGTCAAATGTAAGAGCTACTTCCGCTTTATTATATGGTCCTGAAAATGCATACGCATATTTTTCAACCCATGAAAATGGTGTCCATGACCCTCGATACTCTTCTTTCATTGGGACATGATAATGCTCTGGGATATTTAATGTATATGGCAATGTATTTATATAGTCTCCATAATAAAATAAGTTATATGGCATATAAGCATACGAAACCTCTCGTTCTAATCCCCATTGAAATGGAACGAAATTTTCTGGTGTATAAAAATAATACATGATAAAAACCTCCCTAAAATTTCATATGTGATTCATCTGCACTTTGTTAGAAAAATTCTTATTCATGAACAAAAATAAGACTGTCCATAATTGGGACAGTCTTACTGCTTTATATAATTAATATATCGATGTACTATCTTTCGGCAAAACTTTCACATATTTTAAATAACTCGTCACTTTATCATCGTCATCTTGCGGATATTGATAACCATAAGTGTCAGCAATTTCATTCGCAACTTCTCTAAATAAATCACCCATTACAAAGAATGACTCCCAAATACTCTCATATTCTGCATTAGAAAATGTCTGTTTAAATTGCTCCCACATATCTTTGTCAATATATTGCTCGAAGTGCTTCCCAAACTTCCCTGTATTAACTGTAAAGTCTGTTTTCATACCAACATGCCATTCTAGCATTACGATTAACATATCTCGTACTGGACCATCAAGCATTCCTTTTACATAAGAAAGTTCTTCTCTCCATAGTCCTTTCGCTACATTCGTGCTGCACCACCAAAATTCATTACAGCAATCCAGAAGCTCTTTTTCTGTAGGCTTTTTTATTAAGTAATCCTTATCGCTTGCTGGTGGGAATTCTTCCATACAATTATCTTTATCAAAAAGAAGTTTACTTAAACTATCTTTTCCAACAAACTTATTTATTAAATGAACTGGAACTAGCGTTAAATCAATTCGATTCCCATCCATGAACTGCATTAAATACGGAAATTTGCCGTCTTCATCAGCTGGGAGTAATGACATTTCTTCTGGCATTTGAACAATCATTATTTCTCCAAATCTATGAATCCAATCATGATTAGATGTAAACGGTTGTACTTCTTTTACAACATAGATAATATCATAGTCTTGAAAACAATCTTTTTTCACATTCGGATTTACACGTGATCCATTCATGATGACAGCTCGAATTCTTTCATCCTCTTTAGCTGTATTTATAATTAAGTCTAGCATTTCTTTTTCAGTTCTCATCTTTTCCTAACCTCCAATTTTTTATATAAACTTATATTGTTATGTAAGTTGGAGGTCCACGAGCTAAATACGTTACACGCGATACACGTTATAAATTTTGAAACTTCTTTTTCATCCCTTTTTCCTCCTTACATCACTCTTTTACGATCGCCATTACAAATCCATCATACCCTTTACTTCCGACAGTTTGAAGCGCCGTAGCACTTACACGCGGCTCAGCAGCTATTAATTCATAGAAACGACGTATCCCTTGTACACGAGGATCGTTACTAGTACTATTAATAACCTCCCCTTCAATTTTTCAATACTTTCTACCATTCACTTTTGATTATACCGAAAATTCTGTTTCATATACAAACAAAGAAGGGACACCCATTCCATTACAGAATAGATGTCCCTTCTTTGTTATAAATTTAGCACTTACGGATTAGTAGACCAAAGTCCAGCTGATTTAATAAATGTACGTTTATTTAATTTCAGCTGCGCTACGATAAACTCTGCAATATCTTCTGCTTGCATTACTTTATCGGGATTCCCATCAGTTAATCCTAAATCTACAGCCATATCAGTTGCTACTGTACTTGGTGTTAAAGCTGTTACACGAATGTTATGTTTGCGAACTTCCATCGCTAACGATTCTGTTAAGCCAAGAACACCAAATTTAGAAGCACTATATGCACTTGTTACAGGTGCACCTTTTTGTCCTGCTGTAGATGAAATATTAATAATATCACCAGATTGTTGTTCAATCATGCTTGGTAAAGCGGCACGAGTTGCATAGTATACACCCATTAAGTTTACTTGAATGATTTTTTCCCAATCAGCAACGTCTAGTTCTAAAAATTTGCCGAACTTAGAAATACCAGCGTTATTAATTAAAATATCGATAGATCCTAAACCGTTCTTTAACGTTTCAATTGCAGTAGTTACCTCTTCATATGAAGATACATCCGCAGTCGCAATAACAGCTTTTACGCCTTCTGCTTCTACTTCTTTCGCTACTGCTTTTAAATTTTCTTCTGAACGAGCTAAAAGACCAACATTTACGCCTTCTTTTGCTAATGCGATCGCTACAGCGCGACCAATCCCTCTACCCGCTCCTGTAATTAAAGCATTTTTGCCTTGTAATAATTCTGCCAAGTATAACACCCCTTAATCATCTCAGTTGTTTATTATATTAAAAGTGTATCTATGTTTATGCAAAAAGGCAATGATGCACTTTCATGTGCGTAGGTTACTTGTAAGTAACTATAGTAATGGTAAATGCATATTTAAAGAAAAACTACAGTAATAAATCGATAACTAATCTTCTCTTCAAAAAAAATAATAAGACAATTATGACTACCTCTCTTTTCAACATAAAAAAGTCCTCTCTAAGTCTCATTCTTTTCTCCACATTACCAGGAGTTTTTGAATTACTACTTAAAGGGGATAGTCTCAAACGAAGTTGTTTTATACACTACAAAACATTATAGGATTTAATCAACTTTTTTAAATTCTTTAGATTCACTTTTGGAATTTCCGGTAAACCGCGAACTACTATAAACAAATGAGGGTTTTATTCAACATTGCTAAATTTTGAGGGCGTAAGTATACTGCTTAGCTAGGATTCGGTAACAATATAAATTATGTAGATAAATGATTTTCTACTAAATTTATTCACTACATTATAGTTGGTTTCGAGTTTCTCTTGAATTGCTTTTGCCATCTTCACAGCATATTCTTCAAGTACATTCTTATCATAAGCATATGAAGATGACGCACAAGCTCATAGTGCTGTTCCTGTCCTGTTCTTCTTCACTAAATCCAAAGCTCTTCCCGAATGGAAGTGAACTGTTACCATCAACAGAATCTATTTCCCTAATTTCACCAAACTGTAATTTTTTTTACCTTTACGAATAATGATAAACCTTCCATCGAATGAGTTTCCAACTGTAACATCTGTATTTACATCCGTTACCTTTTCACCATTCATAGAAATAGCTCCATTATTAATGTCTTCCCTTGCTTGACGTCTAGAAGGCTCAATCCCTAGGTCAACTAACCACTCAACAATATTTTTTGTTTCGTTTGAAGCATGGAAAGTTGGCATATCTTTAAATCCTTGTTCAATTTCATCTGCAGTTAATGATTGAATATCCCCACTAAATAACGCTTCTGTAATTTTTAATGCTTGCGAAAGCGCATGCTCACTATGAACAAATTTCGTCATTTCTTCTGCTAATACTTTTTGTGCTTCACGTTTATGAGGTTCTGTTTGAACCTTAACCGCTAATTCATCAATTCTATCTTTCGTTAAGAAAGTGAAGAATTTTAAGTATTTAATTACATCGCGATCATCTGTATTCACCCAGAACTGATAGAATTCAAATGGTGTTGTTTTTTCTGAATCTAACCAAATCGCCCCACCTGCTGTTTTACCAAACTTTGTGCCATCTGCTTTTAGCATTAAGGGTATTGTTAATCCAAATGCTTTTACCTCTGCCCCTTCTAATTTACGTATTAAATCTAACCCACTTGTTATATTGCCCCATTGGTCACTACCACCAATTTGTAGTTGTACTCCTTCGTATTTGTATAAATGATGGAAGTCCATAGCTTGTAGTATTTGATATGAAAATTCTGTAAAAGAAATCCCGCTCCCTAATCGACTTGCTACAATGTCCTTTGCTAACATCGTATTCACACTAAAATTCTTACCGTAATCACGTAAAAATTCAATAATATTTACCTGATGTGTCCAGTCATAGTTATTTACCATCTTCACTTTACTATTACCACCAAAATCAAATAACTTTTTCATTTGTGTCGTCAATGCCTCAACATTATGCTGTACTTGTTCTAACGTCTGTAATTGACGTTCTGTTTGACGTCCACTTGGATCACCGATTGTCCCAGTAGCTCCTCCAATTAAAATTACTGGATGATGCCCTTCTAATTGGAAACGTTTCATCATCATAAATGGGATTAAATGTCCAATATGCATACTATCACCCGTTGGATCTACCCCACAGTATAGGGAAATTTTTTTCTCTTCTACTAACTCATGTAACCCTTCTGCATCTGTTTGTTGATTGATAGCATTACGCCATTCTAATTCGTCAATGATGTTCATGCTTTTCTAACCCCTTTCATTTTTAAGAATTCGCTTTTTAGTGTGTGTGAAAACAAAGGTCCCTATGTCTAAAAAATACATAAGGACCATTCTTAATCGTATTGCCGCCCAGATTGTACCATTAATATTACTCTCAGCAATTGTATCTATAACTACTGCGCTGCACTTCTTCAACGTTTATCGTATACTACACCTTAAACAGATTCATCATTACTTTTATTTTTCACATTGTAAATTATTTCAAGCTTTTCTTGAATTGCGCTTTCAATCTTATTAGCGTATTCATCGAATACATCTTTATCATGAGCGTACGGAGATAATGCACAAGCTCGTAGTACTGTTACTTTTCTTTCCTTATCCCATTCTTCTTCACTAAATCCAAGACTTTTCACAAATGGAAGTGGGCTATTTCCATAATCAGGGATAGCAAAGTCTGTATGAGAAGTAAGAAATTCATTATAGTATATATTTCCTTTTACATAAGAAGATTGACCAAAAAAATCATGATTTAATTTGTTCATTTTTGCTAAACTTGTGTTTCCTTCTTCATTAAATACATAGTCAACCATATTAAAATCAGGCTTTGTTAATGGATAAACATGAATAGTTTTATCTCCAACTTTAAATTGTTTATCCTGTAAAAAATGATAAAAATGGTAAGCTCCTTCAATACTTGCACCTAGTAATTTACCATAACCAGTCACGTTTAATGGTAATACTTTATGGGCTGTCCAAACTGAGGCTGCAGTTGCCCCCGCTTTAGAACCTTCAAGCATATATGCACCAAGTAATGCAGGAATATCAGCTCCCTTTTCAAACACATATGTTGCGAAGTAAGAAATTACATCACGCATTCTAATATCTTTTACAACAATCCCACCCGCTGAGTATGGTATATACCCCATTTTATGTGGATCGATTGTAACGGTTTCAGCCTGGTCTATTGCCTTGAAAGAATTGTAAATATCTTCTGTTAACCATTCATTTTCTGAATTGAAAATACCATATTTTACATATGTTTCATCGATTTTGTTATAGTCAATAAATTCATTGTTTTCATCTAAGAAAATCGCTCGAGCATACCCGCCATAAGCAGCATCTATATGAATGTAAAAATAAATACCCTCTTGCGCTAATTTTTCACGCAACGCAACAATCTTATCAATACGATCTACTTGTCCTTCTTCTGTTGTACCAATAACAGCTACCACACCAAGAATAGGTATTTTTTCTGCAGCTAATTCTCGGATTTTTTCTTCAAGTTTATCAATGTCCATGCGATAGTTATGATCAACATCAATTGTTTCCACATTATCAAGGCCTATACCAATAATATCCGCTGATTTTAGCCAAGAATAGTGTTTAGTTTGTGGAATCAACCATTTTCCCAGCTCTTGTAGATGTTGACCATTACGCGCAGAATGTGCTTTAATTTCATCAATTTTTCCAGGTATTCTTTCTAAAATATCTAAAATTTCCTCTGTAGACATATTTAATAATTCCCATTCTGATTTACCTTCTACAAATTCAGGAGCTACTTCTTTAATCGCTAAAGGAAGGGATTTCATGTTTCTTGCATACCAAAGGCCTTCTAGATTAGCGATAGAACCATCTGCACAAATATGCCCCCAACTCTCACCTTTTTTATAACTCATAAGAGCAGCAAATTCATGCCCTACTTCTTCTTCCATTTGAGAAGTGCCTGGAGAAGATTCATATGCCACGTTATTCCCATTCCATAACATTGCAGCTGTATATGCAATAATAGCCGGCATTAATGTTTCTGAATTCATATGTCCCCAAAACCGCCCTGCCGAATGCCATGGTAATGAATTGGTACGAAGTTTTGAAGATAACACATCCATTACACTGCGGATATGGTCAGCAGTTTCTACGAAATTTTTCGAGCTTTTATCTTGCGGGGTAATAACTGGTAGGTCTTGTGGTTGGTAATTTTGACGCCAACCTACATGTTCATCTACCATTTTAATTAACAACTCTTTAAATAAATCGGCATTTTCACCTTTATCACCTAAGAATAATGCTTTTAAATTAATATCCGGTATTTTATAGTTCATTTTTCATTTCCTCCAAATTATCACAAATATTCCCTAAGTAACCTCGATACAAAATACATTATTATTTTTTAGTTTTTTCTGCACAAAAAATTCACACATAAATTAATATCTGCCATCAAAAACGGGATATAAAACACTGTTAATCAAATAAACCAGCTCATTTGATAACAAAACTTAAGGAATATGTACCAAATATTTATTTGTTCTTTAGCTTGATTTCCTTATATCCTCTGGTGAGCTATTATCTTTCTTCCACTCTGGTTTTTTAAATTTGTTGATGATAAGTGCTATACCAATCATTACTAATGTAACGACCACTTGATAAATAATATATCCAGTATATTGACTTGGCTTTAAAATAGATGGCGGAATAATACTTACAATAATCGTAAAAACAATACTTATCATTGAAAGAATAGAGACCGTCCATATTAATGCATTCCCTTTACTCCCTAATCTGAATGGTCTATTAACATCTGGCATCTTATAACGCAAACGAACAGCTGAAATAGCAATTAAAGAGTACACAACACAATACAAAATTGTTGTTGTAATTGTTATTATTAAGAATGCACTGTTTACATCTGGAACTACTATATATAAGATAGATACTAATGAAATTACAATTGCTTGAATCATCACAAAAGTGATTGGAATATCTTTCTCTGTTCTCTTTTGAAAAAACTTCGGCAAATTCCCTTCATCTGCCACTTTAATCATAGATTTACTCGGTCCAAGTACCCATGCACTTAGCTGAACTAAAACCCCAATTAAAATCATTAAAGAAATAATATTAACAAAGATAGATGGAATCCCGAGATTTTTAGTGAAAATCATATATGGCTGTGTTATATTCGCAAGCTCCAATTTACCTTTTGGTACCGCATTTGAAACAGTCAACCCAGCAATGATATTAAAAATTGCTAATAAAATTACTGAAGTGATAACAGCAATTGGATAGTTACGTTTTGGATTATCAATATTATTTGCATGTACAGACGAAATTTCTACTCCTGCAAAAATAAAGATAATTCCTGATAAATAAGTTAGACTTCCTAAGTCCTTAAAATTAGGAATAAGATCCCTTGGCTTAAAGCCGCCTAAATAACTATTCGATTGAATCCCGTTTTTCACCATATAAATGACACCTAGAACAACAAGAATGACAAACGGAATGTACACACCAATAACAGCGCCCCAGTTACCCGCAACTTTTACCATATCAAACTTAAGGTTTAATAAAGTCACACTCCAGTATGAAATTAAGATTATGGCAAAAATAAAGTAGTTGTTTGAAGATAGTTCTGGCTTATTAATAACGTAACCCGATAGAACACCAACAGTTGACGCAACCATTACCATCCCAAAAAACATTTGAACCCATAATAACCATGAGGTGACAAATCCCCATTTCTCACCTAATGCATTTTTCACCCAAACTTGAGGTCCACCTTCTTCAGGGAAAGCCGTAGAAAGCTCAGCTGACATCAACGCAATAGGTAGAGCGAATGCAAACGCAGCTATCAGCATATAGAAGATTTGGGTCCAACCAGTAATTGAAAGAGTCGGCACACTTCGTACCGTTCCGAAAAAGGCCATTGTAATACCAATTAACCCAAAGAGTGTCAATTTTTTTATATTAGACATAAAAATCCCTTTCTTTTCCATATTTGAACTAATTCATAAAAAATATTAGATGTACCTTTTTAAAATAGGCATATCAATTGATACTTATGTAAGAAAAGGATTTGGCAAATTTTAATAACTAGGTAAATTTCTTTAATGAGTGTCTTTTCATAAAGGCATATACGGCCTGATGATCTCGTTTTTTACGAAGGTGAATATCCAATGTGTACCCTTCTTTGTTCCTCCACCATATTTCAAATGCGCCAATTACTCCTCATCAAGAAAAAACGAGGAGTAAGCGAATAGAAATAACTTAACAACCCACATTAGCAACAAAACATCACGAAAAGGCATTCCAAATATGGAACGCCTTCTTTTATTTTATAAAATTATCAACTTAAACCTATTTTTCAAATGTACTCTTTAACAATCTGAAATATTCTAATTAACATAACCCATCATTATCAGTAGTCAATAATGAATAGAAATTTAGTTATGGAGGGATTTTGATTCTTTAGGTTCATGGGTATGGGGAAACTTCCCTAACACTATTTTTCATCATAATTCGGAATACGCACAATAAATCCTGTACCATTCCCTTCTTCACTCTCGACTTTTATTTCCCCTTGATGAAGATCCACTACTTTTTTTACAATCGCCAATCCCAATCCGCTACCTCCATGAGCGCGATTCCGTGAAGAATCTGCTTTGTAAAAACGTTCAAAAACATGCTGCTTCTGTTCCTCTGATATACCAATTCCATTATCATGAATACGTACTTCCACTAATTCCTCATGTTCTTTTAACTGAATTGTAATCGTACCACCACTTGGAGTAAATTTAATACTATTATGAATTAAATTAATCCACACTTGACTCATACTTTCTTGGTCGGCAGTAATTTGCACTTTTTCTAAATCAAGTTCTAACTCAATTTCTTTTTCAGCCCAGAGTGGTTCACTATTTAACACAATTTGCTTTAACTGTTGATCTAATCGATAAGTCACTCTTTCTGGTATATACTCTTCTGATTCTAAGAGAGTTAGCTTCAGTAAATTTTGACTCAGTTTAGATAATCTCGTTGTTTCCGTTTCAATAATAGTAAGATAATGCTTTCTTTTTTCTTCAGAAAGATTATTATCTTGTAGCGCTCTAGCAAATCCTTTTATAGATGTTAATGGCGACTGTATTTCATGAGAAACATTCGATACAAATTCTTGCCTCATTTTCTCCATTGCATTCAGTTCATCTGTCATATCATTTATACTTTTTACGAGTACACCAATTTCTCCATCATACTTTTCTTCATTTCGTATTTTTACGGAGAAATCTCCTTTTGCAATTTTTTGTATCGGTTCAATAATAGTCCAAATCATCGCCTCTCGTTTTGGTCTCATTAATATTCCAATCAATGTCCAAATAAGAACAATAAATACAAATCCGGCCATATTACTAATTAAAAAAGTAACAAAAGGCGATACGTTTATCTCAAGAGCTTTCAATACACTAGATGATACAAAAAATGCGATAGACCAGATTATAGTAAGAAAAGAAAAGAGTGCTATTACTGCTCCAATTACTTTCAGCATCTTCAACTTACTCATTCGTTCTATTCTTCTCATTTACTTACCTCTAATCGATACCCTAATCCTCTTATCGTCTTAATACTAAACTTCGAACTCTCTTCTTGAAACTTCTCACGTAACCGATTAATATGAACGTCTAGTGTACGTTCATTCCCTTCAAAATCATATCCCCAGATACCTTCAATTAATTGCTCTCTTGAACAAGTCCTTCCAGCTTTAGATCCTAATGTAAAGAGTAACTCAAATTCTTTTAGCGGCAACATAATGGTCTGTTCTCCAAGTGTAACTTCAAATGTTTTACGATTTAATAATACGTCTCCAACTTGAATCGATTGCGATACTGCAATTTGGTAACGTTTCAATAATGCCTTTACTCTCACAACTAATTCTAAAGGGTCAAATGGTTTTACAAGATAATCATCAGTTCCGAGGTGAAACCCTTTTACTTTTTGCGACGTTTCACCTTTAGCAGTTAGCATCAAAATCGGAATATCATAGTATTTTCTTAATTCAAAACATACATCAAATCCATCCATATTCGGCATCATAATATCAAGAATAACCATATCAACTTTCACTTCGTCTATTTTTCGAAGTGCATCTAGTCCATCAATCGCCTCAAATGTTTGATAACCTTCTCGCTCTAAAAATACAGAAACGAGTTCCCTAATGTGCGGATCATCGTCTACTATTAAAATTTTAGGTATCAAAGGAACCATTCCCTTTCTATTTAACGTCCTTTATATAGCTCTTTAAAACGGAATAATCAGTGAAGTACAATCCCCACTGATTATTCACTTTATAATGCGCCCTCTTTAATTTTCAATTGCTGTGTTGCAAATTCACGATACATGTCATGTGTACGTAATAATTCATCATGCGATCCACTACCTGTAAGATTCCCTTTTTCAATAAAGATAATTTTATCTGCATCTACAACAGTAGAAAGTCTATGTGCAATAACTAAAGTTGTTCTGCCTTTCATTAAGTTATTCAATGCCTTTTGAACGACAGACTCTGATTTACTATCCAAACTTGAAGTCGCTTCGTCTAACATAAGAATTTGTGGATTTCGAAGTAATGCCCGGGCAATCGCGATTCTTTGTCTTTGTCCTCCTGAAAGTTTTATACCACGTTCTCCAACTTCTGTTGCATATCCGTTTGGCAAATCATGAATAAATGCATCAACATATGCCATTGCTGCTACTTTTTCAATTTCTTCATCAGTCACTTCGCCTTCAACTCCGTAACAAATATTATCACGAATCGTTCCATCGATTAACGGACTATCTTGTGAAACGTAACCGATTTGACGTCGCCATGACTGTAAGGAATAGCTCGTAATTGATTCTTTTCCTAATTTAATGGCACCACTAGTTGGCTCATAAAAACGTTCTAATAATGAGAATAACGTTGTTTTCCCGCTACCACTTGGCCCTACAATCGCTGTTACTTTTCCTGATTCAATTGTGAAATCGATATTTTTTAAGACTTGTTCTTCTTCGTTATACTCGAAATGTACATTTTCAAGAACTATCGGTTGCTTAGCATTTACAACCTGCACACCATTTACATGGTCTTCTACTTCATATTCTAAAATCGTATTAATTCTTTCCGTTGCACCAATTGCCTTTTGGAATTGTGTAAAGAACATAGATAACTGACTCATTGGCATTATAATTTGAACTAAATACAAAATAAACGCTACTAGTTCCCCTGTTGTTAAAGCACCGCTAGAAACGCGCATTCCACCATATCCTACAATAATAACAAGTAGTGCCATTAATACAAACGACATAACTGGCGAAATTAAAGCTTGCACTTTTCCTTCTTTCAAACCAAATTGTAATAATTTTTGAATACCTGTATTACCATTTTCATATTCTTTTGCTTCGGTATTTGAAGATTTCACTAGACGAATTTCTGATAACACTTGTGTTAATACACTTGTGAAAGAAGCTGTTTCATCTTGAAGTGTTTTAGAAATCTTATACATTTTACGGCCAAGTGGAACTAAGATTAGTACGGATAATGGAATAACCGTTAACAGTAATGCTGTCATTTTCCAATCTAAAACAAATAATACAATTAATGATCCAACAATGGAGATACCGCCTGTTAACAAGTTTGACAAGTGTTCAGAAATTAATGTTTTCACAACACCTGTATCATTTGTCATTCGGCTTATTGTATCGCCTGTTCTATTTTGATCGTAATAAGATACCGGTAGAATGAGTACTTTTTTCCATAATCGTTCTCTAAGTCCAGCTACAATTTTCTGCCCAATATAATTCAGCAAATAAATAGACAATCCCGCAGCGATAGTTTGCATTATAAAGAAGGCAACTAGCCCAACAATTTGTCCTGTACTAATTGAAGAAAGCGAAAAATTATCTACTAACCCCTTTGTTAACATCGGTATAAATAAACTCGCTCCTGTAGAAAGCAAACTCATTAATAACGCAAAAACAAGAATTCCTTTCGGAGGGTTTGTATCTCGAATAAGGTGTAAAAACTGCCTCCCACTCCCTTTTTTCTTCACTTCATTTCTAACTTCCATTCATGTTCATCTCCTCATGTTAAACCAAACTGTTCTTTCTAAAACTAGAATACGATATAAATGTAAACTGAATGTAAACACCATTCCTCTATTTTTACAAAATATACATTTAAACTCATCTTTACAACAACTATAAATATCTGATATTATTACCTGGTACTTATTATTATTCTATGTGAATGATAGACTACGCATAGAATATATATAACGGATTTTAGCCAATTTAAACTACTAAATAAACCTCCAGTTATTGAAAGGGGTATCATTGTTGCAAACACATAAACATCCTGAAAAGGAAACAATCATTTTTATTCATGGATTAGTTGGAAATCGCCGCGCCTTCAAAAAAGAGCATAAACGATTTTCCACATCCTACAACATTATAACTTATGACTTATTAGGTCACGGCGACGATAAGGGAGCAGCTATCGAATTTTCATTGCAGCGCCTCGTAGATCAATTATTGAACTTGTATGAACAAGAGGGAATTAAAGAGGCTCATATTTGTGCTCTAAGCTATGGCTGTTATATCTCTACGACATTTGCACAAATGCATCCAGAAAAAGTATTAAGTATTTGTCATATTGGTGGACATTATAATAACCCTTCCCGTTTATATAGCGTATTTAAAAATTTTTGGGAAAAGCGTGGAGATGAATATTCAACTTGGCTTTCTCAGTATGCCAATACTATTTTTCCAAGTGGGATATTAAAGGCAAATCCGTTCGCGATTATTTCACGAAATATTTATTACCGTTTCGGATTACAATTACACTCATCGATTATTGCTGAGTCATTACGGCATCGCTTAGAATTCGACTTGAAGTCTAAATTAAAAGCACTTCCTCATCCTATATTATGGGTAATGGGCGAACATGACCATCTTTATAAATCTTGTCTCTTTGATTTAAAGTCCATTCTCCCAAACGTTTTATATAAAGAAATCCCATTAGCAGGACATGCAGCAAACTTATTTCGACCAAACTATTTTCATGATTTATATGCTAAGTTTTTGCATGGGAAATTGAAATAAATACTACTATACTGTCAGGTTATCAAAATATGAAAAAGGCTTCCCAAGTTTCCCTGGAAAGCCTTTTCTCTATACGAAAAGTATAAAATACTTTTTCTTAGTATGCTTTTGTGTAACCTAATAGGTGCTTGCTCCAGTAAGAGTTGTTTACTGAACTAATACGTACACCAGTTTCATCAGTTTCTGCACTAATGAACTGACCGTTTCCTAAGTAAACACCCATGTGAGAAGGACCTGATTTATAAGTATTTTGGAAGTATACTAAATCACCTGGTTGTGGATTGCTAGTTTTTGTTTTAGAGCTCCAGTATCCAGCAACTGTTTGACGAGCGCCTGTATGACCAGTTTGATTTAATACGTAGTGAATGAATCCACTGCAGTCAAAACCAGCAGGTGTTGTACCAGCAGTTCTGTATGGTGAACCATTTAATGATCTAGCGAATCCAGCGATTGAAGATGTATCTCCACCAGTTGTTGGTTGTTGAACTTCTTTAACTGGTTTTTGAACGTTATTGTTATTAGTAACGTTGTTTACTCCGCCTTTTACAAACTTAACAAAGTCTGCACTTACGTAACCTGTGCGGCCGTTATGGTTAATTTTGTACCAACCGTTTTCAGCGCCAGTAACGTTTAATACTGTACCGTTCGTTACTCCACCAATTACAGCGTTATATGTAGCTGGGCCTGTACGTACTTTTAAAGCACCCGTGTTAACAACATAAGAACCACCAGTTTGAACTGTAGTAGTATTGTTGTTGTTTGTAGTTGGTTGTTGTGTTTCGTTAGAAACAGCAGAACCACCTTTTGTTACGAAGTCTTTGCTTACGTATCCAGTTCCACCATTGAAGTTGATTTTAAACCAATCTTGCACTTCACCAACAACTTGTACTGTTTTACCTTTATTTACAGAACCTAATACTGTATGAGAAGTACTTGGGCCTGTACGTACATTAAGTGAAGAAACGTTTACTGTGTAAGTACCTGTTCCTTGTTGAACAGTTGTTCCTTTATTACCACCTTTTGTTACGAAGTCCCCACTTACATAACCTGTTTGGCCATTTACATTAACTTTTAACCAACCATTTTCTTGTCCAATTACTTGTAGTACTTGACCTTCTTTTACTTTAGAAATAACGTCATGTCCTGTACCAGCACCTGAACGAACATTTAATACATCAGCTGTTACTGTGTATTTTAATTCAGAAGTTGTTTCTACGGTTTTTGTTTCAGTACCAGTCGTTTCAGTTACAGTCGTTTGATTTTGTCCATTAATTTCTTTTAGCGCTTCGTTTGAAACTTGTGCATGAGCAGAATCCATACCTGGAACTGCAACACCTGCTACTGAAGCTGCTGCTAAACCTGCAATTATTTTTTTCATAAGTTGTCTTTACTTCCTTTCCCTACTATCCTCTTAAAAAAAACTTATAAACTTAATACTTTACAATATTATCAAAGTAAAATATTCATCAAGTTCCATTTTTTAGCAAGAGTTTTATTTTTCACACGTAGTCATTTTAAACGAAAGAAGTGAACTCCGTGTGAACTTCATGTGAACTTTACCATTAAACACGGTGTTTTTGCAACGATTTTTTCAAATTTCTTATGTATCAAATTAAAATTCGACATTTTATTCATTATTTCAATATAAAATCTACATATTCTATTTACTATAAAAAATTCTATTAACCTAATGCAAAACAAAGTGTGTGTTTCCTTATAAAGTTACTTACATGCAGTGTACCCTTATCATGTCAAAAAACACTTTGTTTATCAATAGTATAATATTTTTAGAAAACTAATTTTCTATACTATATAAGATTTTGAAATAATTTGACGAATTGTAAGATTTAGTTCACAAAACTTCATTCTATTTTAAAGAAAAGACACACTCTATTGACTATTTATTTTTACTACCATGGAATTATTAGGATATTCCTATTATTATATGTATATAAAACAAAACTTTAACAAATAAATGTTTTGTTCATCCCCTCATTAATTATTAGCCCACACGGATTAGGTCGAATAGTGAGGTGAGAATCTTATTAGAATAAACAGAGGAGGCACATTTGTGAAAAACATAATAGACGATCACGTAAATAAAAATATAGAGCTTTACTATGCTTTTATTCAATTCGTTTCATTTATCACATTACAAAAAGTATTTGTTATTGAGGCACGTAAAAACGAATTAAAAAAGCTGATGAAAAATGTCCAACAAAAAAATCCTTATTACTTATAAAAAGGCGAACAGGTCATATTCCTGTTCACCTTTCATGGTGTATACTTTATTTATAAATTTTCACATGAGTTTCTAATGATTGAAATTCTTTTTCACCAGCAAGTACTACCAGTTTATCAAAATAGCATTTGCGCAATAAGTTTCCAGCTTTATGGAACATCCCTGATGATTGCTGAGAACAAGTCTGGAAATTCTCTTTATATAATGCAAATTTTTCTTGAAGTTCTCCCACTGTTTCACATAAAAAAGTAGTTTATCATTACCAAAAATAAGTAACAATAAACTGCCTTTCTTATGTAATGTTCTTACTTAGCATTTTACTTAATTAACTAATCCAAATGCATAAGACATTAACTTATTCGTCTCTGTAAAACGTTTTGTTTTGTCTGATGTTCCCATGACAACTGTAATAATTCGAGTATCACCTTGTTTTGCAGTACCTGTAAAACAATACCCTGCACTATCTGTAAATCCTGTTTTTAGCCCGTCTATTCCTTCTATGTATAAAGCTTTATTATTTTTATTTAACATATCATTTGTACTTATAACATTAATATTATTAAATGCTAGTTGACTTTGACTTAAATGTGTCACTTCTAATATTTCTGGATAATCTTTTATAAGATGATACGCTAATTTTGCTACGTCAGCCGCCGTCATCTTCGTTTCACTTCCGTCAGGCTCTTGTAGCCCTGAAGCATTTGCAAATTTAGCATATTCCGACATTTCCAACTGTTGCGCTTTCGCGTTCATAAGCTGAACAAAATCTTGCTCCGTCTTTGCCATATGCTCTGCTAAAGCCACAGCCGAATTATTAGCCGACTCAATCATTAACGCATGGTATAAGTCTTTAACAGTTAATGTGTCATTAGCTTGTACCGGAATTCTCGCACCCTCTGTTTGTGCCGCTTTCGCACTCATTTTCACTGAATCTTCCCAGTGAACTTTCCCATTATGTACACTCTCTAATAAAAGATAAGCTGTCATCATTTTAGACATACTTGCTGGCGCAAAAGCTTCATTTTCATTATATTGATAAATGATATCTCCATCACTCGCATCGATAACCATAGCCGCTTTTGCATCAATTTTTGGTGGTATGTACTTTTGTGGGACTACTTTTTCAGTTAAGCCTGTTTTAGGTAGCTCTGCCACTTGTAAAGGTGGTCCTTCTACATGTATTGCACTCTTTTGAGTTCCTTGGAATAAGAACCAACATATCCCTAAAATAATGATGAATAGGATTGTTACTCTTCCCCACTTTAACTGCTTCATTTCAAAACTCCTTTAGCAAACCTTTTATACAATCACAGTTAACCATAACAACAACTCCTGCATATCGTCAAGGCAAAAAGCATACTTATTCATCTATAACAATTATTATTTCCAGACCATTCTTTTTACATATATGCTACACTTGGAAATAACAAAAAAGTAAGAATATTCAATGGTAACTACAGACAATAATGCTATTTAGAAAGGATCCATTCAAATGATACTCCCAAAAAAATTAAAACATGGCGATACAATTGGAATATACTCACCCTCTTCACCAGTAACCTATACTTCCCAAAATAGATTTAATCGTGCAAAATCATACTTACAAAAGAAAGGATTTCATATATTAGAAGGTTCACTTACAGGTCAATATGATTATTATCGTTCTGGCAGTATTCAAGAGCGCGCTGAGGAACTAAATAACTTAATAAGGAACCCTAATATTTCTTGCATTATGTCCACAATTGGTGGTATGAATTCAAATTCGTTATTACCTTATATTGATTATGATGCTTTTAAAAATAACCCTAAAATAATGATTGGCTATTCAGACGCAACAGCGCTATTACTAGGAATTTATGCAAAAACAGGAATCCCTACATTTTACGGCCCAGCGCTCGTTCCTTCCTTTGGGGAGTTTGAGCCTTTTGTAGATTACACATACAAATATTTTGCAGAAGCATTACTGACCGATCCACCTCTTCCTTATCACATAAAACAACCGTTATTTTGGTCAGATGAATTTATTAATTGGGAAGAGAAGACGAAAGAAAAAGAACTTAGGCCGAATAATTGGATTTCCGTAACAAATGGACAAGCGACTGGACGTATTATTGGCGGAAACTTACATACAATACAAGGAATTTGGGGTAGCCCCTATATGCCACATATTCAAGAAGGAGATATTCTATTTATTGAAGATAGTTCAAAAGATGCTGCTACTATTGAAAGGAGCTTCTCATTACTTAAGATTAACGGCGTATTTGATAAAGTTTCAGGTATCATCCTAGGAAAACATGAGCAATTTGATGATTGTGATACAAATCGAAAACCTTACGAAATACTATTAGAAGTGCTACAAAATCAAAGAATTCCTTTACTAGCTGAGTTTGATTGTTGTCATACTCATCCAATGATTACTATGCCTATAGGTATTCAAGTGCAGATGGATGCAACCAATAAAACAATACATATTTTAGAAAAATGGAAGGTCTAAATACACTTATATTATAGGAAGGAAATATAATAAACTTTCTCCTTAGAAAACATTAAAAAGCTCCGTTTATCAAAAACGGAGCTTTTTATTATTGCCCTAAATTTTGTATCTTATCTTTCAAATCTTGCACTTGATCTAGCGTCTGCATAAGCTCAGAGTTTTTAAATTGCTCTACATCAATTTTCCCTTCTTCTATCTTCTTCATAGATGTATCAATTAATGCGTTTAACTTTTCATTATATCCGACAATTTGTTGGTGAAGATCCTTCGCAACATCTGGCGGCGTTAATTTATTGAAAGCTGGTATATCTTGTTTAATTTCATTTAGCTTCGTTTCCAATTCTTTACGAGCTTCTTTATCATTAACAGCTTGTTCTGCTAACGCTGGAGCTTCATTTGCAAATGCACTTATTTCATTCACATAGTCTGTTGCTTTTTGAGCGTAATTTAAAGAATTCTTTCCTTCCTCTACTACCGAACACCCCATTAAGCCAATAGAAACTATAAATACTAATAAAATGAATTTTATTTTCATTTTAGACCCCCTTTGTCTTTATAATTGTCTGTAAGCTTCCCTTCACAACTTCTAGCTAAATGGCTTATAACCTTTTTTAAATCACTATTTACACTCTTACATGTCCTATTATCGTTACAACGTCTATTTCTATATGTACGCTAATAATATCTTCAATAATATCCATATATCCTTGTCCTATAGCTGTTCCGTAGTGTAATGAAAGCCCCTTCTTTTCATAAACTGACTTTGGCACTGTGAAAATAAATCTCCTCAGGTTCCTTTCATCAGCAGGTTCCATAATTAAAACAATCCCATCCTCATCAAACATATACACTCGCCCTCCAACTTTACATTCACTATGGCTCAGTATTGCCTTTGTCAACAAAATTTAAAACCTAAAAATAAGTTACATGCTGCTATATAATTAAATAAAGTAAAACTTTAATCAGAGGGGGGCTTGTCCATCCCCTCTGATTATCAGTCCTCACCAAGCGGGCTTTCTCTCTCACCCAGCTACCTTGCATCTGCCGAATCTTGAGGCGGGAGTCTTACTGCCCGGCAAATAGTCGGATAAATCTATACCTTGAAAAGAATATATATTTCTTAATAAAAAAACAGCTACACCATAAGGTGCAGCTATTTTAACAATAAATACATAATCAAATTATATTCCTTTATCTAGCTCATAAAGCATACGATATCTCTCATTTTCTTTAAGCAATTGATCATGACTTCCCTGCATTACAATTTGACCACGATCAAGAAATATAACTTCATCTACATGTTCTATTCCTACAAGATGGTGTGTTATCCAAATTACTGTCTTTTCTTCAGTTGCAGAAAACATTGTTTCGATTAAGGACAATTCCGTCTTTGGATCTAAACCGATAGTTGGTTCATCAAGTACAATAATTGGTGCTTCTTGCATAAGCGTTCTAGCAAAAGCAACCCTTTGTCTTTCCCCACCAGAAAACCTCATTCCCATTTCATGCATTTTTGTTTGCAATCCACCTGGAAGAGAAGCGATATGCGGAGCTAATTGTGCTTTCTCTAAAGCTTTCCATATCTCTTCATCATTCGCCTCCGGTTTACCAATTCGCACATTATTTCCAATTGTCGTATCGAACAAATGCGGCTTTTGATTTAACACAGAAATATATTTGGATAAAAGATTCGTATGAGCTTGTTCACCATTCAATAAAACTTGGCCATTTACCGGACTTAACGCCCCTGTTAACAATTTTAGTAAAGTAGATTTCCCTGTCCCACTTCTACCTAAAATAGCAATTTTCTTTCCTGCTTTTATTTGTAGTGATACGTCTTTTAATACAGACTCATTACTATTCGGATAATTATACGATACATTATTCAGCTCAATGTCTACATGTTTTGGTATAACGTAACCTTGATCTATCAACTCATTACCATCATGCAAAACGTTGTCACTTTCTACACTATATAGTCGCTGAACGGATTCCACGTAAGATGGAATTTTATCGATAGCATCTGAAATAGGAATAAGCGCGTTTGTTACAGATAAAGTCATTAATACGAAAGCAGCGATAACTGTAGGTGCAATCTGTCCACTTGCAGCTTCATTCCCAGTCCATATAATCATTGAAATAACTACAATACCCACTACTAACTGAATGATACTGTCTCTAATATGATACCAGCTTTTCACTCTCTGTTCGGTTTTTAATAACTGAGCATTCTGTTCTACATACGCATCAATAAATTCAGTTTTTCTACCACTTGCCTGCCAATCAGACAATCCAAAAACAGCATCCGTTAGTTGTTGATACAAACGGTTTCTTCCTTGCTTCAAAGTAACGTGATGTTGTTTCATTAAAAGTAATGATACAAACGGAATCAGAAAAACAATGATAGCCAACATACACCCTGCAATAAGTGCAAATACTACGTCAAAAGCACCGATAACAAGTACAAAGATACTATAAACAACTAATGCTAATATACTAGGAAATATTGTACGTAAATATAGGTTTTGCAAATGCTCTATATCCTCGGATAATACGCCTAACATATCACCTGTTTGAAATCGCGAGCGGAAAAATAACGCCTGTGGTTCTACTATTCTATATAGTTTCGTTCTCATTTTTTCTAATATGCGCAGTACGACATCATGTCCCACTAAACGCTCTATATAATGAAAGACCGCTTGTCCTATACTAAACGCACGTGTTGCAACAATAGGAACATACACAACCATTACATTTTCAGGTCTGAGAGCAGATTTAGAAATTAAATACCCTGAAATGAAAAGTAACATCGCACCTGAACTAACTCCAAGAAGTCCAAGAAAAATAGTCAAAGTCATTCTACCTTTATTTCGCTTTATATAAGGTTTAACCCAGCTACTCATCCCTATCCCCTCTCTTTCCTATGAAAATGTAATGTCTCATTCTCTAACAGTTCTTCATATGTTCCACTTTCTTCAATTTTCCCTTTATTTAAAATTAGAATATGATCCATCTGTTTCATCCAATGCAGACGATGCGTTGCGAGAAATACTAATTTCCCTTTAAACAGATGTAACATCGATTGCTTTATTTCAAATTCAGTTTCAATATCAAGGTGTGCCGTAGGCTCGTCTAATAAAATAATTGGCTTTTTACTTAAAAGTGCACGCGCCATAGCGACACGTTGTTCTTGTCCGCCACTAAGCATACGTCCACCTTCTCCAATTCTTTCGTGCATCCCATTTGGAAGTGATGCAACGAGTGAACGAAGACCTACGTCATTAATAACTTTCTCAAATTCTTCATCCGTTGTATTTGTTTCGTAAAAACAAATATTTTCTTTTAATGAAAGCGGAAAAATATACGGTTGCTGCGGAATATAGGCAATATTTTTTTGCCAATCTTCTCGAGTGGATTCACCAATTTCCAAACCATTTACTATCATCTTTCCATTAGATGACGTTAAAAATCCTGCTAGCACATCGATTAACGTTGATTTTCCAGCTCCACTTTCACCAATGATTCCAATAGCACCGTTACCTTCCCAAGTAAAGTCAATTCCTTCTAATATAGCCTTTTCAGATTCATCGTTATTTACTTTTATATCTTGTAACTTTATGCTGCTAGAAGAATCCCATGTAATTTCTACATTTGATTCTTTTATTTCCATTGCCTTTTGTTGCTGTAAAATCCCTTCAATTTGCTCCATCGCAAGTTGTCCATCTAATGTAGCATGATAATTCGCTCCAACTTGCTTAATTGGAAGAAAATATTCCGGTGCTAAAATTAAAATCGTAAGGGCTGGTAACAGTATAATTGTCCCATCTATTAAACGTATCCCCAACCCAACTGCTACAAATGCGATTGATAAACTCGTAAAGAAATCTAATGCAAAAGAAGAAAGAAAAGCAATTCGCAAGGTTCGCATCGTTGCTTTTCTATATCTTTTACTTACTTTTTCAATCTTTCCTTCGTGCTGTTTACTTTTCCCTAAATACTTTAATGTTTCTAATCCTTTTAACGTATCTACAAAATGATTAGAAAGTACACGATATGTCTCATATTGACTATCTGCCATTTTTTGCGCTGCTAATCCTAGAAGAATCATAAATATGATCACGATAGGAATCGTTACAACTAAAATGATTCCAGACTCAATATCTAACGTAAAAACATATAGAGCAATTAGACACGGAACGATACTACTTCTAATCATTTTAGGGATTGTCAATTCAATATATGTTTTAAATTTCTCAATCCCTTCAATCGATAAGGTAACCAGATGACCCGTTCCAACAGTTTGGACATATCTTGGACCTAATGTGAAATATGCCGCTATTAATTGTTTTCTTAGTAACGACCCTGTTTTTTCAGCGAAACGTTCCACTAATATTTGTGATGTTCGAACTAATATTTGACGCGCTACAAATGAGATACCAAAATAAACAATTTCACTTAACACTGTTTGTACTGTCTCTCCATGAAATAAAAATGTAATAGCGCGTGCTAAAAAGATTGTTTGTACAATAATACTTAAAGCTTCTAAAATACTAATCATCGTTAACGCTACATATAAAATACGGCTACCAGGATAAGACGGAAGTCCTCTTTTTCTTTTCATTAGTACTCCAAATCATTGTCTGACTTAACAGGTTGTCTAAATACATAATAACTCCATATTTGACTTCCGATAACGAAAGGTAAAATAGCAATCGCAAAGTAAGTCATAAGTTTTAATGCATAGGCTCCTGATGCTGCATTGTAAATTGTCAAATCATTCATTGCTCCTAAAGAGCTAATCATAACACGTGGGAACATACCGATAAATACACTCGCACTTAGTAAAATGATTGTTAAACTCGTCATAAAGAAAGCCCAACCATCTCTTCTTCTTTTATTTAATAAAGTAGACATTAATAATGCTACAAAAGCTCCAATTGGTACCATAATCCATTCTGTGCCATGGGCAGTGAAAATATCGGTTTTCCATAACCCAATACCAGCAAAAATAAGAAGCGTAATTAATGAAAATGGCGCAATTTTTATTGCAGCAATTCGTGCACGTTCTCTCAATTTACCCGTTGTACGTATTGTAAGGAATTGTAATCCGTGAACAATACATAGTAGAAGGAACATTACTCCTCCAAGTAACGCAAATGGATGAAGTAATTGCAGGAATCCACCTACAACATTTTTACTCTCATCAATAGGTACACCTACCATAAAGTTTGCGATCGCTACTCCCCAAAGGATAGGAGGTAGCATACTTCCAATAAACATACCCCAATCCCATGCACTTTTCCATTTATGATTATCTATTTTCGCACGGAACTTAAAGGAAACACCTCTTAATATTAAGGCAAGCAGCATAAATACAAACGGAATATAAAAACCACTAAATAAAGTTGCATACCAGTGTGGAAATGCTGCAAACATAGCGCCACCAGCACAAACTAACCATACTTCATTCGCATGCCAAAACGGTCCTATTGTATTTAAGTAAACTCGTTTTTCAAAATCATTCTTTCCTAAAAACCTTGAAACCATTCCTACACCAAAATCGAAGCCTTCCAGTACGAAGAATCCAACAAATAAGATTGCAATAACTACAAACCATAACTCATTAAGAGATAACATACTCTTCCTCCTTATCAAATGGATCATGGCTTTGATTATCCTTTTTCGTTTTCTTATTCGTATGTCCCTTAATGATACGAACGAATAAGTAAACACAAATTCCACCCATAATTAAATACATTGATGTGAATGAAATAAGTGAGAATAACACTTCACCGAATGTTACATTTGGTGATACAGCATCTTCTGTTTTCATGACACCAAATACTACCCATGGCTGACGACCCATTTCAGTCATAACCCATCCAACAGTATTACCGATAAACGGTAGTGAAATTGCATACACCATTAATTTTAAATACCACGTTTTTTCAGCTAAACGATCTTTTCTTGATAAGAACCATCCGTAAGCTCCTAAAAGTAGCATGAACGTTCCGCTCATTACCATCGCTCTAAAGCTCCAAAACATTGTATGTACTGGCGGAATATAATCCCCAGGTCCATACTTTTCTTCATATTGCTTTTGAATTTGATTCATACCTTCTACTTGACCGCTAAATTTATCGTACGACAATAGACTTAGCATATAAGGAATTTGAATTTCAAACGAATTTTCTTTCTTCTCTGTATCAATTTTCGCAAATACTGTAAATGGCGCTGGATCCTCACTCGTATTCCATAATGCTTCAGCTGCCGCCATTTTCATCGGATGCGTCTTAATTAAATTTTGTGCTTGTGCATGACCGAAAAATAATACCAATGCTGTTGAAATTGTTCCAACAACGATAGAAACTCGGAAAGACTTCTTAAACACCTCAGTCTCTTGTTGTTTTGTAATTTTCCATGCACTTACACCCGCAATAAAGAATGCACCTGTTGCAAGTGCCGCTGTAATGGTATGCGGGAATTGCACCCATAGTTGTGGATTTTGAATAATTGCAAAGAAATCATTCATCTGCGCACGTCCATCTGCAGCCATTTCATATCCTACAGGTGACTGCATAAATGCATTTGCAGTTAAAATCCAAAACGCTGATAGCATCGTTCCAATTGAAAGAAGCCAAATACATAAAAGGTGGACTTTCTTTGGTAGTTTATCCTCACCGAATACCCATAAACCTAGGAATGTAGACTCGATGAAAAATGCTAATAATCCTTCAATTGCAAGTGATGGACCAAATACATCACCTACGAAACGTGAATATGTTGACCAGTTCATTCCAAACTGAAATTCTTGTAATATACCTGTTACTACACCTACCGCAAAGTTTACTAGGAATATTTGTGTCCAAAACTTCGCCATCTTCTTATATACTTCTTGTCCTTTTACCACATACATCGTTTGCATTAACGCAATAATAAAAGCTAAGCCAATGGATAGCGGAACAAAAAGGTAATGAAATATCGTTGTTGATGCGAATTGTATTCGTGCCAATTCGAGCGTTTCCATGCTAAACTCACTTCCTTCATAGTTTTTATAATAAAAATTAATTGAGCAATCTTAATGAACTCGACTATTAAGAAATACGAAAAGATAAAATTATCCTGTATGTATTTTCATAAAATATGAAATTTCAGTTTTTCAAACTATTACACTTCTATTATTTACCTTTCCACTATTTCTGTAGTGTTTTGATTCGTTAATCGAATTGTATAATATACTTACATAATAAATTCAGATGATTTTTGACGTATTATTGACATCATTTTGTCTGAAATATGTCTTTTGTCATTTTTTTGAATTAGATTTTTTATATTATTAAAATGTATTTTTCGAATGTGAAACTTGCTTTCATTTCAATAAAAGTACTATTTTTCTCTTTATACACTTGACTTCCCTTTTAAAAAATGTCCTTGTAAACGACTAGGAAAAACGCTTGGATTTTGTCAAGAGAAAAATGTATTTTAAAAATTCAATCCTATCATTTTGTTATTCAAAAATAGAAAATAACTCCCTTCTCTCCAAACTAAAAATTCATTTTTTTGTCATTTTTTCAAACTAAATAAATTCATAAAAAAATACCGAGAATCAGCTTGATTCTCGGTATTTTTCAAATTATTTTGCTGTATGTTTTCTAACAGCTGGTAAAATTTCAGTAGCAATTAATTCGATGTTTTTCTCGATTTTGTCAAATGGTACACCACCAAAATCAATTTGTGCCATAAAACGTTGTTGTCCAAATAATTCATATTGATAAAGCATTTTTTCAATAATTTGTTGCGGGCTGCCAATCATTAGCGCGTCACGATAATCTAATGCATTTGTAAATTGTTGCTTCGGATATCCGCCTCCACGTAACGCTATCATTCCAGCATTTATGTGAGGATAATATTCACTCAACGCATCTTGTGAATTTTCTGCTGTATAAAATAAACTCGTTGTTGCAATCGGTAAACTCGCTGGATCAAATCCACTTTGCGTAGCCGCCTCCCGATAAGCATCTACTGATACTTTAAAATTAATAGCTGGTCCACCAAGTGTTGTTATCATCATCGGAACACCTGCGCGCCCCGCTTTTATTGCACTTGCTGGCGGGCCACCTACAGCACGCCAAATTGGTAAGTTATTATTTTTCGCTCTTGGAATAATCGAAGCTTGTTCCAATGGTGCCCTGAACTGCCCCTTCCATGTCATACTCTCTTCTTTATTAATCTTTAATAAAAGATCCATCTTCTCTTCAAATAGCTCTTCATAATCATTTACATCATAACCAAGTAAACTATATCCTCCAATACGAGATCCACGACCAGCTACGATTTCAGCACGGCCATTAGAAATTAAATCAATTGTAGCGAAATCTTCATATACTCGGACTGGATCTGATGTACTTAATATCGTTGCTGAACTTGCAATTTTAATATTTTTCGTCGCTTGTGCAATGGCCCCTAAAATGACTGTATGGGCTTGCGTCGTAAAATGCGTTTGATGGCTTTCCCCAACCGCAAATACATCTAGGCCCGCTTCATCAGCTAACTTTGCTGTTTCAATAAGTTCACGAATTCGCTCCCCTGCACTTAATTTTTTCCCATTATGCGGATTTAAAATATGATCCCCAATTGAATATAATCCAAACTCAATTCCTTTACTTATATCCATGCGGTATTTTTCCATAGTCGCTCTCTCCTTTAATCAAGTGGTATTAGCTTCTCTTCTATTTCTTGTCTTCGTTCTTCTAAAAATGGTGGTAAATCTAGTTCTTTTCCTAATTCTTCAACTACTGAGTCTACTGTAAATCCTGGTCCATCAGTCGCAATCTCAAATAAAATTCCATTTGATTCACGGAAATATAAGCTTTTAAAATAAAAACGATCAATAACTCCAGTTGTCTGAAAACCTCTATTTTTCACTGCTTCATTCCAATAGTTCAGTTCTTCATCATTTTTTACACGAATCGCTAAATGGTGAATACTTCCCTTTCCTGGTCTCTCTCTTTCTCCCTCTTGCTCTTTTACTAAAATTTCTCCGAAAGACTGACCTGAAACAGATTGATATAATCCTTCATTATCAGAGCGAGATACTTCTTTATAACCAAACAATTCAGTTAATGTTTTTGATAATTTATTCAAGCTCCGTACTGTCATTTCAACTGTACTCATACCTAAAATCCGATTGTCTGGCTCTATAGAAGATTCATCCCATGCAGCCCAAAATTCTGGTATTTCTTCTCCGTTATTATTTAGCAATACTAAGCGAAGACCGTCTGGATCTTCAAAATGCAGCGCATCTCGTCCTGCATTTGTTGTCAATTCTCCATGTGTCACCCCGAATGATTCAAAACGTGTTTTCCAGAAAGTAAGGCTCTCTAGTGACGGTACAAGTAATCCTATTTGCGTTATCGCATTCGTACCACGAATTGTTCTGCCAACGTTCGGCATTTCAAAAAATGATAATTCAGTTCCTGCACTACCTGTTAAGTCACCATAAAATAAATGATACATAAACGGATTATCTTGATTGACCGTCTTTTTCACTCGTCGTAATCCTAAAACATCTCGATAAAAATCATTATTCGTTTTCGCATTTTTTGTCACCATAGAAATATGGTGGTGTCCTGGAATTGTATACATAAAACTTCCTCCCCTTTATCACTTGATTAGTCAATTGAATGAGTAAAAAAAAATTACTCATTCGGTAATTCTTTTTTTTCGCTATGTTTGTGAACTTTTGTCATCAACTCGTATAGTATTTTCTGCTCTTCTTCATTTAATACGTCATCAAAAAATGATGATTGGAATGCAAGTTGCTCTGGCAATGCCCTTTCTAAAGCGGCTTCCCCTTGCTCTGTAAGACTAATTGTTTTCGTTTTCCAATCTTGTTTTCGTATAATATAGCCTTCTTTTTCAAGGCGTGTTAACATTCGAGAAATACCACCTTGTGTAACAGTAACCTTTTCAGCTAACTCCATTTGTGTTAACGGCTGATATGTCCGTATTTGCAAAAGCACATCAAATTGAGCTGTTGTTAAATCAAAACGTTTTAAAAACTCATTTGACATTTGATTACTTTGGTTCGTAAATCGTATTAAACGTAACCATATTAACGATCCTATCGTATTATCACGCATATTTGATCACTTCCTATCGTGAATCTTACTATCACTTTACCACTCAAGTGATAGTAATGCAAGTGATAATTACATTTTTTATACAACTCAATTTACTTAAGCTTGAAACAATAAGTTATATCGAAATGCATCACTCGTGTAGTGTCAGGTCTACCTGCCGTTCTCTACATCTCCATACAAAAAAGGATTAAGCTCCAATGCCTAATCCTTATCATGCATTTATTTTTGTTTTCCAAAACGGTATGTTTGAAATTCACACCATCTAACCTAATATTTTTTTGCCGTACCGTCATTTCATTCAAGCTTACCGTTTTCATGTAAAACTTGTATAGGTTTGCCCTTGTTTACACCAATCAGGCTTTTACGAGATACATCATTTAAGTTTCACTTTTACTTCCTCTTTAGACATAACATCAGGTCTATAAATTAATTGAAGATTAGAATCACCTTTTTTCGCTTCAAATGTTATCGCTCCTGTTAACTTACCATTTGGATCTACATCTTTAATTTTAAAAATATTTTTATTGCTAGTTGAAAATGTATGGTCAACAACACTTCCATCGCCTCTTTCAAGGTAAAAATCTAATGGGTTAATTCTAACTTTTTGATTACCAACATTCTCTACTGTAACATGAACAATAACAAACTCATTACCTTTTTCTAGCTTATCATATTCTGCCACTTGTGCTATTTGCACCTTATGGACTGTTAATTTTTGATCTCTAATTTGAGTAGTTTTTTCAACATTATATTCCCTTGTATCTTCTTTCTTCGCATCTTCTTTTTTTTCACTACTTTGCTCTTCCTTAGTATTATTTGATACGGTTTTAGCTACTTCTTCCTTCTCATCGCATGCCGATAAACTGAAAGCTAATGTCCCTGCTAAAGTGATTGTCCCAATTTTTTTAAACATAAATTCCCTTCCCCCAATATAAAAATGATAAAAATTCCCAAAAACTATATGTTATGATAACAGATGGACGAACAGCATGTTGTCATTATGTGTCGAATATAGTAAAGCGATTTATAAGTATGAAGTATCACTTCACTCCTCGTCTGTTCGACATATGATAAAATCTCAAAAATGAGATATCTACCTTACTTACGAACTCTTTCTTCTCATAAAGTGAAACTTTAATCAGTGGAGGTTTTGTTCCCCCCACTGATTATTAGCCCGACTCCCACCTAACTTCTTTGCTTCAGCCTAGAGGTGGGAGTTTTACCACCTACAAATAGCGGGATAAATATGAGTATCTTAAAGTTTCAAATAAGAAAAAATTCAAATAATATGATGAAATTAAACAAAACATTCGTATAAAGGTGGACAGAACATGCATATTTCTAAACAATTTATAAAACCGTTTCCTGCATATGAAGAAGTATTTTATGATAATTTGGAACTGCATAAAAAACACTTTTTACCCATTTGCCCTATAAACTTACAATGTATTGAACCGGAATGGGACGAATGGTTACATATTGTGTCAGCAAAGGAAATTAACGAAGACTGCGTTAACGAAGAAGAAATTTTTGACTATACTAATCTTCTATATGTGCCAAAAGATGAATATGGCCATCCCTTTACATATGTTGGATTTGTCACAGAATATTATTTTCAAGCTTATGGTGCAGATCGTGTATACTTATTCTTCAATAAAGAATTAAGAAAAGCAGTAATTTGTCTTGAGTATACATAAGATAATTAAGAAAAATCCATTTTGAACCTTTTTACTTTACTCAAAATGGATTTTTTATATATAAGCTATCTTTCACATCTACTGTGAAATGTGTAAAACCTCATATATTGTAATATCCTTCATTTCTTCCGTTTCAGGCTTTTTTTCATAAAAATTAAACTGACTATATCCCCACTTATCTGGATTATATACTATTACATTTCCCAAACAATATTCTGTATTTTGTGCATTCTGATTCAAAATGCTAAATTGAGTCCCAATCAATGATTTACTTTGAGAAATACTTCCTGCATATTCAACAACGTATCTACTTTTCTTAAAATCATCACTGAGATTCACAACTAAAGGTATACCTATATTTATTTGTTGCCACCCGAATGATTGTAAAATATTATCGTAATACCCTTCAAAGATAAATTTGTTCATCCCTTCATGACCGTTCCAAATATATAAAGGTGCATAACAGTTATAGAAATTTCCAGCCTTACCTGCCTCAGCAATTAAATAAGCTTTAAAATTCAATTCTTGAAAGCCATCAGTTTTATACCCATTATCCTTTACCCTCTTCCTAATACCCTCCATATCATAATCTTTTGGCAAAATGACCTTATATTGCATACCAATCATGTTTATCACTCACTTTCGATCTTATATACATAATGATAAATCGATGACTGGCTGACGTAAAATAGGTATAAATTATGTTTGATATCATTTATAATGATACCCAATAAGGGGTTGAAATGAATGGAAATAAATGATCTTATCATATTTAAAACTGTAGCTAACGAAGGATCTATTAGTAAAGCTGCTAAAGAGTTAGGCTATGTGCAACCAAATGTGACTGAGCGAATCAAAAAATTAGAACAAGAGTTAGAAACTCCTTTACTACATAGAGATAACAAAGGTGTTTCGCTGTTACCTTCTGGTGACATTTTATTAGAATACACGAATAAAATATTAACTCTATTAGAAGAAGCGAAAAATGAAATCAAAACGAGTGATTCTTCTTATGTAATAGCGACGTCACAATCTATTTTGACAAATTATTTAAGTATGCGTATTAAAAAAAATTTTAGAAGTTATCAAATATACATTGAAAGTAGTAGCCACTTACAAAAATTATTACAGCAACAAAAAGTTGATATGGTCATAACTTATGAGGATTATTCCGACGTAGCGTTTAAAAAAGTATTTACCACTTCAATTTCTGTAGGTTTATTAAAAGCGAAAGAAAAGTCTACCATTGACTATTCAAAGGAACTTTTTTTCGTTAGTAACGACAAGAAGTGTCCTTTTAGAAATAAGACTATACAATTTCTAAAAGAAAATAATCTATCTCAGCGTCAACTTCAGCAATTAGATTCTTATTCGCTTATTGAAGACTTTATTAGTGATGGAAAAGGAATAGCCTTTTTACCGATTAGAAATGAACAATTAGTAACAATTGAAGATGTTCCAATAGAAAAATTAGCTGTCCATTTTTTTACAAATGGAAACTTTATAAAACATATCCCTGTTGAACTATTTGGTTAATATAATGACTTTGTTTACAAACTATCAAATTACATACGCCTGATGTCTTTTTCAAATAAAAATCCCTCCTTAACGAATCGAAAAGAGGGATTTTCATATTATTTGCAATATATTTTTCACACGTTCTGCTCCACTCCAGTACTTTTCTCTTTCTTACTTCTTTTAAAATTCTTCAACTTCTTAATCGTTCCAACTAATCCTTTCGGAAAAACTAGCAATACGATGATATACAATAAACCGAGAATAATCGTCCATCTTTCAAATATTGGATACTCTGTTGCTAGTTCTGATAAATAATATTTCAGTGATTCAATAATTCCAGCTCCAGCAATGGCTCCGATTAATGTCCCAACTCCTCCAATCATTGTCATCAATAATGCATTTAACGTCATTTCGATTGAAAATACAGTCGTATTGACAAAGCGCAATGTGATAACAAATAAACCACCGCTAATTGCGGCTACTACTCCTGCAACAACACTAGCAATAATTTTATAATGAAGAACTTTATAGCCAAGTGCTTCAACTCGTTGTTCATTTTGTGAAATTGCCTTCAATACTTTTCCAATAGAAGATTTTGTGAAAAGACGTAACAGAATAAAAATAAAAATTAAACATATAAGTGTTATATAATAAAACGTAAAACGATCACGGAATATATCTGGTACACCAAAGGTAAAACCATCTCCCCCGTGAGTAAGCCCACGCCATTTTTCAGCAAGTACGAAAAACAACTGTGAAATAGCGAGTGTTAACATTGCATAAAAATGACTTTTTAACCGTAAAGAAAGCAAACCGATTATATAACTAACAATTGCCGAAACGATAATTGCAGCCACTATACCTAAGAAAAAATTCGTTATTGATACTCCTTGCCGATCAAACAAAAGTGCTACCCCATATGCTCCTATTCCAAAGAACATACAGTGACCGAACGATACAATTCCTGTATATCCAAGCAATACATCAAAACTCATTGCAAAAATAGCAAAGATGAAAATTTGCGTGAACAAAATTAACAAGCTCCGTGAATCATTTACGAATGGAAATACGCTTAAACAAATGAGCATAAATACTCCGAAGTATACTTTAATTCGGTTCGATGTGCTGTTCACCATTTCACCCCTTTTCACCAACAAGTCCCGTTGGCTTCACTATTAAGAAAAATAGTAACATCAACATATTAATTGCAAGAGATAAATCTGGCATGAAATAGGCTGTAAACGCACCGGCTAATCCAACAATTAAAGAAGCAATAGCTGAACCTTGTACGCTTCCTAAACCGCCAATTATTACTACAATAAAAGCTAAAATTGCATATTGCATACCCATTTCCGCGAAAATAACGCCTGAATATGGTGCAAGTAGGAATCCACCTAATGCTGCCATCCCTGCTCCTAATAAAAAGACGAATGAGAATATCGCTTTTACGTTAATACCGAGCGCTTGAACCATCTCTTTATCCATTACACCAGCACGAATCATAAGTCCTATTTTTGTTTTTTTCAGCAGTAATAGTAAAGCAATATAAATTAGTATCCCAACTAAAATAACGAATAGGCGATATTTTATTAAGATAACTCCTCCAAATGTAAAACTTCCTTGAAGCCATAAAGGTAACTTTGCAGCAATTGGATTAGGTCCCCAAAATATTTTGATGCACTCGCTCAGAACAAGCATTCCTCCGAGCGTAACGAGAAGCTGCCGAACATGGTTTCCATACACTGGCCTGATAAGAAATTTTTCTAAAATGAACCCAAGAAACATCCCCATAGCGACTGCTCCAATTAATGCTAATAGATAACTACCTGTCACATTGAATAACCAAACGCCTGTAAATGCTCCCCATGCAAATAAACCGCCATGCGCAAAATTCAGTACACTCATTAAACCGAAAATAAGTGATAGACCAGAAGCTAATAAAAATATGAGCATCCCTGTCGACACGCCGTTTACAAATAAGTTAATTAACACATCCACGTTCTATCCCCCCGTATCAATGCTAAGAAATACCTAAATATTTATGACACGTTTCCTTATCCTCACGTAATGCATTCATGAAACCGTTATGCACAATTCTCCCATTATCCATAATGTAAAAATAATCACCGATTTGGCTAGCCATCATAAAATTTTGTTCAACAAGCAAGACAGTCGTTTTCTCTTTCATTTTCAAAATAGCTATCATTAATTTTTCTATCATAATTGGGGATAGCCCTTTACTCGGCTCATCAATAAGTAATAAACCATCACTATTAATAAACGCTCTCGAAATGGCCAACATTTGTTTTTGTCCCCCACTTAAAAGTCCACTTTTCTTATACCAAAATTGTTTTAAGTCTGGAAATAATTCGAGCATCCAATCTATTTTCTCTTCGACTTCTGCTCCTTTTCCCCTCGCAAGAGAGAAGGTCTCTTCTACTGTCAAATCATGAAAAATCCCTTGATTTTCTGGTACATAACCTATACCTTTCCTAGAAATCAAATGCGTAGATAGTCCATTTACTTGTGTACTATCATAATAAACTTCACCATGTGCAATCCGGTGAAACCCCATAACCGATCGTAATGTCGTAGTCTTTCCTGCCCCATTTCTTCCAAACAGTACAGTAATCGTCCCTTTCTCAACAGAAAGGGATACCCCTTGCAAAATATGAAACTGATCTAAATACGTCTCTATATTATTCACTTGTAATAGTGCCACTGTATAGTCCCCCTAAATAAGCACTTTGTACACGCTCATCTTTCATAATCTCTTCTGGCAATCCTTCAGCCAATAACTCACCATGAAATAAAACGATAAGATGGTCTGACAAATCTAGTACCATATCCATTTTGTGTTCAATAAGTACGATTGTGCTCTCTGGATTCTTTTTAATATTTTCAATTACTTGTAATATAGCCGGAACTTCCTCAACCGAAATACCTGCCGTCGGTTCATCCAGTAGTAATACATCCGTTTTTAAAGCGAGCAACATCGCAAGCTCTAACTTTCTTTTTTCCCCATGAGCTAAATCTTTCGCTAATACTTTCTCTTTCTCATGAAGTAATACTGTCTTTATATACCGGCGTGCCTCTCCGATTTGCTGTTTCAAACGTGAGGCATTAGGAAAGAAACTGTAGTAATCTTGAACGAATGATTGAACACTTAAACGTACATTTTCAAGTACTGTTAGCTCCGGAAAAATATTCGTCAGTTGAAAAGAGCGCCCAATCCCTAAGCGCGTTCGATCTGAAATTGATAGTTTTGTAATATCTTGGCCTTTAAAATACACTTCACCTTTCGTTGGAGAAATTTGTCCACTTAGTAAATTAAATAATGTTGTCTTTCCTGCCCCATTCGGTCCAATAATTGAAATGAGCTTCCCTTTTTGTACCGCTAAATTAACGTCCTTAATAACCTGATGTTCACCAAAAGATACACAAAGGTTTTTCGTCTCTAGCAAATGTGTCATGAAATCCCTCCCACTGAAAACCATTTTTATGCAGGAAATTAGTATAAAGAGGGTGTCCCCTCTTTATACTAAACGACAGAAAATTCAGTTTATTTATTCTGAACTGGTGGTTCTGTCTCTTTCATCTTCAATTCTCTCTCTAAAACAGGAACTGGATAATCAACACCATCTTGCTTTTTCAGCGTAATAGAATATAGTGTTTGTAACGCTTGATGATCTTTCTCTCTAAACTTCATCTTTCCTTTCGGCGTATCAAATTCCATCCCTTCCATTTTCTTAATAAGCGTATTTACATCGGTATCACCTTTTGTTTTCTTTAAAGCTTCCACAATAGAAATTGCCGCTGACATTCCTCCTGCTGTAAACAAATCTGGCACCGTACCATTAAATCGTTTTTTATGTTCTTCAACTAACCAATCATTCACCTTATTTTTAGGCAGCGTGTGATAATAAACAGAAAAACCTTGCATTCCTACTAATGCATCCATCGTTTTTAATGCTGGTATATCTGGCGCGCCAGTAGAAACTTTAATGCCTTGTGCTTCTACATTCATATCTTTTAACTGTTTCCACGGTGAATTCGCACCTGCCCAAACGATAAATAAATAATCTGGTTTTGAGCTTATAATGTTTTGAATATTCGCGGTGAAATCAGTTGAATTCGTATCCGCGTATTGCTCGTTTACAATATTCGCACCTAATTTCTTCGCTCCAGCTTTAAATGCAGCAATCCCTTCACGTCCAAAAGCGTTATCTGGGGCAAACGTCGCAATCTTTACATCTTTTTTTGCAATCGCTGCTGCTCCTGCAATTGCATCTTGCGAAGAGTTTCTTCCTGTTCTAAAAATATATTTATTCCAGTTCTTCCCCGTAATACTATCAGCAACTGCTGGTTCTACAACCATAATTTTTTCATATTCCTCTGCTAGTGGTAAAACTGCTAGCGTATCACTTGAACTAGATGATCCAACTAAGAAATCCACTTTCTCTTCTTCTAATAACTTCGTAGCTTTCTTAACCGCTACATCGGCTTTCGTTTCCGTATCTTCTACAACAAACTTAATCTTCTTCCCTTCCACTTTCCCTGTTCCGCCAGTTGCATAGTCTAACCCTAATTCAAACCCGTTCACTGTTTGTTTTCCATATGATTCTAATGGACCTGTTAAGGAAGCAAGAACCCCTACCTTAATTGTTTTTTCATCCTCAGTACTTGTTTTCTTTCCTGAACATGCTGCTGTTACTAATAATGATCCTAAAACACAACCAGTAACCACCGTTTTTAGCCATTTACGTTTTTTCATCGACATTGTGATCCTCCCCATACTTTACTTTCTGATAGAATCAAACACGCCAAATTCCCCTGTCCGTAATCATGACTTTTAAACTTTACAATTGGTAATGGAAAATTCTTGTAGTAATCTCTACATTCGGCACAAATCTATAATCACCTTCCTATTAAATGGAAACGGACATACAATCCATATATATTCCGTTATGCAAATGAAATTACTGTTTCATTACAGGAATCATCACGAAAAAAGCTGCAAATAATTAACTTACGTTAATTATTTGCAGCCTACAGCCTCCCTAAAAAGCACTTAATTATTTTCTACTTTCTCTAACCCTTCAACTAATTGTTTCTTATCTAACCCTTCCCCTATTACTACCAAGTTTGTCGGGAAACCAAAATCTTGTTCCAATAAAGTCGGTACCCCAAACGAATATTGGAATAAATGAGGATATTTATCTCCATGGAATTTCACAAAACCTTTCACACGATAAATACTATCTGGTAAATTCGAAAGCCATTCATATAATTTGTCTTGATCAATCGCTTTTGTAAATTGATACGTCATCGTTTGTATATGTAAATGCTGTTTGACATGTAGTGTCTCGTGTTCTCCATCACTTACAAATTTAGCTTCTTCAATATCACTTAAAGATATATTACAATACTTTGTTTCAAACAATTTCGCATGATTATTTATTGCTTTCACATCTTCAAGTACTTTGTTTTTATCTTCTTCTGTTAGTAAATCTGATTTATTAATTAAAATGTGGCTACCAAACTTCATTTGTTCATGTAGCAATTGCTGAACGTTTGCGCTCAATACACTTCGATTTAACCATCTTACTGCATCTAAAACGACTACAATAGATTTTACTTCAAGAAAAGGTGCTAATATAGGTGATACGCATGCATCTAACACTTCAATCGGATGCGCGACACCTGTTGTTTCTATATAAATTACATCTGGTCTTTCTTGCTGATATAATGAATGCAATTGTATTTCAAGTTCCTCTTTTAACGTACAACAAATACATCCTTTTAAAAGTTCTCTTAACACGTTTTCTTTACCAATAATATCTGTATCGACTGAGTATTCACCAATCTCATTCATTAATACTGCAACTTTTCGATCCTTCTTCTTTTCTGCTAATAATAAATTTTGCAGTAATGTTGATTTTCCGCTACCTAAAAAGCCACCTAATATATGAATTTCTACTTTATTCATTTGACCGACCATCCATTCCTCTACTTCAAATCCCTTCAAAGCGTAATAATTACGATTTATATTTATCATTTTATTAAAAGAATAGTGATTTGTAAATATATCTTCACTCTTCATTAACTTCATGAGCAACTCTAACGCCAGACTCTATCGCTCCTTGCATCCATCCATGTGTCAATGTCGTATGCTCACCTGCAAAATGCACTTTGCCGGCTGGCGGCGTAATATAAGGAAATAACTCTAGCTCTTGGCCTGGCTCAAAAGCTGTAAATGCTCCGCAAGAATACGGATTCTTACTCCAGCTAAAAGATGCCCCTGTAACAAACTCGCTATAGACCACATGCCCATATATTTGCGCTAAATTTTTCAATGCGTAACGAATACGCTCTCTATGCGAGAGGCTATCCCATGTTAAAGCCTCATCCGCCCACGTATAACTTGCTATAACGATAGATGCCCCTGGTGACTGAATGTCATAGCTCGGATAATATGTAAAACGAATAGGTAAATCTGTAATAGACTTACCACCGCATTGCCCTTCTCTTTCCCAAAATCTACTTTTAAACTCTATCGCAATTTTAGTTGCAGCAATATAATTCAACTCACGAATTGCCCGTCTTTTATAATAAGAGAATAAATCATAAGGCTGTATTTCAACAAAACGTAGCGCTGAAAATGGGATAGTAACAATTGCAACATCACCTGTGACCGTAAATTGCTCTAACGTTTGTTCATGGGTTACTTGCATCATCACTTTGTTATCCTCTTGTATAATTTTCCTAACCTTATACTGCATAAATATATTTTCATTTAACTGAGGTAAAAAAGCTTTTGGTAATGCGTCCATCCCGCCAGTTATTTCATAGTATTTCGCCGTTGAAGTAAAAAAGAGCATTTCTCGTAATACTTCTATTAATGACATGCCCATATACGCTTCCATATCCAGAAGTACTCCAATCATATCTATTGCACCGTCTGAATAATATTCATTTAAAAATGAACCTAGCGAATATGTTTTATACTTTTTTTCAACAATAATCCAGTTTTTATTAGGATCTTTCTTAATATAATTCAGGATTGGTTCTAATACGGCCAACATTAATTCTTCTGCTGTTTTCCCTTTTTCTTTATCTAAAATAGGATATCCAAGTACACTTGGATCATTTTCAAACACATTCAATCTCGTTCTAATGTTATTCGTATACAGTATATCTGAAGAAGTTTTATTAATAAAAAGGTTTAACGGTAGTTTAAATTTACGAATGTAGGCTAAAGTTAAATCATGAGTATCCGGAATACGCATAGGACCTGCGTTAAAATATAATCCTGTGCTAAATGGTTCACGAATCGTATACACCCTGCCACCTATTCTGTTATTTGCTTCTATAATCGTTATATTATGACCCGCTTCTTTTAGTAAAGATGCTGCGACTAAACCAGAAATCCCTGCACCAGCAATAATGATTTGTTTTGGCTTATTCGTTTTTAAGAGCCCCACATTAATAATATGAAGCATGTTTTCCATCGTTAACGGCTTCAGCATGTCCTTTTCCCCTTTTGTAAAGGATTTTACTGAATTATATTCGGTTAACTTGATTCCTATGTTTTGTGTAAGGAATTGCCCGGATACATTTTCAAATACTTGAATATCTTTTATAAAATGTAATAAAATAGATATGAACTATAAAGGTAAGACGTATTATCTTACATAATAAAATTAATGAAATTGCGAGGAATTTTGAAATGAAAAAAGGTATTAACCGTGTTGTATTAGTAGGAACAGGAGCAGTTGGATGTAGCTATGCTTATTGTATGATTAACCAAGCAGTTGCTGAAGAATTTGTTTTAGTTGATGTAAATGAAGCAAAAGCAGAAGGAGAAGCAATGGACTTAAGCCATGCCGTACCTTTCGCACCAGCTCCAACAAAAGTTTGGAAAGGTAGCTATGAAGATTGTAAAGACGCAGATCTTGTTGTAATTACAGCTGGGTTACCACAAAAGCCAGGTGAAACACGCTTAGATTTAGTTGAGAAAAACGCTAAAATCTTTAAACAAATCGTTCGCAGTATTATGGATAGCGGATTTGACGGTATCTTCTTAATCGCAACTAATCCTGTAGATATTTTAACTTACGTAACTTGGAAAGAATCTGGTTTACCGAAAGAACGCGTAATCGGTTCTGGTACAACACTTGATTCTGCTCGTTTCCGCTATATGTTAGGTGAGTACTTCGATATTGGGCCTCATAACATTCACGCTTATATTATCGGAGAGCACGGTGATACAGAACTTCCTGTTTGGAGTCACGTATCAATTGGTATTCAAAAGCTAGAAACACTTCTTGAAAAAGACAACACATACAACCAAAAAGATTTAGATGAGATTTTCATAAACGTTCGTGATGCAGCTTATCACATTATTGAGCGAAAAGGTGCTACATACTACGGCATTGGTATGTCACTGCTGCGTGTAACGAAAGCAATCTTAAACAATGAAAACAGTGTATTAACTGTATCAGCATATCTTGAAGGTCAATACGGCCAACAAGACGTTTATATCGGCGTACCTGCTGTCTTAAACCGCGGCGGTGTTCGTGAAATTTTAGAAGTTGAACTAAGTGAAGAGGAAGAATTAAAATTCGATCACTCTGTTCAAGTATTGAAAGAAACAATGGCTCCAGTTCTTTAATCGTATATTCAAAAAAGCAATCCAATTCAATTTGGATTGCTTTTTATATTTTTATTGTTCACCCTCAATCCAAACAGTAATATTATCTATAATAAAAAGGAGTGGTTTCATGAATGATTCTTGGACGATTGCAATCCTCTTACTTGCCGTTGCATCCTTAATACTTTTCCTTTTCTTAATCATCAGAACGCTATTTCCAAATAAAAAATATGATAAGAATCTCGGATTGATTCTAATTATTTTAAGCTTGTTAGCAATGCCGATAAGTATCTTCCTTATCGGAGGATGGGCAGGTATAGGAGTTGGCGTAATCGCATTGTTTATTTTTACTGCTGTTATTATAGCTTTAATTGCAAATACATTCATTAAACTCCCCCTCCAAAGAAAAAATAACAAATAACCGATATTTTCACTCGGAAAAACATCGGTTATTTTCTATCATTTATTATTTTTAATCGGTTCCTCATTATTTACATCAAGTACATCTAATAAAAAGATAAAGATTGGAATCCCAATAATAAGCCCCCATATTCCGAGGAAATGCTCTGAAAAGATAAGAATCATGAATGTATAAAAAACTGGTAAGTTCGTTTTTGCAGACATAAATTTCGGATTTAAAAAATAACTTTCAAGAGCGTGAATCACTGTAATGAATATTAGTATGTAAACAACATATATAACCCCGCCGACGTTATAGGCAATGATACAAAGTGGAAACAATGAAATGATAACACCCGCAACTGGAATCAAGCCGAGTAAAAAGATCATAACTGCTAACACCAGTAACTGCGGAAATCCTAAAATGACAAGCGCTATCACAGTAAGAACACAATTTACAACCGCAATTAAAAACTGTGCTTCAATCACTTTTCCAAACGACCTTGCAAATCTTTCGCCGAAATATGCAATCTCCTCATAAAAAATTTTCAGCCTACTATCTTTAAATTTCGAAGTAAATGATATTATGCGTTCTTTTTCTAGTAAGAAAAATAAGCTTAAAATAAGAGAAAGTAGGATTTGCAAACTGACTTTTCCTATATTTGCTATCGATTGATAAATAACGTCTACACCTTGTTCAATATATTTTGATACTTCCATCCCATTAATAGTCGAAAGTGCATATTTAATGATCTCATTATCAGGTGGATTTTGAAAAAACAACTTAAATTGATAAATTAGTTGTGAAATTTGTACAGTCAGCACAGGTAAATATTTATATAGAGTTGTGACAATAAACGTCACCAATACAATATATAAACAAGCAATAACAACTTTCCTATTTACTTTCAATTTTTTTGAGATAAACTTTTGAAATCGATCCATCAAAAACGTGAGAATAAACGTAATTAATATTAAATTGATCATACTTTTTAATCCATATAATACAAGCGCTAATATTATTAACACGAGAAACCGTTGAAACCCTCTACTTCGAAAGAAATTCTTCACTTCATTCATTAAGAATTAACCTCCCCCTTCAATGGATGGAAATTGGATATAGTACAAAACGTACTTATTCATTGTAATACTATTACATTTTATGAACTTATATAGACAATCTTTCTTACTAATTGGGAAGAATCCTTTTTTCTTTTTATATTGTTAGATTCTTTTACATTCTGTCCACCAACATATTTCGGCGGGGTCTCTTTTTTTCGTTTACTTTTATTATAAATCTAGGTGATTTTCTATTTTTAGACTGCTGTTCATACGCATATCCAATATTGAAAAGAGAGAGTTATCTTTTACTTAACTCTCTCTAAACAAAACACTAAATGCAAAGCTCAATTATTTCAATCTAATCATTTCTTTTTTGCATTTGCTTCGCTAGCAATTCCTTTACTTGATTGTACGTTAACCCTGAATTTTTATTTAAACGCTTTACTTCCTCAACATCCGTACCTACCACTGTATATTTTTTCTCATCATTCATTTTTCCGCTTCCCTTCTCACTGGATTATTTCTTATATTTCTTCCCTAAACGTACATAAATTAACACCCATACAAAAAAGGAAGCTGTTTCTAAGTACAGCTTCCTTCTCATTATTTATTGTATTTCTTAATAAAATTTCACTACATCTTCAGTAGGTAAGAATGTTCTTTCTCCCGCCTCTTCATTGGGTTCACCAAATGGCATTTGACCTACTAAGCTCCACTCTGCTGGAATGTTCCAAGTTTCTTTCACTTCAGCATCTACGATTGGGTTGTAATGTTGCAGTGATGCTCCAATACCTTCAGCAGATAATAGCATCCACACAGTATGTTGTAACATTGCATTTCCCTGATGAGACCAGAATGGGAACTGATCTTTATATAATGGAGCGTTTTCTTGCATCTTTTCTACTGTCGCTTGATCTTCAAAGAATAAAACCGTCCCTACACCTGCATGGAATCCTTTTAGTCTTTCTACAGTCGCTTCAAAGTTTTCTGCTGGTACTCGTGATCTAAGCGTTTCTTTTACAATATCCCAAAACTTTTCATGTTCTCCATCCATTAATACGACCATACGGCCACTTTGCATATTGAATGAAGTTGGTGCGTGTAAAGCTGTTTTTAGAACTTCTTCAATTCTTTCTTTCGTAATTGCATCGTTTTTTGTTACTTTACGAATTGAACGGCGGTTCACAATTGCTTCTTTTAAATTTGTTGTAGTTGCTGACATTTTAATTCCTCCAAGTGTATGTTTTTTATTTAAACAAATCAATTTGATTCTTTCATGCAAGACGAATTAGCAATATCCATCCGTATTACATTGCAGGCCTTCAAATGAATTTGTTTTATCTTTTTCAATCTCTTTATCAATGACTCTTTCTAGCGTTTCTTTACTAGCAAGCCCTTGAATGACTTCATCTCCAATCATAACAGTCGGAACAGCCATAATATTCGCTTCGTCATATGCATGCTGAATTGCTTCTTGATGTTTTTCTTTATATTTACGAGTTACTAAAGCATCTTTAAATTCAGCTTCAGGAAGTCCTACTTCTACCGCTAATTTTGTTAAAACATCAATATCCTCGATGTTTTGTTCCTCTTGGAAAAACGCTGTGAATACGCGGTGGTGATATTCATTTCCTAGTCCACGTTCTTTCGCAAATTGACATCCTTCAAAAGCTAAATGAGTATATGGATGCGGTGAAACACGTGGTAATCGCATTTCAATTCCTAATTTCTCCGCTGTAGGACGAATGAACGCATCCCATGAACCTAACTTATCTGGCTCGTTCCAAGGGTCTATTTTTGAATATGGACTTGGACGTAATTCAAATGGCATCCATTCAATTTCTACATCTTTCTCTTTCGCTACTTCATCTAATGGACCTTTTGCTAAAAAACAAAACGGACATATAAAGTCTGAGTATACTTTCATTTTTACAGTCATAAGTTTTACACCTTACCTTCATAGTTGTAATTTAATTAGTTACATCATTAACAAAAAAATATAGATAATATTTTAAGCATTCATTTTCTCTTGCAAAGATTCAAACAACTGCGCCATCGTAATATTTCTCAAAACTTCTTCCATCGCGGATTGTGCTTGAATCAAAATAACTTCTAATACAGCTTGAATATTCGCACCAATTGGACAATCTGGATTTGGTTGCTCATGAATATGGAATAGTTTATCTTCTTCTACTACATTCAACGCATGGTACACATCTAACAATGTAATTTCATGTAAATCCTTTAATAAACCCGCACCACCCGGGCCGCGATTTACGTAAACAAAGCCAGCTTGTTTTAAGTACGACATAATTTTACGAATGACTACTGGATTTGTATTTACGCTCTCAGCCATATAGTCTGAAGTGCACAGTGAAGATGGATTATTTTTCAAAATAGATAAAATATGAACAGCTATAGAAAAGCGGCTACTAATTTTCATCGTAATCACCACCTCGTTGTAATCATTATAGTTACAACATAAAAATAAGTCAATCCTTTTCATAGATTTTTTAAAGTAAACTAAAAAAGTGCCTCATTACGATATATGAGGCACTTCTTCTTATTCTGCAAATAGCGCTTGAAATTCTTCAATAAATAGCTGCACAGCGATTGAAGAATCTTTTAATGAAGGAACAGCTAAAGCGATTTCTCTCCATACTTGTGGTTCCAATTCTCTCGTTTGTATATTCTTTGGTAAACTCGTCAAAGATAACTCAGCCAAAATTGCAAGTCCTAACCCTTCTTGAATCATATTTAAAGCTGTAGTTACTGTCGAGATTATATACTCAGCCCGAAGTGGTACGTTGGCTTGTTTAAACATATCAATAATGGGTGGTTCGTATCCACCCTTACATAATATGATCGGTTCATTCTCTAAATCACTAATTGTAATAGAGTCCTTCTTACAAAGAGGATGATCCTCTCTTAAGATAACAACCATTTTCCCCTTCGTTAATGGGACAATCTCCATATCTTTATTAGGCAAAATAACAATTCCTATATCAACAACCCTCGATACTAACCAATCTTCAACTTCTTTAATTGTTCCTTCACAAAGAACGACTTCTAAGTTCGGATATTTCTCCTTAAAAAGATTAATCATTTTTGGTAAGAAATGTGCAGAAGCACTCGGAAAACTACCAATTCGAATCGTCCCAACTTCATGCCCTTTCTCCATCGCTACTTCTTGCTCAATTTTCTCAATTCCATTCAATATTTCTCTAATATGAACAAGAATTCTCTCTCCTATGTCAGTAACAATTAAGCCTTCTCGCTTATCACGTATAAGAATCGTAATATCTAATTCTGACTCAATACTTGAAATTGCATGACTAACAGCAGGTTGTGTCATATTAAGTGCTTTTGCTGCTTTCGTAAAACTACCTAATTCAACCGTTTTAATCAAAACTTGTAGTTGTGTAATGGTCATAACTAATCACTTATACCCCTTATAAAAAAGATTCATTTTATTTATCATAGTCGATATCATATCATAGTGAAATGGAATACAACAAGGAGGTCTTACAGTGACACAGCTTTCTCGTACAAAAACGGCCATAATCCTTACCTTTCTTGTTATTATGTGGGGAATTAATTGGCCTTTATCTAAGTTTGCCTTGCATTATACACCACCTGTTTTATTTGCAGGCATTAGAACTTTAATTGGAGGATTCATTTTACTCCTGTTCGCTTTACCAAAATACAAAGAGTTACATTTAAAAGAAACTTGGCATTTATACGTAATTTCTTCTTTGCTCAATATCATTATATTTTACGGACTACAGACTGTCGGCCTTCAATATATGCCTGCTGGGTTATTTTCCGCAATTGTATTTCTACAGCCTGTTTTACTTGGGATTTTCTCATGGATATGGCTTGAAGAATCAATGCACGGTTTAAAAATCTTCGGGCTTGTTCTCGGGTTTATTGGTGTAGGAGTTATTAGCTCTAGTAGTTTAACCGGACATATTTCTGTCATTGGAATCCTTCTTGCATTAGGATGCGCTATTGGCTGGGCACTTGGCACAGTATTTATTAAGAAAACAGGACACCGCGTTAATTCCATTTGGATGGTAACACTTCAGCTTATTATTGGCGGATTTTTCTTAATCGGATTCGGTTCAGAATTTGAAAGTTGGTCTAACATCGCTTGGAGCATACCTTTTGTAGGTGTACTACTCTTTATTTCATTCTTTGTTATTGCAATGGGGTGGCTTGCCTACTTCACACTCGTCGGAACTGGTGAAGCAAGTAAAGTTGGGGCTTATACGTTTCTTATCCCTCTTATCGCTATTATTGCAAGTTCAATTTTCTTACATGAAGCCATTACAATTAGCTTATTTATTGGGCTATTATTTATTGTGGTGAGTATTTGTTTTGTAAATATAAGGCCGAAAGCACTTGCTGTAGGCCAGCAAGTTGAAGTGAAATAAATAAACATAAGAAAGAGCCTACTTGTTTAGGCTCTTTCTTATACCTTACTTTTTACGGCGCACTACAAACACACACGTTCCCACCGACGATACAATCGCCAAAATAGATAAAACAATTGCAATTGTCTGCATATTGCTTGTACCTTCATTTTTTTCAACACTAGACACTTCTCCATGTTCTCCAGTTAAGGACGTACCTTTTGCAATTGTAGTAACTGAATGCGGTTTTTCAGCTTTCTCATCGCCTGTCCATTCAACAATTTCTCCGTCTTTATATTGTTGATATGCATCCCAGGCTATTTTTTGTTCCTTATTTGGATTTTTAGCAACGAAAGTAAATCGTTGGAACTGACCAGATAAAATCCCTTCCCCTGTCGCTTCCCATACTACAGTTTTAACTTTTCCATCTGTATCTTTTTGCTCTTCCACTTTCCATCCTGACACTGGTTCATACTGTTGAAACTCAACGCCGGACGGTATTTTTAGTGTAACTTTTGTTGTTGCCACATTTTTTTCAACGGGTACCTTTATCGTATAAGTCTCCCATGAGTTAGCATCCGAAGTTGCTGGTTGCACAGTTACGTGAGCACTAACAGGTAACGAGAAAATCCCCATTGCAATTATTGTTGCGATCATTGTTGTTCCTAATTTTTTTATACGCTTCATTTTTTATTAACTCCTTTTCATCTATAACGCCTCTTTATCTGCCACCTACAATAAATTTATAATCTGTATCCAAGCTATCAAGAGATTTTGTTAATCCATGCACATGTATATTCCAGTTTCCTGTCATGTTAATATACATACCTTCCGCTTCATATTCTCCTGGTGAAACTGCCGAAACTTTAAATGAACCTTTGCCCATATTCATATCTAACGATTGAGTCGTCAATATAATTTGTTCCATAGCGGTAACAGGCTGTCCGTTCTCATCCTTTAAAGTAATATGGAATGTATTTTGTCCTACCTTATTAGGACTTACATGTAAAGTAAGTTCATATCCATTATCTAATTGTTTACTCTCTGTAAAAGGGCCAGTAGGAGGCATCGGCGGTGTTTGTACATTTGTCATAAAGGCTACGATTACAAAAACGATAATTCCAACAATAAACTCTATTTTCAGCGTAGCTCCTAGCTTTTTCTGTGCTCGCATTCTTCCTTTCACATAATGAATAATTCCTAATATCCCCATGCAAACGAATAGCAGTATCTTTACTAATAAGGCTAATCCATACTTCGTATCAAATAACGAATGAATCGTGGGAATGAAAAATGTGCTATTAAAAAGCCCTGTTATTACAATCACTATGACGGCACCTGTTGCCCATGGTGAAAAACGCTTAATCGCATCCCAATACATAGTCCACTTATCATTCTCTTTACGTAAAAGAAGAATAATCGATGATAGACCACCAATCCATAATGAAGCTGCAAATAAATGTAGAAAGTCCATAACGACAGCAATGTCTTTAAATTTCAAACCATATGCATGACTATTAAAGGCTTTCATAACAAGTAACCCAATAAACAATACAATTGGAATACTCCATACTTTAAACGACGAAAGTTTCTCTCGCTTCACAGCAAAATATGTAACAATCATAAGCAGACTAATAAGAGCCATTTGAGTGCTCCATACATAACCAAAAACAGATAGCTGTAATGTTTCTTTTAATAAGAAAGGATTGAATGCTTCTAACCATGAAACATCAGCATTTATTTTTGCTTGCAATGGTAGATTGAATAGTAAACTAACGAATATACCAAATAATGATATCCATATTATTCTCTTACTTCTTGATTGAACTTCTATTGCATTCCCTTTATACATAATAAGATTAAAGAATAGAACTCCTAAAAATAATGAGAAACTTGTATATAAAATCCCACGTTCCATAATCATATCGATTTGCGGGATATACCCCATCTCTTCTACTTGTACATCGTCTGCTCCCGCTTCGGCTAATCCAATCTGGAACGGAATAACTCCTTGAATTGGATGTCCATCAGCTGAAATAGCTTTCCACTGAATAGAATAGAGACCGTCTTTAAGATTCTCTTTTAACCCTGCTTCTAATAATTTTTTATTTTTTTTATCAATATGAGCATCTTTTAAATCTACTCTTTTACCTGATGTATCTCTTACAAACAATGTATTAAAATGTGAAACTTGTATATCCTCATCAAATTCAATTTTCACAACAGATGGTGCTTTCTTCAACGTTTCATTTTCAGCAGGATTTGATTTCACAACATACGCATGAGCAGACGCGCTTTTTGGTATCAATATGATAAGCACACATGCTATTAATAGCCATGTCCCTAACCTTCTCATTACTTTCACACTCATTTCACTTCTTTCTTCTTTGTTACTACACTTTCAATACTTTTTACTTCTTATGCTTGATTTCCCATCAGAATATTAATCTGGTTAAGTATAAATTTTTATACATTACGATACTCTATTTTCCCCCACCTCTTAACTTCCAATATAATAGTTACTACTTTCATTAATATAACTTACATTTTTTAAGTCGATTATGATTATAACATAAAATATATTTAGGTAATTACCTAAAGAAGAAAAGTTCTCGTGAATCATTTGTGAAAAAAATGTGAAATACATAAATAAAAAAGGTGTTACGTTATTCCGCAACACCTTTTCTCCCTTTATTTCTGTTCTGGATAATCACAATACTCAATAATCGTTCCCTCAGTATCCGCTGGGTTAAGGTAAATTAACCTTCTACCATGTTTATTCATTCTAAGTGTATGTTCTAATGTTCGAATGCCTTGTTCCTTTAATTCTTCTAAAGCTACATCTAAATCCTCTACACGATACGCAACATGGTGGACACCTTTCCCTTTTTGCTTTATAAATCGTGCTATTGGAGAAGTTGTATTATTCGTCGGTGCAAGTAATTCGATTCTATCACCATCAACTTCAAGAATGGCTACTTCGCTTTCCACACCTGGTGCCTCACTTACGTAACGATCTATTAAAGTTCCTGACAAAACCGTTTCATAAAAACGTATCGTACTATCTATATCACGAACTGCGATTCCGATATGATCAATTGTTTTTTTCATGTACTTTTCCCCTACTACTTTATTTTTTCTATCCTTATTAATAGTAACAAAAAAAGTTATAGAAACAAGTTCTATAACTTTTTTTATTTAACCTATTTTCTTATCCGCCCTAGTTGCTGGTTGAACTTGGTTTTTCACTTTTAAAACGCTAATACCATACCCGATAAATCCACCGATGATTGCTGGGAAGATCCACCCTAAACCTACTTCCTGCATCGGAAGGAATTTAGTGAACACTTGGCTTACTACTTCAATGTTAACTCCAGCTGCACTTAATCCATCGAATAAGCTGATGATAAATGTTACGATTAAACTCACTTGATAAACTTCAGCTCTTCCTTTAAATAGTGAATGGAAGAATGTTAAGAAAATCAATACAATCGCTAGTGGATAAATTGCTGTTAATACTGGAACAGAAACTGCGATTAATTGTGTTAATCCTACGTTTGCTACAATTGCACTAAATACACATAGCGTGATTGCGATTGCTTTATAAGGAACATTTGGGAATAACTTATGGAAGAATGAAGAACATGCTGATACAAGTCCCACACTTGTTGTTAAACAAGCAACTGTAATCATTAACCCTAATAATACTCCGCCATATGATCCGAAATAGTAGTTAGAAACTTTCGCTAATACTTCTCCGCCGTTCTCTAAATGTCCAAGCTTTGCAACACTTGAAGCACCCATATAAGAAAGAGCTGTATAAATAATTGCTAAAATAGAAGCCGCAATGATTGTCGCTTTTGCACAAACGACCATAATTTGTGTTTTCGTTTTTGCACCTTTTTCTTTAATTGCATTAATGATGATGATTCCGAATACGAATGATGCAAGCGTGTCCATTGTTAAGTATCCTTCTTGGAATCCTTTAAAGAATGCATGTGATGTATACCCTTCAACTGGTGCTTGCATATCTCCAATCGGATGGATAAAAGCAACGATTACTAAAATACCGATGAATGTCAATTTAATTGGCGTTAATATTTTCCCAACAATATCGACAATTTTCGCAGGATTTAGCGAAAAAAAACAAGTAATGCTAAAGAATATAATTGTAAAAAGAATTAACGGTGTAGAACCTAATCCCTCTGGCATAAACGGCTTAAGACCAATTTCATAAGAAACATTCCCCGTTCTTGGTATTGCAAATAACGGACCGATCGCTAAGTATAAAACTGTTGTAAACACAATTCCGAATACTGGGTGAGCACGACTTGCTAATGACTGTAAATCGTCTTTACCCGAAAAACCAAATGCCAATACGCCTAGTAATGGTAAACCTACTCCTGTTACTAAAAATCCAGCGTTAGCAATCCATACATTCTCTCCTGCTGATTGACCAAGCATCGCTGGGAATATTAAATTTCCTGCTCCAAAAAATAAAGCGAATAACATTAAACCAATTACCACAATGAACGAAAACGGTACTTTATTCGTCATCATATAACCTCCATTCACAATTCCTTATCTCATTTCCATTTTTCACTAATTGAATTTTCTGAATATTTAATTTGAATATCAACTATTCTTGAACTCATTATAGTTTGATATATAATATTTTGCAATACTATTTTCAAACTTTTCTTTTATTTTATAAATATACATTTTTTAACATAGAAAATATACTGAAAAACCAACATGGTCATCCATGTTGGTTTTTCCATTTACTATCAGTAATTAAAATTTCGCAGCTACTTTTTTAACGTTTTCTAAACCTTCTTCAACAATTTGTTGTGAGCGATCTGGATATTGATTGTGTCCTTCGATTACAACTGTTTCTGGATTTGTAATTCCCCAGAATCCAAGCACAGTTGTTACATAATTAACTGCCATTTCCATAGGAGCCATTTGTTCTGAAGAGTAATCTGAACCACGAGCACCTAATACAACTACTTTCTTATCACCAGCTAAACCTTCTGGACCATTTGCTGTATATTTAAACGTTTTTCCTGCTTGAGAAAGGTATGAAATATACGTAATTAATGGTGCTGGCACTGTAAAGTTCCATAATGGGAACGCAAATACAACCTTATCTGCTTCTAAAAATTGATTTAAATATTGATCTACAGTTGCTACAGCCTTCTCTTCTTCAGCTGTTAGCTCCATTCCTTGACTGCGTTTGTATCCACCTGAAATAGCGATATTTCCGTAATAAGGAAGATCTAATGCAAATAAATCTAATTCCGTCACTTCTGTATTTGGATTTGCTTCTTTATAAGTACTTACAAATGTTTCATACATTTTTGAACTAATTGCTTGCTCCGCTGGACGATCGTTCGCTTTTACAAATAATACTTTTGACATAGTTTTATTCTCCTCTACTTTTGTATTTTCTTCTTTTTTACCAAATAATGAGCTAAATAATCCCATTCTCTTCACCTAAACTTTCTTATCATATTCATTATTCATCATCATAAAAATTCTTATTCTAAGAAAAAGTTTCAATAGTTATTTGAAGTTAAGTCATCTAAAACTTTTTATTATTTAATTACCTTATGTAAGTTAGTATATTATTTTCACTTACTTTAGTCAAGTAACTTTTCAAAAAGGAAAAAATCTCGAATTAAAAATAATAAGAAGCGGTATTCCCTCAGTCAAAATGATGAATTCGAAAACACATAAGGAAAATACCTTGTATAATACAACTAGAGAGGGAAATTCACCAATAGAGAGGATTTATTAATGAGTACTTTAGAAAAGATTCAAACCTTTATCATTCTTGCAGCTGTTATATTCGGAGTTATATTAGGACAATTTAATATGATACATATGTATTCAGATAAATTTATTGTCCCCTTCTTATTTTTCATGTTATATGGATTATTCCTCAGCATCCCATTGAAAGAAATAAAAAACGGGTTTCGCAACTTAAAATTTGCTGGAACAAGCCTTACCATTAACTTTTTATGGACACCTTTCCTCGCTTGGGGGTTAGGCGCACTATTTCTTTCAGATCATCCAGCACTTTGGGTTGGATTTATTATGTTGATGGTTACACCATGTACGGATTGGTACTTAATATTTACTGAAATAGCGAAAGGAAATGTAGCACTTTCCACAGCAATTTTACCTGTAAATTTGATTTTACAAGTATTACTGCTACCCGTTTATTTATTTTTATTTGCAGGTGTAATGAAGACTGTAGCGGTTTCTGTTTTAGTAGAAAGTATTGTTATCGTAATCGTCTTACCATTTTTACTAGCGCACGCTACAAAATTTATTATGCATAAAATGAAAAAAGCTGAAACACTTGAGAACAAACTCATTCCGTTTTTCAGCTCTGCTCAAATTGTATTTTTAAGTTTAGCAATTGTAGCGATGTTTGCATCACAAGGGAAATATTTACTTCAAAATATGAATGTTGTGTTATTATTACTGATTCCCGTTCTATTGTTCTTCGTAATTAATTTCTTACTAGGACAATTCATAGGGCGCATTATGCGTTTATCCTATAAAGATACAGTAAGTCTAAACTTAACAACATTAGCGAGAAACTCGCCTGTCGCACTCGCTATTGCTGTGACAGCTTTTCCAGACGAGCCTCTTATTGCTCTTGCACTCGTTATTGGACCGTTGATTGAACTGCCGGTTCTTACTTGTGTTTCACAAGTGTTGTTGCTTATTAAGAAAAAGCAATACTTAGTAAAATAGGAAAAAATAAAAACTCGTCCCAGTGTCTATTTACACACGAGACGAGTTTTATTATTACAATTTTTTAGAGAGCATATAGTAAATGATTTTATAATATAGACTTCCTATAACAATCGCATATCTTCTGTTTTCAATGAGCTATCCGTTGTAACCCATCAAGAATCAAATGATTCATAAAAAAGCATTATCCTTCCCTATAATTCTACAGAAGGATAGCGTTTTTTTTGCTTTATGATTAGTCTAAAACCTTAGCTGGATGGTGATTTATCTATACCCCTATAGATAGATTAAAAGATGGTATTCTCTATATTAATGGTCAGGAGTTGTTATTAGTAAATCTTTTATCAAAGATTCCCACTGCTTAGCAACAATTTCTCCTGTAAAGTCCTTAATTACTTCATATGAATTCTCACTATAGCGTTCTCTCGTTTGATCATGTTGTAACAATTCAATTACTCTTCCAGCAAATTGTTCAATATTATTCGCTTCAACTTTCACAGAATTTTCACCATGTCTTAAGTAATCCCCTAAATAATCAATATCAAAATAAATAACGGGGCATCCACATGAAATTGCTTCTTGGGCAGCTAAACAAAATCCCTCATTGCGACTTGTTAATAAAAAACAGCTACTTTTGTTTAAAATTTGTTTAGGTTCGTACGTAAAGGGATGTATAAAGATATTTTTCTCCATATTATTTTGCTTTATTATATCTATTAATTTGCTTTTTTCTTTACCCTCTCCATAAACATGTAATGTTGCAGAAGGAATTTCTTTCACTACCCTTGTAAAAATTTCAATCATTTTATCAATCTGTTTTTCAGGTGATAATCTTGCAAATAGAACACATTTATTTTTTTCACGTTTTTCAAAAGGAACTTTTTCAATTTCACCAGAAATAGAATGGGGTATTACAGCGAACTTCTCTATTCCCCCAAATCTATTAGAAATATCTTCCTTTTGCTTTTGGGTTAATACCACAACTTTCTCAACTTGATTAAAGTCTTTCCAAATTGGTATATAATTCGAGTTAAGTGCACCCTTTAATTGATCATTTGGATTATTATAAAAAGTATTATGAATGATAGGAACAACGTGCACCTTTGGACTTCTTATTTTTTTTACAATGTTATAATAAAATCGATTTTTGTCCACAAATAAAATGCTTTCATCATCATTTTCTATTTTTTTTGTAATCCAAATATTAATTAATTCGTCTTCCGTTACACTCTTACAAAAATTCCCGCATTCATCCATTAACAAGAAAACATCCTGTTTTACATCTTTAACTAGAGCTATTGTACCATCTGTTCTGTAATACTCTTCACGTACTATTTTTTGTGCCTCATCGAAATACTGCTTACTGGACAATGTACCGTATTCATCAAATAGCTCCTTCATGTACTTTTTTCCATGAATAAAATTGTTAATATAGTTAATTTTTTGTTGGTCTTTCTCATCATATACGATGTATTTTATGACTTCTTTATTTTCATTTATTACTTTCACAACATTTTCTTGATTAGATTCTTGAGTATAGGCCCATATGCTATCACTAACATGTTTAGATATTTTCCTATTTTCCGAGTGCTGAAAATCTTCGTATAGATTTGCGAAATTCACCTTATCAGATAATCCATACGAATCTGTATACATAGATTTACATTTATCTAATGCCCTTCTATATTTTAGTGATAATAGTTTTACATCATAACTTAAAAATTCATCAAAGATTTGAGCCCTCTTCAACGAAGATATCTCAATCCCCGTTAATTTTTCACCATAATCTAAATTTAAGAAATACACTCCTATTTTCCTCATTCAAAATCACCTTTCACTCAAAGTACCTACTATATAATGAAGTTCAACTACAGCTGTATAATAGTCACCTTATTATTAATATTTAATTATATGGATTTTTTAAATAATTAATAAATCCTGAAAGAAAATGTTCCGCATCGTCTATTCTGGCTCTAAAACGATCATGCCTAGAATAGAATCCATATTGTATCCTTTGCGGGTTTTTAAAATACATTGCTACTTCTGGCAGGAAAACACCTGTAATTTCATGTCGAGCACGTTTTGTTCTAATTTTTTCAAACTTCTCTACATCGTATTTTTCTAATAGTTCAGGATGTTCTTTTTTACATTTTTCTATTAATAAATGAGCAGAGTTCATAAGCTCTAGAAGAGTAGGGTATGCCGTTTCTCTTTTATCAATAAACTCCAAGTGTTCAAAAGCATTTTTAATTCCAAAATCGAAATAGTCAGGAGAATTGATATAATATGTAATTTCATTTGCAGCGTAACTTAACCAATGGTCATGATATTTCCAATATTTCTTTTCAATTAAACGGTCAAAAATGCGTTGCGCAAGCTCTAAAATATGCTCGTCTTGAACTAAAGTATATAAACGCATCAATCCAAAAACAGCTTCTCCATCATAATAAACTGTTCGAAACTCTTCTGCCACTTGAAGTGTTTCCCCATCTAAAATATGTATTGTATTTCCATCCTTGTCCACCATTCTTTCAAAGGCGGAAACAACCTGTAAACAAAAGGATTCGTACTCTCTCGACCCAGTAATGGACATATATTTACTTAATGCAAGCAAGGCCATACCTTGCGCACCTAGTTTAATTTCCCCATCTGTACTTTCAATAAAGAATCGTTGATTATCTACTAGTTTACTTAAATGTTTAATCCCCCAGTCAATAGAGGCTTTAATTTTTTTAATCATTGAAAGATCCTTTGTGTATTCAACAACTTCTAATAAGGCATATAAACTAGAAAAATGACGAATTGTATTGTAGCTTATCAAAGTACGATCAAAGCAAGGAAAGTAACCGTATACAAATTTACCGTCATGTGAAAGTTGATTCACTAAAAACTTTCCGCCCTCTTCCACAATATGAGTAAGCAGTTTCTTTTCATTTTTTCCATTTATAAAACGGATTCCGTTATACAATTCTCTTTTTTGCAAGTCAACTAATGTATTGCTTTCTTCAATAAGAAATGATTTCGTTGTGAAGATATGTAAAGATTTTGAGTGAAGCATTTCTTCTTTTAGGAAAAGCGGCTTTTTATACTTTTCAAAAATATATTTATTAAGATTATTAAAATCAAAGTGTAAATCAACATTACCTAATTGTGAAATCCGATAATTAGGACCCGGTTTTAAAATTGCATTTGCATTTATCTCCTGCTCTAAAAATGCTACTTCAAATCGCTCATCAAAAGCAATGCCATATCTAAAGTAATTATTTCTTTCTATAACGCTAAATTGTTGCTGTAACTCTTCATAACTCATAGTACGTACTGAATCAACAACGTCAATCTTAATCCACGGTGAAACGTTGTAGTATCTATCAATATGCCGTTCTATCTTCGTCCAAATTCTATTAGAATTTTCATGTCGAGTTTGCCATACGAAAGCTCGTTTATTTGGAAACCCTACAGAAACAAAAACAATTTTCTGAGAATCATCCTGCGGTAGTGATGTTAATACTCTTTTTTTTACCTTTTCCAGTAACTCTGATCGGGATATACGTGTCATTTCCTCACTCCATTTGTCCATTATATATGTTGTATTATACATGAATTACCATTTTTTTGAAAGTGAATTTCCACTCCCACTTCCACGCTATCCTCCCGTCATATTAAAAGTTTATTTTTCCAATCTTTACATTAAATACATGAGATTATAAAAAAATCCTAAACTTTTCCATTATTATGTGATACCATTATCATAAGTATGACATAATAATGCTGGTTTACAGTACATTTATATCATGCTTGATAACTTTGTGTAACAGTTAATGAAATTATATTTTATACACTTAATATTACACGAAATTAACTTCACCTAATCAATATTATATGGAGTTAATTCATCTAATTAATATTACGTGAAGTTAATTTAGATACTTATATATTACGTGAAAATAATTTATTACTTCTATATTACATGAAGTTAATTCATCTAATCAATATTACATGAAATTAATTTGTTTAATTAATATTACATGGAGTGAATAAAAGGGGAAGAGAATAAATG
>NZ_NUVD01000005.1 GCF_002564555.1 Bacillus cereus | reverse complement strand
CATGTAACACCAGAAGAAGAACAAGTAGAAGAAGAAACAACAGAAGAAATAAAAGAAGAAAAACCGGAAGAACCAAAGGTGACAGAAGAGCCGAACGTGCTTGAAACGCCAGAGGTGAAAGAACAACCGGAAATCTTGGTAACACTAGAAGAAACAACGAAGGAACTGGCAGAGCCATCAAAACCGGAAACACCAAAGGTGACAGAGGAAACAAGTGTGTTAGAAAAACCGGAAGTACAAAACAAACAAGATATACACAGTCAATCTGACGTACCATCTAGTAAAGAAAATAATAAGCAATCAAAATCTCTTCCTCAAACAGGTGGAGTATCAACTGAATCTACTTCTACTATTGCGGGTATGCTTGCATTAATTTTAGGAGCGATGATGTTTAGACGCAAAAAAAATTAATGAACGTGAGAGTATTAAGTGCCTGTGTTTGTAGTTAGGGAGCACGAGGTATATAAAAAAGCGGAGACGATAGGTCTCCGTTTTTTTTTGTTATTTGTGGGAATTTTACTGCCCGTAAACGCCAGATTGGTGAGAGTTGATTAAAGTTTCACTTTATAAACGAATGCTTTATTTTTTTGCGAAATCGTATGATTAGCGTAATGAAAATAATACCGAAAATAATTTTCCAAATGTGTTGACCAAGTATCATGAATATATCTTCTAAATTTTCACCTAACCAGTAACCACCGATCAAGAAGAATGATACCCAAAATAGAGCGCCTGAATAAATTGTCATCGCAAAGCGGCGAAATGGTAAGTTGATAATTCCTGCAAAGTATCCTGTAAAGTGGCGTACGCCTGGAATGAAAAAAGCGATAAAGATGAGGAAATATCTGTATTTATCGAACCACATTTTCGTTAAATCAATTTTTCGTTGTGTTAAGAATACATATTTGCCGTATTTCTGAATGAAAGGCATGCCAAGTTTGTTTCCTACAAAGTATTGGAATGTGATACCTACACTTGTCCCGATAAAAGATAAAATAATTAAAGTTGGTAAATTTAAATCACCTTGATGGGATAAAAATCCCGCATAGGCTAATGTTGGCTCCCCTGGAAATGGAAGAGCGATATATTCTAAAAGCAATCCGATGAGTACGACATAATACCCGTATTGCTGAAACAATTCATAAATCCATTCCATGTTGTACTCTCCTTTTCAAACTGATGTTGTGCCATATCTGCCCCTTTTCTTTTATGTTGAATAGCCTCACCCCAATTGAGCTGAAACTGTATTGGTGGAAGGGTTTAGTCTATCTAATGACCACGCGCTTCTTTTCTATATAGGAGTGATCGTGAAAGGGGTGAGATGTAAAGTGAATAATCATACTTCATATAGCCCTTTACTATTTAGTAAAGAGCATAGAAGTGTGAAAGTTACAATTAGTTGAAATCATAGCGGTATAAAAAGATATTTAGATTTTCTTGTATTGATTCAAAAGTAATTTCTTTTTCTGTGACACGCTTGAAGTTTTGTTTGTCATAAAATCTATAGTTACAGTTATTGTCTGTATATAAATATAAAGATGTCACATCTTCGGTTCTCATATATTGGAACAAGTAGTTCATTAAAGTTTTCCCAACTCCAAGACCTCTCGATTCTTCGGATACGATGAATAATTGTATGCAGCCTTGAAAGCGATCTTCTTTTCCTTGAATTAGTTCTTTATATGTTTTTTCAACTTTTATAAATGATTTTAAAAACTCTCTATTCTCTTTATTCGTCATGATTAGTTTCAGTGTGTTATAGGCAAAGCTAAAATTATTATGAAATCTCTTTAAACGATTTTTGTCTTTTTCGGAATCGCCTAAAATGACACCGATAACTTTATTATCTTTTTCAGCTACTTTGCTAAAAGAACTTCCTAAAATACAACTTTGTAGATAGAAGTTTAATAAGGAATCTAAATAGTTTTTATCTGTAATGAATTGATTAAATCCAAATGCTTCACCAATTAAATGTTTAATGGATTCATAGTCTTCTCTAACAATGCTTCTATATTTTACTGTGCTCATAATTATATACTCCCTTTATTAATGTAAATAACTTATTATAATAGTAATGTCTCCTCTAAGGGGAGAGTCAATAGTGGTAGGAGAAAAAGTAAAAAGGAAGAGATTCAGGTGAAAAAATTATTTTCTATTGGAGAAGTTGCAAAAATAAAAGATATAACGATAAAAGCATTAAGGTACTATCATAAGATGGGGATTCTTATTCCAAAGCATATTGATGAAGTAACAGGATATAGGTATTACTCTATAGATCAATTTATTCACATAGATATTATAAAAAGCTGTAGAGAACTGAACACCAGTATCGTAGAACTTCAAGAGATTTTTAAGGAGTGCAATACAGACAAATTATTCCAATTCTTATACTTAAAGAGAGCAGAAGCTGAAGAACATATAAAGAAAATGAAAGAGGTAATTGAAACGATTGATGGGTTACATGCGAAAGTAGGGAGTTCACAGGAAATGTTAAAACGTGATGAAGTATCTATCGAGTTCTTTGAACAGCGGTATGTCATTGTAGCGCCTTGTAAAGAAGTGGGGAGTTTACAGGAGTTACTTTATTATTCCGATTTAGAGAAAATCACTCAAGATTATGAAGGGGAAATGGCAATGGAAATGGGGATTCTCTACAATGTCAATGAAAAGTGGGATGTAGAACCGAAGTATGTTTTTAATAAGGTACAAGATCATGTACAGATGGAAGACATGCAAAATATAAAAATATTACCGAGCGGGAAATATTTAACATTGGCATATAGTAAAGAGAATGAAGAGGAACGTAGAAATACTATGATTAAATATGTAAAAGAAAATCATATAGAAGTGGAAAGTTTCATTGAAGTGGAGTTAGTTACTGATGTTTTTAATACAGAGTCGTATAGTTGTCAACTTCAAATTTTTATCGGGGATAGTGAAAATAAGAAGTTTTGACTTCGTAATTTGATAAATGGTGATCTCGTAATGTACGGGATCACCATCAGTGGTGTGCTCCTTACTTAGTAAAGGAGCACATTATTTACGTGAGAAACCTTCTTCATCAAGGTATTCCGCAGCTTCTGGATAAGAGTTGAATGTACCGTCTAAGTTTACGCCAGCGTAAACGTTCCACATGTCATCCTCTGAGATAAGAGTAAGAATATGACCATCTTCGTTATGCCATTCTTCTTCTTTCGCAGGCTCTGCAGGAACTACGATTTCTTCTTGTGATAGTCGTTCGATTGATTGCTCAATTACTGAACGCAATTCTTCTGCTGAAAATTCGCGGATGTTAATCATACCTTTATCGTCCGTTTTGTAACCTTTAATGCCGTTCGCATATACAAAGCCGTTTCCATTTGGATGTAAGTGATATACAACGTTCTTTTTATCTAAACGACTTTCTTCAAAGTGAAAGTTTACACGTTTTAATGATACGTTCTTTCTTTCTAATTCAGGGAAAGATTCAATGATCGATAATTTTTCTTCAAAAGTTAGCATAGTGCCTCCAAGTATATAGTAAAAGATTTAATTTGTTCATTATAGCATAGTTGCAATTGTTTCCAAAGATAAGGGGGAAACTTTTCATTGAATACGTTTACTTCACGAGACTGTAAAAAGTACGCTAACGAATAAATCTATTTAGGTGTACAATGGAATGTGGACTTAATAAGTAAGGTGGTTATTGTATGTTTCAAAAAATAGCAAAGGAATGTTTAGCAGGGTTTACTGTTGCGATTGTTGCATTGCCACTTGCGATTGCATTTGGTATTGCGGCAACGGGAACATCTGAAGGAGCGCTTGTCGGATTATATGGTGCCATTTTTGCTGGTTTATTCGCGGCGTTATTTGGCGGGACACCTGGGCAAGTAACAGGACCAACTGGACCGATTACAGTTATTGCGACAGGAGTAATTGCGACGTACGGGTTAGAAGCGAGTTTTATCGCATTTATGATGGCAGGACTGTTTCAAATTTTATTTGGTGTATGTAGGCTCGGTTCTTACGTTCGATATATTCCGTATCCTGTTGTTTCCGGATTTATGAATGGCATTGCACTGATTATTATTTTAGGTGAAATGAAGCACGTGCAAAATAGTTTTCTACTTGTATTATTAACGATTATTGTAATGATTGTTTCTGGAAAGTGGATTAAGGCCATTCCATCTAGCTTAGTTGCATTAGTCGGTGTGACAGCTACGCTTCCTTTATTTTCTTCTGTATTAGAAGGACTTACGGTGAATATTCCAATGGTAGGGGATATTTCGCTCAATAAGGTAATTGAAAAGATTGGAACCATTCCAGAAGCGATGCCGTCTATTCATATTCCGGCTTTAAGCGGCTTAGGGATAGTAGAACTTATTTTACCAGCGCTTAGCATTGCTTTATTAGGATCGATTGACTCGTTATTAACGTCGGTCGTAATGGATAACGTGACAGGTACACGTCATAAAAGTAATAAGGAACTTGTTGGACAAGGTATTGGTAATATGATGAGCGGATTGTTTGGAGGATTAGCAGGTGCGGGTGCGACTGTGCGTTCTATTGTGAATATAAGAAGTGGCGGTAAAACGGCGCTTTCGGCATGTATGCATAGCGTTATATTGTTTATTTTCATTATGGGGCTTGGCTCGGTCGTACAATACATTCCACTTGGCGTATTATCAGGTATTTTAATTTTAACTGGTATTGGAATGTTTGATTGGGAAAGCATGAAGAAGATGCATGTAGCACCTAAAGGTGATGTGCTTGTTATGCTCGTAACGATGATTGTCACAGTGAAGTTTGATTTAATGATCGCGGTTGCGTTCGGGATTATTCTTTCTTTCATTCTATACATGGTGAAATGTAAAGAGCGTAAAGCTTCAATTGTAAAAGAAAGAGAAGCAACGTATACGATTCAAGGCCCGCTTTCTTTCTTATCAGTAGATCGTATTTTTACGGCTTTACAAGGTATAAAGTCGCCGGTTGTTTTACGTATGAAAGATGTGCGCTATATGGATGTGTCAGGAGCGATGGCGTTATTAAATTTTGTTGAGCAGTCTGATAAAGCAGGAGCGAGTGTAACGCTTGAACAAGTACATCCAAGTATTGAAAAAACGATCGTAGTAATGGCGAACGATGAACAGAAAGAGAAATTGAAGTTTTTAGGCGTTTAGAAGGTATAACAAGAATATCTCACACTCTTAGGTGAAGAAATGATAAATGGAAAAGCATGGATTAAAATTATTTCAGATAAATCGAAAAGAACAATCACATAACAAAGAAGGTGCTTCAAAAGCCAGTGTGACTTTATGAAGCACCTTCTTTGTATTATTCAATATCAAGGTCAACAATCGTATAAGCAAGTATAACGGCAAAGAAAATACTTACGGCTGGAGCTGTTAATACGTGACCAGACATAAAGCCGATGCCGAGCGATAGGACGAGTGTACTAGCTAGTAGCATGTGTTTTACGCTTAATAGTTTCTTGAAGTTAGTGATGATGCAAATGAATATTTTAATACCAAAATAAAGAAGCGGTAGTAAGTACATAAGGAACCCAACAATTCCGAATGCGAAGAATAGATCGTGGAAATCCATTTCGACTAACTTCGGTTTAACCGTATAGTTACCAGCATAGCCCATTCCAAATAGTTTTTGAGATAGTGGTGCGTCTTTATAGTATTGTTTGTGTATGTTTAAAAGCTTGTCACGATCACTGTAAATTAAACTTTTCATTTCAGAGTCTGTTAATTCACCCTGCGCACGTTTTCTTGCTTCTTCTGGATCTTCTGTAATTAATTTTCCTTCTCTGCGGTCGTTTTCTTCTTGTACTGACTTTTTATGTTCATATATTTGTAAATGGATGCTCATATTTTTTGCGATAGGAGTATGTGGTGTAAGTACGAATAAACCTCCTAATATGATAGCAGCAACAGCTGTGTTTACAAGATATGTGAATCCTTTTCCTTCTTTTTTACGATGAATGATATATTCAATAAATAAGAAGAAAAGGGCGATACCAAGTGTAATAACAATGGCACCGTAGCCTACTTTCGTTCCGATCATGATGCTTGCATACATCGCAAGTATAGTTGGAATCCAGTAATAGACTTTTGAGAAAGAAGTTGTTTTATGGACCGAGTATAAGACAACGATTGGGAACATAATTGCGAAAATAGCACTTAAATCATTTCCAGCAAAGAACCAACCTCTTGAACCAATCTTTGAGTTTGGATAGCTTGGGAAATCTGTACTAGTTAACATTGCCACAATCATTGAGATACTGAAAATTAAAGTTGCATATAAGAAATAGGTAATGATTTTATGAAACGTATATTCGTTATTTTTTAACTCTTTAAATGCGATGATATATCCAAACAGTAGCACAATTGGGTATAGGATTTTTAAAATAAATTTCACTTCTTCGACCAATGAAATTGGAGATTTGACCATTAAATTATTAACAAGGCCGATTGCGAGTACAACTCCAAGTAGGCATAAGTAGAGAATATATTTTTTCGCATCCTTTTGTTTATGATGAAGAAGTAGATATCCTAATGCAAGAAGCATAAAGATGAACCGGACTACGATTCCGACTGTTGCGCTCATATGTAATACATAGATTGAAAAAGAGGTTAATAAATCTAAAATTGGTTGAAATACAATGAATAGCAGCAGTAAGTGGGGGAAGTAGTTATCCGTTTGTTTGAACTTATTAATCATATACTCCTCCATTTCTTCATTCTTTTATCCCGTTATTTGCCGGGCAGTAAAACTCCGCACCCGAGTGAGGGGATACAGGCCTTTTTTATAGGAAGACGAATGAAATTCAATATTTGTTTTTATGTATCAAACATAAGAATACACCATTTCATAGTAACGGTAAATAAATGAAATATATGGAGAAAACGACTTTAATTTCTATATTTTGCAACGGGATTGTATGTTTTATACAGAGCTGTATACAAATTATACAATTATTAGACAGAAAATTAAGAAAAAAGAAGGGTTTTTTATCTGCTTTCTATAATTATATAAGTATAATCTTTATGTGGAAAAGAGGGGTATATAATGGAAGTAACAAGTAAAACAGAATCTGTTGTTGTGAAATATGAAGGACGCGTAGCAACGGTTATGGTCAATCGTCCAGAAGTGTTAAATGCATTAGATGAACCAACGCTAAAAGAGCTATTACAAAAGTTGAAAGAAGTAGCGGAGAGTTCTGCGCATATTGTCGTGCTATGCGGGAATGGCCGTGGTTTTTCTGCGGGTGGGGATATTAAATCGATGCTTTCAAGTAATGATGAAAGCAAGTTTGATGGCATTATGAATACCATTGCTGAAGTCGTTGTGACTTTATATACGATGCCGAAGCTTGTGATTAGTGCAATTCATGGACCAACTGCTGGTCTTGGATTAAGTATTGCATTAACAGCTGATTATGTTATGGCAGATATATCATCAGTTATTGCGATGAACTTTATTGGAATCGCTTTAATTCCAGACGGTGGTGGTCATTTCTTCTTACAAAAACGCGTCGGTGAAAATATGACGAAGCAAATTATTTGGGAAGGAAAGAAATTATCGGCGACAGAAGCATTAGATATCGGTTTAATTGATGAAGTAATCGGTGAGGATTTCCAAACAGCTGTGAAGCAAAAGATTAGTGAATGGTCACAAAAACCGATCAAAGCAATGATTCAAACAAAGCAAATTTTATGTGAAGTGAATCGCTCTAATCTAGAACAAACATTGCAACTTGAAAAGCGCGGTCAATATGCGATGAGACAAACAGCGGATCATAAAGAAGGCATTGCTGCTTTTTTAGAAAAGCGTCTACCGGCATTTAAAGGGGAATAAAGTGAAAATGTAATCCGTGGGGATCATCCCCCGTTAATTCGAGATAAAGGGGAGAAAGTGCTAACACATTTTAGTATAATTGTGTTAGCACTTTTTTTTAGGAGTAATATATGAAGAAAAGTATCGGTGTTATCGTTATTATTTTACTTACATATTATGCTTTGCATAGTACACCATCTCTTGCAGTACGGACTGCGCTATTCTTTGAGGGACATCCAATTGTTGCTTTCTCAGGTGAAGTAACGAAAGAACGGGATGTGAAAAAAGAGGCGATTCCTGATGAGTACCAGACCTTATACGGCGATAAGAAAGAAGAACCAGAGCATTATTTCTTTCCGGTAGTAAGGGCGCACGGATCAGGAATTGATATGTTAAGTGCTTGTGTGAAAAAAGAATGGTTTTTCTATAAAGCAGAGCTCGGGTGTTATTAAATAGAGGAGGATAAATGATGTCAATGTACAACAAGCTAGTAAGAGATCGTGTTCCAGAGAAAATTTTAATGTCTGGAAAAACGTATACAGCACAAAAATTAACAGGACAAGCATACATACAAGCTTTAGCGAAAATTGGAACGGAAGAAATTCGTGAATTTGCTTCCATGAAAGAGCGTGAGCATGCATTAGATTCTCTTGCAGATGCACTGGAAGTTATTATCTCATTAGCGCGTGCAGAAGGTGCAACAATTGAAGATGTAGAACGCCTTCGTAAGCAAAAAGAAATAGAGCGCGGTGGATTTGAAAGAGGAATTTATTTATTAGATGTTTCAGAAGAATAGTTTCATAGGAAAAGCATTGCGTTAGTGGATAACGCGATGCTTTTTTGTCATTAAGATTAGGTTGAAGTGAATTGTATTGCAATTTAGAAAATTGAGCTATATCAGTAGAGGTTTCATAGTAAATTTTGTATACTGAATAGTAGAGAAAATGAGGAGGAAATGACAATGGCACATCATGCGAAAGAAACGATGGAACTCATTAAGGAGCTTGTCTCTATTCCAAGTCCATCTGGAAATACGGCGAAAATTATTAAATTTATTGAGAACTATGTGAGCGAGTGGAATGTAGAAACGAAGCGTAATCATAAGGGCGCTCTTATTGTAACTGTAAAAGGGAAAAATGATGATCAGCATCGCCTATTAACTGCACATGTTGATACGCTAGGTGCGATGGTGAAAGAGATTAAACCTGACGGTCGTCTTCGTCTATCTATGATTGGTGGATTTCGCTGGAACTCTGTAGAAGGAGAATATTGCGAAATTGAAACGTCAAGTGGTAAGACGTATACAGGGACGATTTTAATGCATCAAACATCTGTACACGTATACAAAAATGCAGGCGAAGCGAAACGCGATGAGCAAAACATTGAAGTACGTATTGATGAGCGTGTTTCTTCGGCAAATGAAGTACGCGAATTAGGAATTGAAGTAGGGGACTTCGTTTCATTTGATCCGCGTGTTCAAATTACAGAGAGTGGATACATAAAATCACGTCATTTAGATGACAAAGTAAGCGTCGCAATTTTATTGAAATTAATTAAGAGATTACAAGATGAAAAGGTAACATTGCCATATACAACGCATTTCTTAATTTCGAATAATGAAGAAATTGGGTACGGTGGTAACTCTAATATTCCAGAAGAAACTGTTGAATATTTAGCGGTTGATATGGGAGCGTTAGGTGATGGACAAGCATCTGATGAATATACAGTATCTATTTGTGCGAAAGATTCTAGTGGTCCGTATCATTATGCGTTACGTAAACATTTAGTTGAGCTTGCGAAGGCGAACAGTATTGAATATAAAGTAGATATTTACCCGTACTACGGATCTGATGCATCAGCTGCGATTCGCGCTGGATTTGATGTGAAGCATGCGTTAATTGGAGCTGGTATTGATTCTTCTCACGCTTTTGAACGTACACATGAGAGCTCCATTGCACATACAGAAGCGCTAGTCTATGCGTATGTAATGTCTAAGTTAATTGAAGACTAATTTCATAGAAAATAGAGAGAGCTGATTGGAAATCATATTTTTAATCAGCTTTTTATTTGGGGGGCAATATGAAGAAGTTATTGATGGGGAGTATCGTTGTAAGTTTAGCATTAAGTGGATGTTCTAAAGAAAGTTCAGAGGAAAAAGTAGTGACGAAGGTAGAGGATACCGCGGGGAATAAAAAAGAGAGTAGAAAAATACAAGGATCACAAATAAATCCACAAGTGCAAAGTCGCTACACTGTCTCAATGAATTCTACTGAGGGAGAAACGTATACTTTGCATGTATTTTCGAATAACGAACAACATGAAACACAAAAAGAACCTTGGGTTGGTGCACAAGAAGGGGATCAAATATATAAAGGTGAATATCAGCTTGCATTACAATCTACAAGTGAGACGTTATATTTGCAAGAGGCGCAAATTGGAGAGTTTGTATTTAATACGTCTAGAAAAAATGGATTTGTTAGTAAAGGTACACCAGATTTTTTCGTAGCATTGCAGCGTGAGTCTTCTAATTTTTCAACAGCGAAAGCTTTTTATATTCATAAAGGAAAAGTACTCGAAGTGAAAATTGGTGAAGATGATTTTGGTATTGCAGGAACTTGTTTTAAAGCGTTAGATAACGGGAAGTTTCTTATTGGGAATTATAATAATGGAGAAGGAATATGGTATTTCTCGACTTTCCAAACAAATCTTGAGACGGGAAAAGCAAAAAAGATCGATGAGATCAAGCTTCCTTTGGAGGAAGGGAATGTATATGTGAAAGACAATTTCAAATGATAGATTAGGAGAAGCGATTAGAGCAATATGCATTAATCGCTTTTTTATATACATTCATTATTAGTTATATATGCGATTTTTTATGTGAAGGGAGAACGTATTTACTATACATATATAATGTTATAATCTGTGAAAGGATTTATCCCGCATTAACGGGCAGTAAGCTCCCACCTCAAGATTCAGTTGGAGCAAAGAAATTAGGTGGGAGATCAACTGCCCGTAAATGCCCGATTGGTTCAACTAATAATCAGTGGGGGATGAAGAACCCCCCCACTGATTAAAGTTTCACTTTATAAAGGTTTCTCTTTATTTCCGGCATATGATATCATTTAATTTTATATGAAAAGTATTCGAGTAATCGTGAGAATAACAATTTTAAATGATAAAGGATGATAATAGATTGAGTAATCATAGTAAAATACCTGCATGTATATATACGTATGCATTTCGTGAGGATGAACGTTCTTTATGCTACTTGGAAATGCGCTCATTATTTGGAATGGAGTCCCACGTTAACATTTTGAAAAGTGATGTCAAAATTAATCCGAGCAGAAGCCCGTTTATTAAAGAACGAATTGAAGTTATGTATGAAGGAGACGACTTAGAAAGTATCTTGAAACAAGTGGAACAAATTGACTTGGCGGGAGCGACATTCAAAGTCATCTTCGTTAAAATTAATGACCTTGTTGGAGAGAATAAAATTGAATATGGAGAAAGACGTCTCATTGAGCGAGACCTTGGTATGCATATTGAAGGAGAAGCAGACGTTCGTAATCCAGAGCGCGTATTCGGGATTGTTCCTCTTGGGGGACGTTGGTACTTCGGGCATTATGTAGAAAGTGATCCGGTTTGGTATCATCACATAAAAAAACCGCATAGCTATTCGACATCACTGAGCACACGTGTTGCTAGAGCTGTCGCAAATATCGCTGTGCCAAATCCAGATGGAGTGCGAGCTATTGATCCGTGCTGCGGCATTGGAACAGTAGTAGTAGAAGCACTTTCTATGGGGATTAACATTGTTGGTAGAGATATAAATCCACTTGTGGTTCTTGGAACGAGAAAAAACATCGCACACTTTGGGTTTGAAGGAACAGTAACAAAAGGTCCAATTGAGGAAATCACTGAGAACTACGACGTCGCAATTATTGACATGCCGTACGACTTATTTACGCACGCAACACCAGAAGATCAATTTTCCATTCTCTCAAGCGCGCGCCGCATTGCAAAAAAAGTAGTCGTTGTTACGATGGAAACAATGGACGACATGATTCATGAAGCCGGATTTGAAATCACAGATCGTGGCGTCGCAAAAAAAGGAACATTCTCTAGACAAATTCTTGTTTGTGAATAGGAAAGGTCACCCGTTTGGGTGACCTTTTTTGGTTGGTATTAGCGTAGCCTGGTGTGGATTTAGTTGGTAGAAGAAGGAGTTTGATGGAATTTGTCGAATCCCTAATATATTATAATTTGTGATCGATATATTTGAAAAAACGCTGATATATTCCGAGAATCGTTCAATATCACTTTATCCCGCATTAACGGGCAGTAAAACTCCCACCTTAAAATTCAGTTGGAGCAAAGAAGTTAGGTGGGAGATCGACTGCCCGTAAACGCCCGATTGGTTCAACTAATAATCAGTGGGGGATGAAGAAAACCCCCACTGATTAAAGTTTCACTTTATCAGCATACTACTTTTCTTTTAATTTCTCTTGTTGCGCGATTAGTAGATTGCGCAAGATGTGTCCGCGGTAGCTTTCTAGCTTCCGTCCTTCCAAATAACGAACGCCTAATTTTTTTAGTTCGGCTACGTACCAGCCTTTTGTTCCGTAGTACATGAGATCACTTCCTTTTGCTTTTGAACAGTATATGTTGCGAAGATTTGGAAATTTCTCCTCAAATTAATATTGAATATTCAGTTTATTTGTATTATGATTAACTTATTATCGGATGACAGTGATTAGCCTCCCTGCAAGCCCGGATGTATGTTTGAAAATGAATAGAGGAACTTCTTTCCACTTGAGCTTCCTTAGCAGGAGGACGAGCCATAAGGATAGAGGCAGTAAAATTCAATGCAGCTGTAGGCGTTGTTTTTCTGGCTCTTTTTATTTTTTCTTAAAACGTAGGATGGGATTTTGAGAAAGCTTTATCAATGGGTTATGGCGCACGTTCATGCTAATGGAGGGGTTGGTGAACTGTTTGGCTAAAGAGAAAAAAGAGTTACAGAAGGATTTAAAAACTCGGCATATAACAATGATTTCGATTGGTGGGGTTATCGGGGGCGGCTTGTTTGTAGGAAGTGGAACGATTATTCAATCTACGGGTCCAGCAGCAATTTTGTCCTATATTATCGGGGCTTTAATGGTTGTACTCGTAATGCGGATGTTAGGAGAGATGGCAGCTGAAAATCCTGATAGTGGTTCTTTCGCAACGTATGCGAACAAAGCAATTGGGCCGTGGGCAGGATACACAATCGGATGGTTATATTGGTTTAACTGGGTCATTATTATCGCAATCGAAGCAGTACTTTTAGGCGTGATGATTAACAATTGGTTCCCTTCGATTCCAGCATGGATCGCAAGTTTGGGCATGGTCCTTCTCATGACGATGACGAATGTATATTCAGTAAAATTGTACGGTGAATTTGAATATTGGTTAGCGCTTATTAAAGTTGTGGCGATTGTTGCGTTTTTAATTTTAGGAGTTTCGATGTTTTTTGGCCTTGTTCCAGGGGTGGATAGACCGAGTCTTTCTATTATTACGGAACACGGTGGTTTCTTCCCGAACGGTATTGTCCCTGTCTTACTGAGCGTTGTGTTTATTTCTTTCTCTTTATCCGGAAGTGAAGTAGCAGCGATTGCGGCCGGGGAATCTGATAATCCAGAGAAAAATGTAATACGAGCGATTAATAGTGTAGTATGGCGCCTTATGCTTTTCTTCGTAGGGTCCGTAACGATTTTAGTTATGTTTATCCCGTGGACGGATAAGGAGTTATTAAAACTTCCGTATGCAAGTTTATTTAATATGGCAGGGGTACCTGCAGCCGCAGAGATTATGAATGGTGTTGTATTTTTATCACTACTTTCCGTTATGAACTCAGGTATATATACGAGTTCGCGTATGTTATTTTCACTTGCTAAAAAAGGCGATGCTCCGGCAGCTTTTTCAAAGTTAAATAGTAGAGGGACGCCGGTTATAGCGATCTATGCGAGTATTGTATTTGCATTTATTTGTGCGATGTTAAAATTTATATCTCCTGATAAACTGTTTGCGTTTTTAGCGAATAGTTCAGGTGGGGTAACGATGCTTATGTATATGTTCGTTGCAGTTTCACATGTAAAGTTAAGACGAGAAAGGGAACGAGAAGGCGCTGGAAAGCTAAAAGTGAAAATGTGGTTATTCCCGTATCTCACATATGCAACTCTTCTAATGATTGTTACGATATTTGTTTCGCAGGCATTTATTGAAGATATGCGCATGCAGTTTTACATGACAATACTAGCTACAATCGTAGTAATAATAAGCTATTTCCTAAGAGTTAGAAAAATAGATAAGCAAAAGTTAAATGATTTTACGATTATAAAAGATTCGGAAGTTAGCATAGAGAAAGAATAAGAAAAGGGGTATATTCCATGTTGAAAGAGAAGAAAGATATTACAACTACAAAATCTAGCATATTACATGAAAGAAGAAAGAATGCGGTGCCAGAAGGGCCTTACAATATTACAGAGTTATATGTGCAATCAGCAAAGGGAGCGATTATTACAGATATAGATGGTAATGAACTGATTGACTTTGCGGGCGGAATTGGTATGCAAAACGTTGGGCATTGCCATCCGAAAGTAGTGAAGGCAATCCAAGAGCAAGTGGAATCTTCTATTCATAGTTGTTTTCACGTAGCACCGTATGAAAGTTATATTGCACTAGCTGAAAGACTGAATGAATTAACACCAGGTGATTTTAAGAAAAAAACGATGTTTGCCAATAGCGGTGCTGAAGCAGTAGAAAATGCGGTGAAGATTGCTAGAAAAGCAACTGGTAGAAGTGCGATTGTTTCGTTCGAGCGTGCTTATCACGGGCGTACACTTTTGACGATGTCACTTACAAGTAAAGTGAAACCGTACAAGCATGGATTTGGACCGTTTGCATCAGAAGTATACAAATTACCATATCCATACTATTACCGTGCTGAAGAAGGACTGTCGCCAGAAGAAGTAGACGCGCAAATCTTAGCGTATTTCGAACGCTTCATGTTAGAGGAAGTAGCAAGTGATAACATTGCTGCGATTATTTTGGAGCCTCTTCAAGGAGAAGGTGGATTTATCGTTCCGACGACTACGTTCATGCAAGGTGTTCGAAATATTTGTGATAAATATGGAATTATTATGATTGCGGATGAAATTCAAACTGGTTTTGCTCGTACGGGTAATTTATTTGCAATGGATCATTTCGGCGTAGCTCCTGATTTAATGACATTTTCAAAATCAATCGCTGCTGGGATGCCGCTTAGTGCAGTAACAGGGAAAGCGGAATTGATGGATGCACCTGGTCCTGGTCAACTAGGTGGTACTTTCTCAGGAAGTCCAGTTGCCTGCGCAGCTGCACTAGCCGTTTTGGATATAATCGAGGAAGAGAATTTAGTGAAGCGTGCTACGGAAATTGGAAATCGTATGATGGAAGTATTTAATAGTTGGAAAGAGAAATATGAACTAGTTGGCGATGTGAGAGGTCTTGGCGCGATGACTGCAATTGAGCTTGTAAAAGATAAAGAAACGAAAGCGCCAGCAGCGGAAGAGGTTAAAGCGATTATGAAGGAAACGCATAGTAAAGGGGTCATTACGATAAGCGCTGGTATTTATAGTAATGTACTTCGTTTCTTGCCACCTCTTGTTATAACAGATGAACAGCTTGAAGAAGGGCTTACTATTTTAGAAGCAGCTATTGCGAAACTATCAAAATAAAAAAACGGTGGGGGCAGGGGCATGAGGTTTTTCAATTATATAAACGGTGAGTGGAAAGAACCTTCCACGAATGCATACGTTAAAGATTATAATCCGCATAACGGGGAAGAGTTAGGTGAATTCCCGCTTAGTTCGGCAGAAGATACACGAGTAGCAATTGCATCAGCGAAAGAAGCTTTTTATAAATGGAAAAAGTTATCGTTTCAAGAGAGAGCGAGTTATTTATGGAAAGCGGCAGCTATTTTAAAAGAAAAGGTAAATGAAATTGGCCGAGATGTAACGAATGAAGAAGGAAAGACGCTCGCAGAAGGGATTGGCGAGACGAAGCGGGCAATTAGCATTCTTGAATATTATGCAGGGGAAGCAAATCAGCCGATTGGAGAACTAATCCCATCCGCTAATGAAAGTACGATGCTTTACAGTAAGCGAGTGGCAGTAGGACCGGTTGGATTAATTACACCGTGGAACTTTCCGATTGCAATTCCAGCGTGGAAAATGGCGCCGGCACTTATTTACGGAAATACAGTTGTTATTAAGCCGGCTGAAGTGACGCCAAAATCAGTGTATCATCTTGTAAATGCTTTTCATGAGGCAGGTATTCCAGCAGGTGTAATCAATTGTGTGTTCGGAAAAGGCACTGAAGTTGGGACAGAATTAACGGGGAATCCGGATATACAAGCAATATCTTTTACCGGATCTAATCACGTTGGAAATATCATTCAAAAAGCAGCCGTTGAAACCCGGAAAAAAGTGCAATTAGAAATGGGCGGGAAAAATCCGTTAGTTGTATTAAAGGATGCCGATATTGAAAAGGCGGTAACTATTACGATAAAAGGTGCGTTTATGTCAACAGGGCAAAAGTGTACCGCAACAAGTAGAGTCATTGTAGAAGAGGAAATTTATGAAGCGTTCAAGGATCGACTGTTGCAGCGCACGGAAGCTCTTACAGTTGGGAATCCGTTAGATCCTGCTACATTTATGGGACCATGTGTTTCAAAAGGGCAGCAACAATCTGTTTTATCGATGATTGAAGTAGGGAAAGCGGAGGCTTCTTTATTGTATGGAGGCAGCGTGCCGGAAGAAGGAGAATTGCAAGCTGGTTGCTACGTGTTACCGACTATTTTTGAAAATGTAGATGTGGATGCGCGCATTGCAAAAGAAGAAATTTTCGGGCCAGTTATATGTTTATTTAAAGTGAATAGTTATGAAGAAGCAGTTTCTTTAGCGAATGATACTGAATACGGGTTAAGTGCATCGATTTGTACGAATAATTTAAGTTTATCGCAGCGGTTTATTGATGATGTGGAAGTTGGAATGGTGCACGTGAATTCAGAAACTGCAGGAGCAGAACCTCAAGTTCCGTTTGGCGGAATGAAAAATTCTAGTGCTGGACCGCGTGAACAAGGAAAAGCGGCGAAAGAATTTTATACGAGAATAAAGACAGTATACGTAGATCAAGTATAAGCGATAAAGTGAAACTTTAATCAGATAGGGGCATCCCCTCTGATTATTAGCCTTCACCAATCGGGCCTTTACGGGCACTAGGCTCCTACATAACTCCCTCGCATTCGCCGAATTTTGAGGGGGGGGCTACTGCCCGTTAATACGGAATAAAAAACATAGTAACGGAGGATGAAATATGCGTAAAGGGACATTTTTTATGGCGGGACACTCGAGACTTCCGAAAGGGATGGCTGTTCGCAGTATGTATGAAACATTAACAATTACAATTGAGGCAGATCATAAATATCATGTCATTATTGAAGCGTCATGTACGCTTGCGACAGAGCACGGTAGGGACTTCGTCGCTCAAATTTTGAGAGGACATAGTTTGCAAGATGGTATTGAAGATATCGTTCAAGATATTACAGATCATTATCAAGGAAAAGCGCAAAATGCTATCGTCAGTGCGGTAAAAGATTTGCATCGTCAATACGTAAGTTATTTAAATGATGAACAGCTCGAGGGTGAGTACGAGGAAACAACTCCATAAGAACTGTCTAGTTTATCGCATTTATGTCCATAAACAAGAGCCAGTTGTATTTCTTTTAAAGAGATACGACTGGCTTTTTATATTGAGGAGGCAAAAATTATGAAAAAGTTAAATGAAGTTCAAGTTGTAAAAAAGGAAACGAAAAAAAGAGGATGCGCAGAGAGTAAGGGTATTTGTAAAATGTGTAAAGTTTGTAGAGAAAATAGTAAAAAATAAATTGACATTAAGAATATTATGAATTATCATTTAATTAATAAGGTCCATACGAGAAATTAGCCTTCTCTATATCCGATCTTACTTTTCTGTTTTACAAATATTTTCATACAAACTGTCTATTATTATTGTACTTTAAGAGATTAAAGAACATTCGTAATTATGAGCCAGTTGTACGTTTTCGCGATTTTTATGTCGTGGATGCGTATGACTGGCTTTTTCGATGTTAGGGCAGTAAGACCGAATCTCAGCATAAGAAGATAAGGATAACTGTCTGTAAAAAGCGTCAATACGTTCTTCATATTTAATTTAGGGAGGAATTGAAATGTCGATTATTACAGAACAAAGTACGAAGATGAAATTTGCAAAGAAATATGAGGGGTATGAAATTGTTCCTCATCCAGAGCATAAGCGTTTATACCATATTGTGTTAAATCAGCAGTTGCTTAAACAGTTTTTTGAAGAGGTAAAAGAGCATTCAGAGCAGTCATTACAATATATTCCGTATTCTCGGTTTAATCTTGCGGATGGAATGAGAAAGATTTTTGGGCAATCATTTATGGATAACATTCGCGGCATTATTCATGACCGTGAAACGGGTGGATTTACAATTGGGGTACAAGGTGAAACGGCAGATCCAGCAGACTACGTGAAATTTGCGACAGCATTAACGCATTTAATCGGGGCGCCGAACTTTGATGCGATGACAGGAACGTATTATGCTAGATTTAATGTGAAAGATACGGATAGTAGTGATTCTTACCTTCGTCAAGCGTACCGTTTATTCACACTTCATACAGACGGTACATTCGTTGATGAGCCAACAGATTGGCTTCTTATGATGAAAATTGAAGAGCAAAATGCAGTAGGAGGGGAATCCCGTTTACTACATTTAGACGATTGGGAAGATCTTCAGAAATTTAGAGATCACTCGCTCGCATCTGTTAAAATTACGTATAAAGCACCACCAAGTAAAAATGCGCAAGAAATCGTATATCGCGAAACATTTTTTGATGTAAATAACGCACCATGCATTTGCTTTATCGATCAGTTCGCGTATCCAGATAATATTGAACAAGCAAACTATCTGAAAGACTTATCATATTCAGTTGAAAATTCACCAGCAACACATGCATTAAAATTACCAGTTGGTGACTTAGTTCTTTTAAATAATTTGTTTTGGATGCACGGAAGAGCTGCATTTGAGAAAAATAAAGGTTTATATAGAGAACTAATGCGTCAGCGCGGTTGTTTTTCTAAATAAGTTTGTATGGCGGGTCTTAAAAAAGGCCTGCCTTTCATCATATTAAGGGGGAAGTAGGATGTATGACTTTATAATTATTGGCGGAGGAATTGTTGGGCTTTCAACTGGAATGGCTTTAACGAAAAAATTCCCTCGTGCGAAAATCGCGATCATTGAAAAAGAAAAGGAACTTGCACATCATCAAACTGGACATAATAGCGGAGTAATTCATTCTGGAATTTATTATAAACCAGGGAGTTATAAAGCGAAGTTTGCCAAAGAAGGAAACGCAGCTATGGTTCAATTTTGTAAAGAAAATGACATCGCTTATGACATGTGCGGAAAAGTAATTGTCGCTACAGAAAAGGAAGAACTTCCTCTTTTACATAACTTATATGAAAGAGGCTTACAAAACGATTTACATATTGAAAAAATAGGTAAGGAAGAATTAGCTGAAATTGAACCTCATGTAAAGGGACTTGGCGCAATCCGTGTTCCTTCTTGCGGGATTGCTGACTATAGAGGAGTAAGTTATGCATTTGCCCGCTTGATTCAAGAAAGCGGCGGAGAAATACATTTAGGAACAACGGCGGAGCGTATTACTGAGAAGAAAGACGCCGTAACAATTGAGACAAATCAAGGTGTATTTAAAACGAAATTTCTCATTAACTGCGCTGGCTTACATAGCGATCGTATTGCGAAAAAGACAGGTATATTAACTGATATGAAAATTGTTCCGTTTCGTGGTGAATATTATGAACTCGTCCCAGAAAAACGCCATCTTGTAAAACATTTAATTTATCCAGTTCCAAATCCAGAATTCCCATTTCTAGGTGTTCATTTTACAAGAATGATAAACGGAGACGTACATGCAGGACCGAATGCAGTATTAAGCTTTAAGCGAGAAGGTTACACGAAAAAAGACTTCGACATAAAAGACTTCATGGAAACAATGACATACACAGGCTTCTGGAAAATGGCGATGCCGAATATGAAAGAAGGCATAAAAGAGATGGTGCGTTCATTTAGTAAACAATCATTTCTAAAAAGCTTGCAGCGCTTAATACCAGAACTGACAGAGAAAGATATCGTCCCAACGCATGCGGGCGTAAGGGCACAAGCAATTTTATCGAACGGAAATATGGTTGATGACTTCTGCATTATCCCTGGCATCAATTCGCTGCATATTTGTAATGCGCCATCTCCAGCTGCGACGGCAAGTATAAAGATTGGTGAGGAGATTGCGAAGCAAGTGCCGGATGTGGTGGCGGTTAGGGTTTGATGGATCCCCCGAGTTTTCGGGGGATTTTTTGTTGGGGTTAGGTGTGTAGATTTGAAATAAAGTTACGATGTTGCTAAAAAAAGATGCAAAAAAACAAATAGAGCTACATCACTTTGTTAAGTTAAATGAAGTAGTGGCCCTTATAATAGAGAAGTCCGCGCTATTATAAGGGCGAATTAGTGCATTCTTATTTCCTACCACTCAAAATCATTGCATTTCCTAATACTTTTTTGTTCAATAAGAGTTTTGGTAACTCTATTTCTTCAGCAAGCTTGTAGCTATTCAATTCGGATACACCATGTTTCTTTAAGACATGTAAGAGCTCTTTTTCATCTCCAAATACTTTTTCATCCATAAATAAATCTAAGAAAACAAACTCGCCACCAGGTTTTAATACTCTTAATGCCTCATTAATTACTTCAGTTTTATTTTCTCTATCTTTTACTTCATGAAATGTTAGACAGCTTACAATTATATCAAATTCATCATCAGTAAAAGGGAGTTCTGCAGCACTTGCTTTCAGAAAATCAATTCTATCAGAGACCCCTTCTATTTCAGCATTCTGCTGGCACTTGGATTTGGAATATTCCCAATTTCCGCCCCAATAATCAATTCCAGTTAGATAGGACTTAGGAAAAGTCTTTGCCAGTTTAATAATCAAGGAACCACTACCGGTTCCTATATCTAGTATTTTTCCTTTTTCATCCCAATTCACCTTGGCAACAATTAAATCATGTATTTTTGACTGATAATTCCCCCCAACTGCTGCAAATTGGTAAACTGAATAAGAAAGTATAAATGCTATATAAATAAAAGGTAACGCAAAAATACCTGACAGGATTCGCAGATATACATTAACAGGTAATAATGTTACCAAGAGAAGAATGAGTGAAATAGCCAAAAAAATAATTAGTTTGTAAATTCGTATCCAAGTTTGATATTTCGTTTTTGTTTTTAACATATTAGCCATCCTTAAATAATCTATCTTTTGTTTGCTATAATTATATAGGAAAGCAATAATCCTGTCTTATAGTTTAAGTACATTACTTCATAATCTTCATCTGTTTTAACATTAATATCCAATTATTTCAGAAGAGATTCTCCACAATCTGGCCCGTTTGTTGCAAAAGAAAAGGAGGTGCCACAGCACCTCACAAGGACGAATATGTGGCTTGAATTCCACAATGAATTTTATACATTATGAATAAATGACTTTTTTTATTGGCTGATTAACGCTCTACTTCATAACTAATCCCATACTTCTTCAGCTTCTTATATAAGTTAGCACGGGACATGCCTAACTTTTTCGCAGCGATGCTTTTGTTTCCGTACGTGTCTTCGAGAGCTTGTATAATTCTAGTTTTCTCTAAGCTCTTTTTCTCATCAGTGAGTGAGCGCTCTGTATGATGGATAGGCTTCTGCAACGGCAATAGTTGTAAAATGTTTGCTTCACGTATCTCTTTCCCGTCATGAAGGACAATTAACCTTTCTATTATGTTACGTAATTCGCGAATATTACCCGGCCAAAAGTATGTATGTAGTTTGTTCATTGCTTCTTGATGAACAAATGGAGCGGGCTTGTTATATTTGAAGGAAAATTCCTTTAAGAAATGATGGACTAAAAAGGAAATGTCATCTGTTCGTTCCCTTAGCGGCGGGATGTGCGCTGTGAAAACATTTAGTCTATAAAATAAATCAGATCGAAACGTCCCGTTGAGCACCATATCTTCTAACATACGATTCGTTGCGGCAATAATTCTTACGTCTATCTTTTTCGGTGTTTGCCCACCAACTCGGTAAATCTCTTTTTCTTGTAAAGCACGGAGTAGTTTCACTTGCATATCAAGCGGGAGTTCTCCTACCTCGTCCAAAAATAAAGTGCCGCCATTTGCTAGTTCTAACTTTCCTGCTTTTCCGCCCTTAGCGGCTCCCGTATAAGCTCCAGATTCATAGCCAAATAACTCACTTTCAAATAAAGCGGCAGGAATAGCGCCGCAATTAATTGGGATAAAAGTATTTTTGTTTCTAAGGCTTGCTTCATGAATGGCCTGAGCGAAAAGTTCCTTTCCAACGCCGCTTTCTCCTGTAATTAAAATTGTCGCATCTGTAGTTGCTACCTTTTTCATGTTGTGGATAATGTGCTGAAGTGTGGCGTTATTCCCTTTAATCGTGCTGAAGGGGTCATTTTGTTGATGCTGAATCAGTTGTTTTAATTGCTGTAATTCTTCAGAAGTAGAGGATAATTTTTCATTTAACTTAATCGTCGCGGTAATATCTCTTTCTACAGACATAGAACCAACTAATTCGTTGTCATCGTTATAAATAGGAGTCGTACTAATTAATACGTGCTTATCTGGACGCGGAAGATGATAAATATCCCGGACCGGTTGCCCGCTCTCAAGAACTTTTAAATTCATAATATCTTCTTTTGAAAAGAACTCCTGCACGTTTCTTCCGATAATATCTTCTTTTTTTATGTTATACATTTTTTCTGCTGCCTCATTCCAGTACAGCATAACTCCTTCCGTATCTACGATAGAAATCGCTTCTTCCACGTAAGAGAGGAGTGTATGCAACGTTGGAACTGCAAAGGTATCGAATTGTTTCATAACATGGCCTCCAAAGAATTTATCTCGCTATTTGTGGGCTAATAATCAGTAGGGGATTTATAAAACCACCACTGATTTTATAAAAAAGTAGACAGTAGTATACAGATTTGTTGCCAAAAGGATACACCTTTTTCAGAAAAATGTAAACAAATTAACGCTTTGTGATTTGGCATAGTATTTGCATTGAAAATAGTATCAACATATAGGGGAGAGATAGAAATGAAGATTAGTAAAGTGTATACAACAATTGATGCTCATGTAGCTGGGGAACCGCTTCGAATTATTACGGGCGGAGTGCCAGAGATAAAGGGAGAAACGCAACTTGAAAGACGTGCATACTGCATGGAACATTTGGATCATCTTCGCGAGGTTCTTATGTATGAACCGAGAGGACATCACGGCATGTACGGTTGTATCATTACACCGCCTGCAAGTGCTCACGCTGATTTTGGCGTTTTATTTATGCACAATGAAGGCTGGAGTACGATGTGTGGTCACGGCATTATTGCTGTCGTTACAGTAGGAATTGAAACAGGCATGTTTGAAGTGACAGGTGAAAAACAAAAGTTCATTATTGATAGCCCTGCTGGGGAAGTTATTGCGTACGCAAAATTTAACGGGAGTGAAGTAGAGTCCGTATCATTTGAAAATGTTCCTTCGTTCGTATATAAGAAAGACGTCCCTATCAAAATAGATGACTATGAATTTCAAGTAGATATCGCATTTGGCGGAGCATTTTATGCGGTAGTAGATAGTAAAGAATTTGGTTTGAAAGTTGATTTCAAAGATTTATCTGCTATTCAAACGTGGGGCGGTAAAATTAAACACTATATCGAGAGTCAAATGGAAGTGAAACATCCACTGGAAGAAGGTTTAAAAGGAATATACGGTGTTATTTTCTCAGATGAACCGAAAGGGAAAGACGCTACTTTACGAAATGTAACGATCTTCGCTGATGGGCAAGTAGACCGTTCTCCTTGCGGCACAGGAACTTCTGCAAGAATCGCAACCCTTTTTGAAAAAGACGCTCTGCAACAAGGAGAAACATTCATCCACGAATGCATTACTGACGGACAATTTGAAGGAGAAGTGTTATCCGTAACAGAGGTAGACAAATATGAAGCTGTCGTTCCAAAAGTAACGGGGAATGCATTTATTACAGGATTTCATCAGTTTGTTGTAGATCCGAGGGATGATTTGAAGCGGGGGTTTTTGTTAGCTTAATGTTTTCTTAAGGGAGGGGCCTTTGGATGAAGTGGTGGCGAAAACAAAAATTACCTGTGAAAATTTTGATAGGGGCATTAATCGGTATTGCTTTAGGGGTAGCATTTGGACCGAAAGTAGCGGTTTTAAAACCGATTGGGGATATATTTATTCGTTTATTACAAATGATTATCGTTCCTTTAACTTTTTTAAGTATCGTCTCAGGTATTGCGGGGCTTGAAAATCCGAAAATGTTACGAGCAATTGGCGGAAGGATTTTTATTTACTATGCAGTCACAGCGGTATTAGCGACAAGTATTGGCGTAGTAATCGCTTATATTATCAATCCTGGTAAAGGGGTAGAAGGTCTTCTTGCAAGCGGGCAGAACTTTAAAGAGGAGAAGTTTAGTTTTGTAGATAATATTGTGCAATGGTTTCCTTCCAACGTCATTCAAGCAGCTGCAGAAACAAGTATGCTTCAAATTATTATCTTTGCTATTTTTGTCGGCATGGCTCTCATTCTTCTTGGCGATCAAGCGAAAGGGACTCGTAAACTAGTTCATGAAGGTGCAAAAATAATGATTAAAATTGCGGAAATGGTTATTGGATTTGCACCTTACGGAATTATGGCGTTAATTGCTCATGTAGTTGGCACATTTGGATCAGATATGCTTACTGCGGTCGTTAGCTATGTAGTAGCTGATTATTTGTCATTGTTACTTATTATTCTCGTTATGTATCCAATTGTATTAAAAATTTTCGGGAAGATAGGTCCAGTACATTTTTATAAGCAAGCAAGTCCAGCTATGCTCGTAGCTGCAAGTACGACATCGAGCAGCGCAACGCTTCCAGTAACGATGGAAGTGGCGCAGAAAAGACTTCGTATATCAGAGTCAGTAGCTGGCTTCACCATTCCGCTTGGAGCTACTATTAATATGAATGGACTATCAGCAGCGCTCGGTGTTTTAGCGGTTTTCGCATTAAATGTATATGGAATTCCAATTACATTTGGGCTTATTGTGCAAACTGTATTTTTAGGAATCGTCCTTGCAGCGGGCTGCGCTGGAGTAAAAGGTGCAGACGTTATTACTGCGACCATTTTACTTTCTACACTAGGGCTCCCGCTAACAATTATCCCGATCATCGCAGCTGTTTCTCCGCTCGTTGATATGGGCCACACGGTTGTAAATATTACTGGTGATTTAGTAGGAGCGCAGGTTGTGAATGAAAATATAGCACAAAGTGAGGAGAAGAATATAGGAAAGGGTGAAAAAATATGCTAGTTATAAGCGCGAACGAACAAAGAAATTTAGTAAATATGAACGAAGTCATTGAATACGCAGCGCTTGCCTTAAAAGAGTTTTCCGCAGAAAGAACGATTACACCAATACGCGGCTCATTACCATTTGCGAGCGAACAAAATACCGCATTAATTATGCCTTCAGTCGCGGAAGGACTTGAAGCACTCGGAGTAAAAATAGTAACGGTAGTCCCGCAGAATAAAAAGATAGGAAAGAAAACGATAAACGGAATTGTGATGCTATCAGACTTTCAAACGGGAGAACCACTCGCACTTTTAGAAGGCTCCTATTTAACGATGATCCGAACAGGCGCCTTATCAGGAGTAGCGACAAAATATTTAGCTCGTCATAACGCAAAAACTTTATGTATTATTGGCACGGGTGAACAGGCGAAAGGAATTGCTGAAGCTGTATTCGCCGTTAGGGACATCGAAAAAGTCATTTTATACAATCGAACGGAAGAAAAGGCATATGCATTTGCGCAATATATACAAGAGACATTTAACAAACCAGCTTACGTCTATGCAAGTCCAAATGAAGCAATAAGCGAAGCTGACATCATCGTCACAACAACGAACGCATCTACACCAGTCTTCTCAGAATCACTAAAAACAGGTGTCCACGTAAACGCCGTCGGCTCATTTAGACCGAGCATGCAAGAACTACCATCTCACGCTATTGCTAACGCAACTAAAGTAGTAGTCGAATCAAAAGAAGCAGCACTAGAAGAAACAGGTGACCTTCTAGTGCCAATAAAAGAAGGTTTATTTAAAACTAGCGACATTCACGCTGAACTTGGTCAAATTATAAGCGGGGAAAAAGCTGGTAGGGAGAATGATGAAGAGATTACTGTCTTCAAATCAGTTGGTTTGGCGGTAGTGGATATTATCGTTGCGAAGTATTTGTATGAAAAAGCGGTGGAATGTGGAGTGGGGAATAGGATTGAGTTTTGAGAGACTGCCTTTTGGTGGTCTTTTTCTTGTTGATAAGGGGGAGTTATATGTTTTCAAGTGTAGGTTTGAAATAAATTCGTACTGTTTAAAAATAAGAAGGTAATCACACATTAGTCATATCTAATATGTGATTACCGTTTCTATTTAGCTGTCATGGCACCGTCTGCAACCACAGCACTACCAGTCATTGCTGATGATTCATCTGAGGCAAGGAATAAAGCTACATTCGCAATTTCTTTTGTATGAATAACACGACCAATCGGTTGGAAGTCATCAATATTATTTAGTACATTTTCAATACCACCCATTAGATTCGCATGTGCATCGTTAATGGTAGTATTCACCCAACCTGGACAAATGCAATTGGCACGAATATTTTCCTTAGCATAATCCAATGCTATGGCCTTGGTAAGCATTAATATAGCTCCTTTGGAAGCTACATATGCAGATAACATAGGCTCTGCAACCAAGCTGTTTACAGATCCTAAATTAATGATAGATCCTCCACCATTTTTTCTCAGCTCAGGGATACCGAACTTGGTCGTTAAATACATGGATTTCACATTTACATCCATGGTCCGGTCCCACACCTCTTCTGTGATATTTTCGATTTTCCCAGGTACATTTATCCCTGCATTATTACAAATAATATGTAAAGCGCCAAAATGTTCCACAGTATAATTGATTAATTTTTGAACTTGATTGGAATCGGAAACATCTATACGGAAAAATTCAGCATCGCCACCAGCATTTTGTATTTCCTCTACCACCTCTGCTCCTTGGTCGATGATATCACTCACCACGACTTTCGCTCCTTCTTCAGCGAATCGTTTTGCAATGGCTGCGCCAATTCCTCTTCCAGCTCCTGTTACAATCGCAACTTTTCCTAACAATCTCATACGCCAACCCTCCATTAAATTATATTACTCTCGGAATGCCGGTGGTTTTATTTTATATCCTCCTGATTTAACTGCTCCCACCGTAATGCCTAGAATCAACCAACAAGCTCCAAAAATAAAGGTCTTTAGGCCAAAGCCTGACCAAACAAAAGTAACAATGCCAAAACCAATCAAAGGCATAACCAAATAATATATAAAAGATTTCAAACCACGATTTCTCTTTTTAAAGAAAAAGTACCAACAAACACATAAATTTAAAATCATAAATGAAGTAACGGCCCCAAAGTTAACAACCATTAAGATTGTTTCTGTTGGTAACGTGAGAACAGTAACGGCACATATGATGGCAGACAAATAAGTTGAATTTACTGGTGATTGATATTTTGGGTGAATCTTCTTAAACACATTCGAGAATGGTAGAAGATTGTCACGACTCATAGAATAGAGAATTCTAGAGGTCGCTGCCATACAGTTTAAATTTACTGCTCCGGCTATAGCAACTACGTTAATAAGGGTTATTACTACGTAAAAGACGGTGCCACCGGCTTCTTTCAAAATATTAAAATAACCTAAATCTGGGTCGAGGTTGGCATAGTTTGGATGGATCAAATGTGCGATATACGCTTGAGCCACAAAGAAAAACCCGATAAATACAATAGAAAGAACCGTTGCCTTTCCAACAGTTTTTCTTGGTTCTGTCGCCTCTTCAGACAGCGTACTAATCCCATCAAAACCTAAGAAACCAAGGACGGCGATTGTAGTTGAAGTGGCAATCAATCCAAAATTGAAATGTTGAGATTGGAAGAATGGATCAAGGGTAAATCCACCAGTGCCGTGACCTCCTACAAACACATAGTTAATACCAACAATCAATACGGCTGCAATGACAATGACTTGTACGTAAAACATAATCATGTTCATTCGAGAAGTAACTGTGATGCCTCGGATATTAATATACGTATTAATAGCAATAAACAGTAATGCCCATATTGAGGAAGGGACATTAGGAAAGATCCCAGTCATCCAGTTTCCAGTCATCGAATACAATAACGCTGGCAGTAGGACATAGTCAGCGAGGATAATCCAACCTGCCACGAATCCAACATGCGGATTTACTGCACGTTGAATGTACGAATATACAGATCCAGATATAGGGAATTCTTTTGCCATATGGCTATAGCTGTAGGCAGTAAACAACATGGCAATTACCCCTACGATATACACCAAACATGCCATGCCAAAACTTTGCTGTGCTACCATTCCATACACTTGCATCGGCGCCAATGGAGCCATAAAGACCATGCCATAAATGGTTAGCTCTTTTAAACCAAGGCTTCGCTTTAATTCTTGTTTGTATCCAAATTGACTTATTTCAGTTTCAATCTGAGACATAGATTCACCCCTTTTTTAATATATTAAGAGTATTATAGTGAAAATTCTGAATATTTTCAATAATGTTTTTCAAAGCTATTATCTAAAATATTACTGATGGGATTAGTGCAAAATTAGATCTGTTCGCTGATAGAATTGTAGATAAATATCTGCAAGAAATTGTTGGATATTATTGGAATGAAGATTGTGTTTTTATATTAGAAGGAAATCGTAAACGTTGTTCAAGAAGCTATAAAGTATTTGAAAAAAGTAAAAGATACTCTTGGGGATTTTGTTGTACGGTATTCGATTTTTATTTTAGAGAGTCAGAAACTCAAAATGTATATATATAAATTATAAAAATAGTTATATAATCGATAAGGATGAAAACGGTTTATGAACCAATAGGAAAGGAATATAGAGTATGGAGGAATGGATTGCAAGTCAGAAAGAAACCAACCATCATAAAATAGCGATAACATTATTTCCTATCAGTCTATTTTTAGGGTATATCCATCCAGGATTATTTGGTTTGGGATTATTTTTATTTTTTATTATTACATCATTTAAGTTATTGAAGAAAATGCTATTTTTTATGCTTATACTAGGCATCATATCGGTAATCCTTCCTTTTTTAGCACCAATTATTTTTATTGTTATGCTCGTTCTCTTTTTTATGAGAATTCAGTTTGTGCTAAAAAATTGGAGGCCTTTTTTAGCTGGATTGCTTGTATATGGAATTGCGGCTATTTTACTAGCCAGAATGAGTTTTGATCCTACTAGTGCTTCTTTAGCCTATGATTCTTCACCTAGTAAATTAATCGAGTCTATTATTGTTTCGGGTTTAGGTTTTATTGGTATAAGAACAACGTTAATTTGGTTGTATGGTCATAATTATAGTAGTTATGCAGCTCTTGGAATTATGGGAAGCGTACCTCTTATTATCATTTCTTTCATTTTGCCATTTTTAAAAATGCATGTTGGTGGAGATGCTTATGTCGCAGAGCCAGGGATGGTTGATGGGCACGCTGTTACAGGGGAAACAGTTGTACATTCTTCAGATGCGCATATAACTAAAGGAACGAACGTACAACATGTACAATCATATGTAAGAACGGCACCAGACGGAGATGTAACGAATAACTTATCGTATCATGGTCCAGATACAAATCTTGTAAATATAGAAGCGCAAGGAAATGATTATGTAAAAGTTACTTCAGATACTAAAGATTCTTCACAGTGGGGAAGCATGACTCCAGAACAAAAAGAAACTGCTTTGAATGCATTTAATGGAACATTAGTAGGACAAGGTATGGTAGATAAAGTGTTAAAACGTGTGGATCCGAAGAAAGGACGGAATCGTTTTTGCGGACATTGTGGTAAGGAAAGGTCTGGAAAAGAACGATTTTGTGTTTCATGTGGAGGTAGCCTGGAAGAGGATGAACAAGCTCCAAAACAAATGGATAATAGGAAGAAAGGGAACTTTATTCTATTCAGCGTTGTGGGAGCGATCGTTGTAATAACAGCGATACTTATGATGAAAAATTCATTTTTCTCAGAGGATGATAAAGTAGCAACTAGCGAATATAGCGAAGAAGACAACACACAACTAAGCACCGCATCATTATCGGATATAGATGGTTATTGGGTAGATAAAAGTGATCCAAGTTATGTCGGGATTCATGTAATTGATGATAAAAAAGGCGAAATAACGCTCTATAACGGTGAAGAAAACGTTACATACTTATTTAAAGAGCAAGATATTGATGAGAAAGAAATTAGTTTACGCATCTATGAAGTGAAATCTGACTTAGAAACATTCACACCGTTTAATGTTCGTGTAAATGTAATAGATGACGAGGAGATTGAGTTAATCAGGCTAGGGCATGAAGAAGAGGACCTTTCACTTACACGAATGACGAAGGAAGAGTTTATGAATTACTATGAGCCTGTTGATGAGAAAAAAACGTATACAGGACAAAGTGATAAACGTGAACAATCTAATCGTACAAATACGAAAATACCATTCTCACACATAGAAGCTAGCTGGATTAATACAAGTGGCGGACCAAATATATCAATTATCTTGCAAGAAGGCGAGCGAAGCGGTGAAATTATTATTGATGAAGGACAACCGGGTGGTGGCAGGCTCCCTCAGCATAAATTCTATATAAGTTCTGAACCAAAGAATGGAGATAATACATATATTCTTTCAGTACAACAAAACTCAGGTGAATATAGATATGTAGAGTTGACGTTGACGGAAGATCGATTACGGATGATGATGGATGGACAGGAGAGTTTTTATCGGAGAGGGTAGAAGCGATGTTGTCTCAAAAGGTGTAAATTAGTTTTTACTATTATATATATAATAGAATCGTCCCTTTATTTAATTGGGTTGTGGTGATTCTTATATGTACAACGCAATTCAAAAAGCTGCACCTCTAACAATTAGAGGTGCAGCTTTTTTTACCATTCTCGCCATTCTTCTGTGATGTCTTCTTCAGATTCTAAGCCAGCTATTCGTGCTGCTGTATCGATAAATTCATAGAGATCTTCTCTTTCCATTGTTTCGATAAAATAGTCATGTTCGATATTTAATTCATTTATTTTAATAACTACGTCTTTAACGACTTGCATGATTTCGACTTCGGTTGGGTGCTCTCCCAATTGCTCTAAGTTGTTAATGTAAGTGTCGAGCACTTTATTTGTTGCACTTATATTTTCTTCAGTGAAAAATTCCCCATCTTCATCATTCTCAATCCATGGGGTTGTTGGTTTGTTTTTTTTCAATTCAGCAAATGTCATGATAACCTCCTAAAAATGTTTTTTTATCTTTAATCTCATTCTATATTTTCGATCATATATAACAACCATTTTAGAAAAATTTTCTGTAGACTGCTAGTTTTTTAACTCGTTTTGCGAGGCTACCTTTTGGTGGTCTTTTTATTTTATCCCCCGCATAAATATATTTTATCGCAAGAATTCATTGGTAGATTTCAAACTTTCTATCTTTGCGAAAAAGTTTGACAATACATACAGGTAGTGGTATTTTAAAACCTATAAGAAAACTTGGTATTAATTCCGAGTTTTCTTATAGGTGTAAATAGTCGAGAGGGGTCGAAATATGAAAAAGAAGTTGTTTGCATTACCAATTGTCCTAATATTATTTATTGCATTAGCAGCTTGTTCTGGGGGAAAAGATTCTTCGAAGCAAGCAGGAACTAGTACGTCAGGGACTCCGAAAGATGGAGGGACGTTAACGATTGGCGTTAGCGATAATCCTGATACGATGAATCCGCTTTATGCGAATGATCGTGTGTCATTAACTGTGCAGCAAGCTTTATATGCACCGCTGTATCATATGGAAGACGGTAAGAAAAAGTTTGTTCTTGCTGAGAGCTTTACGCCTTCAGAAGATCAATTAACATGGACGTTGAAGTTGAAAGATAATTTGAAGTGGCATGATGGTAAGAAGATTACATCAGACGATATTGTATTTACATTCCAATCTATTTTAGATGAGAAGCAAAATAGCTCAAGTCGTGAGAACTTTATTTTTAAAGGCAAACCGCTTGAGGTGAAAAAAGTAGACGAGTTAACAACGCAATTCGTTTTACCACAAGTTAGTGCATCTTTCGAAGGGGTTATGAACGATTTCTTCCCAATTCCGAAACATGTATTTGAAGGTGAAGCAGATTTAGTGAAGAGTAAGAAAAACCTACAGCCTGTAGGATCAGGTCCATTTAAATTAAAAGAATTCAAATCAGATGAATATGTTGCGTTAGAGCGATTCGATGATTATTTCGCTGGGAAAGCGAAATTAGATTCTATCGTGTACCGCGTTGTAAAAGACCGTAATACAGCAAATGTTTCACTGCAAAACGGTCAAATTAATATGAAGATGATCGAACCGCAAGATTATAAGAAATTAGATAGCACAGGGAACTTCTCGATGGTGAAATTCCCTGAAGGTAGATTATTCTACTTATCTTATAACATGAATACAGACCTTATGAAGAAAAAAGAAGTGCGTCAAGCAATTGCGCATGCGTTAGATAAGAAAGAAATGATTAACTCAGCATTCGTTTCTAGTGAATTTGCAGAACCGGCAAATTCAATCTTAACACCAGACGCTATGTATTATGCGAAAGATATAAAAGAGTATAAGTATGATCAAAAAGCAGCGAAAGATTTATTAGCAAAAGCTGGTGTGAAAGATAAAGAAAAAGTACGCGTTATGTATGTAACGAATAATAAAATTATGGAAAGTTTAGCGCTATATACACAACAGAAATTACAAGAAGTTGGCTTACAAGTTGAACTAAACGCATTAGATGCTAGTGCGGCAAGTGAAAAAGGATTAGATAAAGAGAATAAAGACTATGACATTACATTCGGTGGTTACATTATGGGACCTGAGCCAGATTCATATAAGAGCTTATTCTTAAGTAATGCCGAGTACAATTATGCACGTTATAAAAATGCTGATTTCGATAAGTTATGGGAAGAAGCTGCAGTTGAAACAGATAAAACAAAACGCGCAGAGTTATACCATAAAATCCAAGATACGGCGAGAGAAGACGTACCTTATCTACCAATCGCATATCCGAAAGCAGTTATTGCAGTAGATAAAAAGTTTGATGGATTAAAAGAAGCAAAAGCAATTCCTGTCACAATGTTTGAAGATCTATCGAAAATTTATGAAGTGAAATAAGAAACTATAAAGAAGCTGGTGGAAATCAGCTTCTTTATCCCGTATTAACGGGCAGTAAGATTCTCGCCTCAAAACTCGGCGAATGCGAGGGAGTTAGGTGGGAGTCGGGCTAATAATCAGTGAGGGGGGAAGGCTGTGTATAAAGTAATTGCAAAGAGGCTTTTAAATGCAATTCCGCTTTTATTTGTTATTTCTATTATTTCTTTTCTATTAATAAAGCTAGCACCGGGCGATCCCGTTCGAAACTTTGTAACGCCGAATATGAGCCCGATTGATGTCGAGCGTATTCGCAAAAGTTTAGGACTAGATCAACCGATTTACGTGCAATATATTTTATGGTTAAAAAATATTTTAACAGGGAACTTTGGTTACTCACTTCAAAATCATCGTCCTGTTTTAGAACTTATCACAGAAAGATTACCGGCAACAATCGGGTTAATGGGATCATCTTTACTTGTATCATTTGTAATCGCAATCCCGCTTGGACTATTTACAGGTGTGAAAAAGAACTCGTTCTTTGATCGCATCGTGAACTTTATCTCCTATGTGGGAATCTCAATGCCAGTCTTTTGGTTCGCGTTACTATTAATCTACTTATTCTCTTTAAAACTGAACTGGCTTCCGAGTATGGGTATGCGCACAGTCGGTCAAGATTCTTTTTGGGATATTGTCCAGCACGGTATTTTACCTTGCATGGTGTTAGCGTTCCAAAACGTCTCTGTTTATATGAGATACATTCGTTCAAGCACAATTCAGCAATTAGAAGAAGATTACGTGCAAATTCAATATGCGTACGGCGCTTCAAAGAAATCGGTTTTATTTAATCACGTACTTCGAAATGTATTAATTCCGATCATTACAATTTTCGGATTGTCTATTCCAAGTTTAGTAGGCGGAGCGTTTATTACGGAAACAGTATTCTCATGGCCAGGACTCGGATCGCTCGGGGTAAATGCTATTTTTAGATTTGATTATCCAATTATTATGGCAATTACATTACTATCATCGTTCATGTTAATTCTCGGTAACTTAATTGCTGATATTTTATATGGCGTAGTAGATCCGCGCATTCGAATGAGGGGGTGATTTGGAATGAACAATAGGAGATTTCAAACGATAAAAAATAGTTTTACGAAAAATAAGTTTGTTGCAATGGGGGTTATCATACTTGCGGTTTTAACGATTGCATCGATTTTTGCATTCATATCACCGTACGATCCTAGTAAAATGTCGATTCCAGATCGCTTACAAGAACCGAGTATGAGTCATCCGTTCGGAACAGATGATTATGGACGAGATTACTTAACGAGAGCATTATATGGCGGAAGAGTTTCGCTTGCAGTTGGCTTTCTCGCGATGATTGTTTCTATTACAATCGGTACCGCAGTCGGAACAATTAGTGGATATTTTGGCGGAAAGTTAGACAATCTTTTAATGCGAGTTGTGGAAGTACTTATGTCAATTCCATCATTCTTTTTAATGCTACTATTAAATGCATATTTAAAACCAGGAATTACAACGCTTGTTCTTATTATCGGATTACTAACGTGGATGGATACCGCGCGTATCGTAAGGGCAGAAACGTTATCTGTAAAAGAGCGTGAGTACGTTTTATACGCAAAAGTGTCAGGGCAAAAGTCATTTATGATCATTGTAAGACATATCATTCCGAACATTTTATCAACCATTATTATCGCAGCGACATTAACAATTGCGACATCGATTTTAATGGAATCATCACTTAGCTTCTTAGGGTTAGGTATTAGAGAGCCAGATTCTTCGTGGGGTAGCATGTTAAATAATGCGCAAGGATACATAGGTGAAGCTTGGTATTTAACACTCTTCCCAGGATTCCTTATCCTATTAACGGTATTAAGTTTTAACGTAATTGGTGAAGCGCTGAAGAAAGCTTTCGCACCAAAAGGAGCAGGGCATGAAAACTAAAGTGCTAAGTGAAGGGAGTGAGAAGCGTGTCTGAAAAACTATTAGAAGTGAAAAACTTAAAGACTTCTTTTTTCATAGAAAGTGGCGAAGTTGAAGCGGTTCGCGGTGTTTCATTTCGTTTAAATAAAGGAGAAGTAGTTGGTATCGTTGGGGAGTCTGGAAGCGGAAAGAGTGTGATGGCGAAATCAGTTATGGCTCTCGTTACGTCACCAGGGAAAGTGAAAGAAGGAGAAATCCTGTTTCATAATGAAAACATCCTTTCGAAATCTGAAAAAGAATTGCGTTCTATGAGAGGAAATCAAATTTCACTTATCTCTCAAGATCCAATGTCAGCGTTAAATCCAGTCGTGAAAATTGGAAAGCAAATGACGGAAGTAATCATACGGCATCAAAAAGTGAAAAAGAAAGAAGCAGAGCATATCGCGGTCAATTTGTTAAAACAAGTCGGTCTTTCTTCACCAGAAGAAAGGGTGAAACAATATCCGCATGAACTAAGTGGCGGTATGAAGCAGCGGGTTATGATTGCGATGGCAATGTCTTGTAATCCAGACCTTCTCATTGCGGACGAACCGACGACAGCGCTTGATGTAACGATACAAGCGCAAATACTAGATTTAATGAAAAACTTGAAAAACGAAACGAATATGTCGTTACTTCTTATTACGCATGACTTAGGAATTGTTGCGCAAAACTGTACACGAGTTATCGTAATGTACGGCGGGCTTATTATGGAAGAAGGGCCTGTACTTGATATTTTCCAATCGCCGAATCATCCATATACGAAAGGTCTATTAAACTCTCTGCCAAAAATATCGAATGGCGTAAAAGAAAGACTCGCGCCAATTCAAGGTGTAACACCAAACTTACTACATCCGCCGAAAGGTTGCCCATTCGCAGAGCGTTGTCCACATAAAATGGACATTTGTGAAAAAGAACGTCCGCCATATTTTGAAATTGGAAACGAAAGACGCTCTATGTGCTGGCTAAATGATAGGGCGGTAGGTGATTCCCATGAATGAAGAAAACTTAATTGAAGTTCGGAACTTAAAAAAGTATTTTCCTATTAAAAAAGGACTATTCGGCAGAAAAACAGAGCAATTAAAAGCAGTAGACGACCTTAGCTTCACAATTAAAAAGGGTGAAACATTCGGATTAGTAGGAGAATCAGGCTGCGGAAAATCGACGACAGGAAGAAGTATCATTCGTTTACACGACGTCACTTCAGGGAACGTTTTATTCGACGGACAAGATATCGCGAATTTAAAAGAAAGTGAACTAAAAGAATATCGAAAACGAATGCAAATCATTTTCCAAGATCCATACGCATCATTAAACCCGGCAATGAACGTATTCCAAATTATTAGCGAACCGATGAACATTCACAGCTCTTACACAGCGGAAGAAAGAAAAGAAATGATTCTAGACCTTCTCAAAAAAGTAGGACTAAAAGAAGAACACCTATATCGCTACCCGCACGAATTTAGCGGAGGTCAACGCCAGCGCATCAGCATCGCGCGTGCACTATCTGTAAAGCCAGACTTCATCCTATGTGACGAACCAATCTCAGCACTCGATGTCTCAGTCCAAGCACAAGTCGTAAACATGCTGCAAGACATCCAAGAAGAAACAGGAGTCACATACTTATTCATCGCACATGACCTATCAATGGTAAGGCACATATCAGATCGAATCGGAGTCATGTACCTAGGAAACATAGTAGAAATCGCCGACAGTGAAGACCTATACACAAAACCGGCACATCCATACACACAAGCACTACTCTCATCCATGCCAGAACCAGATCCCACAAACACAGGCAAAGAACGGATTATTCTGCAAGGTGAAGTACCAAGCCCGCTAAACTCACCATCCGGCTGCAAATTCAGAACGCGCTGCAAATTCGCCACTGAAAAATGCGCGCAGGAAGTACCGAAGATGGTGGAGATTGCGAAGGGGCATGAAGTGGCTTGTCATTTGTTTTAGAGGAGGAAGCATCGGGGGGACCTGGTGCTTTTTGTTCTTTCTTTGTAAGGGGCGTGAATTGGATCAAGCAAAAAAATATGAATGATATCATTTTACATGTAGGGGATATTAGAATGAGTGGTTGACGAGGATTGAATCCTGATGTTATGTTATATGATAACGAATCTTGGAGGTGAGTAGATCGTTGACTAATGAAAAATATGATGTATCAGAAATTATTGAAATTCCAGATGAGTACTATTATATAACTGTCCCTAAACAAGTCATTTCAGAAGCAGTGCGTGAAGGGATGCATAATAAGCGTCTATCATTACGAAAGGCGGCAGATAAGATTGAGGGTATGAGCTTTCCGCAAATAGCCCGTATTACTTCTGGAGAGAATTATAATATTGATACATTACTTAAAGTATTAAACGTACTAGATTTGGAAATCCAAATTAAACCGAAAAGTAAGTAATTCATATGCATTTTTACTAATGTTAAGTTGAATAAAAAATAAATTGTTTCTGTCGATCATTGAAAAGTACATATAGGGGGAATTTCGAATGAATTATGTTGTTATTACAGAATATCCGAATCTGGTGTTTGGTAAGGATTTTGTAAAATTGCTAAGTGGCGCGCTTTCTAAGCGAACGAAGCTTGGGCTATTGGATAGTCTCTATCGATTAAATCGATATGGATTAGATTCCATGATGACAGGAAGTCGTTTGCGGGAAAATTCCGAGGGAGTGGGAATTTTATATATCCAGCAGGATACTCTGGAGTTAGAGTTAATGATTGAAGCGAAAGAGAGTTCTTTATTCGTTAGAGTACATAGTTGCAAGCGAAAAGGACTAGAAGCTATAAGGGGTTAGAATACGATTATTATCGTATTCTAATCTCCCTAATAATAAAACCCTTATATGAACTGAGATGACACAGACAGATATGGAATAGAGAATATAAAATATAAAAAGAGAGAGAGGGAAAATATAAAAATTTAGCTTTCGTTTAATAAAGTAGGAATATAATTCAATTTTGTTACTGAATAAGAATGTAGGATATATAGGGAAAATAAATTTAATATCGTTAGAGTATAGTAAAAGTATATTGGTGTGCTAATTTAATAGTTTTTTGTTGAATACTGAGGGCAGTGATTCTATTTGTATAAAAAAAGTTAAACTTATAGTACAAAAAAATAATGAATTTTTGAAAAAAGGGTCTATAAACATTTGTTTATAGACCCTTTTTTAGTTGAATGGAAATGGATTTTACGCGCTAGAAAAAATAAAGGTATGGACACGAAATTTGTTATCATATAAAATAACGAGTGTAATCATATTTGATAACGAAAAGTTGGGGGTATCTTGTATGGAAAAGGACTTTAATAAAATAGAGAATCGTGAAATTATAAAACGTTTGTTAATTTCAGAAGACTATTATGAGTATTGCATCATAGAGTCTTATAGAGAATTGAACGCAGATCATGCTTACTTAATTGGTATCAACGGGTTTTATGTAAAGGTTATATGTTTTGGTAGTCGTATGGTTGTAGCATCCGTTGTTTTTCCGAAAGCGTGGAAGGTTGAAGAAGTTGCTGAATGGTTATATGGAAGTGATATTTGTATAGCGATGGAAGATGAACATGGGTACTTTGTTGAAAGGGCGGATTGTATTTTAGGAGGAGTTTTCTTCAAGGGGAGATGTATTGCTGCATATGTATCAGGCACAGAAACAGTATATTGTTGGGAGGATACGTATGTTGATGCTGGAAAGTTATATGGAGAAGAAAAGTGTGCTGTAGATTTAATGTTTCCTAAGCCTACTAGTAGTATTTCGATACATTCTTATCAAGAAGAGTATATTGAAAATACACATTGTATAGTACCATCAGAGAAGTTAGAGAGTTTGCATAATGTAAGTACAGTTAATATTGAGGTTCAAGGTGATTCTAGAATTACCTTAACGATTAATTGATGATAAAAGTAAGGGTTTTCCAATTTTTTTATTTTAGTGAAAGAGAGAATGCCTTATAATATTGTATAGAGTAATAATAAATTGAAGCAACGTAGCTAGGGCTTGTATCAACATAATTTCTAGAACTGGATTTTTGATACAAGCTTTTTGTGTGCATGTTGTTCCTCTATAACAGAGATTTAGATCTATTTGTGAAGGTAACGAAAATTGTTTTTATGATATATAAAAATATAATAGAATTCATTTTAGAAAGTAGGGGGAGAGATTATTAATATGAATCAACTGGTTACAAATAAAGTAGATGAAAACACAGTACATCCTTGTTATATAAACTTTACAACCAACGCTTTGAATGATATTGCTAAACTGCTTGGTTATAAGCATAAAGAAATACCTTTTGATATAAAAAAAGGAATAGCAAAAACGTTGCTTGCATCTCAAGATACATTTTTGGTTCATCTTGAAAAAGCTAGTGGAAAAGTTAGTGAAGAAGCTGAAGAGGAGATGTATATAAATCTTAATTTTGACACTTCTAAAAACCCAGATTTGAAAGCGCCTTCGAAGGATGAAGCATTAAATTTTTATGGGGTAATAAAAGAAGATGGATTGTTAATTATAGCTGCCAAACTGTTACATAGGGGAGTTGGGCAAGCGAGCAATAGAAGACTTACTGCACAATTTCGTTTTTTTGTAAACGAATCTAGTAGAAGTAGACAATCATTACCCGATGGAATTATTGAGGGAATAAAATTATTACCAGTCGCTAGAGAGCGATCTATGCTTGTAAAAAGACGTTTAGAAAGCTGGGAAATTTACTTAGATATGATCGTAAACCGAGCTGAGAAAGAAGAAGTACTAATGGACTTTAATTCAGCAAAGTTAACTGAGAATTTAAGGGAACTGGTAATACATTGTCCGGACTTAAGAGAAAAAGTCGGTGATAAAAAATTAAGAAGTGCAACAGCGAAGTTTATTTTTGGAGAAGATAGTGCAGAAGAAACAGAAGAGACTGTTGGAAGAGTAAGACGCTTTATTTTTGAAAAGGATTTAGTAGAAATTGAACTAGACGAGGATTATGTTGAATATGCGCGACAAAATAAATGGTCTCCCGTTTCATATGGAAAAGTGCATATTAGTAATTATGGTGAATTAGCACAAGCGAGGCGCTTAAGAAAAGGATTTAGGGATTTGCAAAATGGTTTAGCAAAAAATCCGAATTTAGAAAATCTGTTGTTTGGCGAGGATTCTGCAAAGGGGACAACGGGGAATGTACATCATTTTGAATTCACAGAAGCAATCCAAGAGAATTTAAATAAATATCAAATTGAGGCTGTGAAAGGTGCATTAGCTGCTGAAGATATTTATTTAATTCAAGGTCCACCGGGTACCGGGAAAACAACAGTAATAGCAGAAATTTGTTATCAGAATGCTGAAAGAGGATTGAAAACACTTATTGCTTCACAATCAAATCTTGCGGTTGATAATGCATTAAGTAAATTGTTGGATCATCCTAAAGTTCGTATTCTTAGAAAGGGACGAACGCAAACGATTGAAGAAGAAGGGAAAAAATATATCGAAGAGAATATTGCCGAGACTTGGAAGGCGCAAACAAAGGATAATGTAGAACAAGATATTATTGAAATAAATAAAAAGGTACATGAGGTTAAAGAATCAATTAAGTTGAGTAATAAAGATATTAAGTTAAATGAAGAGAGATTAGAGTTCATTAAACAGAAGCCATCTATAGAAGAATGTATTCAGCGGTTAGAAGAAGAACTGTCTCGATATAATGTTCAAATGGATTCTTATCAATCGACCCAAGAAAAATTAGAGGGAAGAAAAGAGGTCATAGAAGAAAAGCTAACAAAGGATCGGAAAGAAATAAAGCGAATTACAGCGACGCTTGAGAATTGGTTTGAACGAAATGTGTGGCAAGATGTGACAGGGAAGATAAATAAGGAAATTGAAAATTTAAAGGAACAAATTACTTTTGTTGAGAAGAAGGAACTATTTGAACAGATTTCGGTAAAAAATGAAATGTTAGAAGCACGATTAAGCACATTGCAAGCAGAGTATTTGGAAGTGAAGCGATTTGTTTCTGAAGCGAACTACATGGAGTACGCGCAATTATGTGATTTTATTAATGGAAGGACAGACTTAAATTCAGAGACAATTTTACAATTGCAACAGAAAATAGACCATTATATAAGCATAGGGAAAGATAGCGTATTTCGTAAAGAGAGTATAGAGATTGCTATAAAAAAATGTAAGGAATTTGAGAAACAAGTCAGTTCTATTATAGGTAAACAAGAGGAAATTCTAGCAAAATATAATTACGACATCGATTTAGCTAGAAGTATCGTTCAAGATTCCAAGTATGTACTCACTCCTGAAAATGTAGGAGCGAAAATTTCTCGGGTAGCTAGTAGTGTGTTGTCTTTTAATAAACCCAATATAGTAGAAACTATTCTTTCCAAAATAAAGGGAAGGCGCCCAGAAAAAATAGAGGAGCTAATTGCGGAGTATCACGAAGCAATTACGATAAGAAAGTTTCTTTCTGTGGAAGTGAAAGAGCAAGAAAAACAGTTACGTGACTTAAGTGATTTCAAACATCAGCTTCCAATCTTTATTAAGGAATTCCAAAACGAATTAATTGAGCATTATAGACAGAAAGAAATGAAATTCTTGAACGGGGTTCATGATCTACAATCTAACTTAATAATCATTGAAGAAGAGTTACAGCAAGTAGAGCAGTTATTAACTAACATGAGAAATAAGAATATTGTTGTAGAAGAAAATAAAACAGTATCGGATATAAGGAAGTTACTGAGTAGAAAAGAGAAGAAACTTAAACAGTTAGGCAGTGAAATAGAATTTAAACAAAAATATATGGAAACTGTACAGACAAAAAACATCGAATGCCAACATAACGAAGCGGAACTATTAGAAATAGAAGAAAGTCTTACGAAAAGTCAAAGTTCAATCGCAGAGATCACATCGTGTACGAAGGAGGTAAATGAAGAATTACAAAAGCAAAACCTAATTTTCGAACCCTTCCGTGAGATTGATGTGGAAAAAGAAAAACGTGCTATAGCGAGAAACAAGAAGAGGATAGAAGGCACGATTCAAATGTTCAATGATGAAATAAGTAAGTTAAATAATCATTTGATTGTTAAAAAAGAATGGGTGAACATGCTAAGTAGTGCAAAGGATTATGATTTAAAGGCAATAAAGAACCTTTATATAAAGTATGCAAATGTAATCGGAATCACTTGTGTACAATCTGCAAGCAAGAGTTTTATGGATGAGTATCCGGATTTTGATGTAGTTATAATCGATGAAGTTTCTAAAGCGACACCACCTGAATTATTATTACCAATGTTAAAGGGAAAGAAAATTATTCTTGTTGGGGATCACCATCAATTGCCTCCTTTAATAGGTGAAGAAACATTAGAAGAAGTAGTAGAAAAAATCCCGGATGCAGTGAAACAAGAAGAGGTAAAGGCGTACTTAAAAGAGTCTTTATTTGAACGATTATTTAATTATCTTCCTGATGAGTATAAAACGACTTTACGAATTCAGTATCGTATGCATAAAGACATTATGGAAACCATCACCCAGTTTTATGAAGGGAAGGATGGTAAGACTAGTTACGGTTTAAGTTGTGGATTAGAGAATTCAGATGTGCAGCGTGACCATCAGTTAGAGGGAGAATATATTAAACGAGGACAGCATATTATGTGGTTCGATATTCCGCATGAAGAAGAATTCTTTGAACAGACAGAAGCAGGAATGACTAGTCGTTATAATGAAGCAGAAATAAAAATCATTTTAGAATTATTAAGGGATATAAACGAGGCGGTTGAGAAAGGGAAAAGGGAAGGACGTATTAACGAAAACGAGCAGAAGAAAATTGGGATTATTAGTTTCTATGGCGAACAAGTTCGAAAGTTAAAACATATCGTAGATGATCACCGTAAGGACTTAACACATTTAAGATTTAGAATAGGAACAGTAGATAGATTCCAAGGGATGGAAAGTGATGTTATAATCGCAAGTTTCGTTCGAAATCATAATAAAAGAAATGAAGACATTGGATTTTCAAATGACTATCGTCGTTTAAATGTAGCTTTATCACGTGCAAAAGAGCTTCTAGTTATTACAGGGAGTTCTAAGATGTTCACACAAAAGGCGAAGCGCATAGAGAGTAAAAAAATGTATATGAAAGTAAAAGAGGTTGTACTTGATAAAAATGGTATGCGAGATCATAAAGGCTATGTGAAGTAGGAAAGGACTTGATAATTTTGTTATGGAAATTGTGGGACAACTATTCTGAAAATGAATTTCAAGAAAGAATGTTACAACAAGCAATTCAAGATAAAGAATATTTACAAATTTTAGGATCACAAGAATGGAAGATCCCTCTCTATTTACATAATATCAAACTTACGACAGCTACAAAGATGAAGATTGATATTTTAAAAAAGATGATTATGCATACGATGTTGAACATGGAAATTACTAGTATGGAACAACTAAGTGAGTTTTTACATGTGGATAGTTTATTTATCTATGATATTGTAAGCGAAATGAAAGATACCGGTGCTATCGAAGAACAACAAGGGGCATATGGTTTAACTCAAAGAGGAATAGAACAATATAATGCAGGTATGATACTAAGTAAACCGATTCAAGAAGATTTCCTGTTTATGTATAGTGCCTTTAATAAGGAAGTTGTACTAAGGGAAAAAACGAATTTACTAGTTAACAAGGATTGGGATATTGATACATATCGATATGGACCGGAAAATGAAAGTTTAGAGGGTAAAGTATTAGAGGAAGCATTATTGCGTCAATTTATTAAGCAAAGTGGTACTGACTTTGAAATAGGTGGAAACGAAAAAATCATTTCAAAAATAGGGCCAGTTGAATTGAAAGAAGAAAAATACGCGAAATGTATAGAGTATCAGTTATACGATATGTTAGACGATAAAGTATATACAAGGGTGTGGAATGGTGCTTTAGGAAGATGGGATGAACGTTTTGAAGAAGAAATTCATAAGTACGAGAGTGAACAATGGAAAGCTCAGTATAATGAAGCGATTATTCAAAACTTCCCTGAGCGCTATGAATATTTGAGAAACACATGGAAAACAACAAATAAAAAAGGGAAAAAGAAAGTTTTACATATTTTACGTGGAAAGGACATTAGGGATAAGTTTCTTAATTCCTTTACAGAAACAAAAAGGAAAATGTTGATGGTCTCGCCATGGATTTCAAACCACGTTGTTGATCGTGAAATGCTAGAGCGATTGCAAAAATTTGCAAAGCAAAATAAGACGCTATACATTTCATGGGGAATTGCGAAGAACAGAAACAATGAAGACCGCCTTCCAAGCGTAGAACTTCTGGAACAATTAAGTGGGATTAAGCATGCTGATGGTACCCAGGCAGTATTTGTAAGGTGGTTTGGTAATCAGCACAACAAGGAAATTGTTGTAGATAGTAAGTATCATTTACTAGGCTCATTTAATTGGTTGTCATACAGAGGGGATTATGACATTCGTCATGAATCAGTAATTATGGTTAATGATGAAAAAGTGATTACAGATACTACAGAATATATTGAAGAGAAGTTTATTACAGCTCTAGAAAAAGAGTTGAATGATTTCTTGTTAATGGGATATTCGAATGTAGAAGAAGTCCAAATGTTAAATTGGATGAAAGAATTGGTGCTATTAGATAGTTCATTCGAAAAACGAAAGCAACTCTCTGATAAATTCATTACATTTTTGCGAGAAAATCAAAAAGAAGAAGTACTTCACGAGATTGCTTGTTTGTGGGCCCGTTACAATGCCGAAGACTTTGGAGTCCGCTCATACTTAAGTGAACTACTAAAGCAAGAAAAATTAGACCTTGCGAAAGAATATGTTTCTCTTTGCTTTAAAGATATTCCAACAAGTGTAATGTGGGATAGATCACCAGAATTAAAGGACTATAAAGGCTGGATGACAGAGCAAATGAATTCGCAACCAGTTAAAAAGGCTAAAGTGAAGGCGACAGGTAAAGGAAAAGGAAGACCAAGGGTGAAAAAGTAGTGATGAAAGGTTTTTTATAAATGATTGAATTTTAGTGGATGTTATAAGGAGAGGGAGCGTTTCGTTTAAATAGGAATGAAATACTCCCTTTTATTTTTTCTTTTGATGCATTTTTTTTGAATAATATATGTGACGCAAATACTACCATATTTCAAGTTATAATTTAGTTATAACAAATTCTTGGAAATGGAATCATATGGTGATGTCTGTGGAGATTGTTTTGAGCCTTATAAATTAATGACGGTGGTGTGGGGAATGGATTATAATTTTGAGATTTTATCACTTTTAGATAATTCGATGGAGTTCGAGAAGTTACATAGTAAGTTTAATCGTTTTAATCCTTTTAAAATATTAAAGGTAGATAAGTTTGAGATTAGGCATTCTAATATGATCGCTTGGCTACTTGATCCTACGGAAAATCATCATTTAGGTTCTATGTTTGTAAATAAGATTCTTTCTAAAACGTTTGTAAAAGCAGAGAATGAGGAGCGAATTGGTCAATATAATTTTATTAAATTGCATAAGCAGTCTCTTCAAGATTTGGAAGTATTCCGCGAAGTACAGACAAATAATAATAAGCGAATTGATATTTTAGCAATATCAGAGGCGCAAAAGGTTGCAATTCTTATTGAAAATAAATATAAGTCATCAGAATCAGATGGACAATTGGAGAATTACTTAAAGTTTGTTAACAAGAAATATGAAGGGTATACTATCATTCCAATATTTTTAAGTTTAGATGGTAGTGCGCCAAGTCATGAGGCATATCTTACTTTAGATTATGGGGATGTATTAAATATCCTGAAAGGGCAATTAGAAATTTATAGTGAGTATACTTCTAGTACGATTAAAGATTTTATTTCCTACTATATTGATATATTAGAAGGAGAACTTGTTCGTGATGAGGAAGATATTGAGCTAGCGTTAGCAGTATATAAAAACCATAAAGCCGCTGTGGATCTTTTATACCTAAATGGTGATGGAAAAGTGGCTGGAAAGTTTGTTAATAGAGAACTGCTAGATGCTGTGAATAGATTAAACGCTGAAGAAAAAGAAGATCTTCGCCAAATTTATATGACTTATGCTGAAACTCTCACTTTTATTCATGAAGCAGGAAATAGTGTAATGAGAGAGGCATTCTTACAATTTGTAGATCAAAATCAAATACCGGAAGACTGCTCTCATGAACATATTCGAATCCCGTCTTTCATTTTTGAAGAATGGAAACAATTCAATGAAATTGTTGGTGTTCCAAACCATGAGTGGTGGTTAAATAATGCTCTTATAACTTGGTTTGAAAGAAAAGCAGATGGGCGTATGAAACTTATCGTTGAAGTTGGACCGCTGGAATATAAACAGAGATTAAAGTTATTATGCAAGTTAGAGGAGAATGGAATTAATATTAAAGCGAAATCTAAAGAAGCTGGATCCATGTATACAAGAATTTATGCAGGATATGAAAAGATAAGTGATTGGGCAGATCAAGATGAAATTCTCCGTGTGATGAATGATATGTATAACAATGCTGATTTTAATCAAGTGTTGGCAGCTATAGGCGATACTATAAAAGGGCTTGTATACGGGGAAGAAGATTCTTCTGAAATTGTTGCGGTAGAGAGTAGCCAAACAGACGTGGATACTTTAGCTAATGCTTTTCAATTATTCGTCCATGAACAAAAGTTTCAAGAAGGCTTTTATAATATTCATCACCGACTACCATCATTTATTATGCCGGAGTTTCGCCTACTTGAAGAACAATTTGGAACACCGAAATGGAATTGGTGGTTAAATAACTGTGCAATTATGTGGTTTGAACGTTTGAAAGATAATAGATTGAAACTGACGCTAGAAATTGGACCAATAGAATCACAAAAGAGATTAGTACTATTAACAAGGCTTGAAAGTAAAGGGAGAAAAATAAGCACAGCAGCGAAAAGGCCAGAAGCGTCGTATACGAGAATTTACACAAATACAAGTAATATAAGTAATTGGTCGGATGAAGATGTAGTCATGAATGCAATGAACGAGTTATTCAATGATACGAACTGTCAAAATGTTATTCAAATGTTAACGGACATTGCTGAAGAGGGCGTTCATATTTAAAAGGGATTGCCAAGTGCAGAGGAATGTACTTGGCAATTCTTTTAATGTCATAAAGGAGATTGGTCATTAATGAAATTAGCAAAAACACAGATACAACAATTTATATCAAAACAATTGGAGCTTTTTGAGTTGGAAAAATTAGATGTCGAGTTCGCAGTTCGAGGGTTGGATTTTGATCCAAACATGTTTATTCGTGCGGGAGAAATAGGATTAGAAATAGGGTTTCATAGAATAGTATGGAACAGTCCATGTACACCAGATATGACAAAATTTATTCATCATATATTATTATGGGAACACCTAGATGAGTTAAGTAACAGTGCGAAATCGGTGGAAATTAAAGAAAGTATTATTATGGTGGCTGAGTTTAGAAAAAGGCGGTATCAGCAGTGTAAGTTTTGTGATACAAGGACATTGCCGGAACATCTTTTTGAGGATGGTGTATGTCAGGGGTGTGCTAGTGTGCATTTTGGGGTGATGTATTAAAAGTTTATATAGAAGTAATTTCAGATATGGTATGAAAAGATGGTTCTATTCTTTTATACTTGAATGAGGATTGATGAATAGAAACGAGGAGTAATATGAGTAAATTAAGTAATTGCCTTCGCATGATTGAACTCCTGCATGCGAGAGGGAAAATGAAAATTAGTGAATTAGCAGAGTTGTTGGAAGTAAAAGAGCGGATGGTCCGCATTTATCGTGATGATATTGAAATGGCAGGTATTAAAATTGAGACAACTAAGGGAAGGGACGGTGGTTACTCTCTTTCGAATACATCGTTATTTCCTATTAAAAATATGTCACAACAAGAGATAGATGCATTAAAGTTCTCCATTCAACAACTAGTTTCAAAAGGTAATGATGTTTATTCACGAGACGCACAAGTAGCGTTAGATAAATTGAACGCTGTTCGGAAAGTGGAAACGAATAAAGATCGTCATATATATTTTGTTCAAAGATCTAAGCCAAATTATGCATTTTCGAATGAAAATCAAAAATATGTACAACTACAAGAAGCGTTATTTACAAGACGTAAGGTGAAAATCCAGTATGAGAAACGGTCTGGTGAAGGGTCAGAAAGAATTATCGATCCGTACGGCTTTGTGCACTACAATGAATTCTTTTATTGCTTAGCCCTGTGTAATGATAAAAAGGAAAAACGTATGTTTAAACTATCTCGAATAAAAGATATTAAAACTTTGTATGATACATATAAAATACCCGATAATTTCGATATCCGAGAAGAATTTCCGAAATTCGGTATTATGAAAGAACCATTAGAAGTAGAGTTACTCATCTATCCGCCATTCGCTACATCCGTACCAGAATCCATTTGGGGAGAGAATCAAAGGATAGAACATAATGATGACGGTAGCATTCTCTTCCGCGCAACAATGAGCGGGAAAGAATCGATTAAGAAGTGGATTTTAGGGATGGGAGCCTCAGTTAGGGTGGTTGAACCCGGGGGATTAAGAGATGAGGTTGTTGAGGAAGGGCGGAAGTTGTTGGAGTTGTATGGTTCATTTTAAATGAATGGATTGGATGTACGAATTAAAATTAAAAGTGACGTTATAAGTACCGGTTTTAGTGTTACTATGAATATATATTAAGATTTACATATAATTTTACAAAACCTTTATAAGATATAGATAGTAAATGGGAGTATGGTTTTATATTTGGATATTTTATGTAATTCGCACACGGTTATTAATTAATTATAAAAGAATATGATAAAATATTATTAAAATACTAATGAGATGGCGTGAGGGATATTAAATATGTCTGAGGAAAAATATTTTTTAAGTTTTATAGAGCATATTAATCAAGTTGCAGCGGTTAATGCAAAAAAGATGGAAGAATTAATATATGAAGACCCAGCAAGTGCAATTGTGAAAGCTAGGCTATTTGCTGAAGCTATATTGAATGAGGTGTTCACTCAAGAAGATATAAAGGTACCATATATTTCATCCCTTTATGATAAAATTTCCTATCTTGCAAAAGAAGGTTATATAACAGCGGAAGTACAAAGGGATTTTGATACAGTTCGTTTTACGGGTAATAAGGCAGCACATGATGGTTCGTTTAATGATATTACTGCAGCTTTTAAATTGCATAAAGTTATGCATAATATTGCTGTTTGGTTATATGAAGTATATTCACCAGAACAATTGAAGATACCGGCTTATGAGCATCCAAGACCAGTACAAAGTAATGAAGCAGACATACAAGAATTGGTGAAAGCGCAAGTCATGCAATTAATTGGTGTTACTAATAAGGAAGAGACTAAAAAAGAAGAACCTATTGTTGAAGATTTAACGGAAGAGAGCATCCTTCGTAAAGACCTTCCCGAGGGAGAAAGTTATTTATTAAGAGAGCTAAAAAGATTACAAGATTCATCACAAGAGGCTATTGAAAACGCAAATGCATTTAGTCAATTTAAAAAATATATGCACGTAGAGAGAAAAATCCAAACTGATTTAGAGCGTATATTAATACAAAATAAAGAAGTTGATTCGTCTAGTTTAATTCTTCTTTGTGGTAGTGTTGGAGATGGGAAATCCCATTTATTAGCTTATTTAAAAGAGAACAAACCAGAATTATTAGAAGGGTATCAAATTTTTAATGATGCTACAGAAAGTTTTTCTCCTAACAAAAATGCAATGGAGACTTTAGAAGAAATACTTCAAGATTTCTCCGACCAATCGATTGGGCAATCGAATAAGAAAGTTATTTTAGCAATCAATATGGGAGTTCTTCACAACTTTATAACGTTAAACCATGAAGAATTTACATATGAAGCTTTAAATAAATTTGTTGACGGCAGTGGTCTATTTTCTTCAAGCATTACCACTTGTTATAGTAAAGATCATTTTGATCTAATTAGTTTCGGTGATTATCATTCGTATGAACTAACAGAAAAAGGGCCACAATCAACTTTCTTTTTAACTTTATTAAATAAAATATTTAGTAAAGAAGAGGATAATCCTTTTTATTTGGCCTATCAAGAAGATGTAAATAGTAATATTCGAACAATGGTTCATGAGAATTATGAATTTATTCAGGAACCTTACGTACAAAAACAAATTGTTAATTTAGTTATTCAAACGTTAGTGAAATTTAAGTTAGTTATATCGGCTCGTGCATTTTTGAATTTTGTAGCTGATATTATTATTCCAGATAAACTAGCAGTAATTAAGACCCTTTCTGAATTTGAAGTGTTGGAGCAAGCGGTTCCTAGTCTGATATTTAAGCGAAAAGAGCGTTCACCTATCTTGAAGTATATACATGAATTAGACCCAGTTCATAGAAGATCATCTTATATTGATCAAATTATTATCGATTTAAGTACTTTAAATGAATGGGATACGGTATTAAATCGTTGTGTAGCATCTGGTCAAGGTAGAGGATGGCTAAATCCTTTTATTGGTGAAGAAAAAGTGGACGGTCCATCATTTATTGGTTTCTCGGAAACTGTTATTCGAATCACATATTTAACGAATGAAGATTTCTCTCAAAAGATTGAGGATGAGACGTATCATAAATATGTAAACAAATTGTTTGATTTCAATTCGGGTAATAAAAAAGAAATTAAAGTCTTTTATGAAGAAATAAAAGAGGCGTTATTTAAATGGAAGGGAAGTCCGAAAAAGGGTTACATTTATTTAAATAAACCAAGCGATAAGTATAGATTGGCTCAACAACTTAATTTAAAGCCATCAATTGACCATTTAAAATTTAATCAAAATGATGTACTGGAGTCGTTTAAAGCATCACTTGTGTTAGCTTATCACAATGGAGATATTAAAAATACTATTGAGTTAGATATTGATTATCAACTTTATAATTTACTGGTAAAAGTTTGTCGAGGGTATTGTCCAAATAAAAAAGATGAAGAAGATGCGATTAAATTTACAGAGTTTGTAGAGAAAATCATGAAATTTGGAGAGAAAGAAAATGAGTTATTGATACATTTCCCTAATGACTCTCGTTTTTATAAGTTAAACAGAGATGATTTTGGTGCATTCGTGTTTGAAAGGGAGCAGTAATTGATGAATACATTACTAAAAATTGAAGAATTGGAAGAATTGTTGGGAAAAGATAGGCATGATGTTGGTAAAGTTGTAGATATTTTGCCTTTTGTTACAAAGAGAACGAAAGCCATTCGTGGAAACTTTAATGAAGTTTTAGGGGAGTATGTTCGAAATATTTGTGGTTTAAAGCTGGCTGACAAGAAGAGCAAAGGTGAAGAAGAACTATTTTCTTCTAGGAATCCTTTTGTGGATCAAATTATGGAGGAAATTGAATATACACAGGAAGCGGAATATGATCTAGATCGTTTTTTAAACCAATATTTGTTTGGTCAAGATAATAAAATTAAACCTATTCATCCATATTTGTTTAATTATATGGCTGCACCTGAGAAGAATGAGTTGTTAAAATACGGACAATTTGTAAAAGATGTTCTCGTTTATGATGAAGGTAGTATTAGTTCTGTATTTGACAATAAGGAAAGTGAAGATATATTAACAGAGTTAATATTAAATAAATTAGATATTCCAACTAAAGAGCCAGTTAAGCAATATCAACCTTTAATGGCGTTTTTAGCAAATTCATATCAGGAAGATTTATTGTTTTTGAGCCAATATAAAGATTACTTCTTGAAATCTTTCCCATTACTTACGCATTTTTATAGTTTTATGTATGTATGTCAATTGGTTGTGAAGTTTGAACAATTTGATGAAGCTGATTATTCGTATTCTAATCCTTTATATTTTGCTTTAGAATGGGAGTCTATTAGTAAGAGAAGAAAATCTGCGGATGATTTAGAAGGGTTTAGAAGAGTAAAAGATAAAGCACCTAATTTATTTGTGCACATGCACACGATGTCTCAATTAAGTTATAACGAGCTTCAGGATGAATCAGCTGATGAAAAGAAAAGCTTTAAATTTATGAATTATAGAGCATTAAAAGATTTAATAGATGAAAAAGGTCCAAATGTTTCAGAGCAATTTTTAGCAGATAGTAAACAATGGATCAATAAGTATAGTGAGCTTTGGGCGAAGCGAGTAACACCTAAAGATGCACCAGAAAATGTATCTGAGGCTTTTAAAACATTGTTTAGTTGTCTAAAAGAGGGAATGAATACAGACGCATGTAAAAAGTTTGGAGAGAACATTGAAGATTTAGGAGCAGATGTCTTCCTAAAAAATCGAGGTAGTATTGGTGCAGTCTTTAATATGAGTCATGAAATGCTGTTACTTTTAACAGCTGTATGTGTAAAAGAAGAGAGAATGCCTTTAAATCGTTTGTTTGAGGAATTTTCAAAAAGAGGAGTGGCTTTTGATCGTCATTCGAAAAAGATGATTATAGAGCTGTTTGATTCTCATAATATTCTAGATAAAAAAAGTGATAGTGGTGATGCACAGTATGTCAAACGAATTTTATAATTATATATGTGAGTTGTTATTGGGTGATTTTAAAAACCGCTCAATAAAGGCTGGGGATAGATTTTATTTACAGCTGGATAAAGTAGAGGATGTAGAGAATTTAGTAGAAGCATTCCAGGAGCAGGAAAATGTTAAGCAATTCGTTTATAAGCATGAATTAGGTGAAGCATATAAAACATTTTCAATTGAAATACAAAATGTTCAACTTGTTATTGCTTATACAAATGAAAATGTTAAACCAGATTTCTTAGTTACTTTACGAAATCAAGTTGGTGAACAAAAAGGTGTATGGAAAGATACAGCTTTATTGAGTATCGTTTCAGAGCAATTGGATTCAATTCAGGGAGGAAGTAGTGATCTTCAAAAGGATGGAATGCCGTTGCATCCTAATTCTATAGTAAAGGGATTAAAACAAGAAATTGAAAGTAGTATGTTAGATAAAACTGCTCAAATTATCCTTATAGAAAACATGGAGATGATTAAGCAAGAACAAGCACACCAACAAGTTACTTTCTTTGAATTTGAAGAAATCTTTTCTACGCTTGCAAAAGGTACGATTGAAGATAAAGACTATCAAAAATTTGCAGTTTTTAAAGATGAAGAATTAGCTACTTTTAAAGGGAATAAACAAAAAGAACGTTTAAGTGCGAATAGAGAATTATATGAATTTGTTAGGAAAATTCATGACTTTGGTTTAGGAACAGAGGAACTAGAGAAGAAGTTTATTCCTGAGGGAGCTAGTAAATTAAAACGAGAAGATTGGCAAGAAATTAACTTTGCCGATGTTAATCGGTTCCATCAGGATTATTTAGATCTTCATAAAAAGGTATCGATCAATTTAAAAGAGTTGACCGTTAAAGAAGGATTACATTTTTGGGATAAACCTCAAAAGGAAACGGCAGCAGGAGAAAGGAAAAGACACTTAGTTATATTTAATCCGGAAGGTAAGGAAGAAGTGCATTTAAATGCTGCATTTTCAATTTATGGTGGAAATGTTAAAAGCTTATCGAACAAATATGTAAAAGTACCTCCAACTTTTAAGAAAAATGTAGAAGTATCGGTAGGGAAAATAAACCTTAGTGCGGTTATAAAAACAGATGGTAAACAACCTACATTTACTAGGTTATCTTATAAGCATGAGGATAAATCAACTTTAGGCGTAGAATTATTTATTGTTGTATTACCAATCGATCCATATGTATTAGATGCTTTTAAAACAACATATTTGATTGCTCCTAATAAGCGTCTAATTGAACTTCAGCATGAAGATAATGAGCTTTCATTTGGACAAGGATATAACAAAAAATCAATGGAAATCTATGAAGAAAATGCAACTGTTGATTGTAGTATAGATGATGAACTTACTATTCTCCCTCAACCTGAAGCGTATAATGATGAAGAAGAAATGAGAGTTAACATTCGTTTGACAGAGAATGGAACAATCATTCCAGTTATATTGAAAAATGAGTTACCAGAATCTACTCCAATTAATGGAGCGCGAATTTGGAAATTAAAGCGTGAGCAGCAAAGAGATTTTGAATGGATAAATAATCGTTTGCGTTTTGGAAATAGAGAATTCTATTTAAGCCCGGAATATAAAAACTTATTCGAGTGGGAGTACCAGTGGATTGAAAATGGATTTAGGTGTGCTGTAGTAGAGTCTGATGCGTTGGTCTCTGAAGAGGTGTCTATTAGCGATGAACTAAGAGAAGCGTATAGTAGATTTTTAACTTACTTTAAAATTAAAAAAGGCATACCGAGCTTGTGTTATTACAGTGAAGAGCTAGTTAAAAGAGCAGAAGAGTATTTGAATGCTTTTATACAAGAGATTAAAAGTTTTGAAGAAGGACATGAGGCTGGCAAACGCGGACGAGATTTATTTAAGTTAGGGACAGTGATCGGGAATAATGTAATTAAATTTACACCGTTTCATCCAGTGATGGTTGCTTTCCAATTAAAAATGAATAATTTACTTTCAAATGAAGAAGTAGATAATAGTATTTTACAGCGATTAAAGCCAGATGGACTAGTTCCATATATTTATAATGATCGAGATCAATTGTATAGACCGGATAATCAGAATATCGCATTAGAGTGGATGGATTTTAAGCCAGTCAACCAAGTGTCAGTATCGGATGCAAATCAATATTTAGCAAAAGTAATTGAGGATAAAATTCAGCAATTTGAAGGACACTTTGGTTATTTATTTAGTGAGTACTCTAAAGCGCCGTTACAAATTAATTTAATTAACATTGAAAACGACCATGAAACATTTAGAGGTATTGTAAATTGGATGCTTGAAAGAATTAAATCAAAAGGGCCTGAAGGTTTAAAAGCTGTTGAAGTGACTCTTTATAAAGAAGAGGGACAGGATAGTGCATTTGATAATTTCTCAAGAATTGAATCGGTAGAGGAGTTTCAAACAAAGTTTAATATTAATTTAGGCGCAAAACAGCAGCATGAGCCTCAGGATATATTACGATTTATTCGTGAAAAGCTATTTTATTATAAAAAAGAAATAGGAGAAGAGTATAAGTATGCTCATATTTCTTTCTATAAAATGCAAGCACAAGAGCGATACGCATTACAATCTATGGATGAGATGTTATCAGGTTTAGCGATTGATGGGCTGTACACTACAGTACCTTCAATGAAGAGTGATGAGAATTATAAGAGTGGTTTCGGTGTTAAAGCATATGCTATAGGGGAAGAGAATCTATTAACGCAAACAACGTATTATTTTAATGAGTTAAGTGCAAATCTTCATAATGGAGGAAATAATACGTATCGAAAAGGTGAAGCGATTTTCTCTAGAACAACAAGTGCTGATGAAAAAACTCTAGAAGACATTTTTAAATCTTCTTATTGGGTAACGTTTGTAGACCCAAGCTTTGATCTGGAGTTCTTTAATGATTACGAGCAAAATTTAGTTGTTATTCATTATAGCGATCAATATTCATCTTCAAGTAGATATGATGCTATTACTGTAACAGACAAATCGCAACAATATCATTTTGTGATTGAAGAATTTTTAAAGACGAAGCAAGTAGCGAGTAAAAAAGAAAATGTAGAAAGTACTATCAAAGCATTTAATACTTTTAATGGTGAATGGTTACTTCGTGTTATTGGTAGTAAGGGACATTACTCTAGAGAAAAGTTGAGTATCATTTCTGCTATAAAGTTCTCTTTAGCTTATTTTGAACATCGTGATATTTTATGGGTGCCAATTTCTCTAGAAGAAGTTTTACGGGTTGCAGGTGCTGTTAATTTAAAGAAAGCAGACGGCATATTTACAGCTAAAAACTTAGGGGTAAAAGGTGTTCATAGCGATGATTTACTGTTAATAGGTTTGGAACAAGTAGAGAATGATTTATTGATGCATTTTTATCCTGTTGAAGTAAAAATTGGTGCTAACAAAAATGATGTATTAGAAAAGGCAAGAACACAGGTTAAACATACGAAGAAATTAATTAATGATGCATTAACAACCAATTCATTTGCTAGCCGTTTCTATCGTAATTTCTTTGCTCAACTTTATATTTCTAATGCCAATAAAATATTTAAAAGTAGATTCTGGGAAGAGAAAAATTATGAATTGAATAATAAAGTGGTTGAGAAACTGCTGAAAGATCAATTTATAATTTCAAACGGAATAGAATCATCGATTGGTGAAGGGGCTATATTATCCTTCCAGCGAGATGCGTATCATAGAAGCGCTAAATTGGATGAAGGAATTACATTGTTAAATCTTCCTGAGTTTGATGGATATAGTGGTCTTATACAACCAATGGAAGATATGAAGAATTGGATTCAAGAAACAGAAGGCGATTTTATTAAGGAAGAATTACTTTCTTATAAATATACAGGTGTATATAGAGAAGAAGAAAGTACAAACGCAGAAGAAAATGAGTCAGTGATTGATGTAGAGGTAGAAGAACAGCCTGAAATTATCGATTCTAATGAGGGTACTGAAGAGAAAACTGAAGTTCTCGAAGAAGAAAAAGAGCCACAAAAATTAGAAGAATCCCGAATTCTAATTGGGAAGGCAGAGAACTCGAATAGAGAGATTTATTGGGAATATGGTAATAAAGGATTGGCGAATAGACATTTGCTGATATCTGGTAAATCCGGACAAGGTAAGACATATTTCATGCAATGCTTATTATTAGAAAAATCGAAGCAAGGCATTCCAAGTATTGTTATTGATTATACAGAAGGATTTTTACCAAACCAATTAGAAGATGAATTTGTACAAGCAATGGGTACAAAGTTAAAACAAAAAATTGTATATAGTGAACAACTTCCAATTAATCCGTTTCAAAAGAATGAAAGGGATATCGGAGGAATTACGCTTCCGGAATCTAATACGGATGTTGCTGAAAGAATTAAGAGTGTATTTGCTGCTGTATATAGCACGTTAGGTGTGCAGCAATTAAATGCGATTTATGAAGGTACTCTTAATGGATTAGATAAGTATGGAGAAGATATGAGCTTAATAAAGCTTAGAGAATGTTTAGAAGAAGAGGGTTCTAACTATGCTAAGACGGCATTATCTCAAATACGACCACTTATCGATCGGAATCCATTTAGCCATCAAAATACAATCAACTGGAAAGATGTTGTAGATAGTGATGGTGAGATTTTTATTATTCAGTTGACTGGATACCCTCGAGATGTTCAATTAATGATTACAGAATTTATTTTATGGGATCTTTGGAATTATTCCGTAAGGTTTGGAAATAAAAATAATCCAATGCCTGTCATAATGGATGAAGCACAAAATCTGGATCATACGGAAAAATCACCTTCTGCACGAATTTTACAAGAAGGACGTAAATTTGGATGGTCTGCATGGTATGCAACTCAATTTTTAAAATCTCAATTGGCTACTGATGAATTAGCAAGGCTACAAAACGCTTCACAGAAGATTTATTTTGCGCCGCCAGAACAAGAGATTTCTACAATTGCTACAAGTCTATCTAATGACTCTTCAGAGAAAAAAGAATGGGAGAATAGACTTTCAACATTGAAAAAAGGTCAATGTATTGTACATGGTCCTGTGTTACAAGGAAATGGCGAATTGTCTCAGCCAACTGTAACAGTGGTTGATATTATATCTTTATCTAAGCGAATGTAAAAAGGAACCACCTTGGTGGTTCCTTTTGTTTTTAATTTAATACAATAATGCGATAGTCTTCTAATGAAGATAAATTGTCTATTTCTTGTTTGATGATCTTTAGCCCATACTCTATATATAGAAGCATGTTTTGCGTGATTTCATCTTCATTTAAAGCAATTTGCATTTCATTAATAATTAAATGTTTAAAGAGTAAAAACTCTTTATCTTTAATAATATTATCTGGGATTGTCCATTTGTTTTTTCCGTCTTTAAAGTCATCATTTATTTTTCCTGTAGCGTTAGCAATACCTTTTGCTAATGCCATTTTTACCCCTTGTGGTCTATCAATCTCAAGTACTTCACAGAGTAGGTCGAGAGTTTCTTTACCTGTTCCTGAGAGATTCATTCTTCTATTTGCCATAATATCACACCTTTATAAAATCAAAATAGCCATCGCGGATAACTGTATATTTCTTTGATTGGTCATAATCAAGCATATATTGCTTGTATGAATGCTCTTGCATGAAATTAATATAGTCTTGCGTAATTTCTGTATCTGTAGATAAGATAATTACTTGCTCACTAAGTTCTTTATAGTAATGATTAATCAAATGATTTCGATGATAACTATCTAAGCGTCCTAGTGGTGTATCGATTACCATAGGGAGAGCTAAATCAGAGGCTTTTGTTAGGGCCCAAATTAGCGATGAAGAAATCATTTGCATTTCACCAGCAGATCGATCTTGAATACTAATTTCTTGATTACGATCGTTGTACAGTCTCACTGTATACGTTGAAATATCGAATTCTATTTTTCCAAATTCATCTTGCTTACGGAATAATCGACTTAACATTGAAGAAAACTCTTCGCGAATAAAGCTTGCTTTCAATTTAGTCATTTCATGCACATATGAATTCATAGTATGAATTAACTTTTTGACATAAATTAATCGTTTGTTTAGAGCATCATAATCTGCACCTTGATCAGAAAGGCGGGTTAGCTGGTTCACAGTGGTTGTTCTTTGTTCTTTAATTTTATTTAACTTTGAAATAATCGATTTATATTTTAAGTTAAGTTCTCCTAATTTTTTAGTTAGGATATCAATTCGTTCATTTTCTGCACTAATATCAATCGTTTCAGGTGCATTTCTAATTTCAATTTCTAATGCCTCTAATTCAAGATTCAGTTTTTCAATTTTATTTATTAAATCAATAACATAACTATTATTTCTAGCAGGGAGATTTACAAGGTAGTTATAGTCTTTATTAGAAATGTCGTGAATATCTACATGATTTTCAGGTATATCTTTTTCGATATTATTTTCTTTAACCCAAATTTCTCTCCCGATTTCCTTGAGTTGATTTAATTGCTCATTTGAAAGGGGAGGAGTGAACGGTTGGTTTAATAATTCATCCATAAATTTTTCATAAGGCATTAAAGAAGCATCTTGTATCATTTTCTTTTGACGAATATTATATTCTGATTTTAATTGTTCCTGTAGCTTTTTAGTTTTTCCCTTTAAAATAATATGCACAGCGTTGCTGTTAAAATAGTCTTCAAAGTTTTCTTTTGCTAGACGTAATTCAGTTGCTATACTAGATTGTTTTTTTACAATAACTTCTCTTGATTTAGAGTTAGTTGTAATTTTTTCATTACGCTCTTTTTTAACCTCATTGATTAGATCGTCTAATTTCTGTCGTTCAGAAGATATATGTTCTTTTCTTTTTTCTAGATGTTGTATTTGCTCTTCGAATTCTTTTAAATTAGCATCTAAACTTTTTAATTTATTTTGATCAACTGCTTTTGCTAAATTTTTCTCTATGCCGGTCTTAATAGAGGTGAGATCAGATAGTAATAATTTATAGGTTTCCATTCCAGTAATTTTGTGAATGGCTTCTTTCATTTCTTCACTATTTTGTCGTAAAATGATATCTTTGATTTCTTCACCATCGAAAATAAAAAATGGTGCAGCATGATATGGAATCATTTTATCCATGAAGCGGTTAAAAGTATCTATATTATCAATGCGTACAGTTTTACCAATCATTGCACCAGGCTTTTTCACAGTTAAATCACGGTTTTCACTAATCAACCTTTTGTTGTGATCAAAGCCCCATTTAACTTTAATAGTCCATTCTTCATTTTTATCCGTTTCAATAGCAAGGGTTACAGAACAATCTCTCCCACCTTCGTCGAAGAAAGTATTGTTAATAACATTAGAAAAGACACGTTTATGCTCGGCAGGAGAGAAACCTCTTTTTCCGAATAAAACATATAAAATTGCTTTTAAAATTGTAGTCTTTCCGGCCCCATTTAAGCCGCCTAATAAAATAATATTTTTTTCGCCTTCTTCACGTACCTCTTTGGGGATATAGAAATCAACTTCTTGATGCCCATAATACGTTTTATAATTATCAAAAATAAGTTTTTTAAATAACATTATGTAGTCACCTTTACTTTATTTTGCATAAAAATCAATTAAATCTAGGTAATCTTTTTTTCTATGATTTTCACTTGTGTTTTCATATGAAAATTTTTCAGCAGAACGTAATAAGTCATATGCAAGTTTTGTCGATAAGTCATTTTCTTTACAAATTTTTGCTAGTAATTCTAGCTCTTGTTCTTTTAGTTTATTCATTTTTTACCACCTTCAATATAAGCGTGAAGTATAGGGATACCCTGTATATAATATTACCATATTTTTATAGGTGATTAAAAATAGAGAAAGTTGTGATTTTAAGAGGGGCGAAGCTATTAACGGAGATAAAAAATTACTAGGTAGTTAGTAAGGAAATAAAGAAAACAGAAAGGAATATTCCTTTCTGTTTTCTTTATAGATTATTAAAAACATCCAACTCTTCTAAACTAGTAGTAGAAGAAAGTGAGAACCTAATAGTAGAACGTAAATTATCCATAGATAATCCGATAGCTTGTAATACATGACTTGGTTTACTTGAGCTACAAGCCGATCCAGTAGAAACAGCAGCTACCGGAGAAAGAGTTCTTACAAGAGTTTCGTTATTTACGCCTTTAAATATGACACTTAAAATTCCAGGTATTTTATCTTGTGTATCATTATTAAATTCAATATGATTTTGGAATTTGTTTTTTAGAATATCAGCTAATTTGCTCTCTAGTTGCTCTAATTTATAGATGTTTTGTTCTAAATTAATATATGCGATTTCTGCAGCTTTTCCCATTCCGACAATATTATGGACGGGAAGTGTGCCACTGCGTATATCACGTTCTTGACCACCACCGTGAAGTAGAGGGGTAATTTGGATTGGCAATCCTAAATTATCTTTACCTATTATGGTTACCCCAACACCCTTTGGACCATGAAACTTATGAGAAGAGCAGGATAAAAAGTTTATACCGTCTATGTCTGAAAGAGAGAATTGTACTTTTCCAACTACTTGTGTAGCATCTGTATGGAAGAATACTTCATTCTCTTTGCAGATTTTAGCGATCTTGTTTATTTGGTTTAGAGAACCAAGTTCGTTGTTTCCCCACATAATTGAAACGAGAAGCGTTTTTTCTTGTTGAATAGCTTCAGTTAGTTCTTCTAAATTGATTCTTCCATATTGATCTACATCAAGATATGTGACTGTATAGCCATTCTCTTCTAAAAATTTACAAGTTTCTATAATAGAAGGGTGTTCTACTTTAGAAGTAATAATGTGATTGCCTTTATCTTTATGATAATGAGTGATGCCTTTCAAAATAAAGTTGTTACTTTCTGTAGCACCACTAGTAAAAATTACTTCATCAGTTTCACAACCTAGTAACTGAGCTACATGTTTTCTTGCTGTTTCAACAGCGTCTTTAGCATTTTGAGCTAATCCGTAATATTTGCTTGAAGGATTTCCGAATTCTTCAAGTAAATATGGTAACATTGCTTCTTTCACTTCAGGTAATAATTGTGTTGTGGCACTATTATCAAGATAAAGCATAGGAATCACTCCTTACCGTATTTTAGCAAGTTCATTGTGAATTTCTCGTTGTTTCCAGCATGTTTATATTCACTGTCTAATAAGTTAATTCCGCGTTCTAAGTGAGCGTTGAATAGGGTAGGGAAGTATTCATTATCAGATACTTCACGTCCCGCATGCTGGGTGATTAAGGATTTATAAATAAAATCATATTCCCCAGTTAATGTGTGACGATTGATTTCTAATCCACCAGCTTCTTTATCCACTGAAATCTCAGGGGAAGTTGGATCAGCTAAGGACAATCCAACTGCTAAACGAGCTAAAATATTTGGTGTTAAATTAGTAGGAGCTTGTAATTCTTTTAGCTTATCTGATACTCTTTTAGATATTTTTAAACGGTAGTTCATTTTACTTGCTCCTTATTAAAGTTGAAATATTGATCTGAAACATTCACTTTTCTTAGTTCTGTATTAAATTCTAATAAGTATCCATGGGATACAAAGTTTTTTAGTAAATTATAGTGTTTTTCATCAACTTCAGAGTTGGTTGACAAGATTAAAACTTGTTCACCACATGCAGGGATGAAATCTACTAAAATATTATGTTTATGTGTTTGATCCAGACGTCCTAGAAGTGTATCGAATATAAATGGAACACGACGGCCAGAACATTTGAACATTGCCCATATTAACGATAGTAAGAGAATTTCTTTCTCACCTGCAGATAATGTCTCTTTTGCCACATGGTCACGATTATTATCATATAAAGTTACTTCAAATGTACTAGAATCAATGCGTAAAGAAGAAATATATTGATGTTTACGCATTAACTTATTAAGCATTTTTGTAGCTTCGATTTGTACTTGTTGTAGTTTCTTTTGATGTTGTAACATTTGAAACTCTGTACTTAATTTCATGATGCTTTGGGCGATTAAGAATGTATTTCTCGTCTTATTGCTTTGTTGTACAATATGTTGCTTTGAGTCAATTGTATTTCGTAATGTTTCTAAAGCATCTTGTCTAGATTCTAAAATACTTAAGTTTTCTTCTACTTCTTTTTCCAACTTAAAGATTCTTTCTTGTGTTTGAGCCATATTTTCTAACATTTTTGTAAACTCATTTGTAGAATCATTAGTAGAAATTTTCTTTCTTAGCTCTTGTGCTTGAAGTAAGTTTTCTCTATTTTCTTGAAGTAATTGAATATATGTGTCATGAGACTCTTTTTCAACTTGTTGTGCCGCTACTTCAAATTGTGTGCGTTGTGTTGGTGAAACTCTATGGATATACTCAACGTCTGCATCATTAGGTTTAATAATGTTGAAAATTTGTTTCCTTAATTCAACAGCTAAATCATTAGGAGATGAGACGCCAGGTAAACTTTTAGCTAATTCAAGAGCACGATCATCGGTTAACTCTGAAGTTAATTGATTTGCTAATGATAGTTTTTCTTCATTTTGCAATTGATTTTTAGTAGATAATAATAAGTTTTTGTTTAGATAGAAAGGTAAAAGAGTTTGAATAAATTCTCGAACTTTTTCAGAATTAGCTTTTCGATTTGCTTCAATTTCTAATACTTGTCTATTTAATGTTTCACGTTCTTCTTTAATTAAACCACCATGTGTTTCAAAATCTTTTTTCAGTAAAGAATAAGATTCTTTTGATTCTTCAATTTGCTGCTGAGCTGTTGTGATTGTGTTTTCGAGATCTATAATGTTTAAAGATTGTTCTTTCTCTTGATGTTGAAGGGTAATGATTTCACTTTCTATAGAAGAAAGGTGCTTTTGATCAATTTCTTGTTGTAAATAATTAGTTAAATCTCCTTCTAAATTTCGGAATAAATCTAAGTTGAATATAACAGTAGATAATTCTTTCAAATAAGATGATAATTTATTTTCATTTATTATTTTTGAAATTTCTTCTCCATCAAATAAGCATAGATCAAATAATTTAGGTGGGAAATTCTCTCTCAGTCTTGATTCGAAAATATCTTTTTCAGCATCGTTTAAATAACGACCATCTTTTTTTACAGTGAATTTTTCTTTTATCGCGCTGTTTAAAATGTTCCAAGACCTTTTGAAAGTATAAACATATCGCTTGTAATTTTCTACTTCACTAAAAGTAATGGTAATGCTAAAAGGATTTGTTTCATCCTTACGAGCAGAAGCATTTAAATATCCATGGACGCGCTTGTAGTAATCGTTATTCTCTGTCTTATATCCATAACCAAAACAACCAAATAATCCTAGTTTGATGGAGTTTAAAAATGTTGTTTTCCCGGCACCATTTTCCCCACCTATTAAAATTACTTTTCTTTTTGGAGAGGAGATAGACAAATCGAAGGTATTTCTTTCTGTATAAGCTCCTATGTTTTCTAATTCTAGTTGTTCAATTAACATAAATTTAACCTCACCCTACAAATGTAAGTAGTCTTGCTTTAGTACTTTTTCAATTTCGTTCATTAATCCACGACGAACTTTATAACCTGAAAAATCTTTTTCAAGTGATATAAGTTTTTTTAATGCTTTAAAGTCTACGTTGTGTTTGCTACATAATGATTCTAAATCTGTAATTTGTTCATTATCAAATAATGGACGATCATCATATTCCCAATTTAGGTCATATCCCATTACTTCTTTAAAAATACTAGGTAAAGAATCTTCCCAATCACCAGTTTCTAACCAGTAACGACGAATAACACGTAATTCTTCTTCTTTAATTAATTCAAAATTCTCTTCTTCAGGATGTTGTAAATCTCTTTGGACAATAAGAAGTCTGCGTAAGATTTCTTTTCGGGCGTTCAGTGTAAAAGGCCCTAAACCAAGCTGTCCGAGTTGGTTATTTTCAAGTTTCACTAAAATTTTTGGATCCTCAGGAGAACTTAAATCAATATTGTTTATTGCTAAATAAGACTTTAGTTCATCTCTTTCTAAAATTGTAAATTCTTCTAAATTAATCATCTGTTTAGGGCGACTAGATTTTTTGGGAATGATTACATATTCAGTATCATCTTTTACTTCAGTTTTTAGTGTATTAAAGTAAATTTGACCACCTTTACGGTATTTCATACGAAATGCTCTATCATCGCGAATTCCAGCTAGCCAATTTCTGAATTCTAATAAAGGTTTCATCCAATCTGATCCGCTAAGAATGAAGCCATTCAATGCTTTATCTTCATTTACTACTGTACATACCCAGCAACCAAAGCGACTGTTTCCACATGAACCAGCACTTTCTTTAACGGTTTTATCGACAACAAGAGGGCATTCACCACTACTTGAATCTTGATAAAGCTTATTTAATTCATGGTTATCGTTCCCCCACGGAGAAGGATTTTCTAGTAAGTAGTCCCAAACATTATTTAAACTAAACTGTCTAATCGGTGCAAAAACATATGCATTTGTTAACGTAGAATGGCGCATTAAATCTTTACCCTCAACAGTATGGGATTTAAGAACGTTATCACGAGTAGCACTTTCATTTTCGCGTACACCAAGGACCATAATTACTTCGCCAAACGTAGAAACTTTGTCCATTATAAACGCATTTGCTGGTTCAATTTTTAAGCGATCTGTACACCAGCGAAATTGTTGGTTTGGTGATGGATAACCCTTTCCAACAATATTTGCCCAAAATGATTGCTCATATTTAGGTTTTACTTTGTGGGTTTCAATAGGTAAATCGCGTTTTAAAGCTTCTTCCTGGATTCTGTGTAAAGTAACATTAATCGATTGAATAATTAATGGTGTTTCTACTAATGTATCTGAAGAGATTACATACACCTTTTTGTGTAATTGCTCTGTAGGTAATTCGCTTAAAGCTTCAAAAACAAGTTGAACGACAACTGTGGAATCTTTTCCACCACTATAACCAACAACCCAAGGACGGTCGTCAGCACGATAAACTTTTTTTATGTGCTCTTTTGCGTCAGAGACAAAATCGTTTTTATTATTTATTAAATCAGTAATGAGATTATTTAACATTATCATGCTCCTAACTGGAATTTCTCTTCTATCTTTTGTTCTCCTTCTGTAAGAGGAAGACCTAATTTTTCTTTTAATTTGTTTGCAGTTAAAGTGACCGTTTCTTTTGTTTTTTGTATACGCCCATTTATATTAAAAGCTCGCCCTAGCCAATCAGAAGTATTAGAGCGACTATAATCGACATTGGCTAATAGAGAGATGTATTCTTTCCAATCTTGTGGATGGTTTTCAAAAACATATCTTCCGATTAAACCGACAGATTCAATAAATACTCCATGTCCAACAATATAGTTCATTCGGAGTTCACGGGGGCTTAGTTCTTTTTTGTAAACTAAATTCCATTCGACTATTGTATCACAAAGAAGGTTCCAAAATTCTTTTAAGAATTGTTCTTCATTTTCTGTAATTAAGTCACCTTTTGTTTTTCCTAGCAGTCGAAGGTTTGTATTAAAAATATGATTTAAAGCTAGAATCTTTGGTGAGTTTTTAGATAAGTTGACTTTTTCTTTGTCAGTATATCGTGATAGTAATTTATTTTCATCGACAATTTCTTTTGTAACTAATGCTAACTTATCCCGATGATCATATAAAATACCGATAGATGAAGTTGTATTAACTGCATGGCGGTTAAGATCTGAGAAAATTTGTTGTGAATTTCTTAAACCTTGATCATGATAGAACACAACTGAAATCGTTTCATGTCCTAACTCTGGTGAAAGCTTTATCGCCTCTTCGATAGCTGCCCTACGGTGTTGTCCGTCATTAATCAGGAACTTAGAATCCAGGGAGATACGAAGTTGCCCTAAATCTTGAAATGATTGATCCGCACTAAATGGCTGGAATTCGATATCGCCATCTATGGATGCAGTAAGGGATGAAAAAACATAATCATTTTGATTCTCAATAATATAATTTGTGATTTCTGGGATCCTAATTTTATTTAATATCCTCTGAGCTCGATGTTCAGCAGGGATTTCTTCCTCATCAAATAGAAAAATTTTTGGAATTAAGCGTAAAGGGCACATTACAACAAAGTACTCTTTACCACCTTGCTTTCCACGTAAAGCGGGGAAGTTATAGCTAAAACCATAATCCATTCATTACATCTCCATTCTTTACGTACGTAATTTATATTTTTATTATAAAATAGATACAAGTGTTCGGCAAGAATAGTAACTTGATTATATGAAATTTAATATTTTCCATTAATGGTGCTTGAACTTCCCAAAACGTCACCCCCGAATCTAAAAGAGACAAATCAAAAAGGGTGAGAAAACTAATCATGAAAACCACCACAAAAGAAAAAAGAAACATCATCATGCTACTCTCAGCCACAATAGGAATCTTTTCGCCAATACAGCTTAAAAGAAGCAATGCAGCAGTTTAACCACTAGTTAAACTGCTTTTCCATTATAATAGAAGAAAAACCAAACGGAGGAAAATCCCATGCCAACCTACAACAAACTAATTAGAAACAAAATCCCACAAATAATAAAAGCTAACGGAAAAACCCCCACAACAAGAATCCTACCCGAAGACGAATACATAAAAGAACTCTGCAAAAAAACAGAAGAAGAACTAACAGAATACATCGAGGCAAAAACGAAATCCGATAAACTCGAAGAACTATCCGACCTACTAGAACTAATAAACGCCCTAGCCGAACACGAAGGCACAACACTAGAAGAAAACAATAACATCCGTAAAAAGAAAGCAGAAGAAAGAGGCGGCTTCTCAGATCGAGTCTTCCTAATCAAAGTAACCGATAACTACGCCCTCATAAGCCCCTTCCAAGCCCCTACCAAGTAATAAATCACTAAGAAAAAACACAACAAAACAAAAACACCAACAAACACCGTAGTAGTAGTCAAAAAAAATTTGAAATAACACGCCAAAAACCCGGCCCTCCCTCCTATATATATTACAAAGGGGCTTTTACATTTTGAATGGGGACGGGAGGAATTTGGATGGCGGTGTATCGTAATGTGCAGGTGAATTTTTGGCAGGATGATTTTGTTTTGGATTTGACGCCGGAGGAGCGGTATTTTTATGTTTACTTATTAACTTGTTCGAAGACGACGCAGTGCGGGATTTTTCCTTTTCCGAAGCGGTTAGCTGAGATGGAGACGGGTTATAACAGGGAGACTGTTGATAAGCTTTTGCAGCGTTTTGTTGATTATGGGAAGATTCTTTATGATGCGGAGACGAGGGAGTTATTTGTTTTGAATTGGCTTCGTTATAATCCTGTGACGAATACGAATGTGGAGAAGTGTGTGCTTCGTGAGCTTAAGGGTGTGAAGAATAAGGAGTTTGTACATATGTTTCTTCAGAAGTGTGCGGAGGAGGAGTTGAGTGTTCCGATGCTTTTAGCACATTTCGGTATGCCTGGTGATTTGGCTATGGATGATGTTGATCCAGTTTGCGAGGAGATAGAAGAGGAAGAAGAGGTTGTACAGGAAGAGACGGGAAGTAAGGTGTTCACGTTTTATGAGCAGCATTTCGGTAGTTTGTCTCCGTATACGGTAGAGGAATTGAATGCGTGGATGGATGAATTGTCAGAGGAGCTGGTGCTGAAGGCTCTTCAAATTTCGTATGAGAATAAGAATCGGAAGATGGCTTATGTGAAGGCGATTTTGCGAGGATGGCACGGGAAAGGGTTTACGAAAGTGTCTGAGGTTGAGGCGGATGCTGCAAATTTTCGGAAGAAGGGGGCGTCTGTTAGTACGAGGGAGACGGAGCATTTTTTGGCGAAGTGTGAGGAGTGGGAGAAGAATGTGCCGTCTGAGGAAGAGTTGCAGCGCTTTTTAGCGGAGCGCGGGTGGCGGCCATGAGTATTCAAAATGTGGAGGCGGAGAAGACGGTGTTAGGTTCTCTATTACTTGATGGAGAGCTTATTAAGGAGTGCCGTTTGACGGAGCAGTATTTTTCTATGCCAGTGCATAAGTCTATATTTCAGTTAATGCGAAAAATGGAAGAAGAGGGGCAACCGATTGATCTTGTGACGTTCATTTCTCGGGTAGATCCAAATTTTTTGAAGGGGATCGGGGGAATGGAGTATTTTATAGGGTTAATGGATGGTGTGCCTGCGACTAGAAACTTCTCTTATTATGAGGGGCTTGTTCGAGGTGCCTGGAAAATGTATCAGGCAGGTGTTCTCGGGCACAAGATGGGAGAGCGTCTTATTGCGGAGAAGGATGAGAAAATTATTGGTGAGACGATTACGGCACTTTGTGAGTTAGAGGAAAAGGACTGCGTATGTGAGTTTGATTTGAAGGATGCGTTAGTTGGTTTGTATGAGGAGCTTCATCAAGACGTGAAAGAGATTACGGGGATTGAAACCGGTTATACATCGCTAAATAAAATGACGTGCGGATTGCAGGAAGGTGATTTTGTCGTTCTTGGTGCGCGTCCTTCTATGGGGAAGACTGCGTTTGCGCTAAATGTTGGGTTACACGCAGCGAAGTCTGGAACGGCGGTTGGATTGTTTTCGTTGGAGATGAGTAGTAAGCAATTGTTGAAAAGGATGGCGTCTTGCGTGGGTGAAGTGTCAGGAGGCCGGCTGAAAAATCCGAAGCATCGTTTTGCGCTGGAAGACTGGGAAAAGGTGAGTAAGGCGTTTGCGGAGATTGGTGAGTTACCACTTGAAATTTACGATCAAGCAGGCGTTACGGTGCAAGATATTTGGATGCAAACTCGTAAGTTAAAGAGGAAGCACGGCGATAAAAAGCTTTTAGTCATTATAGATTATTTGCAGCTTATTACGGGGGATCCGAAGCATAAGGGCAATCGATTTCAGGAGATTAGTGAAATTTCGCGTAAGCTTAAGTTATTAGCGCGTGATTTGAATGTTTGTGTAGTAGCGTTGTCGCAATTGTCCCGTTCTGTAGAGTCACGCCAAGATAAGCGCCCACTTTTATCTGATTTAAGAGAGACGGGACAAATTGAGCAAGATGCGGATGTCATTATACTTATGTATCGTGAAGATTATTACGATAAGGAAACGAAGCAGAAAGAGATGACGGAGATTCATGTGGCGAAGCATCGGAATGGACCTGTGGGCAGTTTTAAATTGAGATTCTTGAAGGAGTTTGGGCGGTTTGTGGAGAACGGGAATTAGCTGGAGGGGAAGTTTGTGTCTAGAAAAAAGTTATGGATTATTATACTACTCGTTTTCGTTATTGCGTTAGGCGTGATTGGTTATAGATTACTAGGTCCGTTTATAGAGGGGCGAAGTTATTATTATAGTCATACTGCTTTTACGGATCTTTCAAATGAATCGATTGGAAAGATGAGGCTTCATGACAATATTGATAAAGAGGCATTTAGAAAAGAATATGGTGAACCTATTAGTAAGGAAGGCAACGTTTTATACGATTATTACCATTGGAAGAACGGAGTAGAAACAGCTTCAATTATGGAAGGAAAAGAGAAAGGTAAGATTGTTCGTTTAATAGTTGGAGAAGATATAGACCTTAAGACGGCCAAAGAAATAGGACTTGGTAGTACGAAGCAGGATGTTATTGATTCTTATGGTTCGAATTATTATGAACGGACCGAACAGGGGGCTACTATTATTGGCTATGCTGACCATAAACTGCATACAACAATTGAGTTTTGGTTAGGAGAAGGGGAGGTAGTGCGTATTCGTTTGGATGATGCGGATGTTGACTAATACAGTATGAAAGTAGTAATTAAACAAAAGATGGGTACATATCAATTGCTTTTTTGTTGGTTCTAATCGATCGGAATGTGGGTTTAGGGAAATATTAGACTTAAAGCAGCTAGAGAAAATCAAAAAGACTAGTTTCCTAGTCTTTTTGATTTAAAAGTTCTTCAATATATATATTTGTTAAAGGGGTATCTTTCGCTTTTTGCTCAATAAAATCATATTCATATATATACCCATTTTTATCTAGTACATAACGTTGCATTACGACTATAGCCCCAGCGTGATTATCTTGTCTTAAAGCAAGTATAGTATTACCATTATCAGTTGTACCGTCTACATCCACTTGATAGTCTTGGGGATTACTTTTACCAGAAATCAAGTAATCTTCTACTGCGGCCATAATTTCTTTCGCTTTGTATCCGGATTCTTCAGGTGAAGGAGCAATAAACGTCTTATCAGTCAATTGTTTCTTCAATTTCTCCTTATCAATCTTCGCGGACGTTTTGTTTGCAGTTTCTTTATTATTTTCTGTATTATCATCAGCGTTCTGATCAGGATATGTATTCATTACTTTTTCAGTATTTAAATCAATGATTTTAAGATTACCGATAGTTGGTGCATCTAAACCACCCATTTCGAACATAATGGCGTAATTTGCAAGTATTTGTATGACTTGTCCGCCGCCGCGATTTGAGGTAATTGTCCCTTTTGTATTGGAGTTTTTATTAAATTCCCAACCAGCATCCTCAAGGCTATTATCCCAAGGAGAGCCTATGTAAATACTGTAGATTTTTTGTGCTAATTTTTTATCTAGTTCATATGTCTTTTGTTCTTTACCTGTTTTAGCTTCTAAACTAGCAATCTTTTTTGTTAGTTCTTTATTTGTTTGTTCTAGGGATTCTTTTTCCTTTTGGATAGTCTGTAATTCAGTGTCAGAATTCGTATTTTCATTTGCTTTACTCGGAGTGTTATTGCAGCCTTGCAAAAGTAGTAGTGATGTGGCGAGTGTGAATATGACTTTAATCTTTTTCATAAATACCCCTCTTTTTCTCTTTTATTTCCTTTTCTACCATATAACGTATAATTGTATTCGTCAAATTAACTTTCGCTACTATTTACATAGATAAAAAGCTTCTCAATATTAAAACACCAGTATCGTTCAAATAGATACTGGTGTAGGTGTAACTCTAAATGAGGAGAATGAAAATAATAGATTTTCGTGAGGCATGCTTATTTATCCCGCTATTTGTGGGCAGTAAAACTCCCACCTCCAAATTCGGCTGGAGCAAAGAAGTTAGGTGGGAGTCGGGCTGCCCGTAAACGCCCGATTGGTGAGGGCTGATTAAAGTTTCACTCTATTCCACATTCTTTTTATAATTCACCCGCAACAACCCCTTAAAATCCACCTCAGCAATCAACACACTCAACAAGATAAGCGTCGCCCCTAAATACCCTTTCCCTGTCAGTGTTTCTCCTGTGAAAACGAAAGCAAAGCCTGCGGAAAAGACAGGTTCTAATGAAAAAATAAGACCTGTATGTGTAGGTGTAGTGTATTGCTGGGCGATTACTTGTACAATGAATGCGACTGCGGTGCAAAATATGCTTAAGATTAATATGATGAGCCATGAATCGATCGTGCTAGGAAGTTTTGGTGTTTCTATAATGAATGAAAAAATAAGACTAAATAGGCCGACAAAACCCAGCTGCACTACCCCTAGTGCAATGGAGTTTACATGTTTCGTTACGCTTCCAGTAATGATGACGTGAATCGCATAAAACAAAGCAGATAATATGCAATATATATCGCCATTACCGATCTTGAATTCACTCGTTAATGTTAATAAGCCGATTCCGATTATCGTTAAAATAATTCCTACTATAACCTTCTTTTCAGGGACGTGTTTTAAAAAGATAGCTGATATTATTGGAATGAAAATGACTGTGAGACAAAGTAAGAAACCAGCATTAGAAACGCTTGTATACTTTGTACCAAACGTTGCGAAAATGTAAACGATAAATAAAACAGAAGCCAGTATAAATGCATATTTGACAGTTTTAAAATCGATCTTGAATAAATGTTTGTAAAATATTAAACCTGATAAAAGAAAGGCGATAATAAATCGTAATGCGATTAAATTATATTCTTCTATGCCATCAAGTCCAAGTTTTGTAAGTAGGATGGATGCACCCCAAAAAAATGTAACTAGTAGTAACATTAAATCCGCTTTTAATTGTAGTCTCATGTCTATTCCCTCGTTATGTATAATTTGTAATCTGATACCCACTCTCCATTGTTTATTTTAATATTAATTCTGAATATTTGGAACAAAAATTTATCGACGGTTTTTTCTTCATTCAATTATTGAAAGTTCGGATTTGAAGAAGGGTGGTATGTGAGTTTCTAAAGTGAATAGAAATAATGAACCAAGAGCCCAATTTCTCTATTTTATATGGAGAGATGGGGTTCTTTCGTTTTGAAATGATTATGAGAAATTTCTTATATAGTTCTCATATATTCATCATGTTTCTTTCATTCTCTTCTCACGTCCAAGTTTTACACTCAATGTATCAAAGATAAAGGGAGGTAATACATTTTATACTTTTACCAAAATGAATGATAGATGGTGGTGAACAGATGAAAAAGAATAAACGTAAAAAATTGCGTTGGTTAAAATGGATTGTGATCCTTCCGTTACTTCTGGCGTTACTATTGTTTGGATTACATAGTATGAAGTTTGACAGGTGGGACCACGAGAAGCATAAGCAAGCGGAGTATACTGTTTCTCATGATAAAGAAAGAGAGGCTTTCGTCACGCAAAAAGAAAAGTTTCATAGCTTTGAGCGAGATCAGCATCATGAAAAAGAGTTTGAAGGCTTATTCTTTATACCATTCCTGTTAGCATTTGGATTTGTTCTTTTCGGTTGGTTAATCCTTCGCAAGTCTGAAGGGAATATGGTTAAAAAGTGGACAGGCATATTGCTCCTTGTTGTTGGAGTGTTACCAGCCCTTCCGATTCTTGCATTTGTGGCAATGATCGTTTGGGTATATAAAAAGTTTAAAGAGAAAAGAATGGCAACCGATATAGATGTATACAGCGATTTTCAAGTGCAAAAACAAGTAGATATTTTAGATCAATGGGAACGTAATATTCGTAAGGAGGAGAAATAATAATGGGTATTTTAAAACGTATTAAAAATATTGTAGTGGCGGATGTGCATCAAACGTTAGATAAGATAGAAAATCCTGTTAGTATGTTAAAGCAATATCTTCGCGAAACAGAACAGCAAATTACGAAGGCTGAAAAAGCACTTTCTCACCAATATTATTTAGAACAGAAATATGAAGCATTAATTTCAGAAACGGATGCTCTTATTGCGAAGAGAACTCGCCAAGCTGAGCTTGCTGTATCACGAGAAGAAGATCATATGGCGCAGTTAGCCTTGCAAGAAAAAATTGTGAGTGAGAAAAAAGCGGAACTATATCGCCAGCAGTACGAAATAACAAAAGCGCAAACAGCGACGCTTTATGAACAAATTGATAAATTGCAAAAGAAATATGGAGAGTTGCAGTATAAAGAACTAGTTCTTGTTTCGCGGTTAAATGCGGCGCAAGCGATAAAAGAAAGCAACAGAGCGATTGATTCGTTCCATACAGAAAGTACAACGAAAGGTTTTGCGCGCATCGAATCGTATGTGCAAAAGTTAGAAGCCGAAACAGCTGCTAGTAACTATTTTTACAATTTGAAGTCTCCTAAGCAGCAAGAAGCGCTAGATCAAAATTTGCAAGAAGAAGTACAGCGAGAGTTAGAGAAGTTAAAAGAGAATAAATAGTGTGTAAAAAGCCCATTTTCATATGGGCTTTTTTGGTTGGGGAAAATGTCTTTTTACATTTCTTTTGTAACATCATACCGCAGCAACTCTCCCTGATCGTAAAACCTCTCGAAAATAATGCCCATTACATAGAAGAATACTAGACCGAAGCCAATATGAATCAGTGTAAACGTCGGTCCAAATGAAGAAAATTCATATACGATAATCGGCAATTTCGCAGTTGTCCAAACGCCTAAGAAAAATACGATGTATCTAACGCTCGCACCTTTTTTCAAAAGTAATGCGGCGATGGGAAAGGCGACGTAGAGAGGACCAGCTGCAATGCCACCTAATAATAGAGAGAATAAGATACCATAGATGCCCGATTTTTCTCCCATATATTTCATTAACGTTTCTTTCTGCACCCATTGATCAAGTAATCCTACAAATACTAGGACAGGAGGGAGGAGAAACAGCATATCTAAAATACTATTACCTGTTAATTGTAATGCGCTCCATCCTAAAGATTGGTTTATAAAAGTTAGTACGATAAGTCCAATTAGTAAAATGAAAAAGAAGCGATATCTTTTTAATTCGTTCATACCATCACCACCCAAATGATATAGGAGAATAGGAGAGACATGAGTAACGCAGATGCATTACGAGCATAAGCGAAACTTCGTCCGAACATTTTTTGCTCCATCGGCATCGTTGTAATTCCTACTGCCATGAGTGTAGACATAAGTGCCGCCACTTGAGGAAGGCCTGCACCATGTTGAATTAATGTATTTCCAAGAGGGAACACAACAAAGCTTGGGATGAGTGCCACAGAACCGAGGATTGCAGAATAAATAACACCTAAGAATCCAGATTGTTCTCCAATGATGGAAGAGATGAAGGCCGGCGTTAAGATTGAGAGCGATAAACCAACGAAGAGCATGATGGAAAGCATGGCAGGTAGAAGATTTCGAAACATTTTCCATGACTTCAATAGAGCGTCTTTCGTTTTATTACGATCCTTCATAAAAGAAATTCCCGTAAGAATAATGGCTAACGTGTAAAGGATAACACCGTTAATCATGATCGGATTCCGTTAAGTCTTTATATTTGCCTAGGAAAAAGGATAAGTTCTTCATTTTTTCTTCAATATCTATTTGAAAATCTGCTAATTGTTCCTTTCCGGCAGGGGTAATTTTGTACATCTTTCTCGGTTTGTCTTGATCGACTGTACTTACATAGGATTCAATTGCACCTTCGTTTTCTAATTTTTTTAGTGTGCGGTATAGGATGGCACTATCGATTGGGTTGACTGGAAGTTCTTCTTCACACTTTTGCAATAATTGCCCACCATAGTTATCCCCCTCGGCTAGAAATAATAAAAGAAATGCCCCTGTATGTCTTCCTGTATGTTTCATAAATAGACCTCCTAGAATGGATTACGTTACTGTTAATGACAGCATACTGTTGTTAACAGTATACGGTGCATGAAATGCTATGTCAATTTTAAAAATTGTGATTTTCGAGAGAGAAACTCACAATAACACTTTTTCCAATATTCGAGTGAAATCCTGTATTTTGATATATTCAAATAGAAATTCTCTGGGTTCATATTTTATGAAGCCACTGGAAGTTGCTCCGTTGATATCTCTATTAAGCCTAAGATTTCAAACGGAGTTGTTTTTTCCATTCTTGCTAACTTTTCGTTCATTTAGAAATCATCACGCGCTTAATGCGGTGATTACTTCTAAATAAAAAATCACATATCCATAAAAAGGAGAATTACATATGATATTCTTTATGTAAGATATTTGAATAAAGATAGGGGAAGTGAGTATGGACAAGAAGATAACGTATTGGCTAGGATCTATTATAGGGATAATAGTGCTTGCAGCTGGTATGACTTATGGGATGTTACAGTTTGCTGAAGTACCAATAGGTGGTGAGGAGCATGCTTTTGCAGAATCTGATAAAGAAGAACCACCATCGAATGAAGCAGAAATTAAAGGTTCCAATGCACAGCTTCATATCACTAAAAGTTCTACTGAAGAAGAAGTTATTTCAGCTATGCATAGCATGACTCATCAAAAGGTAAAAGCGAATGACGGACGGGGCGCAACTCCTATGTCTAAAAAGAATGCAGAGAAAGTAAGAAACATTCTAAATGAAAATGATTTTAAGAATAAAGAAGAACTATTAGCAATCACTGAAAGATGGGTAAATAGGGATTTTAGTAAAATCGTAGAAGAACATAACTATTTCTGGGAACTTCAAGACGGCAAGATAGGGGAAGCTACAAAAATGGATTCGTTAGACGAGCAAACATTCTCTCTAAATACTTTCGGTGATGAAGTAACAGCCGCATTAAGTAAATCAGGGGATCTTCAGTATGTTGGAGAATAATAAACATCTATAGATTATAGTGAGAAGCTTACCTTTTCTAAATTTCTTCAATACATAGAGGTGATTTTCAAGCAAGAGGAAGGCGCCTTATGGTGTCTTTTCTTTATGGGGTACTGACGCATGCCCATCAACTTAAGAATTTAGAATTCCCCCCAAAAAATATGAGTTTTTCGTTACAAGTTATCACAAAATTTCGTTTTTGGGGTAGTTTTATTTTCTTAGCTTGATTGCGATGAGCGGTACCCCATAAAGGCCCCTGATACATAATTGATGTTCTGCCATTTGTAGAAAACAATCCACTTATACCATTTTAACAAGAAGAAATATCTCGTCCATGTTGTAATATTGGCTTACGTTAAGCTTGTGAAAAAATCATATTCATGTATAATACAATTGATGTATGATACAATAGTTGTAGGAGGGTGACCTTTTTGAAAAGAGAAGATGCCTTAAAACTAAGAACAGATATTAAGAAAATGATTATAATAACTGGGGTTTTTGAATCTCAAAATTTGCCCAATGGACCATTTGAAAAACCTTTACCAACTTCTCAAATGATGGCGTTAGAGGAACTAGAGGTGGAAAAATTAACTGTTTGGCAACTATCCAATAAACTTAGATTAGAGACTTCAACTGTAAGTAGATTGGTAGATAAGTTAGTAAAAAAGGGGCTTGTTTATCGTGAAGTAAATGAAAAAAATAGAAGAGAACTTTTTCTGCACCTCACAGAAAAAGGTCACATAACAGTTAATTGCTTAAGAGAGCAATCCATTACATTTTATCAAAGTATTCTCAATAATTTATCAGAATCAGAACAAAAAATAGTTGTGGATGGTTTTGAATTATTTATTGATTCTATTTCTAAGCCTTTTGATTAGAGTGAGGTAAATCATAACATTTGGAGGATAAAATGAGTTTGCATTTTGAACGTCCTATTATTGAATTAAAAGAGAAATTTGATGAATTAAAGAAAATTATGGAAGAAAATAATGTGGATTTATCGTCAGAAATTCATGAATTAGAAAAACGTTTAAATAAAATGCAAGATAAAATTTATTCTAATATTACACCTTTTCAACGAGTTCAAATTGCAAGGCTACGTAACCGGCCCACGACATTGGACTATATACCTTTATTGTTTACAAACTTTCTCGAACTTCATGGTGATCGATTATATGGTGATGATAAAGCAATGATAGGTGGTATTGCAAAATTTAAAGGGATGCCCGTTACGGTTATTGGTCATCAAAGAGGTAGAAATACAAAGGAAAATATAGAAAGAAATTTTGGAATGGCACATCCAGAAGGTTATAGAAAAGCGCTAAGACTTATGAAACAAGCTGATAAATTTAATCGCCCTATTATTACATTTATTGATACAATAGGCGCCTATCCAGGGAAAGGGTCTGAAGAACGTGGAATTTCTGAAGCGATAGCTCGAAATCTATTTGAAATGGCTACACTTAAAGTGCCAATTGTTTGTATTGTAATTGGAGAGGCATCAAGTGGTGGAGCTCTTGGCATTAGTGTCGGTAACCATATCCATATGTTAGAGTATTCATGGTACTCGGTAATTTCGCCAGAAGGAGCAGCATCTATCCTATGGAAGGACGCTAAGTATGCTCCAGAAGCTGCTGAACATATGAAAATTTCAGCAAAAGATTTAAAACATTTAGGAATTATTGATGAAATCATTCCTGAAATTAAAGGTGGAGCACAAAATGATATAAAATCACAGGCAAAAATGATTGAATCTGTAATCGAATCATCTCTAAAAAAATTGATACTATTATCCTCGGAAGAGCTTATACAACAGCGATATGAAAAGTATAGACAAATAGAGAATTATAAATGAAAATATTTAAAGTCCGTATTACATTTCGGAGGATTCTCGCAAAAAAATTCTAAATATTTTGTAAGTAACCTCTTAAACTGGGATATGCTGATACTATTACTCTACAAAAGATGTGTGATCGGTATGGAAAAGGAAAATTTGTTCAAATGGAAGCATTATCAGCAAGATATTATTTTGTTAACTGTACGTTGGTACGGTATAACTTAATTTTTCGTGATTTAGTAGAAATGATGAGGAACCAGGATTATCCTACCATTATGCTAGAAATATATATGTTATATTTTCTTTTCCACTACCTTTGCACCAGAACCAAAAAATACGCTATTCTTTCTGTAGAATCATAGGAAAGGATGGCGTTTTTGTATGTATCTATCAATTTCTGACGAATTACAATTGTTTGCTGAAGAATTATATGAACATCTTACCCCTTCATTTTTGGGAAATCTCGCTAGAGAGCTAGGTTTTGTAAAACGAAAACGTAAATTTTCAGGGTATATGTCAAAAATGAATTTCCTGAATACTTTCGAAACGGAACAATAAAAAAACAATCTCAGTACATCAAAGTTGATTTAGAGCACATCATGGATACCTTAAAACCAGGACAGTCCTATGAAATAAAAGAAGCTTATATTGGAAAGGATAAAAAACTATTTACTCGGGTGATTATGTATCGATTAACAGAAAAACAACTTCGTGAGCGTATGAAAAAACAAGTGTACACAGAAAGTAAAAAAGGGATTACATATTAGGAAAAAAGCAAACGATTAGCTGGCATGAACCTATATGTTACCAATACACCTTGGGAGATTGCTCCGATGGAACAAATCCATAATTTTTACTCTCTCCGCTGGCAAATTGAAATCATTTTTAAAACTTGGAAATCCTTATTTCAAATTCATCATTGGCAACATATTAAACAAGAGCGATTAGAATGCCATGTTTATGGAAAACTCATTGCCATAATTAAGTGAATATAAAGCAATTGGAATGATTCAAGATCACTTATCGAGTTTGTATCAAGCCATACAACAAAACATCCAAGAAATAACAAAGATCCTAATCAGCCTGTTCCACCTCCTACAGAAGAACGGAAGAAAATCTCATCGATATGAGAAGAAGACTGTTTTTGATATTATGGGCATGGGGTACTGACGGCAAAACGTAGATTTTATCCGCTAAGAATATGCAGGATCTCATGCAGACTACAAGAACGATTTGAGCTCCCAAATCCTGTTGCAACAGGAATGTATGAAACCTTGCATACAAAGAAGGGAACTGAAAGCCAGGAAACTATTGATATGAATGACTTTCTGAGATTTGTTTACTACTGATAATGATACGTTATGTTAACCGAGCATGTATGGAATATACATCCATTTTTTATAACAAATCGTTTCTTCTAGATGGTATAATAAGGAAAAGAGGAGTTCGTGTAGTATGAAAAAGCGAATACGTTCGGATTATCTTATTTGTTTAACATGAATTGTCATTGCATTTAGAGCCAACATAAAGAGGCTTTACCTAATAAAAAAACAAATGGTAAGAGCCGTTAACACCTCTTTTCAGAACAAAATATGTACATAGGGGGTTATTAAAGGTGAGAAAAAAAAGTTGTACATTACTCATTGAAGAATGTGAGGAATTATTAGGTCAAATAGACGATAAATTCCGTAAAACCTTTGAAAATCCTGAAAATATAGAAGTTGCAGTACCTAAAGTTAAAACCTTCTTAGAACATTGCAGAAGCATACTAGAATATACTGCACAAGATATTTTTGAGTTGGTAGTGCCTGAACAGGAAAGAATTCGCAAATTAAAAAGTAGAGACAACAATGTTTATTTTCCTTATGGATCAACAACAAAGATATTTAGAAGCAGTGTTTCAAGAAGTTTACCAGGATTAATGAGTAGTAATGCACAAGTATACAGTCTAGTTGAAGGTCTTCAAGATTATAAAAGAGATAAAGAAAAGGAATTCCTTACATACATGTGTAGGGAAACCAATTATAACAAGCATGATGATTTGTCAGAGAATGAAAGACAGAGTACCATGTATACACAAATTGGAAGTGCAGCAAAAATTGGTCAGGGTGCGAGTGTTCTTTTTCAGGACTGTGTTATCAATGGTGTGCCAACGGGAACTTTTTCAGTTGAAAACGGTCAGATACGAGGTAATATAAATCCTCGTCTTCTTGGGGAAATAGTTCAGTATGAAGAAGGACAATATGTATTCAAAGGTACTAAAAGAAGTGTAGTACAGTTCCTACAGTTTTCTTTAAACGAGATTAAACAGTTCGTTGATGATTTGTACAAGATATTAGAATCAAGATATGTTTAAATAAACGAAAGATATTTACTGCCTCTTTCGATAATTATGTAAATGAGCTCCCCATATGGGAAGCTCATTGTATTTTTTCTAGCTTGGCTGGGTTCCGAAATGCTGGCGGTACTCCGATCTAGTCGGGGGAAGGCGCCTTATGGTGTCTTTTTTATTACCTTTCGACACAATATGACAATATACAAATAACTTGTTTGCTACTATGAGTTGAGAAATCTTACATTTTAGACGCTGGAGGATACATATTATGAACAATAAATTATTAATCGCACTCACAAGTTGCGTTTTAAGTATGGGATTAGCAGCATGCTCAACTAACAAAGCAGCAAGTACTTCTAATGACTCTAAAGCTGAAGAAAAATCACAAAAAGAAGCGAATAAGGATCAGAAGGCTGAAGAAAAAGCTAAACAAGAAGAACAACAGCGTCAAGAAGCGGAGGCGCAACGACAAGCGGAAGAAGAGAAAGCTAAACAAGAAGAACAGCAACGTCAAGAGGCCGAAGCACAACGGCAGGCTGAAGAAAAAGCCAAGCAAGAAGAACAACAACGTCAAGAGCAGGAACAAGTCCGTAAACAACAAGAAGCGAAAAAGCAACGTACAGTAAAAGAAACAAGAATCTATGACGTTAACGGAAACGATGTGACCGAGGAAATGAAGAGAGTAGAAGAGTTAAATAAAGAAAGTATTGAAGCAGCAAATAAAGAAGTAGGCCCCGAATGGGAAAAATACCAAGAAGAACAGATAAGAAAGCATGAAAAAGAACGTAAGGAAAAAGAAGAACGTGAGGAACGAGAAGGTTTAGAGTATGCGAAAAGGAGAGCACAATCATTTGAGGATAAAGAACGAGAAAAAATGAGTTGTGACGACGCGAAAAATGTTCTTGAACAATTAAAAAATGCCGAACAGAATCCAGCTATAAAAGAAAGTATTGTCAAGTATCAAGAAAAAGTAAATATGTGTAGCAAGCAATAAAATAACTTAACGTGGTAAAATAATATTTGGATGGGAGTCCAATACATATTATTAAAATTAAAGTGGTTCAAGTCGGAGAAAGGCGCCTTATGGTGTCTTTTCTTTTTACCATTCGACAAAATGTAACAATATACAAATAAATCATTTGCTACTATGAGATGAGAAATCTTACATTTAAAAAAGAACTATTTAAAATAATTAATACAGATCGGAGGGAAGAAAATGAAACGAAAGTTACTTACGGTGTTAACATGCGGTACATTACTTATGAGTATGGCTGCTTGTAGCTCAAATGAGAAGACTGCAACTGAATCGAAACCTAAACAAGAGGAAAAAGTTCAGGAAAAACCGAAAGTTCAATCCATTCAAAAGCAACAAAAAGATAGTTATGTAGTAAGTGAAGATGATTTATCTAAAGCAGCACAGTCGATTGGAGAAATCAAAAACGAGCAAATTATAAATGACATGATGATACATATGTCTCTCCAAAAACTCACATTCAATGGGAATAATCTTCATGCTCCTGGTACCCGTGAGATAGGTCGATTTCAAATGACAAAAGAAAACATTCAATACTTAAAAAACAACTTAAATGTTATCCATAATGATGAAAGACAAAAATATGAAGCTATTCTGAACAAATGGTACGATGGAAATTTCGAATCCGCAGTTGAAGACTATAGAGAAATTCTTTCTTTGCGTCTTGGAAAAGAGCAAAGTGTGGATAGATCTAAACTAGCTAAAAAAACGGATAGTGATGAAAAAGAATTTATTCTCCATTTCTTTGGTCAAGAAGGATTAAATATTCATAATAAGGAGTGGAAATATGGAGAGTTATAGAAATAAAACTGAATTTCACTTCACTAAAAAGTACAATGCTTTTACTCTGCAATACGGTATTTCTTTTTGGGGTCACATGGCCATCAACTTAAGGTTATTAACTATACCCAAGTGTGAAGAAACACGAAAGAAATAACTAAGATTCTTATCCGTCTGTTCCACCTTCTACAGAAGAATGGACGGAAATCAATAGGAATATGAGCTGTACATCCAAAAACACAAAAAAAAGACACTCTCAAGAGTGCCTCTACTTAGCAGCCGATTCCGCCGCCCCAACAGCTAGCTCCAACGATGATTAGTAAAATAAAGAGCACAACAAGTAAGGCAAATCCGCCGCCGAAACCACAGCCTCCACCACAACTTCCGCCATAGCCCATATTAACTCCTCCTTCCATAAAGTCCATTTATTAATGGATTTAATTCAATTTATGTTTTTAAGGATGAATGGAGCAGGTCCTTTTGAAAAATAAAGGTACTTGGGATTTTAAAAGAATAGACGACCTTATTTTTGTCACCGCTATTTCAACGATTACATATTGTATTTTATTCTGTGTATTGGGGGAAGGAGGATCTTTATGGCTAATTCTGAAATGATTTTACGTTTACTTACGGATTTAAAGATTGAACAGCAAGCTTTGCGAGAACAAATGGAGAAAATGCAAACAGCTTTAAGTATTCTTGAAGAAAAACCACCTATTCTGGAAAAGAAATCAGCTACTCTCGAAGAAAAACCACCTACTACAAAGCAAAGAGCTTATTCTGGACGCCCAACATCTTTTCGTGATTGGAGAGCATCTACTCAAAAGAATTCATAAGAGTATAAGAAAAGAAGGCATCCATTAAGATGTCTTCTTTTACTTGTATAATCTGAATTTATTTTTAAACGGATCCCCATAAATGATAAACCATGCCACTAACAAAAAACACTAATCCTAAAAACAAAACGATTAAAGCAAGCATTCCATTTTTATTATGCTCCATAAAGTTAGCTCCTTTTTATTTATTTACATACAAAAAAGCCCTTAGTCGTAATTATGGCTAAAGGCTTTGATCATTATACTTTTGTGTTTCATATTACTTCAGTTAGCTGTATCCGAGTAATATTCTTCTGCATTAAACTCTTTAATGAGTGATATGTCGTTTGTATCAGGGTTAAACTTAAATATCTTAATTTGACCAGAGTTATCTTTGTCTGCAAATGTATTATCGCCAATTTGGGTCATGTTGCTGATGTTTGGGGTAGAATTGCTACCATGATCATTAATTTCCACAACTCTTTCACGGTCCCAAAATGCAATGACAATGATCAAGATGATAAGGCATATACGTATGTTACGTAGTTCTCTAGTGGTGGTATTTTCCATTTGATAGTCTCCTTTGTCATGTAATAGATTTTGTGTGTAAAAGAGAAAATTCCTAAGAATAGAATATAAATAAAAAAGACACTGTAAAAAGTGTCTTTTTTATTTGAGTTATGCGCATTACTTAATAAGACGCTAGTTCCTCAGTCCGGATATGAGGAACTATGTAGGGTGATTTCATTATAACATTTTAACCAATAATGGGTCTATATGGAATTTGAAGAAGGGCTAAAAATTTGAGTTATGCGCATTGTTTAATAAGACGCTAGTTTCTCAGTCTGGCTAGGAGTAATTATGTAGGGCGATTTAATTGTAATATTCTAAATAATAATGGGTCTATATGGAGTTTGAAACAGAACTGGAAAATTATTATGCCTTTGTTTTTCCTTGTAAAAAAATGTTCAATAATTTATCATTGTAAACGTTTACTTATTGTGTATAATAAAGTTAAGTTAATAATTAAAAGGATTGTTACTGTTCGGCAGGCAAAACCTAAATTGATCTGAAGGCTACGGGTGTAGTGTGGCTTTTGGAATCAGTTTAGGTTTTTTTATTACCCTTTTGTAATATTAGTAGAAAAAGAAGGCGGAACAATATGAGAATCCATAAAATCTTAAATAACAATGTTGTTTGTACGATGAAGGATAATGAGACAGAAGTTGTACTTATGGGCAGAGGTTTGGGGTTTCAGAAAAAAGTTGGCGATGCGATTGATGAATCTAAGGTAGAAAAAACCTTTGTGCTAGAAACAAGAGAATTATCAGAGAAACTGGCTAGGTTGCTAACTGAAATTCCTGTACAGAATTTAGAAATTACAGAGAGAATTATTCAGTTTGCTAAGACAGTTTTGCCGGGGACTTTAAGTGATTATATTTATCTTACATTAACGGATCACTTAAGTTTCGCCTTAACTCGGCATAAAGAAGGAATGGATCTTAAAAATACTTTGCTTTGGGAGATTAAGAGGTTCTATCAGAAAGAGTTTGAAATTGGTCTACAAGCTTTGAACATTATTGGAGAAGAGACTGGGTTTAGACTTTCTGAAGATGAAGCAGGGTCAATTGCACTACATTTCGTTAATGCGCAGCAAGGAGAGCCGGCGATGCAGCAAACGGTGGCGATGACGAAAATCGTCCAAGATATTTTAAATGTTGTAAAGTACCACTATAAAATGAACTTAGATGAAAATTCATTTAACTATAGTCGGTTCGTAACGCATTTACGATACTTTGCCCAGCGTTTAATGCAGAAGGAATTGCATTCGGCAGAGGATGATTTTTTATACGAGCAAGTGAAAAGTAAGTATCATGAAGCATATTGTTGTACAGAGAAAATTGAGGCATACTTACGAAAAGCACATAATAATCATCTTTCAAAAGATGAAAAAGTGTATTTAACGTTGCACATTCATCGTGTAACGAAACGCAATGAATTATGTAATTGAATAAACGGGATTGTTACTGTTTGGCAGGCAAAACCTAAATTGACTTTTAATGGAGTGATTCGTATGTATCACGCTGTTATGGTTAGTTTAGGTTTTTTCTTTATAAAAATGATAAATGGGATGATTGTAAGGAGGAAGAACTACTATGAAGTATGAAAAGTTGGCAAAAGACATACTGAAACATGTTGGCGGAAGAGAAAATATAAATAGCGTCGTACATTGTATAACTCGTTTACGATTTCAGTTAAAAGATGAGGGGAAAGCAAATACGGAAATACTGAAAAATATGGAAGATGTTGTGACTGTTATGAAAAGCGGTGGACAGTATCAAGTTGTTATTGGTAACCATGTATCCGATGTGTATAAAGCGGTTATTGTTGCCGGGGGATTTCAAGAAACAGAGGAAGAAACTACGAATGAGAAGAAAAAGAGCAGTCTCATAGATATTCTTTCTAGTATTTTTACTCCTATTTTAGGAGTACTGGCTGCAACGGGGATGATTAAAGGTTTTAATGCACTATTTGTAGCATTAGGTTGGTTAAGTACTCAGTCAGGAACGTATCAAATATTAAATGCGGTTGGGGATTCGTTATTTTATTTCTTCCCAATCTTCCTAGGATATACAGCAAGTAAGAAATTTGGAGGATCGCCGTTCATTGGTATGGCAATTGGGGGAGCTTTAGTTTATCCAGCTTTATCAGGTTTAACAGCAAGTGAGCCATTATATACGCTATTTGCTGGAACGATGTTTGAATCGCCAATTCATATTACGTTTTTAGGAATACCGGTTATTTTAATGAATTATGCATCATCTGTTATTCCAATTATTCTCGCTACTTATTTTGGATCGAAAGTAGAAAGAACGTTAAAGAAAGTAATTCCAGATGTTGTTAAAACATTCGTAGTACCATTTTGCACATTACTTATCGTTGTACCAGTCACATTTCTTGTGATTGGCCCAATTGCGACGTGGGCAGGACAATTTTTAGGACAGGCTACACTTTGGATTTACAATTTAAGCCCGTTAGTAGCAGGCGTTTTAATCGGAGCTTTCTGGCAAGTGCTTGTTATTTTCGGTCTTCATTGGGGAATTATTCCGATTGGGTTTAATAATTTAGCAGTGAACGGTATCGATCCGATACTAGCGCTTACATTTGCTGCTTCATTCGCTCAAATTGGTGCTGTTCTAGGGGTTTGGATGCAAACGAAACAGCAAAAATTAAAAACACTTAGTATTCCAGCTTTTATTTCGGGTATTTTCGGAGTTACAGAACCAGCGATTTATGGTATTACACTTCCTCTTAAAAAGCCGTTTATTATGAGTTGTATTGCTGGAGGAATTGGCGGCGGAATACTTGGCGTATTCGGTACGCAAGCTTATATGACAGGTGGTCTTGGGATATTTGCGCTTCCAACATTTATTAGTCCTAAAGATGGTATTACAGCTGGATTTTGGGGCGCAATTATTGCGATGGTTGTTTCCTTAATACTAGGTTTTGTTCTTACTTATTTATTTGGTTTAAATAAAAAACAAACATCTACAGAAACAGCTGAAGCAATTGATAAAATAGCTGCATCAAACGATGATGAAATAGTCTTTAGTCCTTTTCATGGTGTAGTTAAGCCTCTCCAAAACATTGACGATGCTGCATTTGCATCAGGTGCGTTAGGTGAAGGGGTTGCGATTGAGCCTTCAGAAGGAAAGTTGTTTTCACCAGTTTCAGGTACGGTTTCTGCGCTTTTCCCGACGAATCATGCAATAGGAATTACGGCGGATTCAGGTGCTGAAATTTTAATCCATATTGGGATGGATACTGTGAAACTAGATGGCAAATTTTTCTCTTCTCGTATTGAACAAGGAGCGAGAGTAGAAAAAGGGCAATTACTTATTGAATTTAATATATCTGAAATTCAAAAGGCAGGTTATATTGTGACAACACCAGTTGTTGTTACAAATTATGATAAATATAGCATTAAGAAAACTGAAATGGAAAAGATTCAAGCAGGAGATTCCTTACTAGAGTTAGGAGTTAAATAGTAGTTACATTTCATACCGATTCAAACGAAGAAAGGTATTCTTGGAAAATCGTAATACCTTTCCTCGTTAATTCTTATATAAAGGAGTTTTTCTATATGTCTAAAGTTATTTTTCCTAAAGGATTTTTATGGGGTGGCGCAATTGCGGCCAATCAAGTTGAAGGCGCATATTTAGAAGATGGAAAAGGATTAACGACGGTTGATCTATTACCAACTGGTGAAAACCGTTGGGATATTATGAAAGGAAATATTCATTCATTTACACCGGTAGAAGGGGAGTTTTATCCATCACACGAGGCAATTGATTTTTATCATCGTTATAAAGAAGATATTGCTTTGTTTGCAGAAATGGGATTTAAAGCGTTACGTGTATCTATTGCTTGGACACGTATTTTCCCAAATGGTAATGATGAAAAGCCGAATGAAGCAGGGTTACAGTTTTATGATAACCTATTTGATGAACTGTTGAAGCACGGCATTGAACCGGTCGTTACGATGGCGCACTTTGATGTTCCTGTTCATCTAGTAGAAACGTATGGAAGCTGGAAAAGTAGAAAGCTTGTAAACTTCTTTGAGACGTATGCAAAAACGATTTTTAATAGATATAAAGATAAAGTGAAATATTGGATGACGTTTAATGAAATTAATATGCTGTTACATTTACCTTTTATGGGAGCAGGGCTAGCATTTAAAGAGGGTGAGAATAAAAAACAAACGCAGTATCAAGCAGCACATCACCAGCTTGTCGCAAGTGCTTTAGCTGTGAAAGCGTGTCATGAAATCATCCCGGGTGCAAAAATCGGTTGTATGCTTGCCGCTGGTGCAACGTATGCATATACATGTAATCCAGACGACGTTCTTCGTGCGATGGAACAAGACCGTGAATCATTCTTCTTCATTGATGTACAAGCAAGAGGAGAATATCCTGGATATGCGAAACGCTTCTTTAAAGATAACAATTTAACAATTGAAATGGAAAAAGAAGACGAGGAAATTTTAAAAGAGCATACAGTTGATTATATTGGCTTTAGCTATTATGCAAGCCGAGCAACAAGCACCGATCCAGAAGTGTTAAAAGGTATAACGAGCGGAAATGTATTTGGTTCTGTTGAAAACCCATATCTTGAAAAATCAGAGTGGGGATGGACGATTGATCCGAAGGGCTTCCGTATTACAGCGAATCAACTTTACGATCGTTACCAAAAACCTTTATTTGTCGTTGAAAATGGTCTTGGTGCAATTGACCAATTAAATGCTGAAGACGAAGTGAACGACGAATACCGTATTGATTACTTACAAAAACATATGACGGAAATGTCAGAAGCAATCCAAGATGGAGTAGATATTATCGGATATACAAGCTGGGGCCCAATTGACCTTGTAAGTGCTTCTACAGGAGAAATGAAGAAACGTTACGGATATATATACGTGGATAAAGATAATGAAGGAAAAGGTTCATTAAACAGATCGAAGAAGAAAAGCTTCGATTGGTATAAAGAAGTAATTGAGACGAATGGTGAGAGTTTGGAATTTTAAGTTTGAAAAGGAGGACATCTTAATGGATGTCTTCTTTTTTTTATTGTGAATAAAGTATGGAGCTATATTTCCCTTTACATGAACATAACGGTATAATATAGTTAAGTTAAGTGAACTTAACTATCTAAACCGAAATAACAGCATGGAGGAAAAAAGCTATGGCTAGAACGTATAAAGAAGTAATTAATGAAATGAATCGAGCCTACACTGAATTTTACATTTTACTATTTCAGGATTTAAAGGATGAGTTCGGTCTTACAGGACAGCAAGAGAGTATGCTATTTCATATTAATTTAAATGAAAACACGACAGCAAATCACATTGCGACTACTTTTAATATATCAAAAAGTGCTGTGAGCCAAGTTTTATCGAAATTGGAAAAACAGAAGATGATTTCAAAACAAGTTAATCCTAACAATAAAAGGGAGTATTTCCTTACACTTGGTCCAAATGGTAGTAAGTATATAGAACGGTTGTCTGAGTTAGATGATGTATTAATTGAGAAGTATTTTTCTAAAATCGATATCGGTGCTTTAGAGCAAATGACTGATACGTTAACGAAAATAAATAAAGTTATATTGGAAGAAAAACAGAAGGATCTTGATTCTAATGAGTAAAAATTTTGATGAAGCAATTAATAGAAAGGAGGAGAAGCATGTGATGAGTTACATACCAAATATGATTACGATAGCGAATTTTGTATGTGGACTTTTGGCTATTTACGCTATTTTCGCTCACGATATATATTTAGGAGCAGTTTTTATTATTTCAGGTATGTTATTTGATTTTTTTGATGGCATGGTCGCTCGAAAACTGGATTCTGTTTCGGAAATTGGCGGAGAGTTAGACTCATTTGCGGATTTAGTGACCTTTGGTGTGGCACCGTCTATTCTTGCATATAGTATCGCGTTAAAAGATTTGCAGTCTATCGGGATGTTATGTGCGCTTGCTTACAGCGTTTGCGGCATGCTTCGGCTTGCGAGATTTAATACGCAGCAAAGCAAGCTCCCGACATTCATAGGCATGCCCATTCCATTTGCGGCAATGTGTCTCCTCATTTTATGCTTTTTGAATAATCCAGTTTCCGTGGCGTTTGGCACATGCGTATTGGCTTATTTAATGGTGAGCAGAATCAAATTCCCTCATTTTAAAAAAGATATATCGGAAAATTTGGAGTCTGAGAGATGGGATTGATGATACGTAAATATAATGAGAAAGATAAAGGAGTATAACATGATTCATATGGCACTAAGATCATTCAGCATACAAATGTATTACTTGCTAGGCGTGATGTTATTAGGATGGTTGATGACACCTTTTTCAGCCCAGTTTGTAGGGATAAGCATTGGCCTTTTAGTTAGTATGTACTGCGCCTGGATTTTAGGAAGGCGTATTGAAAAGTTCGGAGATAGTATTGTAAAAAAAGAAAAAGCACCGATGCTTGGAATGATAAATCGGTTCGCAGCTGCAGTACTAGGCGCGATTATTATGTATGAAATTGAACACCATAACTTCATGTGGACATTTGCAGCTGGAATTATGAGTGGGTATTTCTTAATTATTATTAATTTAGGATATTACAGTATGAGAGATGCGAAGAAATAAAGTGCTGCGTAAATAACTAATTTGGATGACTTGAATGTATAAACCTAAAAACTTTCCTTTATAGAGAGCCTTTTATTACAAAGAAAAGACACCCATATAAGAGTGTCTTTTCCAATAGTTTTTTAGCAGAAGCAAGAAGCTCCAACAATGATCAGTAAAATAAACAATACAACTAATAAAGCAAAGCCGCCGCCACAACTACTACAACTACCACCAAATCCCATAATAGTTCCTCCTTTTAATAAGAGGGGAAAACAAAGGGTCACTCATGTATTTTAACGGATTCAAATTACTTTATGTTTTTTACGCAATCATTGAGCAGGTCCTTTTGAAAATAAAGAAAAGACACCCTAAGGTGCCTTTCTCCGACTTGAACCATCTTAATTTTAATAATATGTATTGGACTCCCATCCAAATATTATTTTACCATGTTAAGTTGTTTTATTCATTGAGAAATAAAATTAAAATCTATGTTTTGTTGTTTTTGGAAATATTCCATATCAATCATTACAATACACGTTTTAGTTTTTGAATGATTTATTTGTCTAAAAGTTGAAATTAAAAAGAACCCCATAAATGATAAACCATTCCACTAACAAAAAACACTAATCCTAAAAATAACACAACTAAAGCAAGTATTCCATTTTGATTATGTTCCATAAAATTAGCTCCTTTTAGATTTATTTTTATATACAAAAAAGCCTTTAGTCGTAATTATAGTTAAAGGCTTTGCGTATTATACTTTTTAGTTTATAAAATCTTATAAGAAAAAGAACCTGTATTTTATATATAGAAGGATTTATAATGTTTTTTTATCAAGTTTGGAATTGAAAATGTACTAACTTGATAATGAAGCTTGGCTATTAGAATTGAAAAATTTTAGTTTTATTATAATTAATAGAAATGAAAGTAGTGTGAATATAAATCCGCTCCAAATAAGCTGGTGAATACCTAAGTTTGAAATGAACCAGCCTCCAATAGTTGTTCCTAGAGTAATTCCGAGATTTGAGAATGAAACGAATAGACTATTACCAAATTCAGGTGCTTCTTTAGCTTCGCTTATTAACCATGTTTGACCAACAATTAATCCACCAGCATGTATGATTCCCCAAATGAATACCATAAAAATCATTGGAACAAGGTAGGAACCTAAATAATAAACCAATATGTAAACAATAGAATATAGAATAGGGAATGCTATTACGGTATTTACTGTGCTTTTTTGCAGGAGACTGCCAAATAAATGATTACCTAAAATCATAACTATACCAAATATGAATAGCATAATACTGATGAGAGATCCATTCATGGAAGTTACTTTTGCAAGGTACTCGGCGAAATAGCTGTATACAGAAAACATGGCTGCAAAAAGGAATGTGACGGTTAAAATATTTAACCATAACCCTGGTTTACCGAGTATACGAATTTGTTTGCCGAAGGACATTTTTTCTGTAACAGGCATAGAAGGAAGAAAGATTAATATTCCAATGAATGCAAGGGCGTTAACAAGCGCTCCGAATAAGAAAGCAATTTCCAGTGAAAACTGGTCTGCAAGGTAAGAGGTTAATGGTACACCTAGAGCAAATCCAACAGTAATACCCATGAAAACTTTTGTAACTGCTTGACCGCTCTTTTCTGGCGGGACAAGTTTAGCAGCTGTTACAAGAGCGATTGAAAAGAAGAGTGGATGAAGTGCTGCCGGTAAAATACGAAAAATAAGCATGATTTCAAATTGTGTTGTATAAGCGTAGATTATATTTGAAATAACAAATGTGAAGGTTGCTGTTAATAAAATTATTTTGCGATTAATCCCAGAGACGAGCAGAATTAAAAACGGGCCAGAAATAGCAACAACTAGTGCAAATATACTTACTAAAAATCCTGCCTGTGCAGTTGAAATGCCGAATTTCTGAGTGATTTGTGGTAATACACCGACAATACCCATCTCGGTAGTAATAATTCCGAACACACCAATTGCGAGTGTCAGAATAAGTAAAGGATTTACTTTTTTCATTTATAAAACTCTCCATTCGTATCATTATTTTGAAAGTAAAATCGATTCATTAACAAAGAAATGAGCATTATTGCGAGTATGATCAGATGTCAATATTATTAAGGTTATGTAATTTAAAATACAATAACAGATATCTAAATAACTAGATATGATATACTAAAAAAAATTCTCCTTTCTATGTTTCTTGCTTTTATAGGTAGTGAAGTTTTGTTAAAGATGTATTGGACATCTGTAAAAAGCAGAATGCGTGAAAGCTAATAATCAATTGGTAGGTTGATTATTAGCTTTCACTTTATAATTCGTTTTGAACGTATTCAGAAAACTCTCGTATTGTGTTTTCATTTCGACGATAGTATGTCCATTTTCCAATTCGGTCAGAGTCTAGTAGCCCTGCCTTTTTCATAGTTAATAAATAACTAGAAATAACCGATTGGGCTAAGCCAGTTTTAACCTGGATATCTCCTACACACACTCCAACTTGAAAGTTAAGGTCTTGCTCTAGATAAGGTTTTTCATCGAAATAGTTTTCTGGATTTTTCAACCATGATAAAATTTGACATCTTGTTTCATTTGACAATGCTTTATAAATTAATAAAGGTTCCATAAGGATATTATATCTACTTTTATAGATTTGTAAATGGGTTTTGGTGATTTTAAGGGAAGAAGGTATATGTAGATTCTTTAAAATGTGGATGAGATGCTTTAGCCATGGGGATGGCAATAGCTGTTATGATGTTAACGAGAACAACACATCCTCGGGCAGGGGCCGATCCAATTATCGTTATTTTAGGGGCAAACAGTTGGAGTTATTTAGTAACACCAGTTTTAGTTGGTTCCGTAGTTATTGTAGTTATTGCTTTATTCATTAATAATATGAGTAGTAAGAAGAAGATTTCAAATATATCACAATATATTAAAGGAATTGAGGGAGAAGCACAATGAAAAAGATTATAAACAAACCAGAAACATTAGTAATGGAAATGTGCAACGGAATGGTTATGGCTCACCCAGAGCTTGAGCTTTTGAAAAAATATAAAGTGATTAAGAAGAAAGAAATGAACGAAAATAAAGTAACGTTAATTAGTGGCGGCGGTAGTGGTCATGAGCCAGCACATGCAGGATTAGTCGGAAAAGGAATGTTAGATGCGGCAGTGTGCGGAGATGTGTTTGCTTCACCTTCACAAATTCAGGTATATCAAGCGATTAAAGAGACAGCTAGTAAAAAAGGTACGTTATTAATTATTAAAAATTACAGCGGCGATATTATGAATTTCAAAAACGGTGCGCATTTAGCGACGGAAGATGGAATTGAAGTAGACTACGTAAAAGTGGATGATGATATTGCGGTAGAAGATAGTCTATATACAGTAGGACGCCGCGGCGTTGCGGGCGTTATTTTAGTGCATAAAATCGCCGGTGCAGCAGCGGAAGCAGGTATGGATTTAGGAGCGGTGAAAGCTATCGCGGAAAAAGCAGCGGCTAACGTGCGAACAATCGGTTTAGCGTTAACTTCTTGTACAGTTCCAGCGAGCGGATCACCTACTTTCACACTTGCGGAAGATGAAATGGAATACGGCGTCGGTATTCACGGTGAACCAGGTATTAAGCGTGAAAAAACGATGTCAGCAGATGAATTAGCGAACCGTATGACAAATGATTTACTAAAAGATTTAGGAGTAAAAGATGGTGAGGAAATCGCGCTTCTTGTAAACGGTTTTGGCGGCACACCACTGCAAGAACTTTACTTATTTAACAACGCAGTTACGAGAGAGCTAGCTGCTAGAAACATTAAAATTAATAGAGTATTCGTCGGTAATTATATGACGAGTATCGATATGGCTGGTATGTCTTTAACAGTAATGAAGTTAGATGATGAGCTAAAAACATTACTATCGAAAGAGTGTAATACACCAGCGTTTAAAGTAGATGGACCAGTTGGAAGTGTAGAGTACGTGAATGTGCTTGAAGAGGCAGAAGAGAAGGAAGTTTCCTTTGAAATAGAAACAGCGGAAGAGCACGCTGTGATTAAAGATAATGTCATTACATTAAACAATATGATCTATCTCGTTGATAAAATGAGCGACATTATTATTAAAAATGAAGTACCGTTCTGTGAGCTAGATACACATGCAGGTGACGGCGATTTCGGAATGAGTGTGGCAAAAGGATTTAAGCAATTAAAACGTGAGTGGCATTCTATTGTAGATCAAGAGAATGTAACGATTGGATCATTCCTTGATGGTTGTTCGATGATTATTATGGAACATTGCGGCGGCGCTTCTGGTCCAATTTGGGGCGGTGCATTCCGCGCAGCTAGTAAAGCAGCAGGTGAAAAACGTGAGCTAACAGTGAAAGAATTCGCTGAAATGTTGCAAGCGGCACTGCAAGGCATACAATCTATTGGTGAAAGGTCGTTCGGAAGAGGAGCGGTAGTTGGTGATAAAACACTTGTTGACGCACTTGCTCCATGTGTAGATTCTTGGATTGATAGCGCTTCAAACGAAGTAGACGTAAAAACTGCCTTTGAAAAAGGTGCAGAAGCAGCCGTTAAAGGCGCAGCGTATACGAAAGAAATCGTAGCTCGCATGGGCCGCGCTGGTACAGTTGGCGAAAGAAGTTTAGGATATCCAGATGCAGGTGCACATGCGCTTGGGGTTATCTTTACGGAGATTGCGGGTAGTTTGAGATAGGAATTAGAAGATTCCCTCTGCCTTAAGGTGGAGGGACTTTTATATAGTTGATTATATGTAGACGACTTCTTTCGATGCTCTCTCTGTAAAATATGAGTTTGTTACTATTTTTGATAAAACCTTATTTTAAAGCTAAACTTAATATTTCTCAACATGCATATATTGAGCTAATCTCTTCTAGAGAGTAGTTCTTTTTTATCTTTTAGTTTTTAATGGAGAATTTTTTGAAAAAGACCAACGATTCATTAAATCGATGGTCTTATGTTTATATATTATTCATTTGTATCTATATCAAATTTTCCCGGTACTTTTTGCTTATTTGAGAGATTTCTTCAATCAAATTGTATTTTAGACTTAGTTTTTTTGTGATTGCAGCTTATCAATTTTCCAGTATGTTTCTAGAGGGTCTAAAGAGCTTTCAATATAAAACATATATTCATCTGCGGTACCTGGTACTTCAAAAGCTATTTTCAATTCTACCGTTTCATTTGGTTTAACTTGTATATCAGAAGGGTTTTGATCAAGCACCTTTCCTTTATAGGCCTTTCCGTCTTTTTCATTTTTTAAGTTATATTTTAATTCTGATAGTCCAATCGTTTGACCTCGTACATTTTTTACAGAGACATTAACAATGACGGAATCGTTGCTGTCATTTAAATATGCACTTTGAACGGAGGTCAAGTAATAGCCTCCCTTAACACTCTCACCAATTAATAAAATACCTTGTTCTAAGCGGCTCATATCTTCTTTTTCTTCAAAATTTATTAATTCTTCATTTTCATTTTTTGCGGTTGGTTCTTCTATTGGACCATTTTCAATGGCACTATCTGTTTTATCTTGTGTGCAAGCAGCCGTAACACTGACCAATACTAGAATAAAAGTAAGTAATATAGATAATTTCCTCATAAAATTTATCTGTCTCCTTAAGTTTCTCAATTTTGTGCAACTATACATATAAGATTAACATAATGTCTCATTATTGGCTCAAAATAGGAAATTTTTTAGACAACTTATTCTTTTTACTTTTAATATACATTCGATTGGTTCCCGCGATATTTGTTAATCTTTTAAAACATTGGCTTAGTAATACCGAGGGTTATTATAGATATATTAATCATATAATTTGGCCCTATCAAACTGATCGTTTTTTGCATCTAATATATTTTATTTTGAAAGGATGTGATTATATGGCTTATAAATCTACTGGAGTGTTTCGAGTTCCAGTTTCTGAAAATGGGATTATTCCAACGGCTCTCAACATTATGTTAAAAAATAAATATAAATTAGCTTATCAAGTCATTGCTATTTTTTATGCGATTTATCTGATATCTCCCTTAAATGCATATATAATTAATCTAAAGTATGGTTCTATATTAGGAATAATTATAAATTTAAGTTGTTTTATAGCAGTAATAATTTGTGTAAACCGTTCAAAAATATAATACTATGAAATTAGTTAGCGAGAGATTGTTTTTCAGTTTACATCCAGCTAAAATAATAAACTAGGATATTATCAAAATAAATGAGTGATCCTAAGTGCATTGACCCCTGTCAAGTAGACAGTATTTAACAGCGTAACTAAGCAACCTGAGTTCTATATTTATATGGATTCAGGTTGTTTAATTGTGTTTTTGAAAAACTGACCAATTGATAGAAAGCACTTCAAAAGGTGGTGTTTATTATTTTTGGCTACCTTATGAAGTGCTTTGAGTGGGATGAAGAGATTGTTTCATAAGGTGTAATTTTTAATTAATTAAGCATATTTCCCTTTGTCGGGGGGATGAACAAAAAAACTAGTTTAAAAATTTTCACACCAGAAACAGATAAAGTGATAAAGTATTAATTATTGTGCGTGTAATTATAAAAAAAGAGCCTTCCCAAATGATGCTTTTAATAGTTTAGCTGATACGATTTTAGGAAATTAATAGCATGTTATACCGCTAGTATTTACCTGATTTCCAAGAAATAGAGGTGATTGTAGGTGACTAAACCTTTTAAAAAAAATAGTCGTTATATGGTGGGATTAGACAGTTTAAGGGGCCTAGCTATACTAGGTGTTATTTTGTATCATATTAATTTTAATTGGATGCCTGGAGGATTTTTAGGGGTTACTGTATTTTTTGTACTCTCAGGTTATTTAATTACAGATATTCTAGCGATGGAGTGGAAGAGAAATAAGAGAATTGATTTGAAGAAATTCTGGCTTAGTAGGGCAAGGAGATTGCTTCCAGCAATGTTTGTTATGCTCGTTATAACGTTGGCATGGATTACGATTTTTCATAGCTCTTTACTTGAAAAAATGCGTGGAGATTCATTAGCGGCGTTATTTTATGTTAGTAACTGGTGGTATATTTATCATAAAGTATCTTATTTTGATAGCTTTGGTCAGCCTTCTCCGCTAAATCATTTTTGGTCGTTAGCTGTTGAGGAACAATTTTATGTGGTTTGGCCGTTCGTCATTAGTTTAGGATTTTATTACATAAAAAAACAATCACGCATGATCTTATTTATTTGTCTAGGAGCAATTGCATCTGCTTTATTAATGGCAATTCTATATGAACCAGGCTCTGACCCAAGTAGAATTTATTACGGTACTGATACACGGGCTTTTTCTTTATTAATTGGAGCGGCACTTGCTTTACTTTGGCCAAGCAGTAGACTTGCGAATAAAATTATTCCGAAGGCGCGTCTTATTCTTGATATTGTTGGGGGAGTTGCTCTTAGTATCATTCTCATTATGTTTTGGAAGACGAATCAATATGAGCCGTTTCTATACCGTGGGGGAATGGTCCTTTTATCAATTGCTACAGCCTTGTTAATCGCTAACCTTGCGCATCCGGCTAGCAGAATCACACTGTTTTTGAAGTTTAGACCACTGCGTTGGATGGGTGTGCGATCATATGGAATATATCTTTGGCATTATCCGATTATTACATTGACGACTCCGACGGTAAATGCTGGAGAGTTTTCGATTACAAGAGCAATTCTTCAATTTCTCCTAATTATAGTTATTGCACAACTTTCGTGGAAGTTTATTGAAAATCCAATACGAAAAGGCGCATTGAAGAATATTCGGATTAAGAACTTGAAAATAAGAAACTTAACTGTAAGTGTTAAGTTAGCTTTAGTATGTGCAGTATTTATTTCTTCGATAGCTACTTTTGGATTAACAACAGCTAGTAAAGCAAAGGATAATCCTTCAAAAGATAAGGTGGAAGCAGTGCAAGAAGAGCAGGCTAAACATCCCGTTGCAGTTCGGGATGAACCAGCTAATGAACCACCTCAAAATAAAGAAGAACAAAAAGAAGAGCCTAAAGACCCTCTAACAGTTACTGCTGTAGGAGATTCAATCATGATTGATATTGCTCCGTATTTAAAAAATACTTTTCCTAATATTAGGATTGATGCGGAAATAGGGCGGCAAATGTCCAAAGCAATTCCTGTTGTGGAACAGCTAAAGAATGAGGGGAATTTAGGAAATCATGTCATTATTGGATTAGGTACAAATGGAGCCTTTACTAAGGAGCAATTAGCATCATTAATAAAAGTGATTGGGGATGAACGTAAAATTATATTAATTAATACGAGAGTACCACGTCCGTGGGAATCGTTGGTGAATGAGAAGCTAAAAGAAGCAGCATCAGCTTACAAAAATGTGGTGTTAGTCGATTGGTATGCAGCAAGTGCTGGACATCAGGAATACTTTGAACCAGATGGTGTACATTTAACGAAAGCAGGTGCAGAAGCATATGCTGATCTTGTAGCAAAAGCAGTGAATCAATAGAGAGTACGGAAAAGATTCTGGTGAAAAGATTTACAAACCGTATTTAGCGTTTTTTTGTTATTAATCCAATATATAATTTCAAAAATCCCTTTCCTTTTTCTTAAGTTCATAAGGCCGATCCTTTCTAAAATCGTTCCTTTATTTTGTACTTGCTTTTCCTGATTGGTTACGTTCTAACTACCATATTCTTTGCATTCTCCTTAATTCCTAACTTTCTCAATAAATTAAGTGATTGCTTATTTTTTGGATCTATAGCTGCATCTATGGTTTCTACCCTCAACTTATCAAAAGACTTAAATCCTTTACCCAGTAATGTATGCTTAAGTCAAAGGCGATTTCTACAATTTTATTTTTTAATTGCAGCAGCAAGTAGAAAAGGGAATTCATGAAGGTATTAGCCCAGGGAAAATAAGCCATAGAAGAAACATAGCGCTATAGCTTATTAATGCTTATTTTTATGGATGCAATATGTATAGCGATAACAATAAATAGATACAGCGACTAGAGTTGGAGTAAATGTAGGAGATTAGTAAATAGAAATGAAGTTTTTAATAAAAGAATATTGGTTTAGATATTGACTGGACTTAGAGTTATGTCCAGTCTCTTTCTTTATGGCGACAAGTTTCTTGGGTTTGGTCTTTCGAAATTAAGTGTGGGTGTCGAATCGCTATTTCTACTAACGTTACTTTTCGCTCTTTTGATTACTATGCCTAAATTAAGAAGAGACTTTACAGGTTATTTCTTTTTGAGTGATAAAAAACATTTAAATTATTGGACTACCAATATTGTTTCTTCTAATTATAAAGTTCCAGCTGTATGTTATATTTTATTGCTATTTTACGCATCCCACCCTGCGCAAAAAAATATTTCTCAACATTTTATTTGTTGAAAAAGATTGAATATTCGTATTATAACGAATATTATATTGCTATCGGCAAAAAAAACAATAATTCGCAGAAACTGGGGAGGAAATACATTGAAAAAGAATAAGAAGTTCAAACCTTTATCAGTATTAGCAACAGCGGCAGTACTAAGTAGTAGTTTTGCTTTTGGAAGCCATGCAGCGTATGCTGATACGCCATCATCTCTACCAATAGACGAGCATTTAATACCAGAGGAGCGTTTGGCAGAAGCGTTAAAACAACGGGGAGTAATTGATCAATCTGCATCACAAGCTGAGACTTCAAAGGCTGTCGAAAAATATGTTGAGAAAAAGAAAGGGGAAAACCCTGGGAAAGAAACCTTGACAGGAGATAGTCTTACGCAAGAAGCTTCTGATTTTATGAAAAAAGTAAAAGATGCAAAAATGAATGAAAATGAACAGGCGCAGCAGCCAGCAGCAGGACCAGTAGCTGGACAAGGTGCAGGATTGAATCCAGGGAAATTAAATGGAAAAGTACCTACTACACCAGCGAAGCAAGCTGATTACAATGGAGCTGTTCGAAAAGATAAAGTACTTGTTTTACTCGTAGAATTTAGCGATTTTAAGCATAACAATATTGATCAAGAGTCAGGATACATGTATTCTAAGGACTTTAATCGTGAACATTATCAAAAAATGTTATTTGGTGATGAACCATTTGCGTTATTTGATGGGTCGAAGATTAACACATTTAAACAATATTATGAAGAGCAATCTGGTGGGAGCTACACAGTTGATGGAACTGTAACGGAATGGCTTACTGTTCCAGGAAAAGCTTCAGACTATGGTGCGGATGCAGGTACTGGCCATGATAACAAGGGTCCTTTAGGGCCACGTGATTTTGTGAAAGAAGCATTAAAAGCAGCGGTAGCAAAAGGGATTAATTTAGCAGATTATGATCAATTTGATCAATACGATCAAGATGGTGATGGAAATAAAAATGAGCCAGATGGCATTATTGACCATTTAATGGTTGTACATGCTGGCGTTGGCCAAGAAGCTGGTGGCGGTAAATTGAAAGATGATGCGATTTGGTCTCATCGTTCAAAACTTGGATCAAAACCATATGCGATTGATGGCACAAAATCATCTGTTTCAAATTGGGGCGGAAAGATGGCTGCATATGATTATACAATCGAGCCTGAGGACGGAGCGGTTGGTGTGTTTGCGCATGAGTATGGTCATGATTTAGGCTTACCAGATGAGTATGATACAAAGTACTCTGGACAAGGTGAACCTATTGAGTCATGGTCTCTTATGAGTGGCGGCAGCTGGGCTGGAAAAATTGCAGGAACAGAGCCAACAAGTTTCTCACCACAAAATAAAGAGTTTTTCCAAAAGAATATGAATGGTAACTGGGCGAATATTGTTGAGGTAGACTACGACAAACTTCGCACGGGAGTTGGTGTTGCAACATATTTAGATCAAAGTGTTACAAAATCAAAACGACCAGGAATCATTCGTGTTAACTTACCAGACAAAGATATCAAAAATATCGAAGCGGCATTTGGTAAGAAGTTCTATTACAGTACAAAAGGAAATGACATTCATACAACACTTGAGACACCAGTATTTGACTTAACAAATGCAAAAGATGCTAAGTTCGATTATAAGGCATTCTACGAACTTGAAGCGAAGTATGATTTCCTTGACGTATATGCAATCGCAGAAGATGGAACGAAGACACGCATTGATAGAATGGGCGAAAAAGATGTAAAAGCCGGCGCGGATACAACTGATGGTAAGTGGGTTGATAAATCATACGATTTAAGCCAATTCAAAGGGAAAAAAGTAAAACTGCAATTTGAGTATTTAACAGATATTGCAGTAGCTTATAAAGGATTTGCGTTAGATAATGCTGCATTAACTGTAGATGGCAAAGTTGTTTTCTCAGATGATGCAGAAGGACAGCCAGCAATGACGTTAAAAGGATTTACTGTATCTAACGGATTTGAACAGAAAAAACATAACTACTATGTAGAGTGGAGAAATTACGCTGGTTCTGACACGGCATTACAACATGCGCGTGGACCAGTATTTAATACAGGAATGGTTGTATGGTATGCGGATCAAAGCTTTACAGATAACTGGGTAGGTGTTCATCCAGGTGAAGGATTCTTAGGAGTAGTAGATTCTCATCCAGAGGCAATTGTAGGAACATTAAATGGACAACCGACTGTGAAGAGCAGTACGCGTTATCAAATTGCTGATGCGGCATTCTCATTTGATCAAACGCCAGCATGGAGAGTAGACTCGCCAACTCGCGGTATCTTTGACTATAAAGGCTTACCAGGGGTTGCAAAATTTGATGACTCTAAGCAGTACATCAACAGCGCGATTCCAGATGCAGGACGTAAGTTACCGAAACTAGGATTAAAGTTTGAAGTAGTAGGTCAAGCTGAAGACAAGTCTGCAGGTGCGGTTTGGATTCATCGATAGAATAAGGTGAAACTAAGAGGAGCTGTGTCATAAGTTGGTGAAACCGACTTATGGACAGCTCTTCTTTTTATTGTTGAAAAAGGATAGTTTAGGAAGCAGTTCATGGAAAAGAAAGATGTAAAAGTTGTTTTTAATAAAAGCTCAGAAACTGATATGTATGTTAATATTTTCCTAACGATTTTATGACTACAAAGTTTGTTTATGAAGAGCAAATGAAGGCGAAGAATAAGCAAGGGTAATACAAAAACGCTATCTTTTAAAAAGGTAGCGTTTTTGTTATGGATTATAGAGTTATTCCTGCATTTGACATATACAGTTCAACTGTATAAAATGAAACTATACAGTTGAACTATATAGTTTGGCTATATATTTATCGTTACATTGGAGGTCTTTATGAATCGAGATAAAAATTTACCATTAACGGAGACAACGTATTACGTTCTTTTAGCTTTATTAGAGCCAGCGCATGGGTATTTAATTATGCAAAAGGTGGAGGAACTTAGTAATCATCAAGTGAAAATCGCAGCGGGCACACTGTATGGTGCGGTTGAAAATTTATTAAAGCAACAATTAATAGAATCGGTAAAAAGTGAAGATAAACGAAGAAAAGTCTATGTCATTACTGAACGAGGGAAAGAAGTATTACATTTAGACTTTATGAGAATGCAGCACATTATTGGGGTTACAAAAAGCTTATTAAATGTATAGTTAGGGGGAAGCGATGATGTGGAGATTGAAGTTTTTCGTTGATTTTGAGAAAGAGGAAAAATGGTTAGAAGAGATGGCTTGGAAAGGCTATCAACTAGAAAGTAATACATTTGGTTATAAATTTAGAATCGCAGAACCTGAGGATGCGACAATTAAAATAGATCATAGAATATTTAGTAGACGAAGTGATTTCGTTAATTATTGTACGTTATTTGAGGATAGTGGCTGGAAGCATATAGCTGGTAATAGGTGGTCAGGCACGCAATATTTTAAAAAGATAAATGAGGAAAGTGAAGATGACATTTTTTCGGATCAAGCGTCACGAGCAGGGAAGTATAAGCGTCTATCTAAAACATTTCTAGAATTAGCGATATGCTCTATTCCGATGTTAATCCTATTTATGTTTACTAATATGATTAATTTAGAAGCACTTGTAAATCCGAAAGAACTATACTTGACGCCAGGACTATGGGATAAGCAAGGCGCGGCATTTTTAGGATCATTTTTATTTGAAACGCCATTCGCATTAATGAGAGGCATTGCATGTTTGTTTATCCCCGTTGCAATTGGTATGTATTTAGTTTTCTCATATAAAGCAAATAGGTTGTATGAAGAGAGAAGATGATAGGAGAGATCCCTTTAAAGCTGATGCTTTGAGGGGATTTTTTTGAATTTGTAAATGCATCTTCTTAAAAATAATTAAGGAGAAGGATACGGATTGGAAATAAATTATCATGATTTGAAAGGAGAAAGAGAGCATACTTTCGTATTGTGTAATAAAGAAAAGGCCCGCCTACGGAAATAGGCGGACCTTTTCTAATAGTTTTTTAGCAGAAGCAAGCTGCTCCAACGATGATTAGTAAAATAAACAATACAACTAATAAAGCAAATCCTCCAGAAAATCCACAGCCGCCACAACTACCACCAAATCCCATAATAGCTCCTCCTTTAGATAAGAGGATAAAACATGGGGTCGTTCATCTGATTTTAACAGGTTCGTTTTATCTTATGTTTTTACGCATGGATTGAGCAGGTCCTTTTAAAAAAAGAAAAGACAGCCTAAGGTGCCTTCCCCCGACTAGATCGGAGTACCGCCAGCATTTCGGAATCCACCCACGCTAGGCAAAAAATACAATGAGCTTCCCATATGGGGAGCTCATTTACATAATTCTCGAAAGCGGAAGTAAAAGCAAACCTCTCCTCCTGTTTAGAAAGGGGCTTATAATACTGCTTATGTACAACAGTATGTAGCATCACTAAAGGCATCTTCGGGAATATATACTTTACCATCTTTTATTTCATACGGAATGTTATTTCTTTTCAGTTTAGCTGTATCAACAGTGTCAACAGTGCTACCCCACTGTTCTAACTTACTGTTGTACTTTTGACAAGCAGGTAACATTAAAAGAGCTGTAAAACATAAAAATAGATTTCTAAAACGATGTTTCTTCATAATAATCCTCCTCTTCCTTGATTGTATCATTCGGGAGAAGCGATTTGTTATAAAAATTGGATTTATATTACATATATGTAATATTAACGTAACGTTTCATTATCGGGATTCAATGTATTTAGAAGACTATTAAAAGTCCTCCAGATTATTTAACTGGGGGACTTTCGTGTCCACATAATTCTTGTTCTCAGAAGTTCTACACTTTATGTTCAGGATGGAAATCTAATGGGTTAGTTCAGATTACGAAGGTCAGGCATAGTGTTTTAATATAGAGTTGGAGCCGGAGGAGAACAATGGAAGGAAACAATATCGTTTATAGCAACCGAATAATGATTCCATCTCCCGCCGAAAAACCTATAGCCATAAACTCTTTCGTGCCCAACAGTCGTCAAAAAAAACCAGAAATTGTCTTCGTTTCTAAGCCACAGATACGTGAATCGAAATATACAATTTTGAAGACCCCAAGGGCTCTGGGCATAGAGTGGCATTTGTCGTATATATACCATGATTCGAGGTTCACTCCTTATTGAAATTAGACTTATAACTAATTTTATGCTCAGGGTCAAAGATTAGATTGGATGTATGCCTAGTAGCCTACTTAAATTCAATTTTGAATGTATATAGTATATATGTGGGGTTAACATAACGTCCCATTATAACAATATTTGGGGGTTTATTGAGAAAATATTTAAATTATGAAGCTCTCTCTGTAAAACAATAAATTTTAATCATGTTTTTGAGGGAGTAGTTATTTCACTACAAGAAAATTTTCATGGATCAGTGCGGCGGGACAAAAAATGTTGAAGATTGGCGAGAGCATTTTGCGATGACAGGGGAGTGGTCTTGTCTTTGTTGAGGTTGATAGTTTTTTAGCAGAAGCAAGCAGCTCCAACTATGATTAATAAAATAAATAATACAACTACTAAAGCAAATCCTCCAGTAAAGCCGCCACAACTACCACCAAAGCCCATAATAGTTCCTCCTTTAGATAGGAGGGGAAAACACGGGGTCACTCATGTATTTTAAAAGAAGAAAAAGATAACATACTTGATACATTTTATATTTGAACTATCAATTTTAGTGAAAAATAAAAGAGACCAACCTTTTAAATAATAAAGATTGGCCTCTTTCAATATTAATTAGAAATAAAATCGAATTTCTTTAATATAAATTTCCAAACTTGTTCTTCTCCAATTATTACAGAAGCTCTACCTACCATTCCTGTATACAACTCATGTGAATCTTGTATATCAATTGTTGCTTCTAATTCATACACATACCCTTTAGAATCCTTATCAAAAATAGGATGTGCTGATAAATAAGTTACTATTCCTGTTTGTTTATCAGATTTCTTTAGTTTAAACGAATATTGTACTTTATCCCCTTTTTTAATGCCTTTTATATCTTGAGCCGGTAATAAAATTCTAATCTTTTTCTCATTATCCTTAGGAATAATTGAAACTACCTCTTGACCAGGATCAACTAGATCCCCTTTTTGCATAGCAGAGGGGAATTGTACAACCCCATCCCTTTGCGCCCTTATACTTGTCATTTCATTTTGATTATGTAATACATCCAACTCTTGCTTTTTTATAAAGATTTCTTGCTCTAAAGGTTCAATTCGCTGATTAACTAAAACAATAGTACTTTCTTTATATTGATTTAAAGCATTTTTCTTTTCTTCTTGCTTTCCTTCTTTGGAAATATCAATCTTTTTTCCTTCATTTTGTAAAGTCTCTTTTCTTAATTGAATTCGTTTTTCAATACCATTTCGTTGAGAATCTAAAGATTCTACCTTATCATTCAGAGATTGTTTATAATCATCTAACACAGCCTCTTTTTGTTTTTTAACGGAATTTATTTCTTTTTGTATATTTTCTTTATCTATAATTAAACCTTGTAATACTTCATCTTGCTCAACCATGACTTTATTGTTATCTATAACTTTTATCTCATTATCTTTTTCATTTTGTAAAGATTGATAAGTTTGTTCATATGATTTATATTCTTCTATAATTTTTTTATCTGTATCATCAAAAAAGAGTGATTTATGAACTTGAATACTCTGTTTTAATTGTTCTAACATTCCTTTTTTCTTTTCTAAATGTTTAATAATTTGGTCCAATTGACTCTGTTTATCCATTAATTCCTGATTCTTTAATTGAATCAAAATGTCCCCTTTTTTCACCTCATCACCTGATCTAACAGCAACAGTATCCACAATTCCCCCAATTTGTGTTCTGGATACGCTTATATCAGATTTACCTTGTATCATTGCAGTACCTTTACTCACAATATCTACTTTTCCTATATATGCCCAAATCATAAAAACTAATAGACTCATAAATAAAAAACATAACAATCCCATAATAAAACGAGGTGGCTTTCTTTCTAACAGTTCTACACTATCCGTTAATTGATCAAAAGAATAAATCTTATTCATATTGACCACCTCTCATTACATAAGCTTTTTCTTCTATATGTTCTACATGAATCGTTTGATTCTTCCAAAGACGATAATATTCATTTTTCATAAATAATAATTCTTCGTGAGAACCTTGTTCTATAATAGTTCCATTTTTCATTACAAAAATTTTATTTGCATGCTGAATGGTACTTAATCTATGCGCAATCATAATTACCGTTATTCCTAGTAAGCCTAATTCTTTTAGCATATCTGTAATTAATTTTTCTGTTGTAGAATCTAAATTACTAGTGGCTTCATCTAAAATTAAAATATCTGGTTTCTTTAACAATGCCCTTACGATAGCTAATCTTTGTCTTTGTCCTCCAGATAAATTTGAAGCATTTTCTTCTAAAATCGTCTCATAACGTAATGGTAATTCACTAATAAAATCATGAGCACAAACTTGCTTACATACTTGAATAACTTCTTCTAATGAAACTAAACGATTCAATCCAAATATCAAGTTTTCATAAATAGATCCACTAAAGAAAAAGGATTCTTGTGAAACATATGCAATACGATTCCTCAATGCTACTCTATTTATCTCTTTAATTTGATAATCATCATAATATATATCGCCTTGATTAAGATCATAATAATTCATTAACAATTTGGAAATAGTAGTTTTTCCAGAACCACTTTCCCCAACAAACGCAACTTGACTACCTGGATCAATAGAAAAACTTATATTATTTAATACATTCTTACGTGTCCCATAACGAAATGTAGCATCCATACATTCAATTTTTCCAGATAACTTTTTAGGAGAAACTTTATTATATTCTTTTTCATTTTGTTCTAAATCTAAATCAAAAATTTCATTTAAACGTTCTCCCGCAATTAATGCAGATTGCATTGTAGGCTGAATTCCTATTAAATTTTCAATTGGATTCAAAAAATAAACCAAAAGCGCATTATAAGAAATTAATTCCCCAATTGTCAGGTTCCCTTTTAACACTTCCATTGCACCAACCCATAAAATAATTGTCCCACCAATTAATTCAAGCCCCATCTTAATAGAACTTTGTAAATTAGCTAACATTCCACTTTTAAAAACATATCTCAAAAGATTAACAAAACGACTTTCTGTTTGAAAAAAGACCTCTTTTTCAGCATTATATGATTTTACAGTTGCAATACCATTTAAAGATTCCACCAAATAAGATGTTAATTTAGCATTACTCTCCATCTCTTTACGATTAATCTTTTGATAAGGTTTATGAAATCCCCAAATAATACCTATATAAAAAGGAATTAATAGCAATGTAACCCCAAATAAAATCGAGCTATGCACATATAACAACACTGCTCCTAACATTACCATTACTGTATCAATCATTAATGTAACAGTTATCGTTGATAATGCATCTCGTATTTTGCCAGCATCCATAAACCGCGAAATAATCTCTCCAACTTTTCTTGTTTCAAAAAAATGCAGCGGCAAACCAACTACATGACGATAGTATCCAAGCATTAACTGAATATCTATACGTCTACTCAAATACAAAATCAAATGCGTTCTAAAATAAGAGAGCAAAATTTTAAAAATATACAAAACGATAATTCCTATAGAAACAATATGAAGCGTTTGTATTAATTGATTTACAACTATATCATCAATTAACAATTTAAAATAAAATGCTCCCGCAAAACCAAACAGATTAAAAAATATAGAAGCAATAAAAATTGGAAATAACAAATTAGTCTGCAGCTTCAATAAAGACAAAAAACGAGAAAAGCCCCCTTTAGATACTTCTGCCTTCTCAAAATTTTGTTTTGGACTCATCAAGATTAAAATCCCTGTCCAAACTTTTAAAAAGTTTTCCAATTTATATTTAACAGACCCACTATCAGGATCTGCAACATATACTCTATTATTCTTCACTTTATGAATTACTACATAATGTAGTAATTCGCCATCTACTAATATATGAGCAATTGCAGGCAAAGGAATTTCATTTAAAAGTGTAGGATCTGTTGATTTTACTCCTTTCACCTCAAAACCAAGTCTTTCTCCAGCTTCCAATATTCCTTGTACATTTGTACCATCTAAATCTGTCCCTGCAATTTGACGGATTTTAGCAATTGAAATAGAAAGTCCATAATATCTTGATATCATTGCAAGACATGCTGGACCACAATCTTTTAAATCATGCTGTTGAATACATTTAAACTTTTTAATCAAATTCAATCCTTCTTTCACTATTTTATACCGATCTATAATTCAGTATATAAAATAAAAGGAATTTAAAATTAAAAAAATAAAAAAAATTCTAAATATGTAAAATTGCATATTTAGAATTACATATTTTGTATTAGAATAAACTATGAAATATATATTTCTAAATATTAAAATATTATTGGGAGGTTTACAGCATGAAATTAAATAACACAAAATTTGCTGAACTTAATGAAAAAGAACTTCAAACAAATGGTGGAGCAAGAGGGATTTTTGGTCCTATTGTCAAAGCTGGAAAACAGTGTTGGGATAATGCTTCTTGCCGCGAAAAAACATATGGTACTTATGGTCGAACAGATAGTCGATATAAACATGGAGCTCCATATGGAAAATGGTAATATTTAAATAATACAAAGAGGATTCATTAGTTTGTATGAATCCTCTTTGTATTTTTAATTATATATTTATAATGATAAATAGTTTAAAATACAAAGAGGATTCGTGTTAAATATTGTTATATTTTAATTGAAAAGGAAAGATAATTAGTGATAAAAAAAATACATCAATTTTTTGTGAATTTGCATCCAATATCATTTATATTAGTTATGGTAATTTTAAGCTATTTAATTACCAGACCATTTATTTTATTCTTACCAGAAGTACAAAGTAATCCTTCTCAGAATGAACCTATATATATTCAAATCGTATCAGTTTTAATTATAGCTCCTATAGTAGAAACTTTAATTTTCCAAGTTTTTTTATTCTGGATTCTTCGCTGTATTCCCTGGATTCGTGAACATGATTTATTAATAATTTTAATTGCAGCATTAATGTTTGGTTTATATCATCCATTTGGGATAACTTATATAATATGTATTACAGTAACAGGAATTCTTTATAATTATGCTTATTTGATTTATTATAAAAAAAATGAAAAAGTACAAGTTACAATATCTGCATTTGGGATTGTGTTTTGGATACATGAGGTAGATAATATAATTTCTCTTACAATACAAAATCTGTTTTTTTAATAAATTAGGCTTAATAACAAAGTACTTGCTATAAACCGTAAAATAAACTCTTTAAATCATATAAAATACTAAGATTTGTTACCAAAAACTATAAAAATAACATGTTTATAGCAAGGGAATGCTTGTAGACTGATCTATACTGCATTCCCTTATTGGGGTACCGCCACACATTCATCAACTTAAGATCTCTTAATAATACCCTCAGAACGAAAAATGTGTGCATTTTGTTCGCTTTTTATTATTTTGGGGACGAATGTATTACTATGAGGGTTTTACCTTTAAAGTATTAGTGACACTTGAATCCCTGTACATTGTGTGGGGATTTTTTTTCATAAAGAAAAGACACTCACATAAGAGTGTCTTTTCCGATAGTTTTTCTAGCAGAAGCAAGCAGCTCCAACTATGATCAATAATATAAAGAGGACAACGACTAAAGCAAATCCTCCAGCAAAGCCACCACAGCTACCACCAAAGCCCATAATAATGCCTCCTTTTAATAAGAGGAGAAAACAAGGAGTCACTCATGTATTTTAAAGGATTCATTTTACTTTATGGTTTTACGCATTAATTGAGCAGGTCCTTTTGAAAATAAAGAAAAGACACCCTAAGGCGCCTCCCTTGATTTGCTAATCTAGTTTGATTGTATTATTTATTAGAATGGTATATGTATGTTAATGCGACTATAATAGCAGAAATAATGAATACTGTAGCTTTGAAATAAAGTTTGATCATTTTTGCGATCTTTCCTCCATTAAAGCGCCCGATTGCGGAAGATCAAGAAAATGATTAGGATTGCTGCTTATAGCTTGTTGAACTAACGCACCCGTTACTTTAAGTGAATTGATTCACAATTTTACTGGGAATTTACCTAAAAAAGCTGAATTAACTTAATAAAAAAAGGACTCCCTTTTTGGGAATCCAATTCATTCAGTGTCACTTTGGTTAAAGTCTAATCTTCTCGGTTCGCAACACTGTCATTAGCCTCATCGGCACCTTCGCCGACTGTGTTACCCATCGCTCCTCCTGCAACAGCTCCTGCAACGGTACCAAGTGGGCCAAGAACAGAACCCAAAGCAGCTCCAGCGACAGCACCGACACCAGTTCCTACCGCTTCGCCAGCATCATTATCGACACGATTACGTTCGTTTTTATCAGCCACTCATCTCACTCCTTATTTAGAATAGGCAAGTGCTTTCCAGCACAATACCTTACATATTTTTCCCTATAAGGACGGATTTATGCGAAGTTTAAATCTGTCCTTAAAACTTTGCAATCCCAAAAAGTGCCACTCCCTACTTGATCCACACAAGCTTTTTCTTGCAGCACAAATATATCTGGGTTTCCACCCAATTCTATTTTGTTATATATATTTATAAAGTTTAATTAATTCAATGTAAATTTTATAAAGAAAAGACACTCTTATATGAGTGTCTTTTCTGATAGTTTTTTAGCAGAAGCAAGCAGCTCCAACTATGATTAATAATATAAAGAGGACAACGACTAAAGCAAATCCTCCAGCAAAGCCACCACAGCTACCACCACAGCTACCACCAAAGCCCATAATAATGCCTCCTTTAGATAAGAGGAGAAAACAAAGAGTTATTCGTGCGTTTTAATGGATTCATTTTACTTTATGTTTTTAAGTATTAATTGAGCAGGTCCTCTTGAAATAAAGAAAAGACACTCTTATCAGTGTCTTTTCTTTATTTTTATAGCAATAGAGGATTTTTATTAGTAGGGGTCCCACCAACTAATTGACATAAAACCCTCTTATCAGTAGTTAGTCTGCCTAATTTCAAATGAGAATAAGCTCTTTTATTTCCTTTAAGCATAGCATGTAAAAGAATATGAAATATTTATAAAAAGTAGGTGTAAACATGACATTAGATTCTCATCGTATTATAGGTTTCCCTGGAATGGGTATGGGAGGTTTCCCTGGAACAGGTATGGG
>NZ_NUVD01000004.1 GCF_002564555.1 Bacillus cereus | reverse complement strand
TGGAAGTATACGTTTGAAAAGCTCCAAGCATACGATGAAAATGGAGTAGCGTACAAGTATGAAGTGAAAGAACAACCAGTAACGGGATATAAATCCGAAATAAAAGGTTATGACATCACAAATACAAAAATCAAGGACGAGCCAAATGTAGATCCAAAAGATCCAAGCACAGATCCAAAAGATCCAAGCACAGATCCAAAAGATCCAAGCACAGGTCCAAACACAAATACAGACAAAAATAGCGATTCAAAAGTTCCACCTACTACAGAAAATGATAAGCCAACATTACTTCCTAACACAGGAGGAACATCAGCAGAAATGAGTTCAATTCTTGGAGGTATGGTATTGTTCCTTTTAGGTGGAATCCTACTCGCTCGTCAGCGAATTAAATAATAAAAAAGCTTTAGATTATTGATTGCACTGTAATCTGAGTAGCTGACAAATAAAAAAATTACTATTGATATTGCTCCCTTTAGGTAAGTATTCAAAAACACTTCACGATAAAGTGAAGGGAAGAATGCAGCCTGAAGGGTTTTTTTTATAGAAAAAAGAGAACAATTTCAAGGTGGACTCAATCAGCGGCTTTTTGTCCTGTTTTTACGGTGGATTGAAGGTTTGTCCGTAGTTTCCACGACCTTCAATTAAGCTGTATAAAAGAACCCCTTTTGCCCCGTTACTAACAGCATTTTCAACTTGTTTATTATAATCTGCTACTGTTGCACCTCTTTTGAATAAAAATAATTTTTCCGTTTACCTCATTTGGAATATCGTCCAATTTTGTACCACCTTGAACAAAGATAAGCGGAGCTGTAACAGCCTCTGTAGAAATTAGTGCATTTGGAGCAGCACCGGCTTGCCAATTGCTTTGTCCCTAATAGAGATTCGATAAACCTAACGTATTGATCCGGCACTTGAAAGGGTTGATACTCTACTTCATATCCCATTGATTTAAGCTTCATACCAACATTGCGAGAAGCCCATTCTTCTGATTTTGTCTCACCAGGACGAGGACCGATTGTTTCGGATAAGAAACGGATATGCTCGATGGCGCGGTTTGCATCAACTTGTTTTGTAATAGGTGGAGTCTGTGTAATTTCTGACGTGGAATCAGCTTTTACCTGTCCGATTGGAGCTAAGCTAACGGCGAGTGATACAGCAAGCAAGGAGCTTACTATTTTTTGTTTCAATGATTTTCTCATTTTTTACTCTCCCGCTCTTCTATTCTCTCTGACCGACAAAAGAAGACGGATAATGACTTAATTTCACCTTTATATGTATTAATTTCCAATAAATGTATGTTGAGAAATGAAAAATGCTATATGCATATTTGCATATTTTTAGCGGAGATATGTATGCTATCATTTTAAACGAAGGTTCGCTTTCTGCTCTGAAAGCTCCTACATTGCATGAATCTAGTGTACCCAAACTTTAGATTATGTAAGGGAAAGGATCCACTGCAGGGTTTCTTTTCCCATGTTTGAATCATGTGATGGTAATTATGTTTCCGCATTTCATAATTATTATCAGTGATATATGTAAGGCATCCATATGAAAATACGAGGCTGTTCAAAGGTTTTCCGTACTTTTGGACAGCCTCACCCCGTTAAAAGAACGATACTGTATGTATCGTTCTTTTTCAGGCTGTGGAGAAAGTCTTCTCCACAGCTTGTTTTTGTGTCTGAACCTCTTTTTATGTGTCAACACTGATAAAAAAGAGGAAAAGGAAAGTGATACCCCTACTAAAAAAATTTGGATAAGCACAACGGATTCAGGGAGTGGATTTTTAATGAGAGATGGAAAGCCGAATGACTTTCATTTCTTAGATCATCGTACGACTGATGCGAAGTACAATATTATTACAGATACCTATGTAACGGCTGGAAATATGGCAGACTCCGAGCCGTATTTAGCACGCCTCCAAGCTCAAATTGATAAATTCGGATTCAAAGCGGAAGCTGTCGCTCTTGATGCGGGCTATTTTTCTAAATTCTATTATTTTATGTTGTTTTCTTTTACTAAAATCAAAAAGAACCGCTTCGTACTACGAAGCGGTTCTTTTTTTTATACTTCTGTTAAGATTATCGGTTCACCGCGTGTTACGACAACTGTATGTTCACATTGTGCAACAAGGCTTTTGTCAGGTGTAACGAATGTCCAACCATCGTCACCGCGCTCGATAATGTGATCAGCTTTCATAGAAATGAATGGCTCTACAGCGATAACAAGGCCATCCTTTAGAAGCGCACTATCCATTGGGTCATAATAGCTTAAAATGTGGTTTGGTGCTTCATGTAAGCTAAGACCGATACCGTGGCCAGTTAAGTTTTGAATAACGTTGTATCCACTTTTATGTGCAAAGTTTGAAACAGCACGACCAATTTGATTTTGTTTTGAACCAGCTTTTACTTTTTTCATCGCTGCCCAAAATGCATCAACCGCTGCTTGGCAAAGCTTTTCTTTTGCTTCGTCGTCTCCAAGTACAAATGAAATACCTGTATCTGCATAATAACCATCAAGTGCAGCAGATACGTCGACATTTACTAAGTCGCCTTCTTTTAATACACGATCTCCGGGAATACCGTGAGCAACTTCTTCGTTTACACTAATGCAAGTTACACCTGGAAAATCATATTCTTTTTCAGGTGCAGAAATAGCACCATGCTCATCTAATACTTTTTTACCGATTAAATCAAGCTCTTTCGTTGTCATACCTGGCTTCGCTTGTTTTTTCATTTCTTCACGTGCAAGCGCAACGATGCGGCCGATTTTTCGTAAGCCTTCTAAATCTTGTTCATTACGAATAATCATGAAAACCACTGTCCTTCCTCGAATATATCTCTTACCCGATTGTATCATGTTTATTTTCGTCCTGCTACTCGCTTGCGGTATGCGGGTTGATTCCTCTCACAAAGAATACATGACAATTGTCATATCGATGTTATGACGCATCATACTGTTTCCTAACTTTTCCAAGGAATACAATGTAAATATAAGAAACAGCGGGGGTGGAGAGATGGAAAAGATTATTGAAGTAAATGGTGTTTCTAAAACATTTAAACATAAAAACGCAGTAAATAACGTTTCATTTCACGTGAATAAAGGAGAAATAGTAGCATTACTTGGGCCGAATGGTGCAGGAAAAACAACAATGATGTCCATGATGCTTGGATTAAAAGATCCAACAGAAGGAACGGTATCTGTATTTGGAAAAAGCCCCAAGCATAGAGATGTTCGTAATAACTTCGGTGCGATGCTACAAGAAGTAAGTGTCATTGATAGCATTACAGTGGAAGAGGCAATTGAATTATTCCGTAGTTACTATACGAACCGGGTAGCGAAAGAAACATTACTACAGTTATCAAATTTAGAATCAGAGCGGAAGCAAAGATGTGAAAAATTATCAGGTGGGCAAAAAAGAAGATTAAATTTTGCGCTCGCACTTGCAGGAAATCCAGATTTGTTATTTTTAGATGAGCCAACTGTAGGGATGGATATTACGTCTCGAAAAATGTTTTGGGAAACGATTAGAAAGCTAGCAAGTGAAGGGAAAACGATTATTTTAACGACGCACTATTTAGAAGAAGCGGATGCTTTAGCTGATCGTATTTTATTATTTGCGAATGGAAAAATCATTGCAGATGGTACGCCAGATGAAATGAAAGCGACGATTTCGCGAAAAACAGTTTCGTTTGTTGCAACGGAGAAAATACCGACAGCTTTATTAAAAGGATTGCCAAATGTGACGGGAGTTCAGTCTCATGAACCGCGTATTATTTTAACGACGGATGATACAGATGCTACATTGCGAGCAATTTTTAAGAAAGATTTACCTGTTATGGACATTTCAGTTGAACGTGGAAGTCTTGATGAAGCGTTTGAGCAGTTTGTTGCAAATCAGAAGGAGGGAATCGCATGAAAGCTTTATGGATGCAGTGCAAAATAGAAATTTTACGTACGTTTCGTAATAAATTATTTATCTTTTTCTCATTATTAATGCCAGTTATGTTTTATTACATCTTTACAAATGTAGTTCAAGTGCCAGAGAACGGAGATGCTTGGAAAGCACATTATTTAATTTCAATGGCGACTTTTAGTATTGTAGGGACTGCACTTTTTAGTTTCGGCGTGAGACTTTCTCAGGAAAAAGGGCAAGGGTGGACCCACCTGTTAAAAATCACACCACTTCCAGAGGGAGCTTATTTAACAGCTAAAATTATCGCTCAAACAGTAGTAAATGCTTTTTCAATCTTAGTTATTTTTATGGCAGGAATATTAATTAACAACGTCGAGTTAACAGTAGGACAATGGATTGGTGCTGGGTTATGGTTATTATTAGGTGTGACACCATTTTTAGCGCTCGGAACAGTAATAGGTTCAATTAAGAAGGCAGATGCAGCTGCTGGTTTAGCGAATATTTTAAATATGTGCTTAGCGATTCTTGGCGGTTTATGGATGCCAATTGAAATATTCCCTAAAATATTAAGATCTATCGGTGAATGGACACCAACATATCATTTCGGAAGCGGTGCGTGGGATATTGTAGCTGGGAAGTCAATTGGTTGGGAAAATATCGCGGTACTAGGAGGTTATTTCCTTATATTTGTTGTAGTATCAATATATATAAGAAAAAGACAGGAAGCGGTATAAATGATAGAGAAGAAAAGGATTGAGATTTTCCCGAAACAGATGGGGTTCTTCCCGTATATGTGGCTCGTGTATTTGCTATTTCCAATTTATAATTTAACACAAGTATCAGGATGGAAGCTGGTAATAGGAATCGGTATGTTGATAGTTTTCACTGTCACATACCGTCAACTTTATTTTGTTCAGAAGACCTTCATTTTGTGGGCGTGTATTCAAATGATACTCACTTTTTTATTTGCCTTATTTTATAATCCTTTCATGATATTGTTTGGATATTTTACGGCCAGTGCAATGGGATTTGCGCCAAATAAGAAAGCGTTTCGTGTGTTGTTATGTTTATTAGTTGTAATGCTAGGAGCTTTTATATTTATAAATATTAACCAACTAACAATTCCAAGTTTAGTGAACATCATTCCAATGTTTATTTTAATGCTTCTTACACCATTTGGAATGCGTAATTTTAATCAAAAAAAGATGTTAAAGAATCAATTAAATGAAGCGAACGAGCAAATTAAAGACTTAGTAAAACGCGAAGAACGGCAGCGAATTGCAAGGGATCTTCACGACACATTAGGACATACGTTATCACTCATTACTTTAAAAAGCCAGCTCGTGGAGAAGTTAATTGTGAAAAATCCAGAACGTGCAAGTATGGAAGCGAAGGAAATTACACAAACATCTCGTACAGCTTTAAAGCAGTTAAGAGAGTTAATTTCTGATATGCGTATGATTACAGTAGAAGAAGAGTTGGAGCAAATAAAGGCGATTTTACAAGCTGCTAATATTGAGTTAGAGGTGAAGCAGGAAGCAAGTTCGAGTTCGTTATCACCAATTGAACAAAATATTGTAGGAATGTGTTTACGTGAGGCAGTGACGAATGTTGTAAAACATAGTCAGGCAACGCGGTGCACAGTTTCTGTATTAGAATCGCAAGGTGAGCTGATTCTGAGAGTAGAAGATAACGGTATCGGTTTAACAGATCAAAACCATGATGGAAATGGTATCCGCGGTATGAAAGAGCGAATTGTTCTTATTGATGGATTTGTTGAACTAGATACGATAAATCCAGGGACGCTGTTAACAGTAAAAGTACCAGTTGTCATTAGAACAGGAAAAGATGAGGTGAGGGTATGATTCGAATTATTATTGCAGAAGATCAACGGATGCTTCGAGGTGCATTAGGGGCCCTGCTTGATCTAGAAGATGATATTGAAGTAATTGGGCAAGCAGCGAATGGGGAAGAGGCGCTAAAATTAATAAAATCGCTAAAGCCTGATATAAGTATTATGGATATTGAAATGCCGATTCAAAGTGGTTTAGATGTTGCCGAAACTTTAAAGAAAGAAAAATCATCATGTAAAGTAATGATATTAACAACGTTTGCACGACCAGGTTATTTTGAAAGAGCGATGAAAGCTGGTGTGCAAGGTTATTTATTAAAGGATAGCCCGAGCGAAGATTTAGCGGCAGCAATTCGTAATGTAATGAAAGGAAAACGAGAAGTCTCTCAAGATTTAATGTTCGGCTTATGGCAGGAACAAAATCCGTTATCAGATCGTGAAAAAGAAGTATTGTTACTTGCGAAAGAAGGAAAGACGGCAAATGAAATTGCGAAGACACTTTATCTTTCACCCGGCACAGTACGTAATTATATTTCTGAAGTATTAACGAAGCTCGATGCGAAAAATAGAATTGAGGCAATTACAATTGCAGAAGAAAAGGGCTGGATATGAAAAGAAGTTTACCTATGAGTGGTAAACTTCTTTTTTTATTTAATCAGTGGGGTTTTACTGTCTACAAATAGCGAGATAAACAACGGTTTCGCCAGAGAATTTCGTCTTAGCTGCATCACTTGGAATTTGATGAGTAGCGTGTAATACAGATTTCACTTCATTTTTCGACAAAAAATTTGTTATAGTAAGACTAGGTTGTTGGTCTGTATTTTGGGTAAATTTATCATTTTTAGTAGTGATTACTCCATTTTTATCTACTTTTACAATGAGATCTTGATCATATACTTTATAGTTTTTATAAATTTGTACAAGACGAACTTCGGTTTGATGTTCTTTTGTTTCTTTATTGGTAGGTTGGAAGTCTACGTTTTTTCAGTTGTTACTTGTTCTTGTTACGTTTTAGCTCCGTTTACCTCACCTTTTAAATACTTTTTCGCAATATTTTCTTTCGTATTATTTTGAGGTTGTGTTAATTTTTCGATTGTTAAACCATGCTGAGCAATTTCAACTTTTACTTCACTTTTGACTAATTATGAGCATGAATAGCTTTTGTTGATAAAGGACAAAGCAGACCGAATGTAACGAAAGTACGGGCAAGTTTTCTATAATTCATCTATAACACTTCTCATCTATTATTGTATGTGAGGTGAACTGTATGGGGAATTTGCCGAATTTTATATATATTATGCATTATTTCATATCAAAAATTGTCGAATTCACATTATTGTAGTGGTATGACAACTTAACAAACTAGATTGTTATAATGGGATGGTGAGTAAGTATGCACGCAGAAAAATTAGGAAGTGAAATTAAGAAAATTAGGGTGATGAGAGGGTTAACACAGAAACAGTTATCCGATAATATATGTCATCAATCGGAAGTGAGCAGAATTGAATCGGGCGCGGTATACCCAAGTATGGATATATTGCAAGGTATCGCAGCAAAATTACAAGTTCCCATTATTCATTTTTATGAGGTACTCATTTATTCCGATCTTGAGAGGAAAAAGCAGTTAAAAGATCAAATTATTATGCTTTGTAAGCAAAAGAAATATAAAGAAATTTATAATAAAGTATGGAATGAGCTGAAAAAGGAAGAATATCATCCTGAGTTTCAGCAGTTTCTTCAATGGCAATATCATGTAGCAACTTACATATTGAAGAAAATTGATTACAAATATTGTATTTTAGAATTAAAAAAGTTGTTAAATCAACAGATAGCGGGAATAGACGTATACCAAAATCTTTATATAGAAAATGCAATTGCAAATATTTATGCTGAAAATAGTCATTTTAAGAAGGCCATTGAGTTATTTGAAGATATATTAAATCAATTAGAGGCATTGCCTGAAAATAAAGAGTTTGATGTGAAGGTAAGGCATAATCATGCAAAAACATTATACTTAGATAATCAATATGAAGAAGCCCTTTATCAAATAAATAAAGCGATTGAAATATCGTGTCGAATTCATAGTATGGCATTGATTGGACAGCTGTACTATCAAAAAGGTGAATGTCTAGAAAAGCTAGGGTATGATGGGGGAGAGATTGAAGAGGCTTATGAAAAAGCTTGCTTCTTTTTCGATATATTAGAAATGCATTCTTATAAAGAAAAGTTTATAAAAAAAATGAAGAAATAAAACAACCTGAAAACTAAATATGCATAATTGCATACGATATGGATAAATTTTCATGATATATTAAAAGAAAAAATGTGGGTGATGGAATATGAAAAAACTACTTATTGGTAGTCTATTAACGTTAGCGATGGCATGGGGTATTTCATTAACAGATACAGTTTTAGAGAAAAACCAAGTAATTTCTCATAATGATCAAGAGGTACAATTAGCTTCAGATATGCCTTTTGAATATTAAAAAAGCAACCGTCTTACTTAGAGGACACTGAAAAACTTACGTTTTTCATCTCGCAGGACATATGTGCAACTAAAAAAGGCGAATTTCTGTTCAAATTTGAACGAAAAGTCGCCTTTTTCTTTATTAGTTGATGCTAAGAGCTTTCTTACCCATTTGATTATAGATGTTTTCAAAATGAGATTTAGATGCTTTTGCATTCTTTTGACCAGTTACAGGGTCATTATAGTAAACATTATTCGCATCTACGCCTGTAATCGTAACTGCATGTGTATTAAATTTAGCATAAATTGTTTTACCGCTAGGTGTTTTCCATGTAACAGGTGAATTTGGATATGTTAATCCTTCTGTTACCCATGCTACTACTGGTTTACCATTTCGAACATAGTTTTCTAAGATAGAGAAACTACTTCCCGTTAAATTCGTCCCTTGTGCATATTGGTCTAAAAGACGTTTTAAAGGTGCTGGATTGATAGAGAATCCTGGTTTCTTACCTGTAACATCACCTACGAATCCAACATCAGGGTCACCCCAAGTTTTATACTTTCCACCTTGTTTTACCATTGGTGTATTATCCATTGGCATTTGCATAGCAAAGTTTACCATATTGAATGAGCGTCCTGTATGATACTCAACTAACATTTGTAAAGAAACAACTTCACACCCATTGTATAATGAAGGGTATTGGTAGTAAGCAGGTACGTCTAACATAACAGAATTGTTTGTAAGTGTATTTTTGTTAATCCATTTATCGCCTGCCCCTGTTCTTATTTGTACCCAACCATCTACTCGTTCACTAATTACTCGTACACTTTGTGGTGCGAATTTCATTGCAACGTTGGAAGAGAAATTAGGGTTATCATATGCAAAAAATACCGTAGGGATATGAATCCACTTTGCTTCTTCCTCTTCTTTTGTGTTAACCCACTGTAGTCCTGCATATGTTCCAATACGAATCCATGAGCCTTGTTCTTCATATACTGTTACAGTTTGCGCACCATATGTCATTAAGTAATTTCCGTTTGTTGATGGTCTATCATAAGTTTTGAAGTCTTTAGAAATAGGTACTTGTTTCTCATTTAGATGAACCCATTTATGACCTAGCCACGTACCGATTTTCACCCATCCGTCTGGTCTTTCTTCAATCACTCCTATAGGTTGTGCGCCACACTCTCCTGCAATCCCTGATGATAAAGAAGCATCGTTATATATGTAGAAGTTCTTATTCATATAGATTTTCTTCTCGTTTGGTAAAACCCACTTATGACCTAGGTGTGTTCCTACTTTTACCCAACCATCTGCTCGTTCTTCATATACTGTTAAAGTTTGTGGTAGGTAATAACTCGCAATCCCTGATGATAAAGAAGGTCCATTATACGTAAAGAAGTTTTTGCTCATTGGAAGTTTCTTTTCTTGAGTGAAAACCCATTTAGGTCCTAAGTGTGTTCCAACTCTTACCCAACCATCGTTTCTTTCTTCAATTACTGTTAGTGTTTGTGGTAAGTATTCACTTGCAATCCCTGATGATAAAGAAGGTTCATTATATGTGAAGAAATACTGAGTCATTGGAAGTTTCTTCTCTTTTAATAAAGTCCACTTATCCCCTAAGGATGTTTTAATTTTTACCCAACCATCAGGTCGTTCCTCTAATACTGTTACAGTTTGTGCTGAGAGTTCTGACGAAATGCCTGATGATAAAGAAGGTTCATTGTAAGTATAGAAAGTTCTATCAATTAGGATTTGTTTTTCTTGTACCATTGCAGGTTGTGGTTCTTCTACTTGAGTTGGTTTAACTTCCTCTACTACTTTGACTTCTTTTTGTTCCATTTCCTGTTTCGCTTTTAACTCTGTTTCTTGCTTTTCCTTTAATTCCGCATCTTGTTTCGCTTTTAAATCCGCGTCTTTCTTCTCTTGTTCTTGTTTTGCCTTTAATTCGGCATCTTGCTGTGCTTTTAATTCAGCATCTTGCTGTGCTTTTAAATCCGCTTCTTGCTTTACCTTTAATTCCTGTAGTTTTTCCTCTACAACCTTCATTTCTTTTTTGTTTTCTTCCCGTTTTTGCACATACTCTTTTTCTTTATCTGTTTCTACCTTATTTGCATCTTGTTTCTCTGAATCTACTACTTTATCAGACTCTTTTGGATACTCAATGCTCTCTTTAAATGTTTGAGTTTCTTTTTCCAGTTTTTCTTGCTTACTATGTAAATCTGCAAGTTTATCTGACAGTTCCTTAGATTCAACTGTATTCTCTACTACTTTATTTTGCTGTTCTTTTAATTTATCCTCGTCTGTATATAACTTTTCTTGTTGTTTTAAATAATCCTGTAGTTGTAATAAGTCTTTTTGTGTTACGATCTCTGATTTAAGAGTTTCACTTTTTACCCTTTGACTCATTTCTACTTTCTTTGTAGCCTCATTTCCTATCTCTGCTAATGAACTAGAAGGAAAAGTTAGTGAACCTAATGCAATGATTCCAGTAGTTGCTATTTTTACTATTTTCATATATAAATTCTCCTTTTTTTTCTATATTTACTATATCATTCTTTTTACTAGATATTTCTTGCACTTTTGTGAATTATTATATTTCTGCAAAAACGTGTATTAAACAATATATGTTTTTGTCCCGTTGTTGAAAAAAATCTTTTCAAAATTGATAAAAAAGGAAAAGGAGAGGTTTCTTATGATGGTTTCGGTCATACATAGCTTTATAAAATTTACGGTTTTATTGATTATAAAACATAAAAAATGCCTCCTTTTTTTATGTTTCTAGAAAAGGAGACATTTTTAAAATGTTTTATTTAAAATTCGTATTGACAGAGTTTTTTTTGTGAAGTAACATCCAAACGTCTTTACTAGAAACAGGTTTGCTAATAAAGAATCCTTGAATGTGATCACAATTTTGTTCATGTAAAAATTCCCATTGTTCCTCTGTTTCTACACCTTCAGCAATAACTTCTAAATTTAGTTCTTTTGATAGTGTAATAATGGAAGAAATAATAGCTTCTTCTAAAGGACTATTTGTAATACCACAAATGAATTCTCGGGCAATTTTTAATGTGTTGATTGGATATTTTGTTAAATAGGCTAAGGAACTATAGCCTGTTCCAAAATCGTCAATTGAAATTTGAAGACCGAGATTTTGAAGCTGTTCTAGTTTTGCAATTACAGATTGATTTTGATTAATTGCGATACTCTCCGTAATTTCGATATCTAATGCTTCTGGCTTTAACTGTGTTTCTTCTAACACTTTTGAAATAGTTGGGATTAAATTCGCATGGTTAAATTGAACAACAGATAAATTCACACCAACTTTTAAGTGAGAAAATCCTTGGTTATGCCATTTTTTTGCTTCCAAGCAGGCTGTACGTAAAATCCAATTACCAAGTTCAATAATAAAACCTGTTTCCTCTGCTAGAGGGATAAATTGAGCAGGAGATACGATGCCAAGTTTTGGATGTTTCCAACGAATTAATGCTTCAAAACCGATAATTTGTTTTGTTTTTGTATGTACTTGCGGTTGATATTCAAGGAAAAATTCATTTTGTTGCAATGCTTTTGAAAGTTCGCCTTCTAGGAAGTTGCTCTCATGTTGAGCAATACTCATTTCTTTTGAGAAGAAAACAAATCTGTTTTTTCCATTTGCTTTCGCACAATACATAGCCATATCGGCATTTTTCATTAATTCAGTTACATCAGTTCCATAATCAGGATACATTGCAATACCGATACTTGGTGTAATAGATAGTTCTTCGTCTTTAATGAAGAACGGCTTGTTTAAAATAGTTAAGATTTGTTCAGCGATGAAAGACGCACTTTTTTCAGAGTACATATCCGGTAATAGAAGTGTAAATTCATCGCCACCTTGACGAGCAACGATATCTTTAGAACGCAAACATCCGCGTAATCTTTTTGCCACTTCAATTAACAACAAATCTCCAACATCATGACCGAGGCGATCATTAATTTTTTTGAATCGATCTAAATCAAGAAACATGACAGCGATATCATTTGCACTAGTTTGAGCTGTATTTAAAATAGCTTGTAAATCTTTTTCAAACTTGCGGCGATTTGGTAAGCCAGTAAGTGCATCGTGAAAAGCTAAATGTTCTACTTGTTTTTGTTTTTCATATAAAGTTGTAATGTCACGTGCTATCCCGAACATCCCAACAACTTCTTTATTTGTAAATATAGGGATAAGCGTAATGTGAAGGTAATAATAGTAGCCTTCTTTTTCTTTTGTACGAACTTCTAAGGTTTGTGGTCTACCTTCTTTTGTAATTTGTAAAGCCTTCTTTAGTAGTTCATGGTCTTTTGAATCAATGAAATGTAGAAGAGAATAACTAGCTACTTCACAATAGTAAGCAGTAAATAAACTTTCACATGCCTGATTAGAATGTTGAAAAATACCATTCATATTTAAAGAGAAAACCGCATCAGGATGATCTTCAAATAATGATTTATAACGTTGTTCACTTTTTGATAACGCAGATGCACCTTCTTCAACCGCACCTTCTAGTTGTGTAGTCAACTGCTCGTATGTATCAATTAATGCTTGATTATCTTTCCACATGTAAAGCTGTCGTAGGAATAATAAGATGAGTGATAATACTAGACCGATTAACATGAATTTATCATCCCAAGGCTGAATGACAATAAAGGAAAAAGTAATGATTATACTAAAATAAGGTAATATAAAGCGTACATAATCGAATCGATAATATTTCATTTTCGTTTCATGTTGAATTGGTTTATCTAAAATGTATAGGATAGACGATAAACCAATTAATAAAATGGAAGCAGTATGTATTAAATAAGAGACTTCAGAAGAAGTTTCTATTCCCGAGTTTATTTGAAACAGATGTATATATCCGTACACAAGTATGATAGTAAAGCCAATAATTAATGAGACTCTACTAGAAGAATATTGTTCTCTTCGATATAGACTAATAACAGCGTAAATTACTAAAGATTGCGCAATAAAGTATCCAATTAAAATCCACGTATCTGTTGTTAACATACGAAAACTTGAAAGATCAAAAATAAAGGTCAAGGCAAAATAAATATTCATAATAACAATAAAGATGCTATCAAATGAAAATTGAGCAAGACCTCTAATAGAGTAATGTTTTATAAATTTTATAGCAAAGCCAGAAAAGAGCAGAATATATTGTATGATGAAAAAAGGTAATGCCTTGTATGAGAATATAACTTGATCATATATAGAAAGTGCATGAAGAAATAAAGTTATCTCCATAGCCAATCCACATAGGCAAGTGCATAGTACTAAAACCCAAAATAGTTTGTCACCGCGTTTCATCTTCTTAATTGCTTTATATAAGCAATAGCAAGAAAAGAGTGTAGCAAAACAAAATAAGAAGAGAATTCCAATTTCTTTTATATTCAAGTCCTTGGGAATAAGGGATATCCAAAGAAAAAATATTATTATATACATTATGACAAATTGTGCATATTTTTTTTTATTAATCATATTATGACTCCGTTTCAATAAAGTTGAATCGCAGGGTGAAAATGCTAATTTAAATAATAGCATATAAAATAGAATGTTTTTCACTATAAAAATTACTTTTTTTGAAAAAAATAGTGCAATGTTACAATTTACCACTGTAACGTTGCACCATTTTTTCTTTTTATGCCTCGTATAGAAGAGATTTCATGTATTAATTGAAAAAGTGCCATATCCTTCTGTTTGCTTTCAATCATAATATCGAAATTATGATTGGTTTCTTTTGCAATGTGTAAGAACGGCTTGATAAACTCTAAATCAATATATTCAGCGTGAGCCCTAAATTCTTTTTCGGATTTAGGAGAGGAAATGTGAACTTTCGGTGGGACGTTTGTGTGTGACCAAGTTTCAAAAATCGCAGGTAGTAGCTCTTCCAGCGGTTCCTTGCAAAGATTAGCCATATGATGGTGATAATCAAATACGAAAGGGATATTTTCTTTTTGGCAAATAGATAAAGTTTCAGAAGTTGTATATGTTTTATCATCGTTTTCAAGAGTCATTTGTTTTTTTATATGTGCAGGAAGTTTCTTTATGTTTTCATGGAAACGCTCAATTGCGGTTTCTTTATTTCCATATGCTCCACCTACATGAATGTTGATATAAGAAGAATCAGCAATTCCTATCGCATCTAATACGTTGTAATGATAGTTCAGGTCTGTAATAGCGTTAGTTGTAATATGCGGCTTGTCGCTTGTGAATAATGTAAATTGATTGGGATGGAAACTTATTCGTAAATTGTGCTCTTGAATTAATACGCCTATTTTACGCCACATTGGTGCAAATGCTTCAATATAATCAAATTCAACTTCAGGATGTGTTGCAAGTGGAACAAGGGAAGAAGATAAACGATATAATGGAATTTCATGTGCAATATTGTAATGAAGGATACGTATAGTGTGCTCTAGATTTTGGCGTGTAACATGGTACAGTTTATCTTCGCGCTCTTGTTTATTAAGTTTTTTAAAGTTCGTAAATGTCAACGTTTTGGCAGGAGAACAGTCCCATAGCGCCATTGCATGTGAGACATATCCAAATCGCATAATCATATATGATTCACCTCTTTAAATCATTCCTTTTCTTATAAAAAGAAAGCGAGTATCGTTCCTAGCCATTCCTTTCCTCTATCGACAAGAGAAAGTGGATGGACATCTTCAAAGGAAAGTAATGACGAGCATTCTAGATCTTCATGAAGTTTGTTTTTTACTGTTTGTATGAAATGTTTATCATATAAAAGGCAGTTGATTTCATGGTTAATATATAAACTTCTCTTATCAAAATTAGCAGTTCCTATATCACAAGTATGGTTGTCTGCAATGATAATTTTGGCGTGAAAAAACCCTTGCTGAAATGCGTATATGTTACAACCCGCTCGTATTAACTTTCGGCAATATGGGAATTTCGCTTCTCGAACAAGGGTGTGATCAGCCTTTTCTGGAACGAGAATCGTTATTTGAACCCCTCTTTCTCGTGCTTTCAATAAGGCATTCATAATTTTCTTACTCGGAATGAAATAAGGGGTACCGATAAAGAGTTCTTTCTTTGCATTTTCAATTAAATGTAAAAATGTATTTTGTAGATAGGCACCATCGGTTGGAATAAATTGATGTAATATAGCACCGGTTTGTTGTTTAGGAAAATAAAGAGAAGTATCTAATAAGTTTTTGTTTGTTTCATCAAACCAATCATGTAAAAATTGTTTTTGTAAATCTTGCACACCTTCTCCTGTAAGACGTAAATGATAATCGCGCCATAATCCTAATTTTTGATTGTGCCCTAAGTACTCTTCTCCAATATTAAATCCACCAATATAACCAATCTCTCCATCAATCACTGTAATTTTTCTATGGTTCCTTTGGTTTGCAGAAAAGAACAGGAAAGGGAACTTAACTTTATGACAAAATGAAAAAGAGACACCATGCTTTTGTAGGGAGCGAATGGCTTCGTTTGATAAATGGTGACTACCAAATCGATCCAGTAAAAGTCGAACTTCAATGCCCTCCTGTGCCTTATCAATAAGTAACTTTAAAAATTCATGACTGATCTTATCGTTTTTGACAATGAAGAATAAAACGTGCACATGGTGCTTCGCTTGTTTTATATCAGTAAATAAAGCATCATATAAATCTTTTCCGTATGTATAAAGGTGAAAATCACTTTGACGTAAAGGGAAAGTGCGAGAGCGCACACGTTTTAAATGAAGGAGTCTTCCATACGAAAAATCAATTGTGATCCAAATAGTAATGCATATTAACAAGAGAGATAAGAAGAACATGAGTGAATCTCCTCCTTCGCATTCTTTTCACCTTCAGTTTGTTACAAATGATCCGGGTAGTAAGATTGCTGATATAAATGTTATCCCGCTATTTTCCGGACAGTAATCCTCCCATCTCGAAATGCGGCTGGAGCAAAGAAGTTGGGTGGGAGTCGGGGTTTGTAAAAGCCCGACTGACGTGGGCTCATAATCAGTGTGGATGAACAGCCTACCGGATTAAAATTTCACTTTATAGTTTCACCGAAATAAACAGCTTTATTAAAAAATATGTTGTTGTATAACAAAAAACTGTTGACTGAATGCTCACTCATTATATAATGAAGGTAGGGGATAAAATTCAGAAAATTATATGTTTTTGAAGATTCTAAAAAAGAAAGAGGGCTTACAAAGAGAGGGGTAGCATAAAAATGAATAGCTTACTGATCATTAATTGGCTGGCTGCCATTGCTGTTATTGCTTATGCGGGATATTTGTTTGTATATCTTATACGAACGAGAATGGCCTACATACAATTAGGAAAAAAGATCGAATTTGACCGTCGCTTCAAAGAACGTTGGGATCTTCTTAAGGTCAATGTTTTCGGTCAGAAAAAGCTGCTGAAAGATAAAAAGAGCGGTATTATTCACGTTATGTTCTTTTACGGATTTATTCTTGTCCAATTTGGAGCAATTGACTTCGTTTGGAAAGGGCTCGCACCAGGATCACATCTTCCACTTGGACCACTATACCCTGCATTTACATTCTTCCAGGAAATTGTCACACTTGTTATTTTAATTGCAGTATTTTGGGCTTTTCATAGACGCTATGTTGAAAAACTTGTTCGTTTAAAACGTAATTTCAAATCAGGTCTTGTTCTTATCTTTATCGGGGGCTTAATGATTTCTGTGCTACTTGGTAATGGAATGGGAATTATATGGCATGGCGAGGAGCTTTCATGGAGCGAACCGATCGCTTCTGCAATCGCTTACGTTTTCTCAGGAATAAATGAAACCGTAGCCATTTCTATATTCTATTTCTCTTGGTGGGTGCATTTACTAATTTTGTTAACATTTTTAGTGTATGTTCCACAATCAAAACATGCGCATTTAATTGCGGGACCAGCAAATGTATTCTTCGGTCGTCTTTCAAACCCAGGGAAGCTTGAAAAGATTGATTTTGAAGATGAAACGCAAGAAACATTTGGTGTTGGTAAAATTGAAGACTTTAGACAAAATCAACTTATTGATTTATACGCTTGCGTAGAGTGTGGTCGCTGTACAAATATGTGTCCAGCAACAGGAACAGGAAAAATGTTATCACCGATGGATCTTATTTTAAAACTTCGTGATCATTTAACTGATAAAGGAGCAGCGGTAACATCAAAAGCACCGTGGGTTCCAGTAGTTGCTTTCAATAATACACAAGGAAATCAATTAGCAATGATGGCAGCTGGAAAAGGACAGCAAGAATCAGCGGCTACAGCGCTAGCTTACGATCCGAGTTTAATCGGAGATGTTATTACAGAAGAAGAGATTTGGGCTTGTACAACGTGCCGTAACTGTGAAGACCAGTGTCCAGTTATGAACGAGCATGTTGATAAAATTATTGATTTACGCCGCTATCTCGTTTTAACAGAAGGAAAGATGGATGCAGAAGCGCAGCGTGCGATGACAAACATCGAGCGTCAAGGGAATCCGTGGGGTCTGAACCGTAAAGAGCGTGAAACGTGGCGCCAAGGTGATGATGAAGTAACGGTTCCGACTGTAAAGGAAAAATTAAAAGCTGGCGAGGAGTTCGAATATTTATTCTGGGTTGGTTCGATGGGATCGTACGATAATCGTAGTCAGAAGATTGCAATATCGTTTGCGAAGTTAATGAACGAAGCAGGCATCTCATTCGCAATTCTTGGTAATAAAGAAAAGAACTCTGGAGATACACCGCGCCGCCTTGGAAATGAATTCGTATTCCAAGAGATGGCGACAAAGAATATCGAAGAATTTGAAAAAGCAGGAGTGAAGAAAATCGTTACGATTGATCCTCACGCTTATAACACATTTAAAAATGAGTATCCAGACTTTGGCTTGCAAGCAGAAGTCTATCATCATACAGAATTGTTAGCTCAGTGGGTGAAAGAAGGGCGCTTAAAACCTGTTCACGCTATTGAGGAAACAGTTACGTACCATGATTCCTGTTACTTAGGAAGATACAACGAAGTATACGAAGCACCACGCGATATTTTGAAAGCAATTCCTGGCGTGAACCTTGTAGAAATGGCACGTAACCGTGAAACCGGAATGTGCTGTGGCGCAGGTGGCGGTTTAATGTGGATGGAAGAGACTGCAGGTTCTCGTATTAATGTTGCTCGTACAGAGCAAGCATTAGCTGTACAGCCATCCATTATCGGTACAGGTTGTCCATATTGCTTAACGATGATTAGTGATGGGACGAAAGCGAAAGAAGTAGAAGAGAAAGTTCAAACTCTTGATGTAACAGAGATTTTAGAACGCTCTGTTATTGGACAGAAGAAAGAAGCAATGTAGTTTGTAGGAATGCATACAACTTTAGAAAGAGGTGCAGTCAGTGCACCTCTTCTCAATGTAAGAACACCGAGCGAGCGCTCAGTGCTAATAAAAGAAATGGGGGAAATAGACATGAGTAAAACAGTTATTTTAAGTGCTGCAAGAACACCGGTTGGGAAATTTGGAGGATCTTTAAAAGACGTGAAAGCAACAGAACTTGGAGGAATCGCAATTAAAGCGGCGCTTGAAAGAGCAAATGTTGCGGCGAGTGATGTTGAAGAAGTTATATTTGGAACGGTTATCCAAGGTGGGCAGGGACAAATCCCATCGCGCCAAGCAGCAAGAGCGGCCGGCATTCCTTGGGAAGTGCAGACGGAAACAGTGAATAAAGTTTGTGCATCAGGGCTTCGTTCGGTTACGTTAGCGGATCAAATTATTCGTACTGGTGATCAATCATTGATTGTAGCGGGTGGAATGGAATCGATGAGTAACAGTCCTTACATTTTACGAGGCGCAAGATGGGGATACAGAATGGGTAACAACGAAGTAATCGATTTAAACGTGGCAGACGGTTTAACATGCGCATTTTCAGGTATACACATGGGTGTTTATGGCGGGGAAGTTGCGAAGGAAGACGGAATCTCTCGCGAAGCGCAAGATGAATGGGCATATCGTAGCCATCAGCGTGCGGTTTCAGCGCATAAAGAAGGTCGCTTTGAAGAGGAGATTGTACCAGTAACAATTCAGCAAAGAAAAGGTGATCCTATCGTCGTTGCAAGGGATGAGGCGCCACGCGAGGATACAACGGTTGAAAAGTTAGCAAAATTAAAGCCTGTATTTGATAAGACGTCAGCGGTGACAGCTGGTAATGCTCCTGGACTAAATGATGGCGGTGCTGCGCTTGTATTAATGAGCGAGGACAGAGCGAAGCAAGAAGGAAGAAAGCCATTAGCGACAATTTTAGCGCATACGGCGATTGCGGTTGAATCAAAGGATTTCCCAAGAACACCGGGTTATGCAATTAACGCATTGTTGAAAAAAACAGGCAAGACAATTGAAGACATTGACTTATTTGAGATTAATGAAGCATTTGCAGCGGTAGCAATTGCAAGTACAGAGATTGCAGGGATTGACCCAGAGAAATTGAATGTAAATGGCGGCGCAGTGGCGATGGGACATCCGATTGGAGCAAGCGGAGCGCGTATTATCGTTACACTTATTCATGCACTTAAGCAACGCGGCGGTGGAATTGGAATTGCTTCGATTTGTAGCGGTGGCGGTCAAGGTGACGCAGTGATGATTGAAGTTCACTAATTAAGATTAGAAGGTTTATAGTTTACTAACAATTAAGGGGGAAGAAAAAATGGGTGTACAAAAGATTGTTGTAATTGGTGCGGGACAAATGGGATCTGGAATTGCGCAAGTATGTGCAATGGCAGGATATGATGTGAAGATTCAAGATTTAAAACAAGAGCAATTAGATAGAGGGCTGGCTATCATTACGAAAAACTTAGCGCGTCAAGTAGAAAAAGGACGCATGAAGGAAGAAGAGAAAGAGGCAACGTTAAATCGTCTTACAGTAACGCTTGATTTAGATTGTGTGAAAGAAGCGGATCTTGTTATTGAAGCGGCTGTTGAGAAAATGGATATTAAAAAGAAAATCTTTGCGAATCTAGATGAAATCGCGCCGGATCATGCTATTTTAGCGACAAATACGTCATCTCTTCCAATTACTGAAATTGCAGCGGTAACGAAACGCCCAGAAAAAGTAATCGGTATGCACTTTATGAATCCAGTTCCAGTTATGAAGCTTGTTGAAATTATTCGTGGTTTAGCTACAGATGATGCGGTTTATGAAACGATTGAAGATATTACGAAAAAAATCGGAAAAGTGCCAGTTGAAGTAAATGATTTCCCAGGGTTTGTATCGAACCGTATTTTATTACCAATGATTAACGAAGCGATTTATACGTTATATGAAGGTGTAGCGACGAAAGAAGCGATTGATGAAGTAATGAAACTTGGTATGAATCATCCAATGGGGCCGCTTACGTTAGCTGATTTTATCGGTTTAGATACATGTTTATACATCATGGAAGTGTTGCATGAAGGCTTAGGAGATAGTAAATATCGCCCATGCCCATTACTACGTAAATACGTAAATGCAGGATGGTTAGGACGTAAAACAGGCCGTGGTTTCTACGTTTATGAATAAATTCCCCTTTGTTACAAAATAGTGATCTTACCAAATTGTTAAAAGGATATATAGCAAATGGAGGCGGAGTACATGAATTTTCGTTTTAATGAAGAGCAGCAGATGATGAGGAAAATGGTTCGGGATTTTGCGCAGAAAGAAATAGCTCCCTTTGTTCCTAGTATGGAACAAGGGGTGTTCCCGAAAGAGATTTTGCAAAAAATGGGTGAGCTCGGACTAATGGGTATCCCAGCGCCTGCAAAGTACGGCGGCGCGGAAATGGATTTTATTTCTTACATTTTAGCAATTGAGGAAATCTCAAAGGTGAGTGCAACAGTTGGTGTAATTTTAGCTGTACATACGTCAGTTGGAATGAATCCGATTTTATATTTTGGAACAGAAGAACAGAAGCAGAAATATGTTTCTAAACTTGCGACAGGTGAATATTTAGGCGCATTTGCTTTAACAGAACCAAATGCAGGGTCAGATGCAGGGAGTTTGAAATCAAGAGCTATTAAGAAAGATGATCACTATATTATTAATGGATCGAAAGTATTTATTACAAATGGCGGGGAAGCAAGCACGTACATTGTATTCGCTTCTACAAATCCAGAGGCAGGAAAGAGTGGTATTTCTGCATTTATAGTAGAGAAAGATACGCCGGGCTTAATTATCGGAAAAGATGAACATAAGATGGGACTTCTCGGCTCTCGTACAGTTCAACTTACGTTCGAAGATATGAAAGTGCCAGCTGAGAATTTACTCGGTGAAGAGGGACAAGGATTTAAGGTAGCGATGGCGAATTTAGATGTTGGACGAATTGGAATTGGTGCGCAGGCGTTAGGAATCGCTGAGGCGGCGCTTGCATGTGCGATTGATTATGCAAAAGAACGAGAACAATTCGGAAAGCCGATTGCGGCGCAACAAGGGATCGGGTTCAAACTTGCAGATATGGCAACAAGTGTGGAGGCAGCACGCTTGCTTGTATATAGAGCGGCATCGCTTAGAGCGCAAGGGTTACCATGTGGTAAAGAAGCGTCTATTGCGAAGTTATTTGCTTCTAAGACAGCTGTTGAAGTTGCGATTGAGGCAGTGCAGGTATTTGGTGGTTACGGTTATACAAAAGATTATCCAGTAGAAAGATTTTTCCGTGATGCAAAGATTACGCAAATTTATGAAGGAACAAGTGAGATACAAAAACTTGTTATTAGCCGTTCTTTATAAAAAGATGAGGGGGAGACGGAGATGCATTTTAAACTATCAGAAGAACATGAAATGATAAGAAAAATGGTTCGAGATTTTGCTAAGAACGAAGTAGCACCCACAGCAGCTGAGCGTGATGAGGAAGAGAGATTCGATCGTGCTTTATTTGATCACATGGCAGAGCTTGGTTTGACAGGTATCCCGTGGCCTGAAGAGTATGGTGGAATTGGAAGCGATTACTTAGCGTACGTAATTGCTATTGAAGAGTTATCTCGCGTTTGTGCTTCTACGGGTGTAACGTTGTCCGCGCATACTTCACTTGCTGGGTGGCCTATTTTTAAATTCGGAACGGAGGAGCAAAAGCAAAAGTTTTTGCGACCGATGGCTGAAGGGAAGAAAATTGGTGCATACGGTTTAACGGAACCGAGTTCTGGATCAGATGCTGGTGGAATGAAGACAATCGCCAAAAGAGATGGAGACCATTACATATTAAATGGATCGAAAATTTTCATTACAAATGGCGGTATTGCTGACATTTATGTTGTTTTTGCGTTAACAGACCCTGAATCGAAGCAGCGCGGTACGAGCGCATTTATTGTAGAAAGTGATACACCGGGATTTTCGGTTGGGAAGAAGGAAAGTAAACTAGGGATTCGCTCTTCGCCAACGACTGAAATTATGTTTGAAGATTGCCGTATTCCTGTAGAAAATCTACTAGGGGAAGAAGGGCAAGGGTTTAAGATTGCAATGCAAACATTAGATGGCGGTCGTAACGGTATTGCGGCACAAGCAGTTGGTATTGCACAAGGGGCTTTAGATGCTTCTGTAGAATATGCAAGAGAGCGCCATCAATTTGGAAAGCCGATTGCGGCGCAGCAAGGGATTGGCTTTAAACTTGCGGATATGGCAACAGATGTAGAGGCGGCGCGTCTCTTAACGTATCAAGCGGCTTGGCTTGAATCAGAAGGGCTTCCATACGGAAAAGAATCAGCGATGTCAAAAGTATTTGCAGGTGATACAGCGATGAAGGTGACGACTGAAGCGGTGCAAGTATTTGGTGGTTACGGTTATACGAAAGATTATCCAGTAGAGCGTTATATGCGAGATGCAAAGATTACACAGATTTATGAAGGAACACAAGAAATTCAAAGGCTTGTAATTTCTCGTATGGTAACGAAATAGGAGCAAAAGCGTAGGTATTTTCCTACGCTTTTTCCTTCCAAAAAATAATAGAGAGAGGTGAAGGGAATGGTTAAACATAATGTACAGGCATCCGTGAAAGATGAAAAATTAGTTGCGTTAAGACGGGAACAAATGATTAAAGGTGCGGTTCAATTGTTTAAGCAAAAAGGATTTCCGCGTACAACAACGAGAGAGATTGCAAAAGCAGCTGGATTTAGTATCGGAACACTGTATGAGTATATTCGCACGAAAGATGATGTTTTGTATTTAGTTTGTGATAGTATTTATGAACATGTAAAGGAACGGTTAGAGGAAGTAGTGTGTACGGAGAAGGGAAGTATAGAAAGTTTAAAAATAGCGATAACGAATTACTTTAAAGTCATGGACGAATTGCAGGAAGAAGTATTAATCATGTATCAAGAGGTACGTTTTTTACCGAAAGAATCGCTTCCATACGTATTAGAAAAAGAGTTTCAAATGGTTGGGATGTTTGAAAATATTTTGGAGCAGTGTACCGAAAATGGGACATTTACATTAAGTAAAAAGGAAATACAACTTCTGGCACACAATATTTTTATACAAGGACAAATGTGGGGATTTAGACGCTGGGCCCTGCAAAAACTGTATACGCTCGAAGAATATACAGAAATGCAAATTAGGTATGTGTTGCAAGGGGCCCACATGCTCCCGAAATAAGGAATGGACAAAGTATAATTTTATTAGCATATAAAGTTTCCCGTTTTTTTTGTAGCATATTTGTGCGACTTTTGTTTATAATGAATAGTATGGATTTTTTTAAGCAGACCGTTATATATAAGGTTATATTTGAAGAAAGGAAGTGCCGCATAAGTGAATTTTAAGCAATATTCACCAGAAGAGCTAAAAGAATGTTCAATGATTGAAGTTGTACATAGCGTTTTAGGGGATAAAAAACAAGCAACGACATTCAACGAGTTGGTTAAAGAAATTGCTCAAGTGCTGGGACTATCTCAAGAGCAAGTTAATGCGAAACTCGCACAATTTTATACAGATTTAAACATCGATGGCCGTTTCATTAATTTAGGAGAAAATCGTTGGGGGCTACGCAGCTGGTACCCATATGAGCAAATTGATGAAGAAATCTTGCCGCAACCAAAACCGAAGAAAAAACGTAAAGTTGAAGAAGACGGTTTTGACGACTACATTGAAGAAGATGATGACTTCGGCGATGTAGAAGAGAGTGCAGATGAAGAAGACGATGTAGAAGATCTGGACAAGGTTCTTGAAGAAGAAGACGGCGATGACGACGATCTTGATGATTTAGAGGAAGAAGAAGACGACTTCGCTGAAGAAGAACTTGAGTATGATGAAACTGAAGAAGAAGAAGAGGAAGAACTGTAGTTCTTGACTTTTTATTATCGTCCATGTAGAATCATTTTTGGGCTCTTTAAAAAAGGACGATAATACTTTTAAAGTGTAAATATAAAAGAAAATTGCTCCCTACTTGTTACTTTATGTGATGAGGGGAGCAATTTTCTTTTTTGTTTTTTGTTTAGAAAATAAAAAGAGTCTAACAATAAGATGGATACAGTGTTATCTACATACGTTGCGCTTTGCAACGGTGATTATATAACAGCAAAGTAGAAGGGAGCTTTTTCATGACTAAGTATATTTTTGTAACAGGCGGTGTAGTATCGTCTTTAGGAAAAGGTATTACAGCAGCATCTCTTGGAAGATTATTAAAAAATCGTGGTTTAAACGTAACGATTCAAAAGTTTGATCCGTACATTAACGTAGACCCAGGGACTATGAGCCCATATCAACACGGTGAGGTATTCGTAACAGATGATGGCGCAGAAACTGACTTAGACCTTGGTCACTATGAGCGTTTCATCGACATCAACTTAAACAAATACAGCAACGTAACAACAGGTAAAATTTACTCTTCAGTTCTTCAAAAAGAGCGTCGTGGTGAATATTTAGGAGGAACAGTTCAAGTTATTCCTCACATTACTAACGAAATTAAAGAGCGCGTATACCGTTCTGGTCGCGAAACAAATGCGGATGTTGTTATTACAGAAATCGGTGGAACTGTTGGTGATATCGAGTCTCTACCATTCTTAGAAGCAATCCGTCAAATTAAGAGCGACATCGGTCGTGACAATGTAATGTACATTCACTGTACGTTAATCCCGTACTTAAAAGCAGCGGGTGAAATGAAAACAAAACCAACACAACATAGTGTTAAAGAACTTCGTAGCTTAGGTATTCAGCCAAACATTATCGTTGTTCGTACAGAACTGCCTGTTTCTCAAGATATGAAAGACAAGCTTGCATTATTCTGTGACATCGATACAAAAGCAGTTATCGAAGCTCGCGATGCAGATACTTTATATGCGGTTCCATTATCTCTTCAAGAACAAAACATGGACCAAATCGTTTGCGATCACTTAAAATTAGACAATCCAGCTGCAGATATGACAGAGTGGACTGCGTTAGTTGATAAAGTACGCAACCTTTCTAAGAAAACAAAAATCGCTCTTGTTGGTAAATACGTAGAGCTTCAAGATGCATACATTTCTGTTGTAGAAGCACTTCGCCATGCTGGTTACTCATTCGACACAGATGTAGAAGTGAAATGGGTAAATGCTGAGCACGTAACAGCAGAGAACGTAAAAGAATTAGTTGGTGACACAGATGGTATTCTTGTACCAGGTGGCTTCGGCGATCGTGGTGTAGAAGGTAAAATCGTTGCAATTCAATATGCTCGTGAAAACAAAGTTCCATTCTTAGGAATTTGCTTAGGTATGCAACTTGCATCAATTGAATTCGCACGTAACGTATTAGGATTAGAAGGGGCTAACTCTTCTGAAATTAATCCTGACACACCTTATGCAATCATCGACTTATTACCAGAACAAAAAGATGTAGAAGACTTAGGTGGTACACTTCGTCTTGGTCTATACCCATGTAAGCTTGCTGAAGAAACAAATGCTTACAGAGCTTACAGTGAGCCGGTTGTATATGAGCGTCATCGTCATCGTTATGAGTTCAACAATCAATTCCGTCCGGATATGGAAAAAGCAGGATTTGTATTCTCTGGTACAAGCCCAGACGGTCGCCTAGTTGAAATCATTGAATTAAAAGACCATCCTTGGTTCGTGGCAGCACAGTTCCACCCAGAACTTGTATCTCGTCCAAACCGTCCACAACCATTGTTCCATGATTTCGTAAGTGCTTCTATTACGAATAAAGAGAGCAAGTAATGAAAAAAAGCGCCTGAAATAGGGCGCTTTTTTTAATATTCGTTTAACATTTCGTCGATTGTAAACTTGATTCCGTGATATGCAAATAAAGCTACCATTAAACTTGGGAATCCGTAGCGGTTACCTTCATCGTCTGGGATAAGACCTTTTAATAGCTTTGTATCAATATGTACATCTGTATATTGTTCCAGTGATTCAGCGCCTTGTTGAATAGCAGAGATTCCAACGATAGATTGACCTTCTTCTTGAAGTTTTTTTGCGATTTTTATAATTTCTTCATCTGTTGAAAAACGACTAATGAGAAGTACACGGTCCGCAAAGGTTACTGCTGCCTCTTCTCCGTTTTCTATTAAACGTTTTGCTTGTTTCATTGGTTCAGCACCAAATAATGCTTCTGAAACAATACCGTCCATTTCATTTGTACCATGTAAGTAAATGAAGCCGTCGCCTACTAATGCCTGAGCAAGTAAACGAGCGCTGTCTTCTAAGTTCATTTCTTCTTTTTGGGAAATTTTAGAGAAATAACCACTTAATTGAGTTGAAAAAATTTTTAACATAATTTGACTCCCTTCGTACATGTTTGCCGGCTTTCATTATAGTTTATTTTTTTAGAAAGGTGAAATCGTAGGGTAGCATAACAAAATAGGAAACGGTAAAATAAGAAAGAATAGGAAGGGATTTGGCAAAGAATAGCGAAAATAAATCGATAAGATATAAGAAGCTTTAAATCTTGTATTTACACAGAAAGGTTGGGAGTTATGGAAGGGAAAATTTTAATCGTTGATGATCAATATGGCATTCGTGTGCTATTACATGAAGTGTTCCAAAAAGAAGGTTATCAGACGTTCCAAGCAGCGAATGGATTTCAAGCTTTAGATATCGTGAAAAAAGATAATCCAGATTTAGTAGTGTTAGATATGAAAATTCCAGGTATGGATGGTATAGAGATTTTAAAGCATGTAAAAGAAATTGATGAGAGTATTAAAGTGATTTTAATGACTGCTTATGGAGAATTAGATATGATTCAAGAGGCAAAAGATTTAGGCGCTTTAATGCACTTTGCTAAACCGTTTGATATTGATGAAATTCGTCAAGCAGTGAGAAATCAGCTCACTGTAGAAGCATAAAAAATGAATTTTTTATAAAAAATATGGAAAAAAGCGTTTACATGGACTATTGGGCAGGTGAATACGGTTGAGTTTTTGAGTACAAGTTGTTATCCTATTGAGTGTAGAAAAAAGTCCGGTATGTAGATATACATATTTTACCTTATTCTGGTCATACTACCAGCGATAAGAACTTATCGGATACAAAAAACGTTTTTTAGGAGGATTCACCATGCCTTTAGTTTCTATGAAAGAAATGCTAAACAAAGCACTAGAAGGAAAATACGCAGTTGGTCAATTCAACATGAACAACTTAGAGTGGACTCAAGCTATCTTAGCTGCTGCGGAAGAAGAAAAATCTCCTGTAATCCTAGGTGTATCTGAGGGTGCAGCTCGTCATATGACTGGTTTCAAAACAGTTGTAGCTATGGTTAAAGCTTTAATCGAAGAAATGAACATCACTGTTCCTGTAGCGATTCATCTTGACCATGGTTCAAGCTTCGAAAAATGTAAAGAAGCAATTGATGCAGGTTTCACATCTGTAATGATCGACGCTTCTCACCACCCATTCGAAGAAAACGTTGAAACTACTAAAAAAGTAGTAGAATATGCACACGCTCGTAACGTATCTGTTGAAGCTGAGCTTGGAACAGTTGGCGGACAAGAAGACGACGTAATCGCTGAAGGCGTAATTTACGCTGATCCAGCAGAGTGTAAGCACCTTGTTGAAGCAACTGGCATCGACTGCCTAGCTCCAGCTTTAGGTTCTGTACACGGTCCTTACAAAGGTGAGCCTAACTTAGGATTCGCTGAAATGGAACAAGTTCGTGACTTCACTGGTGTACCTTTAGTATTACATGGTGGTACTGGTATCCCAACTGCTGATATCGTAAAAGCTATCTCTTTAGGTACTTCAAAAATTAACGTAAACACTGAGAACCAAATCGAGTTTACAAAAGCTGTTCGTGAAGTATTAAACAAAGACCAAGAAGTTTACGATCCTCGTAAATTTATTGGACCTGGCCGCGACGCTATCAAAGCAACTGTTGCTGGTAAAATTCGCGAATTCGGTTCTAACGGTAAAGCGTAATAATAAAATTCCGTTTTGGAAACCGTCTAGTCTTTTAGACGGTTTCCTTTCGTTGTATAATGAAAGCGTGAACAAGTCTAAAGATTTCATAAAGTAAATTTCTTCATCTTTAAATATAGAAAATAATGTGCATGCTCCTATTAAGAGATATGATAAGTATCTGAATTTGATTCGATGGATAGTTCACCACCGTCTATTTATCTCGCTATTTGCGGGCAGTAAGACTCCCACCTCAAAATTCGGCTGGGGAAAAGAATTTTGGTGGGAAATCCACTGTCCGTAAACGCCGGATTGGTGCGGGCTAATAATCAGTGGAGATGAACAAAACCTCACTGATTAAAATTTCACTTTATACTACAGGAGAACTGTAGGTGATGGTTTTCTACTTATTGAGCTTTAGGGTGGAAAGAGTGATTGAGATTCTTAAGGGGAATCTTCTAATTCTTCTTATAGGGAAGTAGAAGATAAATACATTCACAGAAGGGAGCTCAATATGGAAAAATTGCTAATTGAAGGCGGAAGAGCTTTAAATGGAACAATTCGCGTGAGTGGTGCAAAGAACAGCGCTGTTGCACTAATTCCAGCGACAATTTTAGCAGATACTCCAGTAACTATTGGTGGTGTCCCTAATATTTCGGATGTGAAAATGTTAGGAGACTTACTAGAGGAAATTGGAGGAAGAGTAACTTATGGACAGGAGGAAGAGATGGTAGTCGATCCTTCCAACATGGTTGCAATGCCTTTACCAAATGGGAAAGTGAAAAAATTGCGCGCTTCTTATTATTTAATGGGTGCGATGCTTGGCCGTTTTAAAAAAGCTGTTATTGGGCTTCCAGGTGGATGTCATTTAGGACCGAGACCGATTGATCAGCATATTAAAGGTTTTGAAGCGTTAGGTGCACATGTTACGAATGAACAGGGTGCTATTTATTTAAGAGCAGATGAACTACGCGGGGCACGTATTTATTTAGATGTTGTTAGTGTAGGGGCGACGATTAATATTATGCTAGCGGCTGTACGAGCGAAAGGTAGAACTGTTATTGAAAATGCTGCGAAAGAACCAGAGATTATTGATGTAGCTACACTGTTAACAAGTATGGGTGCGCGCATTAAAGGTGCTGGTACAGATGTAATCCGAATCGATGGTGTGGATTCTTTACACGGTTGTCACCATACTATCATTCCAGATCGTATTGAAGCCGGTACGTATATGATTTTAGGTGCAGCATCAGGAGGAGAAGTAACAGTTGATAATGTTATTCCTCAGCATTTAGAATCAGTTACCGCGAAGCTAAGAGAAGCTGGTGTCCAAGTTGAAACGAACGATGACCAGATTACAGTGAATGGTAATAGAAGGTTGAAAGTAGTTGACATAAAAACGCTTGTATATCCAGGTTTCCCAACAGATTTACAGCAACCGTTTACGACGCTTTTAACAAAGGCGCACGGAACGGGAGTTGTAACAGATACAATTTATGGGGCACGTTTCAAACATATTGATGAATTACGTCGTATGAATGCACAAATTAAAGTAGAAGGCCGTTCGGCAATTGTGACTGGACCTGTTTTATTGCAAGGTGCGAAGGTAAAAGCGAGTGACTTACGAGCTGGGGCAGCCCTTGTTATTGCTGGTTTAATGGCAGATGGTATTACAGAAGTAACGGGACTTGAGCATATTGATCGAGGGTACGAAAATATAGTAGACAAGCTTAAAGGGCTTGGTGCAAACATTTGGCGAGAACAAATGACAAAGCAAGAGATTGAAGAATTGAAGAACGCTTAAAGTGGTGATACTTCCGTTAATGGGGAGCGAAGAATCATCATTAGCGGAAGTACACTATATAGAAAAACACCGTTCACAAAAATACGGCAGAAATATTACAGACTTAAAGGAGAGGGATTATTGTGGAAAGAAGTTTATCTATGGAGTTAGTACGTGTAACAGAGGCTGCAGCATTATCATCAGCGCGTTGGATGGGACGCGGAAAAAAAGATGAAGCAGACGGTGCAGCAACATCAGCTATGCGTGATGTATTTGATACAGTTCCGATGAAAGGTACAGTTGTAATTGGTGAAGGTGAAATGGACGAAGCGCCAATGCTGTATATCGGAGAGAAATTAGGTACAGGATATGGTCCGCGCGTAGACGTTGCGGTTGATCCTTTAGAAGGGACAAACATCGTAGCAGCTGGCGGGTGGAATGCACTTGCTGTTATCGCAATTGCAGATCACGGTAATTTGTTACATGCTCCTGACATGTACATGGATAAAATTGCGGTTGGCCCAGAGGCAGTTGGGACAGTTGATATTGACGCACCTATTATCGATAACTTACGTGCAGTTGCGAAAGCGAAGAATAAAGATATTGAAGATGTTGTAGCGACAGTTTTAAATCGTCCACGTCATCAAGCGATTATCGAAGAAATTCGTAAAGCGGGTGCTCGTATTAAATTGATTAACGATGGAGACGTAGCTGGAGCAATCAATACAGCATTTGATCGTACAGGTGTAGATATTTTATTCGGTTCTGGTGGAGCTCCTGAAGGTGTATTGGCAGCTGTTGCATTAAAATGTCTAGGTGGAGAAATTCAGGGGAAACTATTGCCACAAGATGAAGCTGAATTAGAACGTTGTAAAAGAATGGGCATTGAAGATATAAATCGCATACTTCGTATGGAAGACTTAGTAAAAGGCGACGATGCAATCTTTGCAGCAACAGGCGTAACAGATGGAGAATTATTACGCGGTGTTCAATTTAAAGGTAGTGTAGGAACAACACACTCCCTTGTTATGCGTGCGAAATCAGGTACATTACGCTTTGTAGACGGACGCCATAGCTTAAATAAAAAACCAAACTTGGTTATTAAGTAAAAAGCGTAAGCAGCTCGTTCAGAATGGGAGGGGGATGGAGCTTCTGACGTAGAGGCGCTTTTTGCCTCGTAGGAAGAAGTGAAGCCACCGACCATTCTAGCTGCTGAAGCTGGATTAAATAAAAAGCGTAAGCAGCTCGTTCAGAATCGCAGGGCGCTTCAAACGAGAGAGTGAAATGTCTTATCTATTCTTCCTTAAAATCAGGTGAGTAGAAAAAAGAAAGAAATATAAAAAGCGAAGACAAATTTTCTTGTCTTCGCTTCTTGTATTTGTGTTTCAACGTATTGATTAAAACTAGATAAAAGGGTTACAATAGTGAATATTACCCTACTTGAACTTATTGCCTTTCATTATTAATTATTTGCCTTCCGTATTTTTTCCCTTTACCCATGTAAAAAGAGAATAATATTAAAGTGTGGTGTCTGAATGAATTTGTCAATTGCAGCATTAGAAAACATGAAATTAAAAGAGTTATACGAGCTTGCGAAAGAATTTAAGATTTCGTATTATAGCAAATTAACGAAAAAAGAGTTAATCTTCGCCATTTTAAAAGCTCGAGCAGAAAAAGAAGGTTTCTTTTTCATGGAAGGCGTATTAGAAATTATTCAATCAGAAGGATTTGGATTCCTACGTCCTATCAACTATTCTCCAAGCTCAGAAGATATTTATATCTCAGCTTCGCAAATTCGTCGTTTCGATTTACGTAATGGAGATAAGGTTTCTGGTAAAGTACGACCTCCGAAAGAAAATGAACGCTATTTTGGATTATTACAAGTTGAAGCTGTAAACGGAGATGATCCAGAGTCAGCAAAAGAGCGTGTACATTTCCCTGCGTTAACACCATTATACCCAGATCGCCAAATGAAATTGGAAACGGAACCGAAAAAGTTACCGACACGTATCATGGATTTAATCGCACCAGTTGGATTTGGACAACGTGGTTTAATTGTTGCGCCTCCAAAGGCTGGTAAAACGAGTCTATTAAAAGAAATCGCGCACAGTGTTACAACAAATCATCCGGAAGCGGAATTAATTGTCCTTTTAATTGATGAGCGTCCAGAGGAAGTAACAGACATTGAACGTTCTGTTAAAGGAGATGTTGTAAGTTCTACTTTTGATGAAGTGCCAGAAAATCATATTAAAGTAGCTGAACTTGTGTTAGAACGTGCAATGCGTCTTGTAGAGCACAAAAAAGATGTTATCATTTTAATGGATAGTATTACCCGTTTAGCGCGAGCTTACAACCTTGTTATTCCACCAAGTGGTAGAACATTATCGGGTGGTATCGACCCGGCTGCCTTCCATAGACCAAAGCGCTTCTTCGGAGCTGCGCGTAATATTGAAGAAGGTGGTAGTTTAACGATTTTAGCAACAGCGCTTGTTGATACAGGTTCTCGTATGGACGATGTTATTTACGAGGAGTTTAAAGGAACTGGAAATATGGAACTTCACTTAGATCGTTCGTTAGCTGAGCGTCGTATCTTCCCGGCGATTGATATTCGTCGTTCTGGTACACGTAAAGAAGATCTATTAATTCCGAAAGAACATTTAGACAAGCTGTGGGGTATTCGTAAAACAATGCGCGATACACCAGACTTTGTTGAAAGTTTCTTACGCAAGCTTCGTCAAACGAAGACAAATGAAGAATTTTTACAAAACATTGTTGCAGACTCGAAAAGATATGTAACAACTAAGTAAAGGGAAAAGATTGGGACTCGCTTATTTGGTAGTAAGCGAGTTTTTTTATGTTTTTTAGGTAATGTTAAAGAGAGAAGTAAATGGAAGGACCTTAGCTAGTCAGAGCTGAGCGAGCCGCCTCCACTTTAAGGTTGGTATCCAGTTCCAGCGGCTAGAATCTCCGGCCGTTTCACTCTCTCGCTCGAAGCGAAAAGCGCTTCAAGGTCGAGAGCTTGAAGTGTCCTGGATTCTGAACGAGCCGCTTTCGCTTTTAATTTTTAAAAAGACAAAAACAGGTAGTTGCAAAATGGAGTTAGCCTTGTTATAATTTCATCATATGTGTTTCATCAATATAGTTGTGCAAGCAGCTGAAGATGAAAAACTCTGTTTCGAAAATGATTCAGGGCGGAAGGAGATGAAAAGAATGAAAGCAGGAATCCATCCAAATTACAATAAAGTTGTATTTATGGACACGAACACAGGCTTCAAATTCTTAAGCGGGTCTACTAAAGGCTCTAGCGAGACTGTTGAGTGGGAAGATGGTAACACTTATCCATTACTAAAAATTGAGATCAGTTCTGATTCTCACCCATTCTACACTGGACGTCAGAAGTTTGCTACTGCAGACGGACGTGTTGACCGCTTCAATAAGAAATACGGTATTAAGTAATAAAGAACATAAAACAGGCAAGTGTATGTATTCGCTTGTCTGTTTTTTTTGCGAAAATATTAAACCTTTACCCTACTTTGGATTAGGAAAGTAGATGAAAGGAGAGCTCAATGTACTTAATGAATCAAAATGGTTGGATTGAAGTGATTTGCGGGAGTATGTTTTCTGGAAAATCAGAAGAGCTCATCCGCCGTATACGACGTACACAATTTGCGAAACAATATGCAATTGTATTTAAACCATGTATTGATAATCGTTATAGTGAAGAAGATGTTGTATCACATAATGGATCAAAGGTTAAAGCGGTTTCTGTTTCAGCTTCAAAAGATATATTTAACCATGTAACAGAAGAAATGGATGTTATTGCAATCGATGAGGTGCAATTTTTTGATGGGGACATTGTGGAAGTGGTGCAAATATTGGCAAATCGTGGCTATCGTGTCATTGTAGCTGGTTTAGACCAAGATTTCCGTGGTCTACCATTTGGACAAGTTCCTCAGCTGATGGCGATTGCTGAACATGTAACTAAATTGCAGGCAGTTTGCTCTGAATGTGGATCTCCAGCAAGTCGTACGCAACGTCTAATTGATGGAGAACCAGCGGCATTTGATGATCCGATCATTTTAGTTGGGGCTTCAGAGTCGTATGAACCACGTTGTCGTCATTGTCATGCAGTACCTACAAACAAAGATAAGTAAAACTCGCTATGTAGGGCGGGTTTTTTTCAAAATAGAGAGAATGAGCGGTGCGAGCCGGCTCCGCTTTTAAATATTATCTAGTTCCGGTGGCTAGCTCTTCGCATCTAAGAACCTTCCGCTTGAAAGGTAAAAAGCACCTTTAGGGCGAAAGAACCTTAGCTGGTCAGAGCTGGACGAGCCACCTACACTTTTAAATTTATTATCTAGCTCCAGCGGCTAGAATCTCCGGCCATTTCACTCTCTCGCTCGAAGCAAAAAGCGCTTCAAGGTCGAGAGTTTGAAGTGTCCTGCGATTCTGAGCGAGCCGCTTGCGCTTTTAAATATAATTTGCGTTTTTTTGAGTAAGTACCATATACTATTTGTATTAGATACTAGGATGTAGAGGTGAATGATGTGTTAGATCGTTTGCAAGCTGTAGAAGATCGTTATGAGAAGTTAAATGAATTGTTAAGTGACCCAGAGGTTATTAGCGATACAAATAAGCTTCGTGAGTATTCAAAGGAACAATCTGATATACAAGAAACGGTAGAGGTGTACCGTGAGTACAAAGATACTCGTGAGCAATTAAAAGATGCGAAAGCAATGTTAGAAGACAAGTTAGATGCTGATATGCGTGACATGGTAAAAGAGGAAGTTTCTGAATTAGAAGGTCAAGAGAAGACTTTATCAGAGCGTCTGAAAGTTTTACTTGTTCCAAAAGATCCTAATGATGATAAGAACGTTATCGTCGAGGTTCGTGGAGCTGCTGGCGGTGATGAAGCAGCTTTATTCGCTGGTGATTTATACCGTATGTATAGCCGTTATGCTGAGGTACAAGGTTGGAAAACTGAAATTATTGAGGCTAGCTATACAGAACTAGGTGGATATAAAGAGATTATCTTTATGATTAACGGTAAAGGTGCGTTCGCGAAGCTGAAATTCGAGAATGGTGCTCACCGTGTACAACGTGTTCCTGAAACGGAATCTGGTGGACGTATTCATACATCTACAGCAACTGTAGCTGTATTACCAGAGGCAGAAGAAGTAGAAATTACTATTCATGAAAAAGATGTTCGTGTTGATACATTTGCTTCTAGTGGTCCTGGTGGACAAAGTGTTAATACAACAATGTCAGCGGTACGTTTAACGCATTTACCGACTGGTGTAGTTGTATCTTGTCAGGACGAGAAGTCACAAATTAAGAACAAAGAAAAAGCAATGAAAGTATTACGTGCACGTGTTTATGATAAATTTAGACAAGAAGCGCAAGCTGAATATGATCAAAACCGTAAGCAAGCTGTTGGTACAGGTGATCGTTCAGAGCGTATTCGTACGTATAATTTCCCGCAAAACCGTGTTACAGACCATCGAATCGGTTTAACGATTCAAAAGCTAGATCAAATCTTACAAGGTAAGTTAGATGACTTCATCAATGCCTTAGTGATGGAAGATCAGGCTCAAAAGATGGAGGCAGCTGAGTAATGCGTGTCTATGAAGCCCTGAAATGGGCTTCTTCTTTTTTACAGGAAAATGGACGAGATGAAAATGCGGGAGAAATCGTCCTTTGTCATGTATTAAAGACGAATAGAACAGGATTGCTCATGAATATGCGTGAAGAAATCACTGCGGAACAGGAGAGTAGTTTTGTAGAGGTTATCAATAAGCACGTAGAAGGTATTCCGATTCAATATATGATTGGCTATGAAATGTTTTATGGACGATCGTTCTTTGTGAATGAAGAAGTATTAATACCGAGACCGGAAACAGAAGAACTTATAGTGGGTGTATTAGAGAGAATTGAGCGCCATTTCGGTAATGAGAAACTGCATGTAGCGGATATTGGTACAGGTAGTGGAGCAATTTCTATTACGCTTGCTTTAGAAAATAAGGATCTTCATGTGTATACAGTAGATATTGCACAGGAATCGATTGACGTTGCGAAAGAAAATGCAAAAGCTTTAGGTGCAGAAGTAACATTCTATCATGGTGATTTATTATCGCCATTTTATAAATCTGGTCAAAAGTTAGATATTGTTGTTTCTAATCCACCATATATACCAGAAGAGGACTGGCGTGGTCTTTCTACTGTTGTGAAAGAGCATGAACCAAAAAGAGCTCTTGTCGGTGGCGAAGATGGACTTGATTTCTATCGTCGTTTTATGGAAGAATTACCGAGCGTATTGCAGAAAAAAGCGATTGTGGCGTTTGAAATTGGAGTAGGACAAGGTGAAGATGTAAAGGCACTGCTGCAACAAACTTTTCCGCATGCTAACGTTGAGATTGTTCTTGATATTAATGGAAAAGATCGTATGGTATTTGCAGAGATGGAGTAAGGTTAAGCCTTACTCTATTTTTTTTGTGGAAAATTCATATAGATTTTGAATTTAATAGTTTAGAAAGCAGTAACTCTGTCCACACTGTTTCTAGAGGGGACGGTGGAGGAAATGAAAAAACAAGTTATTGCTTATCTTCTTCTATTATTAATTGGTGCACAGTTACTTGTGCATTTTGGATATATGAAAGCGGATGCGAAAGGGCCTTCTGTTATTCCGAAAGAGGCCGTTCGATTACGAATTTTAGCTAATAGTGATTCAGATAAAGATCAGGCGTTAAAGCGTAAAGTACGCGATGAAGTAAAAGCGCAAATTGATGGATGGGTAGCGGATTTAACTTCATTTGAAGAGGCACGAAAAGTAATTCAAAGCCATATTCCAGAAATCGAAAAAACAGTTGCAAATACATTGAAAAAAGAAGGAAGTAAAGAGACGTTTCAAGTGAAATTTAGTAAGAATGTAAAGTTTCCTACAAAGGTATATGGGAATTTTATTTATCCAGCCGGAGAATATGAAGCAGTACTAATTACAATTGGTGAAGGTGAAGGGGCGAACTGGTGGTGTGTATTATTTCCACCGATGTGTTTCTTAGATTTTTCGAGTGGTACAGCTGTAAGAAAAGAAGAACATGTTGTGAAAGCTGAATCACCTGAAGAGGAGACAGTGAAGCAACCGGAAGAGGAGATAGTAGATGCGCCAGAGAAAAAAGAGGATAAGGTGAAGGAGACGAAAGATGCAAAGAAGGAAGTAGTAAAAAAAGTAACGGATTCTGAAAAGAAAGTGATAAAAAATGAAACAAAAGTCGAAGAACAGCCTGTAAGTAAAGAAGAAACAAAAACTGTGGAAAAAGTGGAGAAGCCTGTGGAGAAAAAGAAAGAAAAACAAAATGAGTATGTAAAAGTAGAAGAGGAAGAAGAAAAACCTGAAGTTAAATTGTTTATCGTCGAAGCTTTTACCTCTTTATTCTCTAAATAGTACTATTAATAAATCTCTCCTCATATATAAAAAAGAGGAGGGATTTATTATGAAGAAGGTTTATTTTGCTACAAAAGCAGATGTGGAAAGATTGCATGCATTTTTCGGACAAGCTAATAAAAAAGATGATAAAATAAATGAGTTGTACTCCCAATTTATGATTTTGGAAGAGGCGGAAGAAATACGAGCCGTAATTGGTTATGAACAAGATGAGAAAGATGTGCTTATTCGTTCTTGTTTATTCACACCTGGTGTGGATAAACAGACTTTCTTATATTTTTTTGAAATGTTTTTGCAGTATATGAAAGAAAAAAGTGTTCAGCAATTATACTTACTAACAAATCATCCACAATCTATGACGATCTTTCAGTTTTTTGGGTTTGCTACTATAGAAAAAGATGAGGTTCCAGAGGGGATTCAACAGTTAGAACATTTTTGTAAAAATATAAAAGAGCCAAATGCAATAATACTAAATTGTCAGCTATTCACAAAGTTATCCACAGATTAATTGGGTTTATCCACATTTTGTGGATAAACCTTGTTTGTCTTTTGGATAAATCTCATAGTAAACTAAAAATAGACAAGTATTTAAAGGCAGAAAAGGACGTGGAAAAAAATGCATACAAATATGTGGGTTGTGGATAATGTTGTGGAAAGAAAAAAATATTATCCACAGTTACAAGAAGCAGCAAGATTATTAAAGGAAAATGAAGCGATTGCCTTCCCTACGGAAACGGTATATGGGCTAGGTGCGAACGCGATGAATGATGAAGCAATCGCGAAAATTTTTGAAGCGAAAGGGAGACCAAGTGATAATCCACTTATTGTCCACATAGGTACAAAAACGCAGTTAGATGGGATAGTAAAGGAAATTCCACCGGTGGCAGAGAAGTTAATGGAGCACTTTTGGCCAGGACCATTAACAATTATTTTGCCAAGAAAAGAAGGTATTTCAGAGAAGGTAACAGCAGGGCTGAAAACGGTTGGGGTAAGAATGCCCGATCACCCAGTAGCACTTGCTCTTATTGAGGAGGCAAATGTACCAGTTGCAGCACCGAGTGCGAATCGTTCAGGGCGTCCAAGTCCAACGTTAGCTTCCCACGTATATGAAGATTTGAATGGGAAGATTGCAGGTATTGTTGATGGCGGTGCAACGGGAGTAGGCGTTGAATCGACTGTAATTGATTGTACGAGCAAGGTTCCGACAATTTTACGTCCAGGTGGGATTACGAAAGAACAATTGGAAGCGGTGATAGGTAATGTTTCTTTAGATCCGGCTTTAAAGGATGAGAAGGAAAAGCCGAAATCACCTGGGATGAAATATACACATTATGCACCCAAAGCTCCACTGAGTATTGTTGAAGGTTCACGTGAGTTTATTCAGCATCTTGTGGATAAGAAAAAGGAAGAAGGATTCAAAGTAGGTGTATTAACGACAGAAGAGTATCAGCATATGTATAGCGCAGATGTTGTACTATCTTGTGGTGTTCGAAGTGATTTGGCTAGCGTTGCAACTAAATTATATGATGTACTTAGAACGTTTGATGCAAGTGAAGTGGATGTTATTTTTAGTGAGTCGTTCCCAAATGAAGGAATAGGGAATGCAATTATGAATCGTTTAACAAAAGCAGCGGGACATCATATTATTACTGAATGATAAGGTACTGTTAGCAAACCGAATATTTCTCCTCGGATAAGCATATTTTGAAGTAGCACGTCCGGGGAGGGACATGAATGACATTTGAACAATTAGTACCTTTAATAATTATGGCATTTGCCTTAGGTATGGATGCATTTTCGGTGAGCCTAGGTATGGGGATGATGGCTTTAAAGGTGAGGCAAATCCTGTATATTGGTATGACAATCGGGATATTTCATATTATTATGCCCTTTATCGGAATGGTATTAGGACGTTTTCTATCAGAGAAATTTGGGGATGTTGCACATTTTGCAGGAGCTATTTTATTAATTGGGCTAGGCTTTTATATCGTATATTCGTCTATTTTAGAAAACGAAGAGACTAGAATGGCTCCTGTAGGAATTAGTTTATTTGTATTTGCATTTGGTGTCAGTATAGATAGTTTTTCAGTAGGTCTTAGTCTTGGTATTTATGGAGCACAGACGATTATTACGATATTATTGTTCGGCATTATTAGTATGTTATTAGCGTGGTTTGGTTTATTAATTGGTAGACATGCGAAAGGTATGCTCGGTACATATGGTGAGATAGTAGGTGGTATCATTCTGGTCGGATTTGGATTATATATCCTTTTTCCTATATAATTTTATGTAGGAGGGAATTATGAACACGCTATTGGAATGGTATGTTAAGTTTTTAACCTTCTTTCCTCGATGGCTAAGAAGATTTATAATTTGGGGTATTATTTTGCAAATTTCGATGTTAGGTTGGATTAAGTTAATTTGTGAATGGTGAGATGGTTCCTTTCTGTGCATATTTTGTTTGTACTATATTTATTGCACTAAAAATTACAGATATAGAAAGGATGAGATGAATGACGAGATTGAAGCAAGTTTTTGGTATTATTATTAGTTTTTTTGTTTTTTGGTTTAGTATGCTCGGTGTACAAATGTTTGCCGAGTTTTTAGATATTGAGTCATTGAAGTTTGTTGCGGGGAAAACTGAGGCAGCGCGTACCTTCTACTCTCCGTATCCATTTTTAATTGTTTTTCTCATTACATTGCTTTCTCTATACTTCTTAGTCATTAAGCTTGGGAAGCCAAAAAAAGAGAAAACGCCTACTTTAGAGGAAAAGAAGGAAGAATTACAGTGAAAAAATCCCCCGCTTTTAGCGGGGGATTTTATGTTTAGGTGATGGAAGTGAACGGGTCGCTTCCGCTTTTAGGTATGATCCAGCTCCAGCGGCTAGAATCTCCGGTCATTTCGCTCTCTCACTCGAAGCAAAAAGCGCTTCAAGGTCGAGAGCTCCAATGTCCTGCGATTCTGAACGAGCCGCTTCCGCTTTTAAATTGGCCTCACCAATTCAAATTGTTCTCCTAGTTTTGCGTAGTTGTGTCCTGCTAGGCGGCTTACTGGTTTTAGTCCTTCTGCGTGAATGCGGCCGTTTTCGTATAGATGTTCTGCGACGTGGAAACGAACGACGCGTCCAATTAGTAGATCGCAAGCGGGTGAGTCTTCTGTTCCACCAAGAGGAATTGCGCGTTCTAAAACGCATTCCATTCGAATGTTTGCTTCTTTTACACCTGGAACAGAGATGACGTCACTTTCAATTTGTGTTAGTTTTACTAATTCAATTTCACTCTCATTTGGCGGGAGATTAGCGGCTGTTTCGTTAATTGACTCTATATACGATTCATCAGAAATATGTACGACAAATTCTCCCTTTTCAATTGCGTTTCGAGAAGTGTCCTTTTGTTTTCCTTCTTTTCGTTGTACGGAAACGGATATAAGTGGTGGATTAGCAGCAACAATATTGAAATAACTATATGGTGCTCCATTTAATACGCCGTCTTTTGTTACAGAAGTAACGAATGCAACGGGGCGAGGGATGATACTCCCTGTAAGTAATTTATAATTATCTTTTTCAGTTTGTTCGTTTGGGTTAATGGATAACATGTTTGTAATCTCCTTTCTAAATATGAATACTTATTGTTTGTTTACAAGATACTAGTGAGAAACTCCTGCTGAAAATAATATTTTTTTAACGATGTAAAAAAGAGATTACCTCAATTGTACTGAAGTAATCTCTTCTTTTGTGAATATCTCGAAATGAAGATAAATATTATAGTAAAACGTATGCGCCAGGTCCGATTAAAGCGACACCAATAGCAACAGCGATTAGTATTAAATTGTATTCAAATCCGTCTTGTGTTACCCAGTAACCATTTTTCCCATGAACAGTGAAGATTGCCATTAACATTGTTCCGACGATAAATAATGAACCGATTGCAGTGAAAATACCGGATGCGAATAAGAAACCACCTAATAGTTCAGTTGCGCCAGCCATAAATGCCATAAATACACCAGGGCGTAAACCGATTGACTCCATCCAGCCACCTGTTCCTTTTAAACCGTAACCACCGAACCAACCGAATAATTTTTGAGCACCATGACCCATGAATGTAATTCCTATAATAAGACGAATAATAAGAAGACCGATATCCATCATTTTAAAACCCCCTAAAAGTTATTAACTTATCTTATGTAAGTAATAATAAAATAGTTACTAACTTTAGTCAAGTAACTTTCGAAAAAAGTTTTAAATAAATTTTACAAATTAACAACAAAAAACAAAATGTAGTAAAGACTTCTAGACAAGTAAGGTGAAAAAAGAGAGAATACAAGTAGAAGTTAACCTCTTATTGTTATTCAGACAATCAGAATTGACTGGAATTTTACGAAGCGATACAATAAGAGTCTATTAGTAATGACGTAATTTATTTCGAAAGCGTTTTTACAGTATAATATTCGAAGTATGAAGTCTTACATGTGTCCCGATCTTTACTAGGGATTGCCCTATAAACTTTTAGGTAAATTATAAGGAGGACTATCCTATGTTTAAAAAATTATTCGGTCTTGGTTCAAAAACAAATGAAGAAACAATCGTAGCTCCATTAACTGGAGCAGTGAAAAATATTGAAGAAGTACCAGATCCAGTATTCGCTGGTCGTATGATGGGTGACGGTGTTGCAATCGATCCTACTGAAGGTGTAGTTGTATCTCCAGTTGATGGTGAAATCGTACAATTATTCCACACAAAACACGCTATTGGAATTAAAGCGAAAAACGGTACAGAAATTTTAATCCATGTTGGATTAGAAACTGTAAAAATGGAAGGCGAAGGTTTCGAAGCTCACGTTTCTGAAGGCCAAGCTGTAAAAGCTGGAGATAAATTAATCTCATTCGACTTAGAATTAATTCGTGAAAAAGCGAAAAGCACAATTACTCCAATCGTTATTACAAACACAGATGCGGCTGAGTCTATTAAGACAACTATAGGCGTAACAGCTACAAAAGGTTCAACAGAAGTAATGAAAGTTACAATGAAATAATTGTTGTATAAAAGGAATCCGTTTCATATGAAATGGATTCCTTATTTTTTATCGTATGTTTAGTAGGTATGTTAAAATACCCTGGGCACTTGGAAATAGGGTTTCACATATATGTGGAAAGGCGCATTTTTCTTAGAAAAATGCGCCTTTTGTATATTCACATTTCTTTTGTTCTATTCTAATGTAAGCTATTATTAAAGAGAAAAGATACAATATAAGGGGTGGGTTTGGATGAAACGAGTGTTATTTGTTTGCACTGGAAATACATGCCGTAGTCCGATGGCTGAGGCGTTACTACGTCATCATGGAGAAGGTAAGTTTGAAGTGCAATCTGCTGGTGTTTTCGCCTATCCTGGAAGCGATGCATCGGTTTATGCGAAAGAAGCACTGATTGAAAAAGGGATTTCAATTAATCATGCTTCAAAGCAGATAAATGAAACGTTGCTTGATTGGGCTGATATTGTAGTAACAATGACAGAAAATCATAAGGAAATTGTACTTGGGCATTATCCTAATATTGAACAGAAAGTGTATACACTGTATGGAGTAGCTGAAGGTGTAAATAAGGATATTTCTGATCCGTTTGGAGGTTCTCTTTCTATTTATAAGGAAACATTAAAAGAGATGGAAGGTCTTGTACAAACTTTATTGAAAAAACATTCAGAAGGTTGATGTTTCGTGTATAATACGATATTGGAGAACATTTCGCTTTATTGAGGTAGCGGACTGTATTATGAAGATAATGGATTGAAATTTTGGAGGGGTAAAAATGAAAGTAGTAGTAGCATCTGATCACGGCGGTATGAATATCCGTAAAGAACTTGTAAGTTTATTAGAAGAGTTAAATATTGAATATATTGATTTAGGCTGTGAATGTGAAGCTGGTTCTGTTGATTACCCTGATTTTGCGTTTCCAGCAGCAGAAATGGTAGCGAATGGTGAAGTAGATCGTGGCATTTTAGTTTGTGGGACAGGCATTGGTATGTCAATTGCAGCAAACAAAGTAAATGGTATTCGTTGTGCATTAGTTCATGATACTTTCAGCGCGAAAGCGACGAGAGAGCATAATGACACGAACATGCTAGCAATGGGCGAGCGTGTAATTGGAGCTGGCTTAGCACGTGATATCGCAAAAATTTGGTTAACGACTGACTATGAAGGTGGACGTCACGAAAACCGTGTAGGAAAAATTAAAACGTACGAAACAAAATAATAGATTCTAACTATAAGTAGTATGAAATATAATTTGGTGAACCAACCTGTGAAAGGAAGAGGCGTAATGACAGAAATCGTAAAGGTAAGAGAACAGCTACAAATGTCGCTTTCTGATTTCCAAGAGCAAGCTTCATTACAAAGTGGTCAAATTTTTGTAGTGGGATGTAGCACGAGCGAAGTGCTAGGTGAAAGAATTGGAACATCAGGGACGATGGAAGTAGCGGAAGCGATTTTTTCTGAGTTAAAACAATTTCAAGAGCAAACAGGTATCGAATTGGCTTTTCAATGTTGTGAGCATTTAAACCGTGCTTTAGTAGTTGAGAGAGATGTAGCGATGAAATATCAATTTGAAATTGTAACAGTTACGCCTGTTAGATCAGCAGGTGGTGCATTGGGAACATATGCGTATCATAATTTGAAAGATCCGGTAGTAGTTGAATTTATTAAAGCGGATGCTGGAATGGATATTGGCGATACATTTATCGGTATGCATTTAAAGCATGTAGCTGTTCCGGTTCGTACAAGTGTGAAGGAAATTGGAAATGCGCATGTAACAATGGCGAAAACACGTGGAAAACTAATTGGTGGAGCACGTGCTGTTTATGCGGCGGCAGAAGAAACTATTACTTGCCGTTAAATATGAAAAATTAGGAAGTCTTATAACAGCTTTTTATTATAAGATAAAAGGTACGTTGTCTGACTTTATAATAGAAGAAAGAAAAGACCGATTTTCGGTCTTTTTTTTCTTTTATGATATAGAAAGTCATGTTAGAATGTAGTTGAAAACATGAAGGTTCGAAAGAATTACAACCTGAATTTTCGTTTTTTCTGAATAAATAAGAAAAAACTATTGGGAATCGATGTAATTCGTTCAGAAAAGGGGGATTTTGGTGGATCATTTAAAACGTCAAGATGAAAAGGTATTTGCTGCAATTGAGGCAGAACTAGGAAGACAGCGTTCAAAGATCGAGTTAATTGCTTCAGAAAACTTTGTAAGTGAAGCAGTAATGGAAGCACAAGGTTCTGTTTTAACGAATAAGTATGCTGAAGGATATCCTGGAAAACGTTACTATGGTGGCTGTGAGCACGTAGACGTAGTAGAAGATATCGCACGTGATCGCGTGAAAGAAATTTTTGGCGCAGAGCACGTAAATGTTCAGCCGCATTCTGGTGCACAAGCGAACATGGCAGTATACTTCACAATTTTAGAGCAAGGCGATACAGTACTTGGTATGAATTTATCTCATGGTGGTCACTTAACACACGGAAGCCCTGTTAACTTCAGTGGAGTACAATATAATTTCGTAGAATATGGCGTGGATGCTGATTCTCACCGTATTAATTACGATGATGTATTAGCAAAAGCGAAAGAACATAAACCAAAATTAATCGTTGCAGGTGCGAGTGCGTACCCTCGTGTTATCGATTTCAAACGATTCCGTGAGATTGCAGATGAAGTGGGCGCATACTTAATGGTTGATATGGCACATATCGCTGGTTTAGTAGCTGCAGGTTTACATCCAAACCCAGTACCACATGCACATTTCGTTACAACAACAACACATAAAACATTACGTGGTCCACGTGGCGGTATGATTTTATGTGAAGAGCAATTTGCAAAACAAATTGATAAATCAATCTTCCCTGGTATTCAAGGTGGCCCACTTATGCACGTAATCGCTGCAAAAGCTGTTGCGTTTGGTGAGGCACTTCAAGATGATTTTAAAACATATGCACAAAATATCATTAATAATGCGAACCGTTTAGCTGAAGGCCTTCAAAAAGAAGGACTTACACTTGTTTCTGGTGGAACAGACAATCACTTAATCTTGATTGATGTTCGTAACTTAGAAATCACAGGTAAAGTAGCAGAGCACGTATTAGATGAAGTTGGTATTACAGTGAACAAAAATACAATTCCATTTGAAACAGCAAGCCCATTTGTAACAAGCGGTGTACGTATCGGTACGGCGGCTGTAACATCTCGTGGTTTCGGATTAGAAGAAATGGATGAAATTGCGGCACTTATTGCCTATACATTAAAAAATCATGAGAATGAGGCTGCATTAGAAGAGGCGCGTAAGCGTGTAGAAGCGTTAACGAGCAAATTCCCAATGTATACAGACCTATAATAGATTGAAAGAGACTGCTAAAACGTAATAGTTTTGGCAGTCTTTTTTCTTGGACATATATTGTTTTTTAAGTATGTATACAAATGATGAATAAATTTTGGCGATATAATGAAGGATACAGCTCCCATAATTGGTAAAGATACTAGATAGATTCATGCAAAATCATGATTTTTCCAAATTTGCCCTTGAATATTAGTAGCGTTTTCTTTACAATCGTAAATAGTGTAAAAAAGCGTATAAACGCATGAATATCATCTAAAGGAGAGATTCACATGGGAAAACTGTATGTATTTGATCACCCGTTAATTCAACATAAGATTACATATATTCGCGATAAGAATACAGGTACGAAAGATTTTCGTGAATTAGTGGACGAAGTAGCAAGTTTAATGGCTTTCGAAATTACTCGCGACCTTCCACTTAAAGACATTGAAATTGAAACACCTGTAAGCAAAGCGACAACAAAAGTGATCGCTGGTAAAAAACTCGGTTTAATTCCGATTTTACGTGCAGGTTTAGGAATGGTTGATGGAATTCTGAAATTAATTCCAGCAGCAAAAGTAGGACACGTTGGTTTATATCGTGACCCTGAAACATTGCAACCGGTAGAATACTATGTGAAACTTCCAACGGATGTAGAAGAGCGTGACTTCATCGTACTAGATCCGATGCTAGCGACAGGTGGTTCTGCTGCTGAAGCAATTAATTCTCTGAAAAAGCGCGGTGCGAAACAAATTAAATTAATGTGTATCGTAGCTGCTCCAGAAGGAGTAAAAGTAGTACAAGAAGAACATCCTGATGTTGATATTTATGTAGCAGCATTAGATGAAAAATTAAATGACCATGGATATGTAGTACCAGGTCTTGGTGATGCTGGTGACCGTTTATTCGGAACGAAGTAAGACAACAGACGAGAGGGGAGTCCCCTCTCGTCTTTTTTTGCCCAGAACGTGCAGGGGAGGGGAAGATAAATATACAGGGTATATACAACATAAGTTACATACACATCACATATAATATAGAAGTCTTACGTCTAGGGAACACTATAATATGGAAGGAAAGCGCTATATCTTAAAAATAAAATAGTGACAAACTTGTGAACATTTTCTTCTATTATAAAGAGAAAACTGTTAGAAATTGCATATCTCTAACCAGTATTTAGAAGGGGAACGTTTTCATTTTTGGGAGGAAATGACTAATACTCAAATTTTTTGATTTTTTACGATTTCTCGTTGACACTGTTAATACCCTATTGTATGCTAACAACGGGGATAGATGGTAGGGCTTTCAGTGACAAAAATGCATCTATTCCGTGACGAAAATGTAAACTTTTTATTTTGTATAGAATTTATGCAGAAAAATGAGTTATTATTAACACATCGTGAATGAGGGTTACATATTGGAGGGATGAATCCTTGCAAAAAAACGATCGCAGCCATATAAAAGCTTATGCTTTAATGTCAGGAATTCTTGCTCAGTTAGTCGGTTCTATTCTTATTGGAATCTTTGGGGGGCAATGGATTGATAATAAGGTTGGAACGTTTCCATTGTTTCTTATAATAGGTTTATTACTAGGATTAGGAACAGGGGTATACGCAATGATTCGACTCATTCGACATTACTATTCGGGAGAGCAATGATGATAGACGTACATGGACTTGTCCAAAGACAAAAGAAATATATGTACTACTTGCTTGCGCTTCTAGTGCTAGGATGGGGATTTACCTCTTACAAGGATGTATTTCTTGGGCTGATTATCGGAACGATTTTCAGTTTTCTTAGTTTGCGCATCATTGCACGTAGAACAGACAAGCTGTTAGATCGCGTAACAAATGGAGAAAACGTGAAGTTTAAAGCAACAGCGGTAAGTACATATTCAAGATTCGCCACGATTGGATTATTGATTTTATTTGCAGCCAAATATCAAGAATTAATTGCGATGTGGGGCTTAGGTGTAGGATTGCTGACAGGATACCTTGTCATGATCATAGATTTTCTTTATTTAGAGTATACGAGCAGGGAAGAGAGGTGAATTACTAGTGGAACACGGTAAATTAGTTGAATTTCTAGGTTTAACGTTCGATTTGTCATCAGTTATGATGGTTACTGTAGCAGCAGTTATTGTTTTCTTAATCGCTGTTATAGGAACTCGCAGTTTAGCCCTTCGCCCAACCGGGATGCAAAACTTCATGGAATGGGTGTTTGATTTCGTGAAAGGGATTATCAATAGTACGATGGACTGGAAAACAGGTGGACGCTTCTTAACGCTTGGCGTTACGCTTATCATGTTTATCATCGTATCGAACTTCCTTGGTTTACCATTCATGTATTCAACAGTTGAGGCTGGCGAACATATTGCATGGTGGAGATCACCAACGTCTGATCCAGCAGTTACATTAACATTAGCCGTGATGGTAGTTACCCTCACCCATTATTATGGAATTAAGATGAAGGGTACGAAAGAATACGTAAAAGGTTATTTCCAACCGATGAAATTCTTATTCCCATTAAAGGTTATTGAGGAGTTTGCTAACACATTAACGTTAGGTCTTCGTTTATTTGGTAACATTTATGCAGGTGAGATCTTATTAGGATTACTTGCTAAGTTAGGCGGGGCATCAGCTCTTGGAGCATTAGGTGCACTTGTACCGATGTTAGCATGGATGGGATTCAGTGTATTCGTTGGATCAATCCAGTCATTTATTTTCGTAATGTTAACGATGGTTTATATGGCTCATAAAGTAAGCCATGACCATTAATATAATTTAAGTAAGAAAAAATTTATTTTTTTATAATACAAAGGAGGACAAATTAAATGAGTTTAGGTGTAATCGCAGCTGCAATTGCAATTGGTTTATCAGCATTAGGTGCAGGTATTGGTAACGGTCTTATCGTATCACGTACAATCGAAGGTGTTGCTCGTCAACCAGAATTAAAAGGCGCACTTCAAACAATTATGTTCATCGGGGTTGCTTTAGTTGAGGCACTTCCAATCATCGGTGTAGTTATTGCTTTCATCGTAATGAACAAATAAGGGAGACTCCCCTTACATAGATGGCGAAGAGTGTTTTTTGAACTTTCTTCGCCATTGCTTTATGAACGAAACGTATGTCTTTTTTTTTCATATGATCAATTTAGATATTTTGAAGGGAGTGAATCCTTGTGCCAACTTTATTATTAGGGGCTGCCATTCCATTTGGAACGATTGCTTATACATTGTTCATTTTCTTACTTCTATTAGTAATGCTACGCAAATTTGCGTGGGGTCCTTTAATGGGAATTATGAAAGAACGTGAAGAGCATGTTACTAATGAAATCGACGCTGCAGAAAGAAGTAACGCTGAAGCGAAGAAATTAGTAGAAGAACAACGTGAGATGTTAAAACAATCGCGTGTTGAAGCACAAGAGTTAATCGAAAGAGCGAAAAAACAAGCTGTAGATCAAAAAGATGTTATTGTTGCTGCTGCGAAAGAAGAAGCAGAATCAATTAAAGCATCTGCTGTACAAGAAATTCAACGCGAAAAAGAGCAAGCAATTGCTGCTTTACAAGAACAAGTTGCTTCTTTATCTGTTCAAATTGCTTCTAAAGTAATTGAAAAAGAATTAAAAGAAGAAGATCAAGTGAAGTTAATTCGCGATTATATTAAAGAAGTAGGAGAAGCGCGATGAGCAATGGGATTGTAGCAAAACGTTATGCTGTCGCTCTTTTTAAAATTGCAAAAGAAAAACACGTATTAGAAATGTTTGAAGAGGAATTACGCCTTGTACAAAACGTTTATGTAAAGAACGGAGAACTACATAGCTTTTTAACGCAACCGAACATTTCAAAAGAGCAGAAGAAAACGTTTCTTGCAAACGTATTCGGATCTGTTTCTGAATCTATTTTAAATACGTTATATATTTTAATTGATAACAAGCGCATTGATATCTTACCTGAAATTGCAAATGAATATGTTGTTCTTGCTAATGAAGAACGCAACGTAGCGGATGCAACTGTATATTCTATTCGTCTTCTATCAGAAGAAGAGAAGCTTAACATTGCAGAAGCATTTGCAAAGAAAACGGGAAAAGATGCAATTCGCGTGAAAAATGTTGTAGATGAAGATTTACTAGGCGGCATTAAAGTACGTATTGGAAATCGCATTTATGACGGAAGTTTACAAGGCAAATTAGCACGTATTCAACGTGAATTAATGAAGAATAGATAGGGGTGAAGCACATGAGCATCAGAGCTGAGGAAATTAGCGCACTGATAAAGCAACAAATCGAGAACTATCAGTCTGAAATCGAAGTTAGTGATGTTGGTACAGTTATCCAAGTTGGTGACGGTATCGCGCGTGCTCATGGTCTTGATAACGTTATGGCTGGTGAACTTGTAGAGTTCTCTAACGGCGTTATGGGACTAGCACAAAACTTAGAAGAAAACAACGTAGGTATCATTATTTTAGGACCTTACACAGAAATCCGTGAAGGTGACGAAGTTCGTCGTACTGGTCGCATCATGCAAGTACCAGTAGGAAAAGAACTAATCGGTCGTGTTGTAAACCCATTAGGTCAACCAGTTGATGGTTTAGGCCCAATCAATACAACAAACACTCGTCCAATCGAAAGTCCAGCACCAGGTGTAATGGATCGTAAATCTGTTCATGAGCCACTTCAAACAGGTATTAAAGCGATCGATGCTCTTGTACCAATTGGCCGTGGTCAACGTGAGTTAATCATTGGTGACCGTCAAACAGGTAAAACAGCAGTTGCACTTGATACAATCATCAACCAAAAAGATGAAGATATGATTTGTATCTATGTAGCTATCGGACAAAAAGAATCAACTGTACGTAACGTAGTAGAAACACTACGTAAGCACGGTGCATTAGATTACACAATCGTTGTAACTGCATCTGCTTCTCAACCAGCTCCATTATTATACCTAGCTGCTTATGCTGGTGTAACAATGGGTGAAGAGTTCATGTACAATGGTAAACACGTATTAGTAGTATATGATGACTTATCAAAACAAGCAGCGGCTTACCGTGAGCTGTCATTACTATTACGTCGTCCTCCAGGTCGTGAAGCTTATCCAGGGGATGTATTCTACCTACATTCTCGCTTATTAGAGCGTGCAGCAAAATTAAGTGATGCAAGAGGCGGCGGTTCTTTAACTGCACTACCTTTCATCGAAACACAAGCAGGGGACGTATCAGCTTACATCCCAACAAACGTAATCTCGATTACGGATGGACAAATCTTCTTACAATCTGACCTATTCTTCTCTGGCGTACGTCCAGCGATCGATGCGGGTACTTCTGTATCTCGTGTTGGTGGATCTGCTCAGATTAAAGCGATGAGTAAAGTATCAGGTACACTTCGTCTTGACCTTGCATCTTACCGTGAGTTAGAAGCGTTCGCTCAGTTCGGTTCTGACCTTGATAAAGCAACACAAGCGAAATTAAACCGTGGTGCTCGTACAGTTGAGGTATTAAAACAAGGATTACACAAACCGTTACGTGTAGAGAAACAAGTTATTATTCTTTACGCTTTAACACGTGGATTCCTAGATGATATCCCAGTAGTAGATATCACTCGTTTCGAAGAAGAATTCCATGCTTGGTTAGATTCAAATGCAACTGACTTATTAGAAGAAATCCGCACAACTAAGAAACTTGCGGATGACGACAAATTTGCAGCAGCAATTAATGGATTTAAAAAAGTATTCGTAGCTTCTGAATAATAAATAAAAGCTTCAGCGGCTCATTCAAGCCGCTGAAGCTAGATCATATAAAAGGCATCTCAATTTCTGAGATTGCTGACGGTTATGTAAAGGAAAAGAGTAGGTGCACCTATTCTTTTCCTTCAATCATGAGCAAGAATATCTTGCAACGTAGATTAGGAAGAGGATTCTTACTAATCGTGCCAACTTCCGGAAAAAAGGTGGTGAAAACCTGTGGCATCTTTACGCGATATAAAAGCGAAGATTACCTCGACAAAGAAAACGAGTCAAATTACGAAAGCGATGGAGATGGTATCTGCATCTAAGTTAAACCGTGCAGAGCAAAATGCTAAATCTTTCGTTCCGTATATGGAAAAGATTCAAGAAGTAGTAGCGAGCATTGCGCAAGGAAGCAAAGGGATTAATCATCCAATGCTAAATGCGCGTCCTGTAAAGCGTACAGGATACATCGTTATTACATCGGATCGCGGACTAGCAGGTGGTTATAACAGTAACGTATTACGTACAGTTAGTAACGTAATTCGTGAACGTCATAATATGGATTCAAACCAATATTCAATTATTGTGCTTGGACGACTAGGACGTGATTATTTAAAACGTCGCGGCTTTAACATCATTGATGAAGTAGTTGGACTATCTGACCACCCATCATTTACAGATATTAAAGATCTTGCTTCTCGAGCAATTGCGATGTTCGCAGATGGTGCTTATGATGAGCTGTACATTTACTACAACCATTACGTAAGTAAAATTTCACAAGAAGTAACGGAAAATAAAATTTTACCGCTTACGGATGTGGCGTCTGACAAACCGACGACAGCTTATGAATTCGAACCTTCTGAAGAAGAAATTTTAAAAGTACTATTGCCACAATACGCAGAAAGCTTAGTGTACGGTGCATTACTGGACGGTAAAGCAAGTGAGCATGCGGCGCGTATGACAGCAATGAAGAGTGCTACAGACAACGCAATGGAAGTTATCGATTCACTTACACTTTCATTCAACCGTGCGCGTCAGGCAGCGATTACGCAAGAAATTACGGAAATCGTTGGTGGAGCAGCAGCGTTAGAATAGTAATAAAAGGTGGAAGCGGCTCTTTCAAAAGAGTCGCGAAAGCTACACTAATAAAAAAATTAAAAGCCGACTTCTCTTAGAAAGCTGGCTAATTAAAAGAAAGCTAGGAGGGAACCCGATGAATAAAGGGCGCGTTACGCAAATCATGGGTCCGGTTGTAGACGTTAAGTTTGATGGCGGAAAGCTACCAGAAATCTACAACGCCCTTACGGTAAAACAAAGCAACGAAAACGGAGCAAACATTAACTTAACATTTGAAGTTGCACTTCATTTAGGTGATGACACAGTTCGTACAGTTGCAATGTCTTCCACAGATGGACTTGTTCGTGGCACAGAAGTAGAAGATACTGGTAAAGCAATCTCTGTACCAGTTGGTGATGCAACACTTGGTCGTGTATTTAACGTATTAGGTGATGCAATTGACTTAGATGGTGATGTTCCTGCGGATGTACGTCGTGATCCAATTCACCGTCAAGCACCTGCATTCGAAGAGTTATCTACTAAAGTAGAAATTCTTGAAACTGGTATTAAAGTAGTAGACTTACTTGCTCCTTACATTAAGGGTGGTAAGATCGGTCTATTCGGTGGTGCCGGTGTAGGTAAAACAGTATTAATTCAGGAATTAATTAACAACATCGCACAAGAGCACGGTGGTATCTCTGTATTCGCTGGTGTAGGTGAGCGTACTCGTGAGGGTAATGACTTATATCACGAAATGAGTGATTCTGGCGTAATTAAGAAAACTGCGATGGTATTCGGACAAATGAACGAGCCACCTGGAGCACGTCAACGTGTTGCATTAACAGGTTTAACAATGGCTGAGCATTTCCGTGATGAGCAAGGACAAGACGTACTATTGTTCATCGATAACATCTTCCGTTTCACGCAAGCAGGTTCTGAAGTATCTGCCCTTCTTGGTCGTATGCCATCTGCGGTAGGTTACCAACCAACACTTGCAACAGAAATGGGTCAATTACAAGAGCGTATTACATCTACAAATAAAGGGTCTATCACGTCTATCCAAGCGGTATATGTACCAGCCGATGACTATACTGACCCAGCACCAGCTACAACGTTCGCTCACTTAGATGCAACAACAAACTTAGAGCGTCGTTTAACACAAATGGGTATTTACCCAGCCGTAGATCCATTAGCATCTACATCTCGTGCACTTTCTCCAGAAATCGTGGGAGAAGAACATTATGAAGTAGCTCGTCAAGTACAGCAAACTTTACAACGTTATAAAGAGCTTCAAGATATCATCGCTATCTTAGGTATGGATGAGTTATCTGAAGAAGATAAGTTAGTTGTACATCGTGCTCGTCGTATTCAATTCTTCTTATCTCAAAACTTCCACGTAGCTGAGCAGTTTACAGGTCAAAAAGGTTCTTATGTACCTGTAAAAAATACAGTTAGTGGTTTCAAAGAAATTCTAGAAGGAAAATATGATGACCTTCCAGAAGATGCATTCCGTTTAGTTGGTGGCATTGAAGAAGTTATTGAAAATGCGAAGAAAATGATGGCGTAAGGCCTTAGGAGGGACGAAGTATGAAGACATTTCCAGTCAGTATTGTAACTCCTGATGGACCGGTTTACGAAAAAGAAGTAGAAATGGTAAGTGTAAAAGCAGAGAGTGGGGAAATGGGGATCTTACCAGGTCACATTCCAACTGTTGCACCATTAAAAATTAGTGCAGTTCGTCTGAAAAATGGTGGACACACTGATTATGTAGCAGTTAGCGGTGGCTTTATCGAAGTTCGTCCAGATAAAGTAACTGTATTATCATCATCTGCTGAAGAAGCAAACCATATCGATATCCATCGTGCAAATGAAGCGAAGCGTCGCGCTGAGCAACGTATGCAAGATAAACAAGCGCATGTTGACTTTAGACGTGCAGAAATGGCACTACAACGTGCTGTGAACCGTTTAAACGTTTCCGATATGAAGTAAAAAAAACCGTAAAGGCTTTGCCTTTACGGTTTTTTTTATTGTAGTTTATGGATAATTTTACAAAAATGGTATAATTGTATTGATGTTTGTATAAGTAGAGAATGTACAATAATGAATAAAGGAGCTGAATAAATGATCGGTGAAATGAAAAGAGAAGCATTGCACTCTTTAAAGGGAAAATGGGGACTAGGTGTCGGATCGACGGTTTTATATTTTATTTTAAGTTATGTTGTTTCAATGGCTACAATGCTCATACTTTTAATTCCGGGACTAATTATATTTCTCTTAATTTCTATCTTAACCGGGTCAATTGAAGAGGAAACGATGTCAATTGGAGCAGGTATTATGTTTGGGATTTTTTATTGCATCATGATAATTTTGAGTAACGCATCAAATGGTATTACATCATATGGTTATACAAATGTATTTTTACAGATAAGTAAACGAGAAGGTGCTAAAGTAGATCATCTATTCGAAGGATTCCGTGGCTTTAAAAGAATGATGAAAACAATGTGGGCCATGCTAGCGATTTTGTTATATACAGGTACTTGGATTCCAATGTTGTTATTAGGTTTATTCGCATTTTTCGGTGAAGAAGGAAATACGTCGTTCGCCATTGCTTTCTTCGTACTATTAGCTATTTCAATCGTTGGCATGATTGTGATGTATTTTTCTTATGCGATGACGTATTATGTGATGATTGAAAATCCAGAATATAGTGTGTCGCAGGCGATGAAAGAAAGTAAGCATCTTATGAAAGGGCATAAGTTAGATTTGTTTCTTTTATGGCTTAGCTTCATAGGATGGATTATTTTAGCGATTCTTACCTTTGGAATAGGGCTTCTTTGGCTTAGCCCGTATATGAGTACAACGACAGCGCATTTTTATCGTTACATTTCAAAAGGTGAATTGCAGTAAGGACGTGCTATACTAATAGAATTATTGCGTATAGGAGGCTAGGCTAAGTATGATTAGTGATTTAAAAGGAGAAGCACTAGATTCATTGGAAGGCAAATGGGGATTAGCTGTCGGGGCTACACTACTCTTTTCAATTCTTACCATGATTTTTAGTGTTAGTATTGAATGGGTATTTTCTTCAATTTTCGGTTGGCAAAAAACAAGTAGTTCACTTTCAATAAATATTCTTACATTTTTTGTTACTGGACCGTTAACTTTAGGAGGATATTATCTTGCTTTAAATATCCTTCGTGAAAAGCAAGCTAGTATCGGTAATATATTTGTTTGGTTTACAGAAGGAACAAGATTTCTGAAATCATTTTTAGTATATTTATTAGTGAATCTTTATCTTTTTTTATGGACGTTGCTTTTCATTATTCCAGGCATTATTAAATCGTTTTCTTATGCGATGACGTATTTTATTTTAAATGATCATCCCGAGTATTCATTGAACCAAGCCATTACAGAAAGCCGTCGTATGATGGATGGGCATAAAATGGAGTATTTCATTTTATGTTTAAGTTTTATTGGTTGGTTTATATTAAGTTGTATTACACTCGGGATTGGATTCTTATGGTTGATTCCATATTTTTATACAACAGCTGCAGCTTTTTACGAAGAGATTGCGGAAGAATATTATGAGAAAAGAACTCCAACAATATAAGGTGAAATTGTAATCACCAATCGGGCTTTTACTGCCCGCAAATAGAGGGATAAAAAAACACCCAGTGTGAACTATTGGTTCATACTGGGTGTTTTTTGTAGAAATCTTATAAAGTGCTTACTTGTTAGAGGTTTACTGAAATAGTAACCTTGCATATATTTACAGTTATTTTTTTGTAAAAACTTAAGCTGTTTTTCTGTTTCAATTCCTTCCGCAACGACTGAAAGATTTAAAGTATTTGCAAGGGAAAGAATGGTTGAAACGATGGCTCTTTCTTCAGGGCGATGATCGGCTAGTTGTATAAATTCTTTTGGTACTTTTAATGTATCGATAGGGAAAATTGATAAATAAGCAAGAGAAGAGTAGCCGGTACCGAAGTCATCAATGGACGTTTGAATACCATATTCTTTTAATTGTTTTAGTCTCGATAATGTTTCTTTTTCATCAATCATCGCAATTCGTTCTGTTAGTTCAAGTGTTACATCTTTTGGGTCAATTTTTACGTCTTTTAGTATTCGTGAAATATTTTCGATTAATTGATTTTGTTGAAATTCTTTCGCTGATAAATTGACACTCATTTTTAAGTTTGTGTATCCAAAACTTTTCCATATTTTTAGTTGACGACAAGACTCTCGTAGCACCCAATGTCCAAGTGGGATGACTTGAGGAGTCTCTTCTACAATGGGAATGAACTCACATGGTGAAATCTCGCCTAATAGTGGATGTTTCCAGCGTATTAATGCTTCAGCACCGATAATTTTACTTGTTGTTGTATCAATTTGTGGTTGATAGACGAGATAAAATTCTTGGTTTACTAAAGCGAGTGGCAAATCTTTTTCGATTCGAGCTTTACGTTCCATTTTTTTATACAGTTCTTTTGTATAAAGGGAGCTACCGTTTTTTCCTTTATTTTTTGCTTCGTACATGGCCATGTCAGCATGTTGTAAAATCGACAGTGGATCTTCACCTGCCTCAGGGTATATTGCAATCCCGATACTCGGTGAGATTTGTAAATGCTGATTTTCAATTTCGAATGGCTCATTCATGGACGCTACAATCATATCAGCTATCTTTTTTACATCTGTTCTTTTTTTATAATTTTCGATAAGGATTGTGAATTCATCCCCAGCTAGTCGAGCAAGTTTCATATTTGATGTCGATATTTTTTCGAGTCTTTTTGCTACTGCAATTAATAGGAGATCTCCTACCCGATGACCGAGGGTATCATTAATAACTTTAAAGCGGTCTAGGTCGAGGAACATAACAGCAAAGGGCCTTTTTGATATTTTTGCTCGTGCAATCGCTTTTTCTAAATATTGATGAAATGCACGGCGATTTGCAAGCTCAGTTAAAGTATCATGATATGCTAGGAAATTAATTTGTTCTTGTTGTTGTTTGCTTTCCGTAATATCTTTAATCATTAAATAGACCCCTGAAATATGATCCTTTAAAAAGATGGGAACAGCTGTAACGTGCAAGTAGTAAATATCTCTGTTTTTGTGATACGCTCGTATTTCTAAAGAGATAGAATTCCCCTTTTTTACGCGATGAAAAGCGGTAATAATTTCTTCTAAATCTTCTTCATATATGAGTGAGTAGTAAGGTTGATTTAATAATTCATACGTTTGATAACCAAGTAAAGTAGTACCAGCGTTATTCACTTTTAGGAAATTACCGTACAAATCTAATGTGAAAATTGGATCTGGATGATGCTCGTATAAAGATTTGAACATTTGCTGGTTATGATAGAGCTCATTTTTTTGTTCTACTAAATCTTCTGTACGTAGTTCAATTTGTTTCTCGAGTTCAGAGTTGAATTGCATTTGTGCTACCAATAATATTTTATTTTGTTTTCGCACTAAGCTATGGCGTATGAGAACGAAAGAGAATGTTATCATAAGGCCAATTACTACAATGGGTACAAAAACATATTCGACCAACATAAAAACAATAAGCATCATGACAGAAATATACGGTAATGATAATCGAATGGATTCCCCAAATTTAGGTGTTAGTAGTACTTGTTCTTGTTTTTCAGGTTCTTTCGTATGAAGAACACAGGCGATTGCTACTAGTACTAAGGTAACTTGATAGAGTGGAGTAACAGTAAACATAGAATACTCTGGTGTGAAGTATTTTATATAAGCATAAATCGCATCCGTAGTGGCATACAAAATTAAAGCGCTGCCAAGAAGCGCACCAACTTGTTTTGGTAATAAGGACAATGGTCTGAACAAAAGATTAATCCCTATTAAAAGGAAGAGTAAATCAGTCATTGGATAGGTAAGCTGAACAAATATGTCGATATAGGATGTTGTAAAAGCGTAAATGGTTCGTTCAATAAGTAGATAGTAACTTAAAGTAAATTGGGCTGTAACAATAATGCAAATATCACATATCATAAAAAGCTTTTCTAATAAATTCCGGTTATAAATGATTTCATATAGAAAGGCAAATGCAAAGCTAATTAAAAAAAGTAAGTAAAAAAAATCGGATGGATCAACGAACGTATAGTAGTCCTTTAAAATTAAACGTTGATAGGAAACGACTATATCACCAATGAAGTAAGAGAGGGTTCCAACAGATAATATTGTCCAAAATAAACGAGGTAACCCTTGTTTTATATTTGAAAAATAAAATATATAACTACAAACAATAAGATCGATTAATAGGCTACTCATTCCAATTAATATTTGAAATGGAAATGAGTATTCATATAGAAAAGGCATTGCTACGTAATGAATCGCGATAGATAACAATAAAATGCTTACAAGAATATTTACATGTGTTTGTTTTTTCATTTATATCACCTCCAGTATATATATAAACTTCTCTTTGTATTTTTTATGATTGGTTGAAAAACATATATAATTTCTATACTTATTTTGCACAGTTGTGGCGAGTTATAAAAATAGATTTTAATAATTATCGTTTCTGTTCCCAACATATCGACATAGGAATTTAAATTTTGTTATAATAATTTAAATAGTTGTATTATTTAGAAAAATTTAAAAATAATAATTGCTGCAACTAGGACATATTGTTTACTAAGTGAACTTGTTCTTAATTCAGGGGGGAGGGTTTCACAATGGCAAGTGTATATGAAAATAGTTATATGATCGTTCTGATTTTCTTGCTATTAGGCATATTGCTGCCGGTAGTGGCTCTTACATTAGGAAGATTGCTGCGTCCGAACAAACCGAGTGAAGCGAAAGCAACGACGTATGAGAGTGGAATTGAGCCTTTTCATGATGCGAATATTCGGTTTCATGCTCGCTATTATATTTTCGCTTTATTGTTTGTCATCTTTGATGTAGAAACTTTATTTTTATATCCGTGGGCTGTTGCATATGACAAGCTAGGTTTATTTGCATTAATTGAAATGCTCATCTTTGTTGTAATGTTGCTAGTTGGATTAGCGTATGCTTGGAAAAAGAAGGTGTTACAATGGTTATAAATTTTGAGGAATTGCACCCAAACGAGCGGGCAGAATTAGAACGAAATATCTTTTTTTCTACATTAGAACAGTTGAAAGGATGGGCGCGGAGTAACTCTTTATGGCCGATGACATTCGGACTGGCATGTTGTGCGATTGAAATGATGGGAGTAGGTTCATCGCATTACGATTTAGATCGATTTGGATCATTTTTTCGGACTTCACCAAGGCAATCGGATGTCATGATTGTATCGGGAACGGTAACGAAGAAGATGGCTCCTATTGTTCGGCGCTTATATGATCAAATGCCCGAACCAAAATGGGTTATTGCGATGGGATCTTGTGCAACAGCTGGTGGTCCATATGTAAATTCATACGCTGTCGTAAAAGGGGTAGATCAAATTGTACCAGTTGATGTGTATATTCCTGGCTGCCCACCTAATCCTGCTGCTTTAATTTATGGCATTAATAAGTTGAAAGAGAAAATTCGTTACGAGGCAAAGACAGGAAAGCAGGTGACGAATAAATGAGTGATCCAAGCAAAGATTTAGAGGATTTGAAAAAAGAAGCAGCTAGGCGCGCGAAAGAAGAAGCAAGAAAACGCCTTGTAGTGAAACATGAGGTGGAAATAAGTAAACTTGAGGAAGAAAATCAAGAAAAAGAGAAAGCGCTACCAAAAGGTAATGAAATGACCGTAGAAGAAGCAAAACGACGTGCAGCAGCCGCTGCAAAAGCAAAAGCGGCAGCGTTAGCGAAGCAGAAAAGAGAAGGAACAGAAGAAATAACGGAAGAAGAAAAGTCCAAAGCGAAGGCAAAGGCGGCAGCGTTAGCGAAGCAGAAGAGAGAAGGAACAGAGGAAGTAACGGAAGAAGAAAAAGCCAAAGCGAAGGCAGCAGCCGCTGCAAAAGCAAAGGCGGCAGCGTTAGCAAAGCAAAAGCGAGAAGGAACAGAGGAAGTAACGGAAGAGGAAAAAGCGAAAGCGAAGGCAAAGGCAGCAGCAGCTGCGAAAGCAAAGGCGGCAGCGTTAGCAAAGCAAAAGCGAGAAGGGTCAGAAGAAGTAACGGAAGAGGAAAAAGCGAAAGCGAAGGCAAAGGCCGTAGCAGCCGCAAAAGCAAAAGCAGTGGCGTTAGCGAAGCAGAAAGCCTCACAAGGTGATGGAGATTCGGGAGATGAAAAGGCAAAGGCAATTGCAGCAGCGAAGGCGAAAGCAGTCGCAGCGGCAAGGGCAAAGACAAAGGGTACTGAAGGTAAGGCAGAAGATGAGCCGAAGCCGGAAGAAGCATCTATTAATCAGCCGTATTTAAATCAGTATGTTGGGGTTATTAGGGAGAAAGTAGGAGAGGATGCATTAGTAGATTCCTACATTAATAAACTTTCAAAAGATGTGCCAACTCTTGTGGTGGAGCCTTCAAAATATTATGAAGTGATGGAGTCGTTGCGATTTCATGAGGGACTTGCTTTTGATTATATGTCAGAGCTACATGCTACGGATTTTGTGACACATATGGAAGTGTATGTTCATTTATTTTCATATGGAAAGAAACAGTCAGTAGCAGTGAAGGTAAAGCTGGATAGGGAGGCGCCGGAAGTAGAATCAGTGACAACGTTTTGGAAAGGGGCAGACTGGCCGGAGCGAGAGGCGTATGACTTGCTCGGCATTGTATTTAAGGGGCATCCGAATTTATCGCGTATTTTAATGCCTGATGATTGGGTAGGGTATCCGCTTAGGAAAGATTATGAACCGTATGATGTGGAGGTGTAGCTTATGATTCGTACGGAAGAGATGCTTTTGAATGTAGGACCTCAGCATCCGAGTACACATGGTGTGTTCAGGCTTGTTATTAAGATTGACGGGGAAATTATTAAAGAAGCTACACCGGTTATTGGGTATTTGCATCGCGGGACTGAAAAGATTGCTGAGAGTTTACAGTATACGCAAATTATTCCTTATACAGATCGAATGGACTATTTATCAGCAATGACGAATAACTACGTCATTTGCCATGCTGTAGAGACGATGATGGGGCTTGAAATTCCGGAGCGTGCCGAATACTTGCGGGTGCTTGCGATGGAGCTTGGAAGGATTGCGAGTCATCTCGTTTGGTGGGGGACAAATCTTCTTGATATAGGAGCAGTTAGCCCATTTTTGTACGCTTTTCGTGAACGAGAGATGATCATAAATTTATTAAATGAATTATGCGGTGCACGGCTTACTTTTAACTATATGAGAGTCGGCGGTGTGAAGTGGGATGCGCCGGACGGATGGATTGAAAAGGTGGAAGAGTTTGTTCCGTATATGAGGGAGCAATTGGCAGGTTATCACGACCTTGTTAGCGGTAATGAGATTTTCTTAAATCGTGTAAAAGGCGTTGGTATATATAGCGCAGAAGAAGCGATTTCTTATTCTTTAAGCGGAGCGAATTTGCGGTGCACCGGAGTAAACTGGGATCTTCGCAAAGATGAGCCATATTCGATTTATGATCGCTTTGACTTTGATGTTCCTGTTGGGAGCGTAGGGGATGCTTGGGATCGCTACGTTTGCCGAATGGAAGAAATTGAGGAGTCGTTAAAAATTGTTGAGCAAGCAGTCCAGCAGTTCCCAAAAGACGGAGCCGTACTAGCGAAAGTACCGAAAATTATTAAGGCACCAAAGGGAGAAGCGTTCGTCCGTATAGAATCGCCGCGGGGGGAGATTGGTTGCTATATCGCTAGTGATGGAAAGAAAGAGCCGTATCGTCTGAAATTCCGCAGGCCGTCTTTTTATAATTTGCAAATTTTACCGAGGTTATTGAAAGGTGAAAACATCGCCAATTTAATTACGATTTTAGGTGGAGTTGATATTGTACTTGGGGAGGTTGATGGCTAGTGATTGAGACGCTCTTACAATCACCTTCAAGCTGGACAAATTTCTTCATTTTTTTCGGATTAGCAGTGCTCCTATTATTTGCAGTCCTTGGCTTCGTTACATACGGCATTTTGGCAGAACGGAAAGTGATGGGATTTATGCAAGGGCGGATTGGGCCAAACCAAGTTGGAGGGCGGTTCGGTTTACTGCAAACGGTAGCTGATGTTTTGAAACTATTACTAAAAGAAGATAGTATTCCGAAAGCGGCAGATAAACCGTTATTTATATTAGCGCCTGTCATTGCCTTCGCACCAGCGTTTATGGTGCTTGCAGTTATCCCGTTTACTGATAAATTTCAGTTCGCAGATATTGGAGTAGGGCTGCTCTATTATATTGCTGTCTCCGGTATTACGACGATTGGTGTTGTGACTGGCGGATGGGCATCGAATAATAAATACTCCCTTTTAGGAGGGATGCGTGCGGCGGCGCAAATGATTTCTTATGAGATTCCGCTCGTAATGAGTGTGATTGGCGTTGTTTTGTTAGCTGGTAGCTTGAATTTAAATGAGATTGTAGTAGCGCAAGAGAAGGTATGGTACATTTTCGTGCAGCCAATTGGTTTTGTCGTTTTCTTAATCGCAGCAGTTGCAGAGTTAAATAGGACGCCATTCGATTTGCCAGAAGCAGAGTCAGAACTTGTTTCTGGATATCATACGGAATACTCAGGGTTTCGCTGGGCGTTTTTCATGCTTTCAGAGTATGTATATTTCTTCGGGATGGCATCGTTAATTACAGTGCTCTTTTTAGGCGGATGGAATCCAGTTATGTTCCTTGGCTTTATCCCAGGTGCTGTCTGGTTTGCGTTGAAATTTAGCAGTGTAGTTTTTCTATTAATTTGGTTTCGCGTCACGTTTCCGCGTATACGAGGTGACCAGTTAATGGAGTTTGGCTGGAAAGTATTATTGCCAATTGCACTTGCAAATATTTTCTTAACGGCATTGATTAAGGAGTTATTCTTCTAATCTATGAGGGGGGTGCCAGTAAGAGATGAAAGGACTATTTAAAGGATTAAAATATACATTAAGTAATTTGAGTAAGAAGAAGGTGACGTATGATTATCCAAATCAGCCGTTGCCATTGCCAGATCGTTTTCGAGGGATTCAAAAATTTTACCCAGAAAAATGTATTGTTTGTAATCAATGCTCTAACATTTGTCCGACAGACTGTATTCAGTTAACGGGAAAAAAACATCCGGATCCTACGAAAAAGGGAAAGATTATCGATACGTACGATATTAATTTTGAAATTTGTATTCTTTGCGATTTATGTACTGAAGTTTGCCCGACAGAAGCAATTGTTATGACAAATAACTTTGAACTCGCGGAATATTCACGTGATGACTTATTTAAAAATTTGCAGTGGCTTGACGAAAACGACGAAAACGTCAGGAAGGAGAATAAAGCATGAATGGCGAGTTTGTAGCATTCTTTATCCTATCCTTGTCTGCAATTATCGGCGGTGTTCTTATGTTGAACTTAACGAAAGTCATGCATATGATGCTAGCTCTCGTTCTGACATTTCTCAGCATTGCAGGTTTGTACTTTCTTTTATCAGCCGAGTTTATCGGCGTTGCACAAATTTTACTTTACTCTGGTGCGATCACAATTATTATGATTTTTGGCATTATGTTAACGAAACATAACGCGGAAAATGAATCGCGTCTTACTCTTCGAAAGTGGATTATCTTCTTTGCGGTTGTAGCATTTGGGGCGGTTATGTATTTCGCTGTTAATAATATTGATTTTGCAAATGAAAGCACACAAGGAAGTTTACCTCTCCATGAAAAAAACACACTTCAAATCGGTACACTTCTCTATTCGAAATATATTATTCCATTTGAATTAACTTCAGTTATTTTACTTGTAGCACTTGTTGGCGCGATTATACTTGCGAAGAAGGATGAGAAAGAGGAGGATTCCAATGAGTAGCGTTCCAGCTTCTGCGTATTTAACGCTTGCGATTATTTTGTTTTGCATCGGTCTATTTGGAGCTTTAACGAAGCGAAATACAGTAATTGTATTAGTTTGTATCGAATTAATGCTGAACGCTGCCAATTTAAACTTAGTGGCGTTTAGTAAATTAGGCTTGTTTCCAAATTTAACAGGACAAATTTTCTCGTTGTTTACGATGGCTGTAGCAGCAGCGGAGGCGGCGGTAGGACTCGCTATTTTAATTGCTTTGTACCGTAATCGTACGACAGTTCATGTAGATGAAATGGATACGCTCAAAGGATAGCCATTGTGACCGAAAAGGGGGAAGGAAACAATGATCGATTATGCATGGCTCATACCGCTTTTCCCGCTTGTTTCGTTTTTATTACTTATTATGTTCGGGAAGAAAATTAGAGAAGGAAGCAGTGTACTTAGTATTTTCTTCGTCTTTCTCTCCTTTATATTCGCGGTACTTATATTGATAGAAAGGTTTTCATCAGGAACAGTGAAGCATAAGTGGGTATGGCTTAGAGCTGGAGATATTGATATATCATTTGGTTTTGAAGTGACTGCATTAGGAGCTTTAATGTTGTTTATCGTCACACTTGTGAGTTTACTTGTACATGTGTATTCGAAAGGTTATATGAAAGGTGACGAAAGATTACCAACTTTTTATGCATATTTAGGGCTCTTTACATTTGCGATGCTTGGGCTTGTTATATCGCCGAATTTATTACAGCTTTATATATTTTGGGAGTTAGTGGGCCTCGGTTCATTTTTACTCATCGGTTTTTATTTCTTTAAAGAAGAAGCGAAGGCTGCTGCGAAAAAGGCTTTTATTATGACTCGTATTGGAGATGTTGGTTTATTTATTGGGATGATTTTAATCTTTTGGCATGCAGGTAGCTTTGAATATGACGCAATCTTTAGGGCGATTTACACGGGCGATCTTCCCCCTACTATGATTACTATAACGGCGATATTAATTTTTATCGGGGCGATGGGAAAATCAGGTCAGTTTCCGCTTCATACATGGTTACCAGATGCGATGGAGGGGCCGACGCCTGTTTCGGCACTTATTCATGCAGCGACGATGGTAGCAGCCGGCGTATATTTAGTAGCGACGATGTTTCCGCTATTTTCAGCAAGTCCGGTGGCGATGCAGACGGTTGCAATCGTTGGAGGATTCACCGCAATCTTTGCAGCCTCTATCGGTCTTGTACAGACGGATATAAAGAGAGTGCTTGCTTATTCTACAGTTAGCCAGCTCGGGTATATGATGCTTGCGCTAGGTTCTGCTGGTTATGTAGCTGGTGTATTCCATTTAACGACACACGCCTTCTTTAAAGCGCTACTATTTTTGGCAGCAGGGAGTGTAATTCATGCCGTGCATACGCAAAACATTAATAAAATGGGCGGTTTACAGAAGAAGATGAAAGTAACTGGTACGTTATTTTTAATAGGTACACTTGCAATTAGCGGAGTGCCGCTCCTTTCCGGATTTTTTAGTAAAGATGAGATTTTGGCGGCAACTTGGATGAGTGGCAATTACTTTCTATTTGTTTTAGCAGTCCTTGCAGCATTCTTAACAGCATTTTATATGTTCCGTTTATACTTTCTTGTCTTTACTGGAGAAGCGAAGACGAAGGAAGACGTGCATGAATCGCCCCGCACAATGACGTATCCGATGATTGTCCTCGGCGTTCTCGCGGTAGTAGCGGGATATATAAATACACCATGGTTTGGGACGTTTCTAGGAGATTGGCTTACGAAAGATATAGGATTTAAGGTGGAAGAAGCTCATGGGCCAGTTTGGATTATGATCGTTGCGACACTCGTTTCATTTGCGGGAATTGTCCTTGCATATTTCATCTATGGAAAGAAAACGATCGCAAGGAATTGGGCTGGAGGAGAAGGCTCCTTCCTTCATAATCTCCTGAAAGAAAAATATTATGTGGATGAACTATACAATGTTACGGTGCTTCCTCTTACGAAAGGAATCGCTCATGTGCTTCGCCTATTTGAAGTATATGTTGTAGAAGGAATCGCAGTTTTAATTGGCAGTTTGGTGAAAGGTGCGAGCAGCATAGGATCGAAACTTCAAAACGGGAATGTACAAGTATATGGCACTGTAACAGCAGTCTCACTCGCATTACTCGTCATTATTTTGTTGTATACGGGAGGGGATTTACGATGAATGATTTGCTACTTACGTTCTTCATTTTTTCCCCACTTTTAGGAATTCTATTACTTGTATTAACGCCGAAAAAAGAATCACGTACAGTGAGGGCGCTCGGTTTGTTTGGAACGGCGCTTCCATTTGGAATCGCCATCGTCCTCGCTTGTACATACGCTTCTGGAAAGAGTTTATCGCTATTTGATGAAAAAGTGAAATGGATTAAATTTGGAGATTTTGCAGCGGTGGATAAAAGGTGGTTTTCTATCTATTATGAGCTTGGAATTGATGGTCTTTCACTTGTCATGATGGTGCTGACAGCCCTGCTAGCGATGCTTGCAGCAATTGCGGCGTTTTCCATTAAAAGAAATTTAAAAGCATTTTATATGCTATTACTCATGCTAGAAATAGGGATGCTCGGCGTCTTCGCTGCTCAAAATTTAATGTTGTTCTTTATCTTCTTTGAAATTACGCTGCCACCAATGTTTTTATTAATTGGGAAGTGGGGGAAATTGTCGAGTGAAAAGGCTGCATATAGTTATTTAATATATAACGGCATTGGCTCAGCTATTTTGCTCATTGTTTTCTCAATTTTGTTCGCGAAAACAGGTACAACAAATATTGCGGAGCTGAAAGAGATATTAGCAAGCGGAAGCGCTGGGGGAGGATTGGGTGTACCGAGTAGCTTACAGTTCGGCATATTTATCGCTATAATGATTGCCTTTGCAATTAAACTACCTGTTTTCCCGTTGCATCGTTGGATGGTCAATGTTCATATTGAAGCGCATCCTGCTGTAGTTATGCTTCATGCAGGGGTTCTGCTAAAGATTGGAGCGTACGGAATTATTCGCTTCGGGAAGGGGCTATTCCCAGAATACTTTCGCGAGTTCGCAACACTACTTGCGATTTTAGGAGTCATTAATTTATTGTACGGTGCTTTTTTAGCACTCATCCAAACGGATTTTAGGAAGGTACTTGCTTACTCTAGTATTTCGCATATGGGAATTGTTTTAATGGGACTTGCTGCACTTAACGCACCAGGTACACAAGGGGCATTATTCCAAGTTGTGTCACATGGTTTAATTGCAGCGTTACTCTTCTTCCTGCTTGGTATCATTGAAGAGCGTTTCGGTACTTCTGATATTACAGCGCTTGGCGGACTTGCAAAAAGTGTCCCAGTACTTAGCGGATTCTTCTTAGCTGGAGGAATGGCATCGCTCGGATTGCCAGGGATGTCTGGGTTTGTTAGTGAGTTTCTTGCCTTTCTCGGTTTATTTCAAGGAGAGCCAGTCATTGCCGCTTTCGGCGTACTTGGCATTATTTTAACCGCTGTATACGTATTAAGGGCGACACTCCAAGTGACCTTTGGTAAGAAAGAGTGGGAAGCGAAATCTGATATACACGGGTGGGAGTATGTACCTGTCATATTACTTATCGTCTGTATTATTGCAATCGGAGTAATGCCAGAAATACTAGGGGATCCGCTTCAAAATACATTGAAAACATTGGGGGTGAAGTAGGATGGATATGAATACGTTACTTAGCTTATCGTGGCATCTTATGGTGCCAGAATTTATCATTCTCGGAGCTGCCATCCTTCTTTCCATATGTGATTTGTTTTTTAAGCTGAACCATAGGTACGTAGCGCTGGGTGCGATTGCTGCCATCGTATTAGCAATCGTGTCATTAATTACGCTATACGGCGAACCAGCAGGAGATATTTTAAACGGATCATTCGTATTAGATGGATTTTCAAAAGGGTTTAAAACGTTGTTATTAGGCGGGGCAGCTCTCATCTTATGCACCGCAATGAGCGATGACAAGAAGAATCCGATTGAAGATAAAGGAGAATATTATTACTTATTTTTAATGGCGCTTCTTGGTGCGATGTTCATGGCTTCTAGTGTCGACTTCATTACGCTTTTCGTCGGTTTAGAGTTGCTGTCACTTTCTTCATACATTTTAGTAGGAATTCGCAAAAAGAACCGTGCATCAAATGAAGCGGCGATGAAATACGTCATTAACGGGGGGATTGGAACAGCAATTACGCTTTTTGGAATGAGTTACTTATACGGTATTACAGGTTCAACCAATATTGTGGATATGCAAAAAGTATTCACCGGGGGACTTGCTAGTGGTATTCAGTTATTGCTAGCTCTCGCATTTCTCCTATTGCTCGTTGGACTTTCATTTAAAATTGCAACAGTGCCATTCCATATGTGGGCACCAGATGTATATGAGGGTGCGGCTACACCTGTTACTGCTTTCCTTGGAACGATTTCCAAAATTGCTGGGTTCCTACTCATTATTCGTCTGTTCCTTATGGTTTTTGCAAGTGTATCAATACAAGGAGACATGCAATCTTTATACGGGCGTATGAGCATATACATTGCCGTGCTAGCAAGTATTACGATGATTGTTGGAAACGTAGTCGCGTTAAAACAATACAACGTAAAACGTTTATTTGCTTATTCAGGTATCGCGCACGCAGGGTATTTACTCGTTCCACTTGTGGCATTATCGCCATTTACGATGGATAGCATGTGGTTTTATATGCTTGCTTACATGCTTACGAACATAGGAGCATTTGCCATTATCCACGGCTTAATCTTACAAAACGATAAGGAAAACATCACCATTTTTACAGGATTATATAAGCGATCGCCATTTACAGCGATAGTGATGACGATTTTTATTTTATCATTGGCAGGGATACCAGGAACGGCTGGTTTCATCGGAAAGATTAACATCTTTTTAGGCGCACTTCATGTAGAACCATCTCACTACGTACTAGCATCTATTATGATGGGGACGACAGTCATCTCATTCGTATATTATTTCCGGATTTTACAGCAAATGTTTTTCCGGGCAGGGGAGACGGAAGAAAAGATTCGGTTACCGTTCAATATAAAGGTTGTTATGAGTCTTTGTGCAATTTCGATTGTAATACTAGGAATTATGCCGATGATTGGATACAATTTCTTTTATGAATATTTTCCATTAATGAAAGATTTCTTCTTCTTAGGGAACGTGGTACAATAGTGAAAATAAAAGGTGTGGAGTCGGTACTCTACGCTTTTTATTTTGTGTTAACCACAAATGAACATGCATATGGGTATACGTTTTTGGAAATGAAATTTCGATATAAAATGTAAGATACCTATTTGCGTTTGAAAAAGTGTGGCTCCTACTTAGTATGGTATCGTTTTTTATATGTTTTGTAAGTAGTAGCCAAGTAAAAAGGAGTCGATTTTTTGGCGCAACTTTTAGGGCAACAAGCACTGATTGCTATTGTTTCGCATCTATTGTTTATTACCATTACGTGGTGGGCCCTGCAAGCCATTCACATTGAGCGTTTAATGAAGCCTGGAAAAGTGATGCAGACGAGAGTATTACTCATTCTAATTACCATTGCAATTGGGACATCCGTAAGTAACTTTTCCCTTGATTATTTAGGCTATTCAAAGAGTTTAACGTATTTAGTAAAGTAAGTGTATAGAACCTCATATCTCCGTTAACAATGGGGGTAGGAGGGGATGAAATTGAAGCTTAAAGCCATTTTTATTGTTGCCTTGAGTGTTGTTTTATTTTTGGTTGGATATAGAGAGATGAAACCGATAAGCGATGAACAAAAAATGGAGAGCATGATCGCAGCATTAGAGAAAAATGATGCAAAAGTGGAGAAGTGGTCATGGTTAGCGAGAGAGACAAAAACGATTTCTAATATACATACGTTTCAAAAATTGTTAAACGATGTGAAGGACAAGGCGAAGATTCAAAAGTGGGAATTAGAACAATCTTCGGATGGATATAAAGCTACAGCCTATAAAAAATTTTCTTCGTATGAAGAACGAGTAGTAGTAACTTGGAGTAAGGAAAATACTAAAGAAAACACTTTCATTATCTTTGAAGTAAGTGGGGCGAAATGGGACCCGAAGTATGTTCAGAAGATGAATAAAATTTTTAGTGAAAAACCTATAATTTACACTTGTGTTCAGGGTGTAGTGAATGATAAGATTGAAGGTGTTTTGCAAAATAAAACCAATCAGGTTTTGAAAGATCTTTCAGCAAGAGCGATCGAACAAGTAGAAGAAAGAGCATTTGTGTCAGTCTCCGCATACAATAAAAAGTGGAATGACGCTCTTTCAACAAATAGAGAGAAAATAAATGTGCAAATAGCAATACGTTCTACAAACAACAAAGATACAATTGTGGTTGGCACACCGATCATAACTTCTGAGTATTGAGTGAATAGATACTGAAAAAAGGACACGGAGGGGAATAATTTGGAAAAGATCATCGTCCGTGGCGGAAAGCGGTTAAACGGCACAGTGCGTGTTGAGGGCGCAAAAAATGCTGTATTACCTATAATCGCTGCAGCCCTATTAGCGAGTGATGGAAAGAATGTACTATCTGAAGTACCAGTTTTGTCTGATGTATACACAATTAATGAGGTATTACGTCATTTAAATGCTGAAGTCGTATTTGAAAATAACCAAGTAACAATCGATGCTTCTAAAGAACTAAACATCGAAGCACCATTTGAATATGTACGTAAAATGCGTGCATCTGTTCAAGTAATGGGACCATTATTAGCACGTAACGGTCGTGCTCGTATTGCACTTCCTGGTGGATGTGCAATTGGTTCACGTCCAATTGACCAACATTTAAAAGGCTTCGAAGCAATGGGAGCAAAAGTACAGGTTGGTAATGGCTTTGTTGAGGCATACGTTGAGGGAGAACTAAAAGGAGCTAAAATTTATTTAGACTTCCCAAGCGTGGGCGCGACAGAAAACATTATGTCTGCAGCTACATTAGCAAAAGGGACAACAATCCTTGAAAACGCAGCGAAAGAACCAGAAATCGTTGACTTAGCTAACTTCTTAAATGCGATGGGAGCGAAAGTACGCGGAGCTGGAACTGGAACGATTCGTATCGAAGGCGTTGATAAATTAAATGGTGCGAACCACTCTATTATTCCTGACCGTATTGAAGCGGGAACATTCATGGTTGCAGCGGCAATTACTGGTGGAGACATCTTAATTGAAAATGCTGTGCCTGAACATTTACGCTCAATTACAGCGAAGATGGAAGAAATGGGTGTTAAAATTGTTGAGGAAAATGAAGGTGTACGTGTTATCGGCCCAGATAAGTTAAAAGCGGTTGATATTAAAACTATGCCTCACCCAGGTTTCCCAACAGACATGCAATCACAAATGATGGCATTATTACTACACGCTGATGGAACAAGTATGATTACAGAAACGGTATTCGAAAACCGCTTTATGCACGTTGAAGAATTCCGTCGTATGAATGCTGATATTAAAATCGAAGGTCGTTCTGTTATTATGAACGGTCCAAACAGCTTACAAGGTGCTGAAGTAGGTGCAACTGATTTACGTGCAGCTGCAGCATTAATCCTAGCTGGTTTAGTATCAGAAGGTTACACTCGTGTAACTGAACTAAAACATCTTGACCGTGGTTATGTAGACTTCCATAAAAAATTAGCTGCATTAGGTGCAACTATTGAACGTGTAAACGAAAAAGTAGAAGAAGTGAAAGAACAAGAAGTTTCTGATCTTCACGCTTAATTGAAATAGTCTCTATGTCTTTTGACATAGGGGCTATTTTTTTGGGTTATTACTGTTATAGTCAATAAATTCTATACTTATGCACGTACCAGTAAAAATATTTAGAAAATTTTCGTTTTATCCGTCTATTTGCGATCAGCGAAACACCACCTCATTAAAATTTCAGTTTATCCCGCACTAAGACTCCTACCTAAAAATTCAGTGAAAGCAAAGAAATTAAGAACCCCTGCTGATTAAAGTTTCACTTTATACCAATATGCTCAAGTATGTTCTAAAAAACCCCGTAGTTCCATAAAAATGAAAGGAAGCCAACTTTATATTGGGGGAAAATAGGATGAAATTTTCAAAGCCACTTTTCATTACAGTAGCGCTCTTAATAGCGCTCGTTATCATTGTACCTGCTGCTCTTGTTATCCCGTTTGCGAAAGCAAAAGTAGGGGAAGAAGCAGCTTCTAAAACTCCTCCAGCCGTTGAAAGTATACCAGCTCCAGGAAAAGTAGATACAGCTGTTCAAGTAGCTGTATATCGTGATCGGCAGAAGAAGGTAGAAACATTACCGGTGGAGGAGTATGTGACAGGCGTAGTAGCTTCTGAGATGAATGCCAGTTTTGAAATAGAGGCGCTAAAGGCGCAGGCATTAGCAGCGAGAACATTTGTAGTGCAGCGTATGTTAAGCGGAGAAAAGAAAAACAACGCGGACGTGGTAGATACGGTGAAAGATCAAGTGTACAAAAGCAAAGAAGAATTGAAAAAACAATGGGGTAATAACTACGAAAATAATTTAAAGAAAATCGAGGAAGCCGTTTCTAAAACCGCAGGACAAGTTTTAACGTATGAGGGAAAACCAATTTCAGCATCTTTCTTCTCAACGAGTAACGGCCGCACAGAAAATGCAGCTGATTATTGGGGGAATGATTATCCGTATTTAAAGAGCGTAGATAGCCCGTGGGATCAAGCATCTCCAAAATTTACGAGCGAGCAAACATTCACAGTAGCTGATTTTCAAAAACGTCTCGGTGTGAAAGTGCTGGCGGACGGAAAGGTTGGAACTATTAAAGATCTTACAGAGGGGAAAAGAGTAAAGGATGTAGCGTTTCAAGGGAAAACACTAACAGGAAAGCAAGTTCGTGAAAAGTTAGATTTACGCTCTTCGGACTTTACGTGGAAACAAGAGGGCGATAAAATCATTGTCACAACGAAAGGCTTCGGCCACGGCGTTGGGATGAGTCAATATGGAGCGAATGGTATGGCAGCGGAAGGTAAGAAATATACAGATATCGTCGCTCATTATTATAAAGGCGTTGAAATAAAGACGATGAACGATTATGAAGGAAAATTGATGGTGAAGAAGTAGAGTGCAAAAAGAGCTAATTTACATTAGCTCTTTTTGTCATTATTTGTAGAAATAAATGGAAGGTGGCTTGTACACCTTGTGTTATAATACAATTATGTGAATATATAAAATATAATAACAGGGGGTAATGAAAAATGATGATGGATGTACCGCTTCTCATTCCAACAATGATGGAACGTGCAGAGAAATATTTTTCAAAAAAGGAAGTTGTTTCACGGACTGCATCACGTATTCATACATTAACATACGGAGAAATTGCAAAGCGGACAAGAAGGCTTGCTAGCGTATTAACGAAAATGGGAATCGAACAAGGAGATAAAGTAGGTACAATTGCTTGGAACCATCATAGGCATTTGGAAGCATACTTTGCAATTCCAGGAATCGGTGCAGTACTACATACGATTAATTTAAGACTTTCCGCTGATCACATTTCATATATTATTAACCATGCAGAAGATAAGATCATTCTTGTCGATGAAGATATGGTACCTGTATTAGAGAGTATTCAACACGAAATCCCGCATATAAAAGCCTTTATCATTATGACAGACGATCATAAACTACCTCACACAACACTATCACCAGCATATCATTACGACCAATTACTCGAAGAAGGCGATGAGACATTTCCGTTTGTAAAAGATTTAGATGAAAAAGAACCAGCCGGTATGTGCTACACATCGGCTACGACAGGAAAACCAAAAGGTGTAGTTTACACACACCGTAGTATTGCGCTCCACAGTTATACACTCGGACTCGCAGATGGCGGGAATATATCAGAAGTAGACACTTGTATGCCTGTCGTTCCAATGTTCCATGTGAATGCATGGGGATTACCGTTTGCGAGTACATGGTTTGGGACAAAACTCGTATTACCAGGACCACATTTCACACCAAAGATTTTGGCGGAATTAATTGAAAGTGAGAAAGTAACAATTACGGCTGGCGTGCCGACCATTTGGATTGGCTTGTTGCAGGAACTAGAAAAACATCCATATGATATTAGTAGTGTAAAAACGATATGGTCAGGTGGATCAGCTGCTCCAATGAGCATGATTCGTACGTATGAAGAGAAATATGAAATTGCATTTAGACAAATATATGGAATGACAGAAACAAGCCCTGCTGTTGTAATTAATTGTCCGAAATCATATCAACGTGATTTACCGAAAGACGATTACTATAATTTACGCTCTCGCCAAGGATATTTATTACCTGGGCTAGAAATGAAAGTGATCGGACAAGACGGTGAAATTAAGTGGGATGGCGAAGAAATGGGAGAACTATGTCTAAAAGGCCCATGGATTACGGGTAGCTATTATAACGATGAGCGTACAGAAGAATCGATGAAAGATGGGTGGCTCCATACAGGAGATATCGTTACAGTTGATTCGGAAGGATTTATTAAAATTGCTGATCGTACGAAAGACCTAATTAAAAGCGGCGGTGAGTGGATTTCTTCCGTAGACTTAGAAAATGCCTTAATGTCACACGATAAAGTGTTAGAAGCATCTGTCGTGGCAGTACCGCATGAAAAATGGCAAGAGCGCCCAGTTGCTTGCGTCGTATTAAAAGAGGGCCAAGCAGTCGAAAGAGAAGAGTTGTACGCTTTATTAGAAGCAGAGTTCCCAAAATGGTGGATGCCAGATGATATTTTATTCGTAAATGAAATTCCGAAAACATCTGTAGGGAAGTTTCTAAAACGGGCACTTCGAGATCAACTCCAGACTTATATGGTGGAGCAGAAATAGAGAAGAAGGCTATCCTTTCACTTGGATAGCCTTCTTTTTAGTCGACATGACAAATTTCTTTCCAATCTTTCAGGCGTGAACGGCGCTTCAGAGTGTGCTTTTGAACTTCCTCCCATACACGCTGTTCAAAATCTGGATGAACAGTAATGGGGCGAAGATGTGGCCAGGGGAAACGTTTTAGTAAATCTAACCCATCTTCCCAAGTGTGTACAACATGGAAGGAATGAGAAATAGCATCTATATCGTCAATACCATAATCCATTTCATTTATATGACGAGAAAAAATCCATCTTTTATCGGCTTGTTGTAAGCCAAATAGTGAGATAGAGCCTCCTTCGCCAGCTACTTTAATTATTGTTTGCCAATTTTGCATGGTAGTTTTCCTCCGTCGAATGGTGGATTTGTGAAGAAATCAATTATTTCAGTTTCAGTAGGTGCGTAAAGTGGATGGCGTGGTTCTTTGTTTCTTAAAAATCCAAGGCAATAGATAGTTTTTTTATGCTCGTGTGACCATTGTTTGAGGAGAGGATGTATGTGAGTAGATTGTTTATGTAGTTTCCCTTGCTTTCCCCAAGCTACAACGACAATAGTTGCTTCTTTAAAGGCTTTTTCTAAGTAATAGCGATTTTTTTCTCCTATGATGTCAGGGTAGGGAAGCTTCCGTAAATCTTTAGGATAAGTTGTACGATAACTAAACAGGTTACAGATTTCTAAACTGCCACATTTCCACCGCTTTGCGAAGTTAATACAACGCTTCGTAGTCATGTCGTCTTGTTGTTCATCTGCTGTGCTTGGGTTTAGCATAATAAATAGAGCGCGGTTCTCGTTTGTAATATCCCACACTCTCGTCAAACTATAGCGGTGATTCCCTTCAATAATTGCATCACGAATCATTAAGAATTCCCCCTTTATGTTTTCATAGTTATATAATACCTTAAAACGTTGTATGAAATATCATAATTTTCCATTAATTGTTTGGTATAATAGGATAAAAAACATTTGGAGGAGACGAAATGGCGTTACTGGAGTTGAAACAATTAGGGAAAGCGAACCAGTTACCGGCAATTGAGCTAGAGGTTGAGAAGGGACAATGTGTTGTTTTGCAATGTAATAACCATACAGCAAAGATTTTGCATCGCATCATTATTGGCGAGGAAGAAGCTTCAACTGGCAATGTGCTGTTTGAGGGAGAAGCAATTGGAAAGAAAAATTATTCCCGCATCGGCTTTTGTTTTTTGAAAGATGAAGCATATGATCGTTTAAAGGTGAAGGAATACTTCAAATTCTTAATAGGACTTTATGAATCAAATATGAGTATAGAAGAAGTGGTACAATATGTCGGTCTCCTAGATAAGCTAAACGTTAAAATAGAAAAATTATCATTTTCAGAGAAACGACGTCTTCATATCGGGCGTGTCATGATTCATAATCCAGATTTAGTTATTTTGGAAGAGCCGGAGCAAAATGTAGATACAGAGAGTACGATTATTATTCGAAAAGCAATTATGAAAATGAAAGAGCAAGGAAAGGCAATCTTTATTACGTCATCTTTCTTATCAGACGCCCTTTCATTAACAGAAGATGTATACATATTAAATCAAGATGGTGTGAAAAAAGTAGAAATTGAGCAAGAAGAAGCAGAAGAAGTCGATGAAGAAAAAGTCGTTCAAATGATTCCGCAAATGAAATTAGAAAGAATACCAGCGAAAGTGAACGATAAAATCATTTTACTTGATCCGATGGAAATTCATTTCATTGAAACACAAAATGGAGTAACGCATATTCATGTGCGTGAAGGTGATTTTGTATGTGCGTTAACATTAAGTGAATTAGAAACAAGATTAACAGGATTCGGATTTTTCAGATGTCATCGCTCGTACCTTGTAAATTTACAAAGAGTACGAGAAGTTATTACGTGGACTCGTAATAGTTTTAGCTTAATTTTGGATGATGAAAGAAAAAGTTCAATCCCGCTTTCAAAAGGAAGAATGGATGAGTTAAAAGATGTAATTGGGATATAAAAATGCTCCAATCAGCTCAAAATACGATTCATTCACTAGTAAAAATACTCCTTTTATCGGTATTTTACTGCGCCTACCCTTTGTTTTTCATATGATTGAGTCAAGAAAAGCGAAACAAACAAACGAAAAGCGCTAAAGCGACTTTCATCTATAAAAAAGAAAAACAAAGGGGATGACGAGATGACATTGGCAATTGAAATGAAAGATGTAATGAAAAGTTTCAACGGAAAAACAGCACTTCGAAATGTAAATATTGAGGTGAAACAAGGAGAGATTTTCGGATTCCTCGGACCGAGTGGATCTGGGAAAACAACAACAGTAAAAATTTTAACTTCTCAATTACTTCATAGTGTTGGAACGGTACGAGTATTAGGGGAAGATATTACAGGACCAAGCAGCATCGATTACAAACGAATTGGTATTTTAACAGACAATAGCGGCTTATACGAAAGACTTAGCATTTATGATAACTTACTACTATTTTGTGACTTATACGATTGTAAAAAAGAACGAATCGATGAAGTACTAGCACAAGTAAATCTATTAGATGATAAAAAAACACAGATAAAGAAACTATCAAAAGGAATGAAGCAACGTGTAACTTTAGCAAGAGCAATTCTTCATAAACCAGATATCCTCTTCTTAGACGAACCAACATCTGCACTCGATCCAGTAAACGTACAAAACATTCATAAAATCTTAAAAGACTTAAATAAAGAGGGAACGACGATTTTCTTAACGACGCATAACATGGACGAAGCAGAAATGCTTTGTAACCGCATTGCCTTTCTGTGTGGCGGAGAAATTGTAGCGCTTGATACACCAGAAAACCTTCGCTTACAATACGCGAAAGATCAAATACAAGTCGTATTAAAAGATAAGCAAAAAGAAGTCGTACAAAAAGATGAATTAGGTGCAAAACGTATTTCAGAATGGATGAAAAAAGGTGAACTACTATCCATTCATTCACACGAACCAACACTAGGCGATATCTTTATTGAAGTGACTGGGAGGGGATTGTAATGACATTTTCAATGAGACGTGTATCAGCTATTTTTAGAAAAGAAGTACAAGATTTTAAGACAAATTCACAAGTGCTGTTAATGGCATCTTTACCAATTATATTTGCATTTATATTTAGCAGATTTGGGCAAGGGAGTGCAGGAGTTGGTATTATTACTTTAATGGCCTTTCTATTTGTTGCTGGGTTTGTTCAATCGATGGTAATCGCAGAAGAAAAAGAAAAACATACGTTGCGTGTTTTAATGCTATCGCCAGCTTCTTCTGTTGAAGTTCTTCTTGGAAAAAGTATATTAACAGCATGCTTGACGCTTTGTATTTGTATTGTGAACTTATTCATTCTAGATCAATTCAGTGGCAATCTTGTATTGCTAGGGTTTATTTTCTTAAGTGGGACAATTCTATTTATCGTAATTGGAACAACGATTGGATTATTAGCTGAATCTGTACCGCAAACATCACTAATTGGAATGCCGATATTAATGACGATGTATTTAGCGGTACAATTTGAGCCAATGGTTGAAAATAAAGTCATTAAGACAATGATTGAGTATCTTCCAACATCTCATATGGCAAAAGCAATTAACAGCTTAGTAGAGGGAGCAGGGTTTAGTAGTATTAGTGGGCATATATTAAATGTTGGAGTGTGGCTTATTATTGCGCTTATTGCATGTTTAATCGTATATAAAAAGAAACAAATGGACTAAAAACTGAGCCGAAACGCTCAGTTTTTTCTATTTTCTATCATTTCCTCGGAAATTTTACAATTTCTATACATATTTTTACATAATTTGTCGAAAAGTAATTAGTTATACGTTGTATAGGATACGTGAATATTGTTCAAAATGATTGCTGAGGTGATGATGGAATGCGAGGAAGAAATAATAAAAAGTCGCAAAAGGTAGTACATTTATTTCAAAAAAGATGGGTGTTTCCGGCACTGTACATTGCTTGTGCAGCAGTAATCTTAATGGTTGCGCTATGGTTCCAAGGAGCTAATCCGAAGAAGACTCCGAACCAAGATCAAGCAACGCCGTATACACAATCGGAAGATCCAGCAGTACCAGTAACGAAATCTTCAGAAGTAGTAAAAATGCCATCTGCCGCTAATGCGGAAGTAGTCGTACAGAAGAAATTCTATGAAGATGCAGCAACTGAGGCGGAACAAGAAAAAGCACTTGTCTTTTATAACAACACATATTCCCCAAATAAAGGAATCGACATTGCTGCGAAGAACGGAAAAGAATTCAATGTTACAGCTGCTTTAAGTGGTGTCGTAACGAAAGCTGAAAAAGATTCACTTCTTGGTTATGTTGTAACAGTTGATAGCGGAAATGGTGTAGCGGTATCTTATCAAAGCTTAGGCAGTGTGAAAGTAGAAAAAGGTGCAAGAGTCATGCAAGGTGGAGTATTAGGAAAATCCGGTCTAAGTGCAATGAACAAAGAGGCAGGTTCTCACGTTCACTTTGAAGTACGTAAAGATAATGTGGCTGTGAACCCTGAGCGTTACTTAAATAAATCAGTAACAGAAATTAAAGCTGATGCAGGTGCTGCAAAGGCAACGAATGCTTCTGGTAAAAAGGCTGATGACAAATCTCAAAAAGAAGAGAAGTCAACAAGCACGAAACCAGAAAGTAAAACAGAAGACAAGTCTCAAAAAGAAGAGAAATCAACAAGTGGTTCGACTAGTGATAAAGAGACAAGCAGCAAAAAAGAAGAAACTAAGAAAGAAGAAAAATCAACAAATGGTTCTACAGAATCATCTAACGGTTCTTCTTCACAAGAATAAAAAAGTGAAAAAATTAGTTCTCACTAGGAGAGCTGATTTTTTCATTTTCATATAAAAATAATCAATTTCGAGAAAAAAGGTGCAATAACAAGGAAAAATGACGAGATTCTCGAATATATATTATAAAAAGGAGGGGATACTGTGTCATTTTTATTTGTTCTGTCGATTGCTATTATTTTATTGTTTGTTTTATTTACTTTGTACTATTATATTGCCGGTAAGAAGGGCGCTCCCCACCATCAATTGTTAGAAGAAGAATATGATCGAGAAGAATGACACTCCAAAAAGGAGTGTCTTTTCTTTTAGTACACCTATTGGAATTTTTAGAGCTAGGCCGTATAATACTAATTGTGATTTTTTTACATAAAAACGATATTAGAATACAGTAGGGATCTAATATACTGTATTTTTTGTTGTGGTTGAGGGGGAAGTTTAATGAAAACTAGAGAAAGAAAAGGTTCTAAAAAATTATTTATTTTAATAGCGGTAGCAGTGGCTTTAGTCGCTGGAATTGGAGTATTCATTTTTAATAAAATGAATACTGCAAGTAATCAGGATAAAGTACCAGTTCTGCAATATTATTATTTAACAAAAGATAAAGATAAAAATGAAAATCCAGTATTAAAAGATAAGGAGACTGCGGTATCGGTAGAAACGTTTGAAAAACAAATGAAGTATTTAGCGGACAATCAGTATCATACTCTTACTTTGGAAGAATTTAATCAGTTTATAAAAAATAAAAAGAAACTTCCTAAGAAAAGTGTCTTAATCACATTTGATAATACTTCTAAATCAAATTATGTATATGCGTATCCAATTTTGAAAAAATATAACATGCATGCAACTTCATTTGCAGTTACATCTAGAATAACCAATAAGGAAGAAAAGTTTAATCCTAAAGCGTTTCAAATGTTAAGTATGAATGAAATGAATAAAATGAAAGATGTATTTGAATTTGGAAGTCATACACATGATTTACATAAATTTAAGAATGGATCAGCAGCTTTACTTGCCGAAGGAAATCAAGTGGTGAAAAATGATATATTAAAAAGTAAAGATATTTTAAAGTCAAATTATATATCATACCCATTTGGACAGTATAATAAAGATACAATCCAAATATTAAAAGATTTAAAAATGGAGTTAGCATTTGCTAGTATACAAGGGTATGCGACACCAGAAAATAAGCCCCTAGAAATAAAACGTTGGTTTATTTCAGCGGATACTAAAATGGATACCTTTGAGAAAATAGTCTCAGGTAAATATGAGGTTCCAAATAAGTAAAGTTCAAGCCTATTAGAATTGTATTTAAATTCTAATAGGCTTTTTTATTTAAAGGATGTACTTTTCTTAAAATTAAAGTTTTTTGTACTTAGTCCTCAAAAATAGTGAACATGTAGCATATATCAGTAGTGCGGGCAATACAATGGTATAAACCAAAGCAAAGAGAGTGTTTGAGGTGAGAAATCGTGAATCATTTCATTATAAATCCAAGAATGTTTAACGCTTACAAACAGCACTCACACTTACTTCTTAGTCGTATGCAGCGAGGCTCATTTCACACTTCTCACATCCAATTTAGGGAGGCGAGTGGTGTGCACGATTACATCAAAGAGAGAACTATCAAGATTGGTAAGTATATCGTGGAGACAAGAAAGACAGTGCGTGTCATTGCAAAGGAATTTGGGGTATCAAAGAGTACAGTCCATAAAGATTTAACAGAACGTCTACCAGAAATTAATCCAGAGCTCGCAAATGAAGTGAAAGAAATCCTTGATTATCATAAGTCTATTCGTCATTTAAGAGGGGGAGAAGCAACAAAGCAAAAGTATAGAAAAGAAGATGTAGAAAAGCCTGTACGTCAATAAGTATACGATAGCAAACATTCCGCATACATTCGGTAATATTTTTCAGAAGAATTCTTTTTGCGAATATTACGTTTCTGTTAAATTTATGATAAAATCAGAAATTAGGTGTAAAAGAATTCGGGTGTAACCTGATTTTGAATATCGAGGAGGAAAAAACGGGAATGTTTGCGCGAGATATCGGAATTGACCTAGGTACGGCTAACGTATTAATTCATGTTAAAGGTAAGGGTATTGTATTAAATGAGCCATCTGTTGTGGCAATTGATCGTAACACAGGTAAAGTATTAGCAGTAGGTGAAGAAGCAAGAAGTATGGTGGGACGTACGCCTGGTAATATTGTAGCAATTCGTCCACTTAAAGATGGTGTAATCGCAGATTTCGACATTACAGAAGCAATGTTAAAGTATTTCATTAACAAATTGGACGTAAAGAGCTTCTTTTCAAAACCTCGCATTTTAATTTGTTGTCCAACTAATATCACATCAGTAGAACAAAAAGCAATTCGTGAGGCTGCTGAACGTTCAGGTGGTAAAACAGTCTTTTTAGAAGAAGAACCAAAAGTAGCAGCAGTTGGTGCTGGTATGGAAATCTTCCAACCAAGCGGTAACATGGTTGTTGATATTGGTGGAGGTACAACAGATATCGCTGTACTATCTATGGGTGATATTGTTACCTCCTCCTCTATCAAAATGGCTGGCGATAAGTTTGATATGGAGATCTTAAACTACATCAAACGTAAGTATAAGCTATTAATTGGAGAACGTACTTCAGAAGATATTAAAATTAAAGTTGGTACAGTATTCCCAGGTGCACGTAGCGAGGAACTTGAAATTCGCGGACGTGACATGGTAACAGGTTTACCACGTACAATTACAGTATGCTCTGAAGAAATTACAGAAGCACTAAAAGAAGACGCAGCTGTCATTGTACAAGCTGCAAAAGGCGTACTAGAGCGCACGCCACCAGAATTATCTGCGGACATTATCGACCGCGGTGTTATTCTAACAGGCGGTGGAGCGCTATTACACGGTATCGACATGCTTCTAGCAGAAGAATTAAGAGTACCAGTATTAATTGCTGAAAACCCAATGCAATGTGTTGCGGTTGGTACAGGTATTATGTTAGAGAATATTGATAAATTACCACGTCGTGCATTACGATAGATATAGAATTAATATGATTTGAAATACGGTAACCTTGAACAGCCAGCTTATTTATTTGCTGTTCAAGGTTTATTTATATTTGTCCAATTCATAAGGGGATATTCAGATTAATGAGTATCATTTATAAATAACTATATTTTTGAATATTAAAATATTATTAAGGGGAATAAATTATTAGTCAGAAAGGTTCAATTTTGTCAGATTTAGTGATATCCTTATATTTGTAAATTTAAAGTGAAATTTGTAAATTTAAAGTTAATTTTGTGATTTTACCAAATTTACCAAATTTACCAAATTTATTAAAAATTAAAAATAGAGAATGATTAGAGAGAATAGAATGGGGCATTAATGGATACGGGAGGAAGAAGGGACATAGAAAAATGAAGAAAGTGTTAGTGATAGCACAGAATTTTTATCCGGAAATTGGGAGTGCGGCGAATCGAATTAAGAATATTTACTCGGAATTAAATGAAAAAGGATATGATGTTACAATTTTAACTACTGATCCAAGATATCCAAATGAAAATTTATATAAGAAAAAGGAATTTTGGGATGAGGCATCGTTAAATAGTGACGACATTATTAGAGTAAAACCAAAGGTGAAGAAGTACACCAATAATATGTTAAGAAGGTTATTTCTGTATTTGGAAATTACAATACTTTTTATTATGGCTATATTGCGTATGGATAAAAAGTATGATTATGTATTTGTTTCAACCCCGCCTATTTTTATCGGTATAGCAGGGATTTTTGCTAAGAAAAGATTGAGGGCTGAACTATTGTTAGATGTTCGAGATCTATGGCCGGAATCATTATTGGGTGTTGGAGTTTTTGCGAATCGATTTGTTTTATCAATAGCATATGCTTTAGAGAAGCTTTTATATCGTACAGCCGATCAGATCATTGTAAATAGCGCAGGGTTTATCCCGTATCTTGAGTTAAAAAATGTTAAACGTGAAAAAATATCATTCATGCCAAATTCTTTGACAGAGAAAGAATTACATATGGTAGACAATAAACAGGTTATGACTTATTCAAATGCTGAAACAGTGGAAGTGATTTATACAGGGAATATCGGATTAGCTCAAGATGTTCTAAAGTTGATTGATGTGGCAGAATTTTTAAAGGACAAAAAAAATATTAAATTTAAAATAATTGGCTATGGATTTAAAAGTTATCGAGTAGCTGAAGTTATTAAAGAAAAAAAACTTTCTAATATAGAAATTATTCAAGCAAAAAGTCGTAAGAAGACTCTACAGGAAGTGGAAAAAGCACATATTGCATATGTTAGTTTAGTAGATGAAAAAGTATTTCAAACAGTTTTGCCAGGAAAGATTATTGATTATATGTGTATGAAAAAGCCTATCGTTGGAGATGTCTCTGGATATGCCGAAAAGGTTATTAATACTGCTCAGTGTGGTTTGATTTCACAGGATCGAACAGTGAAAGAATTGGGAGAGCATATTATAAAATTATCTGAGAATGAGATATTGCGTAGGAAAATAGGGAGTAATGGACATAAACATGCCTTTCAACATTTGAGGTGGAAAAATAATATTAAAGTATTAACAAGTTTAATGGAGGAAAAAAATGCAACAGAAGAAAGTGTGTATGTTCGTATGGAACCACTTCACAAATGATGCCCGTGTGTTAAGGGAATGCACGGCTTTAGCTGAAGAGGGTTATGAAGTGGACTTGATATGTATTCACGATTGGAAACAACAGGATTTACCTAAGTGGGAGATGCGAAAAGAAGGGTTTACAGTAACACGTGTAAATAATCGCCTATCTCTTTTACAAAAAGGTTTGGGTGCAGCAAAACGAGTAAAACAGTTGATAACAAAAAATATAATTACAATGTTGTTGTTTGGAATAATTGCGGCACTCTGTTTATGGAAATTTCCGATGATAACATGTTTGATATTATTATTTGGTGCAGTATTCTCCGTGGGAAAGCTACGGACATTAATTGTACGCTCTTACATATTGGCTCAAATGGTCAAGGTAGGTTTGAAAAAAGAATATGATTTCTATCATTCTAATGATTTAAATACACTACCACAAGGGTGGCTTTGCGCAAAAATATTTAGAAAAAAGAAATTGGTTTATGATTCACATGAGGTACAGACTAGTCGTACAGGATACAATAGTAAAATTTATGGGATTATGGAAAAATTCTTTCTTAAATATGCAGATGTCATGATTATGGAAAATCATACACGTGCAAAATATGCGGAAGACTTATATGGCTTTTATCCAAAAGTTATTCATAATTATCCTTTTGTTACACAGCCAGAAGAAAGTGATGCAATGAACTTACATAAGATGTTAAACATTTCTAAAGATGAGCCTATTCTTTTATATCAAGGTGGCATTCAAGTCGGTAGAGGTTTAGATAAGTTAATACAAGCTGTTCCAATGTTTAAGAGAGGAACCGTTGTATTCATAGGTGACGGCCGTATAAAACCTGATTTACAAAAAATGGTCCTAGAATTAGGTTTGGAAAACAAAGTGACATTTATTCCAAAGGTGCCTGTGAATGAATTGTTACACTATACAAAAAATGCTTACTTAGGTTTTCAAGTATTAAATAATGTTTGTTTCAATCACTACTCAGCTTCATCTAACAAATTATTTGAGTATATGATGAGTGGTGTACCTGTTGTCGCTTGTAGTTTCCCTGAAATTCAGCGTGTTGTTGAGAAGGAGTATACAGGGGTTTGTGTGGATTCTCATGATCCAGTTTCTATTGCAGAAGGTGTAAACTATTTACTTGATCATCCAGAAGAAATAGAAAAGATGAGACAAAATTGTTTTACAGCTCGAAAAAGTTATAATTGGGAAAATGAAAAGAAACTCTTTGTAGATATATATAGGGGTTTACAATAACCTAAAGGATAGGGGAGTATTTTCTATTCTTTACGTCGTTGTATGGTTTAGCAGATGGGAATGATAGTTGTTGAAAAAAATAAAATTAAGTGTTATAGTTACAAGTTATAATAAAGAACAATATATAAAGCAGTGTTTGGAGACTGTTATCAATCAAACATTAAAAGACATCGAAATCATTGTTGTGGATGATGGATCAACAGATAACAGTATAGGTGTTTTACGAAAATACGAAGAGATGTATAGTCATGTTAAAGTATACACGCAAAAAAATAGAGGCGTGAGTAGTGCACGAAATACGGGGCTTCGGTATGCAAAAGGTGAATATGTTACTTTTCTAGACGCAGATGACTACATAAACTCAACGGCTTATGAACAGCTATATAAGCATGTAATTAAAGAAGATGCAGACATTGGTATTGCAAATATTAAATGCTTTAATGAATATAAGCAATGGCCGCTTTCATATATGAAAAAGGTATTTCAGAAGGATTTACCTGCAGTTAGAAATATTACAGTGCATTCTGAATTACATTTGACACCATCTGCTAGTAATAAAATATTTAAAAGGATGTTATGTAGACAACATAACATCTGTTTTGCTGAGGATTTGGAAGTAGGAGAAGATTTGCTTTTTACACAGCACTGTTTTCTTGTATCTGACCGTATTGTTGTAAAAGATATTCCTTTTCTGAACTATAGGGTACTAGATAGTGGAGAGAATTTATCAAAAAAAACAAGTGTATCATTTTTTAAACAATTAGTTACATTACAAAAGAAATTAGAATCCCTCTATGAGGAGTATGCAAAAAAATCATATATTGATTTCATTGAGAAAAGACAATGGAAATTCTTTGTTGATTCTATTCTTTTAAAAGGTACGAGCTTTTCCAAGGAACAACTATCTCAAGTTATTCAGTTTGGGAATGAATTTCTTTCAAGTTTGCATCTTTCAAATATTACAGAGGAGTTAAATGTGCGTGATCAATTAATAACAGAAATGATTAAACAGAATGATTGCACGTCTTTAACACAATTATTAGTCATTCTTCGAGATGAATCTATTTCTAAAGAACTTATTTGTGAGAATGAGAAATATTATTATTATTTATACCGATTTTTTCCTCGATATAAAAACTTATTACAAGTAGATCATTTAACAGTAAATCATCGAATTGAAGGTATAAGGCTTCGACAAGCAACCTTAACAATCAGTGGATATGCTTTTATTGAAAACTTGTCTACAAGGGGAATAAAAAAAGAATTGGTATTTCGAAAAGAAGGAACTACTAAAATAATTCAATTAAAAAGCTCCTTACGTACCGATATAACATACCTATTTTCTAACAATACCATTGACTATAATGATGCGGGCTTTGAAACAATAGAGGTCAATGTGAAAGATTTGTTAGAAGAGGGAGAATGGAAAATATCAATACGCCTCAACATAGGGAATACTGTTGTTGAAGAACCAATAAAGGTTTTATTGGCACAGTTACGCAATAATACAAAACATCAAGAGATAAATCCATTAGAGTTTAGAATGCTATATAAAAATAGTGAAGCTACAATTCAAATTCGTAAGTGTAGTTATACGCAGCGAATGATGAATAAATATCGTGAAAAAAAACGAGCGATGCGCTATGATATAGGTCTTTTTAAGCGGAAAAAGTATGAGTCATTTTTTGCTATAGTTTTGTATAAGCTATTTAGTTCATATTTTCGCAAAAAAAAGATATGGTTAATTGGGGAAAGACCGGATACAGCGCAAGACAATTCCTATCATTTATTTACCTATATTAGAAAAGAATATCCAGATGTACCGATATATTATGTTATCGACAAAAAATCAAATGATTATAAAAATATTAAAAATCTAGGTAACAGTATTCGATACGGGAGTTTTAAACATACGTTTTACTTATTAATTTGTGATAAGACGATTAACAGTTATTCAGAAACAGCAAATATGTATACGAGTGCGTACAAAGATATTTTGAAGTATTATCCAGAATGGCAACAAAATAAGAAAATTTTTATTCAACATGGAGTCATCGGTGTAAGTCGGGTGAATCATGTATTGAATAAAAATCGTATGGGATACTCATTGTTTGTCGTATCTTCCCAATTTGAGAAAGATCATATTGTAAAAGAATTTGGTTATACCGAAGATGAAGTAATTGTAACAGGACTTGCACGTTGGGATGCACTACAAGATGAGAGTAAAGGGAATGAAATTTTACTCATGCCAACGTGGAGAAGCTGGATTAAAACAAAAGAGCAATTGGAAGAATCAAATTATTGGCAAACATACATGTCATTTTTACAAAGTAAAGAGCTTCATCAAATACTAGAAGAGCAAGATTTAACATTGACATTCTTTCCGCACTATCAAACACAAAAATTTGGTGCAGAAAAGCTTGCTTTGCATAAACGAATCAGGATCATTAAACAGGGAGAAGAAACTGTTCAAAGCTTATTAAAACGGCATCGTTTACTGATTACGGATTATTCTACCGTTTCATTTGATTTTGCTTATATGAATAAGCCGGTTATTTTCTATCAATTTGATTATGATGAATTCTATTCTAGGCATTACAATGAAGGGCCGATTGATCATAAGCAAGACTTATTTGGGCCGGTTGTTAATGGCATGGAAGATTTATTCAATATTATTTCTCAAAAAGTAAATTTTTGTGTTGACGAAATGGTTTTTAAAAAACAGCGGTCTGTATATCTAAAAAGAAGCTCTAATAAACATTGTCAAATGATATTTGAATCTATAAAAAAAGAATAGGGGATTGGCAAGGTGAAAATTACAACTATTGGTGCTGCAAGTAGATTGGTTTTTAATTTAGCTTCGACGAAAAATATTGAGTTAGTGACAGATATCCATCAAGTAAACTTAGAAACTTTAATGTCAAAACAAGAACTCAAAAATACCGGTCTCTTTCATTCATCTCAAATACAATACGAAAGCTACTCTAAGTTTTATGATCTACCCAAGTATGTGAATTCTTCAGATTATATCATTATTGATTTATTGGATGAAGCATACGATGTTTTAAGTTATGAAGGTGAAAAATTAACCTTAACATGTGATTTACAACAAGAATTAGAAGAAGTAGATCTTAAAGGCGAATCTATTAAACATGCAAATGTGTTTAATATGAGATGGCAAGGAGTTTGCTTAGATTTTATAGCAATGCTAAAAAAAGTAGTATCTAGTGATAAAGTTATTCTTCATGAAGTGTATTTTACAGAAGAATATTTGAAAGAAAATAAAGCGATAAAGTTAGAAAACTATTCCGAAGTAGCTCAGGTAAATAAGAAATTACAAAAAATGTATGATTTCTTTAAAAAGAATTTTGAAGGTATAGGTACGATAAAAATAGATAAGAATTACGCTGAATCTGTTTTTACACCATGTTTAAAATTCAATCTTCCAGGAGACGAATATTTTAAGAAGTATTATACAGATTTGTACAATACATTTGATAGTACACAAGAGTACTATAAAATCCCCTTTACTACACATATGTACTTAGTACCACATGCAAATATAGATTTTAAATTTTGTGTTGGTGGCGAAGCAGAAATTCAAATGTCTGTAGAAAGTGAAGAAAAAACGGTAGGATTTTGGACGAATTTTTATGACGAATTTTTCAAAGTGAACAGAAATTTACTTCCAGTGTTGAAAGAGGATGCGGAATATCTACTAGAAATAGATAAGAAACAAAATGAACTAGATATAAGTGTAGTGGTCAATTTCTTTAATGATGAAGGACGCGTATTTTATTCACAAAAGTGTACAGAACATAATGGAATTATTAATACACCAAGTAAATTTAATTTTTATCGTATTTATCTGAAGGTGAAAGGAAAAGGTAAAGCGCATATTAATTATTTGAAAATACGTCGCCATCGTAAACAAGGATACGTAACAGCTTTTGATAAAGTATGCCATTGCCCCGATAGTGAAAATATTAAATATTTATTAAAGAAAAAAGCAAGTGAATATTTAGTGGTAGTTTTTCATGGTTTTAATCCATATATAACTAAGTATGAGTTTTTAGGGATTTTAAAGGATATGCCCGTGAACACATTATATTTATTAGATGATTACGGATTAAACGGAAGATTTTATCAAGATACAAACAGAAAAGATAATTTGCAGAGAAATATTATAGAGTTGATAGAAAATATTGCGCAGCAATGTAATGTCGCAAAACAAAATATTATTATGCTTGGCGGATCTAAAGGTGGCGGTTCAGCTTTATATTATGGGTTGAGAATGAATGTCGGACATGTAGTTGCCGGTGGTCCTCCTATTTATTGGGGGATATTTAATAGTAGCTATTATCATCAGAGTAGTTTAGTTAAAAATGTTGCTGGGGGTGTATCTAAAGAAGATACAAAATATATGGATGACGTTTTACCGTCTTTACTATATGAAGGTATACAGACGAAGATAGAATTTTTAAGTATTACTAATGATATTTATTATGAAGTTTACTTTGAGAAGTTCACAAAACTTTTACGTGAAAATAAGATTGTATATAATAACCTTTTAAAAGATGGAAAAGGACATGGAGATTTACCAAAACATCTTGGGAATTGGGCTAAACAAACTGTTACAAACATTATAAGTTAATATAAAATTTAGCGGAATTTCGTTTTTAAATGAGTAAGAAAAAGTAAAGGGTGGGATCCATTAGTGAACATTGTAACTTTAGGGAATGAAACGGGAAATATATTAAGTGCTGTAATAGAGAATAGTATATATGTAGATGCGGATTATGCTCTTCATTCTATGATGAGTATGATGTCAGCTCCCCTTCATTATAATCCAGATAATATAACACCCCATAGTTATGCCAAGGAGAGAGTTTTAGGAAACGAGTTGAATAAAACTTTTTTAAATGATATTGAGAAAATTTCAAGACAGAATGATTATATTATTATTGATTTGTTAGATGAAAGGTATGATCTTCTGAAAAAAGAAGACTCCTTAGTTCTAAACAGTTGGATTGTTAGAGATAGTAATGTATACAAAGAGATGAACTTTGAAGTTATAAAAAGAAATCATATAGATTTTAAAACGTGGAAAACATACTGTGACCGATTTATAGAAGTTGTAAATCAGTATTTTAATAAACGTGTTATTATCCATGAGATGTACTTATCTGAAGAGTATCTAAAAGATGGTGTTTTTCATCAATTTAAAAATATTAAAGATATTCGCTCAGTAAATGAACGTTTAAAGGTATATTATAGCTATTTGAAGCAACATCTATCTGGTGCAAAAGTAGTTAAGGTTAAAGGAAATGATTATACAGATATAAATTTCTTGAATGTGTACAACCCTGCCAAGAAGAATGAAAAATATATTCAAAATCTATTAAATCAAATACAAAATGTTGAAGAGCAACCTCCCCTTTATAAAGTAGCTGTTGTTATCGCAAGCTATAATGTTGAAAATTATATTGAGGAGGCTATTGAATCTGTTTTAAATCAAACATTAGAAGGTGTCCAAGTTATTGTTGTAGATGATGGTTCCACTGATAATACAACGAATGTAGTAAAACAAATAGCTGAGCGAGAGAACCGAGTTAGTTATAGATTTTTAGAAAATACAGGTAGTCCGTCAGAACCAAGAAATATTGGAAAGAAAATTGCTAATGCAGAATATGTAATGTTTTTAGATGGCGATGATTATATAGATAGTAATGCGTGTGAAAAAATGTATAATTATGCCGAAAACCAAGGGGCAGACTTGGTAGTTGGGCGAATGATGTCATTTATTGGAGAAAAGCAGTTTGAAACATTTGAAAATGTTCCCCGGTTTAGACAAAGAATGGAATTTTTGAAGGGTATTAAAAACTTTGAGATAGTAAGTATTACTGAGAACCCGGTTTTATATTTATTCCCTAGTTGTTGTGCTAAATTATATAAAAAGGAACTAATTAAGAATATAGATTTCATTAAAAATATTAAGTATGCTGAGGATTTGTTATTCTCTAATACAATGTTTTTTCAATCTAAGAAGACCCTGGTCCTCGAAGATTTTGTTTATTATTATAGAGGCAGAGGAGAAACATCTAATAGCTCTATTACGCAACAAAAAAGTATTCAAAATTTAAAGGACTTGTCTATTGCAGTGAGTTCTATTAATAATGTTATAGAGAAGAATAAATTCAATATTAAAAATAAAGTGAGATTTAATAATTCAATTCAATTTTATAGAATGTTAGAAGCAAGTCAACATGTTTCTAGTATTATTCAATATCCGCAAGAGGAACAAATGCTAGTTTTGAAATTAGTAAGGGAAACTTTATTTGGATCCAATTTCAATAAAAATAAAATTAAAGTATTTTCATTTCACAACTTTGTAAAAATGACTTTGCTATTAGAGAATAAATATGAAGAGTTAATTACCTTAAGTCGATTGTGGAAAAAAATGACCATGTATGACGATGTAAATACGCCTCCGTTTAAAACTGTAAAACATAATGGCAAATTCTATTTTATATTTGAATGTAAAGGGAAAAATGTTTTAGTAGATATTACGCATTATGTTAATTCCAATAAGTTAATTAATCGGTTAGTAGACATTAAATTTGAAGGAAATCAGCTTATTTTAAAAGGACTAGCTTATATTAATAATATATCTATTACAAACAAAAACGATATTCAGCATACTATCATTATGGTAAATCGAAAGACAAAAAGGGAATATAAAATTAATGCATCATATGCATATAATAACAAGTTCTCTAGTCCACACTTTAAATATGGACATGGTGGGTACGAAGTAACAATTCCGTTTAACGGGTCGATACAACTAGGGGGATATGATTTCTACATTGAAACGGAATTCTTAGGGGTTAAGAAGCAAGTACCTCTAGGAGGAATGAATAATAATTTTGTATATAAAGCAAATAATCACTTTATAAAGATGGAAAATGTGCATTATGAGATAGTTCCTATTGTTAAAAGTAGAAGTAAGTTAGCCATTAATTATAAAAAGCTTCCTAGCAAGTGGGGTTATTTCAAAAGAAAAATAATTTCTAATATTAGAAGCAAACAATTCTCAATAGCTCAGATTAAAAATAATCCAGGTATTGGAATGGGGGAAAAATTAAAATTATTATTTAGTGTAGTTACGGAAGACCTTTCTAATTTAATTCTTCGGAAGAAAGATATATGGTTAATTGGGGAAAAAACAGGAGATACATGTAATGATAATGGCTATGCATTCTTTAAATATTGTCGCGAAAAATATCCAGATAAAAAAATATATTATGTAATTAAAAAAGAGGCTAAAGAGTATAAAAAAGTTAAAAAATTAGGGAATGTAATACATTTTTATAGTTTAAGACATTTATATTACAGTATGAATGCTAAATACATTATTAGTACAGATAATGTAAATATCATGTTGCCTTCTAATATCAAGTCGTTAAGGAAAGCGAAACGAATATTTATTCAGCACGGAATTATTAATTTTAAAAGGGTTGAAAATGTATACCATAATAGGAATGATATTGCAGATAAATTTTTAGTGTCTTCTAATGTAGAAAAAGGGATTATCTCAAATCATTATGGATTTAACCCCCAAGATATTATATCTACAGGGCTTCTTAGAACACAATATTTACAAAACAAAGTAAAAGAAAACAACATTCTCTTAACTTTTACTTGGAGAACACATATCAAGACAAAAGAAGACTTTTTACAAAGTAATTATTTTAAACGAATTCACAGTTTGATAAATAATAAAAAATTAAATCAAGTGTTAAAAGATAATAAGGTGAAACTAAACGTTTTACTTCATCCAAGAATGGCTGAGTATGTAGACTTATTATCAACAGATAATTCTAATGTTAATTTTATTAAGTTTAACGAAGTCGATGTAAAGAGTATTATAGAAAGTAGTAGTATGATTGTTACAGACTATTCTAGTATATTATTTGATTTTATTTACTTACAAAAACCAGTAGTGATGTATGGTTTTGATTATTTCAATGGACATCAAACCCTGACTTATAATCAAATAGAAATGATGCTTCCAAATACTTTCTTCTTAGAAGAAGATCAAGTTATTGATAGTATAGAGAAGCACAGTGAAAAGAATTTTAAAGTATCTAAAATAGTTAAAAGACAATATAAGAAAATGATTAATACAAAGTCGAACAGTTGTGAAAAGTTATTTGATTATTTAAATAATCAGTGTGAAAATGATACGGATAAAAGACATGTTATAAATCAGGTTAACGATGACAGTCAAGCGATATAAACTGATATTTAAATGGCATTAAGAGGAAGTAGGGGATTTTAATGAAAATCTGTGTAGTGGGTTTAGGTTATATCGGTCTCCCTACTTCCGCCATGTTTGCGAAACATGGCGTTGAAGTAGTAGGGGTCGATATTAATGCAGAGGTTGTAGATAAATTAAATAGAGGAGAAATCCTTATTGAAGAGCCAGGACTTGGAGAGATTGTAACAGAAGTGGTAAATAGAGGTGTGTTACGTGCTTCACTTACACCGGAGGCGGCTGATGTTTTTATTATTGCGGTCCCAACTCCAAATCATAAAGATAGGTATAAATCATGTGATTTAACAGGTGTGTTAATGGCAGTAAAAGAGATTCTCCATTACGCCAAACCAGGGAGCATACTAATTGTAGAATCAACAATTTCCCCCCGTAGCATGGATGATTATGTAAAACCTTTAGTTGAAGAGGTTGGTTTTACAGTAGGGAAGGATATATATTTAGTCCATTGTCCAGAACGTGTGCTTCCTGGGCATATAATGAAAGAAATTGTATATAATAATAGAATAGTAGGAGGAGTAACTCCAACTTGTGCTCGGATGGGTGCGAGAGTATATGAAACGTTTGTACAAGGTGAAATAATTGAAACAGATGCAAAAACAGCAGAAATGTCCAAGTTGATGGAAAATACGTTTCGGGATGTTAATATTGCGCTGTCAAATGAATTAGCAAAGGTGTGTAATAAACTAGAAATCAACGTATTGGATGTTATTGAAATGGCAAACAAGCATCCACGTGTAAATTTACATCAACCGGGCCCTGGAGTAGGAGGACATTGTTTAGCTGTGGACCCATATTTTATTGTGGCAAAAGCACCAGAACTGACAAATATTATTCAAATGTCTCGTGATACAAATATTTCTATGCCCTCATATGTTGCAGAAAATGTTGGAAAATTACTTAAAGGAATTGAAAAACCAAAAGTTGCTGTGTTTGGCGTAACTTATAAGGGAAATACAGATGATATGAGGGAGAGCCCAGCGCTAGAAGTTATAGAATTGCTTCATGAACAAGGATACGAAGTTGCAATTCATGACCCATACATTCAAGCAAGTTTCTTTAAAACACTATCAACAGAAGAGGCTTTGGAGGCAGCGGATTTACTTCTTGTATTAACTGATCATAGTGAGTTTGGTAGCATGGATTATAATAAGTTGGCTGCTAAAATGAGACAACCTCTTCTTTTTGATACCCGTAACTGTATAGTAGAAGATCCAAGGATTAATATGAAAATTATTAATTTTGGAAATATACATAAGGTGTTACAGGAAAATGGGGTTATTGTATGAAAGCAATAAAAAGTGTTATTCGTGAACAAGTAGGTAGCATCTATTTGATGGGAAGGCTTTCTTCTTATGAACTCAAGCAACAATATGCAGCGAGTACATTAGGAGTTATATGGGTATTTTTAAATCCATTAACACAAATTTTAGTTTATTGGTTAGTATTTGGCCTAGGTATAAGAGGCGGGGCACCTGTAGAAGGGGTTCCTTTCTTTGTTTGGATGATATGTGGTATTATTCCATGGTTTTTTATTAACAGTTCAATTATTCAAGGCTCAAATTCTATTTACGCTAAGCTTAATGCAGTGTCTAAAATGAATTTTCCATTGAGTGTTATTCCAACATATGTGATATTATCGCAATTATATACACATATGATTTTGCTAGGTGTGCTATTAATTATTATAGTATTTATTAAAGGGTTAAGTTTTCTTAGTATAATTGGCTTGATATATTGCATATTTTCTACTTTTTGTTTCTTAATTGCATTAGCTTTTATCACTTCTACAATCTCTACCATTTCAAGAGATATACATTTGTTTATTCAATCAATTACAAGAATGTTATTTTATTTAACACCAGTATTGTGGAAACCAAGTGAACATATGCATGGTGCCTTTGCATTTTTAATGAAAGCAAATCCATTTTATTATGTGGTGGAAGGTTATAGGCTTTCATTATTACATGGTGATATTAGTTTCATATGGTCATTATATACACTATACTTCTGGGGAATCGCAATTATTTTGTTTGTGATTGGATCAATGTTTCATATAAGGTTCCGCAAGCAGTTTGTTGACTACTTATAAAAGGTGAATGGTTCAATGAATTATAAAGTGAAATTCGAACATGTTACAAAAAGATATAAAATGTACAACAAGCCCTCTGATAAATTAAAGGATCTATTTTTTAAAAGTGACGATGGTGAGTACCATTACGCTTTAAATAATATATCCTTTGAAGTACCAGAAGGAGAGATAGTTGGTATTGTAGGGTTAAACGGTTCCGGAAAAAGTACCCTGTCCAATTTAATTGCTGGAGTGACAATTCCTTATAAAGGAAAAGTCGATATTAAAGGATCTGCAGCATTAATTGCAATTTCTTCAGGATTAAATGGACAATTAACAGGCATTGAGAATATTGAGCTAAAAGGTTTAATGATGGGACTTACGAAAGAACAAATTAAAGAGATTACACCAAAAGTTATTGAGTTTGCTGATATAGGGAAATTTATATATCAACCAGTGAAGACTTATTCAAGTGGGATGAAGTCTAGAATTGGATTTGCGATTTCGGTTCATATTAATCCAGATATTTTGGTAATTGATGAGGCTCTCTCTGTTGGAGATCAAACCTTTACTAAAAAATGTTTAGATAAAATGAATGAATTTAAGGAACAAGGGAAAACCATCTTCTTTATTAGTCATTCACTTGCTCAAGTAAAAAGCTTCTGTACAAAAGCTCTTTGGTTACATTATGGTCGATTTAAAGAGTATGGGGATGTACATGAAGTAGTTGGACATTATGAAGGATTTTTAAAGAAATATAATCAAATGACTGTAGAAGAACGAGAAAAGCAAAAAGAAGAAGAAGCATCGGATCTTCAACATGGGCTATTACAAAGAAATTCTGTGAGTCTTAAAAGAAAACCTCGTCGCAAAGTAAAGAAAAAACAATTTGCTATATCTGCTATTGCTTTAACGTTGATAGTAGCAGGAATTACTGCGGGAATTTATTATAAAGATACAATTTTAGGTACTAATAAGGAAGAGACGAATGCGGGAAAAATTGTTTCAAGTAAGACTGTATCTGAAAACAAGATAAGCGAAAAAGAAAAGGTACAAAAGTACGTTGTAAAGAGTAATGAGGTTATTATTCGTAAAGAAGCGATGGTAAATAGCGATAAAATAGGCATAGCAAATTTTGGTGAGATTTTTAGTGTAGTTAATAAGAATAAGAATATAGAAAAAAATGAAGAATGGTCAGAAGTTCAGCTACTAAATGGTGAAAATGGATGGATTAATACAAAGTATATGGAACCATTTAACTCAGGAAATGCTATAGCTGAAGACACGAAATTAGTAGATTTAACGAACGTATTAAAGCGCGTATATGGTGCAAATATTGTAAATGCCTCAGGATATTTAGGGAAAACTATTGAGGAATTAAAATCAGAATATCCTACCTCTTTAATTTCATTGCCGGATCAAGCTGGGAAGAAAATTGTTAAAGATGGAAACATTCAATTTGCTATTGTACAAGATAAGGTTGTTGAAGTTGTATTTCAAGATATTTCGATGTCCTTTGCAAAATTACATGAAGTATTAGGTACCGAAATGATGAACAATGATAATGAAAAACACTATTTCTATGAAACTAAAAGTTATTATATTGCAGCGCGTTCAGATGAAACACATAAAGAAGTTCAATCGATATCGATAGTGAAAAAGCAATAGTGCCGGTTTTTGTTAGAGATTTATCTTTTTACAAAGATAAACCTTATTTTGAATGGTTAAGCAGAGGATAAGAACTAAGGAAATTAAAATATTAAATATATATTGAGATTTTTTTCGTTTAAACATGTGATTTTTAAAAGAGAGTAAGTGAAAGATAGAGTATAATTCACATCAATATAATTAAAAATAAATGTTATTAAGTGAGGATGAAATAGTAATGAAAGCTGTAAAAAAAGCTATTATTCCAGCAGCTGGACTAGGAACAAGATTTTTGCCAGCAACTAAAGCGATGCCAAAGGAAATGTTACCGATTGTTGATAAACCAACAATTCAATACATTATAGAAGAAGCGATTGAATCTGGAATTGAGGATATTATTATTGTAACTGGAAAAGGAAAGCGTGCTATTGAAGATCACTTTGATCATTCTTTTGAGTTGGAACAGAACCTACTAGAAAAGGGTAAGCTTGAAATCCTTAGGAAGGTGCAAGAGTCTTCTAAAATTAATATTCACTATATTCGTCAAAAAGAGCCAAAAGGCTTAGGTCATGCTGTATGGTGTGCTCGTAAGTTTATTGGTAATGAGCCATTCGCTGTCTTACTTGGTGATGACATTGTACAAGCTGAAACACCATGTTTACGTCAATTAATGGATCAATATGAGGAAACACAATCATCAGTAATTGGTGTTCAAACTGTTCCAGAAACGGAAACGCATCGCTATGGTATTATTGATCCACTGGTACAAAAGGATCGTAGTTATCAAGTAAGTAAGTTTGTAGAAAAGCCAGCTCAAGGAACAGCACCATCCAACTTAGCGATTATGGGACGATATGTACTATCACCTGAAATCTTCATGTTCTTAGAAGACCAACAAACAGGAGCTGGTGGCGAGATTCAGTTGACGGATGCTATTCAGCGTTTAAATGAGATTCAAAGAGTGTTCGCTTACGATTTCGAAGGAAAGCGATATGACGTTGGAGAGAAGCTCGGATTCATTCAGACAACAATTGAAATGGCGTTACAGCACGATGAGTTGAAGCATGAATTATTAGGTTATATGCAGAAATTATTACAAAAAGAAACGGTTAATAGTTAACTTTCACAAAAACCATCCAGGAAATGTATTGTTAAAGCAATTTCCTGGATGGTTTTTATAATTGTTTCATTAATTTATCTGCGACTTGTTTAGAAAACTGCCTTGTCATTTTGGGAACAAATGGTTTTATTGCTCCATTAAAAATGAAGGCCCCTGTACCAGTTGTTTTTATTTCTAACCGACTTGTTACTTTTGTAGTAGAGGGAGAGGTTGATTCAGCATGAAAAAAGCCGCTGCCAAACAATTTCTTGGTTGGAGAAGTCATTGTAAAGCTAATTTTATCTGGCATGTTCCATTCAATAATTTCAACATTTAGATTAACATCGCGTTTAATAAATCCTAAATCACCGTGCAAGCGCCAAGTTGAATGTTTATCATCGATAATCTTATGTTTCACATAGCCCGTAACTAGTGGAGCCCAATTATTTATATTACTAATAAAGCTCCAAATTTGATCTGGGGAGGCCGCTAATTCTATAGTATGTACACCTTTTGCCATTTGTTCGTTCCTTTCTAAAAATCCAATATATTTGAAGTTGAAGAGTTAGGTCGGAATTTTTATATTCATTTTATCATAATATCCAATATTTATGTTATTAGATATTTTCATTTTTCTTTTAAAAATTTTTTATTAAGATCCATATTTCTAAATATCACATTTAAGAGAATGAAAGGAAAACAGAGAAATCATAAGGAAAAGTAGGGAATTAATGCGAAAAAGGTTGAAAATTAGGTTTTAATTTCTTATTTTTGTCATATATAATAAATCTTGAATACGACATTAAAGGCTAATCATATTTGATATAATTTGCCTTTCCCTAATTTTGGTATACACTCTTTTCAACCTCCGTGTCAGTTATAATAAACATTGAAAAGAGTGTATACATTTTTTTATTTGGAAGAGGAATTTTGAAATCTTTTTTATAATGACAAAGAAGAGTTAAAATGGGATAATAATAGTATAACTTCTGGTGGTATGACCAATATTTCGTAAGGAGAGAAGTGTATGCTAGATATTCAACAAATTAAAGAAATAATTCCTCACCGCTATCCATTTCTACTTGTGGATAAAGTTTTAGAAGTAGAAGAAGGAAAGCGCGCTATTGGAATAAAGAATGTTACAGCTAATGAAGAGTTTTTTAATGGGCATTTTCCAGACTATCCTGTAATGCCGGGTGTTTTAATTGTAGAAGCTTTAGCACAAGTTGGAGCTGTTGCTATGCTGAAGAAAGAGGAGAATCGTGGTCGTTTAGCATTCTTTGCTGGCATTGATAATTGTCGTTTTAAACGACAAGTCCGTCCAGGTGACCAACTTCGTTTAGAAGTTGAAATGACGCGTGTACGTGGAGCAATTGGCAAAGGGAAAGCAATTGCAACTGTAGATGGTGAAATTGCTTGTGAGACGGAAATTACGTTTGCACTTGGGGATAAAAAGGAATAATAGACGTAGAAGATAAAGTGTTTTTATAGAGATAGGTGGATGTAGGGCTGAATTTGTAGCTTTGCATTCACCTATTTTATTTACACCTCATTACTATGTTATTTGTTTAGAAAAGAAGAGGAATAGTTAGGGGATATTTTTTACACTATTAATAAATTAAAAAGAAGACAGAAGGATATTTTGTAGGTTGTAACTAAAAATAGGATAAAAGTAAGGTAGGGAATAGAAATAGAAAGAAACCATAAAACTTCACGATGAGTTCATGAGAAAAACACAACTTTCCAGTAAAAGAAATATAAAATGAGCTTATAAAAATAGAGAAAAGAGATGGTGAATGTGAAACTATTTGAGGTTTTACATGATTATGAGAATGGGAAATTTAAAAATGGCGATATGCTTTTATATCAAAATAATCCAAAGATGACTGCGATATTTAAATCGGATAATTTTGTTTGGACTGATAACTATGTAGCTGTTGATTGTAAAGACTTTTCAAAAGATATTTGGTATATCAGGGAAAGACAGTAGATTTTTTTAATGAATTATAGATATTAGTTAGATACGAATATTTGTATAGAGATTTGCTTCAATATATCCTCTGAATGTTCTATGTTAATTATTAATAATTAATAATTATTGGGTATGCATAGAACGAAGAATAAGATATTTTATAAATATAAAAAATCCATCTTAATGCGAAAGGGTGGAAGATTTGAGGAGTAATTAGTAATAAAAAGAGTAAAGTTTATTATTTTGTATAATAAAACTCCTTATGGTATAAAGTAGAGTCCATTCCACTAGATGGGCTCTATTTTGTGCTGTAGGGAATGATGTTAAAGGAAAGTTAGGTTTTTTTGAATATTCAGGGGAGGAAAGGATTATTCAATTAATTAGTGTCAATGGATTCATTTATCGGGATGAGGAACGTTGGTGTTCATTTCTCAAATTTTCTTTTATTTTTAATTCAGATTAATGTAATATAGTAAGGAGTGTAAAAATAGATATACTATTTATAAATTTTGATAAAGAGGGTAAAGATATGAAAAAGAAAATTTTATTTTGGGTACTCGGTATTATTGGAGCACTAATTATAGGCGGAGGAATTTATGCATATAATATATATTCTTCTGTATCCAAAACATTAGAGGAAGTTCATAAACCTCTAAAGCGTGATCAAAATAATGATAAGGTTGGAGAGAAAATTAAAAACTCTGAACCTGTGTCAATTTTATTATTAGGAGCAGATGAACGTGGTGAGGATAAAGGGCGTTCAGATTCTTTAATGGTAATTACATTAAATCCTAAAAATAATTCTATGAAAACAGTAAGTATTCCTCGAGATACTTATACAGAGATTGTAGGTAAAGGAAAGAGCGATAAAATCAACCATGCTTATGCATTCGGTGGCGTAGATATGTCTGTGGAAACAGTAGAGAAGTTCTTGAATGTTCCAATTAACTACTATATTGAAGTCAATATGGAAGGTTTCAAAGATATTGTTGATGCGGTTGGTGGAGTAGATGTAAATAATGATTTAGAGTTTACGCAAGATGGGCATCATTTTGCGAAAGGGAATATTCATTTAAATGGTGACGAAGCTTTAGCATATACACGTATGCGTAAGCAAGATCCACGCGGTGACTTCGGTCGTCAAATGCGTCAACGCCAAGTAATGCAGGCTGTTATTAAGAAAGGTGCAAGCTTCTCTTCTTTAGCAAGTTATGGAGATGTACTTACAGCAATTCAAAAGAATGTGAAGACAAACTTAACGCAAGATCAAATGTTTGATATGCAAATGAATTATAAAAATTGTCTGCAGAATAGTGAAGATATTCAAATCCCAGGTGACGGTCATAAAGCCGCTGATGGTATTTGGTACTACTATGTTCCAGATGCAGCAAAGCAAGATTTAACGAATAAGTTAAGAGCACATCTTGAAGTGACTAAGTAATATGTAATAACCCAACTCCTTTGGAAGGAGTTGGGTTTATTTTTGTATTGTTTGTCGCTTCGATTGTGAGCGGTAAATTGTACTGGAATAAGAAAGTTGCGAATGCGACAGGACAGACGAGTGAAGTAACGAAAACAGCGGCTGAAGCGAAAGATAGCGGAGCAAAGAAAGAAGAGAAAAAACAAGAAGCGAAGTCATCTTTTAATGAAGCATATGCGAAGAATTATCCGAAAGCAATTGAGGGATTAAAGCAATTTGCGACGCAAAACGGTTATACATACGTTGATCACTGGGGAGCATGGCCTGATGCAACAACAAAGGCTATTTTACCGTACTTACAAGAAGAATTCGGTTTCCCAAGTGCTAAAGGACATGAGGTTTGGGCACAATATGTAACGGATTATTTTGTGGCTAAGTAATAGAAGGTACACAAAAGGTATACGAGCAATCGTATACCTTTTATAATAAGAAAGTAAGAAATCCTAATATATGTAGGAGGAAGACAATGAATTCAATTCTAATCTGCGGTGGAGCTGGCTACATCGGTTCTCACGCTGTGAAAAAATTAGTAGACGAAGGTTTATCTGTGGTAGTGGTAGATAACTTACAAACTGGCCATGAAGATGCGATTACAGAAGGTGCGAAGTTTTATAATGGCGACCTTCGTGATAAAGCATTTTTAAGAGATGTTTTTAAACAAGAAAATATTGAGGCGGTTATGCATTTCGCGGCTGATTCTTTAGTTGGAGTTAGTATGGAGAAGCCTCTTCAGTATTATAATAACAATGTGTATGGTGCACTTTGCTTATTAGAGGTAATGGATGAGTTTAAGGTAGATAAGTTTATTTTCTCTTCTACTGCGGCAACGTATGGTGAGGTAGATGTTGATCTTATTACTGAGGAAACTATGACGAACCCAACGAATACGTATGGAGAAACGAAGTTAGCAATCGAGAAGATGCTTCATTGGTATAGCCAAGCGTCTAACTTAAAATATAAGATCTTCAGATACTTTAACGTGGCTGGTGCAACTCCAAATGGTATTATTGGAGAAGATCACCGTCCAGAGACGCATTTAATTCCTCTTGTGCTGCAAGTAGCATTAGGTCAACGTGAGAAGATTATGATGTTTGGTGATGATTATAATACACCAGACGGTACTTGTATCCGTGATTATATTCATGTTGAGGATTTAGTAGCGGCTCATTACTTAGGACTTAAGGACCTACAAAATGGCGGAGAGAGTGATTTCTATAACTTAGGGAATGGTAATGGTTTCAGTGTAAAAGAAATCGTTGATGCAGTTCGTGAAGTTACAAATCATGAAATTCCTGCTGAGGTAGCACCGCGCCGTGCAGGAGATCCAGCACGTTTAGTTGCTTCTTCTCAGAAGGCGAAAGAGAAATTAGGATGGGATCCTAAGTATGTAAATGTGAAGACAATCATTGAGCATGCTTGGAATTGGCACCAGAAGAAACCTAATGGGTATGAGAAATAAGCTTTACATGAAGAGCGGGTATCGTCTTATGGCGATATCCGCTCTTTTTGTTGTACGTATCTTTCCTTAAAACTATCTTAAAAGACAAGATGTCATATTTCTAATCATTGGAATTTTTGTTACAATATAAATGAATGTGTAAAACTTTGTAAAAAGAATGTAATAATATGTAATTCGTTTTCAGAAAGTTTTGTACAATTCAAGTGTTTATTAAACTATTAAGTTATAAAGGGAGCGAGAATATGTTACCAAATACGGTTCGTACTCCAAACAAGAAGAAGAAATGGATTATTGTCGGGGTTATTGCACTAATTGTTATTGTAGCAGCAGTTAATATTTTTATTATGCAAGGCAAGAAGAAGGGCGCAGCAACAACTGCTGATGCTGTAAGTTTTGAGAAAGTAACAGAGCGTAAGCTGAATAATACGAAGTTAATTTCTGGTCAGGTGAAGCCGGGGAATATTGAAAGTTTTTATGCGGATCCGACTAAAGGAAAAGTGAAGGATATTGCGGTAAAAGAAGGACAAGAGGTAGAAAAGGGAACGAAGTTATTCTCTTATGATAATGAAGAAATTAATCTTCAAATGAAGCAAGCTGAGCTTGATGAGAAGATGGCTGATATGCGTTATGATCAAGGGAAAAAGAAGATTGATTCGTTGAAGAAAGAAATTAAGAAGGCGAAAGATAGCGGAGCTGGGAAAGAAGTAACAGATCCGATGGAAGAGCAAGTAAGTGAGTTAGAGATAGTGCAAAAGACAACGGACCTTGAGAAAGAGAAAGGGAAGTTACAAAAAGAAGAGTTAAATAAAAAGCAAAACGAGCTTACGATTTATAGTAATTTTGCTGGTGTTGTTCAAAAGTTAGATAAAGATGCGGCGCAAAGTTCATCACAAGCAGTAGGTGGTCAAGGGAAGGCCTTTTTACAAGTTGCATCTAAAGATCCGTTCCAAGTTCATGGCACATTAACAGAGCTTCAGAAGTCACAAATTCAACCGGATCAAACATTTACTGTAACTGCGAAAGCAAATAATAAGCAGAAGTGGACAGGTAAGATTACAGAGGTAAGTGAGTTCCCAACGAGTGCAGAGATGGCTCAAGCTGGCGGTATGGGTGAAGCGACTCAAAATATGTCTCAATATACATATAAAGCAAGTCTTGATAGTCAAGATGGTTTATCTCCAGGTTATCACGTTTCTCTGCAAGTAAATTTAGAGAATAAGACGATGATTGCTGTTCCAAGTAAGAGCATTGTAGAAGAGGGCGATGATGCATTTGTTTATGTTGAGGATAAAGGAAAGCTTCGTAAACAAAATGTGAAAAAAGGTGCGAATGATGGAGATTGGACAGAGATTGTAGAAGGCGTAACAGTGGGGCAAAAGGTGGTTAAAAATCCTTCCGACAACGTGTATGACGGAATGGAAGTGAAAGAGAAATGATTACGTTAAATAATATTGCTAAGACGTATTATCAAGGGAAGCTTGCGGTACCGATTTTGCATGGTATTAGTTTAACGATTCAGAGCGGTGAGTTTGTTTCCATTATGGGGCCGTCTGGTTCTGGTAAGTCAACGCTTATGAATATTATCGGTTGTTTAGATCGTCCAACAGAAGGCGAATATATGCTCAATGATGTGAATATCTTAACAGCAGACGAGTCAAAGCTTGCTTTAATCCGTAATGAGTATATCGGCTTTGTGTTTCAGCATTTTAATTTGCTTCCACGTCTTTCTGCGGTGGAAAATGTTGAGCTTCCGCTCGTATATGGTGGCGTGAAGAAAGCAGAGCGACGCAAACGTGCTTTAGAGGCGTTAGGTAAAGTTGGATTATCAGACCGTGTGCATCATTTACCGAATGAATTGTCGGGTGGACAGAAGCAGCGTGTCGCAATTGCAAGAGCGATTGCGAATAATCCAACGTTCATTATGGCCGATGAACCGACTGGTGCGCTTGATACGAAGTCTGGTGAGCAAGTTATGAATATTTTCACGAAGCTAAATGCGGAAGGTACAACGATTGTTATGGTTACACATGAAGAGGAAGTAGCAGCGTATTCATCTCGCCGCATTGTACTGCGAGACGGGAAAGTTACAGAAGATAGAAGGTGTGCGGTATGAGTTTACTAGATAGTATCAAAATTGCCTTATCTTCTATTTTAGCTCACAAACTGCGCTCAGCTCTTACGATGCTCGGGATTATCATCGGCGTTGGTTCTATTATTACTGTCGTTGCGATTGGGCAAGGCGGGGAAGCGATGCTGAAGTCGAAAATCACTGGTTCTGGTAATAATCTTATGCCTATTCAATTTAAACCAGATATTAATGATGAATTTAGTATGGGCGGATTTGAAATACCGAAGTTAACGGAAGAAGATATTCTAGAAGTAAAACAAGTGAAAGATGTCTCGCACGTTATTACGACAAATCAGACGTCAGAGATGCTTGATGTAAATGATAAAAAAGCAAATTTGAATGTTATTGGGCTTGATAATGAATATTTTGCAGTAAATAAAGTAAAAGTCGTAAAGGGACGTACTTTAAACGAATCAGATATTTCTCATGCGAATAACGTTGTAATGATTAGTACAAAAACAGAAGAGACGTTATTTAAGGATACAAATCCAGTTGGACAAATTATTGAGATGAAGGGACAGCCAATGCAAATTATTGGTGTGTACAGATCTGATAATGAGTTTATGGGATTTGAAATGGAAGAAGGGTTAATCCCAATAACCTTATGGCCTGTGTTATACGGAACAGATGAAATTCAAAGTATCGCAATTCAATCTAAAAATGTAGACGATTTAGAAGTAGCGGGGAAAAAAGCTGTTGATGTATTGAATAGTCGTAAGCCAAGCGAAATTCCGGGTAAATATGAATTGGTAAATTTAAAAGAGTTCCAAGAAGGAGTTTCTAAAGTCACTAACATTATGACTATGATTATTGGTGGTATCGCTGGTATTTCATTAGTCGTTGGTGGTATTGGCGTGATGAATATTATGCTCGTATCTGTAACGGAGCGTACGCGCGAAATTGGGATACGTAAAGCACTTGGGGCAACACGTAGTAAAATTTTATTACAGTTTTTAATTGAAGCTGTTATGTTAACGCTTCTAGGTGGTTTGATTGGAATTGGTCTTGGATATGGCGGGGCATATATTGTATCCACATTCGCAAAATGGCCACCGCTCGTTTCATGGGAAGTTGTCGTTGGAGGGGTAGTATTCTCTATGACACTTGGTATTATCTTCGGATTAATTCCAGCAAACAAAGCTGCGAAATTAGATCCAATCGAAGCATTACGATATGAGTAATTTACTAGTGTAGTAGAGAGGGTATTCTTAGCTACAGATTACCGTTCTAGTGGGCGGTTCGTAGCCTCTTGCATGAGGAAATGAACCGCCCGTTAGAACGGGTTATATAAATAGAAGGAGGCGTTATAATGGAAGCGAATATGAATACGCAAAAGGTTGGCGGAGAGAAGCCATCATTATTTGGAATGATTACATCTCCTGGTTTGCAGTTTGAGAGAATGAAGACGAGTAATGCGGTTTGGGGTGCGTTTTGGTTACTTGTTTTACTAGGTGGACTTGTTGGTGGGTTTGCTGCTTATGTATACTCTCTAACACCTGAAGCAATTAAGCTTAATAAAGAATTGGGTGTTACCGTTTCAGCTGCAATGACATATGGTATGGGATTCGGTGTAGGTGCTATTGGTATGGCATTTGGTTTCCTACTTAGTGCTGTGGTGTATAAAGTTTTAATGATGTTTATGAGCAATGATACTTCTTATAAAAAATTATTGGCGATTACTGTATATTCAAGTGTTATTTCATTACTTGGTCTACTAATAAATGTAATTTTAGCATTTGTTTTAGGTGGATCGGGTCAAGAAATGTATACTGGCTTAGGACCAATTTTTTCCTCAAGTAGTGGTGTTATAAAAGGTATTGCAAGTAAATTTGAAGTGTTTACAATTTGGGGATATATAGTTACATGGTTAGGTCTTCAAATTACAGCAGGTTTAAGTAAAAAGCAGGCAACAATTATTACTATTGTCTTCTTTATCTTAGCTCTTGGGCTGGGTGCCTTACAAGGTATGTTCCAATAATAGAGGTACTTCAAGCTGCTAGAAGGAAAAGCTGCAATTATAAACATAATTGCAGCTTTTCTGTTATAAGGAGGAGGTACATATGCTCAAGAAACTTTTAGTGAATTTTTTGTTCATGTTAGTCGTACTATTGTTAGCTGTAGAATATATGCCGAATAAGAATCCTTATATTTTTGTTGGTGTTATAAGCAGTATTTTAGCTACTGGTTTATATGTGATTGATAGATATTTCAAAAGGATAACTAGAGAATAGTATAGTTTGCAAATATATAAACAAAAATTCTTCCTAATGATATATAGGAGGAATTTTTTTATTTTCACCCCTATTTCAAATACCACCAGCTAAATTTCAAATTCTATATAGTGTAATTTCAAATTTGGATAATAGTATTTGAAATTACCTACAATGAAAGTTTCCTTTCCTTTTTATATTGTAAAGATACCGCGGAATAACAAAGAGGTATGCCTTTTAGAAATAGGTACGATGTGAAGCCAACGACTTTTACTGAGACGGTTGCTTTGTATGAAGGAATGATTGTAAATCAAATAAAGAAGCTAGGTATTCGTCAAGATTATGAAGAGTATTATCAATGTGGTTTAATTGGTCTTTGGCATGCGTATGAAAGATTTGATGCGGAGAAGGGGTATTTTCCCGCATATGCACTTGTAACCGTGCGTGGTTATATGTTAGAAAGATTGAACAAAGAATCCACGATGCAAGAAAGGTATGTATGTGTAGGTGAGTATGAGGATATCTTTCAGTTTGAAGATATTGAAATGAGAGCGAAAGAGTTTATGAGTGTGTTAGATGAGAAGGAGAAGTATATTATTTTTGAACGCTTTTTTGTAGGAAAGACGATGGGGGAGATCGCTTTAGAGACAGAAATGACATATTATCAAGTAAGGTGGGTATATCGGCAAGCGCTTGAGAAAATGCGAGATAGCGTAAAAGAATAAATATTATCATAAGAATGGAAGGCAAGAGATATTGCTTTCCATTCTACTTATTATTTTAAGGCAGTAAATTTAATAAGAGGTTTTTAAATTGTAGTGAATCTTGCATGTTCATACGGGATAATACGTATCCAGCTTTTAATACTTGTTGTTTTAACTTATGGGGACTGATATGTATTGTTGTGGTGGTCCCATTTGAAAAATGAATTTTAGCTTTTTTACTCTTTGTGAAAAATTCTATGTCATGTATATGGTTATAAAATAGCCATATACAGTTTGGAGAAGCAGGAGATTCTGTTGGAAAAGCGCAAATATATTCTCTATGATTAATTGGAATTGGGACGTTTTGTTTGAATTTAAAGTTTGTTTGGACTGCATTACGTCTGCCTTGATAAGTAGAGTGAACATTGGTTAGACAAGATTTCTTTATGAGTTGGAGAGCGGTTTGACGGGAGTGTATATGATTCCCGCTACTGTCGATAAGTGTTGTGCAATAATAAAGGTGCTGGTAAGGCTCTAACATCATTGTAGAACTAGAAATAAAAATATCATTTTCATGATTCATAATTTCGAATCCTCCCTTATAATTAAATGTTATTCCGAATATAATTATATACGAATTAAGTAAAATAACTGTTAATTTTTTGTTTCGTATTGTAAATTTTGGTTGTTCGTTTACAATCAATATGTGATAGTCTTTCTAATTTGCATCGCTTGTACATATATATGAAAATAGAAAAGAGTAGGCGGTGATATAGCATGAAGAAAAAGTATATTATTATGGCTCTAGTTGTTGTTCTTCTAGTATATTTAGCAAATAGTAATCCAAGCAAAGGTGAATATACGGATTGGGCAGCAAAACAATTTATGAAGCGTAATGATGTGAGTAAGAAGATAGAAGAGGTTGAGAAAGAAAACAAAGAGGGTATACTTGGCGACTTAGCATCGGCTGGGAAAAAATTAGCAAATAAGTATGTTGGGCCACAAGTTGGATTATTAATTGACCATTATACAAAGCAAAATGATTATATTTTCTTCTCAACATATACGACAGAGTTTGATTTAGGCGGTGAAAATTATAAATATGTTTGCGTTGGTTTTTCAAACATATTTATTCCGATTGAAATGCCGAAGAAAAAAGACGAATCTGCAAAATGATGCAGATTCGTCTTTTTATTTATAGCGTAATTGGAACTTCGGATACATTTTTTTCTACGAGACGGGCTCCTTTTTTTCGGGTATTTTCATCAATTGATGAAAATACAGATGAGGAAAGAATTGTATCCATTACTTGATTTACGACTTGTGCATTGATAGGTGTGATGGGCTTATCGATAGAAAAGACAACAGTTTTTCCATCTTCTTTCGCGAAAATTAATTCTAGTACTTGCATGCTGTATTTCCTCCTTCTTATTTATCCTGTTATTTGCAGCCTGATTTCCACCTTAAAGTTCGGTGGGAATCAGGCTGCCTGTAATCCCTCTACTGACTAAAGTTTCACTTTATAGGTTAGCAAGATCTGACGTGCTTACAAGTTGTACAGCATGAAGTGATGATTCTTGTAAGGAAGCAAGGGCACGAGCTACGTTGTGTACTTGCTCTAAGTTTGCATTCGTTTTAACACGTTTGAATTGTTTGTTCTTGAAAGATGTTTTTCCATTCTTATCTAATCCATTGTTTAATACAAGACGTAAAGTTAAATCCATTACGATTGTTTCAACTGCCATGTTTATCACCCCCTTTCACTTTATAAATAGGGCGTGAATGTCATGTTTTGGCGTGAATTTTTTTATTTTTTTTGGTACTCTTAGAAGAATAAGAGAGGAGCTTTCGGAAGAATGAATCGTAAATGGTTATTTTGGATTCCTGTATTACTATGGATGGGGCTTATTTTTTATTCTTCAGCACAACCATATAAAAAGCAGGATATGCGCTCGGATATTGAACAATATGTAAATGTTGAGTTTGTGAAAGAGCATTTCTCATGGGTATCGATCGATTATGGTGGAGGTACACCTGTTAGTATTGCAAATAAAGGTGTAGGCGGGTTTATTGAGTTTTTTCTTCGTAAAGGCGCTCATTTTATGGTGTTCTTTATGCTCGGTTCATTGACCTATTATGCTTTTCATCGATTGGGTTATTCGAGAAAAAGGTGCTTTATATATGCCCTCCTTTTCGTTGCGGGATATGCAACGTTTGATGAAATCCATCAATCGTTTACGGGAGACCGTACACCGATGTGGCAAGATTCATTGCTGGATACGTGCGGTGGATTAACGGGGATTATAATAAGTAATTGGTTTTGGAATAAAAAAAGGAGCTAATCTCATTTAGAGATTTGCTCCTTTTCTTTATGTTTATCTCGCTATGTGCGGTCAGGGAAAGCATTCACTTTATACACCAAGTAATTCTTTTAGTTCGTCTGTTGATAGTTCAGTCATCCAACTATCACTTGTAATGACAGCGTTGTTTAACGATTGTTTTCGCTCTAACATTTCATCAATTTTCTCTTCTAATGTTCCTGTTGTAATGAGCTTGTGGACATGAACGAATCGTTTTTGACCGATGCGATATGCGCGGTCTGTTGCTTGATTTTCTACAGCTGGATTCCACCAACGGTCATAGTGAATGACATGGTTAGCAGCAGTTAAGTTTAAGCCTGTTCCGCCGGCTTTTAAGGATAAGATGAAAATGTCATATGTTCCGTTTTGGAACTGCTCGATCATTTTATCACGCTCTTTCTTCGGTACACTACCGTTTAAGAAGAGGACGCGCTGACCGAATGTTTCTTCTAACACACGTTTTAGCATGTTTCCCATGCCAATGTATTGAGTGAAGATGAGACAACTTTCATTTTGGTCTTTTATATTTTCGATGAGCTCCATTAACGTTTTTGTTTTCATAGAGCGTTCAACGACATTTTGTGGTTCGTCTTCTTTTAAATAAAGAGCTGGATGGTTACAAATTTGTTTTAGCTTGTTCAGCATGAGCAATATAAATCCGCGGCGCTCAATCCCGCTTAATCCTTCTACATTTTGTAATGTATCTTGAACAAGTTGTTCGTATAAGGAAGCTTGCTCACCAGTCAGTGGACAGTAAGCTTTCTGTTCTTGTTTATCCGGTAAATTTAATGCGACTGTTTGATCTTTCTTCGTTCGGCGCAGTAAAAATGGTGAGATAAACCGTTGAACTTGCTGGATTTTCCCTTCATCGCGATCTTTTTCGATCGGTGTGACGAAGCGGCGCTGGAATTGTCCTAAGCTTCCGAGATAGCCATGATTAATAAAGTCGAAAATGGACCAAAGCTCGGCGAGTCGATTTTCCATCGGTGTACCCGTTAAAGCGATTTTGTGATTTGCTTGTAAGTTTCGTACTGCTTTCGACTGTTTCGTATGCGGGTTCTTAATATTTTGTGCTTCATCCAAAATAACAGCGTCCCAGCATAACGAAGTAAGTTCTTCCTCATCAAGTTGAGCTAATGCATAAGATGTTAATACAACATCTGCCGATTGAAGGAAGTCTTTAAATGTCTCTTCCTTACTACGGTTGCTTCCGTAATGTAATTGGACACGTAAATTTGGTGCGAAACGCTCAAATTCTTTTTGCCAATTTCCAAGGACGGATGTCGGCGCCACAATTAATGCAGGGCCTGTTTTGAGGTTGTTTTCTTTCGCATAAAGTAAGTAAGTAATCGTTTGAATACTTTTCCCAAGCCCCATATCATCGGCTAATAATGCCCCAAATCCAAGTTGTCGTAAATATAATAACCACTCTATGCCGTGTTGTTGATACGGGCGGAGTGTTGCGTCTAGTGAAGAAGGAACATCTACCTTTGGAATATCTCCAATGTGCAGTAGCTTTTGGAATAGCTCTTCATAATATCCGTCTAGTTCGATTTCAATATCAGTAAACGGACTATCCTCTTCTACAATTTCTGTTTCAGCTGTATTTGATAAATGTTGCTGAAGGACATCTTTCATCTCTAGTCCGTATTTATCGGCACGGTTCATTAGCTTTCTTACTTCTTCAATAAAGGCTGGATCCAGTCGCATCCATTGACCATTTATGTTGAATAGACGTTTGTTTTGTTCCACGAGTTCGAAAAATTCGCTTTCGGATAAATCAATTCCGTTCGTTGAAATGCGCCAATCAAAATTAACGAGCGTATTCATGCCGAAGAAAGATTGCGTTTGCGTGGCATTTTGCTTCAGCTGTACGCGTAGTTTCGGTTTTGTTGCTTTTAAATTTTGCCACCATGATGGTAGTAAAATCGTAATACCTGCTGCAAGTAATTCGTTACTTGCTTCTGTTAAGAAGTTCCACGCTTCCGTTTCGAAGAGTTCATTTCGGAACGTATCTTCTTCCTTTAACCACGGTATGAGCTTACTAAAGCCTTCTTGCGTCTCAAGAATACGTTCTTCATAATCGTGCCATCTTTTCGGCAAGGAATCGATGCTTTCATATACATATATGCGATGTGCTCCGCGCTTTGGTGTCACAATCGTCTCAAGTTTCCACATTTCAAATTCTTCTTGTGGCTCTTGCAGTCTTAGTCCGATTGTAAACGGAAGGTCATCTTCAATATAACCAATTTTCCGAAGCCAATCTTCTTCATGTAGCGCTGCTTCTAGCTGTCTTTTCGTAAAGTCGTAATGTTCATATAGCCTTTTAGCATCTTCCCATCCGTCATTTGAACGGTTATCCTGCAATATACTTTCATTTACCGCGGCTGAGAAAAGAGATGCTAATGTGTCATCTTCAATTGGTGTATTTTGAACTTTCCAAGATGGCTGTTTGGGCCAACGTTCCATATCAGGTACGAAGCTACCGGTTACAAAGGCATCCCATAATTCATTTGCATCTTTCGTAAGTGCTGTAATAGGACCATTCATTTGAATATGTGCAAAGGAGTTCATCGGTTTGTTTGCGATGTATTCAAATGCTTGTGCGTTCGTTAGCATAACACCTTGTTTTCCTTCAAAGGTTGCGTCTTTTAGAAACGTACCGTAGAAAGAAGTGGAGTGCCAAATAAACGCATTTCGTTTCCAACTTGTTACGGATAAGGGAGTACCGCTGTCATCTTCTCCCCAAAGGAACCAACCTTGACTAACATGCTGGAGCCTAATTGTTACTTCAGTTTGATTGATCATCGATTAATTTTCCTTTCCGTAATTCCTCTTGTAGTGCACGTAGACGTGAATGGAGATTGGCGATGTGAATAATGAAAGCATCCCATTCATCGGTGCGCTTTAATCGTTTATATAATGTACGTAATTTCTTTAAGTAACGAACTGCACGTCTATATGATTTGCGATTGCGTTCTTCAATGGCCTCAACAGCAGCGAGATGATAAAGAGGAAGTGCCGCTTCTGGCGCTTCTTTTTCAATATCTTTTAGGGGCTCTTTCAACAGTTCAATTGCTTCAAATCCATATAAGAGATGTAGTTCTGTCCATGTGCGATACTGTTTTTTCGCAAGTACGTATTGTTCATAGTTTGCGAAACTATAAGGTAATAGTTCCTGCAAAATCATTTCGAATCCAGCTTGTTCATTTGTATGCGTTGCATATGTTTCGTACATGATTACAAATAGCCGAACGATATCTTTTATGAAGATTGTATTTTCATGCTCATGTATCGTTCGCTTTACTTGTTTATACGTAAAGGAAAGCCAGTTCTTTGCACGGTCCCACTGCATGGTGCTTAATAGCTCTTCTAACCAATAGAAGTAAAGACTTACAACAGAAGCAGGCTGTTTTTTTAGTAAGTCCATTGCTAATAGATCTTCGTCATTTAAAAAGAGTAGGTGAGAAGATGCTAATGCTTTGGAAAGTGGATTGATTTTCGTATCGACTCGCTTTTCTTCTTCTTGCAGTTGTCCTTTTTCTTTTAATAGTTCACTCCATATGTGACGATAAATGAAAAATCGTTCTTGTGTATAGGAGTCGGTAGAGAAGAATACTTCGTGAACGAGACGAGCTGTTTCTTGTAAAATCTGCTCGGACTCTGAAGGAATCGCTTCTGATTGTAAGTCCCGAACGATGGATTCCACTTTATCTACAAATAGGCGAACGACGTTAACAGGCTGATGATACGAATACGTTTTGTTTACTTCGAATGCTTGGATTTCTTCTAATAACTTTTGAAAGCAGTAAAGTGCCGCGTGTAGCCTGAATAATTCATGTATCGCAATGACGCGCGGAGCTTTCCGCTCGAGTTTCGTATAGAAGTCTGTAAAAATACTCATAAGAAAATACATTTGTTTATAAGTAAGCCGAGCTTGTTCTTTTTTAAATGATTCATATTCTTTTTCAAAATACGATTGCCAACTTTTGTAATCGGTTTCTTCAAAAGCTGATGATTGCAATACTTGTCTTGCAGTTCGAATAGGAGGAAGGGAAGGTTTCGTATTATTTTTAAATAAAGTTAATACATCCCCTACTTGCCCGAAACTAGATGCTGCAGATAATAACACAGCGAGCATATGCTCACATTGTGTTGGGGCGAAGCAATCGCAATAGCTTTCAGCAACATTACGAATCGGGATATGAACGCTATATACGCTGCCTTCCGCATCTACAGTTCCAGATAGTGTATAGCCATCAAAATCAACGTTATAAACAACACCACTACGATATAGGTGCCGAGCTGTAGCGACATGTTCCTGATCAGCTTCTTGCTGTGGATCTAGTCCTTGAACGAACTCATTCGCAATCATCATAATTTCATCTTTCGTAATTGAGTGTTGCAGCATAATATTCCTCCGTACACATATTTCTTTCCTTTACCATTATAAACAAAAAATGCTCAAAACAGAAAAAATGAAATTTAGATTACATTGATTGAAAATCATGGTAATATATAAAATGTTAATTTTAGATATTACCATATCTTTATAGGAGGAGAATCAATTTGTCAGATTTACAGACGAAATTAGGTAGTGGAATGAATAAGTTACAAGAGGGAATAGAGCAAGGAAAGATGAAGTTGCAAGTTGCACAAGAAATTGCTCAATTGAAAAAAGGAATGCAAGTGCAAATGCAGAAAAAAGCAGAGGTTTTATTAGAGCTTGGACAGCAGGTGTACGTTCAATTAAGAGGAAATGGCGTAAATGAAGAGAGCTTAAAAGAAATGATTGCTCCAGTCCAAGAGTTTGATGTGGCGATTTATCAAGCGAGAAAACGCATCGTTGAACTGCAAAAACAGCAAGGTGAGAAAGCTACATGTGAATGTGGTGGATCTTTATCAATGAATGACAAGTTTTGTGGTTCATGTGGCACGCCTAATCCGATGCTAGCAGTAGACAATGTTGGTGAAACGGCAAATTGTATTTCATGTAATGAGCATATCGATGAGAACTCTACTTACTGTCCGGTTTGTGGAATTAAGCAAAGTGGGGAGTGAGTGGAATGTACTGTCGCACATGTGGAAAGCAACATGGTGAAGAGGTAAATTACTGCCCGAATGAAGGGAGTATGGAAATTGCGGGAGCTATGGATGCAGTAACGTTAGAACAAGATGCTGCTAAATACTGCAAAGGTTGTGGCAACGAAAATGCTCAGCAAAATTTATATTGCCAAAAGTGTGGGCATTCTTTATTTGTTGTGAAGAAAAAAGAACAAACTGTAAAATTACCTGCGATGGAAGGCGCTCCTAAAGTTGAATTTACAGCAGATAAGGCTGTTTTAAAAACAGGTGTTATTGGTGGAGCTATTGCAAGTATTCTTATGTTAATTGCTGGATGGATTGGTAGTGTATTATTTGCATCTATGTTAAGTGAGATGTTTAGTACATTTGCGAAAGAGTTAGAAATGTTGCCAAGCTTTTATGCGAGCGCGACTTCTACGCTGTTAAGTTATCATTTACTTGGTTTTACAGCTGGTGACGATAGTGGATTGGCATTATCTTTATCTTGGCATACTCCATTTACATTATTATTGATCATTCCATTTATTGTTTTCGTTGGAACAGGAATTTGGTTAGGAAAGCAGCGTGCTGCAAAAACGATTAAAGATCAAATTTTTATGGCAGCAACAGTTGGTATTATTTATGGCGTCTTTTTATTCATCGTAAGTTTTATCGCATCACAATCTTTTGCCATTCCATTCTCAGATGCAGGTAAGATTACGGTTGGTTATTCAGCGTTTAAGAGCTTATTGAGTGGTTTTGTATGCGGGACATTATTTACTTTATTAGGATTTATTGCTCATACAAGCAAAAACAATATGGCAGCAGCATTCCAAGAATTAATGCCATATGGAGCATCTATTTATTATGGAATTTCATCTATGATAAAAGGGCTGTTAGCGACAGCGGTAGTAATGTGCATTTTAGCTGTAACGTTAGTAAGTAACGTAGACAGTGCTACACCGTTAAAAGAAATGAAAGCATCTAAAACACAAGGTGTATTATTAGCGCTAGAATTAACACCTCAATTCTGGAGTATGGCTCATCTTTCTCCGCTAGAAGTATCAAGTCCAGTATTTGATCATGAGTTTAAAGACATTAGTAAGAAAGCATCTGATAACAAAGTAGCATTTTCATTCGTGTCAGGTATTTCTGTAAATGATATCGGAATGAAAGATATCATAATTGCACAAGGCGGAAACCAAGAAGATCTCGCTGAAGTAGAAGAAGTAAATGGTGCATTCCATTACGGTTTATTACTACTTATCATTCCAGCATTCTTTATGTTCATGGCCGGGAGGAAATTAGCGGAATTACCAACTGCGAACATGTATATCACACTAGCAGTATGTAGCGGTTCTTACACAATTATGATGATTGTAATGAACATCATTTCTAAATTCCAAATTGATGTTTCAGGAAAGGTCATGAATTTATTTGGAGCAGGCGGTACTGTACTATCTATGCAAAATTCATTTATGTATTTAACTTTGTTTAGTTTTATTTTGACATATGTAGCGGCATTCGCTGGAATGAAATTAGCTAAAAAATAGGGGGAGAGCATGTTGAAGTTTTGTGGAACATGTAAAGAGCAGGTTGCAGATCATTTGAACTTTTGCCCCGAGTGCGGAAGTAAAGTCGAAATAATCGTTGATAACACTGCCACTTCATATACAGAAGTACAAAGTGAGACTAAACCAGTAAAAAGTAAGAAAAATTTATTTTTGATTATTGGTTTCGTCATTATTGCAGCTTTATTATTCGGAGCATATAAATTTGGAGCAAATAAGTTTTCAAAAGAAAAGCAAGTGAATGTAATGATTGAAGCATTCCAAAAGAAAGATATCAATGAGATTGCTGAGTTTGTGAAAGCAGAAGACCCGAGTTTAAAGGTTAAGACAGAAGATATTAAGGCGTACATCCGTTATTTGAAAGAGAATCCGTCTTATAACAAAGAATTACTGTCTTATTTACAGAAAGAGACTGTAGATCAAAAGCTAACAAAAGATAAAGCGTCCTTTAAAGATGGACAAATTGTCGAAGACGGAAAAGAATGGTTCTTATATCCGAAGTATAAGTTCAGTATGAAATCTTATTACATGAACGTTAGCACAACTGCAAAGAATGCGGAAATATATGTGAATGATAAGAAGGAAGCAGAGCTTTCTAGTGATAAAACTTCGAAAGAGCTGGGACCATACTTCCCAGGTACGTATGTTGTAAAGGCAGCGGCTAAGACAGAACTTACTGAATTAGAAACAGAAGAAGAAGTAGATTTAGCAGATGAAAAGAGCGGAAAAGTAGAAGTGGATTTATCACTTGAAGGTAATTATGTAACGATCTCTTCTGATGAAAGTGATGCAACTGTGTTTGTGAACGGTAAAAAACGCGGGAAATTAACTTATGGAAGTTACGAGCTTGGTCCTGTAGCGACAGATGAAACAGTGGAAGTACATTTAGAGAAAACTACTAATTTTGGTGTAGTGAAATCCGAAAGTATTACAATTGGAGACCAAAGCACGTATTACTTAAAATTCCCGAAAGAAACATCAAACTCAGCAGTTGGTGACTTTGTACGAAATCACATTTATGATAATGTACGTGCGATTGCATTAAATGATTTTAGTTTAATTGAAAATAATTATGATAAGAGCGGAAAATCGTATAAAGAAGACCGTGATTACTTACAATATTTACACAAAAAAGGAATTACAGAAGATTTATTAACGATGGAAATTCGTAATGTAGAGCGTCAAAGTGAAACGAAATATAAAGTGACGACATACGAAGAGTACCACATTCGTTATGGTGATGGATCTGTGAAGTTCAAAAGCTTTAGTAACGAACATTTTGTAACTGTGAATGAAGATGGAACGATGTTGTATCATTCTCTTGGTGCAAATAATACGTTGAAATCGGAAGATGTATCTGGTCCGACTCGTTAACATAGGGGAGAGGCTGTTCAATTTGAACAGTCTCTTTTTTTATGTAGCACCGCCATTTTCGATATTTCATGTCGAACCGTTGATATATTGTAAGTTATGATAGATATAATTGGAAAAATCGTTGATATAATTTCCTTTACTAATGTCCAATATGGAAAACTAGAAAAGGATGTCACCTAGTTGAACTTTTTGCTAGGTGACATCCTTTTTTGTAATTAGAAGCGCATTTCCTTTAATATCGCTTGTACATATGGATCATGTAGTATTTGTTCTACAATTAATAACATGTCTTGTTCAAATGGAATGTCGATAGGAAAGGGCTTTTGGGATCCTGGTTTTATCCCATATTGCACAATTTTGTAATGTGTATTTTCTTCATGGCTGAGCACAATTAATTTATAGCGATTGTCATCGTTTGTAAGTGAAAAATCAATGGAATTAGCGTCATATGTCACTTCATCTTTGTATATGTACGGTTTGGGTGTACCAATCCAATCTACTTTTGCTTGTACATTCATGGGCGGAACCTCCTTATATGTATTATACAAAAAATAAAAGCCAGCTCTCAACAAAGAGAACCGGCTTTAGCAGTCATTGGTTATTTTAAAATTTTCACTTTAACAGTTTTGCGTCCCCATTTTTGAGCAGCGCTATCTGATCCAAGTAGAACGTCGATACGGTTACCTTTAATTGCACCGCCAGTATCACCAGCGATAGCTTCTCCGTAACCTTCTACCCATACTTTAGATCCTAATGGGATTACTTTTGGATCAACAGCGATCATTTTCATGTTTGGGTTCGCTGTTAAGTCATGACCCATTGCAGTTAATACACGGCCGCCATATGTGCCGCCATTTTCGCTCGGGTGAGCTGTATATGCTGTAGCTTCAACTGTTAACTCACGACCACCAGAAGGTTCGCTAGTCTCAGCAGCTTTTACTGCAGGCTTAGCAGCTGTTTTTACTGGTGCAGGTGCTTGAGCTGGTGCTGCAGCTTTAGCAGGAGCAGTTGTTTCTTGTTTTTCAATAACAGGTGCTGTACCTGTTAAGAAAGGAACGTGAACATAAGCTGTTTTCCCGTTATATTCAAATTGTAACCACTCATTTTGTACTTGGTTCGTTGTTTCGATCATATCGTCTTTCTTCAGCGTACCAAGAATTTCTGAGTTTGTATTCGCCTCAGCACGTACGTTTAATACGTTAGCTGTTACGTAGTAGATGCTTTTTGTGAACTCTGAACTTACGAATGCTTCTTTACCATCTAAATTGATTTTTGACCATCCGTTTTCTGTATTTAGAACATCTATTTTATTACCGTTTTGTAATTTACCGACAACTTTTGATTCAGTAGTAGGGTTTTCGCGTACGTTTAGTACATCTGTTTTTACAACAGTTTCTGCATTAGCAGATGATGTGAAAATCCCAAGACCAAAAACTGCTGCTGTTGCTATACCAATTAGTTTTTTCATGATAGCCTCCATTGCGTTTGTTTTCGTGTCCTCATTATAGCAACAGATTTTTTCGGATTTGGGGAAAACACACAATTACAAACCATTCGTAATCAGTCGTTAACACTTTGTAATATAGCAAGAAATCTAGGAAAGCGTTTTTCATTCCATGTGATTATTAGGTTTCTAGTTATATTCAAAATATTTAATACAACATATTTTTTTCGACGTAAATAAAAATATTACAGGAGTGTTACGTAATGTTTACTAAACGGTTACATTCCTTGAGTATTTTACCGTTTTATGGGTAAAATAGTTATATAAACATAAACAATTTGTTTGTGAAGTTATAAACACGTGCTATAGACTAGCAAAAAAACCGCATAATTGTTACAAGAAGAAGGGGTTGTAAAGTAGAAAACTGCCCTTTTTTACATCTGTAACACATCCTTTTTTGGGAAAATCCATTCCCATCCGCATTTTTCTCGCACAATTTGACAGCAGTATTTCTACCTTATGGCTCTTGCAGAGAGAAAAGGTGATACGGAAGGTAAGGCTGTCCATAAGAATTCTAATTGGTGAAGGTGAAACTAAGAGAGATGAAAGAAAATCACCGAAAAAATTATAGTTTTCTATCCGATTTAACATATCGGAAATTATAGAATTTAAAAAATGAAACCTACGAAGGGGGATTTGATGAGGAAACTGACGAAAACATTTATTGTCTCATTAACATTATGTATTGCATTTACAATTTGGGGGATTATTCCCGAATCTATTATTGGAAAAGGTAGCTTAGGAAATGTAACGACTGCAATTCAAGCTGCGTTAGTTAGTAAGTTTGGTTGGTTCTATATTATTTCTGTTTCTATTTTCTTAGGAATTGCTATTTTCTTAATTGTTTCTAAGTACGGTTCGATTCGTTTAGGTAAGGATGATGATGAACCTGATTATAGTTATATGACATGGTTTGCTATGTTATTTAGTGCCGGCATGGGGATCGGTTTGGTTTTCTGGGGCGTTGCAGAACCGTTGAATCATTTATACACACCTCCGTTTGGAGAGGGTGCAACTGAAGAGAGTGCGCGTCTTGCACTTCGTTTCTCATTTTTCCATTGGGGATTACATCCGTGGGGATTATATGCACTTGTAGCGTTATGTATCGCGTATTTTACATTTAGAAAAGGAAGAGCAAGTACAATTAGTGCGGCAGTGGGTCCGCTATTTAAGGGCGGTGAACATGGCCGTATTGCTCATACATTTGATGTTTTAGCTGTATTCGCGACAGTATTTGGTGTGGCGACATCATTAGGACTTGGGGCGAAGCAAATTGCAGGTGGTGTTAGTTATTTAACAGCCATTCCCAACTCATTAACGACACAGTTAGTCATTATCGGAATCGTAACAGTTCTGTATATGTTATCTGCACAAACAGGGCTCGATAAAGGAATTAAATATTTAAGTAATACGAATATTATTTTAGCGTTTGCACTTATGATAATTGTATTATTTGCAGGTCCAACAAACTTTATTATGAATTACTTTACTTCAACAATTGGTTCATACATTCAAGAATTGCCAAGCATGAGTTTCCGATTAAGTCCATTAAATGAAGACGGAAATCAATGGATTCAGTCATGGACAATTTTCTACTGGGCATGGTGGATTGCTTGGTCACCATTCGTAGGTACGTTTATTGCTCGTGTATCACGCGGACGTACAATTCGTGAGTTTGTTATCGGTGTGCTACTCGTACCAACGATAATCGGTGCACTTTGGTTCTCTGTTTTTGGAGGAACAGGTATTCACATGGAATTGTTCGACGGAGCGAATGTATATGAACAAATTAAAGAAATGGGCACAGAAGTAGGATTGTTTGCTATGTTAGACCAAATGGGTGGCATAGGACCGGCTTTATCTATCCTAGCTATTCTACTTATTTCCACATTCTTTATTACATCAGCAGATTCTGCTACGTTTGTTCTAGGGATGTTAACGACACATGGTAGTTTAAACCCACCAAATCGTATCAAGATGGTTTGGGGTATTGTTCTAGCAGCGATTGCATCGACCTTATTGTATGTCGGTGGATTAGAGGCACTGCAAACGGCGTCGATTATTGCGGCATTCCCATTTGTATTTGTTATTTTCTTTATGATTGCAGCACTATTTAAAGAGTTGCAAAAAGAAGGGCGTACGAAACAACATAAAGTGAAACTATAATCAGTGGGGGGGTCATCCCCCACTGATTATTAGTTGAACCAATCGGGCGTTTACGGGCAGTTAATCTCCCACCTAACTTCCGCGCATGTGCCGAATCTTGAGGTGGGAGTTTTACTGCCCGTTAATGCGGGATAAATAATAGAAGAAAAGGGGCTGATTTTATATCAGCTCTTTTTTATAGAAGGGATTGTAGATACAAGTAAGGGAAATAAAACACATTACTATATAAGTAGTATGCCTTTTATACAAAGGAAAAACACTATATTTCGACAACAATCGATATTTTACGAATTCAATTCATATTTTTGACAAAAATATGTCGGAAATGTGTTGTCACGTTTATTTATATGTGCTATATTATTTCCTGTAAGCGATTTCAAATAGTTTTAAAGCGCATTCAAGGGGGACATCTAGAATAATGAAACGTTACGAAAGAAAGTGGAAGCATATTTGTTTGAAACGTGTGGCACATCGTAGTGTCCAAGAAAGCACGGAACCTAAGACTGAAACGCGCAAAGAACAGCAAGAGAAGCAATTGGTTCTACAAAAATAGCAATCACTTTTTCGTATATAAATGAAGGTCGATCGTTCGTTGGGGGATGGACGTGAAATTACTTTCAGCTAAGGGGTATTGTCTGATATATAATTTATACGGCAATAAATAAGCACAGAGCTTACGGCGCTCTGTGCTTATTATTATTTGTCTTTTTTAAATCGAACTGTTTTGTCCCAGCCAATGACTTGTTTCTTGCTCTTTGCACGTAAGTATAAGATTAAGCTACGAATAAATAAATACGTGAAGAGTTGTGCGTACGTAAAGTACATAATGACACTAATGAAAATATTAGTCGGTGTAAAGGTTCGTTCGACACTTTGGGCACTAAATAATTGCGAAACATATGTAATATATGCGACGTACCACATAAATAGTAGCGGGATACTATATTGGATCTGGAATATCCCAAGTAATCCGATTATAAACCAAACGTTTGAAATGATTAGGAAAAGCCAAAATACGACATACACTAAAACTTGCTGTAAGGAATGGACGAGAAGTTTTCCTTTAAAGAAACTTAATGATGAAAACATTTTTTCTAAAATGTATAAGTTTCCTTGGAGCCAACGTGTCCGTTGTTTAATAAGAATTTTTAAATGTTCAGGTTTTTGTTCCCATGTAATCGATTCCGGAACTATTGGTAAGAGATAGCCTTTTTGTGTAATTCGTAATGTTAATTCAGCATCTTCGGCAATTGCATAAGGATCATAGCCGCCAAGCTCTTCTAATGCGGAGCGACGAAGCAGCATGTTCGTTCCCGTCAGTGAGCCTGTTTGGAATAATAATCAGCGTCCTGATTGCATAAGGAGCTGGAAGATTTGAAACTCTAGTGAAATCATTCGCGTTAGCCAGTTTCTTTTTTCATTGACTGTACGAACGTGTCCAACAGCTCCAACAGCATCCTCGGTTGTTTCAGCGTGTTCTACAAGCATTCGCAGAGCATGTGGTTCAGGTTGATTATCTGCATCGTAAACACAGAAATATTCACCATCCGAAATGCTAAGTCCATAGTTTAATACACGTGATTTTCCTTTTGGTTCACCAGGAGGAACACGAATGTGACGAATATGAGCATAAGCTTTGTCAAAATCATCACCGATTTCAGGTGTTTCATCTTGAGAATTATCATTTAATAAATAAACAGTTAGTTTGCCTGGATATTCAATCTTCGCCATCGCTTCTAATGTATCTTTCATAACGACGCCTTCATTATGGGCAGGTATTAAAATATCGACGCTTGGATAATGTTCTAGCGTACGATCTTTTCGTTTACTATTTCGATGAATTAAGCCTGCAATTGTTAAGAAAGAGTAGTAAACGAGTAAGCCTGAGAATAGAAAGGCTGTAAAAATAAGTACATATTTAATTGAAAAGGTGATACTGATCCAAAAAACGAGTACGCAAAACAGAAGGAATAAAAGGAGTATAACGAGTGTCATCATAATAAGGTCTGTCCTTTGTTTCCGATTTGCTCTCTGGAAATTTTTATATCCCGAATTGCCTCAGTTGCAAGCCATTTTGCCATTTTTGGTTGTAGACGGTTTATTACAATATCAGCACCAGCCTCATTTGTGTTTTGTAATAAAATGACTAATGTGTTGCTGTCATACTCGGCAGCGAGGTCAAAGTCAGTTCGTACTGTTTCAACTAATACGGAAGCTACACGATCCATAACACTTTCTTTTGTGTATTTACTAAAGGAAGTGAAATCAAAATAAATAATAATGCCTGTTTCATTACGACGCTTCATTGCAGTTGTTAATAACGCTTGGCGTCTCTCAAATTCTTGTCTTGTTAATAATTTTGATTCTCCAATATATTGTTCTAATGTTCTCACACGCTCAGTTAAAGCTTTATTTTCATAAATAACCTTTTTCAATAGGTGAGTTGATATATATATAATGAAGAAGTTAGCTGCCATCAGGAAGTGGGTAATGATATATTTCCTTTGGTCTGATGTACTCCATAAATGAAGCCATGCCTGATAAAATAAATAAAATACGGAAATAATGGTTCCTAGTATGAAGAAAACAAATGCTTTTTTGGCAGCTAAAAATAAGAATAGTACATTTGCGATTACATATATAACAGTAAAAATGAGCGCATGCTCATATTTCGTCACATGTACAGTAGTAAAATAAAATACAATTTGTAAAATCCACATAGATAGGATTTTATAGAACTTATCTTTCACGAAACTTTCTTCCTTAAAGAGAATTCAGACAGGGTTACTTGTAGTATGCACAATTATTCATAAATGGACCGTGTAGCTGGAATGCTTTTTCACGCGAGTTGAAATCAAATAGTATCCCTCTTTTGCATGAAAAAATAAACAGACATACTAATTATTGTAACATACTGTCTATACATCTAGACTAATGAAGTGTATTTGTAGTATATAAAAAGTCTCCTCTTTAAAAGAGGAGACTTTACATAAAATTATAGGAACATCATACCTGCAACTGCTGCGTTTAAGAAGTTCGCTAGTGTACCAGCGATAACTGCTTTAATCCCTAATTGTGCAATTTGTTTACGGCGAGTAGGAGCTAACGTTCCTGTTACACCTAATTGAATTGCGATGGAAGAGAAGTTTGCGAATCCACAGATTGCGAATGTTAAGATCATATTTGTTTTTGCGGATAACTCCGCCATGTGTGGTCCTAAGTTTGCATAAGCAACGAATTCGTTGATTGCAAGTTTTTGACCGATAAAGCTTGCTGCTTCTATTGCTTCACTTGGAGAAACCCCGATTAAGATTGCAAATGGTGATAGTAAGTAACCGAAGATTAAATCAAGGCTAAGTTTAATATCGAACCAAGAACCAACCCATCCTAATAAGCCATTTAATAAAGCGATTAATGCGATGAAAGCCATTAACATTGCTGCTACGTTAATAACAAGTTGCATACCTTCAGATGCACCGCGTGCAGCTGCATCAATAACGTTCGCATCTTCACGTTCTGTAGAAAGTTCAACGTTATTATCTACTTTTTCTGTTTCTGGCATAATTATTTTTGCAATTAATAAACTTGATGGAGCTGCCATAATTGCTGCTGCTAATAAATGCTCTAATGGAATACCCATCGCTGCATAGCCGACAAGAACTGATCCGGCAACCGCTGTCATACCGCTTACCATAATAGTGAAGAACTCACTGTTAGTTAAACGTGCTAAGTATGGTTTAATCAAAATTGGTGCTTCTGTTTGTCCTAAGAATACAGTTGTTACTGCATTTAAGCTTTCTGCTTTAGAAGTTCCAAGAAGTTTACTTAATGCACCACCAATGATACTAACAAATTTCTGCATAATACCTAAATAATATAAAATTGCTACTAATGAACTAATAAATACGATTGGAAGTAGTGCTTGAATTACGAAAATAAATCCCCAAGGTCCTTTTGCGTTGACTAAGTCCCCAGCAACGAACTTAATTCCCTCGTAAGAAAAATCAATTAATCCTTGAACGCCGTCAGCAGCAACTTTTAAGCCTGCTTTTCCAGCATCCCATCGTAATACGATAAATGAAAATGTCATTTGTAATGCTAGCGCGATTAAAATAGTGCGCCAATTAATAGCTTTGCGGTTGGAAGATAGTAAGAATGCAATTGCTAATACTCCAATCACGCCGCCAATTCCCCATAAAAGATTCATGCAGTGTATGCTCCTTCCTCATAGTAAAAAAGTGTATAAATCAGTTGTCTATACTTTTGCGAATATAACATCTTAAGTAACTTATCATAATGGACATCGGAGGTCAAACGTCTAACGAAAAGTTTAAATAAAAAGAAAATTATTTGAAAAAACACATATAAATTGAATAGACATGAAATAGGTTATGTTTTTTGTCCAAATATATACATTATGATACCGTTATGGATTATTTTTATAGAATATAGTGTATGAAATAGAAGAATGGACGCATTATTTTTCGTAGCGAGAAGATGGGTAAAAGGGTGTAACGTGTTGAACATATAACAAAAAGCCTTCTAGTAAACTAGAAGGCTTTGAAACTATTCATTAAGGTGCTTTCGTGTACCCTAAGAAATGACTTTTCCAATAAGAGTTATTTAATGAAGCGATAGCGACCCCTTTATCTCCGGCTTGGATAAATGATCCGCCCCCAAGATAAATACCCATGTGAGAAGGTCCTGCTGTATAAGTATTTTGGAAATAAATTAAGTCACCTGGTTGCGGATTTGTAGTTTTCGGTAAACTGCTCCAATATCCTGCAACATTTGTACGGCCAATGTTATGACCAAATTTATTGTATACGTGGTAGATGTAACCACTGCAGTCAACACCTTTAGCAGAAGTACCGCCCCAAACGTATGGTACGCCTTGCATTGATTTTGCGTATGCAAGAATGGCAGAAACATCACCGCTGTTATTGCTTGTATTGTTTTGATTGTTGTTATTTTGATTAGTATTGTTGTTAGGCTTATTATCTACTGCGCCTCCAACTGGTGTTTTAGATAGGAAACGTGTTCCGATATAACCATTTTGGCCATTGTAGTTAATTTGACTCCATCCAGAGTTTTCAGAGATTACTTGAACCTTCTGTCCTTGTGGAAGTGCGCCTATGATTCTATAATTTGTACCTTCACCGCTACGTACATTTAGTGCAGAGGCATTAATGTAGTATTCACCAATTGCACCTTGATTAGGCTTTTCAGGTTGTTTCGGCTGTTCAGGAGTAGCCGTGCCACCTTTAACGAATTTTACAAACTCACCACTAACAAAGCCAGTTTTTCCTTGATAGTTTACTTTGAACCAGCCGTTTTCAGATCCAATTACGTCTAATGTTGTACCGTTTAACACGCCACCAATTACACTATGGTAAGCAGCAGGGCCTGTACGAACACGTAGAGATGTTGTATTAACAACGTAAGTACCACCAGTTTGAACAGTTACGTTATTGTTTTGTTCTTGCTTGTTATCTTCTTTGTTCCCTTGTACGACGTTCTCATTAGAGCCGCCCTTTGTTACGTAATCTTTACTTAAGTAAGCAGTTTGTCCTGCGTAATTGATTTTGAACCAGTCTTGAACTTCACCAACAACTTGTACTACTTGTCCTTGTTTCACAGAACCTACAGTTGGATGAGAAGTGCTAGGGCCTGTACGAACACGTAGAGAAGATACATTTACTGTATAGTTTCCGCTTGCTGGTTGTACTGTTTGTTCATTCGTATCGTTTGTAGATTCCGTATTTGCAGAAACGCCTGATACGAATTGGCCACTAACATAACCAGTTTGTCCATTGTGGTTGATTTTCACCCAACCATTTTCTTGTCCAATTACGTTTAATGTTTGTCCTTCGTATACACGTCCTGAAACAGAACTAGAAGTATTAGGAGCTGTACGTACACGTAATACATCAGCAGTAACTTTATTGTTTCCACCTGTACTTACAGCGTTATTTGATGCTCCATTTTTTGATACAAAGTCGCCACTGACAAAGCCAGTTTTTCCATTATGATTGATTTTGAACCAACCATTTTCTTCGCCAATCACGTCTAATGATTGACCGTTATAAACACGAGAGATGATGTCGTGAGAAGTACTTGATCCTGAACGAACGTGTAATACGTCAGCATTTACTGTATAAGATGAGTTGTTTGATGCAGAAGCTTGTACAGTTTGTGTAGCAGCTTTTTGTGTGTTTTGTTCCGGGGCAGCTTGAACACTATCAAGTGTAGGGGCTGCTCCTCCTGCTACAGACACTGCCGCAAGACCGGCAAGGTATTTTTTCATAATTTGTCGATTCCTTTCTGTCTGTAATAAAGTGAAGAAATTTTTACCAACTATTAAAAATTCTAAAAGGCATGTCGATTACTGTCAAGACATATGCGGGAAACTGAATGTGACAAAAAGATTACAAGAAAAAATCAAGGCATGAATTCACACCTTGATTTTGATTTAAATACATATATTAAATTTAGAAAAAATAGTGATTATTCGTATTTAAGAAGATGGTGTGTTGGATCTTAAAAGGCTCTGAGAAAAGGATTTTTGTAGTCTTTTTGTGATAGGACCAACTTGACCATCTTGAATCGCAGCTCCATCAAGGTGGGTCATCGGTAAGATTTCAATTGTCGTTCCTGTAAAGAAACATTCATCGGCTTGGTAAACGTCACGAATGCTAAAAAGTTCTTCTTGTACAGGAATGTGAAGAGTGTTAGCTAAAGAAAGGACATATTGACGAATAATCCCGTTTAAAATCAGATGATTGGCTGGATGTGTGTAGAGTGTGCCATTTTTGATTAGAAAGAAGTTAGAACAGCTACCTTCAGTTACGATACCATTTCGTACGAAAAGAGCCTCTTTACAACCTTTGCGCTCAGCTTTTGTAGCCGCTAATACATTCGGTAGTAAATTTAATGATTTAATGTCACAGCGAAGCCAGCGAGTATCCGGTTCTGATATAGCACGTACACCATATTCAATCCATAAAGCCGGTCTTTCTTTCTTTGTAATATAGGCATAGATTGTCGGAGGAATGTCATATGAGAATGCATGAGTGCGAGCTTGTACGCCGCGAGATACTTGCAAATAAATCGTTCCATCTTCATGGAAATCATTACTTTCAATAAGTTTGTAAAGCAAGGTGATGAGTTCTGCTTTTGAGAAAGGAAGCGATAATTCTATTTCTTCCATGGAGTGATATAATCTTGTTATGTGCGGATCTAATAAGTGAAAGTTTCCATTATAGAGTCGCATTACCTCGTAGACACCATCACCAAATTGTAAGCCTCTTTCTTCAAGTTCTATGTACGTTTTTTGTTTCATTGTGTCAATAATTGCATCATTCCAAAGTACAAATCTTTCGTATGCCAATTTCCGTCCCATCCTTTCGTAAGCACTAAAATTAAAATAAAGTGGAAATTTAATCAATTAGTCTTTTATGTGCAGTGGATCTCCCGTTTCCTTCTTTGTTCCAGCCGAATTATGAAGAGGGAGTCTTACTACCTGTTAACGCGGAATAAAATCACTATAGTAATTTTTATGTAAGGAATTCTCTACATATGACGTATATGTATTTGTAAGTGATAGAGAAGCGGTAGCAATTTATAGCATTTTGTATATACAAATTCGAAAATAAGAATTAAGAATCCTGCTTTTAAATAAAAAAAAGCAACATTCATATGGAATGTTGCGCAAGGAGGGTAGCTATCTTTCATAGGGACATCGTCTTATTGAACATTTTGTATATGGAAACAAAACGTTTTGAAAGACAATTATAAGAAAGTAGAAAACAAACGATTCGCATATTTCTTTAAGGGATCTTATTAAAGATGAGAGATAAGAAATATGTAGAACCTCGTTTACATATTTTATTATAGAGATGTCTCGTTAAGGTGGTATGAATATTTGGTAAAGGTTATGTAATTTTAAAGTTAATGAATAGAAGAAGACGGGGAGCGGAAAATAAAAAAAGAGGCTGAGATTACTCAGCGCTCTTCTTTTCTTCTTTAATAGCTGTTTTTACTTCACCGGTTTTGATTTTGTTACTTTCAGAGAAGCGAAGTAAGTCACCTTCAATGATCTTGTCAGACATGTGCAATTCATTTTGGGCACGATCAATTAGTGGTTGAGATTCTTCTTTCGGTAATTCTACAACCTCACCTGTGTTACGGTCGTAGAATGTACTGTTCGTGTACATGTACTTATCTGTAACGAAGCTACCGTCACGAAGAACAACGAATCCTTTATTGTCTGGTGAGAATACGTCGTGACCAAATTGAATTTGATCCGTAGAATCTACACCAAGTAAGTTTAGAATAGTTGGTTTAATGTCAATTTCACCAGTTGGTTTTGAAATTGTTTTACCTTCTTTTTGACCTGGAACGTGAATAAACATCGGTGTTTTTTGTAAGTTCATATGGTCAAATGCAGTGATTTCTTCTTTTCCTAAGAACTGTGCCATTGCACGGTTATGGTTTTCAGAAATACCGTAGTGGTCACCGTAGAATACGATAACTGAGTTGTCATAAATACCTTCTGCTTTTAGACGTTCAATAAAGTGTTTCATTGCTTCGTCTAAATAACGAGCAGTTACCATGTAACGGTCAAATACGCCATCACCAGAATTGTATTCATCGATTAATTTCGTACTGTCATCATAAGTGAATGGGTAATGATTTGTTAAAGTAAGGAAGCGAGTATAGAATGGTTGCTGCACTTCTTTTAACATATCAACAGATTGATCGAAGTATTCGATATCTTTTAATCCCCAGTTTAATTTTGTTTCTGGTGTAATCTTGTAGTCAAGCTCGTTGTAGTAACGATCATAACCAAGTGCTGGATACATAATGTTACGGTTCCAGAATGTTGCGTTGTTTGCGTGGAATACCGACGTGTGATACCCTTGCTGACGTAAAATTTCTGGAGTTGCTGTGTATTCGTTGTTACCGTGTGTGAAGAATACAGCACCGCGGTCTAGTGGATATAGTGAAGTATCTACTAAGAATTCAGCATCAGATGTTTTTCCTTGCCCAGTTTGATGGAAGAAGTTATCGAAGTAATAACTTTCTTTCGCAAATTGGTTTAAGAATGGTGTAACTTCTTGTCCGTTAACTTGTGCACCAATTAAGAATGTTTGTAATGATTCAAGAGAGACAACAATTACGTTTTTCCCTTTTGCAGTACCAAACATATTTGGATCTGGTTTACTTTGTGTTGTTTTCACATAGTTTTCTGCTTCTTGCAATTTACTACTATCAGCAAACGCTTTTTGTGAACTTGATTTTGCTTGTAAGCCAAGATCGTATACTTGGTGTACATATAGTCCTAAGTTTTTAACTAGCATAACGCGGTCGAATGAACGTGTTAATAGCTCTGGACGCTCGGCTTCTGCAAGTCCTAGGTTTGCGAAGAAAATAGCAACCGTTGATACGAAGTATAAAGAACGCATCGGACGCGCTACACGCTCTGTCGGTGCAAAATTTTTCTTCTTCTTCAATAGAATGAAGAATACGATAATATCTGCAAATGCAAGCATAATTTTGGGGCTAAATAATTCTTTCACACTAGAACCTAAACTTCCGAAATTAGATGTTTGTCCTAGTACTGGTAAAGTAACGAAGTCATTGTAGAACCCGTAGAACATTACGTTACCAACAAGGATGAACGTTAAGATGAAGTTAATTCCAAGTGCTATATAGTTACGTTTTTTCCCTTTTGCAAATAATGCAAGACCCACGAACAGTAATGATGCTGCTAATGGACTAATGAATAAAATGAATTCTTGCATGAAAGATTCAAGTTTTAAATCGAAGCTTGTGCGTGTAATGATGTAGGTTTTTAGCCATACGGCCAAAGCTACGAATAAAGTGAAACGCACATGTTGAAATTGTGATTTCATGGTTTCTTTCATTCATTTCCACCCTTTCTCTATCAGGCTTGGTCGATTTTGGAGCGAAAAATGTTAAAATAAAAAATACATAGTTTTCTTGGCCATAATTAGAGTTTCTATATTCACCCATATACGACTTTAACTATGCATACCCTTTTTGGTTTCTTGTGCTGCTCATAAGCATAACGTCATTTCTGTATTATACAACAAAATTCATTTCTGAGAAACACTATAACATTTTACATTTTTTGTATGTGTTTGTCACTACCAGAGAAAACTTTAACATTCGTTTATATGCCCGTCAACTAGAAAATATAACAAAGATGGAACAAAGTGTTAAGTGAAAGTGAAAATTTTCATGGTTGAGAAATAAGAAATGAAGATGGATAAGTGGTTATCTAGAAACCTATTATATGAAGGAAAGTGTATGAAAATTAACGAACACTTGTTCTTTTTCGGTTTGTTTGTTACAATAAAAATTCATTGATAGATTATGTGCAATTTTGATGAACTTTTACTGATAACAGATTGTAGCTTATTTCTTTTAAAAATAGGGAGGCTTTCACATGGAACAAAAATTTTCAGTTGAAGCGTTTTGGAAGAAAGTAAAACATGTTGCAAAGCAAGCGGGGCAGTCGGTCATTTATGCCAGTTTATTATTGTTTTACGTTTTGCAAAGACCTGATGTTCCAAAACGAGTGAAAATTATTGTAATTGGAGCACTTGCTTATTTTATCACACCGATAGATGCCATCCCAGATTGCATTGCTGGAATTGGTTATACGGATGATTTAGGGGCGTTAACGGCCGCATTAATACAGGCGTCGTTATACGTCAATGAAGAGGTGAAAGATAAGGCACGAGTGAAGTTGGCAGAATGGTTTGGTTCGGATATAGACACATCATTTATCGATCAGAAATTAGATCAATAGGTGAGAACTGTCATAGGATGACAGGGCGAACGTAAGCGAGGAAGTGCATTATGCCATCAGGAAGAACGCATACGAAAATAAACTTAATATCCCTTCCGGTTGTTTTGTTTTTGCTTTTTTCGTATGGATTAACAAATTTTGATTTTTTATTAACTTTTGCAATTGGCTTTTTAGTAGGTACTTCATTTTTAACACCGGATTTAGATACGTACAGCAATGCGTATAATAAATGGGGATTCCTACGTATATTTTGGTATCCATATAAGAGCGTAATGCCGCATCGTTCCTTTTTTACACATACGATTATACTTGGTGATGTGATTCGTATTGCATATATGTTAATCGTGTTTTCTCCGTTTTTATTCCTATTAAATGTAATCGTATTAAATGGGAATTTAATAGAAATTGCGAAGGAACATGAAGTTGCAATTTTAACGTTTGTAATGGGGATTGTCGTCGCAAGTACGCTCCACATTATAGCGGATAAAGTGAATACGCGCCGAAAGAAAATGATGAGAAAAAAGAAGAAACGCAGAAGATAAAGTGAAGGCTAATAATCAGTGGGGGCATCCCCCACTAATTATTAGCCTTCACCAATCGCCCGCAAATAGCGGGAAAAGGACACTTGCAATTTGCAAGTGTCCTTTTTTAATTAAACGTTTGTTTAAAATTAAGCTTTCAGTACTTTAATACCTTTTACGATATTCCAAATGAAGTAGTATAAGCTAATGATTCCGCAAACACATAAGACAATCATTGCGCCGATTCCAAGTGTTACGTCGGATTGATCAGATCCGATACCCATAATTCCTAGAATAACTAATCCAATGAATGTAGCGATGCTTGGAATGATATGTGTCCATAGAGCGCGTTTTGCATGTGGTTTTGTTTCAGAATCGCCCACAATCCACACGATAATAGGGAATAAGATAGGTGCGAATAGTACACTAAAGTATGATAAAGCAGCTAATATTTTGTTTCCGTTCATATGTATCACCTCATGAATAATGTCTGTTGTTATACATTCATTATGCAATAATTTTGGCAAGCTTCCTATCGATGAACATTACAAGAACGTGACGTTTTTGTAAGATTTCTATATTAAATGATGAAATTTTCAAAAAAATCTTTTTAAATAAAAATTGTTATGATAAAGTATAAAAGAAGTTATTGAAAACGTTTTTCAGAGCGTTTTTTATTTTAGACTTAAAGGTATGATGACCTGATAGTCTATTGATGAGGTTATTCTATTTAAAAGGGGATTCTTTAGGGGGAGAGAACAATGAACACATGGACACAAGTTTATGATCCATTCGGAAACATTTGGGTTTCGGCAGCAGTAGCACTTATTCCAATCATCTTTTTTTTCTTAGCTTTAGCAGTTTTCCGCATGAAGGGGTATGTGGCAGGATTTATTACGGTTGTACTTACAATTTTAGTGGCGTTATTCGCTTATAAAATGCCATTTACGATGGCAATGGCAGCAACCGGATACGGTTTCTTATACGGATTATGGCCAATTGCTTGGATTATCATTATGTCGGTATTTTTATATAAAATCTCTGTAAAAACAGGTCAATTCGATGTGATTCGTGCATCTGTATTATCCATTACGAATGACCATCGTTTACTCGTTATTTTAATCGGATTTTCATTCGGAGCGTTTTTAGAAGGAGCAGCAGGATTTGGTGCACCAGTAGCGATTACGGCAGCACTTCTTGCAGGGCTTGGATTAAATCCTTTATATGCAGCTGGTCTTTGTTTAATCGCAAATACAGCACCAGTAGCATTCGGAGCGATGGGAATTCCAATTACAGTTGCTGGACAAGTAACAGGTATTGATCCGCATAAAATTGGACAAATGGCTGGACATCAATTACCGTTCTTATCATTATTTGTTCCGTTCTTTATCGTATTTTTAATGGATGGATTTAAAGGGGTAAGACAAACATGGCCTGCTTTATTTGTAGCGGGTAGCTCATTTGCAATTACGCAGTTTATTACTGCGACATTTTTAGGACCAGAACTTCCTGATATTACGTCAGCGCTTGTAAGTTTAGTAAGTTTATCGCTATTCTTAAAAGTTTGGCAGCCGAAAGAGATTTATCAATCCGGGCAAGCGAATAGTGAAGTAGCCGCGGCAACGACAGCGACATCTATGCCAAAACTAACAGTCGGAAAAGTAGTAAAAGCATGGTCTCCATTCATTATTTTAACTGTGATGGTAGTCATTTGGAGCCAAAGTTTCTTTAAAGCGTTATTTGCTCCAGGCGGCGCATTGGAAAGCCTTGTGTTTAAGTTTGAAGTTCCGGGCTTGCACAATTTAGTAATGAAAGCAGAGCCAATTGTAAATAAACCGACGCCTTACGAGGCAATTTTGAAATTTGACGTATTATCAGCAACGGGAACAGCAATCTTAATAGCTTGTATTATTTCTATCTTTATTTTGAAAATGAGTGCAAAAGATGCAGTAGTGACATTTAAAGAAACGTTAAATGAACTTAAGATGCCAATTCTATCTATCGGATTCGTGTTAGGATTTGCATTTATCGCAAACTATTCTGGTTTATCTTCTACATTAGCATTAGCACTTGCTGGAACTGGCGGGTTATTCCCGTTCTTCTCACCATTCTTAGGCTGGATTGGCGTATTCTTAACAGGATCAGATACGTCAGCGAATGCATTATTCTCAAATTTACAAGCAATTACAGCGCAACAAGTTGGCGTATCTGAAGTGCTTCTCGTTGCAGCCAATACAACGGGCGGTGTAACAGGTAAAATGATTTCTCCGCAATCGATTGCGATTGCTTGTGCGGCAGTTGGTCTTGCTGGAAAAGAATCTGATCTGTTCCGTTTCACGGTGAAGCATAGTTTGTTCTTCGTAATTATTGTTGGTATTATGACGTATGTTCAAGCATATTATTTAACGTGGATGATTCCATAAATAATAAAAGAAATAACCTTTGCATTTTTCAGATTATCGTGTATGATGGGAAAGTATTGAAAATTAAATCAGTGATAAACTAGGGGTGCCTAACGTATGCGTAGGCTGAGAGAGAAGCGCGTGAACTTCTTAACCCTTTGGACCTGATCTGGCTCGTACCAGCGTAGGGAAGTTAACGGCTTTACATAATGATGTCTTTTATGAGCCAGGTCCTTATTTTTTTATGGACCTGGCTCTTTTTATTTTGGCATACGCTGGCCATATCTCGTCCTTGTCACGAACAGGGGGGCAACAAAGGTTATGAAACAGTCTGTTTCAGCTGAGCAAATTGAATTGAAGTCGAGTTTACCAGGAAGTAAGAAAGTATATGTGGATGGACCACTTGAAGGTATGAAAGTGCCGATGCGCGAGATTGAACAAAGCGAAACGAACGGCGTCCCAAATCCGCCAATCCGTGTGTATGATACGAGCGGTCCTTATACGGATCCTGAATACAAAGTGGAGCTGGAAAAGGGGATTCCAACGCCGCGCCATTCTTGGACCCTAGGTCGTGGTGATGTAGAAGCATACGAAGGACGCGAAGTAAAGCCAGAGGATGACGGTGTGAAGGTGGCTTCGAAACATACACCTGTTTTCCCGCAAATGGATCGTAAGCCGCTTAGAGCGAAGCGAGGTGCAAATGTTACGCAAATGCATTATGCGCGTAATGGCATCATTACGTCTGAGATGGAATACGTTGCGATTCGTGAAGGAGTAGAGCCTGAGTTTGTTCGTAAGGAGATTGCGGAAGGTCGTGCCATTTTACCAGCGAATATTAATCATCCGGAAGCAGAGCCGATGATTATCGGGCGTAATTTCCACGTGAAGGTAAATGCAAATATCGGAAATTCCGCTGTATCATCTTCTATTGCAGAAGAAGTAGAGAAGATGACGTGGGCAACGCGCTGGGGTGCAGATACGATTATGGATTTATCTACAGGTAAAAACATTCATACGACGCGGGAATGGATTATTCGTAATGCTCCGGTACCAGTTGGAACCGTACCGATTTATCAAGCGCTTGAAAAGGTAAATGGAATTGCAGAAGATTTAACGTGGGAAGTGTATCGTGACACGTTAATTGAGCAAGCGGAGCAAGGCGTGGATTACTTTACGATTCATGCTGGTGTATTGCTTCGCTACATTCCAATTACTGCAAAGCGCACGACAGGTATCGTTTCACGCGGTGGTTCGATTATGGCGCAGTGGTGTTTATTCCATCATAAAGAAAACTTCCTATATACTCATTTCGAAGAGATTTGTGAAATTATGAAGCAGTACGATGTTTCGTTCTCTCTTGGAGATGGATTACGTCCAGGTTCCATTGCAGATGCAAATGATGAAGCACAGTTTTCTGAGCTTGAGACACTTGGTGAATTAACGAAAATTGCTTGGAAGCATGATGTGCAAGTTATGATTGAAGGACCTGGGCATGTACCGATGCACTTAATTAAAGAGAATATGGAAAAAGAACTTGATATTTGTCAGGGTGCGCCGTTCTATACACTTGGACCGTTAACGACAGATATTGCACCAGGTTATGACCATATTACATCCGCAATTGGGGCTGCGATGATCGGATGGTTTGGAACGGCGATGCTTTGTTATGTAACGCCGAAAGAACATTTAGGTTTACCGAATAAAGATGATGTACGCGAGGGTGTTATTACGTACAAAATCGCTGCGCATGCAGCTGATCTTGCGAAAGGGCATAAAACGGCTCATCAGCGTGATGATGCACTTTCAAAAGCCCGCTTTGAATTTCGTTGGCGCGATCAATTTAATTTATCTTTAGATCCTGAACGCGCGATGGAGTATCACGATGAAACATTGCCAGCAGAAGGAGCGAAAACAGCTCATTTCTGTTCGATGTGTGGACCGAAGTTTTGTAGTATGAGAATTTCACATGATATTCGTGAATATGCAAAAGAGAATGATTTAGAAACGACAGAAGCAATTGAAAAAGGAATGAAAGAGAAAGCGAAAGAATTTAAAGACACTGGTAGTCATTTATACCAATAATACGTTACACCTCTTTACTTGATTGATCACACTGTAGTACCTAACTTAATTATAGAAGAAGCTCCCTTTGCTAAGACGGTAGCAAAGGGGGCTTCTGTTTTCTATCCCGCTATTTGTGGGCAGTAAAACCCCCACCTCAAAATTCGGCTGGAGCAAAGAAGTTAGGTGGGAGATCAACTGCCCGTAAACGCCCGATTGGTACGGGCTAATAATCAGTGGGGGATGAACAAAACCCCCACTGATTAAAGTTTCACTTTATAAGGCGAAGAATAATTGTACCCAGTAGTATAAGAGGAATAATGTGACGACTGTTGTGAGTGGGATTACGATGAGAGATACGCTTAAATAATCTTTCCATTTTACTTTAATTTTGTATTGTTTCAGAATATACATCCAAATGAGGGAAGCGAGTGTACCGATTGGTAATAATAGTGAACCGATATCGCTACCAATAATGTTAGCGAGGTAGATTGTTTTTAATGTGACTGGGTCTAGTCCCATTTCTGTTAATGTAATTGTACCAATCATAAGGGCAGGGTGGTTATTGAAGACGTTAGAGAGGATCGATACAAGTCCGCCCATTGTAAAGCTAGCATAGAGTAGATGCTGACTTACAACTGGCTCGAGCCAATTAACAAGCGCAGCTGTTAATCCTGCGTTGTGAAGCCCGTAAATAATTACGTACATAGAGAAAGCGAAAATTAAGATGTGCCACGGTGTCTTTTTCAAAATATCGACAGGGTTTGTTCGTAAGTAGTACCATCTCCAGATGAGAAGAACGAGTGAACCGAGCACCGCAACAATTTCAATTGGGATCGATAAGAAGGATGCTACGAATAGTAGACAGCGCATAAGGAAGACGAAACCTAATACTTTTAACATAAATTTTGTACGTTTTTGTTTCGTATCAACAGAATTTTTTCCTTTAAGTGGATGAAAGTTTTTTGTGAAGAAAATCTCTTCGATATCATATGAAGAAACAGGTAATTTTTTCGGAAGTTTTTTCTTTAAAACTGTATACATGAGCCATGACATAAACAATAATCCTAAAGTTGCAGGGACAAACATCATAGCAGTATGCATATAAAGAGTCATATGGACGATGTTTAATGCAATTAAGTTTACGATATTACTTACACCGATTGGTGCACTAGAGGCAGTAGCGATTAAAGCGCCACTTAATAAATAAGGAATTTGTTGATGAGGTTTTAATTGAAGATTTCTCAGAAGAAGAATTAAAATTGGAGTTGTAATTAAAATACTACCGTCATTATTAAATAAAAGAGTCATAAGGAAACATAGTAATTGAATGTACCAGTATAGGCGTCGTCCGGAACCTTTCGCTAAATTTGCGAGTTTTGCTGCAGCCCAATGGAAGAAGCCGAAGCTTTCTAGTATAACTGCCATAACGATGGTCGCTAATATCGTTATGGAGGCGCCGCCGATTTTACTTATAATGTCCATGACGTCTGGCTTTGATACAAGTCCAGTAATGAGGATAATACCAGCTCCGATTGCTGCTGGCCAAGCCTCATTTAAGCCACGGGGTCGCCAAAAGATAACAATCATCGTTAAGAAGAATACAATAATAGTAATCCATATTTCAATGCTCATATTTTGCCTACCTTTCTACTTTCCCTTGAACCAATGTAGCTTGTCTCAAGGTTTGTATTGGTAGTATATTCGGCAAAAAATAAGAAGAACTAGACGTATAATAGAAGAAAGCGAATATGTGTTTTTCAAGCTATAGGACAAGTATACATCCTAGTGAAATAACTATTAAGAGAGGAGTCTAATAAATGAGGGGCATTCTATGTCCGAATGCCTAATTGGTGTGGGCTAATAATCAGTGGGGATGGACAAAACCCCCACTGAATAAAGTTTCACTTTATTATTTTTCCTTCAAAAAAGTTCGATCCTTCAAGAATAAATTCCAGAAGAAAATAAAACCAGGTAGTAAAATTGCGATTCCAATTGCGTATAGAATCAGCAGTGCATAGAATGTTTCGGGCGTCGTGAAGCTTGTAAATACAGTTACGTCAGGATAAATAATATATGGTAAATGTGCGACGCCGTAAGCGTAGCTTGCAAATGCATATTGGGCAACGACAGCTAAAACAGCGATGCGAGGGAAGCCCAGTGTGTTGTATTTTTTATTTGTCCACCAAAGGGAAGAGTATCCGATAATGAATAAAACGATAGAAACTGTAAACCATGGGAATTGGTTTACTAATCCTTGCATCAACCAGTGTGTTTCTGGATCCATTACAACGAGGGCGATAATCGCAGTAACGAGCGTTGCAGGACCGAGGATGATGGCATTTCTTCTATAAACTCTATACGTATCTTCTGAACTTTGTTCTCTAGCAAAATCAGCAAGAAAGAGAGAGGATAGAAAGAGTTCCGAAGTTAGTCCAAAGAGCATATAACAATAGATAACAGGACTAGAAAGAAGTTTTCCATAAAGGAGAACTTCTTTTCCTTCAGACATTGTAATATAAGCACCTTCTGTAACTGGTAGAACGGTAATTAATAGAGCTGGGATTAAGAGCCCAGTAATACCTGAAATGATACGAAGAAGGTGTTGGTATTTCGGCAGTGAATAGGCAAATACCATGAATGTACTGCGAATCGCAACGAGTACTAAAATTAACATAACTGGTACGAACATAACTGTTGCAAGGGTAAAGGCTGCCTTCGGAAAGAAGCCGAGAAAAGCGACCACGACAAAGACAAGAAACGTATTTGTTACTTCCCAAGTTGGTGATAAGTATCGGTTGGCAAGCTTGGCAGCGAGTGTCGGATTTTTCGCGTAAACCATGCCCCAAAAACCCGCTCCAAAATCAATGGACCCTAATATACTGTATACGAAAATAAGAGCCCATAAGATGATAATTGCAATACTTTCCTCATGCACGAGAATCGCCTCCTTGGTGATGTAAATCATTCTTTAACGGATGTTTCTTAAAGAATGTCCGTAGTACAAAAACTGTTAAAATAGCGAGTCCGATATATAAAATGATGAATAGAATAAATAAAGGACCGATGAAATCAGCACGTGTAGAAGCATCGACTGTACGTTGCATACCATAAATTGTCCACGGCTGACGGCCACTACAACTGAAAATCCATCCGAATTCAATACCAAGCATCATAACTGGTCCACATGCGGCAGTGCTCCAAAGAAGCCACTTCGGTAACGCCGCTCCTTTTTTTCGGTAAACAAAGTACCAATATAAGAGGGCGATCGCTGCAACGGCAAAGGTAAAAGTAGCGGCGCCGACCATTAAGTTGAACAGTGTATGTGTATAAAATGGTGGCCATGTTTCTTGTGGGAAGTCCTTTAGCCCTTTTACAACTGTGCTAGGGTCTAGTCCTACTAATAAGCTAAGCATGTTTGGAATTTCAAGTGCATAGTTTAGTTCAAGTGTGTCAGGATCCACAACCCCGCCGAGTGATAACGGTGCGTGTGACGTCGTTTCAAATAAGGCTTCAGCAGATGCAAGTTTTTCAGGTGAATGCTTATGCAAGGCAATCGCTGATTCGTGTCCTGAAATCCACATCGTAGCACCTGTAATAAATGTCACGACGAGGCCTAACAGCAATCCTTTTTTGTGGTAAGCAAGTTCACGTGCATTTAAATTTTTATTTAATAATTTGAATCCCGCGATAGAAGCAATGACAGCTGCTCCTGCTGCATAGGCCGTAATAACAACGTGGAATGCGCTAGTGCCAAAGCTTGGATTAAAGAAAGCTTTCCACGGATCAACGTTAAAAACTGAACCATCTGCTCCCATTGAAAAGCCTGCTGGTGTATTCATCCATGTATTTGCTGATGTAATAAGCACGGCAGATGCCGTGGCACCAAGCATAACGAAAAATAGTGAGACTAATCTCATAAATGGAGGTAGTTTATCAGCTGCATATACGTAAATGGACATGAATAAAGCTTCTAAAAAGAAGGCGAAAATCTCAATTTGAAAGGGCACAGAAATAACTTGCCCAACAATTTTGGCGAAACCAGGCCAAAGAAGAGAGATTTGCACACCAACAATTGTTCCAGTTGGGATGGCTACACCGAGAAGGATGGCAAACGCCTTTGTCCATCTTTTCGCCATAATGGCATAGTCGGAATCTTTCTTCCAGTGATACAGTACTTCACTTATAAAAATCATCAATGAAAGTCCGACTCCAAGTGTTGCAAAGATAATGTGGAATGCTAATGAAGAACCAAAAAACGCTCTTGCTAATGTTACGGTATCCATATGTATACTCCTCTTCTTTTTTGCCATTATTTTCTGATTGAATTGGAAGATTTATTCAATAAACTACCAAAAATATATGTGTATTTAAAAAATGAATATGGTAATATTGTGTTTGAATATTCTAAATAGAAAGAAATGAACATTTGATAACATTATGTTTGTTTTTTAGTTAGGAATCTTTTATAATCTTTTATGCGAACATAAGTTCTGCTTTGTAAGAGGAAGAAGTTTATGTGAAATGGAGAGGGTGTTTTATGTATCCTGAAGTCATTAAAAAAATGGCATTTTCAAAAGAGCATAGAGATTTATTATTAAAGTTGTATAATAAAGAAATTACGCGTCGTGAATATGATCGGCTTGTAGAATCGCTATATAGACCTTCTAAAGGGGCTTGTGGGGAATAGAGTGAAACTTTAATCAGAGGTGTCCATCCCGCTCTGATTAATAGCCCACACCAATCGGGATAAGGAGGGAGAGACAATCTAATGGATTGTCTTTTTTAATTTACGTATGTTCTGATAAAATTAAGGTTAGCCTTATTAGGGAGGTGAAAAGCTTGCGGACACGTTTATATATAGGGATTGGGGTTATTCTCTTAATCGCATTAGGTGGAGTTGTATTTTGGTCAGCCTTACAAGGAAACCGTACGGAGCATTTTATTTTAAGGCATATGGTAAATGAAAATGGAACACTTGCAACGTACCGTTTAGCAGATACAAAGGCAGGCACAGGTGAAGCGAAGGGCCGTGAAGCCTTATCAGAATCGGCAGGACTATGGTTACAATATACGCTGGATAAAGATGATCAGCCACTATTCGATGAACAAGTAAAGGTTATTCAAAATAATTTTGTACATAAGGATCACATCGTTTTATGGAAAATCTCTGAAAAGGGAGAAATGCAGTCAGCCACAAATGCACTTATAGATGATCTTCGTATTATTGAACAATTATATCGTGCTTATGAAATGTACAAGGAAGAGCGCTATAAACACCTTGCTGATCAACTTAGCAATGCTGTACTTCGTTATAATAAAAAAGGGAATTATTATGTGGATTATTACGATGCAGACACAGGGGAACAAAATAATTTTGTAACAACATCTTATATAAATCCGCACGCATTTTTCTATATGAAAAAGTACGGAAAAGTTTCTGCTCAGCAGTATCAAGAAGTAGTTCAGTTTTTAGCTGATTATCCAAGGCAGGGCTGGGCATTCCCGAAAGAGTATAAAGAAGGTGGTACATTTACGTATGATCAAGAAGTGAATCTTATTGATCAATCGTATGTTGCATATCATCGCAGTTTAGGCGGTCTTGCATCAGATGCGTATTTGGAATTCATAAAGAAGAAATTCGAAGAGGATGGAAAGTTATACGGTCGTTATCATTTAGAAACGGGCAAACAAGCTGTGAATTATGAATCGCCCGCTGCTTACGGATTAACGATTTTATATGTATTACAAGCAGGTGATAAAAAATTTGCGGAGGAATTATATAATCATATGATTACGTTCCGAAATGATAATGTATTTAGTAGATATTACGGTGGATATGTAACAGGTGAAAATAATAATACGCATATTTTCGATAATGTATTACCACTTTTAGCTGAAATGGAATTGGAAAAGAGTAAAAAATAGAAGGTGCCATCCTATAGGAAGGGCACCTTCTATTTATGTCGTTATTTGTTTATGAATCGATATTCCTTATCGAAATGTCGATACAATTTTACGCCTTAATATTGGAGAAGTAGTCAATCACGAATTCACGAAATTGCTGGGCGGTTTTTGATAAGTAGCGTTTCTTCGACCAACTTAACCCAATGGTTCGTTCGCAATTAGGTTCAATAATACGTAACTTATTTGATGCTAAAGTAGAGTTTTTTAATAAAGTTAAACTTGGGACAAAAGCGATGCCGAGACCTTGTTTAATGAGATCACTAATAACGGTTGGCTCATCTACTTCAAAAGCGATATGTGGAGTGAAACCAGCTTTTTTACAAAATTCATCTGTTAAGTGCCGAAATCCGTAGCCAGTGTTCATACTAATAAATGGTTCGTCTCTTACTTCATGCAGATGAATACTTTCGCGGTTTGATAACCTATGGCCTGAAGGAACGACTAAGAAAATTTCTTCTGTAATAAGTGGTTCCCAAACGATCTCCTCGCCTTCAATTGGTACAGAGGAGATACAAAAGTCAATTTCTATATTATCTAGTTGTCGTTTCATAGAAGGAGTAGATGCGAGAAATTGCTGGAATCGAACTTTAGGGTGTTCTAGTAAAAAAGAACCGAGTAGTTCCGGTAATATTCTTGGAATCGAAACGGCCAATGTAATAGAGCTTTGTTGTAATTCAGCTAAATCTTTAATTTCTCGTTCCCCTTCACTTAATTCATGAAAAATGCGTTCTACTCTTTTCAAAAATACTTTTCCGAAAGAGTTTAATGTAATCTGTCGACCTTGGCGATCAAATAATGGGACGCCTAAGTCTTTTTCTAGTCTAGCAATTGTTTTACTGAGTGAAGGCTGCGCGATATGCAATTCTTCAGCTGCTTTTGTCATATGTTCTAGTCGTGCGACTGCCTGAAAGTATTTTAATTGGAGCAGTTCCATTTCGAATCCCCTTTCTATAGACCAAAAGGAATGAATTGATAATTAAAGATGTATTATACAGTATGGAAAGTGACGTGTATAGTAAATCTGTTAAACCATTCGAAGGGTGTTAAATTAGAAGAAGGAGTATGTTTCATGAAGGGAATTCAACTTATATTTAAAGATTGGAAGGCGATGTGGCACCATAAACATGGACGTATCGCTTTAATTTTTTTGTTAATCGTTCCTTTAATTTATTCAGGATTCTTTTTAGCTGGATATTGGGATCCATACGGGAAATTAGATAAATTACCTGTTGCAGTTGTGAATTTAGATAAAGGTGCTGCGATGGGTGAAAAAACAATTCATGCAGGAGACGATTTTGTTAAAAATTTAAAAGAGAATAAGGAACTAGCTTTTCATTTCGTATCAGAAAAAAATGCTGATGAAGGGCTAAAAGAAGATAAATATTATATGGTTGTTACGATTCCAGAGGATTTCTCTAAAAAGGTAAGTACACTTATGGATGAGAAACCAGAGCCAGCGCAACTGCAGTACAAAGTAAATCCAGGTAAAAACTTTGTAGCAGCTCAAATTGGAACGACAGCTGTTGAAAATATGAAAACAAAAATTTCAAATAGTATTACAAAATCTTATACAGAAGGTGTCTTTTCAGAGTTTCAAGATTTGGCACAAGGGTTAAGTGATGCAAGTAATGGTGCTGAGGAGTTACATGAAGGAACGACAGATGCAAGAAATGGTGTGAATCAGCTTGCAGATGGTATTAACGGTTTAAGTGACGGGGCGTCGAAATTGAAAGAGGGAAGTGACAAGCTTGCGTCTAGCCAATCTGCTTTAACCGGGGGAGCAAATGAGCTAAATCAAGGAGCGACATCACTTCATAGTGGTATGGAGTTACTAGCGCAAGGTGAAAAAACATTACAATCAGGAGTTAGTGAATTAAGTGCTGGTACAAATGAATGGGTGAGCGGAAGTGAGAAACTTGCTGAGGGACAAGTAAAAGTAGATGATGCAGCAAGTAGTGTGAAGAAGCAATTAGAGGAGTACGTGAAAAGTCATCCAGAAGTGCAGCAAGATCCTGCCTTTCAAAAAATCGTTGCTACGTCTAATGGATTAGCTAAAGCAACAAATACTTTAAATAATAGCCAACAACAATTGACACAAGGAGCGAAGAAGCTTGCTGATGGTCAACATAAAGTTGAAGAAGGCATGAACACATTCGGAGTTAAGCTAAATGAGGCTACTGCTGGAACGAAAAAGATAGCAGATGGTGCAGCAAATTTAGCTGATGGATTTACGAAGTGGGGCAATGGGTATACCTCTTTACAAGAAGGTGTAAATCACCTTGCGAGTGGTGGAACGGAGCTAAATAATGGTGCTGGGAAGTTAACGAGTGGACTTGTTAAACTTGACGACGGTGCGAAAGAGCTTTCTACGAAATTAGGAGAGGGCGCAGAGAAGATAGCGGATGTTCATAATGATGATGCACGCAATACGATGTTCTCAGAGCCAGTTCAGTTAGTGAAATCGACAGTTTCTGACGTGCCAAACTATGGTTCAGGTATTGCGCCATATTTCTTATCGCTTGCATTTTATGTTGGTGGAATTATGGCATCGAATATTTTGCCGCTTGGTCGCAGACAAAATATGAAGGTAAGTGGAACGGTACATTTTATTAATAAACTAGGGTTGGTATATTTAATTGGACTTATTCAAGCGCTACTTGTAGATGTGGTTGTGCTAGGCGTTATGAAACTAGAAGTTGTAAGTGTGCCACTCTTTGTTTTATCAAGTATTATTATTTCCTTTACGTTCATGACATTTATCCTTATGTTAGTAACGGTATTTGGTCTTGTTGGGAAGTTCGTAGCGGTAACACTTCTCGTATTGCAATTAGCGACGAGCGGGGGGACTTTCCCAGGAGAGTTAAACATAGCTGTTCTTAGCAAAATTGGACAGTTTCTTCCAATGTCTCATTCTCTTAGAGGATTACAAGATGTTATCTCTTTAGGAGATTGGTCGCAATTACGAATGCAAATTTTAATATTGTTATGCTATCTCGTTGTTGCCGGCGGAATTGCCTGGATCACGAGTCATATACAGCATAGAGAAACGAATACAGAACAAGTTTCTTAAAATGAAAGAAGCTATCCGATTTTTTCGGATAGCTTCTTTTTATCTCGCAAAGCCCTGATTGGTTCAAGTAATACCGCTTTTAACTGAAATAGAATTAGAGAAGAGTAAAAAAAATAAAATCATATTAACTAGCATTGTTTTATTTTCTATTCCAACTTATATATGTAAAGAGTCATGTAGGGTGTGATTTTTATGTATTTTGCTATATATTTGCGCAATAAAAATTAGAATATTCCAAAATCTTAGTATGCTAATTGTTAGAAAATTATGGAAAAGTTTTTATGGAATAAATATAATAAACGTACAAATCAAATATTGTGTTTTACATGAAATGGCACTAATTAAAATTTCACTTTATGCATAATAAAGGGGTATATTATGAAACGTAATATTATTTTTGGATGTATTTTTTTAGTAGGGCTTAGTATATTTTTATACCCAACAGTAAGTAATTGGCTAGCAACGAGGGCACATTATTCTGAAGTAAGCACATATGACAAAAAGGTAAAAGAGCTGCAAAGGGAAGAGATTGAACGTAAAGAAAAAGAAGCGAAAGAGTACAATGAGAAATTACAAAATGAGAAACGGGCAGTTACAGATCCATTTAGTTCAGATGGAAGTGGGAATTCAAGTTCTTATGTAGACATGCTAAATGTAGGAGAAGTAATGGGATATATAGAAATACCGAAGATTAATGTGAAATTGCCTATATATCATGGAACTTCGGAAAGTGTTTTAAGTAGAGGGATAGGCCATATAGAAAATTCATCTTTACCAGTTGGCGGGAAAGGAACTCATTCCATTTTGACTGGGCATAGAGGGTTACCTTCTGCTGTACTATTTACAGATTTGGATAAATTAGAGGAATCAGATGTTTTTTATATTCATTCTTTAGATAAAGTACTGGCATATAAAGTAGACCAAATTAAAGTAGTGTTGCCAGCCGAAACGGATGATTTAGCAGTAGTTGAAAATCAAGATTATATTACGTTAATTACGTGCACGCCATATGGTGTGAACACTCACAGGTTGCTAGTTCGTGGGCATCGTGTTCCGTATGACAAAAAGGAAAAAGAAGAGATTAAGGAAGTTGTTGGAGTGGATAAACGGATGATCGGAGCAGGTGCGATTATTGTCGGCGCATTTTTAGTCGCTTTATATAGACGAAAAAAGCGTAAATCTATCAATGAAAAGTAAAGTGAAACTTTAATCAGTGGGGTGTCTATCCCCACTGATTATTAGTCTTCACCAATCGGGCTTCCCGTTAATGCGGGATAAAAACGTTTATCCTTCCAAATTATATGTGTAAAAGGATAAACGTTTTTTTATTTGCGTTCCATTACTGCAAAGTAATTATTTTCATTATCAGCGAAGTTGAATGCTCTACCAGTAGGTAAATCTACAACTTGTCCAACTGTAACGTTTTTCTCAGAAAGATCTTTATATAAACGGTCTAAGTCATTTGAGAAGAACATAAGGGAAGGTGTATTAAGGTTTAATTCAGGTTGCATCTTTGCAATTAACGCTTTATCGTGAAGGACGATGCTTGTTCCAGCTTCTTTTGCCGGCGCGATTTCAATCCAGCGAAATCCTTGTCCGTTATTTTCTTCAGTAATGATTTGGAATCCTACTGTTTCTGTCCAAAATTGTACTGATTCATCTTGGTCATTTACATATAACATAATTTGTCCGACTTGATTAATCATAGATGTCCCCTGCTTTCTTTTCTTATATGGAATACCATTATATCAAAGATATGGTTTGAATAGCTTTTCATGATTTTTTCGAACTGAAATTATAGCCCATTTCATATTTGGCGTAGGAGAAGGACCTGTAATCCACGTATGAAATGGCATTGTGCTACAAATGACCATTGTTGAAATAGAGATGGTGGCTGTTAACACAAATAGTAATAAGCTATATAGAATCGTGTTTTCTTGCAGTGTGAATAAGGAAAGAAGTTTTGTACATAGTTGCAAGAAGAAAAAATGTGCTAAATAAGCACCATACGTGTAGTTTCCGATAAATCGTAATGCTTTATATAAGAAACCACGACGCTGTACGATTGTGATAGATAACACGTACAGTATCATAATTTCACAGACGATGTATAAAAACATAGATGGTTTTAAATAGGTAGAAACAGTTAAATGAATAGAGTTTGCTCCGTAAAAGCTAAATAACTCATAATTGATGAACAAAAATAAGATGAAAAATAATATTGTGATAAGCGGAATATGTTTCATAACGAATAGACGCCAAGTTTTTAGTGCTACAGCGGCAATGCCTCCCATAACGAAATAGAATGAGTAGAATAAAAAGGATCGATCTGTATAATGTAAAATGGTCGAATTCGTTAATTTTTCTCCATTAAAAATATAGTGAGAAGAGAACCACATTAACAAGAAATATAGGCAGGCGAAAATGGTCATATATTTATATATGTCTTTTTTATTTTCTGTTCGTTTTTGAAACCAATAAAATAGTGTGCATAGTAAAGGGAATAATAAATGAATTTGAAACATCATAATAACGTACCACAGATGAGGTGCAGCTGTTCCAAGTAATAAACTTTTTATTCCGCCTTGTAGTGTAACGATATCGTTTGTTGTTAATAAGTAAAGAATAGACCAAAAGAAATAAGGAATGAGTAAGTGTGTGGCTTTTTCAGAAATATATTCTTTGTATACTAATTGCTTTGTATAGTGACGAATTAAATGAAATCCAACGATAAATATGAATGCAGGTGCTGAAAATTTTGCAAGGTTAAACAACATACCCATAATGAGGGATTGTTCAAGTAAGACGTTCCCTTGATTCATTGTATATAATAAGGAACTTTGCAAAACGACAGCAAGAAATGCAATGCTTTGCAAAACTTTGAATTCTGGTGCGCTTTGTGTCATTGTTTCCATCTCCTTTTTCATACATGATTATAGTACGGAGTAAGGGGGAGAGGTGTGGAATATTTGTGAAGATTTTAACAAATTTGTGGCGGGAGGGAATGAATGCTAGCAACGATTTTTGCAATATATCAATTTACCATCACATAACGACAAAAAGAGGATGCTCAAAACGAGCATCCTCTATCTACCTATCTATTAAGCAAACTTGTTCTTGATCCAGTTCTTACCTTCTACAAGACGCGCTGTCATTACGGCACAAGCGTTATCTCCTGTTACGTTTAACACTGTTGCAGGAGGATCGATGATTGTACTAATTGCGGCGATAATTGGCAACGCTTCTGGCGGGAAGCCGTATAGAGAAACGATTAGCATTTCACCAATCATACCGCCGCCTGGAATAGCACCCATTACCGTTCCTACTAATAGAGAAACGACAAGTGCAATTGCTAATGTTTTCGGTCCTTCAAATTCCATGTTGAAAATACCGAATAAGAAAGCAATCTTTAATACACCACCTAAAACAGAGCCGTCTTTATGAAGTGTAGATCCAAGAAGGACAACTGTTTCACGAACGTCAGAAGAAATACCCATTTTCTTCGTTGCTTCTAAGTTCGCTGGAATACTTGCGGCACTACTACAAGTTGCAAGTGATGTAACTGTAGGAGAGACCATGTTCTTCCAGAAGATTTGTACACCTTGTTTGCGACCTGCAAGGTACGCATAGAACGTGAAGAATACAAAGAAATAAATTAGTGAAGCTGGATAGTATACCATTGCTGCTCGGAAGTAAGTTCCAAGAAGTTGTGGTCCGAATTCACCAACTAATGCTGCGAAGTAAGCAGCTAGTCCGATTGGAGCGTAGTACATAATGAAAGATACAACTTTCATTGAAATTTCTGCACCAGCTTGTAAGAATGTAGCGAAAGGCTTTCCTTTTTCACCAACTGCTGAAGTTGCAATCCCCATTAAGATTGAGAAGAAAATAAGAGCTAACATATTTTCACGAGATAGTAACTTCGAGAAGTCAGATACTGTTAGAATACCAACGATTTGATCCGCAACGCTAACAACTTTTTCAGCCTTGTCAGGTTGTGTTAGTTCTAATACAACACCTTGTGCTGGCGGGAATACTTTCACGATGATAATCATAAAAATAGCAGCTATAATACTTGTAAATAAGAAAGTCCCAGCCATACTAGACATAATTTTACCGAAACGTTTTAATCCATCCATATTAGCAATAGATGACGCGATGCTAAAGAACACTAAAGGTACAACAATCGTAAACATTAAGTTTAAGAAAATGTCACCAAGCGGCTTTAAAACAACTGCATCGGCACCCATGAAATAACCAATGAAACCACCAATTAGGATAGAAGATAATAAAATAAGTGGAAAGCGATATGCCTTCATAAATATACCCTCCTATCGATTATAAAAAAAATCATACTGAACTATTATAGCGAGTTATAGTCCTCTTTACTAGAAGAATACCGATAGATGGAATAGCGCGAAAACCGGGAAATTTTTGTTTTTGAGCTCGGCATACAGTTATAAATCTAGACATATATATTTGTAACCTAGTGGTGGCAAGGGGTTCACTATGGTTTACGGTTAGAAAAAGGGGGAGGGAAGCGGGATGAATATTTTACTTTGCTGCGCAGCGGGAATGTCTTCCAGTTTAATAGTTACAAAAATGGAGAAAGCAGCACAGGCAAGGGGAATTGAGGTAAAGATTTGGGCTGTATCAGGTTCTGAAGTGCGAAATCATATTGATGAAGCGGATGTACTTTTACTTGGGCCACAAGTACGTTATTTATTACCGAAAATGAAAGAATTATGTAAAGAGAAAGGAATACCTGTTGATGTCATTCAATCCGTCCATTACGGGCTTTGTAATGGGGAAGCTATCTTGCAAGCAGCCTTGTCAATGAAACCATGAGGAGAGTGGGATAGATGATACGGTTTTTGGAGAAATATGTGATGCCAGTAGCGGGAAAGGTTGCAGAACAGAGGCATCTGCAAGCGATTCGTGACGGGATTGTTTTAACGATGCCTTTCTTAATTATCGGTTCTTTTTTTCTTATTATTAGTGCTTTACCAATACCAGGGTATAATGAGTTCATGGCAGGAATTTTCGGGAAGAATTGGAATGTAGCATTAGGGTACCCAGTAGGGGCAACTTTTAATATAATGTCTTTAATAGCTGTTTTTGGAATCGCTTACAGATTAGGTGAATACTATAAAGTAGATTCGTTAGCATCTGGTGCATTATCACTTGTGACATTTTTACTTGCAACACCATTTCAAGTTGCATATATCGTACCAAGTACGAAAGAAAGTATACTGATAGATGAAGCAATCCCAGCTGCGTTAATGGGGAGTCAAGGGTTGTTTGTAGCGATGATTATTGCACTTATATCTACTGAACTTTATAGATTTATTGTACAAAAAAAGCTGATTATAAAAATGCCAGAAACGGTGCCACCAGCAGTAACGCGTTCATTTGCTGCGCTTATTCCAGGCTTTATTGTTGTGACAGTTGTTTGGATTATTCGATTGATTTTTGAACATACGACTTTCGGTAGTATTCATAATGTTGTAGGGAAGCTTTTACAGGAGCCTCTTAGTGTACTTGGAGCTAGCCTTTGGGGCGCGGTAATCGCCGTTATTATTGTCCATGTACTTTGGGCGTGTGGAATTCATGGTGCTGCAATTGTTGGTGGTGTAATGAGTCCGATTTGGTTGTCGCTAATGGACCAAAACAGAATGGCTTTTCAGGCTGGGCAAGATGTACCCAATACGGTTACTGCACAGTTCTTTGATCTATGGATTTATATGGGCGGTTCTGGTGCAACACTTGCTTTAGTTGTAGGAATGTTATTATTTGCGCGAAGTCAGCAATTGAAAAGTTTAGGAAGATTGTCGATTGCACCTGGTATTTTTAATATTAATGAAATGGTGACTTTCGGAATGCCGGTTGTAATGAACCCACTTTTACTTATTCCATTTATACTGGTGCCAGTCGTGTTAACAGTTGTTTCTTATTTTGCAATGGAATGGGGATGGGTTGCACGTCCGAGCGGAGCTGCTGTACCTTGGACTACACCTATTCTTTTTAGTGGATATTTAGGATCAGGTGGGAAATTCTCAGGAGTTGTTTTGCAACTTGTTAACTTTGCACTAGCATTTTTTATTTACTTACCGTTCTTAAAAATATGGGATAAACAAAAAGTGGCGGAAGAAAAGGGGGAGTAAAGGACTAAAATGGATACGATAGAGACGAAAGTTTTTCATTTAATCTTGCATGGAGGTAATGCCAGAAGTTGCTCAATGGAAGCGATTGATTGTGCTAAGCGCGGTGAATTTAAGGAAGCGGAAGCTAAACTACAAGAAGCTTTAAATGAATTACAAGAAGCGCACCGCTTACAAACAGAGCTCATACAGAAAGAGGCTGGCGGAGAAAAGACAGAAGTTAGTCTGCTGATGGTACATGCGCAAGATCATTTAATGAACGCAATTACGGTGAAGGAATTAGCGAGTGAATTTGTAGAATTATATAGGAAGATGTCAGCGGCTGAATGAACCTTGCTTATGCAAGGTTTTTTTATGTTTTGAAAAGATACTGTTATGACGAGAGGAAGACCACTTACGCAAGATTACATTTATTATTTTCAATTTTATGTAAAAATAAAAGTGTAAAGGGGGGGAGAAATAGATGAAAGTTCGCATCGAATTAGACCCATCACAAGAAGATGTAGAAATAATTATAAAAACAAAAGAAGTAACAGACGAAATTCAGCAACTTTTAAAAATAATAGAAGGAGGAAATGCGAATCAAATTGTTGGTGTGTTAGATCAGCAATATTATTTGTTGAATTTACATGATATTTATTGGTTTTATGCAGAAGGAAGAAAAGTTATGGCACAAACGAAGAAAGGGAGTCTTGAAGTGAAGGCTCGCTTATATGAATTAGAAGAACAGTTAGCCAGAAAGCGTTTTGCCAGATTTTCTTAGTCGATACTTGCGAATTTAGAGCATGTAAAAAGCTTCGAAATGTCTTTTAGTGGTAGCATGTGTGCTCACTTTTCTAATGGGACGAAAGAATATATTTCGAGGAAATATGTACCGCTTATTAAAGAGGCCTTAAATATAGGAGGGGGTTAAAAGGATGATTGATAGAGTTATAAATAAAATCGCTTTTGGTTTAGGGATGGCGATGATATATAGTCTGTTATTTTTATGGATTGGTTATGTAAATGGAATGGAGACAGTGGAAACAAAAACGTTGATTACGTATTTAGTTACAGCAAATGTAATAGGACTTATCTTCTCTTTCGCTTCATTTATTTTTGAAAAAGAAGAATGGAGCATATTAAAACAGACGATGATTCACTTTATCGTTTTGCTAGGAACATTTTTGCCTACAGCTATTTGGATTGGATGGGTTCCAAATCGTTTTGGTCCAATTTTTGTTTGTATAGGAAGTTTTACTGTTATTTACTTCATTATATGGTTTGTGATGACACTATATTGGAAACGAAAAATAGAAAAATTAAATCATCAATTACGGTGAATAAATTATGTATGTGTCCGTACCATCAGTGGAGTCTTTGTTCCACTGATGGTATTTACAATCCTCCTTTTTACGGATGAGTAAGAGTAACAATCTCTCCTATACCACGAATTAGTTTTTTTATATGAATCTCACTTGGTTTTAATATACTTACGATATAATCAATCGCTATTTGCGGTTCAACGGTCGTACCGCAAGTATAACAGTCGATGGCTGCAAAGTTTTTTTCTGGATAAGTGTGAATAGAAAGGTGGCTTTCTGATAGTAAAACTAAAACAGTAACGCCATGCGGATGGAACTCTTTTGTACTTACATTTAAAACATGGGCACCAGAGCAATCTGCAGCGTTAACTAAATGATATTCTAAAAAGTGAACATCATCTAATAGGGAAAAATCCACTCCCCATAAATCTACTATTATATGCTTACCGAAAGTAGAATATTCCATAGGGTAGCACTCCTTATTATAAAATCATCAAAACTCCATTTCCTCTTTGTAATATTGATGTAGGATAAGGTTCGAATCTGAATTTAAAAGAGCATCGTTACGGTGCTCTAAATATTCTTCTTTAAATTGAAATAAGGGAGCAAGAAGAGAAGGTAATGTACGAGGAGTTGGTACTACGTACAGTTGTTCAATTTGATTGAGTACATGTGAGGAGCTAGCAGCAATATGAAATCCCCAGTCAGTTCCGAAAGAAGGAACAATTATGTGATAGTTTTTTACAGTTAATCCAGCATTTTTAATTGTATTACCGATACTCCAATATACAAGAGGTGCATCAGCTGGTGAATTAGATTGGCAGACGAAAGCACCATCTTCTGTTAAGAACGTAGCTATACGAGCAAAAAGTTCGCTTGTATATAAAGTACTTAAAACTTCTGTTGATGGATCAGGAAAATCAATAATAATTACATCGTATAAAGAGGAAGGAGAATTCAGAAATTCTTTTGCATCGCATATATGCACATTCACGCGATTATCAAAAAATGCTTTTTTGTTTAAAGAGACCATTTCTGGTACGTTACGAGCCATATTAATTATCGCCTCGTCTAAATCAACAAGGTCTACATGCAGTACAGTTTCATATTTCAAAACTTCTCGTAAGGCAAGGCCATCGCCGCCACCTAATATGAGAACACGTTTTGGATCAATGACTTTGGACATTATCGGATGAACAAGCGCTTCATGATAAATTTGTTCATCAACGGAACTAAATTGTAGTTGGTTGTCTAAATATAAACGGATATCGCTTACTTGTAGCAAATTAATATTTTGATAATTGCTTTTTTCTTCAACTAAACTTGTATGTTCACCAGCTTGTATTTCTTTTAGAGAAATTTCATCCCATATATCTAAGTTGTGTGAATTTGTTTCTATTATAGGTTCCAGTGGTGTTGACTTGGCTTTTTCGTCTTTTTCGCCTTGTTTATCTTGCTTTTCT
>NZ_NUVD01000003.1 GCF_002564555.1 Bacillus cereus | reverse complement strand
TCTTAAAACAAAAAGCACGTCACCCTTTCTCATTAATATAGGAAAATAGTAACGCACTTTTAATTTCAAGAATAGTCCAAATCCTTAAGTTGATGGATGTGTGACGCTAACCTATGCTCATCAACTCAAGCGATTTTAATACCCCTAAGTATCAAAAAAACGTTATTCTTTCTAAAAAAGCTAGATTAGAAAGGATGGTGTTTTTGAGGCTTTTGAATAAAGTTTGTTAATGTATAATAAAAATTAATCGTTTGTAATAAGGTTTGGTTAAAATTCTATAATAGAAAATCGGAATTTTTACTCATTTAAACTGAAGGGTGCAGGATAGTTAAAAGAGAATACGTGAGAGGGTGTTTTATATGTTTTTTGTTCAAATGTCAGGTTTCCCTGGCTCTGGTAAGTCAACACTTGCTCGGAAAATCGCTAAGAGAACTGGAGCAGTTATTATTGACCACGATATTGTAAAAACCGCTTTATTACTTTCCATTGAGGAAGCTCCAATTGATGTAAAGCTTGCTGGTAAGATTTCATACAATATTGATTGGTCTTTAATTGAATTTCACTTATCAGAGGGACAGGCTGTAATATTTGATAGTCCTTGCTTGTATGAAGAAATGGTTGAAAAAGGAACAGATTTATCAAAAAAATATAATGTTAAATACAAATATATTGAATGTTACCTAGATGATAGTAATGAAGTAAATTTCAGATTAAGAAACCGTGATAGAATGCTAAGCCAAATTAAAGAGATACAGTCTGAAGAATCTTTTAAATATACTATCAAGAATAGTAAAAAACCTCCTGAATATAAGTGTTTAGTTGTAGATACTAAACAGCCTTTAGAAAGTTATATTCGAGAAGTTATGAATTACATACATGAATAACATACATGAATAACATTCTCTTTACTCAGGTAAAGGGTGCTAATGCTCAACAACATATACTCCGGAATATTTTTCGAAATTCAAATTCATTAATTTATCAATGGTTGTTAGCACATGATAAAGTGGCAACCGTTTGCCAGTATGCCAGAGCAGTTTGCAGTGATTAAAGAAATGATACAGGAGCAACCGAGAGTCTCGCGTCCAATCTTAACGTAGGATGCAAAAGGAATGATTGAAAATAAGCTATTAACTTCATTTTTAGGTGAAGAAGAGATTTTACTTACATATTATAAAGATGGTTATTTATATAAAAATTGCATAACAGTAGTGGATATTAATCCAATAAATGAGACGGTTATTTGTACAGATGCTTTTTGTAATGAACGGATTTTTAAGTTTGTTGATGTGATTGAAGTGAATTAGAGGGGGAATAGAAGTAATGATCTCTTCCTAACTTAATTATACCATGTAATTTACGATCGAAATAGACTGTTTCTTCTCATTTACTACTGCTACAATCAAGAACACATGCAAAATAAGGAGAGATGTTACATGAGTTCTTTCGTTCTCGATTTTCAGGAAATAGAAAAGGTGCAGCTTTCGCTCGTTGGTGGAAAAGGATTGAATTTAGGGGCGTTATCAAACGTGCAAGGGATACAAGTGCCAGAAGGATTTTGTGTTACAACGGTAGGGTATGAAAAGGCCATCGCACAAAATGAAGCGTTTCAACCCTTGTTGCAGCAGCTAACAAAGTTAAAAATGGAAGACCGAGTTCAAGTTGGTGAAATTAGTAAGAAAATTAGAGAAGCCATTATGACAGTGGAAATTCCAGTTGATGTAGTGGAATCAGTAACTCATTATCTCTCGCGTTTTGGCGATGAGCATGCCTATGCAGTACGTTCTAGTGCTACTGCTGAAGATTTACCACATGCCTCGTTTGCAGGTCAACAAGATACGTATTTAAATGTAATTGGAAAAGAAGCTATCTTGCAGCATATTAAAAAATGCTGGGCGTCCTTATTTACAGATCGAGCGGTTATATACCGAATGCAAAACGGTTTTGATCATAATCAAGTTTCTATATGTGTTGTCGTTCAAAGAATGGTTTTCCCGGAAGCTTCGGGCATTTTATTTACTGCTGATCCAATTACTTCTAATCGAAAGGTGTTATCGATTGATGCCAGTTTTGGACTTGGTGAGGCGCTAGTATCAGGACTTGTCTCTGCCGATAATTATAAAGTAAAAGAGGGCGAAATCGCCGATAAGATGATCGCAACTAAAAAAATAGCTATGTATGGACGGAAAGAAGGCGGAACAGAGACAAAGCAAATTGCCCCTAATCAGCAAACGGTTCAAACCCTTACTGAACAACAAATTTTACAACTAGCACGTATCGGAAGACAGATTGAAGCTTATTTTGGTTGTCCGCAAGATATCGAATGGTGTTTAGTTGATGATACATTTTATATTGTCCAAAGTAGGCCAATTACGACTTTATATCCAATTCCAGAAGCAAACGATCAAGAAAATCATGTGTATGTATCGGTTGGTCATCAACAAATGATGACGGATGCGATGAAACCACTGGGCTTGTCTTTTTTCCTGTTAACGACGCATGCGCCTATGCGTAAAGCAGGAGGAAGGCTGTTTGTTGATGCTACACAAAAGTTAGCTTCACCTGCTAGCAGAGATTTCTTAATAAACACTTTAGGAAAATCAGATCCGCTCATCAGAGATGCATTAACGACTGTAATTGAGCGAGATGGTTTTATTACATTGTTACCAGATGATGAAAAAGAAAAGAGTGTTAGTAAAAGTGTGCCATCTGCAAGTTCGCAACCACAAATCGAAAACAATCCGGCAATCGTTACGGATTTAATAAAGAATAGTCAAGTATCGATCGAAGAGTTAAAACGAAACATTCAAACGAAATCCGGATCGGCTGTATTTGATTTCATTTTAGAAGATATCCAGCAGCAATTACAGAAGATATTATTTAGCCCGCAAAGTACGGCTGTAATTATGGCAGGTATGAATGCTTCTTCATGGATTAATGAAAAGATGGAGCAATGGCTAGGTGAAAAAAACGCAGCAGACACACTTTCTCAATCTGTACGAAACAATATTACGTCAGAAATGGGCTTAGCATTAATGGACGTTGCAGATGTGATTCGTCCTTATCCAGAAGTCGTTGAATATTTACAACACGTAAAAGATAGTAGCTTTTTAGAGGAACTCGTTCAGTTTGAAGGCGGAGGAAAATCTCGAGATGCGATTCATGCTTTTCTGAATCAATACGGAATGAGATGCAGCGGAGAAATTGATATTACAAAAACGCGCTGGAGTGAAAAGCCAGCTTCCATTATCCAGATGATTGTAAATAATATAAGAGACTTTGAGTATGGTGCTAGTAAGCGGAAATTTGAAGAAGGATTGCAGGAAGCTTTGAAAAAAGAAGAAGAGTTATTAGAGAGATTGCAGCACTTGCCGGATGGTAAACAAAAAGTAGAAGAAACGAAGCGAATGATCAGTAACATCCGAAATTTCATCGGTTATCGTGAATACCCGAAATACGGCATGATTAATCGCTATTTTATATATAAGCAGGCATTACTGAAAGAAGCTGAGCAACTCGTGCAAAACAGCGTTATTTATGAAATAGAAGATATATACTACCTAACTTTTGAAGAACTTCACGAAGTCGTCCGTACGAATAAACTAGATTACAAGGTTATTCATAAACAAAAAAAAGATTATAAATTATATGAAAAACTAACGCCTCCGCGTGTTATCACGTCTGATGGAGAAATCATTACAGGTAAGTACAAACGAGAAAATCTTCCTGTAGAAGCAATCGTAGGTCTGCCTGTTTCTTCAGGTGTGATAGAGGGAAGGGCTCGCGTTATTTTGAATATGGAAGATGCGAATTTAGAAGAAGGAGATATATTAGTTACTGCATTTACTGACCCTGGCTGGACACCATTGTTTGTATCGATAAAAGGGTTAGTAACAGAAGTAGGCGGACTTATGACACACGGAGCGGTTATCGCACGTGAATATGGCTTGCCAGCAGTCGTTGGAGTGGAGAACGCTACGAAACTAATAAAAGATGGGCAACGAATACGGGTACATGGAACAGAAGGGTATATTGAGATACTGTAGTTATTTAGATAAATAAAGAAATCGTCCACTAAATATAGTGGGCGATTTCTTTATGATTTTAACTGAAACGGAAGATCAAAATAAAAATGAGCATATGATATACAAAGATTTTAATAGTTTTATCAACTTTTGTCTGTATTCCCTGAAAATATCGATGAATCATAATGTATACTAATCTAAAATGAAGGATTTTTTCAAAAATATTACAAATTCAGACAATATCTTGTTAATTATCTGAATTTTCATTATTATATAAACGTTGTACTGTATTTAATATTGGGGAGGAATAGGGATGAAGAAAAAGCCTGTTAAAGTGCTGTCTACGCTTGCGGTAGCAGCTGTGCTTAGTTGCACATTTGGATATGGGGGTCAATCTGTTTATGCGGCAACGCCGTCTAATGCAGGGACTTTAAGTCCAATTGATGAAAATGTAATTCAAGAGGAGCGTTTAGCAGATGCGCTCAAGAAACGCGGTGTAATTAGTGAATCTACGTCGAAAGAAGACACATTAAAAGCTGTTGAAAAATACGTAGAGAAGAAAAAAGGCGAAAATGCTGGAAAAGAACCAGCAGCGGGGGACAGTGTTACAAGAGAAGCTGCTGATTTTTTGAAAAAAGTTAAAGATGCAAAAGCAGATGAGAAAGACAAAGCAAATCAACCTGCTAGTGGCCCGGTAACTGGACAAGAGCCGGTTAAAGGGGGATTAAACGGCAAAGTACCAACTACTTCAGCGAAGCAAAAACAATATAACGGTGATGTTCGTAAAGATAAAGTTCTTGTATTGCTAGTAGAGTTTGATGACTTTAAGCATAACAATATTGATCAAGTACCAGGTTATATGTATTCAAATGATTTTAATCCAGAACACTATCAAAAAATGCTATTTGGTAATGAGCCGTTTACACTCTTTGATGGTTCAAAAATCCCAACATTTAAACAATATTATGAAGAGCAATCTGGTGGCAGCTATTCAGTCGATGGGACAGTGACAAAGTGGTTGACAGTTCCTGGTAAAGCAGCGGATTATGGTGCAGATGCTGGTGATGGTGGTCATGATAATAAAGGGCCAAAAGGACCTCGTGATTTTGTAAAAGAGGCATTAAATGCGGCTGTAGAAAGTGGTATTGATTTATCTGAATTTGACCAATACGATCAATACGATAATAATGGTGATGGTAATAAAAATGAACCAGATGGTCTGATTGATCACTTAATGGTCATTCACGCTGGAGTTGGGCAAGATGGAGGCGGCGGTAGACTAGGTGATGACGCAATTTGGTCACATCGCTGGAATCTTGGAGCACCATATCCAATTGAAGGAACAAAAGCAAAGGTTGATAACTGGGGCGGTAAAATGGCAGCATACGACTACACAATTGAGCCAGAAGATGGAGCAGTTGGTGTATTCGCGCATGAATTTGGTCATGATTTAGGTCTTCCAGATGAGTATGATACGAAGTACTCAGGAGCAGGTGAGCCAATTAACTCTTGGTCTGTTATGAGCGGTGGTAGCTGGGCAGGTAAAATTGCAGGTACAACGCCACCAAGTTTCTCTCCGCAAAACAAAGAGTTCTTTCAAAAGAACATGGGTGGAAACTGGGCAAATATTGTAGAGGCTGACTATGATAAATTAAATCGTGGTATCGGTCTTGCGACGTACTTAGATCAAAGTGTAACGAAATCAAATCGTCCTGGTCTGATTCGGGTTAACTTACCAGACAAAGATGTAAAAGGTATTCAGCCTGCATTTGGTAAGAAATATTACTATAGTACAAAAGGCGATGATCTTCATACAACATTAGAAACGCCAGTGTTTGATTTAACAAATGCAGCAAATGCGAAGTTTGATTACAAATCATTATATGAAATTGAAACAGGGTATGACTTCCTTGAAGTACATGCAGTGACAGAAGATGGTACGAAAACGTTAGTGGATCGAATTGGTGAAAAGAATGTGAAAAATGGTCTAGACACAACAGATGGTAAATGGGTAGATAAGTCATATGACTTAAGCAAATTTAAAGGCCAAAAAGTAAAATTAGTATTCGAATACATTACAGATGGTGGTTTAGCACCGAACGGCTTTACTTTTGATAATGCTACATTAACTGTAGATGGAAATGTTGTGTTCTCTGATGATGCAGAAGGCGAAACGAAATTAAAATTAAATGGTTTCGTTGTAGCAAACGGTTTTGATAAGAAGAAGCATAACTACTATTTAGAGTGGAGAAACTACGCTGGTGCTGATCAAGCGTTAAAATATAGCAGTGGTGTACCGTATAATACAGGTCTTCTTGTATGGTATGCAGACTCTAGCTTTACAGATAATTGGGTTGGTATGCATCCAGGCGAAGGTTTCTTAGGGGTTGTTGACTCTCACCCAGAGGCAATTGTTGGAACGCTAAACGGCAAACCAACTGTTAAAAATAGTACACGATTCCAAATCGCAGATGCTGCGTTCTCCTTTAATCAAGCGCCAGCATGGAAAGTTGTATCTCCAACACGCGGAACATATGATTACAAAGGGCTACCAGGTGTAACGAAGTTTGATGATTCTAAATTGTATATGAACGATTTAATCCCAGATGCAGGACGTAAAGTACCGAAGCTTGGATTGAAATTTGAAGTAGTTGGACAAGCAGATGATAATTCTGCAGGTGCAGTTCGTGTATATCGTTAATAATGGAGAAGCTGTTGAAGAGAATTCTTTTCAACAGCTTTTTTTCATAGGAACATAAATTTCTAGCTATTAATAAATACTCAGCCATAGGGTATTACTCTAATGAAAATTACATAATAGTAATTGATATAAAACCATTAAATGAGATGATTACTTTTACAGAGACAGAGATGTTTTTCGTAATAAATGCATCTGTAAGGTTATTGATGTAATTGAGGTTGATAAAAACATAGTTCAATGCGACTGACTTATTTCTTCAAGCCAGCTGCATAAAAAGGTCCATGAACTGCGATTGTTGATAAAATATGAGCAATTTCCTCTGGTGTTTCTTGTTGCCCGTTATTTAACCATTGCTGAATGACACCTATATGAGCAGATGCCATATAAGAAGCTAAGTATTGGCTTGGAACAAGTAAATTCTCCTTATTAATGAGAGCACCGTTCGTATCTTCAAACAGTGTTTTCCACATAAAGTCTTTCAGTTTTGTTTGGAATGATAAATCTCCTTTTGGGCTAAGTACAGCTTTTATAAAATGACTATTCTCGTTTAGAAACTCCAGTATAGAAGCGATAAGTACAAATGGAGTCGTTGGGGAAGGATTTGATCCAAGATCCGCAATAACTTCCGGAAATTTCTTTTTTGCAATGGCAGACATCTCATGCATAATTTCTTCTTGGCATTTCGTCATTAAATCAAATTTATCTTGATAATGTGTATAAAAAGTACCGCGGTTTATGTTCGCTTTCGTTGTAATATCTTTTACTGTAATGGCGTCAAAGCCTTTTTCTTCAATTAATTCCACAAATGCATTTCGTATTGCCGTTTTCGTACGAATCACGCGTAAATCTAAATTACTATCTCGCAAAGTATCTCCCTCCTAAATTTTCTTCAACATATGTATCAAATGTGTCTTATAACCGACACATTCGCGGTTTTTGATTATTGTATAAGGTTCAATGCAAACATATAATTCAAAATATAAATAAACAACACGTTGTTCACTTATTGTAACTGAAATTAAAGGAGGGGAAAAGAACATGTTTAAAAATAAACTTTTATTATTATCACCAGTCATTGCATTACTTATTGTCTTTATTTTTTCATTAACATTATTCCCGACAGTTCAACCACAGCCGAAAAATTTACCAATTGCAATTGTAAATGAGGATCAGGGAGTAGAAATTCCGAATCAGCCTAAAATGAATATGGGGCAAACAATCGTTGATACGATGAAAAAATCATCGAAATCAGATGAAGAACCTGCGGTGAAGTGGGTAGAAGTAAAAAATAAGGAATCGGTTCAAAAGGGGTTAAACAATCAAGAGTATTACGCGGCATTAGTCATTCCGAAAGAATTTAGCGCAAAACAGGCATCATTACGAACACCACAGCCATCTTCGCCAGAGGTAGAAATATTCATAAATCAAGGAATGAATACAGCGGCATCAACTATGGCAGGGCAAATATTAAATGGTGTAGTTGATAATATGAACAATACTGTTCGTACGCAGCTATTAGAGGGATTGAAAGCGAAAGGAGCTACTTTAACAGCAGATCAAGCTTCAAATTTAGTAACACCTATTGCGAAGAAAGTGACAAATGTGAATGAGGTTGGAAAAAATAGTGCGAACGGTAACTCGCCAATTTCTTTATTCCAACCGCTATGGATTGCAAGTTTAGCTAGTGCAGCAATCATCTTTATTGCGATTCGTAAAATGCCAGTAGGTACACGAAAAGAAAACTTTGTATTAAAAGTAAAACAAATAATAACAGGAGCTGTTGCGGCACTTGTAATTGGATTTGGTCTTACATGGATCGCAGATGGCATGGTAGGATTAAATATTTCGAATGTAACGGATACGGCGTTGTTCTTATCTATTACAGCGTTTAGCTTCTTCTTAATGATTTCTGCAGTACTTTCATTAGTTGGACTAAATGGAATCGGATTATTTGCTTTATTGCTGTTCTTCGGAGCACCATTATTATCGCTAGCGCCTGAGATGTTGCCCTCGTTTTATCAAGACTGGGTTTACTCATGGCTACCAATGAAATTTATGATCGAAGGACTTAGAGAAATCTTCTTCTTCGGAAAAGGATTAAGCTGGAATACACCAGTTACTGTCCTCGTTTGGATTGGTGTAGTAAGTATGGTTATTATTCTAGCGACTGCTTTCAAACGTAGTGCAGTAAAGGGACAAAAAACAGAATTACATGTTTAAAAATAAAAGCCGTTTCACTAATAGTGAAGCGTTTTTTTGTGGTGAAATTTATAGGCTTTTTCAATGTTTTACATGTGAGTGAAGACTTAGTATTTGCAGTCCTGTTATATATACATGCTCCTACTATTTCAAAATGCATAAAATGTTATGCGAAATCATGGAGGGGATACGATGTATAATGCAAATTATCATGATTGGTATAGACAGAATGATAAGTTGATTAGTGATATTGAAAAAGCGATTAACGGAGAGTATAGCGCTATAAATTGCTATGCCAAATTAGCTAGCATGGCTCCAAATCAAGTAGAGCAAAAACAAATTCTTGAAATTCGTAATGATGAAATAAAGCATTTTCATCATTTTGTACAAATGTATACGAATTTGACTGGTAGGCAGCCGAAACCACAGATTATCGAAGACTGCCCGAATACGTACTTACAAGGATTAGAATTCGCTATACAAGATGAGCAAAAGACCGTAGATTTTTATTTGGAAATTTCAGATGAAGCATCAGATGCATCTATGAAAGATTTATTGCGCAGAATAGCTGCAGATGAACAAAATCATGCGGTGTGGTTTTTATATTATTTTGTTAAGTCGAAGTGAATGTTAAAAATGAATAGCTGATGTGGTGAGCAGATTAGAAATTATTTTAAAACGTAGTGCAGTAATTGAATGCAATACTTAAATATAAGTAGAAGGAAACCGTTTCACAGTAGTGGAGCGGTTTTTTTTGGCGATGAAATGCAAATTACATAGGATCGACAAAATATAGTAGTTGGATTTGGTATATAATGTATGAAAATGCAATGAATCAAGGTTTTTACGTTGAATACGTTACAGACGAAAATGATGATAGAACGCGTTTATCCGTTTGATAGTAATATGAAAGGGGAACGACAATATGGAGAGAAATACTGTTGAAACTTATAACATTCGAATTGCTTCTGAAGAGGAAAGTGATAATATTATAATTCTATTAAAAGAAGTAGCACAGTGGTTACAAGATAAAGAAGTAGATCAATGGCAGTATCTTTTAGGAGAAGAAGCTACGGCTGAAATACTAGAAGGTATAAGCGAGAAATATACGTATGTTGTTACAAAAGAAGATGAAATAGTCGCTACGGTTACAGTATCTCCTAAACAAAATGAATGGGATGAATTTATTTTTGGTAAAGAGGAAGTTTCTGATTCACTATATATTCATAGATTTGCGGTAAAACGGAAGTATAAGGGGAATGGAATAGGAGAATGGATGTTACAGTGGGTGGAAGAGAATGTGCAAAGGGATAAAAAGTATTTGAAGTTAGATTGTATTGGGCATAATCGTACATTGAATGATTTTTATAAGGAAAACGGTTTTGAATATGTTGGCAGTACGGATGGGCTTAGTAAGTTTCAAAAGAGAAGGGGAATGTGAATGCATCCAATTAACGTAAGTTTAGTTGAAAAGTTAATACAGGAACAGTTTCCTGAATGGGCACATTTAGAAGTGAAACCTGTAAAGCTTAGCGGGCATGATAATAGAACGTTTCATCTAGGCGATCAGATGAGTGTAAGATTACCAAGTGATGCAGCATATGCACCGCAAGTAGAGAAGGAAAACAAGTGGCTTCCTATATTAAGTAAGGAACTTTCTTTGCCAATTTCTGCTCCAATTGCGAAGGGGAATCCGTCTGAAGAATATCCGTGGTCTTGGTCTATTAATAAGTGGGTAGAAGGAGAGACAGTTACGAAAGAAAATGTACATGATTTAAATGAATTCGCAACGGATTTAGGATCATTTCTAGTAGCGTTGCAATCAATCGATGCGAGTAACGGACCAATAGCGGGTGCGCATAATTTTTATCGAGGCGGATTGATATCTGTATACGATCAAGAAGCGAGAGAGGCTATCGAAAATAATAAAGACGTTTTTGATGAGGCATTATTAAAACATTTTTGGAATTTAGCACTTCGGTCAACGTGGGAGCGCAAACCAGTTTGGGTGCATGGAGATATAGCGCGAGGGAACTTACTCGTTAAAGACGGAAAGCTTAGTGCCGTAATTGATTTTGGGATATTAGGAGTAGGAGATCCTGCTTGTGATGCAGCGATGGCTTGGACATTCTTTGATAAGAATAGTAGAAACATATTTAAAGAAATATTACGTATGGACGAAGAAACGTGGAATAGAGCGAGAGGTTGGGCGCTTTGGAAGGCGTTAATTACATATGATGCGAATAAAGGGAGTAATAAGGGAGGGGCAGAAGAATCTCATCGTGTGATCCAAGTGATTGTGGATGATTATTAAATAAAGTGAAAAGGATTAATATAGCATCAGTTTTGATTGGAGCTATTTGAAGTTTACTATACAGCTAAGAAGGAGGGAACATGATTGACAGTCAAGCAAGGAAAATATGAAGAAATAAAATTGCGTGATAAAATTCCAGGTATGGTTGAATATATAGATAGTACAAGGATTCCGGCTGATTTTCATTACTATATTCCTCCACACTGGCATAGAAGTATCGAAATTAGTTTAGTAATATATGGAGAAGTTTTCTTGTATGTAAATGGAAAAAAAAAGAAAGTATCAGCTGGCGAGTTTATTTTTGTAAACAGTGGAGATGTGCACGAATTTGAAAAAGTTGAGAATGTAAGTTGTGCAGTCATGATGTTAATAGTTTCTTATGAATTTCTTAAAGAGTTAAATGATGATTTTGATAAATATAGATTTAATCTAAAAGAATCCGTTGTTCAGAACACAAAGTTCCAACAAATATTTTATGAATTAAAGGAGTTAGTCACAAATTCTGATGATTTAAGTTATATAAAAATTAATAGTTTAATTTATGAAATTGTTTATATTTTATTGCGCCATTGTAAAGATGGGGAGAAAGTAGATAATGATTTTCAACTTGGAAATAAACAAAAAGAGATGATTACATATATTTATGAACATTACGATGAAGAGCTTAAACTAAAAGATATGGCGAAACACTTTTTTGTGAGTGAGGAACACTTTTCCCGTATGTTCAAAAAATCTTTCGGGTCAAATTTCACCTCTTTTTTAACGAGATACAGGCTTCATAAAGCTTATGAAGATATTATTAGTAGTACAAATTCTATACAAGATATAGCAATAAAACATGGATTTCCCAATGTAAAGTCATTCATTTCACAGTTTAAGGGGAAATATGGATATACACCATTACAATATAGAAAAAATATGATATCAAAAAATGACAATAATTGAATCAAATATGAACAACAATAAAAATACGTTCCGTGTTACATTTTGTACATGGAACGTATTTTTATTTAGTAAATGGAAATTTACACGATTATATGATTTTTTAAAAAATGTAAGCGTTTTAACGAAAGGTAGGGGGAATAAAAGATGACTAGACAATATAGCTTAGATTTATTAGAAAAAATTCAAGAAAAACAAGAAACCATCAATGTACAAGGTGCAGAAATCTTAGTGAAAAACATACCAGATTGCGATGAAAAGGGAGCAATGGATCCACGTCTTTATAAAGACATGAAGGTTCAAATGAACATAATGAGGTTTATGCCTAAAAATATGATGAAAATGGACGCTTCCGAAAAATCAGTAAAGAATATGAGAAAACAGTTTAATGGTATTAAAAGCGTTCCGATCGTCACTAAAAATATAAATATTACGAATGAAACAGTTAAAGCGGAAGATGGATATGATATTCCGATAAGAATTTATAATAGTATTTCGAAACGAGAAAATGCTCCAATTCTATACTTTATTCATGGTGGCGGATTTATGGCGGGATCACCAGATGTGGTAGAAGAACTTGTGAAATTAATAGTAGAAAAAACAGATATACTAGCCGTTTCCGTAGATTATCGATTAGCTCCAGAACATCCTTTTCCAATTGGGCATACAGATTGTTACACTACTTTAAAATGGATTTATGAGAATGCTGAAGCATTCGGTGGTGATAAGAATAATATCTTTGTTGCTGGTGATAGTGCCGGAGGGAACTTAACTCAGTATTGTACAACGAGAGATATGGAAGATGGCAGAAACCTCGTTAAAGGACAACTGCTTCTGTATCCTACACTTAATATGTGTGACTATGAAGACGAGTTTTATTCTTGGAGTATAGATAAGTATGAGATTGCTCCGAAATATAAAAAAGGATTAGAAAAAATGCTTAATGTGATGCATTCAATGGCCGGAGGGATGGCAGAAATACTTGGTACGCAAGAAATTAATTCGAAGTATTTAAGTCCATATGTTGATGTATCTCCAGACTATCCATCTACATTTATTACGGTAGGAGAACATGATTTTTTAATGATAGAATGTTTGGCGTATGCAGCTAAATTGACTAAAAAAGGAGTGGATACTGAAACAGTCCTCTATCGTGGTTTAGGGCACGCATATGGAGATAATGTAGGTGTCTATCCTCAAAGTGAAGATTTAGCGATTGAGATGGGGAGTTTTATATTAAAACATAGTGGGAAGTAGGGGGAAAGGATGAAAAATAAAAAAGTGATAGTAAGTCTAACTTTCGCTATTTTACTTTGCATATTCGCATTTACAGACCTACAGATATCCCATAGTTTATATGAACCAACTAATAAGATCGCTCTTTTTTTACAAGCTATAGGAGAAATTCCAGCGATGTTTATTGCCTTACTTTCTAGTATGTATTTATTTAAAGTTAGAAAGAATAAAGGTTCAAGAGGGTATTATCTATCTGGAATCGGCTATGGATTAATCATTCTTTTGTTCGCTTTTATAGCTTCATTTATGCTAGTGAAGTATTTAGTCATTTCAAAATTTTTAATTCCAATTTTTATGATATGCTTTATTGCAGTTTGCTATATGATTTCTAAATCATGGAGTAAGTATGATGATGCAAGATTGAGAGATATTGCGTTAATTGGATTATTAAGTGTAGTGATCGTGTTAATTACATTTAATCTAATAAAATTAGGATGGGGTAGAGAACGCTATCGTCATATGATTTCTATAGGATCTTTTGAAGGATTTTCAAAATGGTTTATACCTCAAGGAATTGCTAAGAGTGATGAGTTTATGTCATTTCCTTCAGGCCATAGTGCGAATGCAGCGCTCGTTATTTGGTTCAGTTTATTACCAGGGTATTTCAATTCATTGAAAAATAAAAAAATAGGCATTTGGATTTGTATTATTATGTGGATGATACTAGTGCCAATTAGTCGTATTATAGTAGGGGCCCATTTTGCTTCAGATGTTACAGTTGGAGTCGCTATTTCATTAGTTGTCTTTATGTCTACGAAAAAGTATATATGGAGAAAAAAGAAAGTGGATGTGCAGAGTATTCATGAAAGTATGTAATCACTCATTGAAATTTATATAGTGAACTGTAATCAATGGGAAGAGAAAAAATGACAAAGTATAAAAAAGCCTAATTTGATCTATATGTTTCAAATTAGGCTTTTTTTATGATTCAAGATTCAAAAGAAGGAAAGTATACGACGAAAGAAGCAGCCATTATCGCTACAGATTTTTCTACAGTAGGGGGTCCTACCACATCACTATCAAGCTAAGCT
>NZ_NUVD01000002.1 GCF_002564555.1 Bacillus cereus | reverse complement strand
CTGGTAGATTTCCTGCGTCAGATCGGTCTAGAACCGAAGAAATAAAAATAGGGTGACCTAGGAGTGGCTGTTGATAAAAGAGGGGGAAATTTCATCTTCTGCAAATATCGATAGTCGGTCTTAAATAAAACACCAAGTTCTTTATTAAGAACTTAGTGGCTATCTAAAAGGCATCAAATAAGGAAACAATTCGTTTTTACCTCATATGGGCTTATCAGCTTTTTGGGAGTTTAAATATTATAAAAATAGGGGGATTATTAAAATGGGTCTTAAGAAAAAACTTGGTATGGGTGTTGCATCTGCAGTTCTTGGTTTATCTTTAATTGGAGGCGGAACGTTTGCATACTTCAGTGATAAAGAAGTATCAGAAAACACATTTGCGGCTGGTACGTTAGATTTGAGCATTGATCCACAAGTTATTATCGATGTTGACAAAATCAAACCAGGTGATCAAATAGAACGCGATTTCCACTTAATCAACAGCGGTACTTTGAAAATTAAGGACGTTCATCTTCTTACTGATTACACTGTAACAGATGCAAAAGGTGATAATGGAAATGCTGATTTTGGTGATCATGTCAAAGTAGAGTTTTTATGGAACATAGACAAAAACACAGTTCCTGTATGGGAAACTACTTTGTCTGAATTGAAACAAGCTACTGCTGATGGCAACTTGCCTGATCTTGTAGAAAAAGGTGTCGTAAACTGGGAAGGAAATGGACTTGCTCCAGGCAAGGATGACACTTTCTATGTGAAATTCATATTTGAAGATAATGGAGAAGATCAAAACGTATTCCAAGGAGATACATTGAAATTGAACTGGACGTTTAATGCGAATCAAACAAAAGGTAAAGAAAAATAAGTTCAAATGTTATTCGTTATATCTATGTAACAACTTAGACGTTAAATAAAAGCGTGAGATAAAGAGAGGTCATCCTTCGAAGGGGACCTCCTTTTATCTTGTAAATTGATGATACATAAGCTGAGTCTAAGCTAGCATTTCCGCTTTTCGACTTTGAACCACATCATCATAATGCATGAGTAAATTACTGAAAATTTCATCCCAGCTTTGTGTAGCGGCATAGGATCGAGCATCTAGGCTTATTTGTTTACGCATTTCTTCATTATTTAACAATTCATAAATAGATGATAAAAATGAGTCTTCATTTTTGGGTTCGCATAGAACTCCAGTTTTTCCATCTGTAATAATATTTTTAACTCCGCCACTATTCGCACCAATGACAGGTGTACCACATGCAAGCGATTCAAGCACAACGTTCCCAAATGTTTCAGTAGTAGATGGAAATATCATTAAATCAGAGGAAGCATAGGCTTCAGCTAAATCTTCACCTTGTAAATATCCAGTAAAAGTTACATTTGTTTTTGGAACATTTTCATGCAGGCTCATCGCGAGAGGGCCATCTCCAGCGATGAGCCAATGAATATCGTCACGTTCTTTGTTCGTTGTTTGAATAAGTGTTTGAAGAGTGTCGATATCTTTTTCAGGAGCAATCCGTCCAACATAGGAAAGGACATACTTTGCTGTAATATTATATTTTTTCCGGAATAGGTCTGTATTGTAAGATGGATGAAAGAGTGTGCAATCTACACCACGTCCCCAAATAGAGAGGGTCTGAAAGCCTTTATTTTTTAATTGATGTAACGTTGCAAAGGAAGGAACAAAATTTTTTTGCATATGGCTATGAAACCATTTTAAATAGTTCCATAGCATATTGGAGAGGAAATCGATTTTGTAATAGCGTAAGTAAGCGTCAAAATCAGTATGATAAGAACCGACAACAGGGATGTTTAACTTTTTTGCATAATACAATCCACAAAGTCCCATGTTGAAAGGCGTGGCAATGTGAATGATATCAGGTTTAAAGGCAAGAAGTTCCCGTTTAATGCGCGGAGTAGGAAAAGAAAAGCGGCATTCTGGATATAATATTGTTAACGGGATACTTCTCATTTTGTTCACATTGGCTACGAAATTATCTCCAGCCGTATGCTGAGGGGCGAAAACAGAATAGGAGATATTTTCTTTTTGAAAATAACGTGTTAACAGTTCTAATGTCTTCGCGACACCGTTGACTTGTGGTGTAAAGGTATCGGTAAATATGGCGACTCTCATCATATCGCTCCTTTATGTGAAAAATGGGATGAATTGATAAAAAGAGATGATGCCAGAGCAAGTGCCGAGGCACATACCGACGAATACATCTGACGGATAGTGAAGTCCTAAATAAATACGAGAAATTCCGACACATAATGCTAACGGTAATAGAAAAATAAGTAAGTTCGGATTATAGCAAATAAATGGAATGAAGACAGAGAAAACAGCTGTTGTATGTCCAGACGGGAAAGAGTGGTCTTTTAATGGATGGATTGGATATTTCGCATCTTGAATTGTTAAATAAGGACGTTTTCGTGGGTACCATCTTTTTAATATTTGCACAGGAACATGGCTAATTGCTAAAGAAATAGCAGCTGCAATTGCAGCTTGGTGCAAAGTCCCTTTTGCGAAAATTAAAAAGAAAAGTGTGAGTGCAATGGAGAAAGTAGCACCACCGATATGGGTAATAGTTCTGAAAAAGATATTTAACGTTTTTTGATCGAAGTATCGGTTAATACCTTTGAAAATGTAACATTCTATTTTATATAATCCACTGACCTTCATGAAAATTTTCCTCCCTCATCTTCATATATATGTAGATATTAGCTTTATTTTAATAAGATTTTGTTGAGGGGGTAATAATGTTTTGTAAAGAAAAAGTTAGTTTTTATAATCAGTGGGGATTCTGTTCATCCCCCACTGATTATTAGCCCTCACTAATCGGGATAAAAAAAGCTGCCAATACTATGGCAGCGGTAAAATTATTTTTGTAACGATTTATAATATTGACCTTTTTCAACGTATTGTGTGCGAATTCGCTCCATGTCTTTACGATCTTCTTCTGTTAATTCACGAATAACTTTCGCTGGGCGACCGAACGCTAGCGTATTTGGTGGGATTTTCTTTCCTTGTGAAACGAGGCTGCCTGCGCCGATAAAGGCTCCTTCGCCAATTTCAGCACCGTCTAATATAATAGATCCCATTCCAATTAAAGCATCTTTTTTAATATGACAGCTATGTAAAATAACTTGATGCCCAACGGTAACGTCGTCTTCTAAAATAAGAGGATACTGAGGGCTTTGGTGGAGTGTGCATTGGTCTTGTACATTTACGCGGTCACCAATTATTGTCGGTGAAACATCACCGCGGATCACGGTATTAAACCAAATGCTTGATTCTTCTCCAATGGAAACATCGCCTGTAATGGTAACGTAGTCAGCGATAAAAGCACTACTCGCAATTTTCGGATTTTTTTCTTTGTAAGGATATATCATGTAAGCCTTCCTTTCCTAGAGACTAGTTTAAGTGTATCAAATTATGAAAAATAGTGAAATGGAGGAGGTCCGTATGTGGAATTATGAAGCAGAGGAAGCGAAAGCTGTAGTCGTGATTGTGCATGGTGCAATGGAGTATCACGGACGTTACGAAGCTGTTGCGGAAATGTGGAATCATATCGGTTACCACGTCGTGATGGGGGACCTTCCGTCACATGGAACGACTTCGAGAAATAGAGGACATATTGATTCATTTGATGAATACATAGGGGAAGTTAAATTATGGGTGAAAGAAGCAAGAAAGTATCGATTACCTATTTTTTTATTCGGTCATAGTATGGGTGGCCTTATCGTCATTCGTATGATGCAAGAAACGAAGAGAGAGGATATAGAAGGTATTATTTTAAGTTCACCATGTTTAGGTGTAGTAGCTGGTCCGTCTGCTCCGATTCAAGTTGCATCAAAAATATTAAATATTGTTGCTCCAAAATTGCAATTTGCAACAAATCTTACAGTGGAAATGTCAACTCGTAATCATGAAGTGAGAGATGCGATGGAGAATGATTCATTGTTCTTGCGCAAAGTATCCGTACGTTGGTATAGTGAATTGATTAAGTCTATCGAAATTGCTCATAAGAAAATAGACGATTTTCCAGATGTTCCGCTCTTGCTAATGCAAGCGTGTGAGGATAAACTTGTAGATAAAACACGTGTCCGCACTTGGTTTGATAATGTTAAAATAAGTGATAAGGCATATAAAGAATGGCCGAATTGTTATCATGAGTTATTAAATGAGTATGAGCGTGATGAAATTTTGAATTATATTCAGTCATTTACTGAAATGCATGTCAATAATATAGTAAAAACAAACAAATAAATTATTATTTGTACATTTAATAGAGGAGATGAAGGAAGAAGTGAACGTACCGAGTAATCCCATAACGCTCATGGCGAAAGTATACCGTGATGTGTTTCCGGTTGTACACCATGAGCTAGCGATGTGGAAAGAGCGTGCCTACCATATTCCGAATGATGAGCTTCATAGCCAGGCAATCGCAAGTATTGAGCATAAAACGTTTCATTGCGAGGGCGGTGGCATTTTAGCGCTACTAGCAAATGAACACCGAGAGGAATGTATTCGTTTTATTGTCGCGTATCAAACGATTAGTGATTATTTAGATAATTTATGTGATCGCAGTACATCACTTGATCCGAATGACTTTGCCGCGCTGCATGAATCCATGTTAATGGCATTATCACCTGAAGTGGAAGGTGGCGGCAATTATTATCGTTATCGTGATGATCAAGATGATGGTGGTTATTTAGATGAACTTGTTGAAACATGCCAAGATGTTTTAAAGAAAACGAAGCACTATGACAAAATTGCTCCTGTTCTTCATGAACTTGCTTGTTATTATTGTGATTTGCAAATTCATAAACACGTGAAATTAGAAGAAAGAGAACCGCGCTTAAAAACATGGTTTGAAGCGCATAAAGAAAATTTACCCGAGATGAGTTGGTTTGAGTTTTCAGCATGTGCAGGTTCTACGCTTGGGATTTTCTGCCTTGTGGCATATGCCTTTCATGATGAATTACATGATGAAGATATTGCGAAAATTAGACAAGGATATTTTCCTTACGTACAAGGACTTCACATTTTACTTGATTATTTCATCGATCAAGAAGAAGACCGAATGGGCGGGGATTTGAATTTCTGTAGTTATTATGAAAACGAGCAAGCTATATTAGATCGTATGAAACATTTTGTAGAAGAAGCAGAGAAGAGCATTGGTGATTTACCTCATGCGAAGTTTCATCGTCTCATAAGCCGAGGATTACTCGGTATTTATTTATCAGACCAAAAAGTATCAGCTGAAAAGAATATGCACAAAATGGCACGGCGCATTGTAAAATACGGAGGGCTCACTTCACGATTCTTCTACTGGAACGGGAAGTTGTACCGAAAGAAAATGGCGCAGTGATGAAGAAAACCACTCTTGTTGAGTGGTTTTTTTATTATGATCGTATTTTTGAAAATACGTATATGAGAAGTTCGATTGCGAAAATAACTAAAACAGATAGTCCAAATAAAGGCATGATAGCGCCTAGTATAACCATAATGATGATGAAAGCGAATAAGCTCTTTTTGTCTTTTTGCTTTGGCGGTGCTGCTAATTTTCCTTTCGGCTTCCGTGCTAACCACATTTTTATTCCATAATAAATAAGAAGTAATAAAGATAATGTCGTTAGTAAGCATAATACTTTATTCGGCCATCCGAATAAATGCCCTTCGTGAAGCGGGATACCGTAAGTAAACCATTGTGCAAATAATCCATAATCACGATAGTCCGTTTTTGAAATCAGCTCTCCGCTATATTGATCAAAGTAAGCTGTTATTTCTTCATTTGGTGCTACGTGCATCCCCGTAATACCAGAACCGCTCGATTTTGAAACAGTGAATACGCCTTTCGGATCAGTCGGTAGAGAGATAACATATGGCTTATTTATTTTAATTCCTTTTTGTAATTCATCGACAGAAATTGCTTTTGGTTCATTTGAATTCGATTCAGGAGGAGCTTCCTTTCTTGTTGCCCACGGTAATTCTTTCACCTTCGATTCAGGAGGTGCCATATACAATTTTGGATATCCGATTGATTCATTTGATGATGCGATTTTATAAATTTGGTTACCCATAAATCCTGACCAAGGCAATCCAGATGCGACTAGCAAAACGAGAGGAATTGTAAATATAATACCGATAATAGAATGACGTCGTTTTGCTTTTTCTCGCTTATTGGATGACGGTGTGTTTTTGAATTGGCGTATACTCATATACAACCCAGTTACAATTAAAAAGATGGTCCAGCACGCCGCAAGTTCTACTAAATAATTGACGACAGTACCGCCTACTAAGAGGGAACTATGTAATTCCCGCATAATATTTGCGAATGTTTCATCTGCATTTTGATCTCCAACAATTTGATTATTGCCATCTAAATACACATATTTTTGCTTTCCAGTATATTCATTTGCAATCGTAAGTCTCGTATTATAATCCCCATTAAACTCACTAATTTTCGTTACATTATAATGTGGATATTTTGTCTCCGTTAAGAAAAGCGAATCAGCCATCGAAATAGACTCTGTCTGTGCGCTCTTTCCAAAATATAAATCTTTATAGATGAAATCTTCAACTTCTTCCCGAAATAAATACCCAATTCCGCTCAGTGACAAAGTAATAAGAAGCGGTGTAATAAAAAGCCCAGCATAAAAATGCCAACGCCAAAAAATGTAATGAAGCGAACGATTTTGTTTCATACTTTCTGTTCCCCTAACCTTCCCTATACGAATAAACTACTTATTTAATATAGCGAGATTAAGTGTGGATATTTTGAAAGAATTGTGAAAAATGTTAAAAGTTTTTAGGGAATAAGAAAAAGACGCGCAGTGAGTGCACGTCTTTTTCTTATTATGTTTTGTCGAATAGGCGATATATCGAAAAAATCGTTGATATATTTTATCGCTTCTCAATCGCCACAATAAATGGCGGGTTGTTTTGCTGATTAATGAAGCCGTATCGCAAAACGTGAGCTTGTTTTTGGTCTAGTTCTTCGGCAAATTTAAGTACAGCGTCGCGTTCTACTTGTCCTTCTGGGTGTCCGTGGTAAATGACAAGGACGATGATACCTTCAGGTGCCATTACTTCTAATAGTTGTTCAATCGCCGAGAGTGTTGAGTTCGGTTTTGTGACGATATGTTTGTCTCCGCCAGGAAGGTAACCTAAGTTGAAGATGGCTCCTGTTACTTTTCCCTTTGCGTCTTCAGGTAATACGGAAAGAAGCGTATCGTGACTATCGTGAACTAAAACAGCACGATTGAAAAGGTCTTTTTCTTTTAGGCGGATAGTAGAACTTTCAATTGCTTCTTTTTGAATATCAAATCCAAATACTTTTCCGTTATCTCCAACGATTTCAGCTAGGAAGCAAGTGTCATGTCCATTGCCAAGTGTTGCATCTACAGCGTAATCGCCTTCTTTAACAGCCGTTTGCAGAAGCGAGCGAGCAAACGGTAATACGCGTTCTAATTTCATTTTTGTTTCTCCTCATTTGCATATTTTCCTTGCCAGCTTCCGCGGCGTACAAATTCTGCATCGATGGAATTTAATACTTCCCATTTATTTAAGCTCCACATTGGACCGATCATTAAATCAGGTGGACCGTCACCTGTGATGCGGTGAACAATTACATCTGCTGGAATAATCTCAAGTTGGTCAACAACGAGACTTACGTAATCTTCAAGAGAAAGGAATTCTAATTGTCCTTTCTCATATTGCTTCACCATTGGCGTTCCTTTTAATAAATGAAGTAAATGAATTTTAATTCCTTGTACATCCAGCTTTGCTACTTCACGAGCTGTTTCCATCATCATGTCGTAATCTTCAAGGGGAAGACCGTTAATAATATGAGAGCAAACTCTAATGCCGTGCTTGCGTAATTTATTTACACCTTCAACGTAAGACGGATAATCATGAGCACGATTAATAAGATGTGCAGTACGTTCATGGACAGTTTGTAGTCCGAGTTCCACCCAAAGGTACGTGCGTTTATTTAAGTCCGCTAAATATTCAACAACATCATCCGGTAAGCAATCTGGACGAGTTGCAATAGAAAGACCGACAACGTCTTTTTCTGCTAAAAGCGGTTCGAATTTTTCTTTTAACACTTCAAGTGGAGCATGTGTGTTTGTGTACGCTTGGAAATAAGCGATACATTTTCCGTCTTTCCACTTTGAGCGCATTTTTTCTTTCATTTCATGATATTGCGTTATAACATCATCGCGGCGATCGCCAGCGAAGTCACCAGATCCAGCGGCACTGCAAAATGTACAGCCACCGTAAGCAACTGTACCGTCACGGTTCGGGCAATCGAAGCCAGCATCTAATGAAACTTTAAAGATTTTTTCACCAAATTCATTTCGTAAGTGGTAATTCCATGTATGATAACGTTTATTGTCGTTTGTATATGGAAAAGGGTTTTGAACCTTCATTACTTTCCCTCCTAAGACGAGTCAAAATGAAACAAATAAAATCCATTATAACATACTCATAAGGTTCAGATGGAAGGGACACACTAAAGGGGAATTGAAGCAAGGAGGGACAATTATGGCAGAGCGTCAATCACTTGAATCGTATATTACACAAGCAGAACAAGCGGTGGAATATGCGAAAGAACAATTAGATCTTGGTATGAGACAAGAGCATTATAATACGATGGAATATTCAGATGCACAGTTGCAATTAGAGCAAGCCTATAACGACTTACAAACGATGCAGCAACATGCGAATGATGAGCAACGTGAGCAGTTAAATAGAGCACGTATGGCAATTCGTCAATTGCAACACCAAATGATTATTACGCCGCATTAATAAGGAGTGAATGTCATGGCGAAACGTTCAGATCAAAATAACCCAGAGCAAAAAACGCAAAATGGACATAACGCTGAATTTTCAAATGAACTTGATCCAGTTGTTCAAGTGAAACAGCGTAACAGTAAAAAAGGACAACCTCAAAGATCGAAGCAATCAGAGTAAACCAGGTCGAAATACGACCTGGTTTTATTGTATTACAAAAGTGTAAGGTAAATGTAATGTTAACAAATAGCAGTTCCCCTCCAAAAAGCGCAAAATAGGTAATGGAAAAACAAGCGTAGGAGGATATATATGACGAAACCAGTTGTAGACGTGAAAAACGTTCAAAAAGTGTACGGTAAAAAAGGTGAGAACCAATCACATGCGTTAAAAGGTGTGTCATTCTCGATTCAAGAGGGTGAGTTTGTCGGAATTATGGGACCATCTGGTTCTGGTAAAACGACATTATTAAATGTAATTTCAACGTTAGATAAAGCAACAGGCGGCGTTGTTGAAATTGCGGGTACGGATATTACCAAAATGAAGCAAGGTGAGCTTTCAGATTTTCGTTCACAAAAGTTAGGATTCATCTTCCAAGACTTTAATTTATTAGAAAACTTATCTATTTATGAAAACATTGCACTTCCACTTTCACTTCAAGGTGTTTCATCACGTAACATTGGACCGAAAGTAGAAAAAGTAGCAGATATGTTAGGAATCACAGAAATACTTCAAAAGTATCCATCTGAAGTATCTGGTGGACAAAAGCAACGTTCGGCAGCAGCCCGCGCTTTAGTACATGAGCCAGCAATTATTTTAGGGGACGAGCCAACAGGAGCGCTTGATTCTAAAAATGCAGCGAGTTTACTTGATGCGATGACAAACTTAAATAAAGATCAAGGCGTATCTATTATGATGGTTACACATGATCCGTATAGTGCAAGTTACTGTCAGCGTATTTTATTCATTCAAGATGGTGAGCTATATAAAGAAATTCACCGTGGTGGTACACGTGAAGAGTTTTATAAAGAAATTTTAGATGTGCTTGCAGACTTAGGCACACAAAAAGCGTAAGAAAGGAGGTCTAGGGCATGTTATTCAAACTTTCCATGTCAGGGCTGAAAAGTAAGCTGAAAGATTATATCGTCTTACTTGTCGGTCTTGTCATGTCCATTTCAATTTTTTATATGTTCCAAACATTAGCGTTAAACGAGGCCTTCCTTAAGGAAAATTCTACTATTGGTCAAATTGGATTTGTATTCCAAGCAGGTTCATTTTTACTAGCTATTATAACGTTCTTCTATATTTTGTATGCGAACTCTTTCTTACTATCTCTTCGTCAAAAAGAGTTTGGTATGTATATGATGTTAGGAGCAAAAAAACATAAAGTTACATTACTTATGTTTATTGAAACAATCGTGTTAGGTGCTGCGTCTCTTGCGATTGGTATTATAGTTGGTGTAGGACTTGCAGAAGGTATCGGACAGTTATTGATGAAACAATTGGAGTTTTCTGGTGAAGGCTATAAAGCATTTTATTTACCATCTATGACTGTTACTTGCATCTTCTTCTTTGCACTATTTGTATTATCAGCAATTATGAATAGTATTAAATTATCTCGTATTTCTGTATTACAACTTGTACATGCAGATGCACAAACAGAACGTGTTACGGTAAAAGGGAAAATGACAGGTGTAGTTGCATTCCTTGCGGTTATTTTATTAGGTATTGGCTATGCATCAATGATTTATATGGAAAAACTAAGAGAAATGGGAATCATTATTGCATTAATTACAACAACGTCTGGTACTTACATGCTATTTGGATCACTTCTTCCGGTTATTATTAAAAAGTTAAAAAGTAATAAAAAGCGTAGTGAAAAGGGACTTAATGCTTTTACATTCGCGCAATTAAACTTCCGTATTAATAGCTTAACAAAGGTGCTGGCGACAGTAGCGATGTTAGTTGCTCTTGGAGCCGGTGCAATTTCAGGTGGTATGGCGTTTAAAAATAACGTTATAAAAATGGTTGATGGTTTAGTAATATATGATTCAGTTGTTCATAATCCAACAGCTGAAGAAAAGAAAATTTTAGACGGTATTACATTTAAAGAGAAAAGCGAATATCGTTACAAAGTAGATGATAAATACGTTTACTATGTAAAAGAGGATTTAGAGAAAAATCGTCCTTTAGTAAAAGATATGGCAAATATGAAGTCGATGAAGGATTTAGTGAATACGAAGAAAGCTTCACAGGAACTACCAGTAGGCGCAGTTTTTAGAGAAATGAATGAAAAAGATGCGAACGCTAAAGAACTTCCAGAAGAATGGATGGATGCTTTTAGTACAATCCATCCGTATTATATATACGAAGATCATGCAATTAAAATTGTAGATCAAAAAATGTACGATGGGATAAATGGTAAAGAAGGTATAGCATTTATCGGAAAAACAGATGATTTCTTAACATACACAAAAGAATGGAAAAAACTTGACGAGTTGCAGCTAGATAAATATAAAAATGTAACAGCTGAAAGAGTGAACAGTAAATATCAATCTTATGATATGCTTTACGGCGTTGCGAGTGGAACAGTGTTTATGGGCTTCTTCCTTGGAATTGCTTTCTTAGCAATGATGGCAAGTTGTCTCATGTTTAAAATTCTTTCTGGTGCATCAAAAGATATTACGCGTTATCAAATGCTTCGTAAAATCGGTGTGCGCCGTGAATTATTAACAAAATCTATTTATAAAGAGTTATTCTTAGTATTCCTATTCCCAGCAATTGTGGGTATTGCTCACGTATTAGTTGGTATGAATATTTTCGGATTTATTTTAATTGATCCGTACTTCCGTATTTGGTTACCGATTGTTATCTTCGTAGTCATTTACTTGATTTATTACTTCATCACAGTTCAATTGTATAAAGGAATTGTTCTTCCGAAAGAAGATTAATATGAAAACCGAGCGGAATTGCTCGGTTTTTATTATTTTTAACCATATTTGTATAGCAGTAAGTTTCTACATTGAAAATTATTATGAACATTAGGCACACCGCGTGGAAATAATGGAGAATACATGGAAATCTACTAGCATGATAAGGTAAAATGAACAACATGATGAGAAAATTATCGTTCATAAGATGAGGAGAATCTATGCATGGAAGTTGTAGAGGCGTTAAAAGATATAAGCCAAATTGAGGCTATGAAAAAATATTTGAAAGAGCATTCGCAGCGAGATTATCTTTTATTCGTTATTGGGATTAATACTGGATTGAAGATTACAGAGCTACTTAGCATGAAATTTGAAGACGTATTAAATGAAGATGGAACGGTTAAAGAGTTTTATTCTCTTCCTGTGAAAGACGAAAAGTTTAAACAAGATATTTATTTAAATACAAAAGTAAAAGAAGCACTTATAGAGTATGTACAATCTTGTGATGTGAAAAGAGAAAACTACGTATTTCAATCTAATAAAACGACAAATTCAATTACGCGCCAACAAGCGTATCGTGTGATTCACAGTGCTGCGGAGGCGGTTGGAATTCCTGGGAAGATTGGAACGAATTCAATGAGAAAAACATTTGGATTTCACGCATACAAAAGAGGAATAGCGATTGCATTATTGCAAAAGCATTTTCATCACGCGACACCTTCAGAGACATTGAAGTATTTGGGAATCTCAAAAGATGAAGAATTTAAAACAGAGATTGATGTAGATTTATAAGAGGAACAGTGCGAAAATCGATTTTTGCACTGTTTTTTTAGTGTTAAGTTGCTACTATTGGTCATTTTTAACTTATATAAGTTCGTTTGTTGGTTTTCTATTATCTGAATTTCATCAACTATTAATCAGTTGCCTTCCTATTTAAAAAAGACTACAATTTTACTGTTATATATATGAACGAAAAAAATAGAATAGGAGGGGAAACTATGCCAAGGAAAGTATGGCTATTAGTAGCTGGGATGATCATTAATGTCACGGGTGCTTCTTTTTTATGGCCTTTTAATACAATTTATTTGCATGATCACCTAGGAAAATCTTTATCAGTGGCTGGAATGGTATTAATGATCAACTCGCTTACTGGTGTAATCGGAAACTTGCTCGGCGGTGTTTTATTTGATAAATGGGGCGGATATAAATCAATTTTAGTAGGGATTGTTATTACACTCGTATCGATTTTAGGTCTTGTGTTCTTCCATGGTTGGCCGTTATATGTTGTGTGGCTAGCGTTAATCGGATTTGGTTCTGGAATGGTCTTCCCATCAATGTATGCGATGGTCGGTACGGTTTGGCCAGAGGGCGGCAGACGAGCATTTAATGCAATGTACGTTGGACAAAACGTTGGTATTGCGATCGGAACAGCGTGTGGTGGTTTAGTTGCATCATATCGTTTTGATTTTATTTTCTTAGCGAACTTTATTTTATACTTTGTTTTCTTCTTAATTGCTTTTATTGGGTTCCGTGGTATGGAAGACAAAAAAGAGCCAGGAGTACAAAAAGAAGTCGAAACGAAAAAAGGGTGGACGCTTACACCAGGATTCAAAGCCCTTCTTATTGTGTGTGTAGCATATGCTTTATGCTGGGTTACATACGTACAGTGGCAAGGAGCGATTGCAACATATATGCAGGAATTAAATATTAGCCTTCGTCACTATAGCTTATTATGGACGATAAACGGTGCGATGATTGTTTGTGCGCAGCCATTAGTTAGTATGTTAATTCGCTGGATGAAGCGTTCTTTAAAGCAACAAATTATGATTGGAATCGTCATTTTTGCAGCATCATTCATCGTGTTAAGCCAGGCACAGCAATTTTCGATGTTCCTCGTTGCGATGGTGACATTAACAATTGGTGAGTTATTCGTATGGCCAGCAGTTCCAACCATTGCTAATATACTTGCGCCAAAAGATAAACTTGGGTTTTATCAAGGGGTCGTAAATAGCGCGGCGACTGTAGGCAAGATGTTCGGACCGGTCGTTGGCGGAGCAATTGTTGATTTATACAATATGGAAGTATTGTTCATAGCAATCATGGTAATGCTTGTAGTAGCGCTTATTGCAACGAGTATGTATGATAAACGAGTGAAAATAGAAGAAACAGTTGAAGAAAAAATTGCAGTTTAGTTTGACGGAACATGCAACATGTTTTAGAATATATTTAAATAAATAGTAATAAAATAACCTTTGGAACAAGGGAGTTAGCTCGGCTGTCCTAAGACGAATTCGTTAGTTATTAAGAATAACGATTAACCGAGAAGCCTCCGCTTCAAGTAATCTCTTAATAGATACTAAGTGGTGGGTAGTTCACATTAACTCATATTTGTAATAACAGTGAGAAGGAGTAGTAGTAATAGAAGCTGGTTTAGAGAGTTGACGGTCGGTGCAAGTCAATCCACGTTTCGTTATGAACTCGCCTTTGAGTTGCAGTTGCGAACATTTAGTAGCAATTGCCGTTAATCCACGTTACGGATCTAAGCGAATGTATATAATACATTAATTTAGGGTGGTACCGCGGGAATCTATAACCTCTCGTCCCTTTCTAGGGATGAGAGGTTTTTTGTATTTTAGGCGGTGAAAATAAATAGAATTTCAAGGAGGTTATCTCATGAGCTTTAATCATCAAGAAATTGAGAAGAAGTGGCAAGGGTATTGGGAAGAGAATAAAACATTCCGTACGCCAGATGAGACAGAAAAACCAAAATTTTATGCACTAGATATGTTCCCATATCCATCAGGTGCAGGTTTACACGTAGGGCATCCAGAAGGTTATACAGCGACAGATATTTTATCTCGTATGAAGCGTATGCAAGGATATAACGTTCTTCATCCAATGGGATGGGATGCATTCGGTCTTCCAGCAGAGCAATATGCACTTGATACAGGAAACAGCCCAGCTGAATTTACAGAGCTTAATATTAATACGTTCCGTAATCAAATTAAATCATTAGGTTTCTCTTATGACTGGGATCGTGAAGTAAATACAACAGATCCAAACTACTATAAGTGGACACAATGGATCTTCTTAAAACTATTTGAAAAAGGCTTAGCTTACGTTGATGAAGTACCTGTAAACTGGTGCCCAGCACTTGGTACAGTACTTGCAAATGAAGAAATCATTGACGGTAAGAGTGAGCGCGGTGGACATCCAGTTGAGCGTCGTCCGATGAGACAGTGGATGTTAAAAATTACAGCTTATGGAGATCGTCTATTAGAAGATCTAGATGAACTTGATTGGCCAGAAAGCTTAAAAGATATGCAGCGTAACTGGATCGGTCGTTCTGAAGGTGCAGAAGTACACTTCAACATCGATGGTACAGATGAGAAATTCACAGTTTTCACAACGCGTCCTGATACACTATTCGGAGCAAGCTACTGTGTACTTGCTCCGGAGCATGCACTTGTTGCAGAAATTACAACAGCAGATCAAAAAGAAGCTGTAGAAGCTTACATTAACTCTGTAAAAATGAAGAGTGATTTAGAGCGTACAGAACTTGCGAAAGAGAAAACGGGTGTATTCACTGGTGCTTATGCAGTTAACCCAGTAAATGGTGAGAAATTACCAATCTGGATCGCTGACTATGTTCTTGCAACTTACGGAACAGGTGCTGTAATGGCAGTTCCAGCGCATGATGAGCGTGACTATGAATTCGCATCAACGTTCAATCTTCCAATGAAGGAAGTTGTAACAGGCGGAGATATTACGAAAGAAGCATATACAGGTGATGGTGCTCACGTAAACTCAGCATTCCTTGATGGTTTAAATAAAGAAGAAGCAATTGTGAAAATGATTGAATGGCTTGAAGTAACGAGCGCAGGAAATCAAAAAGTAACGTACCGTCTACGTGACTGGCTATTTAGCCGTCAACGTTACTGGGGTGAGCCAATTCCAGTAATCCATTGGGAAGATGGCACAATGACAGCTGTGAAAGAAGAAGAATTACCATTAGTTCTTCCGAAAACAGAAAACATTCGTCCTTCAGGTACAGGTGAATCACCACTTGCTAACATTGAAGAGTGGGTAAATGTTGTTGATCCTGAGACTGGTAAAAAAGGTCGTCGTGAAACAAACACAATGCCACAATGGGCTGGTAGCTGCTGGTACTACCTACGCTACATCGATCCAAACAATAACGAAGCACTTGTAGATCCTGAAAAAGTAAAACAATGGCTTCCAGTTGATATTTATATTGGCGGAGCAGAGCACGCTGTACTTCACTTACTATATGCTCGTTTCTGGCATAAAGTATTATATGATATCGGTGTAGTTCCAACGAAAGAGCCGTTCCAACAATTATTCAACCAAGGTATGATTCTAGGTGAAAACAACGAGAAAATGAGTAAATCAAAAGGTAACGTTGTAAACCCTGATGATATCGTAGCAAGCCACGGTGCAGATACACTTCGTCTATACGAAATGTTCATGGGACCATTAGATGCTTCAATCGCTTGGTCTGAAAATGGTCTTGACGGAGCTCGTCGTTTCTTAGACCGCGTATGGCGCCTATTCGTTCAAGATAACGGTGAATTAAGTGAGAAAATTACTGATGCACCAAACAAAGAGCTTGAAAAAGCTTACCACCAAACAGTGAAGAAAGTGACAGAAGACTATGCAGAGCTTCGCTTCAACACAGCGATTTCTCAAATGATGGTATTCATCAACGATGCATACAAAGCTGAAACACTTCCGAAAGAATATGTAGAAGGTTTCGTAAAAATGATTGCACCAGTGGCACCTCACATCGGGGAAGAACTATGGAGCAAACTTGGATACAGTGAAACAATCACATATGCAAGCTGGCCAACATTTGATGAGTCTAAACTTGTAGAAGATGAAGTTGAAATCGTTGTTCAAATTATGGGCAAAGTTCGCGCAAAACTAACAATGAGTAAAGACGCATCAAAAGAAGAAATGGAACAACTTGCACTTGAAGCAATTCAAGAACAAATTGAAGGAAAAACGGTTCGTAAAGTAATTGTCGTTCCTGGCAAACTTGTTAACGTTGTTGCAAACTAATGAATGAAAGAAAAGCTCAGAGCGTTTATGCTCTGAGCTTTTTTGTGTAGAAAATAATCTCTGGATCACCTTCATCTAAGTTTTCAATTATTCCGCTGCGTATAAATCCGTTTGCGCTAAACACTTTTTGCATACTTCGATTTGATTCGTTCGTTGAAGAAAAGATTTTTTGAGTAGGAGAATGCTCTAACATATATGAGAGTAATGAGCTTGCATGACCTTGCCTTCTTTTCGTTGGTGAAATAATGATTAATGAGAGGAACGTATAGCCAAAGAAGTTTGTATCGTATGTTAGAAAACCAGAAATGGAATTATCTTCTTGTACAATTATGCATCTTTCTTCCGCGATAGCTTGTTTAATATAATATCGTCTACTATCGCCTCCGATTACAGCGGCATCTATATGTACGATGGAATCTAAATCATTAATTGAAGCTTTTACTACGTTTGTCACTGAGAAGGCCACCTTTCGAAAAGAGAGAATAATCAGTCGATTTATTTTATCCCGCATTAATGGGCAGTAAGACCCCCACCTCAAAATTCAGCGAAAGCAAAGAAGTTAGGTGGGGATCAACTGCCCATAAAAGCCCGATCGGTTCAACTAATAATCAGTGGGGGATGAAGAAAACCCCCACTGATTAAAGTTTCACTTTATCATGAATAAAGAAAGAAGAAAAAGGAGCGGAATTCCAATACAGACAAACACCTATTCTTTTATAGAAAATATGATAAAAAAGGTAGGCTAAATTGAGTAGAAGAGGTGAAGGGAATGAAAGGGATGGACAATAATGCACCACATGGCTTCTTCGGAGGCGAATCGGACAGTTATGCAGAAATGATGTTAATGGGGGGAGCGGGACAACAAGGATACGGTGGCATTCCGAGCTGGATGGGCGGAGCAGCAGGAGGATTTCCGGCATCGGTGGCTGGCATGCAAATGGGAATGCCAACAGTAACAGGAGGGTTTCCAACATCGGTGGCTGGCATGCAAACTGGAATGCCAACAGTAACAGGAGGATTTCCAACATCAGTGGCTGGCATGCAAATGGGAATGCCAACAGTAACAGGAGGATTTCCGACATCAGTGGCTGGTGTACAAACGGGAATCCCGACATTTGTAGGAGGCGTGCAGACAGGATTTCCTGTACCGGGAGTAGGCGTTGTGGCTGGAGGAATAGGTGGGTATCCGCAAGTTGTTCATGGTCACCATCACCACGGGCACCATGGTCACCATCACCACGGGCACCATGGCCATCATCACCACCAAGGTCATCACGGTCATCATCACCACCAAGGTCACCAAGGTCATCACCAACAACAAGTACATTATCAAGGTCACCATCATATTCATCCGCAAGCTGTTCTTTATCAAACTCACCAAGATCATCACGGTCATCATCACCACCAAGGTCACCAAGGTCATCATCATCAACAACAAGTACATCAACAAGGTCACCATCATATTCATCCGCAAGCTGTTCTTTATCAAACTCACCAAGGTCATCACCACCAAGGTCATCACCACCATCAAGGTCAGCACCACCATCAAGGTCAGCACGGCCATCAAGGTCAGTACGGCCACCAAGGTCAGCACGGCCATCAAGGTCAACAGCACCAACAATACCAACAACAGCAACAATCTTCTCCTTGGACAGGTGGAATGGGTGCAGGAGGAGCCGGGGTAGCTGCAGGGGCAGCTAGCATTGGTGGAGCAGCAGGGCACGCGGGACGCGTGGGTCATTAATGAGCTGCAGAAAAAAAGACATAATAAAAAACTGCTAGGTAATCCTAGCAGTTTTTTTCCGCTTCTTGGCGTTGACGTTCAATTTCAGCACGAAGTTGTGGTTCTGGAGCTTGCCAGCCTTCAGGTTTTAGAATTTTACCGTCGCCTTCACGGAAGCGAGGTTTTCCATCAGGGAATAATTTTGCCATGTTAGCGTTGTTTACAATTTCAAATCCTTTATCTGGACGTACGCCCATTTCTGCAAAAGTTCCGAATGCAAAGTAAATAAGGTCAATAAGTGCATCGTATTGATCTTCAACAGTTGTTGCTTCTAGAAATTCTTCTAGCTCTTCTTGCATAAAACTAGCACGAATTTTTGCGCGCTCTTCTGTTAATTTTGTTGGAGTATTTGTTACAGGATGTCCGAATACTTCGTGCATTTTTGCAACAAGTTCGTACCCTTTATCTAAACCTTTTTCGTTTGTCATGTTGTTTCATCCTTTCTCGTTTTCTGCCGAATTTCATTGTAACATAAGGTGATTATGAAATGAAAAGAACATCTTATAGAAATAAGATGTTCGCTCGTTATTCTTCTTTTTTAATTAAAATAGATAAAATAAGGTCGATGCCAAACATACCAACAAGTAGCATTGGTATAACGACAAGTAAATAACGTGTGAAGGAAACATTTTTTAAGTATGTATGAGCAAATAAAAAGACGCCGAGAAATAAAATACCATTTAAAATAGGCTTTATTAATTTTTTAGACATAAGCTCCCCCGTAAATATCCCTTTTCTCTATTTAAAAATAAAAACTCCCCTCTCCGTTGTACCATGCCAGAGAGGGGAGTTCAATCGTTAACTTATTCAATTACACCAGAATTTGTAATATTTACGGTATATTTTACTTTAACAGGGACATCTTTGTACATTTTTTTCCACTCTTCTAATTTAAATGGACGATAATGTTGTTTATATTTTGCTCCTAGCCCGAGAGGATCGACGCCTAAAGATTTAAACTGCTTAATTAATTTGGCAGCCTGTACATCTAATTGTTTTTGGACGGCTTTTTCAATTTTTTTTGTGTTCTTAGCATGTTCTAAGTTAATTTGTTTCGTTAGTTCTTGAATACGGGCATCAAGCTTAACGTGAATGAAAAAAGAAGGTTTCCCGTTTTTTATTTTTATATCGTAAGTTGGAACAGAACGAATATTATTAATCATTACGTACGCAGAATCCGTTTTGAATTCATGTGAATCTAATCTATGTTTCTCTAACAGTCCTTTAAATATGAACATATCCTTTTCTGCAATTTTACCGATATATTTATCCTTTTTAAAAAGACCGATTCCGGTGATTTTTATTTTATCAGCATGTTTCTTTAGAATCGGAATATAGTAATCTTGCCCTTCTTGATAATAACGGAATGCCCCTAAATGTAGATTGTCTTGTGGTAAAGGACCGGTTTCCATGTTATGTTCTAGCAATTTTTTTATATAGATTGCAACGTTGGATGAGGTTGTATACTTACCTTTTAAAAGTTCAAGACCATTACCTTCAAGTAAAGCAACATATAACGCATTTCCGATATTTACATCGCGGATTAATGTATCGAAGGAAGAAGCCATTCCTTTTTTTGCAATTCTTGTAGTAAATAGAGCAACTCGCATTTGCCCGCTAGCAAATGGTTGAGAAGACTCTAAAGATGAGTCTGCTTTTACTTGTTTTACAGCATTTGCTGTTCCTTCAAAAACTTGAACTTTATTTCCCTTTTGCTGAATGGGACAAACGAATGTCATTTTTACTTTATTATCCTTTGCTAAGTCGAATACGGTTCCTTGAATAAGTTGTACATCATCAATAATATTTTTTTGTAAACATCCAGTTAGACTGAAGAGTGTTATACAAGAAATAAGTATTAATTTGTTTTTGATTTTTTCCATTTTCTTTTCACCCACACAATGATAAATAGGATTGGGATGTATACATAAATGAGCCAAAAACTAACTTTTGATGCATTACTAGTAAAATTATTAATATCGTGTCTGTTTGCTAAAAGTTGTGAAACAATGAGGGTGATAAGGAGAAAAGCGATTAGAACCCCTCTTTGTTTTACGCGAAATATTTCATGCGTTCCTCTTGTTGCTGCCCATAAGGGAAGGATAAAACTTGTAATAATAGTAAGCGCATAGCCTGAAATTGCAATATATTCTAGCCTTTCTATGAACGGTAATTGGATTACTTGGGTCATAGAAAGTTGTGACCATATCGTTTTTAACAATTGTTTCTCACTAAAAAATGCAAAGGCTAAAAGGGTACTAAATAAATATAGAAGATTTGAAAATAGTGCTCCGTATTGAGCGAATTTATGAGATTGCTTAGGATTTTTTACAAATGGATAAATCATAAGATAAATCTCAAACCCTGTCATACTGTAGATTGACAGCTGGGCGGATTTTAAAATATCTGAAAAAGAATGTGTGAATATAGGGAGTAAATTATCCAAATGTGAGTATTTCAAAACAAATAGGCTAAGAAATAAATAGCCTAATGTACCACAAACTGAGATGACGCAAATACCAGTAATGACACGAAATCCAGAAGAAATAATGTAATAGCTAACTAAGCATAAAAAAAGTGTTAACATCCAAGTGGAAGCGGTAGGAAACATCCATACTTGAATAATCTCAACATATGTTCGAATTACAGAAATACTGACGGCTAAAAAATAAGCCATAAAGATGAGATTAATGCCGTTTCCTAACCATTTTCCAAATGTTTGTCGTTGTAAATCAACTAAGTTTCCGTTTGTTTCTTTTAATAAAAAATACATCATCCATATAAGGATATGGATAAAAACCCCTATAATTAGAACGCCTATCCAGCCGTCATATCCAGCGGCTTTTGCAATAATTCGAGCGAATCCAAGCACTCCGGCACCAAACTGTGCACTGTGAATTAAGAAGAAAACAAAGACAGGAGATATTTGATATTTTTCTTGAACTTTACTCATCAATGCACCTCATTTCTTAATCATCAAAATCGGATCTATGTTTTGTTGAAATCCCTTTTGCAGATTTTTTTACATGTTGTGGTCTTGCTTGTACATCTCTTGTATCAATCATTGTTAATGGAAAACGAATCCAGGAATCTTTAAAGGATTGTTGTCTTGTCGGATAAAACAAAGCGTACGGCTTACGTAAGGAAGTAAGTCTAAATAGATGAGTAAATAAAAAGATAAATCCAAGAGAAATCCCGAAAAGTCCTCCTATTTCTGCAAAGATGAGAAATGGGAAGCGTAGTAATCGAACTGCGTTACCCATTTTATAAATAGGTGTAATAAAGGATGCAAGTGCTGATAAGGCAACGATAATTAATAAAATATTACTCGTTAAACCAGCTTGTACAGATGCTTGTCCGATTACGATACCGCCTACAATACCGAGTGTTTGACCAACTTTCATTGGTAACCTAGCGCCAGCTTCCCTTAATAAATCAATGGCAAGTTCTAAAAAGAGCGCTTCAATTAAAGGTGGAAATGGTACTTGTGCCCTTGATAAAATCAAAGTTTCTAATAAATCACTAGGAACTAATTCATAGTGATAGTTTAAAGTGGCAACATATAATGGTGTCGCACAAATGGAGAATAGAACAGCGAAAAGTCGTAAAATCCTTGAAAATGTAGCGTATAACCAAGAGACATTATAGTCTTCTGGTGAAATGAAAAAATCAAAATAGGATACAGGTGTTAATAGGACACTTGGAGAACCGTCAACGAAAATAGCGATTTTGCCATCAATAAGCGCTTTTGTAACTCTATCAGTGCGTTCTGTATTGATATAGAGAGGGAAAATCGACTTTTCTCCCATCAATTCTTGTATATAAGCACTATCATTAATTTGATCATATTCAAGAGCGCGTAAAGATTCCTCTAGAAAATCAATATTATCTTTTTCAGCAAGGTTGTCTAAATACATCATGACAACTTTTGTTTTGGAAAACTCGCCGATAATCATTTCTTTTGTTTGTAAATCTAAAACAGGAAGACGTTTTCGAACTAAATTAATGTTTGTATCAATATCCTCTACGAAACCTTCTTGAGGACCAATAACAGTCGATTCGTTTAAAGGAGGAGTTGGCGCACGATAATTATCAATTGCAATGTTTGCAAGCATACATTTTTGATCTTGCTGGTTCAATTGAATAATCGCATGCCCCTTCAAAACCATATCCTCAATCTTTTGTAAGTCATTCGTAATTGTGATACCACTCATCGGAATATGTTCTTTTAGTTCTTCTAGTGAAGTACAAGGTCGTTCTAACAGAGTAGGCATTAAATATTTTTGTAGCTTTTCTCCATCAAGTGAAGGGCGATAGTAAGAAATCCAATAAGGCATCGTTTCATCGTCAGATGTATGGTAATTAATAAAGTCACTAGATTTTTTCATCTTCTCTATTAAATCTTGTAAAGAATGAACATGTTCTTTTTTTGGTTTTGTAAAATCATAAATACTGTTATTCCCAGCACTTTGCTGTTGATCTTGAGAAGACTCGTCTTGCTTAGCGCTTTGCTGTTTATTTTGAGAAGACTCATCTTGCTGAGCATTTTGCTGTTTATTTTGAGAAGACTCGCCTTTCTTAGCGCCTTGCTGTTTATTTTGAGAAGACTCACCTTGCTGAGCACTTTGCTGTTGATCTTGAGAAGACTCGTCTTTCTTAGCGCCTTGCTGTTGATCTTGAGAAAACTCGTCTTGCTGAGCACTTTGCTGGCTATTTTTATTTTTGTTATGTTTCATACTTCTAGTTTGTTGTTGTGAGTCATCAGTTTCTGTTGTATTTGATTTTTTTTTCTTACGTAACCAATTCCAAATCATATGTACGCCCTCTTTAATCTTGTAATATAGTGCTATTTTGTGGCTAATTTTGTATATTATTCATTTATTTATGAAAAGAAGAAGGAGATTGCTTTGCATAGAAAAAATCCTTTAGTAAAGAGTTCATACTATGATGGGAAGAAGGCGAGTCTGTGCAAATTGTAAAAAAGGAGAAGTTTGTTTTAAAAGAGTTTACGTTTGAAAATGGTAGGAGAATTCCTGTTCAAATGGGGTATGAGACGTATGGTACTTTAAATAGCGAACGGTCAAATGCGATTTTGGTTTGTCATCATTTTAGTGCAACAAGCCACGCGGCAGGGAAATATACAGAACATGATGGGGAATCTGGTTGGTGGGATGGGCTCATTGGACCTGAAAAGGCAATTGATACAAATAAATATTTCGTTATATGTACTGATAATCTTTGTAATGTGCAAGTGAAGAATTCGTATGTGATTACAACGGGACCGAAATCAATTAATCCAGAAACTGGAGACGAATATGTGATGGATTTCCCAGTTTTTACATTTCTTGATGTGGCTCGTATGCAATATGAGTTAATAAAAGATATGGGAATCTCAAGATTACATGCTGTAATGGGACCATCGGCAGGTGGAATGATTGCGCAGCAATGGGCTGTTCACTATTCCCATATGGTAGAGCGGATGATCGGGGTGATTACGAATCCACAAAATCCAATTATCACGTCAGTAAATGTAGTGCAAAATGCGATTGAAGCAATTCAACTTGATCCAAGTTGGAAAGGCGGAAAATATGGAGAGGCGCAGCCAATGAAGGGACTTCATTTAGCAAATAGAATGATGTTTATGAATGCGTTTGATGAACATTTTTATGAAAAGGCATTTCCTCGTAATAGTATAGAGTTAGAACCTTATCAAAAGTTTTCTACATTATCATCATTTGAGAAAGAGATAAATAAAGTGACATATAAAAGTATAGAGTTAGTAGATGCAAATTCGTGGATGTACACTGCGAAGGCCGTTCTATTACATGATATTGCACATGGATTTTCATCTTTAGAAGAGGCGCTTTCTAACATAGAAGCGAATGTGCTTATGATTCCGTGTAAACAAGATTTGCTTCAGCCATCTCGTTATAATTATAAAATGGTAGACATTTTGCAAAAACAAGGGAAGTATGCGGAAGTGCACGAAATAGAAAGTATAAATGGGCATATGGCGGGAGCGTTAGATGTTCATTTATTTGAAAAGAAGGTTTATGAATTTTTAAATCGGAAAGTATCTAGTTTTGTGTAGAAAAGAAATGATGTGAAAAGGTGCGATATGTGTAGTAGGCACCTTTTTTTACATGATTTGCAGACGGAAAATGTAAGTAGCGATTGCTATACCGAAGAACGCTATACTCAGTAATAGAAATAAGAATGATATTTCTTGGGGAGATTTTATCTTTTTATTATTTTTCATACTGAGTGCAATAATCGCAGCGATTAAGAAAATGTTGCCCATAATGAAAAGAAAAAGTGTCATTTTAACTGGCTCCTTTGATAAAACAAGTATATTGAGGATACAATGCGATAGTGATGTTTGTAAAGAATAAGTTTTGCGGGGAAATTGAGAAATAAACGCTCCATTCTTTGCGTTCCTTCTTTCGCATGCTAAAATTGATTAGAAATGGTTGTTTTAAGAAGAAACTAAAGGTTTTATTACATATAAGGAGGAACGGCATATGACAGAAGTAAAAACAATTACAACAGAAGAAGTGCAAGAACGCTTAGAAAATGGAGAAACGTTATTTTTAGTAGATGTACGTGAAGATGAGGAAGTAGCAGCAGGGAAAATTCCAGAAGCTGTACATATTAAAATGGGTGATATCCCACATAAAGTAGATTTCTTTGAGAAAGAGAATGAATATATTTTTATTTGCCGTTCAGGAATGCGTAGTGAAAATGTATGCCATTATTTAAATGAGCAAGGATTTAAAACAGTGAACATGGTTGGCGGTATGCTTCAATATGAAGGTGAAACGAAATAGTTAATGCTTAAAAACTTGAAACGAGTCTGTTTCAAGTTTTTTTCTTTTGCATACAGTATACAAAAGGGGGAGGGATAAAATGGGGATTAACATGCGTAAAGTAAAAATTATTAATAATACAGGAGCTGTTAATGTTGGTGACTGTTATAATATCTCACCTTTAGCTGTAGCGAAAATATATGCGGGTGCTGGAGGGTCAAGTGCAGCTGTTTTTTTAAATGGGAAGCGGCAGCCTGAACCTACAATTAGAACATCAGTATTTATACCACCATTAGCAACGAGTACACGTACGTTAGGTGCATAGAGGAAAGGTAGAGTGTAATTATGTCTGCGCATATAAAAGAGTTTATTATCGTTAATAATACTGGGAATGTATTTACGGGTGATAATTTGAGCGATACTTCATTTACTGCTTCGAAATCGTATAGTGGTTCAACGGGATGCACTTGGATTGATGTTGTTACAGTAATAGGAACGGAGACAAAACTTTGTTTACAACCAGGAGATTCTGTGACAACAACATATACGAAAGGTACTCTTGCTGGTACTCTAGCAGGAACGAATACGAGCCAAGGTGCAAATACGTCGAGTACGAGCCAAGCGGTACCAAATACAGATAATACAGATTCAGTTGCAGGACTCCCCTAAAATAATAGGGGAGTTTTTATTTGTTTGAGTAAAAACATCGCAGTTCGAAAATATATTATAATAGAATGAAAAGAGAAAAATTTGGCAGAAAGGGAGGGTGGCGATGCAGGAGAAGGTTAGAGATTTTTTTGGACGCCCACTTCAAGATTTACGCATCTCTGTCATTGATCGTTGCAATTTAAGATGTACGTATTGTATGCCAGCAGAAGTGTTTGGACCAGATTATGCTTTTTTGAAAGATGAGTTTTTACTAACATTTGATGAAATTGAGCGCTTGGCAAAACTATTCGTTAGCATCGGTGTACGAAAAATTAGACTTACTGGTGGCGAGCCACTGCTTCGTAAAGATGTAACAAAACTTATTGCACGTCTCGTGAAAATTGACGGTTTAGTAGATATAGGGTTAACGACAAATGCGATTCATTTAACGAAACAAGCGAAGGCATTGAAAGAAGCTGGATTACATAGAGTAAATATTAGTTTAGATGCGATAGATGATGAGGTATTTAGGGATATTAACGGCCGGAATATTAATACGAAACCTGTGATCAAGGGAATTATGGCTGCAAAAGAGGTAGGGCTTGAGGTAAAGGTAAATATGGTTGTGAAAAAAGGCATGAACGATCATCAAGTACTTCCGATGGCTCAGTATTTTAAAGAACAAGGAATTTCGCTTAGATTTATTGAGTTTATGGATGTTGGTAGTACGAATGGGTGGAATTTTGATCAAGTAGTTACAAAGAGAGAATTAATCGAGATGATTCATAGGGTGTATCCGCTTGAGCCAGCTGAAGTGCATTATTTCGGTGAAGTTGCGAAACGATATCGGTACATCGGAACAAATGTAGAGGTCGGTTTTATTACTTCTGTTTCTGAGTCATTTTGTTCTTCTTGCACGAGAGCGAGAATTTCGGCGGATGGAAAGTTTTATACTTGTTTGTTTGCGACGGAAGGATTGGATGTAAGGGAACTTCTTAGAGGCAATCTTTCGGATGAGGAAATATTAAAGGTTATACAAGATGTATGGATGAATAGAAAAGATAGATATTCAGATGAACGGACAGAAGAAAGTGCAAAAAATCGTCCAAAAATTGAAATGTCTTATATAGGAGGATAAGAAAGGGGTTATCGTATGCAGGAGCGTTATTCAAGACAAATATTATTTCCGGGTGTTGGAGAAGAAGGACAGCGAAAGATAAGAGAGAAGCATGTGCTTATTATCGGCGCGGGTGCTCTCGGTGCGGCGAATGCAGAAGCGATTGTTAGAGCAGGTGTTGGAAAAGTAACGATTGCTGATCGCGATTATGTAGAATGGAGCAATCTACAAAGACAACAATTGTATACAGAAGAAGATGCCAAGCAGTATAAACCGAAGGCGGTAGCGGCAGCAGAACATTTACAAGCGATTAATTCTGAGGTGGAAATAAATCCGGTTGTAACGGATGTAACGGTGCAAGAAATGGAAGAGCTAGTGACTGATGTAGATTTAATATTAGATGCGACAGATAATTTTGAAACGCGTCTTCTTATTAATGATATTTCACAAAAGTATAATATTCCGTGGATATATGGTGGTTGTGTTGGAAGCTACGGAGTAACGTATACAATTTTACCAGGGAAAACGCCGTGTTTCCGCTGTTTAATGGAGCATCCGGCGAGCGGAGCGACATGTGATACAGCTGGTATTATACAGCCAGCGGTACAATTAGTCGTAGCGCATCAAATAACAGAAGCGTTGAAAATATTAGTAGAAGACTTTGAGGCGCTTCGTGAAACGATGTTATCGTTTGATCTTTGGAATAATCAGCAGATGGCATTTAAAGTGAATAGGCAGAAAAAAGATACGTGTTTATCTTGCGGAAGGTTACGTACATATCCGAGTTTAACATTTGAAGCACAAACGAAAACGGAAGTGTTATGCGGACGAAATACAGTACAAATTCGTCCAGGTGTGCGGAAAGATTTTAATTTAGAAGAAATTAAAAAGCGCTTACAAAGAAGTGTAGAGGTAAAGGCAACACCTTATTTATTATCATTTCCGGTAGAAGAATTTCGCTTTGTTCTATTTACAGATGGTAGGGCGTTTATTCATGGGACGAATGATATGAATGTAGCAAAAAGCTTATATGTAAGATATATAGGTTGAACCTAAAGGAAACCCTTTAGGTTCAACGGAAAGAGGATTACGAATTTCTCGTATAATCTCCACTTTTTCCACCTGTTTTTTCAAGTAAGTATGTTTCGCCAATAATCATACCTTTATCAACAGCTTTACACATATCGTACACGGTAAGAGCGGTAGCGGAAGCAGCTGTTAAAGCTTCCATTTCAACACCAGTGCTACCTTCTGTTTTAACTTTTACTTCAATGAGTAATCGATATTGTTCTTCTGATTGTTTCCAATCGAAAGAAACGTCAACACCTTTTAATAATAAGGGATGGCACATTGGGATAATATCAGAAGTGCGTTTCGCAGCCATAATGCCTGCGATTTGGGCAACCGCTAATACGTCACCTTTCCCAATTTCATTGTGAGAGATTTTATCGTAAATTTCTTTTGTAACGACGATGCTAGAGCACGCAATTGCTGTTCGAACGGTTGCCTTTTTCTCGCTTATATCAACCATTTTTGCGCGGCCCTGGTCGTTGAAATGTGTGAATGAAGACATGGAATTCCTCCTTGAAGTAATTTCTATTTAATACATAAAGTTTAATCGAGATAAAAAAAATTGCAAATATGAGGTGAGAAACGATGGTAGAAAAACGAATTCCGATTCAAGTTGCTGAGGCAGTAGAACGGGTCATGGAATATGCGAAGCATGGGGAAGTAGAAGAAGTGTCTATTACAGAAAGTTACGGGAGAATTCTTGGGAAAGATGTTGTCTCAGATCATGACGTTCCTCATTTTGATCGTTCTCCTTACGATGGTTTTGCAATTCGAGCAGAAGATACGAAAGAAGCAAGTCAGGAGAATCCAGTTGAATTTGAAGTCATAGGAGAAATTGGAGCAGGGTCTGTTTTTTTAGAAGAAGTAGGACCTTTTAAAGCGATTCGTATTATGACAGGAGCAGCTATTCCAGAAGATTGCAATGCAGTCGTAATGCTAGAGCTGACAGAAGGATTCGAGAAGAACGAAAAAACATATATGAAGTTAAAGCGTCCTTTCAATAGTGGTGACAATGTGTCATTTAAAGGGGAAGATATCAAACAAAATCAAGTCCTCGTTAAGAAAGGTGTTGCAATCAATCCAGGTGTTGCGGCCTTATTAGCTACGTTTGGATATAGCACTGTGAAAGTTGTAAAACAGCCTGTTGTCGGTATTGTAACGACAGGAAGTGAATTGCTAGAAGTACATGAGCCGTTAGAACCAGGGAAAATTAGAAATAGTAACTCTTACATGATTGCAGCTCAAATTATGAAAGCTGGCGGAAAAGTTCGGTATTATGGCCAACTTGCTGATGACTTAGATGCATGCTTTGCAGCTGTTCAATCAGCGATGGATGAGGTTGATATTTTAATTACAACGGGCGGTGTGTCGGTAGGAGATTATGACTATTTACCGGCTATTTATGAAAGGTTACAGGCGAATGTACTCTTTAATAAAATAGCGATGAGACCAGGAAGTGTAACGACAGTGGCTGAAGTTGATGGAAAGTTGCTTTTCGGTTTGTCAGGGAATCCATCCGCTTGTTATGTAGGCTTTGAATTATTTGTGCATCCAATTATAAAAACGTATTTGTATGCGAAGGAACCTCACGTATATAGAGCTGACGCTATTTTGCAAAAGGATTTCCCAAAGCCAAATCCATTTACTCGTTTTGTAAGAGCAAATGTGACGATCGTAGACGGGAAGCTACAAGCGTTGCCAGTCGGCTTAGATAAATCGAGTGCAGTCTCTTCGCTTGCGGATGCGAATGCTTTTATTGTGTTGCCTGGAGGAACGAGAGGGTTTGAGGCAGGAATGAAAGTATCCGTATTATTGTTAGAGCACGCCGAGGGATGTGATTGGCCATGGGAAAAGCCCCTTCAATCTTACAAATAGTAGGCTATCAAAATAGTGGGAAAACAACACTTGTAGAGAAAATTGTGCATGCATTGGCTCAAAAAGAAATGAAAGTTGCTACAATTAAACATCATGGGCACGGAGGGTTTCCGGAAGTAGCGCAAAAAGATAGTGAAAGACACCGAAAAGCTGGTGCTGTCGTAAGTAGTGTAGAAGGAGCTGGATTACTTTCACTTTCTTCCTTAAGAGAGGAATGGTCCTTGCAAGAAATTATTCGCTTATATGAGTTTTTTGAAGTGGATACGATTTTAATAGAGGGCTATAAAAAAGAGAACTACCCGAAAGTAGTGTTACTTCGTTCTGCGGAAGATGTTGAACTTTTACATAAAGTGGAAAATGTAGTGGCGGTTATTACGTGGCATGATGTTCCGGCAAACTTACGAGAAGAATATAATGTATTTCATATAACAGAAGAAGAGTTGTATATAGGCTGGTTTTTACAAACGGTTAGGAGTGCGAAATGATAAATACGTATTATGAAGTAATCGATACAGAAATCTCGATTGAAGAGGTGGTGAAGAAAGTAATTCGCCGTGAATGCGGTGCTGTTACAACATTTATTGGAACAGTTAGGGAGTTTACGAAAGGGCGCCGTACATTATACTTAGAGTATGTCGCTTATAAGACGATGGCAGAAAAGATGCTGGAGAAAATCGGTTCAGAAGTGAAGGAGAAATGGCCTGGTACGCACGTTGCGATTACACATCGCATCGGTACATTGCAAATTTCTGATATCGCGGTTGTTGTTGCTGTTTCAACACCGCACCGTAAAGCAGCCTATGAAGCGAATGAATATATTATGGAGCGTATTAAACAAATTGTTCCGATTTGGAAAAAAGAGTTTTGGGAAGATGGTGATTCGTGGATTGGTGATCAATTAGAACAGACACCGTATCCAGAAGGAGAGCCTGGGAAGGAGCTATAAATATGATTCGAGTATTGTTATTTGCGCACTTGCAAGAAGAAGCAGGAACAAGTGAATTACAAATAGAGAAAGAAAATATTACGGTGGCAGAGTTAAAAGATATTGTTGCCAAAGAATATAATGTACCAGTATCAGCGCCAATTATGGTTGCAATTAATGAAGAATACGCAAATGAAGATGACACGATCCAATCTGGTGATGTTGTTGCACTCATACCACCAGTGAGCGGTGGTTAATATTGGATTCATTAAAACGACTTTCCTGAATAGGGGAAGTCGTTTTTTTATGGCATTTTTGAGAACACTAATTTATAGAACAAGGAGGGCGTTATGAAAAAACTATGTGTAATGATGATAATGATATGTTCTATCTTTTTCTTTTCTCCAAGTTATTCTTGGGCAAAAGAGTCGAAGGAACAGCTTTTAGAGAGTGCGTTATTGAATCGGTATTATTCCGTTATAAGGCAAGCGACAGCAGATCAATATGAATGTGATTCAGTTATAAATATAAAGCGTCTAGGCAAGAAAGATGAGTTCGTTCCTAGATTTGAAGTGACGCTACAATTTCTTACTTTTCAAGGTGCACACAATCCGCCGAATGACAAAGTTACACTTACTTTGGAAGACAATTTAGATCATATAAAGATAAAGAATGTGGAACGAGAAAAAAATGTTTCTAGTGCGATTGCAGAAAAGGTGTGCGCACAAGCGAAGGAAAAAATGAAAGCACATTCTAATGGTGTAGAGCGGTAACGGATGGCAGAAACGTTAGTACGAGTAATAGAAAAGGACAAAGAGTTTTATCTCTTTGTCCTTTTTTAGCAAAAAAAAATAGCGGCCAGCTATTTTAAAAATTAATGATTAATTGTATCTTGAAGAAATTCTGTCGCTTGATGTTCAGAAACGTCTTGTACGAGCGCAACTTCGCTAATCATCATTTTGCGTGCATTATCTAGCATTTGTTTTTCGCTCGCATTTAAGGCTCTTTCTTTATTACGGCGAAGTAAATCACGAACAACTTCTGCACTATCTTGAAGATTGCCGTTCTTCATTTTTTCCATATTCATTGTATATCTTTGTTTCCAAGAGAGTGAGGAATCGGATTCCCCATGATGAAATTCAAGAAGTATACCATCTAACGTACCTTTATCGACGATATAACGTATACCTGATTTTTGTAATTGATCCATCGGAAGCATTACTTGCATATCTTTATTAAGGATGCGTATCACACAATATTGACGAGTAGTACCTAATATTTCTTTCTCTTCAATTGCTTCGATGATTCCTGCACCGTGCATTGGATAAACGATTTTATCACCAATTTGAAACAAATCATCCACCTCCATATGTGGTAACCAATTTTAATGATAACACACGAATATAAAAATGTCAAATTTTATATAATACCATAATGTATATATGTGAGTCAATAAGTAAAAACTCTTTTTTTATATATTTTTTGGCTCTTATTTATGAATGACTTTTTTAGAAAAATAGTACAGGTGAGGATAGAAGACATATCCCCTTATTTTTAAGCATAAAATGTAAAATCGCTAATACAATATACCTAAATCCGTTCTTTGCAAAGGAGGGAGCGAAGGTGGGGCGCACAATAAAAATTGATATTACAAATAAAGTGGTAGCTAAATTTAGACCAGATTATTTGGAATTATATACGAGTAAATTTATGATAGGTAAGTTTTATGTCTATACTGAAGGTAAACAATATGTGTTAGAAGACGGATATATATATGAGAATGGAAAGTTTTATCGCATCATAGATACGCACCGTGGCAATAATCAAGCGGCGGAGGGCTGCGATCTAGGATGGTGTTAACATGATTCGTGTGAAAGTGTTTGATGAAAGTCACGAAAAAGATTTAGAAGACGCAGTAAATGTGTTTTTAAAAAAGATTGATGATAGTAAATTTGTAGATATTAAGTACCAAGTTGGTGTTTCGATTAACGATGATGAAAACCAAATTTATTGCTTTTCAGCAATGATCGTTTATAAAGCATAAAAAAGAGCTGNNCAGCTCTTTTTTATGCTTTAGGTTGGGACAACATGTGTTGGTAAAACGTTCATAATAGATTGAGTCGTGCCTAATTTCTTTGACGTTAAAAGTAGTTCTTCTGTTTCATGATTTTGGGCATCTTTACACATACCGAGGTGATAACGATCACCTAAAAATGGATCAATATAAAAACCGTTTTTGAATACTTTATCATTCGGATGTTTTTCATGGTGAATGTCAGAGCAGTTAATGCAATAGAACATCGCGTTCATCCCCTTTTTATTTTTGTTGAAAAAAGTGAGTGGGTAGTCATTTCGCTCCTAAGGAAATGTTGAGGAGAAGAGAAATAACTACCTACTCAAATGGTGGGCATATTCCTTCTGATTTTTTATATCTCGCGTATTGCCTCTGAGGGAAGGAGGAGAGACGAATTACGCATGATATAAGTAAGGCGCTTCTTTCAATACGAATGATGGAGTTTCATGTTGAGAGAAGTTTTTATTTTTGATTGCCTTTGTGATTATATTATGAGGAAATGCTGAGAGGGTGTTTGTCCTGTTGAAAAAATGTTGAGAATTTCTCAACAAAAAGAGCCTTTCTTGACATGTAACCAAAAGGTGTTATATTATCGGAAATGAAACTAAAAGGTGTTGCTTTTGTGCCGAATAAAGGAGAATGAAAATGGAACAACAAAATACATTAAATGATATTAAACAAACAATCGTTTTTAATGCGCCTATTCAAAAAGTATGGAATGTAGTATCAACTGCAGAAGGAATCGCGTCATGGTTTATGCCAAATGATTTCGAATTAGAGGTAGGACATGAGTTTCATGTGCAATCACCATTTGGGCCATCACCATGTAAAGTGTTAGAAATTGATGAGCCAAACCATTTATCTTTCTCATGGGATACAGATGGCTGGGTTGTTTCATTTGATTTGAAAGACTTAGGAGATAATAAAACAGAATTTACGTTAATTCACGGCGGCTGGAAACATCCTGATGAAATTCTTCCGAAAGCGAATGCGAAGAGCTCTATTATTCGCGATAGAATGAATGGTGGCTGGGTAGCGATTGTAAATGAAAAACTGAAAAAGGTTGTCGAAGGCTAAGTGTCCTCGTCAGCAGCGAAATATGATGTATTTCAAGCAATTGCTGATCCAACCCGCCGAGAAGTATTACGGTTATTAAGTGATAAAGAGTTACCAATTTCCAAAATAACGGATCATTTTCCGATGAGCCGTACGGCTGTTGTAAAGCATCTTCATATTCTTTCGGAAGCGAATTTAGTAAGTGGAAGAAAAAGCGGGAGAGAGAAGATATATCGCCTGCAACCAGAGCCATTAGAGGAATTACAGCAGTGGCTCTCGTATTATGAACGATTTTGGGATAATAAATTGTCCATGCTGAAACATATTGTGGAGAATGAAGAGTAAAAGAGGATGACCATTTCGGTCATCCTCTTTTACTGCTCACTTGTTTGTTTAGCCGGCTTTAATAAAAGCCAAGCAATAATTAAAGTTAATACTGCTAATACGAAAGTACTCATATAAATGACGTGTACACTTGCAGCTAATGCGGATTGAGACTCAGTTACTACATTTGCTGTAGATCCGCCGTGTCCGCCAGAAGAAACAAGATCAAGATTTTTAATGCCACGTGCATGAATCATCGTATTGAAGACCGTGCCGAAAATTGCAGCACCTAACGTTTGGCTAAATGTATTAATAAATGTGTTTAAACCTACTGCTGTCCCGCGTGTATGGGCTGGTACAGCTGCTTGAATTGTTACCATATAAATAGGTGTTACAAGCCCCATTCCTAAGCCGAACAATCCGACTGCAACATAAATAAGGAATGATGGTGAATCCGTTGATAATGTAAATAATAAGAATGTAGCAACTGATAAAATGCTAGCTCCAAGTAAAATAATTTGTTTCGTTTTTAATTTGCCAACTAAGTTACCCGAGAACATAGCACCGAATGTCCACATAACAGGAATCGGCATTAAAATGAGTCCGGCTTCTGTTGCATTTTTTCCTAATACACCTTGGCTCCAAATTGGAAGGTACACTGTAATACTAATAATCATTGCGCCAGCGATAAGCGTTAATATGTTTATAGTAGATAATGTACGGTTAGAGAAAAGTGCTAGCGGAATTAATGGTTCCGGAGATTTTTTCTCGATGTATAAGAAAATAATGAATGAAACAGCGGCAAAGATTAATAGGCCGATGATTGAAATGTCTCCCCAGTTTTGCTTACTGCTACCTGTTAATAATGCGTATAGTAGAGCAATTGTACTTAATGAGAAGACTGTTGCACCAAGGTAATCGATATGTTGCTTAGTGGCGGATTTAACAGATTCCTTATAAGAAGTGGCAAACATTAGGCAAGCGATAATTCCAAATGGAACGTTTAAGAAGAAGATATAGCGCCAAGAAAGAGAATCGACTAAAAATCCGCCTACTAAAGGCCCGATAACACCAGATACACCCCAAACGGCACTCATCCAGCCTTGTGCTTTCGCGCGGTCTTTCGCTTCGCTATATAAGTCTCCAATAATCGTCATTGTAATCGGCATAACAGCACCAGCGCCTATACCTTGAAGAGCGCGGAAGAAGATTAATTGTTCCATCGATGTAACGACTCCGCAAAGTGCAGAACCGATTAAGAAGATGGTTGCTCCGATGAGCAGAACTTTTTTTCGGCCGAATAAATCAGCTAGTTTTCCGTATATTGGAGTCGAAACCGCTGTTGCAAGCATATAAATTGCATATACCCAACTAACAAGTTCGACGCCTGACAATTCACTCGTTATACGAGGGATTGCTGTACTAACAATCGTTCCTTCTACCGCAGAAAGAAACGTCATTAGCATTAAAGACATCATGACTTTTTTTCTCATTTGTTTTCCCCTTACCCTTTTTCAAATATTCAACAATATAAAATATAAAGGTACTAAGGTATATAAAGCAACAAAAAAGCAATGGCAAGTTAGGAAAAGGGGATTTGTCGCTCTTTTTTGTAAGTTGATATATTTGAGGAATCGCCGATATATCTTGTAGCATTCCATGTACCTATAAAAAAAAGAAACAGGGAAGTCCTGTTTCTTCTTTAATACTGCATTTTTGCGTTTTCTCCAGCTGTCGTTCCGGCAATTCGACCAGTAACGAGAGCAGATGTAATGTTATAGCCACCAGTATAACCGTGAATATCAAGAACTTCTCCGCAGAAATATAGGCCATTCGTGAATTTAGAAGACATTTCTTTCGGATTAATTTCTTTAACGGATACACCGCCGCCAGTAACGAATGCTTTTTCGATTGACTGCGTACCATTTACATTCACAGTAAATTCTTTAAAGTCTTTTACAAGTGCACGAATCTTCTCATGAGAAACTTGTCCAGCTTGTTCACTACCATCAATTTCATTTTTTTCTAATAAGAATAGGAAGTAACGTTCAGGAACATAACCTTTTAACACGTTTTTAATTCCTTTTTTCGGATCTTCTTTCATTTGTTTCAGCATGCGCTGGAATAGTTGTTCACTATTTTCTTCTGGCAACGCATCGATACTCATTTGCACTGTATTCGTTTTAAATTTCTTCATCGTTTTTATTACGAACTGGCTACAACGAAGAGCAGCAGGCCCTGATAAGCCGAAGTGAGTGAAGAGCATGTCCATTTTATGAGAAATGACAACTTTTCCTTTTGGGTTTAATACACTTAAGTTGATATCACGTAAAGCAAGACCTTGTAATGAGCGGTCACGAATAAATGGTTCGTTTGAAAGGATTGGTACTTCTGTTGGGAAAAGCTCTGTAATTGTATGACCAGCGTTTTCAGCCCAAGCGTATCCGTCTCCAGTAGAACCAGTTTGAGGAACTGATTTTCCGCCAACAGCGATAACGACGTGATTTGTTTCTAACACTTCGCCTGTTTGCAAAATAACTGCTTTTGTTTGACCGTTCTCGTATTCAATCGTTTCAACTGGCGTATTCGTACGTATTTTTACACCTAAGTCTTTTAATCTTGTTAAAAGTGCATCTACAACAGATTGCGCTTTGTTTGACACGGGGAACATGCGCCCGTGGTCCTCTTCTTTTAATTTAACACCGAGTTTTTCGAAGAATGTAATAATATCTTCATTATTAAAAATAGAAAAAGCACTGTATAAGAAGCGACCGTTTCCTGGTATATGTTTAACGATTTCATCAAGTGGTAGACGATTCGTTACGTTACAACGACCGCCACCAGAAATCGCAAGTTTACGCCCTAGTTTATTTCCTTTATCAAGAAGTAAGACGCTTGCGCCTTCTTCTGCAGCACCGATTGCAGCCATTAGCCCTGAAGGACCGCCGCCGATGACAATAACATCATAATGCATAATATATCGACCTCATTTTCTACATTTCCTGCCTAAAAGAATAGCATGTTTTCCCTTAAAAGAAAAATAGAGTGGAGTACTGCTTAATAGGAGAATTGTGGTACAATACAAAAGTTAGAGTTCAGCACGATCCTGCTATTTGTGGGCAATAAGACTAAAACCTTAAGATTTATGAGCAGTAAAGAGGAAGTCTGGCAGCCCGTAAATGCTCGAATGGCTCAACTAATAACGAGTAGGGGATGAACAAAACCCCCACTGATTATAGTTTCACTTTATGTAGATGTAGGAGGATTTTTTTTATGTCCGATTCAAAATTTCTACGCGGAACGCTTATTGTTACGCTAGGGACATTTTTAGTGAAGTTTTTAGGCATGATTTACGTCTTTCCGTTTCATGCATTAGTAGGAACAGAAGGCGGAACGCTCTATACATATGGATACATTCCATATACGATCTTTTTAAGTATTGCAACGGCAGGAGTGCCGCTTGCTGTTTCGAAATTCGTTTCCAAATATAATGCACTTGGCGATTATAAAACGAGCCGGAGAATGTTCCGCTCGGGAATGGTTATGATGATAGTATCAGGGGTTCTTTCGTTCCTAGTACTGTATTTGACGGCGCCATGGTTTGCAGAAGCAATGCTTGGTAAACAAAGTTTACAAAATAAGATAGAAGAAGTTACGACGATTATTCGTCTTGTAAGTTTTGCGCTTATTGTTGTACCGGCAGCGAGTTTAATTCGTGGTTATTTCCAAGGTCACCAATCGATGGGACCAACTACTATTTCGCAAATTATTGAACAAATTATTCGTATCGCCTTTTTATTAACAGGTAGTTTTATCGTTATTAAAGTACTTGGTGGTACAGTTGCAACAGCAGTTGGGGTAGCGACATTTGCTGCGTTCGTTTCAGCAGTTGGAGCGCTTGGTGTACTCATTTGGTACTGGCTAAAACGTAAAAAACATTTGGATCAATATTTAATTGAACAAACTGTACCAGAATCGACAGTAAGTACCGTTCAATTGTTTAAAGAATTGTTTGCATATGCAATTCCTTACGTTGTAATTGGGTTAACAATTCCTTTATATCAACAAATTGATACATTGACATTTAACTCAATTATGCAGGCGATTGGTCAAGGCGATATCGCAGAGCGAGCGCTTGGTATTTTCACAATGTGGACGCATAAATTAATTATGATTCCTGTATCGCTGGCAACAGCGTTCAGTTTAACGCTTGTGCCAGCGATCACAAAATCGTTTACGGAAAAACAATATCGTTATTTAAAATTACAAATTACACAAACATTCCAGGCAAATATGTTTTTAACATTGCCAGCAGTTATCGGTATTTCTTCACTTGCATATCCAATTTATACTGCGTTTTACGACGCTGATCCACTAGGTGGACAAGTATTAATGTGGTATGCGCCAGTTGCGTTGTTATTTGCTTTGTTTACAGTAACAGCGGCAATTATGCAAGGTATTAATCAACAGAAGCATGCGATTATTGCGCTTGTAATGGGTATTATTTTGAAATTTGTATGTAATGTAATCTTTATTCGTTATTTCGGTACAATAGGAGCAATTCTTGCAACAGCAGTTGGTTTCATGGCTTCTGTTTGGTACACAAATCACCAAATTAAAAAACATGCAAACTACTCATTCGGTGTTGTATACAAAAGAACATTCCAAATTGCAGTATTAACATTTGTAATGGTCGTGGCGGTAAAACTATCACAATGGCTTCTAGCCTTCGTGATTTCGCCTGATAGCCGTATGGGTGCTTTAATTACAGTTGCAATTTGTGCAAGTATTGGTGGTTTTGTTTACATTTTCTTAGCAATTCGTACAGGAGTACTTGAAAGAGTATTTGGCGGAGAAGCGTTAGATAAAATTCAACGTAAACTTGGTAGTAGATTTAAAATAAAGTTGAAATCAAAAGGGGCGTAATTACGTCCCCTTTTCTATGATAAACAAAGAAGGTGAAAAACGTGAGATTAGATAAATTATTAGCGAATATGGGATATGGAAGTAGAAAAGAAGTAAAGAAATTATTGAAAGACGGCGTTGTGAAAATTGATGGAACGCCAGTGAAAGATGCAAAGTGTCATGTAAATGTAGAAGAGCAAGAAGTTATGATTCACGGTGAAGTTGTGGAATATAAAGAGTTTGTTTATTTAATGTTGCATAAACCACAAGGTGTTATTTCAGCAACGGAAGATGACAATCATGAAACAGTAATAGATTTATTAGAATTAGAAGATGCGATCTTTGATCCGTTCCCAGTTGGACGACTTGATATCGATACGGAAGGTTTCTTATTGATAACAAATGACGGGAAGTTATCACATCAATTATTATCTCCGAAAAAGCATGTGCCGAAAAAATATTATGCGCACGTTGCAGGAATAGTAACAGAAGAGGATGTAAAAGAGTTTGCTAAAGGTGTTATTTTAGACGATGGCTATGAAACGAAACCAGGTGAACTTACAATATTAAAAAGTGATGACATTTCTGAAATTGAGCTTGTGATTACAGAAGGAAAATTCCATCAAGTGAAGCGCATGTTTGAAGCAGTAGGGAAAAAAGTAGTGTACCTAAAGAGAACAGAGATGGGCCCGTTAGTATTAGATGAAGAACTAGAACTTGGACAATACCGAGAGCTATCAGATGAAGAAGTAGAAATGTTAAAAACATATCAAGTAGATACTGAAAAGTAGTGCCGTTTTTTTTAGGTGCAGAAAAGACCCCTTTCTAATAGTTAGAAAGGGGTATGTATTTATTTACATACAATTAGTTTTCGTTATGAGGTCATTCTCACTTTCTTTCCTGTTGTTGTCCACTTACCGCGGCAAGGGCTATACACGAGTTCATTAAACTGCAACACATTTAGATCACGTTGTATCGTTCGTGGTGTGATCCCGAACTCATCTACAAGGTCTTTCGTCGTTACCGTTCCGTTTTCATTGATGTACATATAAATTGATTTAATGCGTGTTAGCATACGAGTAGTTGTAGGTTTCAAGAGAAAACCACTCCTCTACTAGTTTTTTTGACCCCATTCAGGAAAGAAGGTCGTTACTACCATTGTACTCTACATGATAAAATTCATGCTTTAATCTACTTAAATTTTACAAAAGTTTAACAAATATTCATATAGAAAAATATTGGTAGTTGACATTGTATATCTGGTCAGTCAACTAACTCATAAAATTCTACGTAAAACGCCAAATTCCTGCAAATTTTTTTGAAAAAATAAAAGAAAAACTAATAAGAAATATCTGAAATATTATAATTGTTCAGCATTTAATCTTCGCATATGGCATAAGGGATTTCGGTTTGCTATGATAAAAGAGATAATATAGTGAAGGATGGATGTGTGATGTCAGCGATTAATTGGACAGAAGAAGTTACAAAACGAAAAGATGATTTAATTCGTGATACACAACAATTTTTGCAAATTAAAAGTGTATGGGAAGAAGAATCGGCGAAAGAGGGCGCACCATTTGGTGAAGGTGTAGAAAAGGCTTTATCTTTCATGTTACATAAAGGAGAAGCAGAAGGTTTTGCTTCTAAAAATTTAGAAGGATATGCAGGTCATCTTGAAATGGGACAAGGAGAAGAATTAGTAGGTATTCTTTGTCACGTTGACGTTGTACCAGAAGGAGACGGCTGGACGACTCCTGCGTATAGTGCAGATATTCGCGACGGAAAGATTTTTGCACGCGGTGCGATTGATGATAAAGGACCAACAATGGCAGCTTATTATGCAATGAAAATTGTAAAAGAATTAGGGTTACCTCTTTCGAAACGCGTTCGTATGATTTTAGGAACAGATGAGGAAAGCAATTGGAAATGTGTAGATCACTACTTTAAAAACGAAGAAATGCCAACAATTGGTTTTGCGCCAGATGCAGATTTTCCAATTATTAATGCTGAAAAAGGAATTTCTGATATACAAGTTGTGCAAAATGGTAGCGAAGAGACAAACGGTGCATATGAACTTATTTCATTTGAGTCAGGTCGTCGTTTAAATATGGTGCCCGATTTTGCAGAAGCGATTATTACAGGTGAAGATGTAAATACACTTACAGTAGCGTATGAAGAGTATTTACAAACTGCTAAAAAAATAGGGAAATCAACTATAGAAGGAAATACAGTGACGCTGCAAATAAAGGGAATTTCAGCGCACGGATCTACTCCTGAAAAAGGAGAGAATGCAGGTTTATTATTAGCAAACTTCTTAACTACAGTTTCTCTTGATGGAAAAGCAAATTCATTTGCGAAATTTGCAACAGAAACATTTACTGGTGATATTTTCGGTGCAAAAGCTAATATTGCTTATAAAGACGAAGTTAGTGGTCCGTTAACAGTGAATGTCGGTCGCCTTTCTTATACGAAAGAAAACGGTGGTAATTTAGGATTAAATGTACGCTACCCAGTTACGACTAACTTTGAAGAAACAATTGCGAAGTTAAAAGAATATGTTGGCACTTATGGATTTGAAGTAGCGGATTATTCTAACTCTCGCCCGCATCACGTTGATAAAGACCACGTATTAATTCGTACGCTGCAACGTGTATATGAAGAACAAACAGGGGAAAAAGCAGAGCTATTAGCAATCGGCGGAGGTACTTACGCTCGTTCATTGAAAGCTGGTGTTGCATTTGGCCCGCTATTCCCAGGAAAAGAAGAACTTGCGCATCAAAAAGATGAGTACATTGAAATTGAAGATTTATTAAAAGCAACAGCAATTTACGCTCAAGCAATTCATGAATTAGCGAAGTAATGGATATGTAAATAATGACCGCTCTCTACTTTAGAGGGCGGCTTCTTTTTACCTGAATGAGATAAGAAAGAAAAGCAACAATAAAAGGAAGGAGACGATGTACATGGATATGCATTATTTTGTCGCAATCACTTTACCAAATCATATAAAAGAAGTGCTATCTAACTATAAAGAGGAAATGAAGGAGGAATTACCATTTCGCTCGTGGGTACATAAGGAAGACTATCATATTACCCTTTCTTTTTTAGGAAGTGCGACGCAGGAACAATTAGAAGGAATAAAGAATGGTTTACAAACACTTAAAGAAAAAAAGGAACTTTCTTTCACGTTACAAGGATTTTCAACGTTTGGCAGGGAAGATAGACCTCGTATTTTTTGGGCGAAGGTAAGTGAGACCCACGATTTATTTCAGTTGCAAAAACGAGTGCATGCTATTTGTGAAGAAAATGGATTTTCTCTAGAAACACGTCCATATCATCCGCATATTACTGTTGCCCGTAAATGGGTAGGAGAAGGAGCGTTTTATTTAGAAAATATAAAAGAAGTGCCTGAAATATCATTTCAAGCAGACGCGATTACTTTATACGAATCTCACGTGAAGGAAACGCCGAAGTATAAATCGATTGCTGAAATAAAATTACAAAAATAGAATGTATGAAAACGTTTTTTATACAGGTGAATATACTATAGAGAATAAGGTGTTACTGTGTAGAGTCTTGCTGATAAGAAAAGCCTTATCGTTTGCAGCTCGTTTCATTTTAATTTTGAGAATGATGGTGATTTTTTTATGTTGAAGGTAAAACGTCCATTTGATGCCTATTTAGATGAAATGAATAAAATTACAATTTTGCTCCCACATGCCTATGGAACAAGTCGGACATTTCGTTTGCAAGAAGGAAACAATGTGAAAGATTTACCGATTGCTCATACTATTGCGCTTCCAGATGCAACGAAGTATGAGTGCTTTATAGCAGAGCCGCTAGATGTGGGGAAGTATTATACAGTACGAGATGAACGGAACGAAGAAACGGATTTACAAATAGGTGCTGTGATTCGAACAGCAATTTTCGATGAAAAGTATTATTACGAAGGTACAGATTTAGGTGCTACGTATCAAAAAGAAGCAACAATGTTTAAAGTGTGGGCTCCAACTGCAAGGCTTGCAAAAGTAAGAATTTATAAAAGTGATAAAGAATATACCGATTATGAAATGTATAGAGCAGAGAATGGCGTTTGGGCTCATACGTTACAAGGGGATCACGATGGAGCTCGATATACATTCCTCGTTTGTATTAATTTAATATGGAATGAAGCGGTGGATCCATACGCAAAGTCAGTAACTGTAAACGGGAAATACGGAGTTGTGATTGATTTAGACAAGACGAATGTAACAAAACGAGAGGAATTACCACCATTACAGTCAATGACAGATGCCATATTGTATGAACTGCATATACGTGATGCTACTATTCACCCAAACAGTGGAGTGGATAAAAAAGGGACATATAATGGGCTGATGGAAGAGGGAACAACGGGACGAAATGGGACGTTAACGGGATTGTCTCACATAAAAGATTTAGGTGTTACACATGTTGAATTATTACCTTTATATTGCTTCGGTGGTATAGATGAGGTGAATCCTTCTGCTGCATACAATTGGGGTTACAATCCATTATATTACAATGCACCAACGGGATTTTATGCTACAAACCCTTCGAATCCGTATAACAGGATTGTAGAGTGTAAACAACTGATTGAAACCTTTCATGCGGGCGGCATTAGGGTGATTATAGATGTTGTATATAATCACGTTTATGAAAGAGAGCTATCATCATTTGAAAAGCTTGTTCCAGGTTATTATTTTCGTCATGGGGAAGATGGTATGCCTTCTAATGGGACGGGAGTTGGAAATGATATAGCGTCTGAGCGAAAAATGATGAGGAAATTCATCGTGGAGTCCATTTTATATTGGCTTACTGAGTACAATGTTGATGGCTTCCGATTCGACTTAATGGGAATTTTAGATGTTGAGACGATGAACAAAATAGAAAAAGAAGTGCGAAACATAAAGAGTGATGCATTGTTATTAGGAGAAGGATGGGATTTACAAACACCACTTCCTCTGGCGGAAAAAGCGACGTTAAATAATGCAAGAAAAATGCCGCGGATCGCGCAGTTTAATGATCAATTTCGTGATGGAATAAAAGGTAGTACATTTAATTTAAATAGACGTGGCTTTGCATTTGGTGGGCATGTAGACTGTCATCACTTGCAGTATATAGTATCAGGTAGTCTGTTAAGTATGAAAGAAACCGGGCTATTTCTAGAGCCAATGCAAAGTATTAACTATGTAGAATGTCATGACAATATGACGATGTGGGATAAACTAGTGCGTAGCAATGAAGAACCGGAAGAGGTTTTGAAAAAACGTCACCTTCTAGCGAGCGCAATGGTGATTCTTTCACAAGGTATTCCTTTCTTACATGCGGGGCAAGAGTTTTATCGTACGAAGAGAGGAAATGAAAATAGTTATAATGCCAATGATGAAATTAATCGATTAGACTGGGATCAAAAAGAGAAAGAGATGGGGACAGTTAACTATATAAAAGGACTCATTGCGATTCGTAAAGAGCATGGGGCATTCCGATTACAAAACGCAGACCTTATAAAAAAGCATATGACTTTTTTGCAAACATCTACAGAAGTGCTCGCATATCATTTACAAAATGTAGAATCATTTGGACGGTGGAAAGAGATTGTCGTTTTATTTAATAGTGGTTTGGAGGCTAAAACGGTGCAGCTTCCAAAAGAAGGAACATGGCATGTGTTAGTAAATGAAAAGCAAGCGAAAATAGAGCCAATTTCTTCATTTAGAGGAAAGGAACTTCAGCTGGCTCCAATTAGCACGTATATATTGACGATAATGTGACAAATCGCTACTTGACGATGAGAATGTAATAAATGTAGAATTGACAAAGGTGACGATTTTGAGAAGTTGTCATTCTATGAGTGGTTTTGTAAAATAAAATAGAGAGTTTTTGGCTTATGCCAAGTTTTCTTTTCATTTACAGTAATATATATGAATCCACAACATGTGTAGAGATGTTGCGGTTTTCTTTTCATAACTAAAAAAGATAAGGATTTGTTAACGGGTAATGAATATGGAATGGTTGGAACAATTATTAGGAAAAGAGTGGAGTCTTGTACCGGCTGGTGGAGTAACGGGCGATGCATATGTTGCGCAAAACGGACAACAGAAGTTATTTTTAAAGCGGAATACATCGCCCTTTTTAGCGGTATTGTCAGCAGAAGGAATTGTTCCAAAATTACTTTGGACAAGAAGGGTAACGAACGGTGATGTAATTTCTGCTCAAAAATGGCTTCCGGGACAGAAGCTTGAGCCAGAGGATATGAAACTAGAACGTGTTGCGAAACTTTTGAAGAAAATACACTCCTCTAAAGCACTTGTGCAGATGATTCAAAGACTTGGGAAGCAACCGCTTCACGCACAAGAGTTATTACAACAACTGCAACTTGTTTTAAGAGGAGATATAAGGGTTGATGAAACAATTCAGCAAGGCCTTCAATATTTAACGGGTTCATTAAAAGATATTGAATATAATGAATTCGTTGTATGTCATTGTGATGTAAATCATAACAACTGGCTATTATCGGATGAAGATGAGTTGTTTTTAATTGATTGGGATGGAGCTGTTATTGCTGACCCAGCTCTAGACCTCGGTATGTTGTTATATTGGTACATTCCGCGCCATGAATGGAGTGAGTGGCTCGGATATTATGAAATTGAAATGGATGAATCGTTGCTTAGGCGTATGAGATGGTATGTGATAGCACAAACGATTTTGTCTATTCAATGGCATACAACAAAAAAACAGCAAGCAGAAGCTGAATATTGGCATCAATATTTACAGCAACTACTTGCTTCGGAATAATACTTAAGAAAAATTGTCCATTCCAGCAATCCACTGAGTGAGTTGTTCTTGATTATTGGAAATGTGGTTGTCCAAATTAGAGGAAGATTTACCCGATTGACTATAAGAATATACATCGTTTAGCATTGCTTTAGCGTCACTACTTATACTATCGTTTGCGAGTAACGATTGAATGAGGCGCTCTAATTGCTCGCATTCTGAAACTGTCCCGCAACAATCACTTTGGTGATTGACTAAAATATCTTTCAGCACTTCTAATTGATGTTGTTGATTAATTGGCATGAACGGATCATCCTTTCGATTGTTTTTCTCATCAAATGTAAGAGAAAAAGCTGCTTCGTCATGGAATGTTTAATGCTGTATGTAGTTTTTATCAAAATGGTACATCTTATACTTGAAAGAAACGGACCGAGTGCTCGTACGTACTTGGTTTTTTGTTTGGTAGATTGATTAAAACAGAGAGAAGGAATTATTCCTTTAAAATAGCTTTGTAAAGAGAGGGAGACATCTATGCGTTTAAGACATAAACCATATGCAATGGACCGAATTAATGAGTATTCACATATCGTAATTGGAAACCCAGAGGAGCGCGCAGGCAACTGGAAAGAAGTATTTGGAAACGAACAACCAATTCATATTGAAGTAGGTACAGGACGTGGCCGCTTTATGTATGATATGGCAAAGGCTAATCCACATATTAATTATATTGGAATTGAAAAATTTACAAGTGTTGTTGTAGATGCACTTGATAAATTAATTGAAGAAGAATTACCGAACTTAAAGTTAATTAATAAAGATGCTGAAGATTTAACAGTTTTCTTTGCAAAAGGTGAAATTGACCGTGTGTATTTAAACTTCTCAGATCCATGGCCGAAGAATCGTCATACGAAGCGTCGTTTAACGTATAAAACGTTTTTACGCAATTACGAAGAAGTGTTAGTAGAAGGCGGAGAAATTCACTTCAAAACTGATAACCAAGGTTTATTTGAATACTCTCTAATGAGTATGGCTGAGTATGGTATGTTATTAACTTACCTTAGCCTAGATCTTCATAATAGTGATTATGAAGGAAACATTATGACAGAATACGAAGAGAAATTCTCTAGTAAAGGTCATCGTATTTACCGTGTTGAAGCAAAATATCGTACAGAGCCTATGCAGTAATGCATAGGTTTTCTTATGGCTAAAACAATCAGAATTTTATGTTAATATAAAAAGAAAGGGGGATGAAAGATGGAACAGTTACAAATTGGAGATATAAAAGTGACGTGGCTAAAAGGTGGAAATACACATTTAGATGGAGGGGCAATGTTTGGCGTTGTACCGAAAGTACTTTGGTCAAGGAAATATAAACATAACGATACAAATCACATTTATTTACGAACGGATCCATTACTTTTGCAAACGAAAGACGGAAATATGCTGATTGATTCTGGAATAGGAAAAGGCAAATTAAATGAGAAAATGAAAAGAAATCAAGGTATAACGGAAGAATCATCAGTTGATGAATCTTTAGAAAAGTTAGGGTTAAAGCCGGAAGACATTCATTGCGTCTTAATGACACACCTTCATTTTGATCATGCATCTGGTTTAACAAAATGGGAAGGTGGTCACCTTGTACCGATGTTTCCAAATGCGAAAGTTTATGTAAGCGAAACAGAGTGGAATGAAATGAGGAACCCAAATATTAGATCACGTAATACATATTGGAAGGAAAATTGGGAGCCAATTGTAGAGCAAGTTGTTACGTTCCAGCAAGAAATAGAAATTACAGATGAAATACAAATGGCGCATACAGGCGGTCATAGTGATGGTCATGCCGTTATTATTCTTGAAAGTCAGGATGAAACGATGATTCATTTAGCAGATCTCTTGCCGACACACGCACATCAAAATGTATTATGGGTAATGGCATATGATGATTATCCAATGACATCGATTGAAAATAAGCAAAAGTGGATGAAGTATGGTGCTGAAAAAGAGGCGTGGTTTACGTTTTATCATGACGCGTATTATCGCGCGGTGAAGTGGGATGAGGAAGGACATATTGTAGAAAAGGTGGAAAGAACAACAAGCATAGAAGCGTAATAAGGGGAGGCTGTCCTAAAAGTCTGTTGGGGCAGCCTCCTTTTCTATTATCGCCTTTTGTCGGTAAGGCGATATATTTAAAAAATTGCCGCTATAATTTTAATCATTATCTGAGATTTTTCAAAAAATAAGAGGTTCACCTAATGGGAACCCTCCTTTTTATGCTGCTATAACCTCTAAAACAGTACCTGTTTTAGCATCAACTAAAAATTCAAATCGTTCTTGCATATCATCTAACATTGTTGTAAGACCGCCGCGATAAACTTCATATGCGACATCATATTTTTCAAATGTCTCTGGAACCATATGTACCCAAGAGCCAGTAATTTCACCTTTATGACTTAATGCTTGTTTCACCATTTTCAATGCTTTTTCTGAAGAAATATGGGATTGTTCTTGTACTTTGTTTGCAACGAAATAACCAGCTGCGAATCCAACGCCAAGACCTGTTACTAAACCTTTCCAGCTCATATATTCACCTCAATTCTATAAAATAAAAATAGTGTACCAATAATAATTATAAAGCAAATACAGCTAAAAAAGAAGAAACTAGAAACATTTCGAAAATTTCGTTACAATAAAAGAGGTATTCTACTAAGGTTTGAAAGAAGGGGACTTCGTGAATAAAGAGACATTACAATTATTTCGTACGTTAACAGAATTACAAGGTACATCAGGTTTTGAACATGATGTGCGCCGTTTTATGAAGCAAGAATTAAGCAAATATGCTGATGAAATTGTACAAGACGGTTTAGGTAGCGTATTTGGTCTGAAAAAAGGGGACGAAACTGGCCCACGTGTTCTTGTAGCAGGTCATATGGATGAAGTAGGTTTCATGGTTACGCAAATTACGAAAAACGGGATGATTCGTTTTCAAACGTTAGGCGGCTGGTGGAGCCAAGTACTATTAGCGCAGCGCGTACAAGTTATGACAAAGAACGGCCCTGTTGTTGGGGTTGTTGGTTCTATTCCACCTCATTTATTAAGTGATGCGCAACGTGCAAAACCGATGGATATAAAAAATATGTTAATTGATATAGGTGCAGATAGTTATGAAGAGGCGATTGAAATTGGTGTGAAACCAGGACAACAAATCGTGCCAATCTGCCCATTTACGCCAATGGCAAACGAAAAGAAAATTATGGCGAAAGCTTGGGACAACCGTTACGGATGTGGCCTTGCAATCGAATTACTAAAAGAATTAAAAGATGAGACATTACCAAACACATTGTACTCTGGTGCGACTGTACAAGAAGAAGTAGGTCTTCGCGGAGCGCAAACAGCTGCAAATATGATTCAACCAGACATTTTCTATGCGCTTGATGCAAGCCCAGCAAACGATGCTTCTGGTGACAAAACACAGTTCGGTCAATTAGGAAAAGGTGCTCTTCTTCGTATTTACGACCGTACAATGGTAACACATAGAGGAATGCGCGAATTCATTTTAGATACAGCAGAAACAAATAACATTCCGTACCAATACTTTATTTCACAAGGTGGTACAGACGCGGGCCGTGTACATACAAGTAACTCTGGTATCCCATCAGCAGTAATTGGTGTTTGCGCACGCTACATTCATACACATGCTTCAATTTTACATGTGGACGATTATGCAGCAGCGAAAGAACTAATTACGAAGCTTGTAAGAGCGACGGACAAAACAACGTTAGAAACAATTAAGAATAACGCGTAGAGAAGAAGGGCTGAAGAGCCTTTCTTTTTTTGGATTGGATAGATGCTCCAGCGATGAGTGGTGGCGGTCAGTGCTTAATGGGTGCTCGAATGATGTATTAAGAGCGCGGGTAGGAAGAGAGAGGAAGGCTGTTTTTGAGTTCGAGACCGGTAATGTTGTGGGAAGCCACCTTCTTTTTTAGGTAGAAGGGATTCCCCTGGTGGTGTGTGGCAGTGGTGGGTACTTAATTCGTGCCGAAGTGGATATTAGAACAAAATGATGAATTTATATAGAGGTGATTGAGATGAAGGTAGTAGTTGGATCGAGGAATAAGACGAAGGTTGGGGCTGTGGAGAAGGTTTGGGAAGATGTTGAAATTATATCCCTTTCTGTTCCTTCAGGAGTAGCAAGCCAGCCATTTTCAGATGAAGAGACAATGCAAGGAGCGGTAAATAGAGCGAAGCAGGCATTAAAAGCAGGTGAAGCCCAAATTGGTATTGGTCTAGAAGGCGGCGTAATGAAAACAGCGCACGGTTTATTTATGTGTAACTGGGGGGCTTTGGCGACAAATGACGGTAGAGTATTTGTTGCAGGAGGCGCTCGTATTAAATTACCAGATGACTTTTTAACGCCACTGGAAGAAGGAAAAGAGTTAAGCGAAGTGATGGAAGAATTTGTACAGCGAAAAGACATTCGTAGCCACGAAGGTGCTATCGGTATTTTTACAGATGATTATGTTGACCGGACGGAATTATTTGTACACGTGGTTAAGTTACTTGTTGGACAATATAAGTATGATGAAAAGCAAGCATAAACCTTGCACCGTGCGTGATGTATGGTAGTATAAAAAGAAAGATTATAACATGAAAAAATGCACTCGTTAGAGGAGGAAATATAGATGAAATCATTAGAAAGCATGGAGCAATTCCAACAATTAAAAAACGAAGAGAATGTAGTCTTTATGTTCTCAGCAGAATGGTGCCCAGATTGCCGCTTCGTAGATCCATTTATGCCAGAAGTAGAAGAGAAATATAGTGATTTCTCATTTTACTATGTAGATCGTGATGAGTTTATTGATTTATGCGTGAAATTAGACGTATTTGGCATTCCGAGCTTTGTAGCGTACAATAAAGGTGAAGAAACTGGTCGCTATGTAAACAAAGATCGTAAAACACAAGAACAAATCGAAGAGTTTATTGAAGGTTTAAAATAAGGCAATTTGCCAATTGAATTGTAAAACAACCTCTACCTTCGCGGGGGAGGTTATTTTTTTGGAAGGGAGGAAAAAGAGATGAAGATGACAAGTAAAAAGATGAAAGATGAGTTAATGAAAAAATTATCTCGCCCAGAATGGGACTTTCAGTATGATAGCGAGAAAGAAGTTCTACGTATTGAACAGAAAGACTCGAAAAAAGGTATTAACGTATCACTTCCAGGAGTTGTAGCAAAATGGGAAGTGAACAAAGAAAAAGCAATTGAAGAGGTCGCTTATTACGTACAAGAAGCGCTAATTGCGATGCATAAAGAAGAAAATAGCGGGGCAAAAATTTTACCTGTTATTCGTTCTACTTCTTTCCCGAAACAAGCAGAAGAAGGAAATCCGTTTATTATGACGGATCATACGGCGGAAACACGTATTTACTATGCGCTAGATTCTAATAAAACGTATCGACTTATTGATGAGCGTCTATTACAAAAGTTAGAGCTTACAGAACAACAAGTACGTGAAATGGCATTATTTAATGCTCGCTCATTAGGTTATGAATTTAAGCAGGACACAGTAGCAGGTAATACATTCTACTTTTTAAACACAAATGATGGGTATGATGCGACTCGTATTTTAAACGAATCGTTACTACAATCGATGCGTGAAAAGATTTCTGGTGACATGGTAGTTGCTGTTCCTCACCAAGATGTATTAATTATTGCTGATATCGTCAACGAAATCGGTTATGATATTATTGCACAAATGACAATGAAATTTTTTGCCGAAGGGCATGTTCCGATTACATCACTTTCATTCGTATATGAAGATGGCCACTTTGAACCAATCTTTATTTTAGCGAAGAATCGGAAGAAGACAGATGGAAAAGAGAAAGGATGAACGAAGTGAACGTTTTTTACAACCTTGAAGGAATTGGTGACACTTTAATTGTTGCCTTACAAGATATTACTTTAGAGAACCGTACTTTTGATCGCAAAGGAGATGTTGCACGCGTATACGATCGTGAAAGCAATGTAACAGCAGGATTCAACATCTTTAATGCATCTTCTTACTTAGAAGTAAAAGAAACAGGTAACCTAACATTAACGAAAGAACTTGTTGAGGAAATCAACGGAATTTTAGCGAAGAACGGCTTTGAAGAAAAAGTAGAAGCAGATCTTTCACCGAAATTTGTTGTAGGTTATGTAGCTGAAAAAGAAAAGCATCCAAATGCTGATAAACTAAACATTTGTACAGTAGAAATCGGTACAGAAACATTACAAATCGTATGTGGTGCACCAAACGTTGATGCAGGACAAAAAGTTGTCGTTGCAAAAATCGGCGCTGTAATGCCAAGCGGTATGTTAATTAAACCAGCTGAGCTTCGCGGTGTTCCTTCTTCTGGAATGATCTGCTCTGCACGTGAATTAGAGCTTCCAGACGCTCCACAAGAAAAAGGTATTCTTGTATTAGAAGACAGCTTTGAAGTTGGACAAGAATTTAAATTTTAATTGATGTAAGAAAAGAGAGGTTGTCCTTTTGGACAACCTCTCTTTTCTATTGAATCTTTGATATATTGTGAGTTGTGATAGATATATGTAGAAAATCGTTCATATTCATAAGGATGTCACCTTTTTTCTTAAAATCTATATTGTGTTTTATAAACAAAATAGTTAAAATTTAGAAAAATAGAAGGGGTAACTAACTGTTACGATTTATTTAACCAATTATAACGAAAGTTAATTAAATATATCAGTAAGCCCTGCTAGTCAAGTGATTGGCTAGTAGTGAGGGTTAACTGCGGGCAATCCCTAAAGCTGATTGAACTACAACGTGGCTAGAAATAGCGAGCGTGAATGTTGCGAAAGCAGAAAAAATCAA
>NZ_NUVD01000001.1 GCF_002564555.1 Bacillus cereus | reverse complement strand
GTAGGACGTCGCCAAGCAAATTAAAACACGAGTCATTTGACTCGTGTTTTTTCGTGTTTTCTTTTATAATCCATAGTAATTAAAAAAATGTGTTTAAAGAATTATTATTTTGATTAAATACAGGGAAATGTGGCTAGGATAGTGAATAAGCAAAAGAGTTGCAAATTTTATTAATACGTATATAATTAAAGTCAAAGATAGTCAAAGTCAATAAAGGTGGCGGATAAATGAGAAATATATCTGATATCATTGAGCAATATCTAAAGCAAGTTATTGACTTAAGCAATAATAATGTGATTGAAATCAAGAGAAATGAGATTGCGGATCGGTTCGAGTGCGTACCATCTCAAATCAATTATGTAATCAATACCCGTTTTACGTTAGAAAGAGGATTTGTAGTAGAAAGTAAACGTGGTGGAGGAGGTTACATTCGCATTATAAAAGTCAAGCTGCATGACGATATAGACATTATTGATCAAATGCTTCATATGATTGATCATAGCGTTGCGCAAGGGAATGCAGAGAGTATGATTATACGTTTATTAGAAGAGGGAATCATAACAAACCGTGAAGCGAAATTGATGTTAAGCGTACTAGATCGGTCTGTATTATCAATGGATGTTCCTTCCCGAGATGAACTTAGGGCTCGAATATTATGCGCAATGTTAAGAACACTGAAATATAAATAAATACGGCTTTTGTAAAAAATGATAACTAAGATAGTGCAGTTAAATATTGTAGAGGTTTTGAAATAAGAACATGTACTTTTATCTAAACTGATTAAGGAAAGTGAACAATCTAGTAATGTATGAAAAGTATCATGAGATAGATCGTTCCTGTTGTAAAGGTGGGGATAGTGATGACTTGTCAAAACTGTAATATAAGACCAGCAACTTTACATTATACAAAAGTAATCAACGAGAAGAAGGCGGAAGTTCATCTTTGTGAGCAATGTGCAGAACAAAGTGGCTATACGTCTTTCTTTCAATCAGCGCAGTCTAACTTTTCATTCCATGATTTATTTGCTGGTTTATTATACGGTGAATCAACAATGTTTGAAGAAGGAAAAAACGAATTTTCGAATACAAATATATTAAGATGTCCAGATTGTAAGATGACATATGAGAAATTTACAAAAGTGGGGCGCTTTGGGTGTGCTTCTTGTTACGATACATTTAAGGAACATTTAAAGCCGTTATTAAAACGCCTTCACGGAGGGCATACAGGTCATTGTGGAAAAATTCCGGAACATATAGAAGGAAATATTCACTTAAAGAAAGAATTAGATGAACTAAAACTCATTTTGAAACAATATGTACAGAATGAGGAATTTGAGAAAGCTGCTGAAATAAGAGATAAAATTCGAGGTCTTGAAAATCAGCTTAGTGAGCATAGGGAGGGGGAATAGTTCTATGTCACTGGACAAAATTATGAATGAAGCGATTAGTCCATGGATGAAGGGGGATGGCCCTGACTCTGATATTGTTTTAAGCAGTCGAATTCGTTTGGCGCGTAATCTTAAACAATATCAATTTTCCACTATGCAAAATGAAGAAGAAGCCAAACAGATTCATGAATTATTTAAAAAGAAATTTATAAATAAAGAGGTAGATCCTTTTGGAGAGTTTGGACTATTAAAAATGAATGAACTAACCCCCCTTCAAAGAAGAGTTTTAGTCGAAAAGCATTTAATTAGTCCAAATCTAGCAGGAACAGAATATGGAGCATGTCTACTTTCAGAAAGTGAACATATTAGTGTTATGCTTAATGAAGAGGATCATATTAGGATCCAGTGCTTATTTTCAGGATTGCAGTTATCGGAGGCACTTCAAAGTGCCAATCAAATAGATAATTGGATTGAAGAAGAGGTTGAATATGCTTTTGATGAATCACTTGGATATATTACGAGTTGTCCTACCAACGTTGGTACAGGATTAAGGGCTTCCGTAATGATTCATTTACCGGGATTGGTTTTAACGAAAAGAATTAACCGTATTATACAAGTAATTCAAAAATTAGGGTTAGTAGTAAGAGGAATATACGGTGAAGGTAGCGAAGCGTTAGGTAATATATTTCAAGTGTCAAATCAAATGACACTAGGAAAATCTGAAGAAGATATTATTGCAGATTTAAAGAGTGTCATTCAGCAAATCATACAGCAAGAAAAAATGGCTAGAGAATTAATTGTACAAAATTCAAGTATTGAGCTTGAAGATAAAGTTTATCGTTCTTACGGTATACTAGCAAACAGTCGTTTAATTCAATCTGCGGAAGCGGCAACTTGCTTATCAGATGTACGACTTGGTATTGATCTAGGGTATATAAAAGGTATATCGAGAAATATTTTGACTGAGCTAATGGTCCTTACGCAACCAGGTATTTTACAACAATATGTAGGAGGGCCTTTAGGACCAGATGAAAGAGATTATCGAAGAGCAACCTTAATCCGTGAGCGATTACGTATTGAAAAAAACTAAGCGCAAGTAGGAGGCGATTTCTATGATGTTTGGAAGATTTACAGAAAGAGCACAGAAAGTATTAGCTTTATCTCAAGAGGAAGCAATTCGTATTGGTCATAATAATATTGGGACAGAACACATTTTACTTGGGCTTGTACGCGAAGGTGAAGGAATTGCAGCAAAAGCGTTAATTGCTCTTGGATTAAGTCCAGAGAAAGTGCAAAAAGAAGTAGAAGCGTTAATTGGTCGTGGAACCGAGGCTTCTCAAACTGTACATTATACACCTCGTGCTAAAAAAGTTATTGAACTGTCTATGGATGAAGCGCGTAAGCTAGGTCATTCTTATGTTGGAACGGAACATATTTTACTCGGTTTAATCCGTGAAGGTGAAGGTGTAGCGGCACGAGTTTTAAATAATTTAGGTGTGAGTCTAAATAAAGCAAGACAACAAGTGTTACAACTTCTTGGAAGTAATGAAGCTAGTTCAGGTCATCAAGGTGGTTCAGCAACAAACGCAAATACACCGACACTTGACAGTTTAGCAAGGGACTTAACAGTTGTTGCACGTGAAAACCGCTTAGATCCTGTTATTGGACGTGGTAAAGAAATTCAACGTGTAATTGAGGTGTTAAGCCGTAGAACGAAAAACAACCCAGTATTAATTGGAGAGCCTGGTGTAGGTAAAACGGCAATCGCAGAAGGATTAGCACAGCAAATTGTAAATAATGAAGTTCCGGAAACTTTAAGAGATAAGCGTGTTATGACACTAGATATGGGTACAGTGGTAGCAGGAACGAAATATCGTGGTGAATTTGAAGATCGTTTAAAGAAAGTGATGGATGAAATCCGTCAAGCTGGAAATATTATTTTATTTATTGATGAACTTCATACATTAATTGGTGCAGGTGGAGCAGAAGGTGCAATCGATGCGTCGAATATTTTAAAACCATCTTTAGCACGCGGAGAGTTACAATGTATTGGGGCGACAACTTTAGATGAGTATCGTAAATATATTGAAAAAGACGCGGCTTTAGAGCGACGTTTCCAACCAATTCATGTTGATGAGCCAAGTTTAGAAGAATCGATTCAAATCTTGAAAGGTTTACGTGATCGTTATGAGGCGCATCACCGTGTATCTATTACAGATGATGCAATTGATGCGGCTGTAAAACTTTCAGATCGTTATATTACAGATCGTTTCTTACCAGATAAAGCAATTGATTTAATTGATGAAGCTGCTTCAAAAGTTCGCTTACGTTCTTATACAACACCACCAAACTTAAAAGAGCTTGAAGTAAATCTTGAGGAGATTCGAAAAGAAAAAGATGCGGCTGTACAAAGTCAAGAATTTGAAAAGGCTGCGTCCTTACGTGATATGGAACAACGCTTACGTGAGAAGTTAGAAGATACAAAACGTCAATGGAAAGAGCAACAAGGAAAAGAAAATTCAGAGGTTACGGTAGAAGATATTGCAAATGTCGTTTCTACATGGACGCGTATCCCAGTTTCTAAACTTGCACAAACAGAGACTGATAAATTATTAAACTTAGAATCCATTCTTCATGATCGTTTGATTGGTCAAGATGAAGCAGTAGTAGCTGTAGCAAAAGCTGTTCGTCGTGCAAGAGCAGGATTGAAAGATCCGAAACGCCCAATTGGTTCATTTATTTTCTTAGGACCAACAGGTGTAGGTAAAACAGAACTAGCAAGAGCATTAGCGGAATCTATGTTCGGTGATGAGGATGCAATGATTCGCATTGATATGTCTGAGTATATGGAGAAGCACTCAACTTCGCGTTTAGTTGGTTCTCCTCCGGGATATGTTGGATATGAAGAAGGTGGACAATTAACAGAGAAGGTTCGTCGTAAGCCTTATTCAGTTGTCCTATTAGATGAAGTAGAGAAGGCGCATCCTGATGTATTTAATATTTTACTACAAGTATTAGAAGATGGTCGTTTAACAGATTCTAAAGGACGTACAGTTGATTTCCGTAATACAATTGTTATTATGACATCTAACGTTGGTGCAGATGCGTTAAAACGTAATAAGCATCTTGGATTTAACGTACAAGATGAAAGTCGTGATTATTCGGATATGAAGGGTAAAGTAATGGATGAACTGAAAAAAGCATTTCGTCCAGAATTCTTAAACCGTATTGATGAAATTATCGTATTCCATATGCTTGAGAAAAAGCATATTCAAGAGATTGTAACACTTATGGTGAATCAGTTAGTGAATCGCTTAAAAGAACAAGAAATTGAATTGCACTTAACAGAAGGAGCAATTGCAGCTATTGCTGATAAAGGGTTTGATCGTGAGTACGGTGCTCGTCCGCTTCGTAGGGCAATTCAAAAGCATGTAGAAGATAGACTATCGGAAGAACTTTTAAAAGGTGCTATTGAGAAAGGACAAAAAGTTATCTTTGATGTAGAAGGGGAATCATTTGTCATTCATAGTGCTGAAAAGGTAAAATAAGTATAGACAAACTAAGAGGGCTATGAGATAGCCCTCTTTCTTGTACGAGAAGGATAAATGTTGATAGATGAAAGTGAAGTGAAATATAAAAAGATATGGCTAAAAAGAAAACAAAATTCACATGTCAAGAATGTGGTTATCAGTCACCAAAATATATGGGTAAATGTCCAGGATGTGGTCAATGGAATACGCTTGTTGAAGAGATGGAGCCGGTTGTATCATCAAGGCGCCTTAATTATGCAAATGCAATTCAATCAGAAGTAACAAAACCAAGACGTCTTACAGAAGTAGAAACAAAGTCTGAGGCGCGTATTGAAACAAAATTTCAGGAGTTTAACCGTGTCCTTGGTGGCGGGATTGTAGATGGATCCCTAGTACTTATTGGTGGAGATCCTGGGATTGGGAAATCAACGTTGTTATTACAGATTTCATCACAATTAGCAGACGCTTCATATGATGTACTGTACATATCAGGTGAGGAGTCAGCAAAGCAGATTAAACTTCGTGCAGATCGTTTGGATGTAAAGGGTAGTAATCTATTTGTTGTAGCAGAGACTGACTTACAGCGAATTGCAGCACATATTGAAGAGATGAATCCAGCTTTTGTTGTTATTGACTCTATTCAAACGATACATTTACCTGAGGTGACGTCAGCACCTGGAAGTGTAGCGCAAGTACGTGAATGTACAGCAGAATTAATGAAACTTGCCAAAACAAAAGGAATCCCTATTTTTATCGTCGGACACGTGACAAAAGAAGGGGCAATTGCAGGACCTCGTATGTTAGAACATATGGTCGATGCAGTTCTCTACTTTGAAGGAGATCGACACCATACATATCGTATTCTTCGAGCTGTTAAAAATCGTTTTGGTTCCACGAATGAAATGGGAATCTTTGAAATGAAAGAGCTTGGTCTTGCGGAAGTATTGAATCCTTCTGAAATTTTCCTTGAGGAAAGACCGGTTGGAGTTGCAGGCTCAACGGTAGTTGCTTCAATGGAAGGAACAAGACCAGTTTTAGTAGAAATACAAGCATTAATCTCCCCTACAAGTTTTGGAAATCCTCGAAGAATGGCGACGGGAATTGACCATAATCGTGTTTCGCTTATTATGGCTGTACTAGAAAAAAGAACGGGTTTGCTATTGCAAAATCAAGACGCATATTTAAAAGTAGCTGGTGGTTTGAAATTAGATGAACCAGCAATTGATTTAGCTGTTGCCTTAAGTATAGCTTCAAGCTTTAGAGATAAATCTACGGCACCAACTGATGCAGTAATAGGAGAAGTAGGATTAACCGGAGAAATAAGAAGAGTATCAAGAATTGAACAACGTGTACAAGAAGCGGCTAAATTAGGATTTCAACGTGCTATTATTCCTAGAAAAAACTTAGGGGGATGGACAATTCCAGATGGGATTGAGGTTGTAGGTGTTTCTAATTTGGGAGAAGCGCTTCGTTTGACATTAGGAGGCTAGGCTATGGAAGAAAATAAGCAACGTGTCAAAAGTATGATTAATATTTTACAGCTCGTGGCCCCGGGAACACCACTGCGCGAAGGGATAGATAATGTACTTCGCGCACAAACAGGGGGACTAATTGTTCTCGGATATAATGAGCAGATTAAAAGTATTGTTGATGGTGGTTTTCACATTAACTGTGCATTCTCTCCTGCTAGTTTATATGAATTAGCAAAAATGGATGGGGCACTCATTTTAAATGAGACTGGGAGTAAAATTTTAATTGCAAACGCACAATTGGTTCCAGAGTCATCCATTGATTCCATTGAAACTGGTATGCGTCACCGAACGGCAGAGCGTGTAGCAAAGCAGACTGGTAGCCTTGTTGTGGCTATTTCACAAAGACGTAACGTAATTACACTATATCAAGGGAACTTACGTTATACACTAAAGGATATAGGTGTTATTTTAACGAAGGCAAACCAAGCTATTCAAACGTTAGAAAAATATAAAGCTGTATGGAATGATGGGATTACGAATTTGGGCATTCTAGAATTTGAAGAGGTCGTTACAATGTCCGAAGTAGTTCACGTTTTACATAGTGTTGAAATGGTACTGCGTATAAAAAATGAAATATTGAGCTATATTCATGAGTTAGGAACAGAAGGAAGGTTAATCCGTTTACAACTTACAGAATTACTAGCCGACTTAGAAGCAGAGGCAGCGTTATTAATTAAAGACTATTATCAAGAAAAAACGCAAGATCACCTTCAAATTTTGAAAAAGTTACAAGACCTTGCAAATACACAACTTCTAGAGGATAGTGATTTAGTTAAACTGCTGGGATATCCGGGACAAACGAGCTTAGAAGAAAGCGTGACGCCGAGAGGATATCGAATCACAAGCAAAATTTCTCGTGTTCCACCACTTATCATTGAAAATTTAATTAATCGATTTAAAACGTTACAAGGTGTTTGTCGAGCAACTATTAATGAATTGGACGATGTGGAAGGAATTGGGGAAGTCAGGGCGAAGAAAATACGAGAAGGTTTAAAAAGAATTCAAGAGCATCTTTATATGAGTAGACACAATTAAGAATATTACATTGATTCCACAATATAACGACACTAGAACATTTTTGTTATATGATATGGTATATTGGTAAATAAAACTATTTACAAAAAAACACATCCGCTTTTGCATTCGGCGTTTTGATTAGTGAAACAATGGTTAATAATGAGTAGGAGGTGGTTAGATGTTAAAACGGATCGTACAGCTCTTCTTTTTAGTGATTGGGGGAGCGTTGGGAATTTACTTAATTCCAAAAGTTATTAATGTATTGAACATCGGTGCCGTTCCTTGGTTGGAAGTATCTTATGTTCGTGCAATTATTGGTGCAATTATTTTATTCTTAACAACATTTTGGCTTGTGGATTATATTGTTCAACTTATTAAGCATATTGAGGAAGCCCTTGTAAAGGCGCCTGTAGCGGATGTTTTATTCGGTACTCTAGGATTAATTTCTGGCCTTATTGTTGCATATTTAATTTTGATACCAATTCGAGAATTTACAATCCCAGTCATTAGTACAGTATTACAAGTGTTCTTTACCCTTTTACTTGGGTATTTAGGATTCCAAGTAGGGTTTAAAAAGAGAAATGAATTACTAGGTTTATTTACATTACCACAACGTGGCGGTAAGAAAAAGAACAATAGTGAGACCGAAGAGATCGAGGGAGAAGTAGAAAAATCTACAGCTCATTGGAAGATTCTCGATACGAGTGTAATTATTGATGGACGTATTGCTGATATTTGCCAAACGAAGTTTTTAGAAGGAACTATTGTGATTCCTCAATTTGTGTTAGAAGAGCTACAGCATATTGCCGATTCTTCCGATGCTTTAAAGCGTAATCGTGGTCGCAGAGGATTAGACATTTTAAATCGTATTCAAAAAGAGATGCCGATTCCGGTAGAAATTTATGAAGGCGATTTCGAAGATATCCAAGAAGTGGATAGCAAACTTGTAAAGTTAGCGAAAATCACTGGTGGAACTGTTGTAACAAATGATTTCAACTTAAACAAAGTTTCTGAATTACAAGGAGTAACAGTGTTAAATATTAATGATTTAGCAAATGCAATTAAACCAGTTGTACTCCCTGGCGAGGAATTAAGCGTTTATGTTGTAAAAGATGGTAAAGAGCAAAATCAAGGTGTTGCATACTTAGATGATGGTACGATGATTGTCGTTGAAGATGGTCGAGAATATGTAGGTTCACAACTTAATGTACTTGTTACAAGTGTGTTGCAAACATCGGCTGGTCGTATGATTTTCGCAAAACGTAAATTATTAGAAAAAGCATTATAAGTAGAGGATTATTAATATGTATACATTAATTATTCCGGCAGCGGGTCAAGGAAAGCGAATGGGTGCTGGCAAAAATAAGTTGTTTTTACTTATAAATAAAGTGCCGATTATTGTGCACACATTACGTGCTTTTGAAAAAGATAAAGCGTGCAAAAGTATTATTATGGCAATTAACGAAGAAGAACGCCCGTATTTTGAGGAGTTAATGCAAAAGTATCCGATTGAAAAGAAAGTGCAATTTATTCAGGGTGGAGCTGAAAGACAAGATAGCGTATATAATGCACTTCAGCATGCGAGTGATGTTGAATATGTTCTTGTGCATGACGGTGCACGCCCATTCGTAACGAATAAAGTGATTCAAGATGTATTAACTGCGGCAGAAACATATGGAGCTTCCATTTGTGCAGTGTCAGTGAAGGATACCGTTAAGAAAGTAGAGCAGGGTGTTGTTGTCGAAACGTTAGAACGATCTCAGCTTAAGGTTGTACAAACACCGCAAGGATTCTCTGTTTCCCTTTTGTTAGAAGCTCATAGAAGTGCAAAACAGAGTTGTTTTCTCGGTACAGATGATGCAAGTCTCGTGGAACGCATTGGGAAACAAGTAGGTGTAGTAGAGGGGAGTTACTATAATATTAAAGTGACGACTCCAGAGGATTTATTGATTGCTGAAAGTTTCCTTCATGTTCAGGAGAAATAGTAGTGATGATATTATAGTAAAAAAAAGCTCGGCAACGGCCGGGCTTTTCTTTATAGGCATAGCGATATAATATAGAATCATAAAGCTCAGTAGTTTAGCTCAAGGAGGAAGTAAAAAATGTTTCGAATTGGACAAGGTTTTGATGTACATGAATTTGCGGAAGGTAGACCGTTAATTATCGGCGGAATTACAATTCCTCATGAGAAAGGACTAATTGGTCACTCGGATGCAGACGTGTTGTTACATACGATTGCTGATGCATGTTTAGGGGCAATTGCAGCAGGAGATATTGGAAAGCATTTTCCTGATACTGATCCAGCCTTTAAAGATGCAGATTCAGCTGTATTGTTACAAAAGGTTTGGGAATTTGTACGTGAACAAGGTTACGAGCTAGGCAACCTAGATTGTACAATTATTGCTCAAAAGCCAAAAATGGCACCGCATATTGAAAGCATGCGTAAACGTATTAGTGAACTATTAGAAACGTCTGTTGATAATATTAATGTAAAAGCAACAACAACAGAAAAATTAGGATTTACAGGTAGAGAAGAAGGAATTGCTTCTCAAGCAGTTGTTTTATTACAGAAAAAATAACTGTTTTTAATTCGTAAGATGGATAATCACATTTTTTTGGTGTACAATTATAGAATGTGTTGACATTAAGAATGGAAGGTGTACCAATTATGGAAAAGCAAGTGAGAGTGCGCTATGCGCCAAGTCCAACAGGACACTTACATATCGGAAATGCGCGTACGGCATTATTTAATTATTTATTTGCTCGTCATCAAGATGGTAAGTTTATTATTCGTATTGAAGATACTGATGTAAAACGTAATGTTGCAGGTGGAGAAGAAAGCCAATTAAAATACTTGAAATGGCTCGGTATGGACTGGGATGAAGGTGTTGATGTTGGTGGTGAATTTGGACCATATCGTCAAACAGAGCGTTTAGATATGTATAAAAAATTATATCTAGATTTATTAGAGCGTGGTTTAGCTTATAAATGTTATATGACAGAAGAAGAGCTGGAAGCAGAGCGTGAAGGACAAATTTCTCGTGGTGAAACACCTCGCTATGCAGGTAACCACCGTGATTTAACTGAAGAACAAATGAAAGAATTTGAAGCTGAGGGACGTATTCCAAGTATTCGTTTCCGTGTACCAGCTGATCGTGATTACACATTCAAAGACATTGTAAAAGATGAAGTTGCATTCCATTCAAATGATTTCGGTGATTTTGTTATCGTAAAAAAAGATGGAATTCCAACTTATAACTTTGCGGTAGCAGTAGATGATCACCTAATGGAGATTACACATGTACTTCGTGGTGATGATCATATTTCAAACACGCCAAAACAAATGATGATTTATGAAGCTTTCGGTTGGGATATCCCGCAATTTGGTCATATGACTTTAATTGTAAATGAAAGCCGTAAAAAGTTAAGTAAGCGTGATGAATCTATTATTCAATTTATTGAGCAATATAAAGAGCTTGGATATCTTCCAGAAGCAATCTTTAACTTTATTGCATTACTAGGTTGGTCACCGGTAGGAGAAGAAGAAATCTTCTCTCAAGATGAGTTTATCAAAATGTTTGATGCAGCTCGTTTATCAAAATCGCCTGCATTATTTGATTCTCAAAAACTAAAATGGATGAACAACCAATATATGAAAAAGCAAGATTTAGATACGGTTGTTGAACTAAGCTTACCGCATTTAGTGAAAGCTGGTCGCGTAGGTGAAAACTTAAGCGAACAAGAACAAGCTTGGGTTCGTGATGTAATTGCTTTATATCATGACCAAATGAGCTTTGGAGCTGAAATTGTAGAGCTTTCTGAAATGTTCTTTAAAGATCATGTTGATCATGAAGAAGAAGGACAAGAAGTATTAAAAGGTGAACAAGTACCTGAAGTACTTCGTGCATTTGCTGGTCAAGTAGAAGCTCTAGAAGCAATGGAACCAGCAGCAGTTAAGGCGGCTATTAAAGCAGTTCAAAAGGAAACAGGACATAAAGGTAAAAATTTATTTATGCCAATCCGCGTTGCAACTACTGGTCAAACACATGGACCAGAGCTTCCTAACGCTATTGCACTTCTTGGAAAAGAAAAAGTTTTAAATCGTATTCAAAAAGTAATTGGTTAACATTTTCTAGGTTTAGAAATATAATAAGTATACTTAAAACCTAATAAGGAAAAGCGACGAGAAGGAGAAGTAGAAAATCAGGCTTTTTACAGAGAGAACCACCTTTAGGCTGGGAGTGGTTTATAAGCGGATTTTTGAAATGCCCCTTCGAGTCTTCTGTTGAACAGCGAAGTATTTCGCGGGACGCCTTAGGGCGCAAAGTAAGCAGAAGCGGTGTAAACCGTTATCATGGATGAGTTTGAGGCTATCTTTAGCCTAAACAGAGTGGAACCGCGCTTATAAGGCGTCTCTGTCAATATGACAGAGGCGTCTTTTTTTTTATACCTTGTAAATAGGTATGAATATGAATTTTATTTCCTTGTATAAAGAATTAGGAAGTAAGTGGTGAGTTAGGGTAGTTAGTTCGCTCGAAAAAAGGCAACCCATAAAGGGGAGGGGACATCGATGTTTAAGAGGCTTCGAGAAGATATTGAAGTCGTTTTTGAACAGGATCCAGCGGCACGAAGTTATTTCGAAGTCATTTTAACTTACTCTGGATTACATGCCGTTTGGGCCCATCGAATTGCACATGCTTTTTACAAAAGGAATTTTTTCTTTCTTGCACGTTTTGTTTCACAAGTGAGTCGCTTTTTTACTGGCATTGAAATTCATCCAGGAGCAACTATCGGTCGACGCTTTTTCATCGATCATGGAATGGGAGTTGTAATTGGAGAAACGTGTGAAATTGGTGATAATGTAACAATTTATCAAGGGGTTACATTAGGTGGTACAGGAAAAGAAAAAGGAAAGAGGCATCCTACAATTCAGGATAATGTATTAATTGCAACGGGTGCTAAAGTTCTTGGTTCTATTACTGTTGGAGAGAATTCTAAAATCGGAGCAGGATCTGTCGTATTAAAAGAAGTTCCTGCACATTCTACAGTTGTAGGTATACCAGGCCGAGTCGTTATTCAAAATGGAGTAAAGATTGGTCAAGAATTAAATCATTCCGATCTTCCGGATCCGATTTTTGATAAATTAAAGGCTATGGAAGTGGAGCTTGATAGATTGAAGAAACAGCTAGAAGTAAACATAGAAAGGAAGGATAAAAATGACTATTCACATTTATAATACGTTAACACGTCAAAAGGAAGAATTTATTCCATTAGAAGAAAATAAGGTGAAGATGTATGTGTGCGGGCCTACAGTTTATAACTACATTCACATTGGGAACGCGAGACCACCTATGGTATTCGATACAGTACGTCGCTATTTAGAATATAAAGGATACGATGTTCAGTATGTATCTAACTTTACTGACGTAGATGATAAATTAATTAAAGCAGCAAATGAATTAGGTGAAGATGTACCGACAATTGCGGACCGTTTCGTTGAAGCGTACTTTGAAGACGTAACCGCGCTAGGTTGCAAACACGCAACAGTTCACCCTCGTGTAACAGAGAATATGGATATCATTATTGAATTCATTCAAGAACTTGTGAATAAAGGATATGCATATGAATCAGAGGGGGATGTGTACTTTAAAACGAAGGAATTTGAAGGCTATGGTAAATTATCACATCAACCAATTGCGGACCTACGTCATGGTGCACGTATTGAAGTAGGAGAAAAGAAACAAGATCCTCTTGATTTCGCTCTATGGAAAGCTGCGAAAGAAGGAGAAATCTTCTGGGAAAGCCCTTGGGGGAAAGGACGTCCAGGTTGGCATATTGAATGCTCTGCGATGGCACGTAAGTACTTAGGGGATACAATTGATATTCATGCCGGTGGTCAAGATTTGGCGTTCCCGCATCATGAAAATGAAATTGCGCAGTCAGAGGCACTGACTGGAAAAACATTTGCACGTTACTGGATGCATAATGGGTATATTAACATTAACAATGAGAAGATGTCTAAATCACTTGGGAACTTTATTTTAGTTCACGATATCATTAAGCAATATGATCCGCAGTTAATTAGATTCTTTATGTTATCCGTACATTATCGTCATCCAATTAACTTTAGTGAAGAGTTATTACAAAGTACGAATAATGGACTGGAAAGAATTAAAACAGCTTATGGGAACTTAAAACATCGTATGGAAAGCAGTACGGATTTAACGGACCATAATGAGAAATGGTTAGCTGAAATGGAAAAATTCCAGAGTGCATTTGAAGAAGCGATGGATGATGATTTCAATACGGCTAATGCGATTACTGAATTATATAATGTAGCAAATCACGCAAATCAATACTTGTTAGAAGAACATACTTCTAAAGTGGTAATTGAAGCGTATATAAAACAACTTGAAACATTATTTGATATTTTAGGGTTAGAATTGGCACAAGAAGAATTGCTTGATGAAGAAATTGAGGCGCTGATTCAAAAGCGTATTGAAGCTCGTAAAAATCGCGATTTCGCATTATCTGATCAAATTCGCGATGATTTAAAAGAGCGTAATATTATTTTAGAAGATACCGCTCAAGGTACAAGATGGAAAAGAGGATAAGAATGATTGATGCAAAGCAATTAAACAGCTTGGCGTTAGCGTATATGGGTGATGCGGTATATGAACAATATATCCGCTATCACCTCCTTCAAAAAGGAAAAGTTCGCCCGAATCAATTACATCGCTTAGGGACGAGCTTTGTTTCGGCAAAAGCACAGGCGAAAGTTGTTTATCATTTATTAGAGACGGCATTTTTGACAGAAGAAGAAGAGGCAGTACTAAGAAGAGGGCGTAATGCAAATTCAGGTACTGTTCCGAAGAATACGGATGTACAAACATATCGACATAGTACAGCCTTTGAAGCCCTAATCGGCTATCATCATTTGTTAAATAATCGTGAAAGATTAGATGAAATTGTATATAAAGCAATTGCTGTTTTAGAAGAAAAGGAAGGGGGCACATCATCATGAGTAGTGAATATATTATCGGACGTAACCCTGTAATTGAAGCGTTACGATCAGGGAGAGATATTAATAAAATTTGGATCGCAGAAGGTGCTGCCAAAGGGCAAGTACAGATTGTACTGGCATTAGCGAAAGAGAATAAGGTTATTTTACAACATGCACCAAAAAAGAAATTAGATCAATTAGTTGAGGGTAACCATCAAGGTGTAATTGCTCAAGTAGCTGCATATCAATATGCTGAGTTAGAAGATTTATTTAAGGTAGCGGAGAAGCGTAATGAAGATCCATTCTTCTTAATTTTAGATGAGATTGAAGATCCGCATAACCTAGGTTCTATTATGCGTACTGCTGATGCAACAGGGGCCCATGGGATTATTATTCCGAAAAGAAGAGCTGTAGGACTTACTGCATCAGTTGCGAAAGCATCGACTGGGGCAATTGAATACATTCCAGTTGCACGCGTGACAAATTTATCTCGTACAATTGATGAATTAAAAGAGCGTGGACTTTGGATTGCTGGTACAGATGCAAAAGGGAAAACGGATTACCGTAATTTAGATGGAAATATGCCAATTGGATTAGTAATTGGTAGTGAAGGAAAAGGTATGAGTCGTATTATTGGTGAAAAGTGTGATTTTCTAATCACTTTACCGATGATTGGTAAAGTTACATCCTTAAATGCTTCAGTAGCCGCGAGTTTGTTAATGTATGAGGTATATCGTAAACGTCACGAAATTGGTAAATAAAAAATGAACGATATTTTAATCGTTGACGGTTATAACATTATCGGGGCCTGGGGAGAATTGAAAAAACTGCGGGATGTAGATTTGCAATCATCAAGGGATGCGCTTATTGATAAGATGGCAGATTATCAAGGGTATACAGGAATAAGAGTAATGATTGTTTTTGATGCCTATACAGTTCAGGGCATTGAAAAAAAGATGAAACAGTCGCGTGTGGAAGTAATATTCACAAGAAAGAATCAAACGGCAGATGAAAAGATAGAGCAGCTTGCGATTGAGCTTAGAAATATCAATACACAAATATATGTTGCGACTTCGGATTATACGGAACAATGGGTTATATTTGCGCAAGGAGCACTGCGAAAATCTGCGCGTGAATTAGAATTAGAAGTACAAGCAATGGTGCAACAAGTAAGAAGGCGTACAATAGATACGAAAGAAAAGCAACCAACTATGCGAAAAATATTTAGTGAAGATATTACAGAAAAATTAGAAAAATTAAGGCGAGGAGAGCGTTGAAGCATTGACGCTCTTTGTCTTTTTACTGTATAATATTTCTAAATAAATAGCGGTCGGAGGGATCAGAGTGGAAGCAGGCTTCGTAAGTATAGGCGACGTTACATTTCGGGATTTAGAGGATGAGGCAATCGTTGAGTTAGTTCGAAAAGGTAATACTGATGCTTTGGAATATTTAATTCACAAATATAAAAACTTTGTTCGCGCGAAATCGAGATCTTATTTTTTAGTGGGTGCCGATCGAGAAGATATTGTTCAAGAAGGTATGATTGGGTTGTTTAAAGCGATTCGTGATTATAAAGAGGACAAGCTGTCTTCATTCAAAGCGTTTGCTGAACTGTGTATCACTCGACAAATTATTACTGCTATTAAAACAGCAACAAGGCAAAAACATATTCCTTTAAATTCGTATGTGTCTTTAGATAAGCCTATTTACGATGAGGAATCTGATCGAACGTTATTAGATGTTATTTCAGAGGCGAAAGTAACTGATCCTGAAGAGATGATTATTAGTCAGGAAGAATATACAGACATAGAATCAAAAATATCTGAATTATTAAGCGATTTAGAAAGAAAGGTGCTCTCTTTATACTTGGATGGTCGATCTTATCAAGAGATTTCAGAACAGTTAAACAGACATGTCAAATCTATCGATAACGCATTGCAGCGAGTAAAAAGGAAATTAGAACGATATATGGAAATGAGAGAGAGTACAACTCTAAATTCATAGTATTTACTGCAGGTGTAAAACAAATCACCTGTTTTCTTTTTGTAAAGAGCGTGAAAAGTCATGACGTTGACATTGTCTTTTATTGTATGATACATTTTTAGGGACATAATGTTACAAGGTTGGTGTAACCTAATGAGAAAAAAAGTTGTACTCTCATGTGAAGAGTGTAAAAATCGAAACTACTCTACGATGAAAGATACGAGCTCAATAGAGCGACTTGAAATAAAGAAGTTTTGTAAAACATGCAATCAGCATACAGTTCACAAGGAAACAAAATAAATAATTGAAATAATACACTGGAGGTCCCGTAGATGCGTTTAACGAACTTTTTCGGCGATGTAGGTCGCGAAATGAAAAAAGTAAGTTGGCCTAAAAAAGATGAATTACTCCGCTCAACAGCGACTGTTATTGCTACAGTTGTCTTCTTTGCGATTTTCTTCGCAGTAGTTGATATGGGCATTTCTTCTTTAATTCGGTTAATTCTTGGTTAATTCTTGAATAAGAAGCACTTATCCATGATATAATGTTATTTATAAGAACTGTGTAAAAGCCCGGTGAACGGGTTTTTTCATTTGCGCAAAAAAATGTACGTCAGGGAGGGAAGGACGCTCGTCCTAAATGAATGGAAAAAAGTTGGTATGTTGTCCATACTTATTCTGGATATGAAAATAAAGTAAAGGCAAACCTGGAGAAACGTGTAGAATCAATGGGTATGCAAGATAAAATTTTCCGTGTTGTTGTCCCGGAAGAAGTAGAAGTAGAAATGAAAAACGGTAAAGAAAAATTAATGAAGAGAAAAGTATTCCCGGGTTATGTATTAGTAGAATTAATCATGACTGATGATTCTTGGTATGTTGTTCGTAATACGCCAGGTGTAACAGGATTTGTTGGTTCTTCTGGTTCTGGGTCTAAACCATCACCTCTATTAGAAGAGGAAGTTGTTACCATCATGAAGCATATGGGAATGGACAACGAAGTGGTTGATTTCGACTTTGAACTTCATGAAACAGTACGTGTAAACGAAGGACCATTTGCGGATTATACAGGTGCTATTGAAGAAATTGATGTAGAAAAGAAAAAGGTTAGCGTTCTTGTGGACATGTTTGGTCGCGAGACTCCAGTTGAACTTGATTTCCATCAAATTGAAAAATTATAAAATGAAACTTGAAATGAATTGTAAAAAGTGATAATATCTTTTAAGTCAGTACGTCTTCGTTATCGGAGACGTTTTTTGAAAGATTTTATCGTTACAGATAAAATATGACGTGGGAGGGCAAATCACTGTCCAATTGACCACATCACGGACTTAAGGAGGTGTGTCTCGTGGCTAAAAAGGTAATTAAAATGGTAAAGCTTCAAATTCCTGCAGGTAAAGCTAACCCAGCTCCACCAGTTGGTCCAGCATTAGGACAAGCAGGTGTTAACATCATGGGCTTCTGTAAAGAGTTTAACGCTCGTACAGCAGATCAAGCTGGTCTTATCATCCCTGTTGAAATTACGGTATTTGAGGACCGTTCATTCACTTTCATTACTAAAACTCCTCCTGCTGCTGTTCTTCTTAAGAAAGTAGCTGGTATTGAGTCTGGTTCTGGTGAACCAAACCGTAATAAAGTGGCAACTGTTAAGCGTGATAAAGTACGCGAAATCGCTGAAACTAAAATGCCTGACCTAAACGCTGCTAGCGTAGAAGCTGCAATGCGTATGGTTGAAGGTACTGCACGCAGTATGGGCATCGTTATCGAAGACTAATTCGATTTGTTTTTAAAAAAGGTTGCGGGTCTGGAATTCCAATTCGCAACCTTTATTATCGTAAATGATTATCATTTTTAAATAAATGGATGGCGCGCATCCTCAGGTTATACCTGAAAATAAGCGTAAACGTGGGAGGTTATTCCGCTAAAACCACATTCGAGGAGGAAATAAAAATGGCTAAAAGAGGTAAAAAGTACGTAGAAGCTGCAAAGCTTGTTGATCGTGCGGCTGCTTACTCTGCAACAGAAGCAGTAGAATTAGTAAAGAAAACAAACACAGCTAAATTTGATGCAACTGTAGAAGCTGCATTCCGTTTAGGTGTTGACCCTAAGAAAGCTGACCAACAAATCCGTGGTGCAGTTGTTCTTCCACACGGTACTGGTAAAGTACAACGTGTATTAGTATTCGCTAAAGGCGAAAAAGCTAAAGAAGCTGAAGCTGCTGGAGCTGACTTCGTAGGCGATGCAGATTACATCGGTAAAATCCAACAAGGTTGGTTCGATTTCGATGTAGTAGTAGCAACTCCTGACATGATGGGTGAAGTTGGTAAACTTGGTCGCGTATTAGGACCTAAAGGTTTAATGCCAAACCCTAAAACTGGAACAGTTACTTTCGATGTAACTAAAGCTGTTAACGAAATCAAAGCTGGTAAAGTTGAATACCGCGTTGATAAAGCTGGTAACATCCACGTTCCAATCGGTAAAGTATCTTTCGAAGATGCTAAACTAGTAGAAAACTTCAAAACAATTGCTGACACTTTACAAAAAGTTAAGCCAGCTGCTGCAAAAGGTACTTACGTGAAGAACGTAACAGTTGCTTCTACAATGGGACCTGGCGTACGTGTAGACGTTTCTACATTAGCGTAAAAATTGGAAGTTGACTTCATAAAGAAGTTTTTATATAATCATTTATGTTGTGAATTTAAATAGTGTACCGTAGACAGTAGGTGTCAATAGACTTAATTTCCTACCTAGGTGTTAATATACGAAGCGGAATTTTTTTCTGTGACTATATGCCTCCATGTCTACAAGTTGGGCATGGAGGTTTTTAGTGCACTTTCGGTACATCTTCTATATAATCTACAGGAGGTGTAATAACATGAGCAAAGTAATCGAAACTAAACAACAAGTTGTAACTGAAATCGCGGACAAACTTCGCGCTAGTAAATCTACAATCGTTGTTGACTACCGTGGTTTAACAGTTTCTGAAGCAACAGAATTACGTAAGCAATTACGTGAAGCTGGCGTTGAGTTCAAAGTTTACAAAAACTCTTTAACTCGTCGTGCTGCAGAGTCTGCTGAAATGGCTGAGTTAAATGAATTCTTAACAGGACCAAACGCAATCGCGTTCAGTAACGAGGATGTAGTTGCTCCTGCGAAAGTATTAAACGACTTCGCTACAAAACACGAAGCTTTAGAAATTAAAGCGGGCGTAATCGAAGGTAAACTTGTAACACTTGATGAGGTTAAAGCTATCGCTACTCTTCCATCACGTGAAGGCTTACTTTCTATGCTTCTTAGCGTTCTTCAAGCTCCAATCCGTAACCTTGCACTTGCTACTAAAGCAGTTGCAGAACAAAAGGAAGAGCAAGGCGCTTAATTTTTTAAAAGATAATTACTTGTTATCTATAAAACAATACAAACCTATTTAAGGGAGGATATTTACAATGACTAAAGAACAAATCATTGAAGCAGTTAAATCTATGACTGTATTAGAACTTAACGACTTAGTAAAAGCTATCGAGGAAGAATTCGGCGTAACTGCTGCTGCTCCTGTAGCTGTAGCTGGTGGCGCTGGTGAAGCTGCTGCTGAGAAAACTGAGTTTGACGTAGTACTTGCAAGTGCTGGCGCTCAAAAAATCAAAGTTATCAAAGCTGTACGTGAAATCACTGGTCTTGGCTTAAAAGAAGCTAAAGAATTAGTTGACAACACTCCAAAAGCAATCAAAGAAGGCGTTTCTAAAGAGGAAGCTGAAGAAATGAAAGCTAAACTTGAAGAAGTTGGCGCTGCTGTAGAAGTTAAGTAATTAACTTTTGATGCTTTAAAAAAGCTCGCTCTCATGCGAGCTTTTTTTTTAACTGTAAAGAAAAGGGGTGGCCATATGGCAGACCATTATTTTTCTAACGACCCTTCGAGTAAAAGTGATCGTAAACGATGGGAATTTACACTTCGTGAATCTCAATTTACTTTTTTATCTGACCATGGGGTGTTTTCGAAAAACGAGGTGGACTTTGGTTCCCGTCTTTTAATTGAAGCGTTTCAAATGCCAGATATTAAAGGTGATATATTAGACGTAGGTTGCGGATACGGTCCTATTGGTTTGTCGTTAGCGAAAGAGTTTCAAGATCGTGAAATTCACATGGTGGATGTGAATGAAAGGGCCTTGGGACTTGCAAAAGAAAATGCCGCTAATAACAGAATCGAGAATATACGTATTTTTCAAAGTAGCGTCTATGAAAATGTAGATGGCAAGTATGCTGCTATTTTATCTAATCCTCCAATTCGTGCTGGTAAAGATATCGTGCATGAGATTTTAGAAAAGGCTGAGGAGTATTTAGTTCCAGGTGGAGAATTGTGGATTGTTATTCAAAAGAAACAAGGTGCACCATCTGCGCTGAAAAAACTAGAAGAAGTATTTTCTGAAGTTGAAGTTGTAGAAAAGAAAAAAGGATATTATATCATAAAATCAAAAAAGCGTTGACGGTTATTTTTGGCTATGTTAACATTATACAATGCCAATATATGATTTTCTGCGTTGAGAAAGATGTATATTTTTGTTTCTCTTGGAAAAGATAGTAAAATCAGCAGATTACGAAACAGAATGATGGTTTTCTTATAGAAACCATTTTTCTTTTTTGAGCAGGTAGAAAGACTCAACGTATCTATCTTTAAGAGAAAAAAACTACGCTAATAGCAGTAGTTGTATTTATTTGTGATTTTGCACAAATTTTTTTGTGCATTTATAATACTCATGATTTGAGGGGTGAAGCAGTTGACAGGTCAACTAGTTCAATACGGACGCCACCGCCAACGAAGAAGTTATGCCCGTATTAGTGAAGTATTAGAGTTACCAAATCTTATCGAAATTCAAACCTCTTCTTATCAGTGGTTTCTTGATGAGGGTTTGCGAGAAATGTTCCAAGACATTTCTCCGATCGAAGACTTTACGGGAAATCTATCGCTTGAATTTATCGACTACAGCTTAGGTGAACCTAAATACTCTGTAGACGAATGCAAAGAGCGTGATGTGACGTATGCAGCACCACTTCGTGTAAAAGTGCGTCTAATCAACAAGGAAACTGGTGAAGTAAAAGAACAAGATGTGTTCATGGGAGATTTCCCACTCATGACAGAGACTGGAACATTCGTAATTAACGGTGCAGAACGTGTTATCGTTTCCCAGTTAGTTCGCTCTCCAAGCGTATACTATAGTGGCAAAGTGGATAAAAACGGAAAACGTGGTTTTACTGCTACTGTAATTCCAAACCGCGGAGCTTGGTTAGAGTATGAGACAGATGCTAAGGATGTTGTATATGTGCGTATTGACCGTACGCGTAAACTTCCTGTAACTGTTTTGTTACGCGCATTAGGGTTTGGCTCTGATCAAGAAATCACCGAGCTTTTAGGTGATAACGAATACTTAAGCAACACATTAGAAAAAGACAACACAGATAGCACAGAAAAAGCATTGCTTGAAATTTACGAGCGTCTACGCCCTGGTGAACCACCAACAGTAGAAAATGCAAAGAGCTTACTTGTGTCTCGTTTCTTCGATCCAAAGCGCTACGATTTAGCAAATGTAGGTCGCTATAAGATCAACAAGAAGTTACACATTAAAAACAGATTGTTTAACCAACGTTTAGCTGAAACATTAGTGGATCCAGAAACTGGTGAAATTTTAGCGGCAGAAGGAACAATCTTAGATCGTCGTACACTTGATCGCATTTTACCTTACTTAGAGAAAAACATTGGATTCAAAACAGCGAAGCCAATGGGTGGAGTGGTAGAAGGCGATGTTGAGCTGCAATCTATTAAGATTTATGCTCCTGAGTCAGAAGGCGAACGCGTAATTAATGTAATTGGTAATGCGAATATTACTCGTGATGTAAAACACATTACACCAGGGGATATCCTTGCTTCTATCAGTTACTTCTTCAACCTACTATATAAAGTAGGGGATACAGATGATATCGACCACTTAGGAAACCGTCGTCTGCGTTCTGTTGGAGAATTGTTACAAAATCAATTCCGTATCGGTCTTTCTCGTATGGAACGTGTTGTTCGTGAGAGAATGTCGATTCAAGATACAAATGCAATTACACCACAGGCATTAATTAATATTCGTCCTGTTATTGCATCTATTAAAGAGTTCTTCGGAAGTTCTCAGTTATCTCAGTTCATGGACCAAACAAATCCATTAGCAGAGTTAACTCACAAACGAAGATTATCTGCATTAGGACCCGGTGGTTTAACGCGTGAGCGCGCAGGCTTTGAAGTGCGTGACGTTCACTACTCTCACTATGGTCGTATGTGTCCGATTGAAACACCAGAGGGACCAAACATCGGTTTGATCAACTCATTATCTTCGTTCGCGAAAGTAAATGAGTTTGGTTTCATTGAAACGCCATACCGTCGTGTTGACCCAGAAACTGGTCTTGTAACAGGGCAGGTTGATTATTTAACAGCAGATGAAGAAGATAACTATGTTGTAGCCCAAGCGAATATGAAATTATCTGAAGTAGGGGAATTCCTTGATGAAGATATCGTAGCTCGTTTCCGTGGTGAAAACATTGTCACAAATAAAGAACGCATCGACTACATGGATGTATCTCCAAAGCAAGTAGTGTCGGCAGCGACAGCTTGTATTCCGTTCTTAGAAAACGATGACTCTAACCGCGCACTTATGGGAGCGAACATGCAACGTCAGGCGGTTCCGTTAATGAATCCGGAATCTCCGATTGTAGGTACAGGTATGGAGTACGTATCAGCAAAAGACTCAGGTGCTGCAGTAATCTGTAAACACCCTGGTGTTGTTGAACGCGTAGAAGCACGTGAAGTTTGGGTACGTCGCTATGTAGAAGTTGACGGTCAAACAGTAAAAGGCGACCTAGATCGCTACAAAATGCAGAAATTCATTCGTTCTAACCAAGGAACTTGTTACAACCAGCGTCCAATCGTAAGTGTTGGAAATGAAGTTGTAAAAGGTGAAATCCTTGCGGATGGTCCTTCTATGGAATTAGGTGAACTAGCACTTGGACGTAACGTGCTTGTTGGCTTCATGACTTGGGACGGTTATAACTACGAGGATGCGATCATTATGAGTGAGCGCCTTGTAAAAGATGATGTGTACACTTCTATTCATATTGAAGAATATGAGTCAGAAGCTCGTGATACGAAGCTTGGACCAGAAGAAATTACACGTGACATTCCAAACGTCGGGGAAGATGCATTACGCAACCTTGACGAGCGCGGTATCATTCGCGTTGGTGCTGAAGTAAAAGATGGAGATTTACTTGTTGGTAAAGTAACACCTAAAGGTGTTACAGAATTAACAGCTGAAGAACGTCTATTACATGCTATCTTTGGAGAAAAAGCACGTGAAGTACGTGATACATCACTACGTGTACCACACGGTGGTGGCGGTATTATCTTAGACGTAAAAGTATTCAACCGTGAAGATGGCGATGAATTGCCACCAGGCGTGAATCAACTTGTACGTGCATATATCGTTCAAAAACGTAAAATTTCTGAAGGTGACAAAATGGCCGGACGTCACGGTAACAAAGGTGTTATCTCTCGTATTTTACCAGAAGAAGATATGCCTTACTTACCAGATGGTACGCCAATCGATATCATGTTAAACCCATTAGGGGTACCATCTCGTATGAATATCGGTCAGGTATTAGAGCTTCATCTTGGTATGGCAGCAAGATACCTTGGCATTCACATTGCAACACCAGTATTCGATGGTGCTCGTGAGGAAGATGTATGGGGCACAATCGAAGAAGCTGGTATGGCAAATGACGCGAAAACAGTCCTGTATGACGGACGTACTGGTGAGCCATTCGATAACCGCGTATCTGTTGGTGTCATGTATATGATCAAACTTGCGCACATGGTTGACGATAAACTTCATGCTCGTTCTACTGGACCATACTCACTTGTAACGCAGCAACCTCTTGGAGGTAAAGCTCAGTTCGGTGGACAGCGTTTCGGTGAGATGGAGGTTTGGGCACTTGAAGCTTATGGTGCTGCTTATACTCTTCAAGAAATCTTAACAGTGAAGTCTGATGATGTTATTGGACGTGTTAAGACGTATGAAGCAATTGTTAAAGGTGAAAATGTTCCAGAACCAGGCGTTCCTGAATCATTCAAAGTATTGATTAAAGAACTGCAAAGTTTAGGTATGGACGTTAAAATGATGTCAAGCGACGATACAGAAATTGAAATGCGTGATACGGAAGATGACGACGATCATCAATCAGCAGACAAATTGAATGTCGAAGTTGAGACAACTAAGGAATAATTGGGATAACCTGTAGACTAAAAGGGAGGTAGGCCCCTTGATAGATGTAAATAACTTTGAATATATGAAGATTGGACTTGCTTCACCTGACAAGATTCGTTCTTGGTCATACGGTGAAGTTAAGAAACCAGAAACAATTAACTATCGTACGTTAAAGCCTGAAAAAGATGGCTTGTTCTGTGAGCGTATTTTCGGACCACAAAAGGACTGGGAATGTCATTGCGGAAAATACAAACGTGTACGTTATAAAGGTGTAGTTTGTGATCGATGTGGCGTAGAAGTAACGCGTGCAAAAGTTCGTCGTGAACGTATGGGTCATATCGAATTAGCTGCTCCTGTATCTCATATTTGGTATTTCAAAGGTATCCCGAGCCGCATGGGACTTGTCTTAGACATGTCCCCTCGCGCGCTTGAAGAAGTAATTTATTTCGCTTCTTATGTTGTAACAGAAAGTGGAGATACACCACTTGATAAGAAGCAATTACTTTCTGAAAAAGAATACCGTGCATATCGTGATCGATATGGTAGCACATTCCAAGCTGCTATGGGTGCAGAAGCGATTAAAAAGCTACTACAAGACATCGATTTAGATAAAGAAGTAGACTTCTTAAAAGAAGAATTAAAAACAGCACAAGGACAACGCCGTACTCGTGCTATTAAACGTCTAGAAGTATTAGAAGCATTCCGTAACTCTGGAAATCACCCATCTTGGATGATCCTAGATGTTCTTCCAGTTATCCCACCAGAACTACGCCCAATGGTACAGTTGGATGGTGGACGTTTTGCTACTTCTGACTTAAACGACTTATACCGTCGTGTAATTAACCGTAATAATCGTTTAAAACGTCTATTGGACTTAGGTGCACCAAGCATCATCGTTCAAAACGAAAAGCGTATGTTACAAGAAGCTGTAGACGCATTAATCGATAATGGTCGTCGTGGCCGTCCAGTTACTGGACCAGGTAACCGTCCATTAAAATCACTATCTCACATGCTTAAAGGTAAACAAGGACGTTTCCGTCAAAACTTATTAGGTAAACGTGTTGACTACTCTGGCCGTTCTGTAATCGTTGTAGGACCGAACTTAAAGATGTACCAATGTGGATTACCGAAAGAAATGGCGCTTGAATTGTTTAAACCTTTTGTTATGAAAGAGTTAGTTGGAAAAGGATTAGCACACAACATTAAGAGTGCGAAACGTAAAATCGAGCGTGTACAACCTGAAGTTTGGGACGTTCTAGAATCTGTGATCAAAGAGCATCCAGTACTTCTAAACCGCGCACCAACGCTTCACCGTCTTGGTATCCAGGCGTTTGAACCTACATTAGTAGAAGGTCGCGCAATTCGTCTTCATCCACTTGTATGTACTGCATACAACGCGGACTTTGACGGTGACCAAATGGCAGTTCACGTTCCGTTATCATCAGAGGCACAAGCAGAAGCTCGTATTCTTATGTTAGCGGCACAAAACATCTTGAATCCAAAAGACGGAAAACCAGTTGTTACTCCATCTCAGGATATGGTATTAGGTAACTACTACTTAACACTTGAGCGTGAAGGTGCAATCGGTGAAGGTATGGTCTTCAAAGATGCAAACGAAGCAATACTTGCATATCAAAACGGATATGTACATCTGCACACACGTGTTGCAGTTGCAGCAAGTTCAGTAAATAACGTAACATTTACTGAAGAGCAAAAAGGTAAGCTCCTATTAACAACAGTTGGTAAATTAATATTTAACGAAATCTTACCAGAGTCGTTCCCTTATATTAATGAACCAACAAACTCAAACCTTGAAAAAGAAACTCCAGCGGAGTATTTCGTTGAAAAAGGTGCGAACATTAAAGAAATTATTGCGAGTCGCGAAGAAGTGGCGCCATTTAGCAAGAAGATCCTTGGTAACATCATTGCGGAAGTGTTCAAACGTTTCCAAATTACGGAAACATCACGCATGCTTGACCGTATGAAAAACTTAGGATTTAAGTACTCTACAAAAGCTGGTATTACAGTTGGGGTATCTGACATTCTTGTATTAGGTGAAAAAGATGAAATTCTCCATGAAGCGCAAGCAAAAGTAGATAATGTAATTAAACAATTCCGTCGCGGTTTAATCACGGAAGAAGAACGTTACGATCGCGTTATCTCTATTTGGAGTAATGCAAAAGATGTTATCCAAGGTAAACTGATGAAATCCTTGAATAAACGCAATCCAATCTTCATGATGAGTGATTCCGGTGCCCGTGGTAACGCGTCGAACTTTACTCAGCTTGCTGGTATGCGTGGTCTGATGGCCAATCCGTCTGGTCGTATCATTGAGCTTCCAATCAAATCAAGTTTCCGTGAAGGTTTAACAGTACTTGAGTACTTCATCTCTACGCATGGTGCGCGTAAAGGTCTTGCCGATACAGCACTTAAAACTGCCGATTCTGGTTACTTAACACGTCGTCTTGTAGACGTTGCACAAGATGTAATCGTTCGTGAAGATGATTGTGGAACAGATCGCGGTTTATTAATCGGTGCGATTAAAGAGGGTAATGAAGTTATTGAGTCATTATATGATCGTCTTGTTGGACGTTTTGCAAGAAAAACTGTAAAACATCCTGAAACAGGTGAAGTATTAGTTGCTGAAAATCAATTAATTACTGAAGATATTGCTCATATCGTTGAAAATTCGGGTGTTGAAACTGTAAACATTCGTTCAGCGTTTACGTGTAACACTCGCCACGGTGTATGTAAGAAGTGTTACGGTCGTAACTTAGCAACTGGTACAGACGTAGAAGTAGGAGAAGCGGTAGGTATTATCGCGGCTCAATCTATCGGTGAGCCAGGTACACAGTTAACGATGCGTACGTTCCATACAGGTGGGGTTGCCGGAGATGATATCACTCAAGGTTTACCTCGTATCCAAGAGATCTTCGAAGCTCGTAATCCGAAAGGTCAGGCAGTTATCAGTGAAATCGACGGTGTTATCGCAGCGATCAACGATGTTAAAGATCGCCAAGAAGTAGTTGTACAGGGTGAAGTTGAAGCCCGTACGTATGCTATTCCTTATGGTGCTCGTCTGAAAGTAACTCCAGGACAGCCAATTAGCCATGGTAAAGAGTTAACAGAAGGTTCTATTGATCCGAAAGAATTACTAAAAGTAACGGACATTACAGCAGTTCAAGAATACTTATTACGTGAAGTTCAAAAAGTATACCGTATGCAAGGGGTAGAAATTGGTGACAAACACGTAGAAGTAATGGTACGCCAAATGCTACGTAAGGTTCGTGTAAGTGATGCGGGTGAAACAGATGTATTACCAGGAACTTTACTAGATATCCATCAGTTTACTGATGCGAATGCGAAAGTGTTACTGAAAGGTAAACAACCAGCAACAGCTAGACCAGTTCTACTTGGTATTACAAAGGCTTCACTTGAAACTGATTCGTTCTTATCTGCAGCATCGTTCCAAGAAACAACTCGTGTACTAACAGATGCAGCAATTAAAGGTAAACGCGATGAACTTCTAGGATTGAAAGAGAATGTTATTATTGGTAAGCTTGTTCCTGCTGGAACAGGTATGAATCGTTATCGCAAAGTGGATCTTGTAAAAACAACACAAGATAACATGAATGTAGAAAACGATGAAATTTATGTGGAACAGTAAAATTTTCCGTCGTAAATTTTGTATAAAAACATTTAATCTTAGTTGACATTACATGAGTCAAAATGTTACTATAATCAAGGTTGCTCCTAACGATGCTTTGGAGGATATGTATATGTCTTATCAAAAAGTGTCAAATGCCGAAAATGTAGTCGTTGGTCATAAACGAACATTGGAAGCAATCAAAAATGGTATAGTTAAAGAAGTTGTTATTGCGGAAGATGCTGATATGCGGTTAACCCACATTATCATTCATACTGCATTGCAACATAACGTACCCATAAAAAAAGTTGAATCAGTTCGTAAACTTGGAAAAGTTTCGGGGATTCAAGTGGGAGCTTCAGCAATAGGAATAATAAGTTAAAACTGTTTTTGTGAGGAGAGAGCATTTGCTCTTCCTTGCAAAAACTTTGTTTTCAACTAATAATGAACCACCTGGATATGTGGTCATACAAACATGCGAAGGGAGGATAATCAAATGCCTACTATTAACCAATTAGTGAGAAATGGTCGTACTGATAAAGTATGGAAATCTAAATCACCTGCGTTAAACAAAGGGTTCAACTCTTTAAAGAAAAAATCAACTGATATCTCTGCACCTCAAAAACGTGGTGTATGTACTCGTGTTGGTACAATGACTCCAAAGAAACCTAACTCAGCGTTACGTAAATACGCTCGTGTACGTTTAACAAACGGTATCGAGGTTACAGCTTACATCCCAGGTATCGGTCATAACCTACAAGAGCATAGCGTAGTATTAATTCGCGGTGGTCGTGTAAAGGATTTACCGGGGGTACGTTACCACATCGTTCGTGGTGCGCTTGACACAGCTGGTGTTGACAAACGTATGCAAGGACGTTCTAAATATGGTACTAAGCGACCAAAACCTGCTAAAAAATAATAACTTTAAAATGAAAGGAGGAACTCAATATGCCTCGTAAAGGACCTGTTGCGAAACGTGACGTGTTACCAGATCCAATGTACAATTCTAAGCTAGTAACACGCCTTATCAACAAAATGATGGTTGACGGTAAAAAAGGTAAATCTCAAACAATTCTTTATAACGCTTTCGATATCGTTCGTGAACGTTCAGATAAAGAACCAATGGAAGTATTCGAGCAAGCTCTTAAGAACATTATGCCTGTTCTTGAAGTACGCGCTCGTCGTGTTGGTGGTGCTAACTACCAAGTTCCAGTTGAGGTTCGTCCAGAACGCCGTACAACTTTAGGTCTTCGCTGGTTAGTAAACTATGCTCGTCTTCGTGGTGAAAAAACTATGGAAGAGCGTCTAGCTTACGAAATCTTAGATGCAGCTAACAATGCTGGTGCATCTGTTAAGAAACGTGAAGACACTCATAAAATGGCAGAAGCTAACAAAGCATTTGCTCATTACCGTTGGTAGGATTCAACGTAAAATAAATGTAAGCATAAACCGCTTTATTTGTCGCTTATGGAAGTGTGGAGAGGGAGAATGCCTCTCCCTTTCGTTGGGCGCTCGTTTTACATAATGAGGGTACTGGACATACTGGCATATGTAACAATATAAAGTGGCTTTTTTGCTACTTAAAATAAAATAATCCAATCCATATATGGAAGGAGCAAGACACCAAATGACAAGAGAGTTCTCTTTAGAAAACACTCGTAATATTGGTATCATGGCTCACATCGATGCTGGTAAAACAACAGCAACTGAGCGTATTCTGTATTACACAGGACGTATTCATAAAATCGGTGAAACTCATGAAGGTGCATCTCAGATGGACTGGATGGAGCAAGAGCAAGAGCGTGGTATCACAATTACTTCTGCTGCAACTACAGCTCAATGGAAAGGTCACCGTGTAAACATCATTGATACTCCAGGACACGTAGACTTCACAGTAGAAGTAGAACGTTCTTTACGCGTACTTGATGGTGCGGTAGCAGTACTTGATGCACAATCTGGTGTAGAACCACAAACAGAAACTGTTTGGCGTCAGGCTACTACTTATGGTGTACCTCGTATCGTATTCGTTAACAAAATGGATAAGATCGGTGCAGATTTCTTATACTCTGTAGGAACAATCCACGATCGTTTACAAGCAAACGCACATCCAATTCAGTTACCAATCGGTGCTGAAGATGAGTTCAATGGTATCATTGACCTTGTTGAAGAATGTGCTTACATGTACGGAAACGATTTAGGAACAGACATCGAGCGTGTCGAAATTCCTGAAGAGCACAAAGAACTAGCTGCAGAATACCGTGGAAAACTTATTGAAGCGGTAGCTGAGCTTGATGAAGAAATGATGATGAAGTACCTAGAAGGTGAAGAAATCACTGTAGAAGAGCTTAAAGCTGGTATCCGTAAGGCTACAACTTCTGTAGAATTCTTCCCAGTAATCTGTGGTTCTGCATTCAAAAACAAAGGTGTTCAAATTCTGTTAGACGCAGTTATCGACTACCTACCATCTCCATTAGATGTACCTGCTATTAAAGGTACTCTTCCGGATACAGAGGAAGAAATCGAACGTAAGTCTAGCGATGAAGAGCCATTCGCAGCTTTAGCATTCAAAATCATGACTGACCCTTATGTTGGTAAGTTAACGTTCTTCCGTGTGTACTCTGGTGTGTTAAACTCTGGATCATACGTGAAAAACTCAACTAAAGGTAAGCGTGAGCGTGTAGGTCGTATCCTACAAATGCACGCTAACAGCCGTGAAGAGATTTCAACAGTTTACGCTGGTGATATCGCTGCTGCTGTAGGTTTAAAAGATACTACTACTGGTGATACTCTTTGTGATGAGAAGAGTCTTGTTATCCTTGAGTCTATGGAATTCCCAGAACCAGTTATCTCTGTAGCTATCGAACCAAAATCTAAAGCTGACCAAGATAAAATGGGTACAGCATTATCTAAGCTTTCTGAAGAAGATCCAACATTCCGTGCTCACACTGACCAAGAAACTGGCCAAACAATCATCGCTGGTATGGGTGAACTTCACCTTGATATCATCGTTGACCGTATGCGTCGTGAATTCAAAGTTGAAGCAAACGTTGGTGCTCCTCAGGTAGCATACCGTGAGACTTTCCGCGCTGCTGCGAAAGTTGAAGGTAAGTTCGCTCGTCAATCTGGTGGTCGTGGACAATTCGGTCACGTTTGGATTGAGTTTGAACCTAATGAAGAAGGTAAAGGTTTTGAATTCCAAAACAAAATCGTCGGTGGTGTAGTTCCACGTGAATACATCCCAGCTGTTGGAGCGGGTCTTGAAGACTCACTTAAAAATGGTGTACTAGCTGGTTATCCACTAGTTGACATCAAAGCTGCGTTAGTTGACGGATCTTACCATGATGTCGATTCATCTGAGATGGCGTTCAAAATCGCTGCATCTATGGCGCTTAAAGCTGCGGTTTCTAAATGTAGCCCAGTAATTCTTGAGCCAATGATGAAAGTTGAAGTTGTAATTCCTGAAGAGTACATGGGTGACATTATGGGAGACGTAACATCTCGTCGTGGACGTGTAGAAGGTATGGAAGCTCGCGGTAACGCACAAGTTGTTCGCGCTATGGTTCCACTTTCTGAAATGTTCGGTTATGCGACGGCATTACGTTCTAACACTCAAGGACGCGGAACATTCTCAATGACATTTGATCATTATGAAGAAGTACCAAAGTCTGTTTCTGAAGAAATTATTAAAAAAAATAAAGGTGAATAATTGATTTTTATCGATTGTTCAAGTATAACTACTTATGTAAGCTTAGAAAGTGAGACTTAAGTTTCACTTTCTAGTCTAAATATAAAATAACCTATATAAACTAAGGAGGAATTTAGAATGGCTAAAGCTAAATTCGAACGTTCTAAACCCCATGTTAACATCGGTACAATCGGCCACGTTGACCATGGTAAAACTACATTAACTGCTGCGATCACTACAGTTCTTGCAAAAGCTGGTGGTGCTGAAGCACGCGGATACGATCAAATCGACGCTGCTCCAGAAGAAAGAGAGCGCGGAATCACAATCTCAACTGCACACGTTGAGTACGAAACTGAAACTCGTCACTATGCACACGTTGACTGCCCAGGTCACGCTGACTATGTTAAAAACATGATCACTGGTGCTGCTCAAATGGACGGCGGTATCTTAGTAGTATCTGCTGCTGATGGTCCAATGCCTCAAACACGTGAGCACATCCTTCTTTCTCGTCAAGTAGGTGTTCCTTACATCGTTGTATTCTTAAACAAATGCGACATGGTAGACGACGAAGAATTATTAGAATTAGTAGAAATGGAAGTTCGTGACCTATTATCTGAATACGGATTCCCAGGCGACGACATTCCTGTAATCAAAGGTTCTGCTCTTAAAGCTCTTCAAGGAGAAGCTGATTGGGAAGCAAAAATCATTGAATTAATGACTGAAGTTGATGCTTACATCCCAACTCCAGAACGTGAAACTGACAAACCATTCTTAATGCCTATCGAGGACGTATTCTCTATCACAGGTCGTGGTACAGTTGCTACTGGTCGTGTTGAGCGCGGTATCGTTAAAGTTGGTGACGTAGTAGAAATCATCGGTCTTGCTGAAGAGAATGCTTCTACAACTGTAACTGGTGTAGAAATGTTCCGTAAACTTCTTGACCAAGCTCAAGCTGGAGACAACATCGGTGCTCTACTTCGTGGGGTTGCTCGTGAAGACATCCAACGTGGACAAGTTCTTGCTAAAACTGGCTCTGTAAAAGCTCACGCTAAATTCAAAGCTGAAGTTTTCGTATTATCTAAAGAAGAAGGTGGACGTCACACTCCATTCTTCGCTAACTACCGTCCTCAGTTCTACTTCCGTACAACTGACGTAACTGGTATCATCCAATTACCAGAAGGTACTGAAATGGTAATGCCTGGTGACAACATCGAAATGACTATCGAACTTATCGCTCCAATCGCTATCGAAGAGGGAACTAAATTCTCTATTCGTGAAGGTGGACGTACAGTAGGTTACGGTGTAGTTGCAACTATCGTTGAGTAATCTTAACTGATATATATAAACCCAAGGGATTTTCCCTTGGGTTTTTTATTTGCATTTATATAATGAACGAGATCATATTTTTGTTTTGACGAGTTTCTTCTATAGTATATAAAATCAATAAAACAAAACCCAAAAACTGTAAAATGAATTCTGTTAGATGAAAACTTGAAATTCTTTAAAGTGCCATGTATAATAGCAAAAGTAGAGAAAAGCAGATGCAAACAAAAAGATGCTTGCATCTAGACGAATAACATTGTATAATAGACAATGTTGGTCTTTGACTGCGATGAAGTGGAAGGTTGCTGACACACCCGGCCGCTTTGCCATGGCATGGTGTGGGGAAATTTCCATGGAGAAGGTCTATTTTAGAAATAGGCGAACGAAGGAGGGAAAATAATGGCAAAAGAAAAAATTCGTATCCGTTTAAAAGCTTATGATCACCGTATTCTTGATCAATCAGCTGAGAAAATTGTAGAAACAGCTAAGCGTTCTGGGGCAACAGTTTCTGGTCCGATCCCATTACCAACTGAGAAGACTATTTACACAATTCTTCGTGCTGTTCATAAGTACAAAGATTCTCGTGAGCAATTCGAAATGCGCACACACAAACGTTTAATCGATATCGTGAGTCCTACTCCACAAACAGTAGATTCATTAATGCGTTTAGACTTACCGTCTGGTGTAGATATCGAAATCAAACTATAATTTATATAACTTAAAAATGTAGGAGGTGTAACTCATGACCAAAGGAATCTTAGGAAGAAAGATCGGTATGACTCAAGTATTTGCTGAGAACGGTGAGTTAATCCCAGTAACGGTAATCGCTGCTAATCCAAACGTTGTTCTTCAAAAGAAAACAACTGAAACTGATGGCTACAACGCAATCCAGTTAGGATTCGAAGATAAACGTGAAAAGTTAACTAACAAACCTGAACAAGGCCACACTGCTAAAGCATCTACAACTCCTAAGCGCTTCATTCGCGAAATCCGCGATGCAGACGTGGACGGATTAGAGGTTGGTCAAGAGGTAAAAGTTGAAGTTTTCGCTGCAGGTGAAATCGTTGACGTAACAGGAATTTCTAAAGGTAAAGGTTTCCAAGGTGTTATCAAACGCCACGGACAATCTCGCGGACCTATGTCTCATGGTTCTCGCTATCACCGTCGTCCAGGTTCAATGGGGCCAGTTGCTCCGAACCGTGTATTCAAAGGTAAAAAACTTGCTGGACGTATGGGTGGAGACCAAGTTACTATCCAAAACTTAGAAATCGTTCAAGTTGACACTGAGCGCAACTTATTACTAGTAAAAGGTAACGTTCCAGGTGCTAAGAAATCTCTTGTAGTTGTTCAAGGCGCTGTGAAGGTTAGCAAATAATTCACAATAGGAAGGAGGAATTCCAATGCCAAAAGTTACTGTATATAACCAAACTGGTTCACAGGTTGGTGAAATCGAATTAGCTGAAGCTATTTTCGGTATCGAACCAAATGAAGCTGTACTTTTCGAAGCTGTAATGATGCAACGTGCATCTTTACGTCAAGGTACACACAAAGTAAAAACTCGCTCTGAAGTTCGCGGTGGTGGTCGTAAACCATGGCGTCAAAAAGGAACTGGACGTGCTCGTCAAGGTTCTATCCGCTCTCCTCAATGGCGTGGTGGTGGTACGGTATTCGGACCTACACCAAGAAGCTATGCGTACAAACTTCCTAAGAAAGTTCGTCGTTTAGCGATTAAATCTGCATTAGCTACTAAAGTAGTTGAGAACAACATCGTAGTTCTTGAAGACCTAGTGTTAAATGCACCAAAAACAAAAGACATGGTAGCAGTACTTAAAGGATTAACTGTTGAGAAGAAAGCTCTTATCGTAACTGCTGATGCAAACGAATCTGTAGAGTTATCTGCTCGCAATATCCCTGGAGTAACAGTAATCACTGCTGATGGCGTAAACGTGCTAGATGTGCTTCATCATGATAAGTTAATCATGACAAAAGCGGCAGTGGCAAAAGTAGAGGAGGTGCTTGCATAATGAGAGATCCTCGTGATATCATTAAGCGCCCAGTTATCACTGAACGTTCTATGGAAATGATGGCTGAAAAAAAATATACGTTCGACGTGGACGTTAAATCTAATAAAACAGAAGTTAAAGACGCTATCGAAGCGATCTTTGGTGTTAATGTAGACAAAGTAAACATCATGAACTACAAGCCGAAAGCAAAACGTGTTGGTCGTCACGCTGGTTTTACTAGCCGTCGTCGTAAAGCAATCGTTAAGCTAACTGCTGACAGCAAAGAAATCGAAATCTTCCAAGGCGTTTAATTCTTACTAAAGAAGGAGGGAAATTGAGATGGGAATTAAAAAGTATAATCCAACTACTAACGGTCGTCGTAACATGACTACGAATGATTTCGCTGAAATCACGACTGACAGACCAGAAAAGTCTTTACTTGCTCCTTTAAGCAAAAAGGCTGGTCGTAATAACCAAGGTAAAATTACTGTACGTCATCAAGGTGGCGGACATAAGCGTCAATACCGTATCATCGACTTTAAGCGTAACAAAGATGGAATTCCAGGACGCGTTGCTACGATCGAATACGATCCAAACCGCTCTGCGAATATCGCATTAATTAACTACGTTGACGGTGAAAAACGTTACATTCTTGCTCCTAAAACTTTAGAAGTAGGTATGGAAGTTATGTCTGGCCCAGAAGCTGACATCAAAATCGGTAACGCATTACCATTAATCAACATTCCAGTAGGTACTGTTGTTCATAACATCGAGCTTAAGCCTGGTCGTGGCGGACAATTAGTTCGTTCTGCTGGTACATCTGCTCAAGTACTTGGTAAAGAAGGTAAATACGTACTTGTACGTTTAACTTCTGGTGAAGTACGTCTTGTATTATCTGCTTGTCGCGCTTCAATCGGTCAAGTTGGTAACGAACAACACGAACTTATCAAAATCGGTAAAGCAGGTCGCTCTCGCTGGTTAGGTAAGCGCCCAACAGTTCGTGGTTCTGTAATGAACCCGGTTGATCACCCACACGGTGGTGGTGAAGGACGCTCTCCAATCGGACGTAAGTCTCCAATGTCTCCATGGGGTAAACCAACTCTTGGATTCAAGACTCGTAAGAAAAACAAAGCGTCTGATAAATTTATCGTTCGTCGTCGTAAAAAATAATGGGATTGTAGTACGGTTCATTTCAAGAACCGTACGCCAATCACGAAGGGAGGCACCAAAATGGCTCGTAGCTTAAAAAAAGGACCATTTGTCGATGATCACTTAATGAGCAAAATGGAAAAATTAGTTGCATCTGAGCAAAAACAAGTTGTTAAAACTTGGTCTCGCCGTTCAACTATCTTCCCTCAGTTCATCGGACACACAATCGCTGTATATGATGGTCGTAAACACGTACCTGTGTACATCACTGAGGATATGGTTGGCCATAAGTTAGGTGAATTCGCACCAACTCGTACGTATAAAGGTCACCTTGCTGACGATAAGAAAACTAGAAGATAATGAGAGGAGGCACTTCAATGCAAGCTAAAGCAGTAGCGAGAACAGTTCGTATTGCTCCTCGTAAAGTTCGTTTAGTAGTAGACTTAATCCGAGGTAAGCAAGTGGGTGAAGCGATTGCTATCCTTAACCACACACCAAAAACTGCTTCTCCAGTTGTAGAAAAAGTTTTAAAATCTGCAATCGCAAATGCAGAGCACAATTATGAGATGGATATTAACAACCTAGTTGTAGAAAAAGTCTTCGTTGACGAAGGTCCAACGTTGAAACGTTTCCGTCCACGTGCAATGGGTCGTGCAAGCCAAATTAACAAACGCACAAGCCACATCACAGTTGTGGTATCAGAAAAGAAGGAGGGATAATCGATGGGTCAGAAGGTTAATCCAATTGGTCTTCGTGTCGGTGTTATCCGTGACTGGGAATCTCGTTGGTTCGCTGAGAAAGATTACGCTACATTATTACATGAAGACATCAAAATCCGTGAGTACATTACTGTACGCTTAAAAGATTCTGCTGTTGCTAAAGTAGAAATCGAACGTGCAGCAAATCGTGTAAATGTTACAATTCACACTGCAAAACCTGGTATGGTAATTGGTAAAGGTGGTACTGAAGTTGAAGCACTTCGTAAAGCTCTTAACCAATTAACAGGCAAGCGTGTACACATCAATATTTTAGAAGTTAAGAGAGCTGATCTTAACGCTAAATTAGTAGGCGAAAACATCGCTCGTCAATTAGAAAACCGTGTATCATTCCGTCGTGCACAAAAGCAAGTTATTCAACGTGCTATGCGTGCAGGTGCTAAAGGTATTAAAACACAGGTTTCTGGTCGTCTTGGCGGAGCTGATATCGCTCGTGCAGAATCTTACAGTGAAGGAACTGTTCCACTTCATACACTTCGCGCTGATATTGACTATGCAGCAGTTGAAGCTGATACAACATACGGTAAATTAGGCGTAAAAGTATGGATCTACCGTGGAGAAGTCCTTCCTACAAAAAAGAAAGCTTCTGAGGAAGGAGGAAAATAATATGTTAATGCCAAAACGCGTAAAATATCGTAGAGAGCATCGTGGTAAAATGCGTGGTCGTGCAAAAGGTGGAACTGAAATTGCTTTCGGTGAATTCGGTTTACAAGCACAAGCTGCTTCATGGATTACAAACCGTCAAATCGAAGCTGCTCGTCGTGCAATGACTCGTTACATGAAACGTGGCGGTAAAGTATGGATTAAAATTTTCCCTTCTAAACCTTACACTGCAAAACCTCTAGAAGTACGTATGGGTTCCGGTAAAGGGGCACCAGAAGGTTGGGTAGCAGTAGTAAAACCTGGGAAAATTATGTTCGAAATCGCGGGTGTATCTGAAGAGGTAGCACGCGAAGCATTACGTCTTGCAGCTCACAAGTTACCTGTGAAATGTAAATTCGTAAAACGTGAAGAAAATGGTGGTGAATCTAATGAAAACTAATGATATTCGTGAATTAACCACTGCCGAAATCGAAACAAAAGTTAAAGCTTTAAAGGAAGAGTTGTTTAATCTTCGCTTCCAACTTGCTACAGGACAATTAGAGAATCCAACTCGCATTCGTGAAGTGCGTAAAGCAATTGCTCGTATGAAAACTGTAGTTCGTGAAAGAGAGATCGGAATTAATCGATAAATTGAGGGGAGGTTTGCATAGTGAGCGAACGTAACCAACGCAAAGTTTATACTGGTCGTGTAGTGTCTGACAAAATGGACAAAACGATTACAGTTTTAGTTGAAACTTACAAAACTCATTCCTTGTACGGAAAACGTGTTAAGTATTCTAAGAAGTACAAAGCCCATGATGAGCAAAACCAAGCGAAACTTGGCGATATCGTTAAAATCATGGAAACTCGCCCGCTTTCTGCTACTAAGCGTTTCCGTTTAGTTGAAATCGTTGAAGAAGCGGTTATTATCTAAATAGACGAATCGGAATTTTTAGTCCGAAGGGAGGTTTCATAACATGATCCAACAAGAATCTCGTTTGAAAGTTGCTGACAACTCTGGTGCACGTGAACTTTTAACAATTAAAGTATTAGGCGGCTCTGGTCGTAAATATGCTAACATTGGTGATATTATCGTTGCTACGGTAAAACAAGCAACACCAGGTGGCGTTGTTAAAAAAGGTGACGTTGTTAAAGCAGTAGTAGTACGTACGAAGAGCGGAGCTCGTCGTCCGGACGGTTCTTATATCAAATTTGATGAAAACGCAGCGGTTATCATTAAAGACGATAAGAGCCCACGTGGTACTCGTATCTTCGGACCAGTAGCTCGTGAATTACGTGATAGCAACTTCATGAAGATCGTTTCTTTAGCTCCAGAAGTTCTATAATTTAAGGTATTGCCTTGCTAAGGAGGTGCAGAATTAAGATGCATGTAAAAAAAGGTGATAAAGTACAGGTAATCACTGGTAAAGACAAAGGAAAACAAGGCGTTATCCTTGTGGCTTTCCCAAAGCAAAACCGTGTTATCGTTGAGGGTGTTAACATCGTTAAAAAACACTCTAAGCCATCTCAATTAAATCCACAAGGTGGAATTATTACTAAAGAAGCACCTATTCACGTTTCTAACGTTATGATTTTAGATCCGAAAACAGGTGAACCTACTCGTGTAGGCTTCAAAGTAGAAGATGGTAAAAAAGTTCGTATTGCAAAAAAATCTGGTGAATTATTAGATAAATAATTTTCTTAAGAAAGGAGGTCACTTCATTGAATCGCCTTAAAGAGAAGTTCCAAAAGGAAATTACTCCTGCTCTAGTGAGCAAGTTTAACTATAAATCTGTGATGGAAGTACCGAAAATCGAAAAGATCGTAATCAACACTGGTGTTGGTGACGCGGTATCTAACTCAAAAGCTTTAGACAATGCAGTAGAAGAATTAACACAAATCGCAGGTCAAAAACCTGTAGTAACTCGTGCTAAGAAATCAATCGCTGGTTTCCGTCTTCGTGAAGGTATGCCAATCGGTGCGAAAGTAACTTTACGTGGCGAGCAAATGTATGAGTTCTTCGACAAATTAGTATCGGTTTCTTTACCACGTGTACGTGATTTCCGTGGTGTTTCTAAGAAATCATTCGATGGTCGTGGGAACTACACATTAGGTGTTAAAGAGCAACTTATTTTCCCTGAGATTGATTATGATAAAGTAAGCAAAGTCCGCGGTATGGACATCGTAATCGTTACTACAGCGAAAACTGATGAAGAAGCTCGTGAACTTTTAACACAATTCGGTATGCCATTCCAAAAATAATGGAAACCAACGCTAAGTAGAGGAGGCGAAAACGTGGCTAAAAAATCTATGATAGCGAAACAAAAGCGTACTCCTAAGTTTAAAGTACAAGAGTATACACGTTGCGAACGCTGCGGTCGTCCGCATTCTGTATACCGCAAATTTAAGCTTTGCCGTATTTGTTTCCGTGAACTTGCATATAAAGGTCAAATTCCTGGTGTTAAAAAAGCTAGTTGGTAAAACCCACAAATGGGAAGGAGGTAAAACACATGGTGATGACAGATCCAATTGCAGACATGCTTACTCGCATCCGTAATGCGAATATGGTACGTCATGAGAAATTAGAAGTTCCTGCTTCTAAAATCAAAAAAGAGATCGCTGAACTTTTAAAACGTGAAGGTTTCATTCGTGATGTAGAATACATCGAGGATAACAAACAAGGTATCCTTCGTATTTTCCTGAAATATGGTGCAAACAATGAACGTGTAATCACTGGATTAAAACGTATCAGTAAACCTGGCTTACGCGTTTACGCTAAAGCTGATGAAGTACCACGTGTACTTAACGGATTAGGTATCGCTCTTGTTTCTACATCTAAGGGAGTAATGACAGACAAAGACGCTCGTCAATTACAAACTGGTGGAGAAGTAGTAGCATACGTTTGGTAATATATATTTAAAACGAACGGAGGTGTGACCACATGTCTCGTATTGGTAAAAAGATTCTTGAAATCCCTGCAGGTGTTACTATTACAATTGCAGAAGACAATACTGTAACAGTAAAAGGCCCTAAAGGTGAATTAACTCGTACATTCAATGCTGATATGTCTATCAAAATTGAAGAAAATACACTAACAGTTGAGCGTCCTTCTGAACAGAAGGAACACCGTGCATTACACGGTACAACTCGTGCTTTAATCGGAAACATGGTTGAAGGTGTAACTACAGGTTTCGCACGCGGACTTGAATTAGTCGGTGTTGGTTACCGTGCTCAAAAACAAGGAGATAAACTTGTATTAAGCGTAGGTTATTCTCATCCAGTAGAAATGACTCCGGAAGCAGGTCTTGAAGTTGAAGTACCTGCACCAACTAAAATCGTAATTAAAGGTATCGACAAGCAACGTGTTGGCGAATTTGCTGCTAACATCCGTGCTGTACGTGCTCCTGAGCCATATAAAGGTAAAGGTATTCGTTACGAAGGCGAAGTTGTTCGTCGTAAAGAAGGTAAAACTGCTAAGTAAACCCGTTAGGTGAGAGAAAGGAGTGACAAGAATGATCACTAAAGCTGATAAAAATGCGACTCGTAAGAAAAGACATGCACGTGTACGTGCTAAACTTACTGGTACTGCAGAACGTCCACGTTTAAACGTGTTCCGTTCTAACCAACATATTTACGCTCAAGTTATTGATGATGTGAATGGTGTAACGTTAGTAAGTGCATCTACTCTTGATAAAGACCTTGCTCTTAACGGTACTAGCAACACTGAAGCTGCTACGAAAGTTGGAGAATCAGTTGCTAAGCGTGCTGTAGAGAAAGGCGTTAAAGAAGTAGTATTCGATCGCGGTGGTTACTTATACCATGGCCGTGTTAAAGCTCTAGCTGAAGCTGCTCGTGAGGCTGGATTACAATTTTAATGGTCAAAGGAGGGAAAATTGATGCATCGCATTGACCCAAGTAAATTAGAACTTGAAGAACGTGTAGTTACGATAAATCGTGTCGCGAAAGTTGTTAAGGGTGGTCGTCGTTTCCGCTTTGCTGCACTAGTTGTAGTTGGCGATAAAAACGGTCATGTTGGATTCGGTACTGGTAAAGCACAAGAGGTACCAGACGCAATTCGCAAAGCTATCGAAGACGCTAAGAAAAACTTAATCGCTGTACCATTAGTTGGTACAACAATTCCACACACAATCAACGGTCATTTTGGAGCTGGTGAAGTATTCTTAAAACCTGCTGCTGAGGGTACTGGTGTTATTGCTGGTGGACCTGTTCGTGCGGTTCTTGAATTAGCTGGTGTACAAGATATTCTTTCGAAATCTCTTGGTTCTAACACACCAATCAACATGATTCGCGCTACTGTGAACGGATTAAGCGAACTTAAGCGCGCTGAAGATGTTGCAAAATTACGCGGTAAATCTGTAGAAGAGCTACTAGGTTAAGGAGGGAAAACAAATGGCGAAAAAGTTAGAAATTACCCTCACTCGTAGTGTAATTGGTCGTCCACAAGATCAACGTGCGACGGTAGAAGCTTTAGGTCTTAAAAAGTTGAATTCAACTGTAGTTAAGGAAGAAACTCCTGCTATTCTTGGTATGATCAACAAAGTTTCTCACCTTATAACTGTAAAAGAAGCTTAAGGATAACTCATTAATATAAGGAGGTGCCTGGGAATGAAACTTCATGAATTAAAACCTGCAGAAGGTTCTCGTAAAGTACGTAACCGTGTCGGTCGTGGTATCGGTTCTGGTAACGGTAAAACTGCTGGTAAAGGTCATAAAGGACAAAACGCACGTTCTGGTGGCGGTGTTCGTCTTGGCTTCGAAGGTGGTCAAACTCCATTATTCCGTCGTTTACCAAAACGCGGCTTCACAAACATTAACCGTAAAGAGTTTACTATTGTAAACTTATCAACGTTAAATCGTTTTGAAGATGGTACAGAAGTAACACCTGAATTATTGCTGGAAACTGGCGTTATCAGCAAGTTAAACGACGGTGTTAAAATTCTTGCAAGCGGAGCAGTAGAGAAAAAATTAACTGTTAAAGCGCACAAGTTCTCTTCAAGTGCTAAAGAAGCAATTGAAGCAGCTGGCGGATCAGTTGAGGTGATCTAATGTTTCGTACAATCTCCAACTTTATGCGCGTTGCTGAGATAAGACGTAAAATATTTTTCACTTTAGCGATGTTAGTCGTATTCAGGATTGGCACGTTTATCCCCGTGCCATTTACAAATGGAGACGTACTGAAGGCACAAGATCAATTAAATGCTTTAGGTATCCTAAATACATTTGGCGGTGGAGCCTTGAAAAACTTTTCCATCTTTGCGATGGGAATCATGCCGTATATCACAGCATCCATCATCGTGCAATTATTGCAGATGGATGTTGTTCCTAAATTTTCGGAATGGTCGAAGCAAGGCGAAATGGGCCGTCGTAAATTAACGCAATTCACGCGTTACTTTACAATTGTTCTTGCGTTTATTCAGGGGTTTGGTATGTCAATCGGTTTTAACGGTATGGTAGGTGGACAATTAATTTTGAATCCAGGTTGGAGCACTTATTTATACATTGCTACGGTACTGACTGCTGGTACTGCATTTTTAATGTGGTTAGGCGAACAGATTACTGCTAAAGGTGTAGGTAATGGTATTTCCATTCTTATCTTTGCTGGTATTGCCGCAGCGATCCCAAGTGTTATATCTCAAGTGTATCAGCAACAGTTTAAAAATATCGGAGATCAAATGTTCATGAGTATCGTTAAAGTTGCATTGATTTTACTAGCTGTGCTAGCAGTTGTTGTGGGTGTTATTTTCATCCAACAGGCTGTTAGAAAGATCCCAATTCAATATGCGAAGCGTGTAACAGGAGCGAATGGGAATCATGCTGGAGCACAAAACACACATTTACCGCTTAAGGTAAATAGTGCGGGTGTTATTCCAGTCATTTTTGCTGTTTCATTCTTAATTACACCTCCAACTATTGCACAGTTCTTCCCGGATCATGATGTATCGCAGTGGATTATTGCAAACTTTAACTATTCTCACCCTGTGGGAATGATTATATATGTTGCGCTCATTGTAGCCTTCACATATTTCTATGCATTTGTTCAGGTTAATCCAGAGCAAATGTCAGAGAATCTAAATAAGCAAGGTGGATATGTTCCAGGTATTCGTCCGGGTAAGAATACAGAACAATATCTAACAAAAATTTTGTATCGTTTGACCTTTGTAGGATCAATTTTCCTAGCAGCGATTGCAATCTTACCAGTTATCTTTACGAAATTGGGAAATCTTCCTCCATCTGCACAGATTGGCGGAACGAGTATGTTAATCGTTGTCGGCGTTGCTTTAGAAACAATGAAGCAGCTAGAAAGCCAATTAGTAAAACGCCATTACAAAGGGTTTATCAAGCAGTGAGTAAGTGGGAAGAATTGTCTTCCCTACATGCTCATGTACTGAGGGGGAACAAGGATGAACTTAATTTTAATGGGGCTTCCTGGTGCTGGTAAAGGTACACAAGCCGAACAGATTGTTGCCAAGTATAACATCCCTCACATTTCAACAGGAGATATGTTCCGTGCAGCTATGAAGGCTGAAACTGAAATGGGCTTACAAGCAAAATCTTTTATTGATAAAGGTGCTCTTGTACCAGATGAAGTGACAATCGGAATCGTTCGTGAACGTTTAAGTCAAGAAGACTGCGTAAGAGGCTTCTTACTAGACGGTTTCCCACGAACTGTTGCACAAGCATCAGCTCTTGAAGAGATTATGAAAGATCTTGGCAAAAAAATCGACTATGTTTTAAACATTAATGTGGATTCAGGGTTGTTATTAAAACGCCTTACAGGCCGTCGCATTTGTAAAGAGTGCGGTGCGACTTACCACTTAGAATTCAATCCGCCAGCAAAAGCTGACGTGTGCGATAAATGTGGTGGCGAATTATATCAACGCTCTGATGACAATGAAGAAACTGTAGCAAATCGTTTAGATGTAAATATTAAGCAAACAAAACCTTTGCTTGATTTCTATGAGGAGCTTGGTTACTTACAAAGCATTAATGGTGAGCAAGATATCAATAAAGTATTTGCTGATATCGATGTTCTCATCGGAGGCTTAGCGTAATGATCATCTGCAAAACTCCTCGCGAGATAGAAATCATGCGAGAAGCTGGCAGGATCGTTGCTTTAACTCATCAAGAGTTGAAACAGCATATTACTCCAGGAATTACAACGAAAGAGCTCGATCAAATAGCGGAAAATACGATTCGAAAATATGGTGCTACGCCATCTTTTAAAGGATACAACGGATTTCCGGGGAGCATATGTGCTTCTGTAAATGAAGAGCTTGTACACGGAATTCCAGGGAAGCGCAAGCTCGAAGAGGGCGATATCATCAGTATCGATATTGGTGCGAAATACAATGGGTACCATGGAGATTCTGCATGGACGTATCCAGTTGGAAACATTTCTGAATCTGTTCAAAAGCTACTTGATGTCACAGAAAAATCGTTGTATCTTGGTCTAGAACAAGTAAAACCAGGCGAAAGATTATCAAATATCTCACATGCGGTTCAAACCCATGCTGAAGAGAATGGATTCTCGATCGTTAGGGAGTATGTTGGTCACGGAATCGGGCAAGACTTACATGAGGACCCTCAAATCCCGCACTATGGTCCACCAAATAGAGGCCCTAGATTAAAGCCGGGAATGGTCATCTGTGTTGAGCCGATGGTGAATCAAGGAAGACGATATGTAAAAACACTATCTGATGACTGGACAGTGGTAACGGTAGATGGTAAATGGTGTGCCCATTTTGAGCACACGATTGCTCTTACAGAAGCAGGATACGAAATCCTTACCACTTTATAAGTAGCTGGCTCTCCGGGATTTCAGAGCAGTGTAAAATGTTACTGATTTGAAGAAGGGAGAACTATTGAATGGCTAAAGATGATGTAATTGAAGTCGAAGGTACCGTTCTTGAAACGTTGCCAAATGCTATGTTCAAAGTAGAATTAGAGAATGGGCATGTCGTATTGGCTCACGTTTCTGGTAAAATCCGTATGAATTTCATTCGTATTTTACCAGGAGACAAAGTTACGGTAGAATTATCTCCGTACGATTTAAATCGTGGTCGTATTACGTACCGTTTTAAATAATATAGCACTCCGTAATCTTTAAGGAGGTTCGAGACATGAAAGTAAGACCGTCAGTTAAACCAATCTGCGAAAAATGTAAAGTTATTCGTAGACGTGGAAAAGTAATGGTTATTTGTGAAAACCCTAAACATAAACAAAAACAAGGTTAATCAGAAGGAGGTGCATTCAGAATGGCACGTATCGCAGGTGTAGATATTCCTCGAGACAAACGCGTTGTTATTTCTTTAACTTACGTATTCGGCATTGGTCGCACAACTGCTGAAAAAATTCTTACTGAAGCTGGTATTTCTTCAGAAACACGAGTTCGTGATTTAACGGAAGACGAACTAGGACGTATCCGTGATGTTATCGATCGTATTAAAGTTGAGGGAGACCTTCGTCGTGAAGTATCTCTTAACATTAAACGTCTAATGGAGATCGGTTCTTACCGTGGTCTTCGTCACCGTCGTGGTTTACCAGTTCGTGGTCAAAACTCTAAAAACAATGCTCGTACACGTAAAGGTCCACGTCGTACAGTAGCAAATAAAAAGAAATAATAAGTAAAGGAGGTTGAACTAACAATGGCACGTAAAACAAACACTCGTAAAAAACGTGTGAAAAAGAATATTGAAGCTGGTATAGCTCATATTCGTTCTACTTTCAACAACACAATCGTAACACTTACAGATACTCATGGTAACGCACTTTCTTGGTCTAGTGCTGGTGCACTTGGTTTCCGTGGATCTCGTAAGTCTACTCCATTCGCTGCGCAAATGGCTGCTGAAGCTGCTGCTAAAGTTGCAATGGAGCACGGTTTAAAAACTTTAGAGGTTACTGTTAAAGGTCCTGGTGCTGGTCGTGAAGCTGCAATTCGTGCTCTTCAAGCTGCAGGTCTAGAAGTAACAGCAATTAGAGATGTTACTCCAGTTCCTCATAATGGATGTCGTCCACCAAAACGTCGTCGTGTGTAATTTTTCTGTATAGAATTTTCCCTTTTGTCTATAATGGATATGATGCATTATCGAGAAATTTCGTACAGAAACATCGCTTGTTGTGCACAATCGGGAACTGCCTAAGGGGGACTTTCGGTTAATCAAAGGGGTATACCTTTGTTTAACCGGGGTTTCGACGTTTTGAAGGAGGGTTTAGTTAATGATTGAAATCGAAAAGCCGAAAATCGAAACGGTTGAACTTAACGAAGATGCTAAATATGGTAAATTCGTAATTGAACCGCTTGAGCGTGGATATGGTACTACTTTGGGTAACTCCTTGCGTCGTATTCTTTTATCCTCACTCCCTGGTGCCGCTGTTACTGCTATCCAAATCGATGGCGTATTACATGAATTTTCAACAGTTGAGGGCGTAGTAGAAGACGTTACGACGATCATCTTAAACTTGAAAAAGTTAGCTCTTAAAATCTACTCTGAAGAAGAGAAGACGTTGGAAATTGATGTGCAGGGCGAAGGTATTGTCACAGCTGCTGATATTACTCACGACAGTGATGTAGAAATCTTAAATCCAGATTTACACATTGCAACGTTAGCAAAAGATGCGCATTTCCGCGTGCGTTTAACTGCAAAGCGTGGCCGTGGGTATACGCCAGCTGATGCAAATAAAAGCGAAGATCAACCAATAGGAGTAATTCCTATTGATTCTATTTATACTCCAGTATCACGTGTTACTTACCAAGTGGAAAAGACACGTGTCGGACAAGTGGCTAATTATGATAAGCTTACGCTTGATGTATGGACGGATGGAAGCATCGGGCCAAAAGAAGCTATCTCTTTAGGTGCCAAAATCTTAACTGAGCATTTAAATATCTTTGTTGGTTTAACTGATGAAGCACAAAATGCTGAGATTATGGTCGAGAAGGAAGAAGATCAAAAAGAGAAAGTTCTTGAGATGACTATCGAAGAACTAGATCTTTCTGTTCGTTCTTATAATTGCCTAAAACGTGCAGGAATTAATACTGTACAAGAGCTTGCGAACAAAACAGAAGAAGATATGATGAAAGTTCGTAACTTAGGACGTAAATCCTTAGAAGAAGTTAAACATAAACTTGAGGAATTAGGTTTAGGTTTACGTAAAGACGACTGAGGATTTAAACCCATCAACAAAGGAGGGAACTACGAATGGCATACAGAAAATTAGGCCGTACAAGTGCGCAACGTAAAGCTATGTTACGTGATTTAGCTACTGATTTAATTATCAACGAGCGCATCCAAACGACAGAAACTCGTGCAAAAGAACTTCGTTCTGTAGTGGAAAAAATGATCACTTTAGGTAAACGCGGAGATCTTCATGCTCGTCGTCAAGCAGCAGCTTTCATTCGCAATGAAGTTGCTAACGCTGAGACTGGTCAAGATGCACTTCAAAAATTATTCGCTGATGTAGCTCCACGCTATGCTGAGCGCCAAGGCGGATACACTCGTATTGCAAAAATTGGTCCACGTCGCGGAGACGCAGCACCAATGGTAATTATCGAGTTAGTATAATGATAATTAAAAGGGCAGGACAGTTCTTTTCAAGAAACTGGTCATGGCCCTTTTTTTTAAATATAAAAATAGGCTAACTTGGCGAAGGAAAGGGTGCCTTGTATTGAAAAAAGAGAAACTTCGGACAGAAAATATATCATTTCAATATCCTGGGGCAGCCACTTATGCATTAAAAGATGTTTCATTTGCCTTATATGAGGGAGAATGGGTATCTGTTATTGGACAAAACGGTTCAGGGAAGTCTACACTTGCAAAATTATTGAACGGTTTGTTTTTGCCGGAATCAGGGACAATTACTGTGAATGATACAATGGTTTTATCAGAAGAAACGGTATGGGATGTTCGAAAACAAATTGGAATGGTATTTCAAAACCCAGATAATCAATTTGTTGGAACAACAGTACAAGATGACGTTGTATTTGGCTTAGAGAATATCGGAATGCCAAGGGAGCAGATGATAGAAAGATTAGAACAGGCTCTGCAATTGGTCCGTATGGAAGACTTTCTTAATGATGAACCCCATTCGTTATCTGGTGGACAAAAGCAGCGAGTCGCAATAGCAGGCGTTTTAGCACTTCAACCATCTATTTTAATACTAGATGAAGCAACTTCAATGCTAGATCCTCAAGGAAGACGCGAAGTAGTAGAAACGGTTAGACAACTTGTTAATCAAAAAGGTATTACGGTGTTATCAATTACGCACGATTTAGAAGAAGCGGCACAGTCAGACCGTGTCATTATTTTAAATAAGGGAGAAATATTAGAGGAAGGGACTCCAGAGCAAATTTTCAAGTCCTCTCATATGCTCCAAGAAATTGGATTAGATGTACCGTTTTCAGTAAAAATAGCAGAATTATTAAAAAGAAATGAAATCCTCTTGCAAAATACGCATCTTACAATGGAAAGCTTGGTGAACGAACTTTGGAGATTACATTCCAAAAAGTAGAACATCGTTATCAATATAAAACTCCATTTGAAAGACGCGCACTTTATGATGTAGACGTGTCGTTTCCAAGTGGGGGCTATTATGCCATTATCGGTCATACTGGTTCAGGTAAGTCGACGATGATTCAACATTTAAATGGTTTATTGCAGCCGACAAATGGTACGGTTCAAATTGGTGAACATTTAATTTCAGCAGGGAAGAAAGAAAAGAAACTTAAGCCACTACGAAAAAAAGTAGGGGTTGTCTTTCAGTTCCCAGAACATCAGCTATTTGAAGAGACTGTTGAGAAGGATATTTGTTTTGGACCTACTAATTTCGGTGTATCTGAAGAAGAGGCGAAACAAAAGGCGAAAGATGCAATCCAGCTTGTTGGATTGGACATAGAGTTATTAGCACGTTCTCCGTTTGAGTTAAGTGGTGGGCAAATGAGACGTGTTGCAATAGCAGGCGTACTTGCGATGGAACCCGAAGTGCTTGTATTAGATGAGCCTACAGCAGGGCTTGATCCGAAAGGACAGCACGAGCTCATGGAGATGTTTTATAAGCTGCATAAAGAGCAGGGGCTTACAGTCATTCTTGTTACACATAATATGGAGGATGCTGCTAAGTATGCAGATCAAATCGTGGTCATGCATAAAGGAACGGTCTTTTTGCAAGGAAGTGCAGAGGAAGTATTTTCACATGCTGATGAATTAGAGAAAATAGGCGTGGATCTTCCGATGTCTTTAAAGTATAAACGTGCAATTGAAGAGAAGTTTGGTATTTTAATTCCAAAGGCTACCTTATCTTTAGAGGATCTTACTCATGAAGTTGTGCAGGTGTTACGAAAAGGTGGTCATAAATCATGCAGCAGTTGATTATTGGGAGATATATTCCAGGGAATTCACTTATTCATCAACTTGATCCACGTACGAAGCTGCTGATTGTCTTTTTATATGTATTTGTTGTTTTCTTAGCAAATAATGCGATTTCATATGGATTTTTATTTTTATATGCACTCATTGCTTTATTTTTTGCAAAAGTGCCGATTCGTTATGTACTTTCGGGCTTAAAACCAATTTTATGGATTTTTCTTTTTACATTTTTCCTGCATATTTTTACAAATAAAGAAGGAGATGTACTATTCCAGCTTGGTTGGTTTTCGATACATGAAAAAGGATTAGAGCAAGGAATATACATTTCTATACGATTCTTCGTTATTATTTTAATGACGACATTATTAACGTTAACAACGACACCTATTGAAATTACAGATGGTCTGGAGACGTTATTAAAGCCGTTGAAACGTATAAAAGTTCCTGTTCATGAAATCGCATTAATGATGTCAATTTCACTCCGTTTTATCCCGACATTAATGGATGAAACGAGTAAAATTATGAAAGCACAAGCGTCCCGTGGTATTGATTTCGCAGGGGGACCGATAAAAGATAGGATGAAAGCTATTATCTCATTACTCGTCCCGCTATTTATTAGTGCTTTTAAGCGTGCAGAGGACTTAGCAATTGCGATGGAAGCCCGTGGATATCAAAGTGGCGAAGGACGTACTAAATTTAGGCAACTACGCTGGAAAACAAGTGATACAGTAACAATTATAAGCTTACTTTGTGTAGCTTGTATTTTGGCATGGGTGCGATCGTAATGGAGAATAGAGAAATGGATAGAATAAAATGTACGGTTGCATATGATGGCATGCATTTTTATGGTTATCAAATTCAGCCGCAGCATCGTACTGTTCAACAAGAGATAGAAAAAGCATTGCAGAAATTGCATAAGGGAGAACTTGTTCGTGTTCAGGCATCGGGCAGAACGGATTCTACCGTTCATGCAAAAGGACAAGTGATACACTTTGATACACCTTTGTCTCTTGAAGAGTGGCAATGGAGTAATGCTTTAAACACAATGTTGCCAGATGATATTGTCATCAGGCAAGTAGAGAAAAAAACAGAAGAATTTCATGCACGTTACGGTGTCGAGAGAAAAGAATATCGTTATCGTGTATTATTATCTAAGACTGCGGATGTATTCCGTAGAAATTATGTATATCAATATCCTTACCCAATTCAAATAGAATCTATAAGGAAAGCTATTCCTTATTTTGTTGGCACACATGATTTTACTTCTTTTTGTTCGGCAAAAACTGACAAAAAAGATAAAGTGCGAACAATTTATGAAATCGAGTTAATTGAGCAAGACGATGAATTAATTTTTCGTTTTGTAGGTAATGGATTTTTATATAATATGGTCAGAATTATTGTTGGTACGTTACTTAGCGTAGGGCAAGGAAAGCTTGATTCTGATAGCATTCCAGAGATTTTAGCGAAACAAAATCGTCAGTTTGCTGGAAAGATGGCTCCAGGTCATGGACTTTACTTATGGCAGGTAAACTATAACAACTAATCCTGGTGTAACATTTGCTTGACATTAGAAACTCAAAAGTATATCATAACATATGGTATTGTTTCTAAAACCACGATTAGCCCCGGAAGGAAATCGTGTTTAAGATAAACAATAGATTTTTTCTATGGAAAAGATAACGAGGAGGGAAACACATGCGTACGACTTTTATGGCAAAAGCTAACGAAGTTGAGCGTAAATGGTATGTGGTTGATGCTGAAGGTCAAACTTTAGGTCGCCTTGCTAGTGAAGTAGCATCCATTTTACGTGGTAAAAACAAACCTACATTTACACCACACGTTGACACGGGTGATCATGTAATTATTATTAACGCTGAGAAAATTCATTTAACAGGTAATAAATTAAACGATAAAATTTACTACCGTCACACTAACCACCCAGGTGGACTTAAACAAAGAACAGCTCTAGAAATGCGTACAAACTACCCTGTACAAATGTTAGAGCTTGCAATTAAAGGCATGCTTCCAAAAGGACGCTTAGGCCGTCAAGTTTCTAAGAAACTAAACGTGTATGCTGGAGCAGAGCATCCACACCAAGCACAAAAACCAGAAGTTTACGAACTTCGCGGATAATCAATTAAAGGAGGGCTTACTTTGGCACAGGTTCAATACTATGGCACTGGACGTCGTAAGAGTTCAGTAGCGCGCGTACGCCTAGTTCCAGGCGAAGGACGCGTTATCATTAACGGTCGTGATTTTGAAAACTATATCCCATTTGCTGCATTACGTGAAGTAGTGAAACAACCTCTAGTTGCAACAGAAACTTTAGGTAACTACGATGTACTTGTAAACGTAAATGGTGGTGGATACACTGGTCAAGCTGGTGCTATTCGTCACGGTATTTCTCGCGCTTTATTAAAAGCTGATCCAGAATACCGTCTAACACTAAAACGTGCAGGTCTATTAACTCGTGACGCACGTATGAAAGAGCGTAAAAAATACGGTCTTAAAGGCGCACGTCGTGCACCTCAGTTCTCAAAACGTTAATTTTTGCGAACTACAAACCCCAACCATTTTGGTTGGGGTTTTTTTATGTTTAATTCCTCTTTTGTAATTTTTGTAGTTTGGAATATTTTAGTGCTACCGCCGTGCGTATGCTTCTTCTTTAGAAGTTTAGACTAATACGTATTAGGGAGGTTTATAAGTACTATGAATGTCATTGTCAGCTTACAAGAAAAACAAAAAGAAAAGCAGTTAAAATACGAGCGGAAGATGCTGAGAGAATTATCATTAAAAACATTACGTTCAAATATTCGTGATGCCTTTCAGATGCAAGAACTGCATCGTCAGTATGAAGATTACTGTATTGAACTAGGGATAGAGTCTTATTTATTAGGAGCGAGATATAGTAAGTTTGGTTATTATGGTGAATCGTTCTTTGATGTGAAATATAGGGCCTTAGAAGAAGAGCAACAATTAACTGAAACGCTATTTCAATTTTTAACGAGTATGGCTATACGAGAAATTAAATTAAAAGATGAGGAATTACTTTTTGAATCTTGTCAGCAGTTTATCGGCTTATGGTGGCAGGAAGGGTATGAAAAAGGTGAAAGAAGATATCGATTAAAGCTTCATTAAGACAAGCATAAACTTTCCTCTTGTCCCATATAAGTAATTAGAGGGACTAGCTGGAGGAGGAAAGGTATGAAGAGAATTCGAATTATCTCTTTTGCACTCGCTGCGGTTGTTTTGTTTTTTTTGGTCAAACAAGAGTTTCAAATTACAAAATCGTGGCGAGCTTGGAATTTACCCTTATCAGGGAAAGTAATTGTATTAGACGCGGGGCATGGTGGGCCAGACGGAGGAGCAGTTGGTGGAAAAGATATTATAGAAAAAGACATTACTCTTGAAATTACAAAAAAAGTACAAGATTATTTACAGGAGCAAGGTGCATTAGTTATTTTAACGCGTGAAGGAGATTATGATTTAGCTAACAAAGATACAAAGTCGTATAGTAGGCGTAAAGCGGAGGATTTAAGAAGGCGTGTGGAGATTATTAATAAACCAGATGTCGACTTCTTTGCGAGTATTCATTTAAACGCTTTAACTAGTAGTGGATCTAAAGGGGCACAAACGTTCTACTACCGTTCTTTAATTGAAAATGAACGCGCTGCGAAATTTATACAAGCTGAACTGAGAACGAGTTTAGAGAATACGGATCGTTCTGCTAAAACGATTTCTCATGTATATTTATTAAAGTATGCGAAAACACCAGGTGCTTTAATTGAAGCAGGGTTTTTATCGAATGTGAATGAAAGGTATATGTTAAATTCGGAGAAATATCAGCAAAAAGTAGCAGCTGCTATATATCGTGGTATATTACGTTATTTCACTGAAAAAGGAAATCCTCCAGATTAAGGAGGATTTTTTGAGTTTCTCTCATTAACGAAGTTTTCGGAAAATATGTTATACTAGAAATGTAAACGTATTTATTTAAAGAATAAAAAGAGAAGCTTAAATAACATTGTGTTATTTTTCATACAGGGGGCTGGGCTAATTATGGTAACGAAAGAGCAAGTAGTGGAAGCGTTAGAAGGGGTTGTAGATCCGTTTTTACATAAAACGTTAAAAGAAACAAATGCAATTAAAGAGGTAACAGTCAAACCTGAGAAGGAACATGTGAGTGTAAAAATTGCAATTGCAAAAACTGGTACAGCGGAACAAATGCAGTTGCAGTCTGGAATTGTAAAGTTAGTAAAAGAACTAGGAGCAGCAACAGTGGGGCTTCGTTTTGCAGAGTTTACAGAAGAGGAATTGGCTCAGTTGGTACCACAACAAGAAGAGGAGCAAAGTGAATCTTTATTGTCACCGAATTCAAAAACGACATTTTTAGCAGTAGCGAGTGGAAAAGGTGGAGTGGGAAAATCAACCGTTTCCGTTAACCTTGCAGTTTCTTTAGCTCGTTTAGGAAAAAAAGTTGGTATTATTGATGCGGATATTTACGGCTTTAGTGTGCCAGACATGATGGGGATTGAAAAACGTCCTATCGTAAGAGGTGATAAGATAATTCCGGTGGAGCGTCTAGGCGTGAAGGTAATCTCAATGGGATTCTTTGTAGAAGATAATGCACCGGTTATTTGGAGAGGACCTATGCTTGGGAAAATGTTAAACCACTTCTTCACAGAAGTAGAATGGGGCGATTTAGATTATTTAGTGCTAGATCTTCCGCCAGGTACAGGTGATGTTGCGTTAGATGTACACTCAATGTTGCCATCTTGCAAAGAGATTATTGTAACGACGCCTCATCCAACAGCGGCATTTGTAGCAGCGCGTGCTGGAGCGATGGCATTGCGTACGGAGCATAGTATTCTCGGTGTCGTTGAGAACATGGCATATTTTGAAAGCAAGGTAACTGGTGAGAAAGAGTATGTATTTGGAAGAGGCGGTGGAGATAAATTAGCTGCCGAATTACAAACTGAGGTACTTGGCCGCATTCCGCTTCAACAACCTGATTGGAATAAAGAGGACTTTGCTCCGTCGGTATATGAAGATACACATACAACGGGCATTATTTATAGTAAGATAGCTGAGACAGTAATTGATAAAACAGCCGTTATACAAAAATAAAATGAAACTTTAATTAGTGGAGGCAGAGTGGATCTCTTGCAGAGGGAGTCTTGCTATCTGTTAATAGCGTTGAAAGGTAATAATGAGTGGGCAATGTATATATTGTCCACTCATTATTATAGTTATTATTTTTACTGTTGTTCCTTCTTATCTTGAGAGCCACCGTCACCGCCTGCTTCTTTCTTATCAGATCCGCCTTTTTCAGCCTTCTGTACACCTTTACTAATGATATCAATCATCTTAGCTTGGAAGAGTGGGCTTTCAGCAGTTTCTGTTAGTACTTGTTGTAAATATTGACGATATTCTTTACTTTTCATTGTTTGCAACATTATTTTCTCTACTTCAGGATTTTTCATAATTTCTATAACGCCTGCTTGGTATTCAGGGTCTTTTAATAAGGTTTTCATTAAATTTGTTTGTTCTTTCCCCATACTTTTAGCGAATTTCGATGAGAACTCAGGGTCTTTAAAGAGCTTTTCCCAGAATTGCTGCCCTTTGTCGGATACCAGTGCATCTTCAATCGTTTTCTTTACTACTGTTTCATCTAGTATGAGTGCTTGTTTCATCTTCTCATCAGTTAATACATCTTGAATGGCTTTCTTACCTTGATCCGTTTTTAAAATATCAACAATCATTTTCTTTGTTTGATCGTAATCTAGTTCGGATTTCGTTTCTTTTCCTTGTGCACATGCTACAAGTGCGATAAGTAGAAATGAAGAAACGAAAATGAGTAGCATCCGTTTCATAAGTTGGAACTCCTTTCAGCACAGTTCTCTTTTTTTAATATAAATATCTTTAAGGAATTTATACATGAACATGGCTAGCTTTTTGAAATTGTCATTGATACAATTTAATTAGAAATATAAGAATAATGGGGGATGTGTTGTGAATAGCCGCAAGTGGGTACGACTATTTTTTACGACGTTGTTTCTTGGTGGGATAAGTACGGTCATTATCGGGTTTGTATTGGAGTGGGACAAGTACGCTAAATTTTTTCAAAATTTCGACGGAAAGGAAATTCTAGCAGTTTCTTTCTGGTTGATGGGTGTAGGGTTTATTTTTAGTGTTATAAGTCAAATGGGGTTCTTTGCATATTTAACAATCCATCGTTTCGGACTAGGGATGTTCCGCTCATCTTCTTTATGGAATGCAGTCCAGCTTTTCTTTATTGCATTTGTATTATTTGATTTCGTGTATTTAAGATCTGTACTTATTGCAAATGGGGAAGTTTCATTAGGGAATAACATACTTGTTGCAGGAATGTTATTTGTGTTTGGGGCGATTGTCGCTTATGTAAAAAGTAAAGAAACGAATAAAAAAGCATTTGTGCCCGCTCTGTTCTTTATGGTTGTTGTAACAATTCTTGAATGGGTACCGGCGCTTCGGATCAATGATACAGATTGGTTATATTTAATGGTTATACCACTTTTATTATGTAATGCATATCAGTTACTTATACTACATCGTTTAATCGGAAAAACGAGTAAATCTGCTTAATTGAAAGAGGTCTTTTGAATTTGTAAGCAGTAGTAGTTGTGCTATCTGGGATAGTGGGATGAAAAAAGCTCTATTACCTTATCGAAAGGTAGTAGAGCTTTTTATGCGTGAAGGCTAGTAGGGAAGGAACTACTTTACATCTTCACTTTTGGTACTGGTGTTGGAAATAAGCTGTGATACGGATATTTGCTCGTAGCCATCACTTTTTAATTTTTGTAAAAGCAGCGGTAAAGCTTTGTTTGTTTGAAGAGCAGAGTCGGATGCATGTAGTAGGACGATATCTCCACCTTTTAAATTATTAGAGACGGTAGAAACAATATTATTTACACCTGGGTTTTTCCAATCATTCGAATTATTACTCCAATGAACGACAGTGTATCCGAGTGATTCTGCGATTTTTAGGGTTGCTTTGTTAAAGTCTCCACTAGGTGGACGTAATAGCTTGACTTGTTTTACACCGAGTTTTGTGAAAACATCTTGTGCTCGCAAAAGATCTCTTCGTATTTCATTTGTCTCTAGAGAAGTGTAAGACGTGTAATTATAGCCCATACTACCGATTTCATGTCCATCTTTTATGATGCGTTCAACAATATCAGGGTGTCTTTCTGCCCATGCACCAGAAAGGAAGAAGGTTGCATTCTTAATATCTCTTTCTTTAAGTGTATCAAGGATTGGTATAGCTTTTTTGTCTCCCCAACTAATATCAAATGTGAATGCAACTTGTTTTTTAGCCGTGTCTCCTTTGTAAATCACCTTAGGTCCTGTAGCAGTTGAAAAAGCAGACTCATGTGAATATGTTTTTAAAAAGAGAAGCCATGCCGTAAATAAGGAAAGTATCACTATTAAGCTAATGCGTTTAAAAGTACTTTTACTCGTAATAAAAAAGAAAAACATAATATTACGCCCCTTTGTCCAATCCTTTTCAGTTACATATATGCTTAGAATAGAAAAAAGAGAACAAGGGATTAACATCGTAAGTAGTGGATATAATGAATGATAGGATTTTGGTGATTTGTTTTTGAAAACTGAAAATGAGCGGAACGTTTATTGCTCTGTAAGGGAATATTGAGGTGATGATTTGCTTGGACTTATGTTGACGAAAGAAGAAAGAAAAGAAATGGAATACATATTGAAGAGAGAGTTAGAGGAACTTTTATTTGATTTTGAAGATGAGCGTATTCATGACGTTGTAAAAAAAGCGATGGAAGAAAGATATAAAATCATTTTTTGTTTGTTTCGGAGAGTTGCTAATGCAGAAGAATGTATTCGTTATGTAAGAAAAAGAAATTTTTATTAAAAAGTGTTGACGTTAATAGTTAGTATATGATAAATTAATAACCGTCGCTGATGCGGAAACGCAGAAAACGGCAAAAAAGAAATTGAAAAACCTAGTTGACATCGAAAAACGAAGATGTTAACATAAGGAAGTCGCAAATGAGCGA
>NZ_NUVD01000080.1 GCF_002564555.1 Bacillus cereus | reverse complement strand
GAACGTCTGTCCGCCTACAAGATTCCGCGGGTGGTCCAGTTCATCGATGCCCTCCCGAAGGGTTCGACGGGGAAGATCCTCAAGCGATCGATCGACCGCACCGAACTCCTCGCCCAGAAGCAGAACTGAAAAAACAGGTGAGCCCCGGCGATATTTCGCCGGGGCTCACCTGTTCATACGCTCACAGAGCCGTGTACATGCGCTCAGAGAGCCCTGACCATTCGCTCAGAGAGCGTCGAAGTACTCGATCTGCGGGGCGCCGGCGAGGAACGGCGCCATCGCCTTTCCTGCAGCCTGGAAATGCTCGGACGTTCCGTGTGCCTTGATGGCAGAGCCGTCCTGGTAC
>NZ_NUVD01000079.1 GCF_002564555.1 Bacillus cereus | reverse complement strand
TGGAGTCCATCACGCCGACTGACGACGCTACCGCGCAACTGTCGTTGTCGATCGATCCCGAAGCGCTCGAGTCGATTCCGTCCAACGTGGATGTGGCGATCACGTCGAACACGGCCTTCGGTGCGAAGTTCGTCAGCCTGTCCTCGCCGGAGCAGCCGAGCAGCGCGCGACTTGCCGCCGGGGCGACGATCGACGCATCCCGGGTGACTGTCGAGCTGAAC
>NZ_NUVD01000078.1 GCF_002564555.1 Bacillus cereus | reverse complement strand
CTTGCCATCGAGTCGTCCCTGCAGGCCTCCGGGGCCCGGACTCGGATGTCGACGGAGTTGTCGCAGCGGGAGACCGTCGGCGCGTTCGTCTTTGCGGGTTTGGGTATGGCATTCATGGAGCGTTCGCTGGCCGAGAGATCGGTCGCGTCCGGCGCGGAGATATTTCCGGTGGAGCCTCCGATCTCACTGAATTACGGCGTCGAGTTCGATCCGGATACGCTCTCGCCGTTGGGC
>NZ_NUVD01000077.1 GCF_002564555.1 Bacillus cereus | reverse complement strand
GGCAAAGATCGGCAAGGGCGTTTGGTGTGAGTCGTACTGGCTACCCGAGGCAGATCTTGTGACTTTGGGCGACGGAGCAACGGAGGAACGGGGGTGCGTCGTGCAAACTCACCTCTTCCATGATCGGATCATGTCCATGGATACCGTCACCCTGGGAGCAGGAGCAACGCTGGGACCGCACTGTGTCGCGCTACCCGCAGCCGGCATCGGCGCGGGAGCGACG
>NZ_NUVD01000076.1 GCF_002564555.1 Bacillus cereus | reverse complement strand
CACACGATCCGGCGCGGTGTCGGGCAATGCCTTTCGGTCCACCTTGCCGTTGAGGGTGAGCGGGAGTGCTTCGAGCACCGTGATGCTCTGCGGCACCATGTGCTCGGGGAGCAGCCGCGCAATCTCCTTGCGCACCAGTACCGAATCGAGCGTGGTTCCACATTCGGGAACCACATATCCGTGCAGACTTCCGGTACCCGCCGCATCGACACGGACGGTGGCTGCCGCGCGGAAC